>NZ_JBQFIL010000001.1:0-1245000 GCF_056535465.1 Ruegeria sp. G7 | reverse complement strand
CCCGCCAACCAGCGCGGTCATCTCGGGCGCGGATAGCGTCAGCAGCTGCGCCTTGTCGACCAGCAGCGCCTCGGCCGGGACCGAGTATTCCTTGCGCAGGTAGTTGCGGAAGCCGTCGGCGATGGGCTCCATCACCGCGAAGCTGTCCACATCCGTCTGCTCTTGCGCGGCATCGGTGCGGCCCGGGGTGAAGGGCACGTCAACATCCTGACCGGCTGCCTTGGCCGCCTGTTCGATGGCCGCCGCACCGCCCAGCACGATGACATCGGCCAGCGAGACCTTCTTGCCACCGGATTGCGCGGCGTTGAACGCGGTCTGCACGCCTTCCAGCGCCTCAAGCGCCTTGGCCAGTTTCAGTGGCTCGTTGACGTCCCAGTCCTTCTGCGGGGCCAGACGCACATGGGCACCGTTGGCACCGCCGCGCATGTCCGAACCCCGATAGGTCGAGGCCGAGGCCCATGCTGTCGAGACCAGTTCAGACACCGACAGCCCGGTGGCCAGAATCTTGGCCTTGAGGTCCGCTGCATCCGCGCCGTCGATCAGTTCGTGATCGACGGCGGGCACGTTGTCCTGCCACAGAAGTTCCTCGGTCGGCGCCTCGGACCCAAGGTAGCGCGAGCGCGGGCCCATGTCGCGGTGGGTTAGCTTGAACCACGCGCGGGCGAAGGCATCGGCGAACTCTTCGGGGTTTTCGTGGAACCGCTTCGAGATCGGGCCATAGATCGGGTCCATCCGCATCGCCATGTCGGCGGTGGTCATCATGGTTTTGACCTTCTTGGACGGATCATGCGCTGCAGGGGCCATGTCTTCGTCCTTGACGCCCACCGGTTCCCAGATCCACGCGCCCGAGGGGCTTTTGGTCAGGTTCCAGTCATAGCCGAACAGCAGATCGAAATAGCCGTTGTCCCATTTGATCGGGTTCGCGGTCCATGCGCCCTCGATTCCGCTGGTGGTGGTGTCATCGCCCTTGCCGCTGCCGAAATCGTTGATCCAGCCAAAGCCCATGGCTTCCATCGGGGCGGCCTCGGGTTCGGGGCCGACCAGTCCGGGATCACCGGCACCATGCGCCTTGCCAAAGGTGTGGCCTCCGGCGACCAGCGCAACGGTTTCCTCGTCATTCATTGCCATCCGGGCAAAGGTGTCGCGGATATCGCGGCCAGACGCCAGAATGTCGGGCTGACCATCGGGACCTTCGGGGTTCACATAGATCAGGCCCATCTGCACGGCGGCCAGCGGGTTTTCCAGATCACGTTCGCCGGAATAACGGCTGTGCGGGTTGTCGGTCGGGGCCAGCCATTCGGTCTCGGTCCCCCAATAGATGTCTTCTTCGGGGGCCCAGATATCCTCACGACCGCCAGCGAAGCCAAAGGTCTTGCCGCCCATGGATTCGATCGCGCAGTTCCCGGCCAGAATGTACAGGTCCGCCCAGGAAATCTGGTTGCCGTATTTCTGCTTGATCGGCCACAGCAGGCGACGCGCCTTGTCCAGGTTGCCGTTATCGGGCCAGCTGTTGAGCGGCGCAAACCGTTGCGAGCCTGTCGATCCACCGCCGCGACCATCCGCCGTCCGGTAGGTACCCGCGCTATGCCAGGCCATGCGGATGAACAACCCGCCATAGTGACCGTAATCCGCGGGCCACCAATCCTGCGAGTCGGTCATCAGCGCATAGAGGTCATCCTTCAGCGCCTGAAGGTCGAGCTTTTTGAACTCTTCCGCATAGTTGAACGTCTCACCCATCGGATTCGAGGCCACCCCATGCTGGTGCAGGATCGACAGGTTCAGCTGGTTCGGCCACCAGTCCCGGTTGGTTCGGGCCTCGGCGCCATGCATTACAGGGCATTTGCCCATGTTTGGGGTGTCACTTCCGTCCATATCGGTCTCCTAGTCCTGGCTAGATGTGTGCGTCGCGCGGTTTACTTGGGTACAAGAAACAGGGGTCCTGAGCGTCTTTGCGCCTGTCATCGGCCCGGGCACTGCGCGTGAATGCGCGGATCGGCCCTGCCTGCGGTTTGGAAAATGGCATTAACGACTCGTTCTTTTCTGTCTTGGCGTAGGTCTAGCAAATCTGGGTCATGCAAATAAGTTTTGTTTTTCGATGATATTAATAACTAAAAACTATCACTCTACGTCGACCTCACTCCGCCGCAGCGTCATGATTGCCTTTTCTCAACCGCCCTTCACAGTGGCCGCCATCGGCAACAAGGGGAAGGCGGATGCAATTCGACTATGTGATCGTGGGCGGAGGCTCGGCAGGGGCGGTTCTGGCCAACCGGCTGAGCGCGGATCCCCAAACCCGTGTCTGCCTGCTTGAGGCTGGTGGCCGCGGCGATAGCCTGATGGTGCGGATGCCTGCGGCGGTGGTCGCCATGCTGCCGGGACGGCCAAAGATCAACAACTGGGCCTTTGAAACCGTGCCCCAGCCCGGTCTGAACGGGCGCAAGGGGTATCAACCACGCGGGCGCGCATTGGGTGGGTCCAGTGCCATCAATGCGATGCTCTATATACGTGGTCAACGTCAGGATTATGACGGCTGGGCCGATCTGGGCTGCGAAGGCTGGGATTGGGACAGCGTGCTGCCCTATTTCAAACGGTCTCAGAATAACGAGCGCGGAGCGGATGACCTGCATGGCGATACCGGTCCGCTGCAGGTGTCCAATCAGAAACAGGAACGCCCGATCACCCGCGCCTTTGTAGATGCCGCCACCCAGATGCAGCACCGGCGTACCGAAGATTTCAACCGGGGCGACAATGAAGGCGCAGGTCTCTATCAAGTCACCCAGTTTCATGATCCTGCGCGCAATGGCGAACGATGCTCGGCAGCGGCGGCCTATCTGTTCCCCGTCATGCAGCGCCCCAATCTGACCGTCATCACCGGCGCCCATGTGCAGCGGTTGGTGCTGAACGGTAAGCGCGCGACCGGGGTGCAGTATCGCAAAAGCGGAAAAGGCGCAGACCTGCAGATAGACGCCGCGCGAGAGGTTCTGGTCTGTGCCGGGGCGCTGAAATCGCCTCAGGTCTTGATGCTGTCGGGGATCGGAGATGCCGAGGTGCTCTTGCAACACGGCATCCCCGTTGCGCATGACCTGCCAGGGGTAGGGCAGAACCTGCAGGATCATCTGGACTTTACGATCTCGTATAAGACCAAGGATACGGACACCTTTGGTATCGGCCCGGTGGGGGGCATGAAACTGCTGGGTCACCTGAATCGATGGCGTAAGGACGGGGTATCGATGGCGGCAACGCCCTTTGCAGAAGGGGCGGCCTTTCTGAAAACGACACCTGATCTGGACCGTCCCGATGTTCAGCTGCACTTTACCATCGCAATGGTCGATGACCACGCGCGCAAGCTGCATATGGGCTATGGCTACAGCTGCCATGTCTGCAAGCTGCGGCCTGAAAGCCGGGGCACCGTTCTGCTGAACAACGCCGACCCGGAGGCTCCGCCCGCAATTGACCCAAACTTCCTATCCGATCCACGCGATCTGGACACAATGATCAAAGGTGCCCGCCTCACGCGCGAGATCATGCAAGCCCCGGCGCTGGCCCCTTATCGGCACAAAGAGATGTTCGGCACCGATACCGCCCAAAGCGATGCGGATTGGGAACACCACATCCGCGCCCGGGCTGACACGATTTATCACCCTGTGGGGACCTGTAAAATGGGTCATGACGATATGGCAGTGGTCGGCCCCGACCTGCGCGTGCGCGGCATTGACGGGCTGCGGGTGGTGGATGCCTCGATCATGCCGACCCTGATCTCGGGCAATACCAATGCGCCAACCATGATGATTGCGGAAAAGGCGGCTGACATGATCCTGTCTGTAGCCTGACGAAAACATGCGTTGAGGCACAGGCCCGAACGCTCTACACCCTTGGCAAGCAAGGGGAGAAAGCGATGCCAGCACCGACAAACACATTCAAGCAAGCCCTCAAAGCCGGGCAACTGCAGCTGGGTTGCTGGCTGGGGATGGCTGATTCATACGCCGCCGAGATGGCCGCCACAGCCCGTTTTGATTGGCTCCTGATCGACGGTGAGCACGCGCCGAATGACCTGCGTTCGATCCTAGGGCAGTTGCAAATCGTTCAGGCCTCGGACGCGCATGCGGCGGTTCGGTTGCCCGTGGGCGAGACATGGATGATCAAACAGGTGCTGGATGCCGGTGCGCAAACCCTGCTGATCCCGATGGTCGAAAGCGCCGAACAGGCGCAAGAGCTGGTCCGGGCCGTAACCTATCCCCCAACCGGGACGCGCGGCGTTGGCTCGGCCCTTGCGCGGGCATCGAAGTTTTCGGCTATTCCCGACTACCTGCAAACGGCGGATGATCAGGTATGCCTGCTGGTGCAGGTCGAAAACCGCGCCGGCCTTGCGGCGCTGGATGAAATTCTGGCCGTCGATGGGGTGGATGGCGTATTCATCGGCCCCGCTGATCTGGCTGCTGATCTGGGCCATATCGGCAATGCGACTCATCCGGATGTGGACGCCGCCATCATGGACGCGCTCAGCCGGATCGTGAAAGCGGGCAAGGCAGCAGGTATTCTGGCCCTTGATCCAGTGATGCAGAAGCGCTGCGCCGATCTGGGTGTGACCTTCATTGCCACTGGCGTCGACGTCGTCCTTTTCGCCAAGGCAATGCGGGATGAAGCCGAAGACGCACGTGCAAGGCTTCTGCCCGGCTAGTGACCGCTCACCTTTTTATAGAGCGCTGATTTATAGCCAAAGGGAATGCCCAGCACGCCGACCAGCCAACCGGCGGTGCGGGCGATCTGGATCAACCGTTTGTCCGGCTGAAACGGCAACAGCAGGATCAGCACCAACAACGCCACCAACCGCAGTGGGGCGCTGAGGAAACCGACTATGGCCCCTTTCGGTTTCTGATCCAGCTTGCGGCGCATATGCGTGTTGGCCTGGTCCCGCCCCCGCGCGGCCTGATACCAGAACGACAGCCGGTCCGGCGGTATCGTCTCATAGACAAATGCATCCGCGACCCAACCTGCTGGCAACCCGGCCGCAACCACCTCGGCATAGAATTTGGCATCGGTGCCGCCGGTCATACGCATGGCCTCGTCGAACCACAGTCCGGTTTCGCTGAACAGCCGCGTCTCGGCCAGCCAGTTGTTGGTGACGATGGTCACGCCGCCCGTATCGTTCAGGGTCGCCTTCCGCGCTGCCGCGCGCTCCTTTTCGAGATAGCGATTGCTGATGTTGCGCAGCATTAGCCGTTGCAACGCGGTTTCCGCCCCGAAGGTCCCGCTGCCCGTAACGGAGCCCCCAACAGAATCGCCGAACTGGCGCGGTACCCGGCGACCAGACGCTCCAGCCAGTCGGGGGCCACGACCTCATCATCATCTACGAAGCACAGCAAATCCGCACCCTGCGCCAGCGCCTCGTGCGCGGCCCGGTTACGGCCAAAGGGGATGCCGGGTTCGGTCTCCAGAACATAATCCAGCGTTGCGCCATTCGTCAGTGTCTCACCTGCCGCACGCACCGTGGATTCGCTGAAAGGTGAGGCATCGTTTTCGACCACCAGACACAGCACGGTGCAGTCAGGCGGAAGGGTCATAGCGCCCCAGCTTTGGATCAGCGCCGCCAGCATTTCTGGGCGCTGACGGGTCAGCGTCGACACGGTGATCTTCAAAGGGGCAGAGCGGTCATCCATCGGACCCCCTTACAACCCACGGCGCTTTGTTGACAAGCTTCAGCGCTCGGCTGCGGTCGCGTTCTGGTGCTGCATCAGCGCCTCAAGCCCCACCCGGTAATTGGGATAGAGCAGTGAGACACCCAGTTCAGACTTGATCCGATCATTCCGAACCCGCTTGTTTTCATTGTAGAAACTGCGCGCCATCGGAGTCAGATCAGCCTCGTCATAGGCTATGGCGGGCGGCATCGGCAGGCCCTGCAACTCGGCCGCATAGCCGATGACATCCTGTGGCGGGACGGGTTCATCATCGCAGACGTTGTAGATCGCCCCCGGATTGGGGCGTGCCATCGAGGCGATCAGAACTTGCGCGATATCGTCCACATGAATGCGCGAAAACACCTGCCCCGGCTTGATGATCCGCCGCAACCCGCCACGCTTGAGCTTTGAGAACGGGCCGCGCCCCGGCCCATAGATGCCAGCCAGACGGAAAATATGCAGCGGCAGGTTCGGAATCTCGGCCCACTGGGTCTCGGCCAGTAACCGCCACTGACCCCGTCGGGCTGTGGGGGTCGCTGGGGTCGTCTCGTCGACCCATGCGCCCTGATGATCGCCGTAGACCGCTGTCGTCGACAAATACCCGACCCATTCAAACTGCCCGGCGCGCGCGGCGATCTCATCGCGCAGCTGGGCCAGAACCGGGTCGCCCTCGGCGCTTGGCGCGGTCGAGATCAGAAGATGGGTCACCCCGTCCAGATCGGGGCTTTCGCCCGGCCAAACATGCGGTTCCGCCCCCGACGCGCGGATGGCGTCAAGCTGGCTGGGGTCCCGTGTGGTCCCGATGACGCGCCAGGCGTTCGGGTCCAGCTGTTTCGAAATGGCACGGGCCGAATAGCCATGGCCGAAAGAGAACAAGCACTGAGTCATGTCCCTTTGATGATCCGCCCAACGCAGGGATGCAAGCGCCGGATGGACGCACTTGATTCGAATCCTCGGATACGCATTCATTGATGTATGAGCGACAAACCCCCAAACCTGCACGCCGCCTACGCGCTGAAATCGCCAGACGATAACAGGCGTCTCTATGCAGAGTGGGCCGGGGACTATGATGAAGGCTTTGCTGCGCTCGAGGATTATCAGCTGCACATTCACACCGCCCGCGCTTTCGTCAGCGCCGGTGGGCAGGGTCCGGTTCTGGATGTCGGCGCAGGAACAGGGCTGTGCGGCGGCATTCTGGTCGGGCTGGGTGCGGGGCCGATTGATGCGACCGATATCAGCGCCGAGATGCTGGAGCAGGCCATGCGCAAGGATATCTATCGCGACGCGATCGAGGCCGACCTGAACGATGGCCTTCCAATCCCGGGCGACAGCTATGCGGGCATCGTGTCCTCGGGGACCTTCACACATGGCCATCTGGGCCCGCAGGTCTTGCCCACCCTGCTGCGCGTCGCCCGCCCGGGTGCCCAGTTTGCCCTGTCGATCAACGCAAAGCACTTTGAGACGATGGGATTTGCCGAAGCCTTCAGGTCTCTTGAGGACGGCCAGATCAGGAATCTGTCATTGCCCGAGGTCCGAATCTACGGAGAGCTGGCCGCCGGTCCGAACAAAGATGATCGCGCCCTTGTCGCCCTGTTTGAAAAGTCCTGATCAGACACTAATCCGGCTATTCCGTTCAGGTGTACATTTGTTTCTTATAAGCCCGCGTCCGCACCGTCGCCTCGGCTGAACCGTCGTGATAGGTGCCGAACCATTTATCGAACGGGATTTCGGACGTACCATAGTTGCACTCAAAATACCGGTGATGCAGCTGATGAAAGAAATCCCCCGCGCGGGCGGCGTCGGTGTCCGCGGCCCTGAGTTTCTCGAACCCCGAATGAGACAGAACCGGGCTGATCTGCTGAAAATAGACGTGAAACAGCACATGCAGCGGGTGCGAGGGTACGATCAGGTGGATGAAATAGGTGGTGAAATACAGCATGTTCTCGAACCAGTGGTTCGATATGCCGGACCACGGGCCGATATTGACGTTGCGATGGTGCACGGCATGGACGTGTTTATATAGCTTGGGGTGATGTTCCAGCCGGTGCACCCAGTAGAAATGCAGCCCCGACCACATGGGGATGAACAGCATCCAGATCACGAACCAGACCGGAGCAGCGGCCCATGTGATCACCGGCACATAGGCATTGGCCATGGCCCAGAAGATCACCCATTGATACACCGTCGCCACCGTCATGGCGCTGCCGAGGGTCCACCAGATGTTGTCCCAAACCTGATTGCGGAAGGTGAAATTTCCGTTGTCGCGGGTCAGGTCCCGGCGGTCGAACTTCTTGTACATGCCCTGACCTTTGCGCATGTAAAGCCACCAGTGCAGCCCTCCAGCCACAAGGATTTGCGGCACCATGTTCAGCAGCCAGATGCGAAACATCCAGCCGGGTGCAAAGCTCTGCATCGTCTCTAATGCTGGGAAAAATGCAAGATATGCGATCAGGGCCAGCGCCATGCATAACGTCAATGACGTCAGCGGCAGCCATGCGCCTCGGTACCACCGTAAGATGGCCATCGGGCGCGGTGGCCAGCTGAACAGCGGATTCAGCCCAACCGGTCCCTCGGGGCGATAGTTCCAGCGGGCGGCCTCAGCGTCATGAGCGTCGGTCATGGCAGATGCTCCTTACAGGATCTTCAGGTTGCGTAGTCCGAGCCTTCGGCATCCAGCACGGCCTTGATCTCGCGCAGATGCGCCTCGGCCTGACCTGGATAGTCGTCCAGCTCTTGCGCCGTTTTCTCGGCGATCTCGTCGGACAGGACGCGCAGGGGCTGACCTGTCTGCAAGGCGCGGATATAGGTCTCAGCCGCGCGTTCGAAATAAAAGAGTCTATTAAAGGCATCTGCCGGGTTCTCACCGATCACGAGAACCCCGTGATTGCCCATGATCATGACCTTCCTTTTGGGGTCCGACAGCATCGCGGCACAGCGCGCGCCTTCGCTTTCGAAGGCCAGCCCGCCGAATTCCTCATCAATGACATAGCGGTTGTAAAACGTGGCCGTATTCTGGTCGATCGGCGGCAATGTGCTGTCCGCCAGCGAAGCCAGAACCGTCGCAAAGATCGAATGCACATGCATGACGCAGCGCGCATGCGGGCAATGGCGGTGGATCGCGCCGTGCAGCCCCCAGGCGGTCGGGTCCGGCGCGCCGGGCTGGTCCATGACCTCGGGGTCATTAGCGTCCAACAGCAGCAGGTTCGACGCCGTCACGCGTGAGAAATGCATCTGATTTGCATTCATCAGAAACTGCGTCCCGTCCGGGTTCACCGCCAGACTGAAATGATTGGCCACGCCTTCATGCATGTTCAGCCGCTCGGTCCAGCGAAAGGCGGCGGCCATGTCGACGCGCTCAGACCAGTGATCCATGTTGGGGCGCAGGTTGGTGACGGTCATGGCGGGCTCCTTCGAGGTTTGGAAAATCGTGCCTGCGCCGGGATTATTTGACCAACGAAAAAATTGCACCTATTTCATTAGTAAAACTAATGGCAAGGTTATGCAAATGCAGAAACAGCTTCCTCCGCTGGGGTGGTTGCGCACGTTCGAGGCCGCGGCCCGGCATCTTTCTTTCACCGGCGCGGCGCGAGATTTGAACATGACCCAAAGCGCGGTCAGTCAGCAGATCAAGTCGCTGGAGGGGTATCTGGGACAGCCCCTGTTCCTGCGCCGCCCCCGCGCGCTGGAACTGACCGAGGCCGGCATCACCTATCTGCCCGTCGTGCGCGAAGCCTTTCGTACGCTTGTACGCGGCACCCAGGCTGTAACCGGAGCACAACAAAACGCGGTGCAGGTGCAAAGCAACATCACCTTCGCGGTCAACTGGCTGGCCCCACGACTGCCCCGGTTTCGGGCGCAGCATCCCGAGGTGCATCTGAACATCTTCACCGAACTGTGGGAGCCCCGCGAAATGGCCGAGGGCGCTGCGGTCGAAATCCGCTATTCCCTGCGCCCCGCCGACACCGTACGGACCGAGTTGCTGCGGACCGATCACTATTATCCGGTCTGCGCGCCGGGGTTCACGGTGACGCTGGAGGACCTGCAACGGCAACTGCTGTTCGACTGCTCGAACCTGCTGTCGAACTGGGCGGGATGGGCCGAAGATCAGGGTCTAAATTGGGAAAATCCGCCAATCACCTATTCCACCACCTATCTGGTCAGCCTGTCGGTCGCCATGGCGGGCGGGGGGCTGTGCCTGGCCCATGACACTATCGCCCGACACCTGATCGACCAGGGCCAACTGGTCGCCCCCTTCCCCCATCGCGCCGAAATGCCCGAGGCTTACTACCTGCTGCTGTCGCCTCAGGCCGAGGAAAACCCCGGTGCAGTTGCTTTTGCCGATTGGATACGAACGGAAATCGCGGCGGATGTGTCTGCCTAGAACGGAGCCCTCCCGCCCATCGTCGCGGCCCCTGCGGGGCCTCTCCTCTGGTTGGGGGTGGCAGCGCTGACGCGCTGAGGGTGGTGCCTTATTCAGGGATTGTGATGATTTCATGATAGGTGCGCGGCGGGGGTTGCACCTTCTGCCGCATTCGGGAAAGTTGGGCCATGGAATACAAGACTTTCCCCAGTTGGCCCGACACCGCCCCCCGCCTTATCGCTGTTGCCGCAGGTCGCGAGGCGGCTGATATGGTCATACGTGGCGGCGTCTGGGTAAACGTGCATACCCGCGAGCTGCTGCCCGATCACGATGTCGCCATTGCCGCCGGACGGGTGGCTTATGTCGGACCCGATGCCGCGCATTGTACGGGTCCTGAGACACAGATCATCGAAGCGCAAGGCCGCTACATGATCCCCGGCTTGTGTGACGCGCACATGCATATCGAATCCGGAATGCTGACCCCGGCGGAATTCGCCCGCGCGGTGATCCCACACGGCACCACCTCAATGTTCACCGACCCGCATGAGATCGCCAATGTGCTGGGGCTGGAAGGTGTGCGGCTGATGCATGATGAGGCGCTGCTGCAGCCGGTGAATATCTTCACCCAGATGCCGTCCTGCGCGCCCTCGGCCCCGGGGCTTGAGACCACCGGCTATGAGATCACCGCCGAAGATGTCGCCGAGGCGATGGCCTGGCCCGGCATCATCGGGCTGGGCGAGATGATGAACTTCCCCGGTGTGATCCATGGCGACCCGAAGATGCTGGCTGAGATCGCGGCGACACAGCGGGCGGGCAAAACGGTGGGCGGACACTATGCTTCGCCCGATTTAGGGTCTGATTTCGCGGCTTATGTGGCCGGAGGCCCCGCTGACGATCACGAAGGTACGTGCGAGGCCGACGCCATCGCACGGGTGCGGCAGGGGATGCGGTCGATGATGCGGCTGGGCTCGGCCTGGTACGATGTGGAAAGCCAGATTACGGCGGTGACAGAAAAAGGTCTGGACCCGCGTAACTTCATTCTGTGCACCGATGACTGCCATTCGGGCACTTTGGTCAATGACGGACACATGAATCGCGTGGTGCGGCATGCGATTGCTTGCGGGTGCGATCCTGTGGTCGCGCTGCAGATGGCAACGCTGAACACCGCGACCCATTTCGGGCTTGAACGCGAGATCGGCTCGATCACACCCGGACGGCGCGCGGATGTGATCCTGACCTCGGACCTGACCGAGCTGCCGATTGAGACGGTGATCGCCCGCGGACAGATCGTGGCCGAGGGTGGCAAGGTCACGGTGGAGTGCCCGCACCTGAACTGGCCTGCGACTGCGCGCAACACGGTGCATCTGGGTCATGCGTTGGCGGGCACCGATTTTGAAATCAAAGCCCCCGCCGGGGCCAATCGCGTCAGGGCCAATGTCATCGGCGTGGTCGAAAATCAGGCCCCCACGCAGGCGCTGAAGGCCGAATTGCCGATCATCGGCGGGCTGGTCGAAGGCGAAGACGATGTCTGCCAGATCGCGCTGGTGGAACGGCATCGCGCCACGGGCGGGGTGACCAATGCCTTTGTCTCGGGGTTCGGGTATCAGGGACGCATGGCCATGGCCTCGACCGTGGCGCATGACAGCCACCATATGATTGTCGTCGGCACCGATCGCGAACAGATGGCGCTGGCGGCGAACCGGCTGGCCGAGGTGGGTGGCGGTATCACGATTTTCCGCGATGGCGAAGAACTGGCGCTGGTGGAACTGCCCATCGCCGGCCTGATGTCCGACAGCCCGGCAACCGAAGTGGCCGCCAAGGCGCAAAAGATGGTCGAGGCGATGCAGGCCTGCGGCTGTCAGCTCAACAACGCTTACATGCAGCACTCGTTGCTGGCCCTTGTGGTGATCCCGGAACTGCGGATCTCGGACCTTGGGCTGGTAGATGTGCGCACATTCGAAAAGATAGACCTTCTGGAACCGCTTGCATGACCATTATCAATACGCCCGAGGCCCCGCTGGCCGAAACATTTACCGACCCCGAAGCCGCCGTTGCGCGGCTGGAGGAGCTTTACAACCAAGCCACCAGCTTCCTGTGTGACAGCTTTGCCATGGCCATGCGCGATGGCGCTCCGACCGAACGATTCAGAGCCTACTACCCGGAAATTCGCATCAAGACGTCATCTTACGCGCAGGTCGACAGCCGGCTAAGCTTTGGTCACGTTTCGGAACCCGGCACACATGCGATCACCGTTACACGGCCCGATCTGTTCCGATACTACCTGATCCAGCAGATCGCGCTGTTGATCAAGAACCACGACCAGCCCGTGACCATCGGGGCATCTGACACACCGATCCCGGTACATTTTGCGGTCGCCAACAATGCCGAGATGAGCGCGCTGCAACAAGGCCCAGCAGGGTTCACCCTGCGCGACGCCTTTGATGTACCGGACCTGAACACCACCAATGACGACATCGTCAACGGCGTGCACGAACCCGACAACGGCACCGGGCCGCTGGCTTTGTTTACCGCCCAGCGCGTCGATTACTCTCTGGCGCGCCTGTCGCATTACACCGCAACGGACCCCGACCACTTCCAGAACCACGTCCTGTTCACAAACTACCAGTTCTATGTCTCGGAGTTTGAAAACTACGCCCGCACGCAGCTGGCTGATCCCGACAGCGGGTATACCAGCTTTGTCTCGACCGGAAATGTCGAGATCACGGATCCAAACACTCCGATCGAGCAGCCCCTGAAGCTGCCGCAAATGCCGACCTATCACCTGAAACGCGCGGATGGGTCGGGGATCACCCTGGTCAATATCGGGGTCGGACCGTCGAACGCCAAAACCGCCACCGATCATATTGCAGTGCTGCGCCCGCATGCCTGGCTGATGGTCGGCCACTGTGCCGGGCTGCGCAACACGCAGGCGTTGGGGGATTTCGTGCTGGCCCATGCCTATCTGCGCGAGGACAAGGTGCTGGACGACGACCTGCCCGTCTGGGTGCCGATCCCACCCCTGGCCGAGGTTCAGGTCGCACTGGAACAGGCTGTGGCTGAAGTGACCAAGCTGGAAGGCTATGAGCTGAAGCGGATCATGCGCACCGGCACTGTCGCCTCGGTGGACAACCGGAACTGGGAGCTGCGGGATCAATCCGGCCCGGTGCAACGTCTCAGCCAATCGCGCGCGATTGCGCTGGATATGGAAAGCGCGACGATTGCCGCGAACGGGTACAGGTTCCGGGTTCCCTATGGCACGTTGCTGTGCGTGTCCGACAAGCCCCTGCACGGCGAATTAAAGCTTCCCGGCATGGCCTCGGCGTTCTATACAACGCAGGTCAGCCGCCATCTGGCCATCGGAATCCGCGCCATGGAGCATCTGCGCGGCATGCCGCTGGAGCGTCTGCACAGCCGGAAATTGCGTTCCTTCGACGAAACGGCCTTTCTCTGAAGCAAAAAAGCAACGATTTCCCCATATTTTTAGGGTTTTCAGCGCTACTATTCGTTGTGTTCGCCCACAATATCCCGTTACAGTTACGCGGTGAGGCCCAAATTATCGGGCACGTTAAGGAGACCAAGAAATGGCAAAGCCTATGACAAAGACTCAGCTGGTTGCTGCTCTCGCTGAGGAAATGGGAACTGACAAGAAATCCGCGAACGCCGCGCTGGAGGCCATGACCGGCCTGATCACCCGCGAAGTTTCGGCTGGTGGCGCCGTCACCCTGCCCGGCGTTGGCAAAATCTACTGCCGCGAGCGCCCCGAGCGCATGGTGCGCAACCCCGCCACCGGCGAGCAGTTCAAGAAAGAGGCCGACAAAGTGGTCAAGATGACCATCGCCAAGGCCCTGAAGGACAGCGTCAACGGCTAAACCGCCGCTGACAGATCACAAGATCGAAGGGGTCGCCGACAGGCGGCCCCTTTTTCTTGCGGTCGGGTCAAAAACCGGGGACAGTCGCCCGGTTGTCATCAGGAGGCCGAAATGGATCTGCGCGCCATTGCCATGGGGCTTATCTTTGCCCTGATCTGGTCCTCGGCCTTTACCTCGGCACGGATCATTGTGGCCGATGCCTCACCGCTGTTTTCGCTGGCGCTGCGGTTTTTGATTTCGGGGCTGATTGGTGTCGCAATCGCTCGCGCCATGGGCCAAAGCTGGCATCTGACACGGCCGCAATGGCGCGCAACGATCCTGTTCGGAATCTGTCAAAATGCCCTGTATTTGGGTCTGAACTTCTACGCAATGCAGACCGTCGAAGCCTCGGTTGCCGCGATCATTGCATCGACCATGCCGCTGCTGGTGGCATTGGCCGGTTGGCTGCTATTGGCCGAGAGGCTGCGCCCGCTGGGCATCCTCGGGCTGCTGGCGGGCTTTGCCGGGGTGGCGCTGATCATGAGCAGTCGGATCAGCGCGGGTGTCGATCTGTTTGGCGTATTGCTGTGCGGAATCGGCGCCTTGGCCCTGACATTTGCAACACTGGCAGTGCGCGGTGCGACCTCGGGCGGGAATTTCATGATGGTGGTCGGGCTGCAGATGCTGGTGGGCTCGGCGGCCCTGTTCCTCGCCGCGCCGGTGTTCGAGACAATCTACATCCACCCAACACTGCCCTTTGTGCTGGCTTTCACCTATACAACCCTGTTCCCCGGCCTGTTGGCTACTTTGATCTGGTTCCTTCTTTTGGATCGCATCGGGCCGATCCGCGCGGCCACGTTCCACTTCCTCAACCCCGTGTTCGGCGTCGCCATAGCCGCAGCCCTGTTGGGCGAAAAGCTGGGTCCCATGGACCTGTTGGGCGTCGGTGTCACGACACTGGGAATTCTCGCTGTGCAAATCGCGCGGCAACCTGATCAGCGCAGCAAAGCCTCAACCTGACTGATTAAGATGGGCGCATTCGGCTTGGTGCCCGACCCGTAAGTGGCGACAACGGCCCCTTCTGGATCAATGAGTATCTTGTTGAAATTCCAGCTCGGGACGAAGCCGGTCTCGGCAGCGACGGCTTGGTAGAAAGGGTGTGCATCTGGGCCTTTGACCTCGGTGATATCAGTCATCGGCAACGTGAGGTTATAGTTGAACTCGCAGAACTCTTTGACGTCGCTTGCTGATTCCAGCTCTTGGTTGAATGAATTCGAGGGCACCGCAAGCACGATCAAACCGCGTTCCTCATAGGTTTCGTGCAGGGTCTGCAGGTCAGAATATTGCCCGGTGAACCCACACAACGACGCCGTGTTGACCACCAGCACAGGTTGCCCGCGCCAGTCTTCCAGCGATAGGGTTCCGCCATCAATCGATGAAAACTCGGCGGTCAGCGGCGCGGCCTGCACGGCTTTGCCCAACAAGATCAGGGCCGTTAGAAGAGCCATCCGAAACATATTGTCACCTCCTGTTGTAAGAGATACGCGATCAACGGCGTACCGGATCACCCGCACGGGCCCGCGATCAGATTGAAATATGACTTTGATTTCCCCTCAGATGCGCCCAAATAGTACATCACCAACCCACCACCGGAGGAGCCATGTCCCGTTACACCAAGGACCCCGAGGTCATTGCCGCCCTGTCACCGGAAGAATTCCACGTCACCCAACGCAGCGGAACCGAACGCCCGGGCACAGGCAAGCTGCTGCACAACAATGAACCGGGCATCTACGTGGACATCGTCTCGGGTGAGCCGCTGTTCGCCTCGACCCATAAATACGAATCCGGCTGCGGCTGGCCCAGCTTTACCAAGCCCATCGTGCATGAGCATGTCGAAGAGCTGGAAGACCGCACGCTGGGCATGATCCGCACCGAGGTCCGCTCGAAACATGGTGACAGCCATCTGGGCCATGTCTTCCCCGATGGCCCTCGTGAGCATGGTGGGCTACGTTATTGCATCAATTCCGCCTCGCTGCGGTTCATCCATCGCGACGAGATGGAGGCCGAAGGCTATGGCGAATTCCTGATTCATGTGGAGGATATCTGATGACCGAACAACGCGCCGTTCTGGCCGGGGGCTGCTTTTGGGGCATGCAGGACCTGATCCGCAAACTGCCGGGCGTGTCCCGCACCCGTGTGGGATATACCGGGGGCGATGTGCCCAACGCCACCTATCGCAACCATGGAACCCATGCCGAGGGGATCGAGATTTGGTTCGATCCCGCACAGATCACCTATCGCGATCTGCTGGAGTTCTTTTTCCAGATCCACGACCCGACCACGATCAACCGTCAGGGCAACGACCGCGGGATGAGCTATCGTTCGGCCATTTACTACGTGGATGACGCGCAGAAACAGGTGGCCGAGGACACGATTGCCGATGTGAATGCCAGCGGTATCTGGCCCGGCAGGGTGGTGACTGAGCTTGAGCCCGTCGGTGATTTCTGGGAAGCCGAGCCCGAGCATCAGGATTACCTTGAGCGTATCCCCAACGGCTATACCTGCCATTTCCCGCGCCCGGATTGGGTACTGCCGAAACGATCCAGCGCGGCAGAGTAACCGTCCGGTAGCCCCGCTTGGGGCTACCCCACCGCCACGCGGGGCCGTCCGCTGGCCTCAACCGTGATCAGCGCCTCGACAAACACTTCCTGTGCTTCGATCTTGGCCGTGCGGATGTCACGGTCGACGGTCACGCGGATGTCTTCAGCCCCGGCGTCGCGCACCGCACCTTCAGCCTCACCCCGCAACACATCTTCGAGCAACTGCAAGGCGCTGTTGGAATCCGAGAAATCCTGCGGCCCCTCTTCCAGATGCACACGATAGCGGCCTTCGGCAGGCGAGGTCACGGTGCCGGTCCGCCGCAGAGTCAATCGCCCCACCACGGCACCGATGGCATTCGCGACACCGGCATGTTCCGGCAGCACCATGTTGCAATGCAGCCGCTCTCCGACCGCCGGGTAATAGCTGGGGGCCGAGGCCCCAAGACCCACCACATTCACATTCAGCGCTGTATCCAGCGCGACCAGCCCGCGATGCTTGGCCAGCCCGCGTTGGGTCAGAACATGACGCGCCAGTTCTTTCGCAGGCAGGTCGAAACCGTTGCTTTCCTCGGCAAAAGCAGTCTCTAACAAGGTCAAAGCGGTCTGTTCGGTCAGCTGATCCACAATGATCTGCGCCAATGCCTCGGGCGACTGCGCAAGCCGGTCGCCTGACCCAACCCGCTTTCGCGCCACCAGTTCCAGCGCCTTGCGCGCGGCGTCAACGTCCCAATCCGCAAGCCGCCCCAGAACGTGGCTGGCATCCGACGGCGTCACGCCCGAGACCTGCACGACCCCGCGATCCACCAGACGGCTAAGCGCCCCATGTTCCATCCGGGTCTGCAGTAGTCCGCTCAGCGGCACCACACGGTCTGCCAGACGTTCTAACAACACGGCCTCACGCGGGCCTATCCCTTCGGCAGGGATACCCGGCACTCGACGGGCAAACCGGGTGTCATGCTCCCCCACGGTCGTGGCGCGCAGTTGTTCATCCAGCGCCGCATGCACCACCTCAGGGGCCTCGGTTGCAATCAGCGACACCGGCAGCACCCGGCGCGGTCCAAGGAAGACGCCGCCGCCCAGGCCTTCGGTGACCACATGCACCTGACTGTCGCCGCCCAGACCATGGGTGCGCATCGCCACCGCCTCGACCATGGTGCGAAAGCCGCCCACCTGCGCGCCTGCCGGATCGATGGCGGGCTTCCCATCGCGGATCAGCGCCACATCGGTTGTGGTGCCCCCGATATCAGACACCAGCGCATTCTCAGCCTCAGTCAGCCAGCGTGCACCCACAATTGATGCGGCGGGCCCGCTTAGAATGGTCTCAATGGGCCGTTCGCGCGCCTGTTCTGCGCTCATCAACGCACCATCGCCACGCACGACCATCATCGGCGCGGTGATCCCCTGCGCCTGCAACTGGTCCTGCGCGCGCCCGATCAGCCGGTCGATCATCCCGATCAGCCGGGCATTCAACACCGCCGTCACCGCCCGTTTCGGCCCGTTCAGCTTGGCCGACAGGTGATGCGAACAGGTGACCGGAATACCAGTACGCTCAGCAATCACGCGGGCCACTTCCAATTCATGCGCAGGATTTCTTGTGGCAAACTGCGCCGCAACCGCATAGCCGGAGATGCCCGTATGAGAGTCTAAAAAGGCTTCAAGCCCCGCGATATCCAGCTCAGAGGCCTGCCCTCCGGCATGATTGTGCCCTCCGGCCAGCACCAAAGCCGGGTCACCCTTCAGCGCATCCCGCAGCCCATGCTTTTCCAAATCGCTTTCGCGAAAGCCAACATAGATCAGCGCCACGCGCCCGCCCTGCCCCTCGACCAGCGCATTGGTGGCCAAGGTGGTCGACAGCGACGCCATGCCGATCTGATCCGGCGCAATGTTGGCTATCTCAAGCACCGCAGATACCGCTCGGCCCACCCCAATCGCCAGATCCGCCCGCGTGGTCAGAGATTTGGCCGAGGCTATCACCTCGCGCTCATCCCGGATCAGCACTGCATCCGTATAGGTTCCGCCCGTATCCACCCCCAAAGCCAGCGCCATCGGGTCCTCCATCTGTTCGCCAGAATCGGGTGTAGCGTTTTCCTGCGGCGCGTCCAGCCCGTTTACGACAACCGCGCCACCGCCCAGCGCGCCGCATCCGCGACGGTCGGATCAGGATCATCAGTCAGACCCTGTGCAACAGGCCTCAGCGCCGGCTGATCAGAATTGCCAATCGCATAAAGCACATTGCGCACAAACCGATCCCGCCCAATCCGCTTGATCGGCGAGCCCGAAAACATCGCCCGAAACGCCGCATCATCCAAAGACGCCAGTTCTGCCAGCGGAGGAGCCTTCAACTCCTCCCGCGCCGCGTAGCGCAGATCACTGGCCGCAACCGCAAACTTGTTCCAGGGGCAGGCCGCCAGACAGTCATCGCACCCATAAATCCGGTTGCCCAATAGCCCCCGCAGATCCTCATCCACCGGCCCCTTATGCTCGATCGTCAGGTATGAAATACAACGACGCGCGTCCAACTGGTAGGGCGCGGGAAACGCGTCCGTCGGGCAGGCGTCCAAACAGGCCCGGCAGGACCCGCAATGATCAACCTCGGCCCCATCCACGGACAAGTCCAGTGTGGTAAAAACAGACCCTAAAAAGGCCCAATTGCCCCAATCCTGACTGACCAGATTGGTATGTTTGCCCTGCCACCCCAACCCGGCCGCCTGCCCCAACGCCTTCTCCGGCACCGGTGCGGTGTCGACAAACACCTTCACCTCGCCGCCCGCTTTGGCAATCAGCCACCGCGCCAACCGTTTCAGGCGCTTCTTGACCAGATCATGATAATCCTTGTTCTGCGCATAGACCGAAATCGCCCCCAGCGCGGGATGCGCCAAAACCTCGGTCGGATCATGCTCAGGCGTATAGCTCTCGGCCAGCATGATCACCGATCGCGCCTCGGGCCACAGCGCCGATGGATCGCCCCGCCAATGGCTCCGTTCCGCCATCCACCCCATCTGCCCATGATACCCGGCCTGCAGAAACGCCTCCAACCGCCCGGCCACTTGAGGCACATCCCACGGGCGGCACACCCGGCAAGCCACAAACCCCTCGGCAAGGGCCTGCTGTACCACCCGCTCCTTAAAATCCGATCCGTCCTTCATCTGGCCATAAATATCCTCGGGGGTCCGGGGGCAGACAGCCCCGGTCCTACTTTAGATATCAGAAATCCAGATCAGCGTAATGCGCCGGCGGCCGAAACCCCGGCACCTGATCCGCCAGGATCGACCGAAACGCTGGCCGAGACTTAATCTTCGCATACCAATCCTTCACCGCGGCACTCCGGTTCCAGTCCACGTCCGAGATATAGTCCAGCGCCGACAGATGCGCCGCTGCGGCAAAATCGGCCAATGTCATCTGATCCCCGGCCAGCCAGCGGCGGTGGTCCAGCAACCAGGCCATGTAATCCAAATGATACTTGATCGCCCGCGCACCTTCCTTGACGTTCTTGCTGTCCGGATACCCCTGACCGGTCACCTTCTTGTTCACCCGCTCATACAGCAGCTTCGACGTCACCTCGTGATGAAACTTGTCATCGAACCATCCCACAAGCCGCCGCACCTCATACCGCGCTTCGGGCTTTTTGGGCATCAATGGCGGCTCGGGGCGCGTCTCTTCTATGTATTCGCAGATCGCGGCGCTTTCGGCCATGATCTGCCCATCCAGCCGCAGCACCGGGACCTTGCCCGCCGGGTTGCGGCGCAGGAAGTCCGGGTCTTGTTCCCAGTATCGTTCTTCGACCAGCTCAACCTCGATCTTCTTTTCGGCCAGAGACAGGCGAACTTTGCGACAATAGGGCGAGAGGGGAACGTGAAACAGACGCGCCATGGATTTCCATTCGAAACAAAGAATACGCTTAAAGCTTTAGCGCCAGTGGGGGCGGGGTTTCAATCCTCGAAACAGTCAGCGCGTCCATCTGCGCGGATGGTGGCCGCTCCGTCCAGAATTGACGCCGCCCGCCTGCGTGTGCGCACCGAAGGATCAGTCACTGAGCGGTTGCGCGGCGAGGGCAGGATCGCCGCCAACCGCGCCGCCTGCACGGGGCTCATCTTCGCGGCGCTGACGCCATAATATTTCTGCGCCGCCGCCTCGACCCCAAACACGCCCTGACCGGTTTCGGCGACGTTCAGATAGACCTCAAGGATCCGCTGCTTGCTCCAGACGATCTCGACCACCGGGGTCATCGAGGTCTCAAGTGCCTTGCGCACCCAGCTGCGCCCCTGCCACAGGAACACGTTCTTCACCACCTGCTGCGTGATGGTCGAAGCCCCACGGCTGCCGCCATCCTCCAGCGCGTCGCGGATCGCTTCGACGTCAAACCCCCAATGCAGGCAGAAATTCGCGTCCTCCGCCGCCACCACTGACCGGGCCATGATGGGTGAAATCTCTTGAATCGGAACCCACTCACGCTCGATCTGCCCGAGCCGCCGCCATTCGGACCAGATTGTATGCGTGACCGGCGGATTCACGACCGTGTAAAGCAACACAAGTGCCACAAAAACGGCCGCCACCGCCAACACGGCACGCAGCACCCAGCGTCGCACCCACGCGATTGCGCCTGATACCGTATTCGCCTTGGTCGCCTGTTTTTTCTTACCGCGAGTCTTGCGGCCTGCTTTTTTTGCCATGCCTTGCTATACGCCGCGACAGGCGTATTTGAAACGGATTATTTTGACATCAGCCGCCCGTCGCGCGGGCGGATCACCGGGCGCGCGGTTTTGGCGGCAACCGCCCCACGCGCCTGCAATTCAGGGAACAGCCCAATGACCTCGGCCTGCGTATCACGCTCGGTCTGCGCGATGGCATGACCGGGGTAATAGCTTTCGCTTTTGGCCCCATTGGCAAATACGATCTCGTGCCGGCGGAACAGCAGGTGGATATAATCAACCTCGCCGCCTTCAACACGCGTCACACTGGTGCCGTTCACCAGACAATGGGCAGCTATCAGCACTTCGGAATGACCATAAAGATAGGGCGCCCGCCAATCGTCGATCAGCATCCGATGCTGCGGGGACACCAACAACGGTTGGCTGAGCCCGAACATCCCGGCCTCGAACCGGATGGGCGCCAGCTTGCCGCGGGCCTCAACCGTGGTGCGCCCAATCCACAGCACAGGCTTGGCGCCGCTGTCGGCAGTATTCACCAGATCGCCGGGCTTGAGGTCTTCGATGGGGCATGGACCATCCGGGGTGGCGATCAACGTGCCCGGTGTGAAACACGGCGGCCCAAGATCGCCATTGTCGATATTGACCGAGCCGAAGGACGCCCCATCATCGCTGAAATCCGTCACCGAAGATGAAACAAACGTCCCCTGTTGCAGGACTGACCCGTCGGTCGGGGTAAACACCTCTCGCCCATCCGCGAGATAGAAGGTGACACCGGTATAGGTCACCTGTGAGCCGTCGGGCAGCTCGATCGTCACCATGTCATTGAAGTAGGATGCGGTGATGTCCACACCATCCACCGAGTCATCGTTCAGCCGGTTGATCAGGTCGTCGTCGTTCTGATCGACGATATCAAAACTCTGCACCGTGAGTGTTGAACCAACCACCGTCCCGTTCGCGCCCGGATTGGCCGGGTCAAGGACGAAGAACTGGTCCGTATAGGTCGTGGGCATCTGACTACTCCAAACTCACTCTCCACACGGCTGCAGACTGCCTGCAATTCCCGAACAAACTATGACCAAAGCTGGGTGTTTTCTGCGACGCGGGCAAGAAATCAGCCTCTTATGCAACCACATAATGAAAGCCCCGCGTGTCATTTCGAGCACGCAGGGCCGTCTTTTCGCCTTTATCAGAGCCTATTCGGCGGGAACCGCCGCCGCCTCAAGCGTCAGAGGATGGCTAAGCTTGTTGAGCATTTCTTTCGGGCAGACCTGAAGGAAATGGGCTTTCTCTACATCCCAATGTTGCAGAATATCCGCGGCTTTTCGGCTATGGGTTTCGGCCATGTGACGCTCGATCAGGGATTTCAGCTGGGCTTCCCAGTGATCGACGCTGACCGGGCAGGTCACCAACGTTTCCATGTTCATCAGCGCCTGCGCCCGGCCTTCCGGGTCATACAAGTACGCCATACCACCCGTCATGCCGGCGCCAAAGTTGGCCCCGATATCGCCAAGGATAACGGCCACCCCGCCGGTCATGTATTCACACCCGTTGGACCCACAGCCCTCGATCACCACTTTGGCGCCCGAGTTTCGCACCGCGAACCGCTCACCGGCGCGGCCTGCCGCGAACAGGTGGCCGTCGGTGGCACCGTACAGGACGGTGTTGCCAATGATCGTGTTGTCATCCGCCTTCAGCGGGCTGACCTGAGGTGGGCGCACGACGATCATACCGCCTGACAGACCTTTGCCGACATAGTCATTGGCATCGCCGGATACTTCCAGCTTGAGCCCCGGTGCCGCAAAGGCCCCAAGCGACTGGCCTGCCGAGCCTTGCAGTTTCACATGCAGGTGGTCGTCCTGGAAGGTGTTCTGCATACCGAAATTCTGCACGATATGGCTTGAGACACGCGTGCCTACGGTCCGATGCGTGTTCTGGATGGCGTAAGACAGCTGCATCTTCTCACCGTCTTTCAGGAACCGCGCCGCATCGCGCACGATCTCGGCATCCAGAGTATCCGGCACCGCATTGCGATCCTTGTCGCGGTTGTAGACGATGTCATGCGCGCCATCGACGGTGATCAGCAGCGGGTTCAGGTCCAGGTCGTCCAGATGCGCCGAGCCGCGGCTGACCTGAGCCAGCAAGTCTGCGCGTCCGATGATCTCGTCAATGGACCGAGCACCCAGGCTGGCCAGCAGCTCGCGTACTTCCTGCGCGTAGAAGGTGATCAGGTTGACGACCTTGTCGGCGTTACCGGTGAACTTGGCGCGCAGGCTCTCGTCCTGCGTACACACGCCGACCGGGCAGGTGTTCGACTGGCACTGACGCACCATGATACAGCCCATCGCGATAAGCGCTGCGGTGCCGATACCGTATTCCTCGGCCCCCATCATCGCGGCCATGACAATGTCACGACCGGTCCGCAGGCCACCATCGGTCCGCAGGGTCACACGGTCGCGCAGGTTGTTCATCGCCAGAACCTGATGCGCCTCGGTCAAGCCCATCTCCCACGGAAGACCGGCATATTTGATCGAGGTCGCAGGCGATGCGCCCGTGCCACCATTGTGACCCGAAATAAGGATAATATCCGCTTTCGCCTTGGCCACACCGGCGGCAATCGTGCCCACGCCCGAGGACGCAACCAGCTTCACCGTCACCTTGCAGCGCGGGTTGATCTGCTTCAGGTCGTAGATCAGTTGCGCCAGATCCTCGATCGAGTAGATATCGTGGTGCGGCGGCGGCGAAATCAGCGTCACGCCTTTGGTCGAATGACGCAGACGCGCGATGAGGTCAGTCACCTTCATGCCCGGCAACTGACCGCCCTCACCGGGTTTTGCGCCTTGCGCGACCTTGATCTCAAGCTCTTCGCACTGGTTCAGGTATTCGGCGGTTACACCAAACCGGCCCGAGGCCACCTGTTTGATCTTGGCCGATGGGTTGTCGCCATTGGGCTCCGGCACGAAGTGTGCGGGATCTTCCCCACCTTCACCCGAGTCAGACTTTGCGCCAATCCGGTTCATCGCCACGTTCAGCGTCTTGTGCGCCTCGGGCGACAGCGCGCCCAGCGACATGCCCGGCGTGACAAAGCGTTTCCGGATCGAGGTGATCGATTCGACCTCTTCAATCGGCACCGACTTACCCAGCGGCTTGAAATCCATCAGGTCGCGCAGGTGGATCGGCGGGTTCGACTGCATCTTGGCCGAATACTGCTTCCACAGCTCATATGAGGCTCTGTTACAGGCCATTTGCATCATATGCATCGAGGTCGCTTCCCATGCATGGGTCTCGCCCGATTTCCGTGCCTTGTAGAATCCACCGATGGGCAGCACGTCCAGACCGGTGTCCCAGCCTTTGGCGTGGATTTCCTCGGCCTTGGCCTGAATCCCGGTGACGCCGATGCCGGAAATCCGGCTGGTCATGCCCGGGAAATACTCGGCCACCATCGCACGGCTGAGGCCCACGGCCTCAAAGTTCAGGCCTCCACGGTAGGACGAAATCACCGAAATCCCCATCTTGGCCATGATCTTCAGCAGGCCCTGATCAATCGCCTCGCGATAGCGCGCGACGTTTTCGGTCAGCGTCCCATCCAGCAGCCCGCGATCAATGCGGTCGGCCAGCGAATCCTCGGCCAGATAAGCGTTCACCACGGTCGCGCCACAGCCGATCAACACGGCAAAGTAATGCGGATCGACACATTCTGCCGAGCGTACGTTCAGTGAACAGAACGTCCGCAGCCCCTGACGGGTCAGGTGCGAGTGCACAGCGCTGGTCGCAAGGATCATCGGCATCGCCACACGGCCCTCGCCCGAGTTCATGTCCGACAACGCCAGATGCCCCGCGCCCGAGCGCACGGCCTCTTCCGCTTCGGCTCTAACACGGGACAAAGCGGCGCTCAGGGCGCCCTGCCCGGGTTCAAAGCTGCAGTCGATTTCGACCAGCGGTGCATCGAGGTTTTCGACCAGCTTGTCCCACTGCGCATTGCCCACGAAGGGGCTGCCCAGAACCACGATTTCAGTCTGGCTGCTGTCTTCATCCAGAACGTTCTTCAAGTTGCCGAACCGGGTTTTCAGCGACATCACGCGGTATTCGCGCAAACTGTCGATGGGCGGGTTGGTCACCTGGCTGAAATTCTGCCGGAAGAAATGGCTCAGCGGGCGGTACTGCTTGGACAACACAGCCGACGGCGTGTCATCCCCCATCGAGGCCAGCGCTTCTTTGCCGTCCTCAGCCATGGGAGCAAGGATCTGCTCCAACTCTTCAACCGAATAACCCGCCGCGATCTGACGCTTGCGCAGCTCTTCGCCGGTAAACTTGGGCGTCTCGGCCACACCGGCAAGGGCTTCATCCAGATCGTGGATCTTGCCAACCCACTCACCAAACGGCAAAGCGCGCGCCAGCTTATCCTTGATCTGCTTGTCGCGGAACAGCTTGCCCTTCTTCATGTCCACGGCCAGCATCTGACCCGGGCCCAGCGCGCCTTTTTCGGTCACCGATGCCTCATCAATCGGCACCATCCCGGCCTCGGAGCCGGCAATGACCAGACCGTCGCCTGTCACCACATAGCGCATCGGGCGCAAGCCGTTCCGGTCAAGACCGGCACAAACCCAGCGACCATCGGTCATGGCCAGAGCGGCAGGCCCGTCCCAGGGTTCCATCACCGAGTTGCAATAGGAATACATATCGCGCCATGCCTGCGGCAACTCAACCGCCTGTTTGGACCAGCTTTCCGGCACCAGCATGGTTTTCGCCATGGGGGCTGAGCGGCCCGCGCGCACCAGAACCTCAAAAACCGAGTCTAATGCAGCCGAATCCGACGATCCACCTGCGATGATCGGCTTGATATCTTCGGCATAGTCACCAAAGGTTCCGGAGGCCATGCGTATCTCATGGCTCTTCATCCAGTTGATGTTGCCCTTCAGCGTGTTGATCTCACCGTTATGCGCCAGCATGCGGAACGGCTGGGCCAGCCACCATTGCGGGAAGGTGTTGGTCGAATAGCGCTGGTGATAAATCGCAAAGGCCGATTCAAAGCGTTCGTCCATCAGGTCGGGGTAGAAAACCGCAACCTGTTCGGCCAGCATCATGCCCTTGTAGATGATCGAGCGGCAGGACAGCGACGCCAGATAAAGGCCGGAAATCCCAGCAGCCGCAGCGGCTTTTTCGATGCGACGACGGATCACATACAGCTCACGCTCAAAAGTCTCTTCATCGACGCCTTTGCTGTTCGAGATCAGGATCTGCTCAATTTCAGGCCGGGTGGCATTGGCCTTTTCACCCAGACAGGTGACGTCGACCGGCACGTGACGCCAGCCGTAAATGTAGTAGCCCATGCGCAGAACTTCGGATTCGACGATGGTACGGCAACGCTCTTGCGAGCCGAAATCAGTGCGCGGCAAGAACACCTGACCCACCGCGATCAGATTGTCCATATCAGGCTCGTGTCCGGTCCGCCGGATCTGGTCGTAAAAGAACGGCACCGGGATCTGGACATGAATACCCGCCCCATCGCCGGTCTTGCCGTCGGCATCCACCGCACCGCGGTGCCAAATCGCCTTGAGCGCGTCAATCCCGGCATCTACAACCTTGCGCGACGGCTTACCGTCGACAGAGACAACAAGGCCGACGCCGCAGGACGAATGCTCTTCTTCCTCGGAATAGAGACCGTTTTCAGTCATCCACTGGCGTTTGGCTTCTTCGGCCCGCACCCAATCGGCATCATATTTGGTCATTGGCTGTCTCCTTGATCAGAGGGGGCATACATGGCTTCGACCTCTGCTTTGGTCATCTGCCTGCGCTCGCCTGCGAACGCGTAGCCCTCGGGCTTTTTGTCGATATAGAGTTCAATTTGCAGCGGCAGCTGGGTGTCGTCGAACAGCCCTGCCGCCATCTGTGTGTGTCCGTGCATCTCACCAGGCAGGGTGATCCGGTACCAAAGCGCCGAGCCGCAGTCGGCACAAAAGGCGCGCTCGGCCCAGTCGGATGAAGTGAAGGTTTTCACCGGGCCCAACGCAGCATATCCGGGTTCGGCCTGAAAGGTCATCAGCATTGAGCTGGTCCAGCTGCGACACTGATCACAATGGCACGCGCCCAGCGCATCGCGCGCAGGGGTCGCGGTCACGGTGACCGCACCGCACATGCATTGGCCTTGCAATTCGGGCATTGCTGTCGCTCCTGATCGCTGGGCTTATTCGGCTGCAACAGCCGCTTTGGCATTGAACCGGTCGATGATCGCATCGGCGCAGTCGCGGCCATCGCGGATCGCCCACACGACCAAAGAGGCCCCGCGCACGATGTCGCCGATGGCATAGACGCCATCCATCTCGGTCTCGCCGGTCTGGAATGCCGCCTTGACGGTGCCCCAGCGGGTCACGGGCAGGTCGGGCTGACCGAACAGCGTGGGCAGATCTTCGGGCTCAAAACCCAAAGCTTTGATCACCAGATCGGCGTCTTCGACATAATCGGCACCTTCGATAACTTCAGGTGCCTGACGACCCGACGCATCCGGCTGTCCCAGACGCATTTTCTGCACCATCACGCCGGTCACCTTGTCATCGCCAGTGAACCCTTTGGGCGCGCTGAGCCATTCAAAGATCACGCCTTCTTCCTCGGCGTTCTGCGTCTCGCGCTGCGAGCCCGGCATATTGGCCCGGTCACGACGGTACAGGCATTTGACCGAGGTCGCGCCCTGACGGATCGAGGTGCGCACGCAATCCATCGCGGTATCGCCGCCGCCGATGACCACGACCTTCTTGCCATCTGCATTCAGACGGCCATTGTCGAAATCTTCCACCGCGTCACCAAAGCTTTTGCGGTTCGAGGCGGTCAGGAAGTCGATGGCCTTTTCGATGCCTGCCAGCCCGCTGCCGGGCATGGTCAGATCACGGGATTTGTAAACACCGGTCGCGATGATCACAGCGTCATGCTTTGCACGAATTTCTTCGAATTTCGTGGCGTCGACGTCGCAGTTCAGCTCGAACGTCACACCGCCATCGGCCAGCAGATCATTGCGGCGCTGCACGATGTCCTTTTCCAGCTTGAAGCCGGGGATACCGTACATCAACAGCCCTCCGGCGCGGTCATAGCGGTCATAGACCGTGACCTGAACACCCGCCCGGCGCAGCATATCCGCCGCCGCCAGACCACCGGGCCCACCGCCAATGATACCAACGCTCTCGCTACGCTCAACACCGGGTACGACGGGTTTCACCCAACCTTTGTCCCAGGCGGTGTCGGTGATGTATTTCTCGATCGAGCCGATGGTGACCGTGCCGTGACCCGATTGCTCAATGACGCAATTGCCTTCACACAGACGATCCTGCGGACAGATACGCCCGCAGATCTCGGGAAACGTATTGGTGGCCTGACTGGTTGCATAAGCCTCGGCCAACCGCCCAGTCGCCGTGAGGTTCAGCCAGTCCGGGATGTTGTTGTGCAACGGACAATGCGACTGGCAATAGGGTACACCGCACTGGCTGCACCGGCTGGCTTGCTCAGCCGCTTTCTCGGCAGCATATTCTGCATAGATTTCATCAAAGTCTTCCTTGCGGTCACCCGCGGCACGCTTTTCGGGCATGTCACGGTCGATCTGCACAAATTTCAGCATCGGTTGCTTGGCCACGGGTCGGACTCCATGAATTGGCTAGGTTCGGCTTCTTTACGGGAAGCCTTTCGGGATTAAAAGTCAGCAATATTGACCTATATATAAGAAACACTAGGAAACAGCATGCAAAATAAGCAGATATCCTGATTTTTAGTTCCGATTCGGACCTATTTGAACTCTTTCCTTTCGCACACCGCACTTATACCCATAGTTCATAAGAAAAACGACCATAGCGCAGAGCCGAGCAGATGAGCTTATTCCACCTGATTCTCGTGGCGATCATTCAGGGCGTCACCGAGTTTCTGCCCGTGTCCTCTTCGGGCCATCTGATCCTTCTGCCGCTTCTCACCGGAATCGATGACCAAGGGCTGGCGATAGACGTCGCGGTCCACGTCGGAACGCTGGGGGCTGTCGTTCTGTACTTCCGAGAGGACGTCATGCGCGCCCTGTCGGGATTGCCGGACGCATTGCGGGGCCGTTCCGAGCAGCCCGAAGCACGGCTTGCCCTGGGCCTGATCGTTGCGACCATTCCGACGGTGGTGGCTGGTGCAGTCCTGTATTTGACCGGGTTGCAGCACGCCCTGCGCTCGATTGCGGTGATCGGCTGGGCAATGCTTGGCTTTGGCCTGCTACTGTATTGGTCGGATCAAAAAGGGGCGCAGACGAGAAAGGCGGTCGACTGGAGCCTGCGTGACGCGGTCATCATGGGACTGTGGCAAATGCTGGCCCTGATACCGGGCACGTCGCGCTCGGGCATCACGATTACAGGTGCACGGCAACTGGGCTATGATCGCGAGGACGCCGCGCGGATTGCAATGCTGATGTCCATCCCGACCATTCTGGCCTCGGGCGCGTTGCTATCCGTTGATGTTCTCGGACAATTCGATGTGCAACTGCTCAAAGACAGCGCAATTGCGGCGCTCTTTGCGTTTGTCGCTGCGCTCATCGCACTCAGCCTGATGATGCGCTTGTTACGCAGCGTGAGCTTTACGCCCTACGTTATATATCGCGTCATACTGGGTGCGGTTCTGCTGATCATCGCTTACAGCTGATCAGATCCGCAGGTTCTTTGCCGAATCTTGAATCTCATCATACTGACCCGAAGGGCGGAATTTCCAAAGATAGTCCGGCAAAACCGACTCAAGCGTCGTAGGCTCGATCCCCAGATCAGCAAAGCCTTTGGCCCCCTCCGACACCACATTGTCGCGCCGCAGATTCCTGAGTTGGTCACGGGTCAGGATCGGATTGGGAAACAGCTGAAAGCTGACGAATTTCAGAATATCCAGACCGCCCGCCATGATTTTGGCGATCCAGAACGGCATACCAATAATGATCCGACGCCGATGGATAACGCCCAGCATCTGCTGCATCAGAGCCCGGAAGGTTTTGGTTTCCGGTCCACCCAACTCGTAAACACCCGGCTGGGCCTTGCCCAACACGCCCAACACCGCGGCCTGTGCCACATCATCGACATAGACGGGCTGGAACCGGGTCTCGGCCCCGACCAGAGGCAAGAACGGGCTCATCCGAGTCATCCCGGCAAAGCGGTTGAAGAACTGGTCCTCAGTGCCGAAGATAACCGATGGGCGCAGAATAACGGCGTCTGGCATGTGCTGCAGCACGGCAGCTTCGCCCTGTGCCTTGGTCCGCGCATAGTGGCTGTCTGACTCAGCATCAGCGCCGATCGCCGAAATATGCACCATTCTGCCAATACCCTGCGCGGCAGCAAGGCGTGCAATTCGCGCGGCTCCGTCGGCCTGAACCGCATCGAACGCGTTCTTTCCCAGCTCATTCAGAACGCCCACGCAGTTCACCACCGCATCAACACCATGCATGGCAGCCGCAACCGAGGCATCATCACGAATGTTGCACAAGATGGGCTCAACCTGCCCGACAGCGCCATAGGGCTTGACGAACATCGCCTCATTCGGGCGTCGCACCGCCACGCGGACGCGCCATCCTTCGGCTGCCATACGGCGCGCGATGTAGCGGCCAACAAAGCCCGATCCACCGTAAATCGTGACCAACTTGGACATGATGGTGCTCCTGCTGTCTGGGTCAGGTTTGATCTAGCGCCCAAGCGCGCGGCGAACAAGGCGCAATAACGCCGCGTGCTCGTGAAATTCGGACCTGGGGACCGTTCTGATCGGGCTGCTTCAAAAAACTTTCAAAACGGGCGCGAATCTGGTTGACGCCCCCCGCCAGTCAGCTTAAACGCCCCCCACGACACCTGCCCAGGTGGCGGAATTGGTAGACGCGCTAGCTTCAGGTGCTAGTGTCCGTATGGACGTGGAGGTTCGAGTCCTCTCCTGGGCACCATGTTTCTCCCTATGACATCGGAATTTATTTGCTTTCTTGGGTGGCCGTCTGACATCCACTGATTTATCCCCCGAATCATTGTTGATTGAATGTCTGATTTGGTTGGTGGACACTCAGAGCATTACTCCGTTTCTAGGGACCAGGCAGCAGATACAGCTCATGCAGACAGCACCTACTAAGTACAAATCGCGCAAAAAATGGGGCGGTGATGGCGCCAGAGCGGTTTAAATGGCAAAATCCGCGCTGGGCCTTAGCAACCCTGATTTGGCCGAAATGACCGGATTGCATTGAAACACCTTGAACAAGCTCCATCAGGGCGAGGGTAATGCCTCTACTGTTAAACATCTTAGGCTAGCGCTTGACGCCCAGGGCATTCAGTTTCTGGGCTAAGGCGACACGGCCAATGGGGTCGGGTGGTGCTTTCAAAGAAAGGTTTCGAATGAGTGTTAGAAACGCCATCAAGCACACCGCAATGCTGTATGCCTTGTTGCTGCCTAGTGTAGCGATAGGTGCACCTGATTGGACCTGCATAGAGCCAGCACTGCTAAATGAATTGGACCTCAAGTTAGACTTCCAGGACGACTTTGCCGAGACGGTATCTGTCGAGCGCCCAGATTTTGCTGAGGTTGCATCATTGGGCGCGGAAGCTTCTAAAGTTAGCTTTTCAATGCGACTCTCTCGAATAGTCTGGCTTTGGGAAAATGATCCTGAAAGGTTTGCTGAGCCCGATGCCTTCTGGGTACTCGAATGGGGCGAAGATGACATGGATCAGTGGCTTGATGCGGACCCAAGCAACCTTGCCCAGGAGGCACGCTTTGAGAAATTGCAAGCGTCCTTGCGCGACCATCCCAACTTGCCTGAGTTCCGAAGCTATGTTTCGGACAACAGAACCGTCAGCCCTTATCTGGAATTGTACACGGCATTCGGGGACGAGATTCGAGCCGCGCGGGACAGTATAGCGAGCTGTTACTCGCCTTAGGCTGTTGAGATCAGAACGAGTCATAGGGAATAGGTATGGGATTGCTAGCTTTTGACCACGTAAACGTGCGCACCACACACCTTGAGGATATGGTTGAGTGGTACGGGCAAGTACTGGGCCTGTATCCTGGGAAACGACCCGCTTTCAACTTCCCAGGGGCATGGCTGTATCTGGGCAGTACAGCCGTCGTACATCTGGTCGGAGTAGGTGAAGAACCTGCGGTTGGAGCAAACCCATCACTGGAACACTTTGCTTTCAAGGCTGATGACTTCGAAGCTTTCGTTGATAAGCTAAGAAGGATTGGTATTGCCCACACCATTGATCCGGTACCGGGGATGCAGCTTGTACAGGTCAATCTATGTGACTTCGACGGCAATCACATTCACGTCGACTTCGAAACCGACAGTTAATTGAAGCTCAACCCCATTTGGGAGCCAACCGATATAAGTGTTTGTAAATCAATTGAACTTTTCCCAGCTTCTCACTAAACTGGAGCTTACCAGCATTCACATTCAGTGTCGCGGCAATCTGCCGGGATATCCATTTGACTCCGTGTGCAACAACTTGTCGCTCGTCTGAGCTTTGAGTGTGCGCAGACACATCCGCCTAGCAATCTGCGATATGCGGACCTGTGCGGGACAATATTGCGTCTGGGCCGGAGACGGCATTGAGGGAGGAAATTCATCCATGAAGTGCGTTTTTAAACTAGGTGTGCCAGTCGTCATCTCAGCGTTCCTGTCAGCTTGTGATCTCGGGCCGAACGGTTTTGGAACCGCGCCTCCGGGTGTGTCGCAGTCAGAATGGGACGCCCAACAAAAGGCTAAACGCGAAGCCTACAATAGATGCATGAGTGGTCCAAGGCCGGGTGGTGGCACAGAGAGATGTGATGCGCTCAGGTGAGGTCCGTTACCAGGTCTCGGTTTAAACGGGTGCATTCAAAGCCCATTGATAAAGACCCTGCACGGCTTGCTAGTGTTCCAGTAACCTCCTGAGCGGTTTCGTTAAAGTTGAGAAGCTAGCAAAAAGAACGTGGGAATACTGGTTCCAGTATAGCCCGGTACAAATAGGCCCAATCTGGTTAAGCGTTTCAAAATTGAACGCAGCGAACATGAACGCAAGATGAATGGCACGTTCTCGAGGAGTTCAGCCGTAAACGGTTAAACTGTATTCGTGGTCTCGGTTTCGAGCCACTGTTGTTCAACAATTGTGGGGGTAAATACTATGAATAATTCCAAACTAGCGATCATCAGCTTCATTGCAGCATCTCTGGCTTTTACAGCCCCGGTTTACGCTGTGGATGAAAGTGACAATCCTGACCCACCGTCTGAAACCAAGAAAGGCGATAACGGCTGGGGAAATGGCGCGGATACCACGAACGCAGGTAGTTTTTCTGGTGGTACACGTTCGTCAAAGAGCACGAACGGCGGCTCGCGCAACGACAGGAACTATCCATCGGCGCTTGATAAATTCAACGGGCGGTAACCCGAAACTGCTATAGACAAAAGATAGGCGGCACTGGTCGCCCATTTCGTATCTTGCCGATGCAAATTCCATTCGGATCTGAACGCTGTTGAGATTCTCGCGACGTCTTGAGGTTTCAGCAGAGGTCAAAGCCAACATAATGCTGGATTCAACAAGCGCCTTTCAAGGCAACAGGAAATTCCCCACTGGTCCACAAATACAAGAAACCGGCCGACCGCAAATCGCGGGGCAGCCGATTTGGGAATGCTCCGCAGTTAAACTCGCTCAATTCTAAGCCCGTCAAAAGGTGTCCCTATCTGCGACGCTTTGGTGAGCAGTAATCACCTTTTACGGATTGGGCCTTAACTTTGATGGCTGTTTTAGACGCCAGACCGCATACTCACCCGCGGCCAAATGGCACCAAAAAAGCGCCCAGAGGATTGAGCCATAGACAAGTGGAAATGTATCGTACCAGGCCCGGTCGCCGAACAGAAACGCTACAAACAGCGACAAGCGCGCGGTAACAAAGAGAAAGGCAAAGGAATAGCTCATGATCGCATAGTAGGATACATCTCCGCGTGGCTTCCGCGCGGCAGCGGATACAAGCTTTAGGGTAAAGTAGATCCATACCGCAGACCCAGCTCCATAGGCCGATACGATCAGCGGCGTTACATGATAGCCAATAGTAATGATCAGCGCGCATATCGCACAAATCAATGATGCGATCACATACACAACCCCAATCCGCATATGCCACTTTGACCCCGGCGCGATGGAAATCGCCAAAGCGCCAGACAAAAGCGTGACTATCCCTGCCGGTATATGAACGACAAAAACACAGATATTCTTGGCATCCAGAGCGTGGTGCGTGAAGTTGTCGTAATACCTGAATATCGGATACCCAACACCTATGATTTCTTCCAGGCGCAGCGCTGCGAAAACCGAAAAACAGATCGCAACAAAAAAGATGGCTTTGCGCATGTGCAACTCGCTCCTGCGGAAACCGAATAAGTAGATCATATGTGAACAGGTATCTTGGGTGTTTCAGTACCTCAATTCCAGTTGTGTCTGACGATGCTCATTTAACGTTGGTTTAAAAGACCAATTTAGCAATCCTGTCACGAATTCACTTTGGAAGACCTGCTTTTAACCACCCTTCACGCCACTCATTTGCACAAGCAGGAACCGAAAAAAGCGGCATTTGGCTCTGTGCTGCGGTGGCGGTCAGTTCGGGGCGCAATGCCAGCAGATCCGCAACCGCCTTTTGGGCAGCGTTCTCCTCGGAAAGTTGTCCTAAAGATGCAATCAGCATCAGGTGGCTCATAACAAAGCTTGACCGAATTGCGAGGGCTTCGCGGCACGCCTGAGCCGCTTTTTCGTATTGGCCAAGATGGAAGAGTGCACTTGCTTGAGCAACATAGCCAGCGTAGCGCAACGGATCATATGGGCTGAGTTCGACAGAGTGTTTCGCATGTTTCAGCGCTTCTTCTGGCCGATCAAGAAGAAAAAGATTTACCGATGCCAGCATATGAACTGTTGCAGCGTTGGGGTTTTGTTCAAGCGCCTGCTTGAAAGCCAATCGTGCACGCGGCAGGTCGCGCGCAAGCATTGAGATCGAGTGCGCCGCATATGCCATAGCGACACCGTCTGCCCGATCGCTATGCAGGACCTGTTCGGCGGCTTTCACAGCGTCCTGCGGACCGGCACCTACAGGCTCCAACCCTTGCACCATCCGCTGAATATGCAGCCAGGCCAATAACCCGGATGCGGCGGCATAGTCAGGATCTCGATCCAGCGCCAAGGTCGTCAGCCTAATAGCCTCGCGGTTGTCTTCATCGGTTAGAAGATGGAAATGCGATTGGGCCCGCAGGTAAAGCTCATATGCTTCGAGATTGTTGGTTGGTTTCGACCGCGCGCGTTTTGTTTCTGCCTGTCGCAGCGACGGTTCAATTGCCGTTACGACCTCAAGCGTAACTCTGTCCTGAAGGTCGAAAACGTCGTCGAGCACGCCATCAAAACGATCTGCCCAGAGATGGCTGCCGTCTTCTGCATCAATCAACTGGCCCGTAATTCGGACGCGCTGACCCGCACGTCTGACCGACCCTTCGAGCACATAGCGCACTCCAAGCGCTCGACCGACTTCTCGGACATCTGTGCTTTTACCTTTGAACGTGAAAGACGAATTTCGGGCCACGACCATCATCCAGCTAAAGCGAGACAGCTCTGTAATGATGTCTTCGGTTATGCCGTCCGCAAAGAACTCTTGGTCGGGATCGGCTGACATATTGTCGAACGGAAGAACGGCGATCCCGGGTTTGAATTTCTCGTTCTTTGATAAATTGGCTGAAGTTCCCTTTGGCCAGCACCACACCGCAACACGACGCGTGATATTTTTTAGTTCGGCCTGTTCTCCACCGTCGAAACGCGACGCGCCAGTGCGGTCGAGGCTATTATGCGACGTATCTGACATCAGAATTTGATCCGGCTCGGCCAATGCTTCCAGGCGAGCGGCAACATTTATTCCATCACCGAAAATGTCATCACCATCAGTCACCACTTCACCTGTATGAATACCAATTCGAAGCTTTATGCTGTTTGGTTTCAGCGATGACTGGATCGCGATCGCGAATTCTGCGGCATCGGATGAGGATTGAAATTCGGCGATCCATCCGTCGCCCATGCTTTTGATCAATTTGCCTTTATGGGCTACCAGCAATGGCTGGAGGGTTTCTTCGCGGAACGATCTTAGCGCAACGAATGTACCCTGCCGGTCTCGATCCATGAGCGCTGAGTAACCGACAACATCTGCCGCAAGCACCGTAGTAAGTCGTGTATCCACTCTTAGCCCCCCCGTCGCTCAATACTTAACGTGACTTGCTAACTCTGTCAGCATTACAGGGGTGTCGTTGCGCTCGGGTCGGAGCATCTTCCAGTTCAACAATAAGGTGGCTTGGCTGGACAGGGTGACGGCCTCGAAGCCAACAGTCGATGGCGAAGTTGAACAAAGCAAGGCCGCGTGGATTGCCCATAAGTTCACGTCGAGTACAGATCGCTCACACCTGTTTTGGCGGCAGTGGACGTTTCCATCCGGCAATCTGCCCTTTGCCAAAGGCTTGCGCTTCGAATGGACTGCGGGAGGTTAGACTGTTGGCACTATTTGCCCTCCAATCCCCATTATCTGCACGGACGGCTAGGCGCTCAAGCGAGCTTAACAACCGTTTTGTGCAGCGAACCAAATGGGCGTAAGCTACACGCGCTTTGTTAGACCTTGAGCCCGAAACAGACTTTTCTGCTCCGATGTGCTAGAACTTTCACATTGTGAAGGGTTCGAAGGATTTTCATGCTTGCTTTTGATGCCGAAACTACTCGACGTCTGGACTTCGTCTATTTGGGGGCAGACGTCACAAGACGGCGCCAAGGTTCATTCGATGCGCTCAGACCTGGCCCGGGCGAAACGATTGTCGATATCGGCTGCGGCAATGGTTTGTTGACCGCAGAGCTTGCGCGCGCCGTGGGCAGCACAGGTCGTATTGTTGGAGTCGATCCAAGCAACGATATGCGGCAATCGGCACTTGAACGGTGCCGGGAATTTAGTTGGGTCGAAATTATCGATGGTTCGGCAGACAGCCTCCCTCTTGAAGCAAGCTCAGCGGATAAGGCGGTTTCGGTTCAGGTCTTCGAATACCTGGATGACATCCCGGCGGCTGTGTCCGAAGCCCGCCGAATTCTAAAGCCCGAAGGCAGATTGGTCGTCGGAGACATTCATTTTGACAGTCTGGTTTGGCACAGCGATCAGCCAGATAGAATGGCTCGAATGATTGACGCTTGGGACCACCATTTTTCCGAGCGCGGAGTGCCTGCACTACTGCCTTCCATTTTGAATGAATCTGGTTTCTTGGTAGATTCGATCAATCCAATTACGATTTGCGATACGCAACTGAAGCCTGATGGCTTGGCCAATATGATGATCGTTCTGATGAGTGGATTTGCCGTGGCCAAGAACCTTGTTCCAGCACAAGAAGCAAGAGAATGGGCCGAGGAGCAACGTGCCTTAGCCAACACTGGGCAATTCTTCTTCTCTCTGACGCACTTTGTTGTCAGCGCCCGCAAGGTTGTTTGATCCGCACCGAATACGGAACGGTGTTTGGTGGTGAAGTTGTGCGATGAACTTTCGAAATCAGCAGATCTGGGCCGTTGTATCGGGCGGCTCAAAGCGGCAAATCGACCGGGTGCAGCCGTTCTGCAGTCGCAACCCACTTAGCCGCCGTTTGCGGGGTGAACTTGGGACGCCGCGTACCGGAACGCCACTGAACGGACGCGTCGTGTCAGCTCTCCAACTCAGAGGAGATGTCTTCAGCTTCTATCCAGTCTCTCAACGCCGCATCTTTGGATCATCTGTAATGTCAGTAATACATGCCCGTTGGCGCCCGACACAAAGAGTGTAAAGAGACTCAGGATCTGCGTCCTGACGCAGTTTAGTCTCAAACTCGCGCGCAGCAGGCACTTGATGCGTGATCCAGTTTTCCGGCGATCTGCCGCGCATCCGCGCGTGGTTTGGTCTTATCATGTCGCCCTCAACTCAGTTTGGTGCGCGTCGATCTGTGCCAGCTTGCTACGCCTTTGCGTTCGGTATGTACCTTAGATCACGCCAACCCTGTGCCAGAGACGTTTTATTCCCTCCGTCTCCGGCTGGCTTTCTGGACGCCCCCGCCACGATCCACTAGAGTTCTCAAAAAATAAACCGCTTTAGGTCTACCAAAGCGAACCGCGGCGAGGTTTCAGAGCGTGACATGACAGAGCTTCATCAAATCGGCATGCTGTGGATGCGCGGCTCGCTGAGCTTTCTTGAGCAGCTTTGCGTGCAGTCTTTCCTCGATGCGGGGCACCACACGATCCTCTATACTTACGAGGACGTCGATCGCGTGCCAGACGGGGTCGAGTTTCGCGACGCCGCCGACATCCTGCCGGAAACCGGATTTCTGGTGCATGAGCGCACAGGCTCGCCAGCACTGCATTCCGATCTGTTCCGATATCACATGCTGCACGGCGCGGATCGGGTGATCTGGGCCGACACGGACGCCTATTGTCGCAAGCCGTTCGTCACCGAGACCGGGCATTTCTTTGGCTGGGAAAGCAAGAAACACATCAATGGCGGCGTGTTGGGCCTGCCCCGCGACAGCGAGGCGCTGGGCCTGCTGCTGGATCATTGCTCGGACGAGTTCGCCATTCCCACATGGTATGGCGCGGACTACGTCAAAGAGCTGGAGGAGAAGAAGGCAGCCGGAAACCCGGTCCACGCAGGCGAACAGCCCTGGGGGGTCTGGGGCCCTCATGCGGTTTCGCATTTCCTGCATAAGACGGGCGAGGATCGCTATGCGTTCGCGCAGGATGGGCTGTATCCCTACACGTTCAAAGACCGGCGCAAGATCGTCAAGCCCAACAACCGGATCAGCGACTACGTCACCGACAACACCTATTCGGTGCACCTTTACGGGCGGCGGATGCGCAAGTTTCTGGCCGAGCAATACAAAGGCCTACCCGATCCGACCGGCCTGCTTGGACAGCTGCTGATCAAGCACAAGATCAACCCGCTGGATGCGCCCTTGCGTGATTATCCGAACCCCGATCCCGACAGCGCCTTTGCCCGGGTCTTCCGGGACGAAATCGGCGGCAAACAATATGCCTCGACCACGCCTGTAATCCGGGATGCGGCACCGCTCAACTCGGTTGTCGGTGTGACAACGATGAAGAACGAAGGCCCCTATATTCTGGACTGGGTCGCCTATCACCTGTGGCTGGGCTTCACCCATTTCCTGATTTACACCAACGACTGCTCGGACGGCACGAACGAAATACTGGACGTTCTGGCCCAACAGGGGCTGGTCACCCGCGTCGACAACCCCGCGCGCATCGACAAGGGCGAGCGCCCGCAGCGCGTGGCACTGGCGCTGGCGCAGGACCATCCGGTGATCCAGTCGGCGGATGCCTACATGGTGTTCGACGTCGATGAATATATCAACATCCACACGCCCGAGGGCACGTTGCGGTCGCTGATGGAGGCCACCGGTAACCCCGAGATGATCTCGATGACCTGGCGATTCTTCGGCTGTTCCGGCGTGGCCGATTTCGACGACAGCCCGGTGCCACTGCAATTCGACCGCTGCGCCCCGCTCAAAGTGCGGTTTCCCCATCACAACTGGGGTTTCAAGACCTTTGCGCGCAGGCCGTCAAGCTATTCGAAATTCGGCATCCACCGCCCGCTGAACCCCAGCACAGATACCATGCCCCACTGGGTTAACGGATCGGGCGCCCAGATGCCGGACCGGTATCATGAGAAAGGCTGGCGGTCGTCGCTGGAAAGCTGGGGCTATGATCTGGTGACGCTGAACCATTACTCGATCCGCTCGCTGGACAGCTATCTGGTGAAACGTGACCGGGGGCGCACCAATCATATCAACCGCGAACAGGGTATCGGGTATTGGAACATCCATAACCGAAATGACGAACAGGACGGGTCGATCCGCACCCATTTCGAAAAGGCCCGGCCGCTGCGCGTCAGCCTGATCTCGGACCCGCGGTTGGCCGAATTGCACGTGGCAAGCTGCAACTGGCACCGGGCGCGCGCCAACGCGTTGAAGGACCTGCCCGAGTACAATCAGCTTTATCAAATCCTGTCTCAGGATATCCTGTCGCATCGCGTTTCAGACGAGGTCCAGCCAGATTTTGCGCCGCTGACGCCCGCCACGCTGACCGGCGAGCCCTTTGTCAGCAAAGTACCCAAGCCGCCAATGCCGGAAGAGGATATTCCGCAGACCCAGTCTCATCCCATCTTGTTGGGCGCCGACGCGCAGGAGGCTTATGAAAGTGTCCGCAAACGGGCCGAGACACTGTTTTCGCCGCTTGCACCCGCGACCCCGCTGTCGCGCGACAGGATCACCCTTGTCACCACGATGCGGAACGAAGCCCCCTTTGTGCTGGAATGGGTCGCCTATCACCGCTCGATCGGAGTGACGGATTTCCTGATCTACACCAATGACTGCACCGATGAGACGGTCGCGTTGCTGGACCGGCTGCAGGCGCTGGGATATGTGACGCGGCTGGACAATCCGTTCAAGGCCGACAAGGGACAGAAGCCGCAGCGCGGTGCGCTGAACCATGCGATCACTCATCCTCTGATCTCAGAGGCGGATTGGTATATGTGCATGGATTGTGACGAATTCATCAATATCCATGTGGGCGAGGGCACCCTGCCGGACCTGTTTGCCGCGATGAACGAACCCAACCTGATCTCGATGACCTGGAAGCTGTTCGGCAATGCAGGCGTCACCGATTTCCAGGATAGCTGGATCATCGAGACCTTTGATCGCTGCGCGCCGCAATTCATCCCGAAGCCGCGCATGGGCTGGGGCTTCAAAACGCTGGTCCATAAATCCGCGCCTTACGGCAAGATCGGCGTTCACCGACCGCTGGACCCGGATCACGAGCGCCTCTCTGAGGTGCGCTGGGTCAATGGCGCGGGACGCGAGATGCCGCAGCAGGTCCATGCCTCGAACAGTTGGCGGTCGACCAAGCGGTCGCTGGGCTATGATATGGTGACGCTGAACCATTACACCCTGCGATCCGCCGACAGCTATTTGGTCAAGCGGGATCGGGGCCGGGTGAACCATGTGGATGAGGACATGGGCGGCTATTACTGGGATCGCCGGAACTATAACAGTGAACGCGATGATCGTATCTGCCGGCACGTGCCGCGCGCCCGCGCGGAGTTGGACCGGATGATGGCGGACCCGCAGGTTGCGGCGCTACACCGGTCCGGCGTCGAGACGCACAAGCGCAAGGTGGCGGAACTGAAGGCGCTGCCCGAATATGCGCGGCTCTATGAAAAGATTTCCGCACCCGACCAGCCGGACGCGATTTTCATGCCCGAACGCACCGAAGCCGAGGTCGCCGACTAACGCTGTTTCTCGGCGTGGATCGCCTGACGGATCGACATCAGTTGGCCCCACATGCGTCGCTGGGCGGCCATCGGCAGTACGCGGGTGGGGCCGATCTGGCAGATGCGGGCATAGGTGTGGAACATATCCGATTGCTGCAGCAGAGCCCGGATCCGTGCCTGTCGCCATGCGACGGCCCGGATGTGCAGCCGGTCCAGCTCGGGGTCAGCGCGCAGCTCGGCGATGCCTTGGGCAATGGCATCAGCGTGGCGCAGGATCGCGGTATCCTCGACCTGATTGAAATCGCGGTCGATCCAATAGGCCAGATCAATCGGATCCTCGCTGTGATTGGGGCGGCCCCGTTCGGCCTTGACCAGATAGTTCTCGACCGCGCCCAGCGCATAATGGTTCAGCTGCGCCAGCCCGTATCGGGGGGCGACGCTGGGGATGACCGTGCCGGGGACGGCGGGCGCCGGGTCGCCATTGCCGTCGACCATGGTGAAGGCGGCCCCGTCCTGCAATCGGGGCCGGTGTACGCCCAGCCGATCCAGACGGTGGTCGGCGCGGAACAGGGTCTTGAACTGCACCGCACGCCACGGCCACAGCAGCGTTTCGGGGGCCGCGCGGGTGAACAGACCCGTCACCGGCTGATCCTGAAACGCCACCTGCTGATTGTGCCCGAACATACGCCACGGCACCGCAAAGGCGTCCGCGTCAGGGCGCGCGGCGATCAGATCGGCGATCTGGCCATCGCCCTGGTGAATGCACAGAAACTCATCCACATCCGAGACAAGTATCCAGTCGACCTGCGCCACAAGCCGGTGGTTCGAGGCGCGGCTGAGCGCCTGCCATTGCACCGTCTTCTTGCCCTTGCGCGGGTTGGGCTTGTGGCAGATGATCTTCAACGCGTGCAGACGGTCCAGAATGGCGTCGGTGCCATCGTCGCAATCATTGCTGAAGATCAGGAAATCGGTCACGCCGATGGCGCGGTGATAGGCGATCCATTCCAGAATGAACGGCCCCTCATTACGCATCGAGGTTACGATCAGGCAGCGCATTCCACTCACGTCAATACGCCGCCTCTGATGCTTCGGGCAGCAGCAGGCTCATCTCGCCTTCTGGGAAATCATCGAAGGACAGATCCCATGCCGCCCCGGGCCAGAGCAGTTGTAGCTGCTTTTTCGCTGGCCGGTAGACGGCGGTGTAAAGCGTGCCGAAGCCCGATTTGAACGCGGTTGAATAGAGCGGCGGGCGCAGGAAGGCGTCAATGAACCGCTTTTCGCTTTCGGGGTGCTGGTTCAGGCGGTTCAGCAGGAATCGCTCGCGTTCGACTGTTGCGGTGAACCGCGCGTGCTTGGACCATTCCACATGGCCCTGATGGTTCGTCGCCACCGGCACGTCCGAGATTTGCGGGTGCCGGTCGGGGGCGAGATACACCGTGCTGTGGTTATATTTCGCGTCCAGCACGGTGACGTTGTAACTCATGTGGCAGGGGATGCGGCAGAGGGCGTCAACCGCCTGGGCCGTGGTCTCGCAGGTCTGCAGCACATAGCGCAGGATCAAGGGGACGCCGAACCCGTCACCGACCTCGCGCCGTCCGCCGAAGGTCAGGGATACGGCCAGACCGGCATCGTTGATGCCGTCGAGCAGGCCCAGAATACCGTCGCTCATCCCGATCACGCCGCGCCCGTCCCAACGGGTTCTCAGCATCGCCGCATCGAAGGTTTTCGGGTGATAATCATAGTTGCGCACCAGAAACGGCGTCTTGCCGCGCCAGATCGCCTGGCTGCAGCCCGACAGGTATTTCGGCGGGCAATAGAAGCTGAGGAACCGCGCCTGACTGTCGCTGCCGCCGACCAGTTCGACCACCTGTTCATAGAGCGGCATGATCTCGGGCATGTGGCGTTCCAGCGCGCGCAGGCATTCGCGATAGGTGGGGCGGGCCGAATACCCCTCTTTCGCCCACCACTTACGGTAGGCGGGCCAGTATTCGGCAAACAGCCCGGCCAGCTTTGGACCGGGCTGCGCCTCATCGATTGAGCGAAATACAAGCGCCATGGGGCTTTCTACATGATTTTGAAGGCGGGGTCTTCCATCGGTTGCGCCGCGGGCAGCGGTTCGGCTGCATAGGCCGAGGTGATGCCGTGAATCCATTTGCGTGACTTGTCGGTCAGCTTGAAACCCTTGGTCATCGACCGGCCCCGCGTCACCAGAATGCCCAGATCGGCCCCTTCATAGCGGTAATCGCCGACATTCGAGATGCGCAGGAAGAACGCCTCATTTTCGCCAACCGCGCGGCGGTGATAGTCGAAGCGGTCGAACACGACGCGGCCATCTTCCAGCATCTTGTAGATGCCCGATTGCGGCGCCTGCGTGATGCGGTCGACGCTGTCATCGGTGTGCTTGATCACCATCTGCGACCAGCTGTCGATCATGTCCGGGTCGGCCCAGCGGGCGTTCAGTTCCTCGACATCCAGCTTGAAGGGTTTCTTGGTGAATTCCAGCAGGTGGAACAGGAACAGCGGCGCGTCGGCATGGGCAAAAGCGGCGTGGTTGGTCATCGAACTGGCCCCGGTGATGCGGGGGTTGAGCTCGCCCAGCCACAGCTCGCCGGTCTTCTTGTCGATCAGGAAGTCGAGTTCGAAATAGCCGCGATAGCCGGATTTGCGCAGCTCCTCGCCGAACTGGAACGTCAATTGACGCGCCTGTTCGCGTGCTTTGGGCGGGAATGCGGTCGAGAAGATTTCGTTCCCGCACCAGCCACCGCGATAGGGGGTGAGTTCCTTGAAGCCCACAAGCTCGGTCATCAGCGGGCCCACGATCGTGCCTTCGGACGTGGCACAAGCCTCGATCGCCGCGCCGCGACAATCGATCCGCTTCATGATCTTGATCTCGCCTTCGCCGACGATCTCGTCCTTGTGCTTGTTGAAATCAGCCTCGGACTTGATGAAGAACGTGGTGTGGCCGCTGTCGCCAAAGGCCGATTGCAGCACCAGATCGTGGCCCAGCCCGGCCTTATCGCAGATTTTCTTCAGGTGATCATAGCTTTTGACCACGCTCAGCGTGTTTGGCACCGACGGCACACCGGCCTTGTTGCCGATGCGCACGGTTTCGATCTTGTTGTCACATTTGGTGCGCAGCTTGGCCTTGGGGAACCACAGCTGTCCGCCCAGTTCCTTGACCAGTTTCTCGGTCGTCTCGTCAAACATCAGGAAGACAAACTTGGGCTTGCCGCCGCGTCGCTTGATCAGGTCGATGACCTCTTTGTGCTGCAGCAGATAGTTGTTGATGTCCTCAATCGACTGGAATTCGTCATGCGGCATCTCGGAAGGAACGAACACGTTCGGATGCCGCCCGTCAAAGCAATCCATGTAGCAGATATAGGTGAAATTCATCACCCATTCATCCAGCCCCAACAGGTTGAAATTGGTCGCCGACACGAAATAGATCGGGTCCTTGTTGGTGTGGAAATACCGGCGGATTTCCGAGATGTTCTTCAGCACCTTCTTTGGCATATGGTCCTCCCAGTCCCTTATGTTTTCTTGACTGATTTCAAAGCGTCTTCGGTAAAAATGCGCAGGCCCAGATCGGCACGGAACCCGTGGATTTCCGACACGTCCAGTTCCTGCATGAATTTCAGAATCTCGGGGCTAATCACCTGCCCCGGCACCAGAATGGGAAAGCCCGGCGGATATGGGATCACGAAAGTGGCCGAGACCATTTCCTCGCCCGCTTCCAGCCGCTCCAGCATGTCCTTGTCGGGTTCCACGTAATCGCAATTATCCTCGTCATAAGACAGGAAGAACGCGGTGCGGATGTCCCCGGCCTCGGTGCCGTCAACACAACGGAACGCGTCGTGGAAGCGGCTGAAATCCGGCAGCGGCGGGACGTGTTCGCTGAGGTTCTTGACGCGTTTTTCGAAGGCGCGCTTTTCCATCTTGGACGCGTCGTCCATCAGGTCGTCCAGTTCCTTGGCGATCTCGACCAGCACCTCGATCAGATACGCGACCGAGCTGCGCGTGGTACCGATATTGGTCATGAACAGCACGGTATTGCGCGAGGTCTTGTTGATCTGGATGCCGTATTTATCCATCAGGATCTTGGTCTTGAACGTATCGCCATCCCAGCCCGTCGCGCCCACATGCAGGGTGATACGGGTGGCATCCAGAACGAATTCATCCTTGGCCCAGCAATCCCAGACATCGGCCCAGCCCTGATCAGGATCGAAATAGCTGGTCATGCCGCTTTCGCGGTATTCCTCGGGGATCATGTCGCCCGCAGTGACCAGCCGGAAGTATTTCCTGAGCAACGGATGGGTCGTCACCGCCCGGCGGATCGCCATGGCGCTTTCCACCTGACGCTGAACGAATTCATAGCCTTCGATCTCGACCTGTCTGCGGCCCACATCCAGCGAGGCTATGATCTGATAGTTCGGCGAGGTCGAAGTGTGGGTCATGTAGGCCTCGTGAAAGGCCTCTTCCACCGCGCCTTTGAACTGCTGGTCGTTGACGTGGATCATCGAGCCCTGCCGCAGCGCGGTCAGCGTCTTATGCGTGGATTGCGTGGCATAGACCCTAACCCGCGCGTCCGGCGGCGCGATCAGGCGGGTGTTCAGCAATGTCTCATCATCCGCGCCTTCCAACTCGGCCTGCTGGGCGGCGTAAGCTTCGGCGTGCTCAGCGGTACGGAATTGTTCACGCAACAGGTTGGCGGAACGCATGGCGGTGCGCACGCGGGTGTTGGGGGCGAAACGGGCATAGCCGAACCAGGCCTCATCCCACAGAAACACAAGGTCTTTCTTGATCGCCAGACATTCCTGCATCACGCGTTGGACGTTGTAGACGATACCGTCAAAGGTGCAGTTGGTCAGCAGTACCATACGCACCTGATCCAGCTTGCCTTCGGCCTTCAGAGTCAGCAGCTTGTGCTTGATCTCGCGGATCGGCACCGCGCCGTACATCGAGTAGTCATGCAGCGGGTAACTGTCCATATAGACCACGCTCGCCCCTGCCAGAACCATGCCGTAATGGTGGGATTTGTGACAGTCGCGGTCGACCAGCACGATGTCGCCAGGTCGGACCAGCGCCTGCACCACGATTTTGTTGCAGGTCGAGGTGCCGTTGGTGGCAAAGAAGGTCTGTTTTGAACCGAATGCGCGGGCAGCGGCCTCTTGCGCCTCTTTGATCGGACCACGCGGTTCCAACAGGGAATCCAGCCCGCCCGAGGTGGCCGAGGTTTCTGCCATGAAGATGTTCGAGCCGTAGAACGCCCCCATATCCTGAATCCAATGGCTGCGGCTGATGGATTTGCCGCGGCTGATCGGCATCGCATGGAACACGCCGGTGGGCTGCTTGGAATACTCCTTCAGCGCCGTGAAGAACGGCGTTTTGTACCGCCGCTGCACCCCGCGCAGGATGTTCAGGTGTAGTTCCAGAAAGTCTTCCTGATTGTAGAAAACCCGCCGACACAGACCCAGATCAAGACCCGCAATATCCTCGGCGGATCGGTCGGTGATCAGGTAGGCATCCAGTTCCGGGCGCAGCATGCCGATCCGGCGGCAGGTCTCGGGGCCATATTCCGAAGGGGACAGCGCATCCAGATCAGCCCCTTCGCCATAAAGGCTGATATAGCGCCCAAGCACATTGGTTTCGTTCTTGGATTTCAGGCTGAGGCCCGGGCGAACGATGACCGCCTGCACATTCTGGTTGAACAGGACCCCGATCAACGCGTCCTCGACACTGGGGACCACAACGGTCTCGTAGATGAACGGGTCTTCGCTGCGGCGCATCCGCTGCAGGCTGGATTGCAGGAACCGTTCCTGATGTTCGTTGACGTTGTCAACGATCATCACCTCAAAATAAGGCCGCCCCAGCGCACGGGCCTCGTGGCTTTGGGCCGCTTCATCCTCGAACTCATCTCCTTCGGTTTCATCCGCGATCAGTGGGATCGACCGCCGGCGATACGCCCCCGAGGTCAGCGCACGCGACACCCGGCGCACAGCAGTCGAGAAATCAGCGAAGTTACCGTGATCCAGCAACCGGCGCAGATAATCAAAAGCCGACCCGCCGGGAAAGGCAAAATACACCTCGATCGGGGCCAGCGCCCTAAGCAATTGCCGTGCCCGGTCCCGATCCTTGTCGCTGGCGTTCTGGTCCAGAGATTCCGCCGTTTCCCGCAGCGCGCTCCATCGGTCTGCCCTCAGTTGTGAGGCGCTGTAATAGTCCGAAATGGTGTGGAGCTTTTCGCTGTCGGATAAGCCGTGCATGAAATTTCTTTCCTTTCTGCCGATACCGAAAAGCCGCCCCGGTATCAGTCTGTCCCTGAGCGCCCTTTGTAGAGATAGAGATTATCGGGCTTCTTCGCGGCGTCTTCATTATATCCCAGCGCCGTTCTGGGGTCGGATGCAGCAACGCCTGCCACGTCGCCTTTCTGCGGAATGCGCAGCGGGCCCAGCGTGTGCAGATACGCATCCGCACCGCTGTTGCGATCATAGACGGGGAAATCCGCCTCGCGGTCGCGGAAGCTTTTGAGGACCTGACCCAGACCTTTCAGCCCGACCTCACGCTGGCGGCGGACCTGATCCAGATCGATCTCGATGGGGAAGATATCCTCTTGCCCGGCCGACTGGTGCAGCACGGTGGCCGACGGATCGACCACCAGCGAGCGGCCCACGCCGCCTGCAGCCAGACCGTTGACGTCGAACACATAGCACTGGAACTGCGCGGCGGTGGCCTTGGCAATCGACAACTCGGCCTCGCGGTCGGTGGTACCGGTCAGGACCGGGTGCAGCAGAACCTCGACCCCCTGGCTGGTCAGGTGGCGCGTGGTTTCGGGGAACCAGATGTCATAACAGATCGACAGTCCGAACCGGCCCACATCCGGGACATCAAAGATGCAGAATTCGGTGCCCGACGAGATACTCTGCTCATAGGGCTTGAACGGGAACATCTTGGAATATTTTGAGACGATCTCACCATCCGGGTTGATCACCACCGAGGTGTTGAAAATCCGCCCGTCCTCGTGCTTTTCGAACATCGATCCGGGGATCAGCCAGATACCATAGCGCCGCGCGGCGTCCTGAAAGCGTGACAGGTCATCGTTGGGGAAGGGCTGGGCAAAACGGTCAAGCGGGCCATAAGGGGCCAGTTCGCTGAACAGGGCCATCTGGGTCCAGGGAAACCGCGCCATCATCACGTCGATCCGATGCAGCATCGCCTCGACATTCGAATGCATCGCGCCAACGTGCATCTGGATTCCGGTTATCGCAAAGGGGGTCATTTTTCGTTTCTTCTCTTTTTTCTTGCCGATTGCGACTGCCGTGGTGATCCGGCGTTCTTCATCGGAACATAAAACCGCGTGTTCGCGCAAGCCCGCTATCCGCAGGCGATTGATTTATCCGGCCTCTTCCTCGGCGACGTCCTCGCCGAGCGGTTCCACAAAGTCGATGTCGTTACGAACCCAGAAGAACCGGAACCCGCAACTGCGCAGCCATTTTTCCAGCCGGTCCAGACTGGACCATTCCCGGCGCAGACCACGCGTGGATTCGACCAGCGCCCATTGGCCATCGACCAGAAAATAGACCGTCCAGGTGTTGGGATGCGCCGACTGGTTGGCAAAGCCACCGCTAACCACCTCGCGCGCGGTGCGCACGGCGACCGGGTAGTCCCCGATCCGGTTTTCAGCGGCGAGGATGGCCAGATCGTTCTGGCGGATCGTGAAAGTGGGAAGGGGTGCGTCGTTCATGATTTGCCTGTTAAAGAACACACCCATTCCGGTACCTCACGATCCGTCTTCTGATCAACCTCTGACGGGCTCACGCGGCCTCGGTCTGTTCGGTGACTTCGGCGTTTTCGACCACAGCTTCGGCATCCTGATCGTGAATCGCACGGAACAGCGCCTTGCGACGCTCGCTGATGTCCTCGGATTTCAGGTTCTCGATCCGGGTTGCCAGCGTCCAGATATGGCCGAACGGGTCGGCAACGGTGGCGCAACGTTCACCCCAATAGGTATCGTTTGCGTCTGCGATCAGGGTCGAGCCATTTTCCAGCGCGGTCGCCAGCGCGGCATCCGCGTCTTCGACATACATGTGATGGCCAACGGGGATGACGGTGCCGGGAACGGTGGGGACATGCGCGCCCCAGCCGGCGGTGACAAACAGCATCGAGTTGCCGATCTTGATGGCGGCAAAGCCGGGGGCCTCTTCGGCGTCATAGGCCTGAATTTTGGCGTCAAAGGCTTTTTCGTAAAAGGCCAGTGCCGCAGGAACATCGGCAACGGCAAGCGATGCGGTGCAGGTGCGATAGCCGCGGGGCAGGGTGGCAGGCTTCTTTTTCATAGCTCAAATCTCCGAATTGGGCGGGGGTCACCCGTTGGAACATGCGGGGCAACTCCCGCACTATGCATCATACTGTGGATCAACTCGGCAAATATTGCAACACTATGATGCATAGTGCTGAGATTTCTGTGCTGAAGGTCAGAATGTCGGGGGCGTACAAGCACTGACAATCCGGCATTTTTCCGGGCCCACCTGCCGGAACCGGTGCGGCGTGCGGCTGTCAAAGTAATAAGCATCCCCCGGCCCCAACACCTTGCGCTGATCGCCCACCGTGACCTCGACGCGGCCTGAGATCACGATGCCGCCCTCTTCGGCCTCGTGCCCATACATCACCCGGCCCGTGTCCGCGCCCAGATCATAGGTCTCCTGCAGGATCATCATCGCGCGGCCATAAAGGTTCGACCCCACTTGCCGCAGCGACAGCCCGCCCTTGCCGATCTCAGTCAGGTCCTCGGCGGCGTAGAACACGGTCTGTTCGCTTTCGATCTCGAAGGAGAAGAAATCGGACATGCTGATCGGAATGCCCTGCAAAATCCGTCGCAACGCCCCGACCGAGGGGTTCATCTTGCCCGACTCGATCAGCGAAATGGTCGAGTTCGGTACATCCGATTTCTTAGCCAGCGCCCGCTGCGACAGGCCCGCGCGTTCGCGCAGGGTCCGCAGGCGTAATCCAAGGGTCAGATCATCCTGATTGGCGTTCTTCATGTTCACTATCCGCATCACTTGAGGGGTGCCGGGACCGTAAATCAAGGGCTTATGATTCACAAGAAACAGGCTTTCGCCTGAGGCTGTGGGCATTACAGTCGCGCGGTCAGATTTGCGGGCACGCGCCCGATAACCCGAAAGGACGCAAGATGCTGAATGCTCAGATTGCTGAACGCCGCAACACCTCGATCGCGCAGGGCGTGGGAATGCAGACGCAGGTCTATGTGGACCGTGCCGCAAACTCCGAGGTGTGGGATGTCGAGGGCAAGCGCTATATTGATTTCGCCGCAGGCATCGCCGTTGTGAATACCGGGCATTGCCACCCCAAGGTGATGGAAGCGGTGCAAAAACAAGCCGCGAACTTTACCCATACCTGCCATCAGGTTCTGCCTTATGAAAACTACATCCGTCTGGCCGAGCGCCTGAACGAGAAGGTGCCGGGCGACTTCACCAAGAAGACCGTCTTTGTGACCACCGGTGCCGAGGCGGTTGAGAACGCAGTCAAGATCGCCCGCGCCGCAACTGGCCGCCCTGCCGTGATTGCCTTTGGCGGTGGTTTCCATGGCCGGACGTTTATGGGCATGTCCCTGACCGGCAAGGTGCAGCCCTATAAGGCTGGCTTTGGCGCAATGATGCCCGACACCTATCACGTGCCCTTCCCGGTCGAATTGCACGGCACCTCGACCGAAGATTCGCTGGGCGCGCTGACCAAGCTGTTCAAGGCCGATCTGGACCCGGGCCGCGTGGCCGCGATCATCATCGAGCCGGTTCAGGGCGAAGGCGGCTTCTACCCCGCGCCAGCCGAACTGATGCGCGGCCTGCGCGCGCTGTGCGACGAACACGGCATCGTGTTGATCGCCGATGAAGTGCAGACGGGCTTTGCCCGCACCGGCAATCTGTTTGCTATGGACGCCTATGACGTGGCCGCCGACATCACCACCATGGCCAAAGGTCTGGCAGGCGGTCTACCGCTGGCCGCCGTCACCGGTCGCGCCGATCTGATGGACGCCGCACAGCCCGGTGGTCTGGGTGGCACTTATGGCGGCAACCCGCTGGGCATCGCCGCCGCCCATGCGGTAATGGACGTGATCGAAGAAGAAGACCTATGCGCCCGCGCCAACGAATTGGGCTCGCGCCTAAAACAGCGTCTGGAATCGATCCGCGCCCGCACGCCCGAAATCGTCGACATTCGCGGCCCCGGCTTCATGATCGCGGCCGAGTTCAACACCACCGACGGCAGCGCCCCGAACCCCGACATGGCCAACGCCGTGCGCGCCGAGGCGCTCAAGCGTGGATTGATCCTGCTGACATGCGGCGTATATGGGAACGTAATCCGTTTCCTCGCGCCGCTGACGGTGCAGGACGAGATCTTCGCCGAGGCGATGGATATCCTCGAAGCCTCGATCGACGCTGTCAAAGGAGCCTGAATATGCTGGATACCAAAGTGACCAAGCTGGAGCTGAAAGATCCCAGCCTTCTGGAAACCCGCGCCTATATCAATGGCGAATGGGTCGAGGGTGAGGCGACCTTCCCCGTCTACAACCCCGCCACGGGTGATCTGATCGCCAACGTGACCGATGTCAGCATCGAAGGGACCGCGCAGACCATCGACGCCGCTTACGCTGCGAAGAAGGAATGGGCCGCGCAGACCGGCAAGGAACGCGGCGCGATCCTGCGCAAATGGTTCGATCTGATGGTTGAAAACGCCGACGATCTGGCCACCATCCTGACTGCCGAGATGGGCAAGCCCTGGCCCGAGGCACGGGGTGAGGTGCTGTATGGCGCGTCCTTCATCGAGTGGTTCTCGGAAGAGGCCAAGCGCGTCTATGGCGACGTCATCCCCGGCCACCAGCGCGACAAGCGCATCGTGGTTCTGAAACAGCCCGTTGGTGTGGTGGGTTCGATCACCCCGTGGAACTTCCCCAACGCGATGATCGCGCGCAAAGTCGGCCCGGCGCTGGCGGTGGGCTGTACCTTTGTGGCGCGCCCCGCAACGCTGACGCCGCTGTCGGCGCTGGCGATGGCAGTGCTGGGCGAACGCGCGGGTATCCCCGCGGGTGTACTCAACGTCATTCCGGGGACCGACAGTTCCGGCGTGGGCAATGAGCTCTGCACCAATGACAAGGTCGCCAAGATCACCTTCACCGGCTCGACCCGCGTGGGCCAGATCCTGATGCGTCAGGCGGCGGGCACGATCAAGAAGATGTCGCTGGAACTGGGTGGCAACGCGCCCTTCATCGTCTTCGATGACGCCGATGTGGATGCCGCCGTCGACGGTGCGATGATCGCCAAGTTCCGCAATAATGGCCAGACCTGCGTCTGCGCCAACCGCATCTATGTGCAGGCAGGCGTTTATGACGAATTCGCCGCAAAGCTGGCCGAGAAAACCAAAGCGCTGAACGTGGGCGACGGGTTCGGCGACGGCGTAACCACTGGCCCGCTGATCAATCAGGCCGCCGTTGACAAGGTCGAGGAACATATCTCAGACGCGGTGTCCAAAGGCGCAACCGTCACTTTGGGCGGTAAACGCTCGGATCTGGGCGGCACGTTCTTTGAGCCCACCGTTCTGACTGGCGTGACCCCCGACATGGTGGTGGCGAAGGATGAAACCTTTGGCCCCGTCGCGCCTCTGTTCAAGTTCGAGGATGAGGATGACGTGGTCGCCATGGCCAATGACAGTGAATTCGGTCTGGCCTCATACTTCTACAGCCGCGATCTGGCGCGAGTCTGGCGCGTAGCCGAAGGGCTGGAGTCCGGCATGGTGGGCATCAACACCGGCCTGATCTCGACCGAGGTCGCGCCATTTGGTGGCGTCAAACAGTCCGGCCTGGGCCGTGAAGGGTCGAAGTACGGGACCGAGGATTTCCTTGAGATCAAGTATCTCTGCATGGGCGAAATCCAGTAAACCGCGCCAGCATAGCTGAAATTCAACGCACCCGCAGTCCGCTGCGGGTGCTTTTCTTTTCAGACCGATGCGTGCCCGCGCAAGCGGATCACCAAAGGCATCATCGCCAGCACCAGAGCGGCCGAGAAAAAGAACGGTGCGCCGGGCAAGTAAATCCCCTCGCCATCGACCGATGCCTGAAACAGGCCGGTCATCACCAGGGGCGACAGAACCGCGGCCACGGATGAAAGTGACGCGATGACGCCCTGCACCACGCCCTGTCGGTCTTCGTCCGCCTGGTTCGAGGCCATCGCCGTCATCAGTGCGGGCACGAGATCAGACAAAGCGGCCAGCAACAGAAAGACTACAAGGGCCGTGACCGTCGCCGTGAACCCAAAGCCGATCATGCCGATCAGCGCCGAAATCATACCCAGCATCAGGGTCCGGTAATCGCCGATCCACCTGATGAAGACCGGCATCAGCCCGCCCTGAACGATGGCCAGCAATACGCCATAGGCCGCAAGCGACAGGCCGATATAAAGCGTGGGCCAGTCGAACACCTCGCGCGTCCAGAACGCCCATAGGGTCGGGTAGACCATGTTGGCGAACTCGAAGATGAAGATGCACAGCAGCGGCACCGCCAGACCCGGAAACCGGAAGGCGTCAAAGATCGATTTGAACGGGTTCAGATCGCGTTTTCCAAAGGGGCGGCGCTTCTCGGGCGTCAGGCTTTCGGGCAGGACAAACACGCCGAACAGAGCATTGGCCGCCGACAACGCGGCTGCAATCCAGAACGGTGCGGCGATACTGATCTCGGCCGCAAGCCCTCCGATCGCAGGTCCGAGGACAAACCCGATCCCGAAGGCCGCGCCGATCAACCCGAAGTTCTTGGCTTTCTCGGTTGGTGACGAGATGTCGGCAATATAGGCCGTCGCGGTGATATAGGTCGCCCCTGCCAGACCCGCCAGCGTTCGCCCGAGCAAAAGCAACCAGAAGCTGTCCGCCAGCGCCATGATCACATAGTCCAGCGCCAGCATGACCAAGGCGGCAATCAGGATGGGCCTGCGGCCAATGGCATCCGAGATGCTGCCGACGATAGGGCCGCACAGGAACAACGCCCCGGCATAGGCCGCCATCAGCAGCCCGCCCCAGAAAGCGCCCTGCCCGGTATCGCCAGCGCCAACCCGGTCCATCAGGTCCGGCATGATCGGGAACACGATGCCGATGCCGATGGCATCGATCATCAGAGTGATCAGAATAAAGGCGATGGCGCGGTTCTTGAACATATCGCCCTATCGGACGGGCGGATATGTAAAGCAAGTGAAAAGGGCCGCTTAGGACATCCCGAATGTCCCACGCGGCCCTTCCCAGATTTATATGTGTTGCTGCATGGAGCGTTTGTCTGCCTCGGGAGCCGGAAAATTTGAAAGTTTCCGGCCCGATTTCATTCTATGAAATCGGTTCCCGTTGCTACTGCCCCAGCGCTACACCTTCACGGCGCGGATCCGCAGCCCCGATCAGCTGACCATCCTTGATCAGGATCGCGTGCAGACCCGAGTTCAGGTCGGCCGCCTTGACCTCATGCCCTTTCGCGGCAAGCGCATCGAGGAAATCGGCGGCAGCGGTTTCCTGTTCCACCTCCATGCTTGATCCGTTGCGGTGCACGAAGTGGCCAGTCTCGATGGCGTCCTGCGGGTCCATGTCCCAGTCGAGGATCGCAATGATGGTCTTGGCCACATAGTTGATGATGCGGCTGCCACCGGGCGAGCCGATCAGCAGATAGGGCTCACCATCTTTCATCACGATGGTCGGCGACATCGAGCTGCGCGGACGCTTGCCGCCCTCGACCCGGTTGGCCACCAGACGGTCACCATCTTTGGGCGCGCGGTCAAAGTCGGTCAGTTCGTTGTTCAGCAGGAAGCCCCGAACAAAGACACGGCTGCCAAAGAAGGTCTCAATCGTCGTGGTCATCGACAGCGCGTTGCCATACTGATCGCGGATCACGATATGGCTGGTGCCGGGACGATCCGGGTTCTGCGACGGCGCGAACAGCGCGGTGTGATCGCGCGGCGGCTCACCGGCCGAGCGCTTTTCGCTGGCCGCTGCCGGATCGATCATTTCGGACCGCAGTTTCAGGTAGTCCTTGTCCAGCAGACCTTTGACCGGAACGTCAACGAAATCACTGTCGGCCATGTAGAGCGCGCGGTCGGCATAAGCCAGCTTGGCGGCCTCGGCATACAGGTGCGCCAGCTCGGCGTTCCAGCCAGTGCTCTTGAGGTCGAAGTTGTTCAGGATACCCAGAATCTGACCCACGGTCAGACCACCCGAGGTCGGCGGGCCCATGCCGCAGACGTCATAGCCGCGATAATCGGCGCAGACGGCGGGACGGACCTTGACGCGATAGGCGGCCATGTCTTCCAGCGTGATGTTGTTCTCAACCTTCGACGTGGAATCCACCGCAGCCACGATATCCTCGGCAATCGGGCCGTGATAGAACGCATTCGCGCCCTGATCGGCCAGAATACGCAGAGTCTCGGCAAAGGCGGGGTTCTTCAGCAGGGTGCCTTCGGCCAGCGGGCTGCCATCTTCGTTGAAGAAGTATTCCTTGGCACCGGGGAAGACGTCCAGATAACGTTCGCGGTCGATGGTCGACTGGATCGAGTTCGCCATGCGCGGCGAAACCTCAAACCCGTTTTCAGCCTGTTCGATGGTCGACTGGAACAGCGACGCCCAGTCTTTCTTGCCATAGAGGTTATGGGTCACTTCCATCAGACGCAGGATGCCGGGCACACCCACGGCCTGCCCGCCCGAGATCGCCTCGGCAAACGGGATCTTCTCACCTTCGGCATTCAGGAACCGTTCGGGCGTGGCTTTGGCGGGGGCTTTCTCGCGCGCGTCAAACGTGTTCAGGGTTTCGGATTCCGCATCCCAATACAGCAGGAACGCGCCGCCACCGATGCCGGACGACTGCGGCTCGACCAGATTCAACATCAGCTGAACGGCGATCATCGCATCTGCGGCCGTACCACCGGCGGCCAGCACGTCGTAGCCTGCTTTGGCGGCAATTGGGTTGGCGGCTGAGACCATGAACTCGGTGCCGGTGACCGAATCCTTGTCCTCCCATCCGTAGCCATATTCCGGCGCGGGGTCTTGCGCGCTGGCTGTGCCAGCGACAACCCCCAGGGCCAGCGCGGCGCCGGTTCTTAGAAATGTCCTCATCATTAAATCCTCCGGGTGATGATTGACGGGTTTCCTGTTCGTTCTGCTCTTTTGGTTTTCTGTTCCCTGGTCGGGCTCGTGCTATGCCCCCGCTTTGGCCGCGCGCACCACGTAAACCGATACCTCGGAATGCCGGACCACACGGGCTGCGTTGGGACCCAAAAGATAGTCCTTGAGGTCCGGCCGATGCGCGCCGATGACAATCAGATCGCTGCCTGCTTCCTGTGCCGTGTGCAGGATTTCCTGATAGGCGGTGCCGGTCGCCACCACATGACGGACCTTGGCGTTGCGCGATTCGCCCAGAACCGACTTGCCCAGTGCCTCAAGCGCGGCCTGCGCCTTGGCGACGGCCTGTTCATGATGTTCGGGTTCAAAAAAACTTCCAACGAATGATTCACCATAGTCGGGCAATACCGTGACAACATCCAGTTGGGCCCCGTCCAGCTCGGCCAGACGCCCAGCCTGCCGCAAAACTTCGGCGTCGGTTTCGGGTTTTCCGGCATCCACGGCACAAAGGACGGATTTGGTCATGGTGTTACCTCTTGTTGTGTGGTGCGTGCGGCGCGGGAGCGTTGGAGGAAGGCGATGAGGCCGAGGAGGATGAGCGCGGGGATGAACATCAGCTCTTTGGGGGGCTGGTTCTGGGGCGCTTGCACGGTGGTGATGCGGACAGGTTCGTCGGCGTAGTAGTCGAAGTTCGACAGCTCGTCCGAGACCGGGGTGCCGAACAGTGGCTCGTCAAGCTTGACCAGGCCGTCTTCTTCCAGCGGGATCAGGCCCAGGGCGTCGATGCGGGCGGCGCCGTCAGCCTCGTCGCCGATGGTCAGCACCACTGTGGTCTCGGTCATGTTGCCGGTGTCAAAGTCCGGGCCTGCGACCTCGATGCGCAGGGAACTGCCCGGGGCGGCCTCGCCCACGGCTTGCTCTAGCTGTGCGGGGTCGATCTGCGCAAAGGGCGGTGCGATACGGTTCATGAAGAAGTCCGGGCGGAACAGCGCAAAGGCGATCAGGATCAGCGCCACGCTTTCATAGATGCGGTTGCGGGTCAGGAACCAGCCCATGGTGCCGGCGGTGAAGATCAGGATCGCGATGGTCGCCGATACCGCCACCAGAATGCCCTGCACCCAGCCCACATCGATCAGCAAGAGATCGGTGTTGAAGATGAACACGAACGGCAGCGCCACAGTGCGCAAGCTGTAGAAGAAGGCTGTGAAGCCCGTCTTGATTGCGTCGCCGCCCGACACGGCGGCAGCGGCAAAGCTCGCCAGACCCACGGGTGGCGTAACATCGGCCATGATGCCGAAGTAGAACACAAACAGATGCACTGCGATCAGCGGCACGATCAGACCGTCCTGCGCGCCCAGTTCGACAACCACACCGGCCATCAGCGAGCTGACGACGATATAGTTCGCGGTTGTCGGCAGGCCCATGCCCAGAATGAGGCTGAGCAGGCCGACCAGCGCCAGCATGGCGATCAGGTTGCCGCCCGACAGGAACTCGACCAGATCGGCCATCACCTGACCCACACCGGTCAGCGTCACGGTGCCCACGATCACGCCTGCGGTGGCCGTGGCCAGCGCGATGCCGATCATGTTGCGCGCGCCGTCGATCAGACCGTTCCACAGGTCAACAACCCCGTCGCGGAACGCGTTTGCGGTGTTGTTCTCGCCGCGGAAGATCGACTTCATCGGCTTCTGCGTCAACAGGATCACGAACAGCAGCGAGGTCGCCCAGAAGGCCGACAGGCCCGGCGATTTCTGCTCGATCATCAGGAAGTAGACCAGCACGATGATCGGCAGCAGGTAATGCAGACCGGCCTTGTAGATATCGGCAATCACCGGCAGCTCGACCTCTTTGGCGTTGGGATCATCGGGAACCAGATCCTCGACGCCCGAGGCCAGTTTCAGCAGGAACAGATAGGCCAGCACGATCAGGCCCGACAGCACCAGACCCGAGGCATCCGGGATCAGCGCAATGATGCCCTTGATCGGATACTGGATGCCATAGCAGAGCCCGGCAAAGCCCACGAAGAACACCGCCATGCCGCCAATCGTGCGCCCCATCGAGACCACGCGGTCACCCAGCGTCGGCATGTTCCGCTTCACCGCCTCCAGATGCACGATATAGACCAGCGCGATGTAGGAAATCGCGGCAGGCAGGAAGGCGTGGGTGATCACCTCGACATAGGAAATACCCACATATTCCACCATCAGGAAGGCCGCAGCGCCCATCACCGGCGGCATGATCTGACCGTTCACCGAACTGGCAACCTCGACCGAGCCCGCCTGTTCGCTGCTAAAGCCCACCCGCTTCATCAGCGGAATGGTAAAGGTACCGGTGGTCACCACGTTCGCAATCGACGAGCCCGAGATCAGGCCGGTCGCCGCCGAGCCCACCACAGCCGCCTTGGCCGGGCCGCCGCGCAGATGCCCCAGCGCGCCAAAGGCCATCTTGATGAAGTAATTGCCCGCACCCGCCTTATCCAAAAGCGCGCCGAACAGCACGAACAGGAAGACAAACTTGGTCGAGACACCCAACGCGATGCCAAACACACCCTCGGACGTGATCCACATATGGCTCATGGCCTTTTTCAGGCTGGCGCCCTTCCACTGGATCACCTCGGGCACCCAGTCGGACGAGCCAAAGAACACGTAAGCCAGGAAGATCGTCGCAATGATCGCCATCGCGGGGCCAAGCGCACGGCGCGCGGCCTCAAACAGCAACAGCAGGCCAAACAGCGCCACCCATTTGTCGACATCATCGGCCAGCAGGCCATTGTCGACCAGTTTTCATAGAAAATATAGCCGTAAAGCGCGATCCCCGCGCCCACCACGCCCATGATCCAGTCCTGAATGGGGATATAATTGCGCGGGCTGGATTTCAGCGCCGGATAGGCTGCAAAGGCCAGAAAGATTGCAAAAGCCAGATGGATCTGGCGCGAGTTGTTCACCACGCTGCCCGGCAGAATGGCGTTCGACAGGGGCGAGGCCAGCACCACCTGAAAGACCGACCACATGACCGCGACAATGGCCAGAAAGATCCCCACATTGCCCGCCGGATTGCGCGCGCCCGCATCGGACGAGGCCACCAGATCCTGAAGCTCTTCTTCGGATAGCGGGCGGTTGGATTGGGTGTCGGAACTCATCTGGCGTCTCCCCGTCGCTCTGCGATCTTGGCGGGCCGTTTCGGCCTCATTGTCACCCGGCACCCCGGGTGCGAATGGGGCGCGCCCGTCACAGGCGCGCCCCGCATCAGGTCCGGCTTACTGCAGCCAGCCTTTTCCTTGTAGTACTTCTCGGCACCCGGATGCAGCGGTGCCGACAGGCCATCCGCAATCATCTCTTCCGGCTGCAGGTTGGCAAACGCCGGGTGCAGCTTTTTGAAGTCGTCGAAGTTTTCAAAGACCGAGCTGACAACCGCATAGACCGCATCATCCGACACGTCTGCCGAGGTCACGAAGGTCGCGCCCACGCCAAAGGTCGTGGTGTCGCCGTCCGAGCCGCGATACATGCCACCCGGAATGGTCGCGGTGCGGTAGTACGAGTTGTTGTCGATCAGACCCTGGATCGCATCGCCGGTCACGTTCACCAGAACCGAGTCGCACGCGGTGGTGGCTTCCTGAATCGAGCCCGACGGGTGACCCACGGTGTAGATCATCGCGTCCAACTGGTTGTCACACAGCGCCGCCGACTGCTCGGCCGCTTTCAGCTCGGATGCCAGTTCAAAGTCATCAATGGTCCAGCCCATCGCTTCCAGCACAACATCCATCGTGCCGCGCTGACCGGAACCGGGGTTGCCGATGTTCACGCGCTTGCCTTTGAGGTCCTCAAAGCTGGAAATCCCCGCATCGGCGCGCGCCACAACCGTGAACGGCTCGGGATGCACCGAGAACACCGCCCGCAGATTCTCGAACGCGCCCGCGTCTTCGAACTTCGAGGTGCCGTTATACGCATGGTACTGCCAGTCAGACTGCGCCACACCAAACTCCAGCTCGCCCTCGCGAATGGTGTTGATGTTGTAAACCGACCCACCCGTCGATTCCACAGAACACCGAACCCCATGTTCCTTGCGCCCCTTGTTCACCAAACGGCAAATCGCACCACCGGTCGGATAGTAAACACCCGTCACACCACCCGTCCCAATCGTAATAAACTCCTCAGCATAAACAGCCGGCGCGAGAAAGGCGGCGGTTACAGCCGCTGTGATTGAAGATTTATTGAGCACTTTGACACTCCTGTTGTCAGTCTTTTTTGATCCTTATGGGAATGCCTGATCGACCCAAAACATGGTTTTGGAATCAGCCACCCAGATGCAAAAGATGAAAGCGAAACCAATCGGCGCGTGTCTATACGGTAGATTACGTATAGGCTTGGGGGCCTGGACGCGGGCATCATGACCCGAGCCTATCCGCAACCACCATCTGGACCGAAGATTGGACACCACAGCGCAACAGGAATTCCGTCGGGATCAGGCCGAACCCGCCCGCAGACGCAGGTCGCTGCGGGCTACACTGGCCCTTTGTCTGGCGGGGCTGCAGTTTGTGGCGGTGCTGTCGGTGACATTGTCGACCTTTGTCAGTTCGGAAAACGCGCTGTTGCGGCAATCGCGCATTTCGCTGAACGAGGTCAGCGTCAATGTTATCGGTCAGGTTAAGAATTTTCTGAACCCGGCGCGGCAGGTGCTGGATGCCACGCGGCGGCTGGCGGAAAACGATGTGCTGGACATCAACGATACCGCCGCGCTGGAGAGCCATTTCTTTCAGCAATTGCAGGTGGCCCCACAGCTGGCCGGGATTTATCTGGCCGATGACACCGGGCGTTTTGTTTACGTCATGCGCACCGAAGAACCCGGCCGTTACCGCACCAAGACAATCCCGCCCTTTGCGCCCGAGATCACCGAACACCCGGCGGATTTCCAATGGCGCAACGACCGTTTTACCCTGTTGGAAACCGCCGAGACCCAGACCGACACCTATGAGGCCCGCACCCGTCCTTGGTTTACGATGGTCGATGCCGCGAAAGCCCCGATCTGGACGCAGCCCTATATCTTCTACACGACCCGCCAACCGGGGATTACCTATGGCGTGCCGGTGCTGGACGACGCGGGCGAAATCCGCGCCATTCTGGGCATCGACATCCAGATCGATGCGCTGTCGGGCTTTCTGCTGGACATCTGGTCGGAACGGCGTGGCGCGGCACTGGTGCTGAACGAGGATGGCTCGGTTCTGGCGCATCCGACATTGGTGCTGATCGATCAGGATGCGGATTTCGACAATCCGGAACTGCCGATGGTGGACCAGATCAACGACGCTTTGGCACGTCAGGCCTTTGGCACGTTAGTGCGGGAAGACAACGCCGGTGTCGACGGCCCGGTTCACACGGATTTCGAACTGGACGGGCAGGACTATGTCGCAATGCTGATCGACGTGTCGGAACCCGGCCTGAACTGGCTGATCGGACTTTACGCCGCCGAGGACAATTTCATCGGCGAGATCAAGAAAAACCGGGTGCAGGGCATCTGGATTGCACTGTCGATCGCGATCCTGACCGGCGCTATAGGTCTGGCACTGGCCGACCGCATTTATGCCCCGGTACGCAACTTCGCCAGCCAGACACAGCGCCTGTCCAGCGGCGAGATCACCCCTGACGAAGGCGTTCACAACCCCTATCGCGAGCTTGAGGACAGCGGTGCCGCGATGGCGCAGGAGGTGCGGCAAAGGCAACGGTTCGAAACCGCCTATGGGCGTACATTTGATCTTGCCTCGCGCGGGATGGCGCAGATCTCGCCCGAGACCGGGAAGTTCCAGAGGGTCAACGAACAGCTTTGCGATATTATGGGCTATCAGCCCGGTGAGCTGGAACAAATGACGCTGGCAGACACGCTGCCCGATGATGGCCAGCAAATCGCGGTGAAGTTCCGCGAAACGCTGCTGCAGGATTCCGAGTTCATCGCCGAAACTCCGTTTGTCCGCAAGGATGGCTCGACCATCTGGTTGCGGGTGAATGCGATCCTGATCCGCGATGAAAACGGTGTGCCGGACCACGCTGTTGCGATTGTGGATGATGTCAGCGACCGCAAACAGGCCGAGGACGAGGCCAGCCGCCTCAGCCGTGATCTGTCGCATGTGGCGCGGGTGAACCTGATGGGCGAGATGGCCTCGGGGCTGGCGCATGAGCTGAATCAGCCGCTCAGCGCGATTTCCTACAATGTGGATGCGGCCAAGATCACGCTTGAGGAAATCGGCGATCCCGACCCGGAGCTGAACCAGATCCTCAGTGACATCGACCGCCAATCGCGTCGTGCAGGGGATATCATCCGGGCCCTGCGCGAGGTGGTCCGCAAAGATCGTGGGCGCCAGACACCGTTCGAGTTGAACGGCTTGATCCGGCAAACCGTCACCCTGATGGAGGCCGAGGCCAAGCTGCATGACATCAAACTGCAATACGCCGAGGCCACCCTGCCCCCTGTTATCGGGAACCGGACGCAGATTGCGCAGGTGCTGGTCAACCTGCTGCGCAATGCCATCGACGCGCTGGCACGTCATCCATCGGAAACAGGCCGGGTCACCATTTCAACCCAGATCACCCCGGACATGGTCGAGATCCGGGTCGAGGATAACGGCCCCGGTGTCGATCCCGCTGTCACCCTGTTCAATACTTTTGACACCCAAAAGACCGATGGGATGGGGCTGGGCCTGTCGATATGCCGTACCATCGTGAAAGCCAACGGAGGACAGATCTGGCATGACCCGTCCGAGGGCGCGGGCGCACGGTTCTGTTTCACCCTGCGCCGCAGCGACCAGAACACCGAGGGGACGTCATGACCGCGTTGACCGTCTATATTGTCGATGACGATGACGATGTTCGCATCGCCCTGTCGCGCTCGCTTGGCAAGCGGGGCATGTCAGTGATCCACTTTCCGGATGCCCAAAGCTTTCTGGACAAGGTTGAAGACGATGCTGCGGGCTGTCTGATTCTGGACTATGGCATGCCCGGCATGGACGGGCTTGAACTGCAGGATCATCTGGTTCGGCAAAACTCGACCCTGCCGATCATCTTTATCTCGGGCCATGGGGGTATCCCGGAATCGGTGCGGGCGACCAAGGCGGGCGCGATTGATTTTCTGGAAAAGCCCTTTGACCTGACCGTTCTGATCGAACGCATCGAAGCCGCATCCGAAGTCGGCGCCCGGCTACGTGCCGAAAAAGCCCGGCGGCAGGAATTGGCGGACAAGCGCGCCCTGCTGACCGAACGGGAAGAGCAGGTGCTGCATCATATCCTGACCCATCCTGCCCGCACCTCAAGCAAAGAGATCGCGGTTGAGCTGGGTATCAGCCCGCGCACCGTGGAAATCCATCGCGGTCGGATTCAGCAGAAGGTTGGGGTGAAAACCACCATCGAGCTGTACGAATTGTTCGGGCAAATGCAATGATCGCAAGCCTGATGATGTACGCCCGACCCCAGCTTGAGGGCGCGCATGACCGGTATTGGGATCTGATCCGCGAAAACCTGAACCGCGCCGGGATCGACAGCCCTGCGCGTCTGTCCCAGCAAGCAGACGAATTCTCGGTCTGGGAGGCGCCTGATCTGGTGCTCAGCCAGACCTGCGGCATGCCCTATCGCACATGGTTGCACCACAAGGTGGCACTGGTCGGCACCCCGGACTACGGACTTGAGGGCTGCGCGCCGGGGTACTACCGCAGCGCATTTGTCATCCGGGCCGACGATCCGCGCGATAATCTGAGCGCGTTTCAAGAGGCGGTGTTCGCCTATAACCAAACCTTCTCGCAATCCGGTTATGCCGCGCCCTACTGGCATCTCGAACCGAAAGGGTTCTGGTTCCGCAACCGTGTCCAGACTGGCGGGCATGTGACCTCGGCGCGCCAGGTGACCGACGGGCGCGCGGATATCGCTGCGCTGGATGCGGTGTCATGGCGGTTGATCCGCACCCATGAAGACTGGGCCTCGGGCCTGCGTGTTCTGGACTGGACCGCGCCCACACCGGGCCTGCCCCTGATCACAGGCAAGGGCAATGACGCGCAGGCGATCTTTGCCGCAGTCCAGACAGCCATTCAGCAGCTACAGACATCTGATCGAACAGCGCTCGGGCTGCAAGGGATGGTGCACATCCCAGCCCAGCGCTATCTGGCGGTCCCCAACCCGCCCGACCAGGTTTGACCGATCATGTTGCACCACCCCAATGTCAGCTCCTTCGGGCAGATGCCAAACGGCGCTCAGGTCTATCGCATTGAGCTGGAGAAGGACGGGCTGCGCGCCTGTATCCTAACCTATGGCGCGACGCTGCAAGACCTGAGGCTGGATGGAACAGACCACCCCCTTGTTCTGGGCTGGCCCAGCCTTGAAGGCTATGTTCACAGCAATGCCTATTTCGGTGCCATCGTGGGACGATTTGCCAACCGGATCGGCGGGGCGCGGTACCAAATCGACGGTCGCATCAGCCACACGGACCCCAATTTTCTGGGCCAGCATACTCTGCACGGCGGCTCTCAGGGCAGCGCCCGTCAGCTCTGGCAGGTGGATGCGGTCAGCAAAGCCGCTGCGACGCTGTCGCTTGAGATGCCGGACGGCCATATGGGCTTTGCCGGGGCTCTGAGGGTAAAAGCGACCTATTCGCTACGGGCAGACCACCGTTTGCACCTGTTGATTCAGGCCGAATGCGATCAACCCAGCCCCTGCAGTTTTGCACCCCACAGCTATTTCAACCTTGATGGTAATCCAACCATTTCCGCGCACACGCTTCAGATCAACGCGCACAGCTATCTTGAGGTTGACGAGGCATTGATCCCAACCGGCGCACAACAACCCGTGCAGGACACGCCGTTCGATTTTCGGACGCGTCGTCCGATTGGAACACAAGCGATGGATCACAACTTCTGCACGTCCGACACACCGCAGGGTTTGCGCCCCGTGGCGTCACTGACTGGTCCTGAAACGGGGCTTTGCCTGCATCTCGCCACCACCGAGCCGGGGTTGCAGGTCTATTCCGCCGCCGGTTTTGACGAAACAGATCGCACCGGTTTGAACGGCCATTGCTACGGTCCCTTTGCAGGTCTTGCGTTGGAACCGCAAAGCTGGCCGGACGCCCCGAACCAGCCCGGCTTTCCATCTGCCATCCTGCGTCCGGGATCGTCTTACCGCCACGAGACCCTGTTTCAGATCACAAGGTCACGAGACGGTCTGCTCTGAAACAACCTCGCCGAACTTGGTGAAGAATTTACCCGACAGCTTTTTGGCCGTGCCGGCAATCAAACGGCTGCCCAATTGCGCAATCTTGCCGCCAATATCCACTTTGGCGGTGTAGGCAAGCACGGTCTCATCCCCGTCCTCGGTCAGCGTCACGTCTGCGCCCCCCTTGGCGAAACCGGCAGCGCCCCCCTTGCCTTCGCCCGTCAGCGAAAACCCGTCTGGCGCATTCGAAGTGTCAAGCGTGACCTCGCCCGCGAATTTCGCTTTGACCGGCCCGATCTTTAAAACCACCTTCGCCTCAAGCTGGTTCGGCCCCGCCTGCGTCAGCTCTTCACATCCGGGAATGCACTCGCGTAGCACATCGACGTTGTTCAGCGCTTCGTAAACGACATCACGCGACGCGTTGATGCGGATTTCATCACTCAGTTCCATATGCTCGTTCCTTTGATCAACAGCATCTCGGGTAGACGCGCAGCGCCTCTTCGGTTGCTTCCTTTGTGGTCAATTCCGGACGCGCAGGCCAGACCGCACGCACCCATTTACGCAAGTTTTTCATCATCGCAGCTCTCCGTTGATGTGTCGGTGTTTCGCCAGCGCACAATCTCGGCCAGAATCGAAAGTGCGATTTCATGCGGATCCACCGCACAGATATCCAACCCCGCCGGCGCCTTCAGCTGCGCGGCACGATGCGCGTCCAATCCGCGCTCGACCAGCTTATCACACAGCACCTTTGCCTTGCGACGGCTGGCCACCATCGAAACGCGCAATGCAGGTGATTCCAATGCCGCCTGCAGCGCGATGCCATCGCCGTTGCCCTGCGAGGCGACCACGACGAAATCCCGCGGCTCAACGCCCAGCGCTGGCAGATCTTCCGCGTCAAATCCGATCTGGCCCGTGTGTTCTGATCCCTTGGGGACACATACCCGCAAGCCCGCCAAACTGGCATGCGCAGCCAAGGCCGACGCGATAGGTGTATCGCCGAAAATCACCAGCCGCGGTGCATGCTGATACGGCTCAACCAACAGATCGACCGTCCCGCCGCTGGGGCATCCGCTCTTAAAAGTCTGCACGCCGTCGGGGTCTGCCATCGCCACCACCTTGTCAGAAGGTTTCACACGGATCATGCCGGATTGGCCGCTGTCCAGCGCAGATTTGGCCGAGGCCCGGACCGCGCGTTGAACGCAGGCCCCGCCCAGATGACCCAGTATCCGGCCATCCCGCGTGATCGCCGCCTTCGCCCCCGCCTTGGCCGAGGTCGCATCCGCCGTGCGCAAAACCGTGGCCACGCAGAAGCTTTCGCCGCTCTGGCGGAGCTCTTCAATCGTGTCGAATATGTCGAAACCAGGCATGCAGGCGTCCTTTCACAACTTGCGAAACTGAGGTTCAAGGGCGGCAAGCGCCTCAAGCGAATTGGCGGGCAGATGCGCATCCAGATGTGGTTGCGCAGCACGCATTGCCGCCGCCACGGGCGCGTAGCTGTCCCACCCCTTCAGCGGGTTCAGCCAGACGATCCGGCGCGCCTTGCGCCTGATCCGCGTCAGAACAGCGCCCAACGCATCGGGGTCTGAACTGCAATACCCATCCGACAGGATCAAAACGATGGTGCGCCCATTCAACGCCCGCGCGCCATAGCCGTTCAGAAAGCTCTCAAGACTGCCCGAGATATCAGTGCCGCCGCCGAACCCTTCGGCCATCAGCGACAGACGGCCTGCCGCCCGCAGCGTATCGTGATCCCGCAACGCATCCGTGACCCGCATCAGACGCGTGTGGAACAGGTAAGCATCCGCTTCGGTACCGCTGCCGATCAGGCCCTTCAGAAAAGCCAGAAACACCCGCGAATACACCGTCATGGATCCACTGACATCACACAGGGCAACGATCCGCATCGGGCGCGGTGGGCGCGCGCGCCGATAGAGGTCAATCGGTTCGCCCCCGCGCAAGGCTGGCCCGCTGAATGCGTCGCATGTCCAAAGCAGGCCCACGCAACGCCTGCTTGCGCCGCCGGGACCGGCGGTCTCGAATGGCACGCGCAATCTGTATTGCAGCGCTTTCCGCCTGTTTTAGACTCTGTTCATCCATCAACTCACGCAAATCCCGGCGCGACAGATTGGCCGTTCGGGTCGCTATCAGCTTCCCGTCCATCCCTTCGGCCTCTCCATCGCCCGGATCAGGAGTGGTGGCTTCCTGATTGTCGCCCGTTCGGTCGTCTTCTGTGGCTGCTTCCGCACCTTGCCAGATCATCGGTTTGGCAGATTGCACCCGCACATGGGTATTTTGCGCCACACCGCCACGTTGCTTTCCGGCGTTGAACCAATACGCATCAAACAGCGCATCAAAACGCCGCCAGTCTTCAGCATTTCCAGCCAACAGGGCGCATAATGCCTGCCGCGCCTGATCGGCATTTGTAGCATCGGCCAGCGATAACGCGGCCAGAGCGTCCCCGGTCTCCTGCGGTCCAACCTTCAGCCCGTTCATGCGCAAATGTGCGACAAAGCCCGACATCCTGTCGGCCAGCCCCGCAGCCCGAGACGGAAAGCGCGTCACCTGCATCACGCGACCTTCCCGATCAGACGATCCATCAGCTCGGGCGGCGCAGCATCATAATCCGCCGCAGTCTTGAGAAGGCAGACAAGCGTCGCCTGAACCTCTTCGCGCGATTTCGCCAGATCGTTGACACCTAAACCGGACAGCGCTGCGGCCCAATCCAGCATCTCGGCCACGCCCGGCACTTTCTCCAGATCTTCTTGCCGCAACGCTTGAACAACGCCAATGATCTGCCGGGCCAAAATACCTTCGACGTCTGGCATTCGCGCCCGCAGGATGGCCATCTCAGTCTCTTTTGACGGGTAATCAAGGAAACTGTACAGACACCTGCGCCGCAGTGCATCGGACAAGTCGCGCGTTCCGTTGGCCGTCAGGACAACGACCGGGCGCACCCGCGCTTTGACCGTGCCCAGCTCGGGGATCGTTATCTGAAAATCCGAAAGGATCTCCAACAAATACGCTTCAAACTCTTCATCAGCGCGGTCGATTTCATCAATCAGCAAAACCGGCGGCTCATCCTCAGAAATAGCCTCTAACAATGGGCGTTTCAGCAAGAACCTATCCGAAAACAGGTGTGCTTCATCGGTTGCCCCCTGCCCTTCATGCGCACGGATCGCCAGCAACTGCCGCTGATAATTCCATTCATAAATTGCATGGCTCGCATCCAACCCTTCGTAACACTGCAACCGGATCAGCCGAGCCTCAAGCCAGGCCGCCATCGCCTTGGCCACCTCGGTCTTGCCGACCCCGGCAGGACCCTCCAGCAGCAAAGGCCGCCCCAAGGCCTGCGCCAGATGCAACGCCATCGCCAACCGATCATCGGCGACATAGCCCTGTGCGGCCAACCCGTTCTGCACATCACTCAAAGTCAAAACCAGGATCCAATCTTCATCTGGCTAAAAATATCCCGGGGGTCCAAGGGGGCAGAGCCCCCTTGCCTGATCGGACCGGCCCCAGCCGGTCCGACCCCAATCACCCATGCATCCCCAGCCCATTGGCGATCTTCCAGATCCGCCAATGATCGTGCGGCATATGGCTTTGAACCAAGCCAAAAGGACGGAACGCATCATGCACCGCGTTCGAGAAACAGGGCACTCCCCCGACATTCGGACTCTCACCAACACCCTTCGCACCAATCGGATGATGCGGGGAAGGGGTCACCGTGTAGTCGGTGATATAGTTCGGCGTCTCCCATGCCGTCGGCAGGAAAAAGTCCATCAACGTGCCGGTCTTCACATTGCCCATCTCGTCATAGGCAATCTCCTGCCCCATCACGATGGCCAGCGCTTCGGTCACGCCCCCATGGACCTGCCCGTCAATGATCATCGGGTTGATCCGTGTGCCACAATCGTCCAGCGCGTAGAACTTCCGAACGTCCCATTCGCCGGTATCCACGTCGATCTCCATGACGCAGATATAGGCCCCGAACGGGTAGGTCATGTTCGGCGGGTCATAGTAGCTGACGGCCTCCAGACCGGGCTCCAATCCAGGAATCGCCTGATTATAAGCAGCGAAGGCGATTTCTTTCATGGTCTTGAACCGCTCAGGTGCGCCTTTGACCGAGAACCTATCCACATCCCATTCGACATCGTCGTCGTGGACCTCAAGCAGATAAGCCGCGATCATCTGCGCCTTGGCCCGGATTTTACGCGCGGCCATTGCGGTCGCCGCTCCGGCCACAGGCGTGGACCGAGACCCATAAGTCCCCAGACCATAAGGCGCGGTGTCGGTGTCGCCTTCCTCCAGCGTGATGTCATCGGCGGGCAACCCGATCTCGCTGGCGATGATCTGCGCAAAGGTCGTGGCGTGACCCTGACCCTGCGAGATCGTCCCCAACCGCGCGATGGCAGACCCCGTTGGGTGGATGCGGATTTCGCAGCTGTCGAACATACCAAGCCCGAGGATATCGCAGTTCTTGACCGGACCAGCGCCAACGATTTCAGTGAAATGCGTCAGGCCAATGCCCAACAGCTTGCGGGTTTTCCCAGCCTTGAAGTCCTCGACCCGTTGCGCCTGCTCGGCTCGCAAACCGTCGTAATCGACAGCCTTCAGCGCCTTGTCCCAGGCGGTGTGATAATCGCCCGAGTCATACTCCCACCCCAGCGCGGACTGATAGGGGAACTGATCGGCCTTGATGAAGTTTATCCGGCGCAGCTCGGCCGCGTCCATGTTCAGCTTGATGGCCAGAACCTCAATCATCCGTTCGATGAAATAAGCAGCCTCGGTCACGCGGAAGGAACAGCGATAGGCCACCCCGCCCGGAGCCTTGTTGGTATAGACCCCATCGACAGCCAGATAAGCGGTCGGGATGTCATAGGACCCGGTGCAGATATTCATGAAGCCTGCGGGGAATTTGGTCGGGTCCGCACAGGCGTCAAAGCCACCGTGATCTGCCGTAGTGTGGCACCACAGCCCGGTGATCTTGCCATCCTTGGTGGCCGCGATCTTGCCCTGCATCCAGTAGTCGCGGGCAAAGGCGGTGGACATCAGGTTCTCCATCCGATCCTCGACCCATTTCACCGGCTTGCCGGTGACAATCGAGGCCACGACCGAGCAGACATAACCCGCATAGGCCCCAACCTTGTTGCCGAAACCGCCACCGATATCGGGGCTGATCACGCGGATATTGTGCTCGGCGATGCCGGAAATCAGCGATACAACCGTCCGGATCGCGTGCGGGGCTTGGAACGTACCGTACAGAGTCAGCTTGCCGGTCACCTTGTCCATGCTGGCCACAGACCCGCAGGTCTCCAGCGGGCAAGGATGGGTGCGGTGGTAGTAGACCATCTCTTCCGCCACCACGTCAGCCTCGGCCAAAATGGCCTCAGTCGCGTCTTTGTCGCCCTGTTCCCAGGTGAAGATGTGGTTGTGATGCTTACGCGGCCCGTGCGCACCTTCGGTCTGGCCCTCAAGGTCTTCACGCAGGACCACATCGGATTTCAACGCCTCGAACGGATCGGTCAGAACAGGTAGTTCTTCGTATTCGACCTCGATCAACTCGACGGCATCGGCTGCGATATAGCGGTCTTCGGCGACCACAAAGGCGACTTCCTGGCCTTGGAACAGCACCTTGCCGTCGGCAAGAACCATCTGCTTGTCACCGGCCAGCGTTGGCATCCAATGCAGACCCAGCGGAGCCAGATCCTCGGCGGTCAGAACAGCGATCACGCCGGGCATCGCCAAGGCGGCCTCTTTGTTCACGCTGACGACGCGGGCATGTGCGTAGGGGGAGCGCACGAAGTCGCCGAACAGCATGCCATCCAGCTTGATGTCATCGACATAATTGCCCTTGCCTTGGGTAAAGCGCACATCCTCGACGCGTTTGCGCGAGCTGCCCATCCCTTTGAGGTTGGCGGCGCGTTCTTCGGGGGTCAGTGTCTGGTCGTTCATTCCGCGGCCTCCTTCTGAGCGTTCAGCATGTCAGCCGAGGCCGAGATTGCCTTGACGATGTTCTGGTAGCCGGTGCAGCGGCACAGGTTCCCGGCCATGCCGAAACGAATTTCTTCCTCGGTTGGGTTCGGGTTTTCCTGCAGCAAACGATGCGCACGAGTGATCATGCCCGGTGTGCAGAAGCCGCATTGCAGCCCGTGATGTTCGCGGAACATTTCCTGCAGAACACCAAGGCTGCCATCCTCATTGGTGAGACCTTCGACCGTGGTGATATCGGCCCCATTCACCTGCGCCACGAAGGTGGTGCAGGATTTGACGGATTTACCATCAATATCCACGGTGCAGGCGCCGCAATGGCTGGTTTCACAGCCAATATGAGGGCCGGTGATTTTCAGGTCTTCCCGAAGGAAGTGGATCAGCAACGTGCGCGGCTCGGCCAGACCTTCGACCTCTTTGCCGTTCACGGTGAGTTTGACGTGCATTTTCGACATTGGTTCCTCCCCTCAACCCGCGCGGCTTAGCGCACGGTCGATGGCGCGGCGCAGCATCACGGCGGCCACGTGTTTCTTGAATTCGACAGGCCCACGGTTGTCGGCAACGGGCTCGATGGCGTCCAACATCGCTGCAACGCAGCCATCCACATCGCCAGCGGCCAGCGCAGCACTGGCCCCTTCGGACCACACAGGCGTATCGGCCAGATTGGTCATCGCGACCGAGGCGGTGCCGTTGCCCACCATCACGGCAGCGGCGGCGGTGGCATAGTCGCCGATCTTGCGCTTTTGCTTTTCATAGGCCTGACCGACACCGGCACCCGGCACCGGGATCGAAATCCGGGTCAGGATTTCTTCGTCCTCGCGGGCGGTGAAATACGCAGCCTCGTAAAACTCCCGCGCGGCGACACTGCGGGACCCATCCGGGCCGGACAGATCGAATGTCGCGTTCAGGCATTGCATCAGCCCCGGCATGTCGTTGCCCGGGTCTCCATTGGCCACGTTGCCGCCAACCGTCCCGACATAGCGCACCTGCGGATCCGCGATCTGCAACGCCGCCTCGCGGATCAGCGGAATGGCCGAGGCAAGGCCATCATGGGTGATCAATTCGTGCTGCGTGACCATCGCGCCAAGGGTCACGGTGTCGGACCCGACCTCGATGCCTTTCAATTCCTCGATGGCCTGCAGATCGACAAGATGGCCCATCTCGGCCATGCGCAGTTTCATCATCGGGATCAGGCTGTGCCCGCCCGCGATCACGCGTGCCTCGTCTCCGTGTTCCTGCAAAATGCCGATGGCCGAGGCGATATCGCCTGGCCGGTGATACTCAAAACCGGCTGGTATCATATTTTTCCTCCCTGGGTCCGAGCGGTATGCCTTGGGGGACCTGCGGAAAGGAAAAGACGCCAGGATGAACGGTTCCAGCCAATGGGAACCGGCCGCGCAGCTTGTTTCACGAAATGCGAATAGGCTGCACCAGTTGCGATCAGAGACCCAGCGCCTCGCGGATGTCATTCAGGCGGGATCGGCTGACCGGCACTTTCGCCAAGGCATCGACACCATCGAAGTAGCAGGTGCCATTGTCCTTGTGCCGCTCAAAGCCTGAGACATGCCTTGGGTTCACCAGATAGCTGCGATGGGAGCGCAGAAAGCCGTCGGGAATAAGCCGTGTCTCGGCTTCGGTTATCGACCAGGGGCAGAACAGTTTTTCAGCCCCCATATAAAGCACCGTGTAATGCCCTTCGGCCCGTATGGCGGCGATGCTGGAGGGTTCGGTGAAAAAGGTTTGCCCCTCGCGCTCAAAGGGCACCCCAGCGCGCAGCGTTGCGGGTTCCGGCGCGGGTTCTTCAACGGGTTGCTCTTTTGGTTCGATGAATGAAATCCCGGTCAGCAGAAAGGCGCCGCAAATCAGAAAGACCGAAACGGTGACCCCCATTGCCAGAACCTGATTGTCCAGCGCGGGCCCTGCACCGGCGGCACTGTCGCTGGCCACAAAATCCGTCAGGCCGGTCGCCACGAAGTGCATGGTGAACACGGCCAGCCCGAAACAGACCGTCCCAAGCAGGATGTTGCGCTGTGTCCGGTTGCCATAGGCAACCCAAATGGCCGCCACAGACAGCATCACCGAGGCCAGCGTCGCCAGAACAACGTCCAGCGCGTTATAGACCGGGCGGCACAGCTGCATTCCGGCCATGCCGATATAGTGCATCACCACAATCCCCAGCCCGACGATCACGCCGGACCCGATCATGATCTGAGGCGTGCGCGGACGGAAATGCAGCAGCAGCAGCGCCAGCCCCACCATCAGGATCGCCACCAACGCTGAAATCAGCGTGATCAGAGCGTCATAGTAGAACAGGATCGGCAGTTGCAGCCCCAGCATCGCGACAAAATGCATCGACCAGATGCCGCCACCCAGAATGACCGCCGCCAGCGCCACCACCAGCTTGCGCCGCTGGGTATCCAGCCGCGACGCGCCGTGGGTCAGATACAGGCCAGTAAAGCCCGCCATCAGCGCCACGGCCAATGAGGCTGCGACCAGCCAGGCGTTATGGGAATAGTCCAGCATTCGGGTTATGGCGCCCTCCCCCGGCGCGAGGGCGACGTTAGCAAACGCAATCGCTTACCACAATCGGCGCGACCCCCTTACTGGATAACAGCGTTTTCCCAGGCCGAAATAAACTTTCTGCGTTTCAATACATCCAGATAGGTCAGCAAAGCGGGGTTCAATCCGATGGCTTCCTGCGCACCGTCAACGGATGCCGACAAAACGGGCAGGGGCGCGTTTTCAGAAGAATGTGCGGCACCCGCGATCAGGTAGCGCACAAAGGCCTCGGCAGCCTCGGGCCTTTGCGTTGCGTCCGAGACCATGACCGTTCTCATCATTGTCGTCTGGAAATCGGACGGCAGTACAATCTCAAGCGCATCCTTGCCTTCGGTCTGGACCGCCGCGTAGCTGCCCAGCACGTTGTAGGCGACCAGAATCTTGCCATTCGCCAGATCACGGATCATGTCACCGGAGCAGCAATACAGGCGCACATCCAGACCGCCCATGACCTCCATCAGGCGCCAAAAGGTTTCTGACGCGCGCGCGTCCTGCGTGGCGAACAGGTAGCCCAGCCCGGATTGCCGCACATCATACGTTCCGACCTTGCCCCGGAAGGTCTCAGGCCGTTCCCGCATCGCTTCGATCAGACCCTGTCGGGTGTCCGGGATGGGCTGACCGGCAAAGGCCGCACGGTTAACCACGATGGTCGCGGGCTCGGAGGTGAAGGCAAACAGGCTGTCGTGCCACTGAGCCCAGTCGGGCCCCGGCATATCGTCCAAAGGCAGCGCAAAACCGTCATTGGCCAGCTTCAGCTGCAGGTCCATCGCACTGGAAATGACGACATCGAATGCGTCGGGCGTTGACCGCACGCGGTCATAGATATCAGCCGTGCCAGAAACCAGATATTCGACACTAATCTCTGGATATTCGGCGACAAATTCTTCGATGAAGGGTGCAAACAGAACCGTATCGGTGCTTGATATGACTCGTAGAGGCGTGCCCGTCGCCCCGTCGTTGAAAAGCTGCCTGTCTTCCCACTCCTCGGCCATGCCGACACAGGGCAGCAGCAACAGGCTCAGAGCGATAAGGTAACGCATGCGCCGCCCTCTGGTTGGTTGGTCAGGACAAGCTTGCCGCCATGCGCGGTTGCCACGTCTTGCACAATGGTCAAACCCAGCCCCGAGCCGATCGTGCCGGTCGCGTTCTGGCCCCGCTCGAACCGGCGGGTCAGCGTGCCGATCTCATCAGGAGGGAACCCCGGCCCCCAATCCCTAACGCTGATCTGCGGTTGGGGCGATACGGTCACGTTGATCTCGACCGTGCTGTCTGGGGGTGCGTATTTCAGCGCATTGTCCACCATGTTACGTACCGCGTTCTGCAACAGGATCGGATCACCTGAATACGCGACAGCGCTGTCACCCGTCAGAGACAACGACAGGTCTTTCATTTCGGCAATGGGTGTCAGCCGCTGCACAAGCTCTTGCGTCAGGGCGACAAGATCAAGATCCTCGCGCTCCAGATGATCGGCCCGGAAGGTGATCATGGCATGATCCAAAAGCTGCCCCGCCGCCCGAGAGCTTTCGTCAATCGCCCGAACCATTGCGCGCAGCGCTTCGCGGTTTTCCTTGCGTTCGACACGGTGCAGGGTCGCCTCGGCATAGGATCGGACGGTGGCAAGCGGCGTGCGCACCCGATGTGCCGCCTCGGCGATGAAGTCTTCGGATTGGGTCAGGGACTGGTCCAGACGCCCCATCAGCGAATTCAGGGATGTCACTAGTGGTGCCATTTCCTTGGGCACCGATTTTCTGAACGGGCTCAGGTCCTGCGGCCCGCGACGGGTCACGGATGTCGTCAGCTTGTTCAGTTGCCCGATGGTCGCGGACGTCACCCAAAAGGACAGGGCCGCCGTCAGCACAAAAAACCCAAGCCCCAGAAACGCGGCATTGCGCGAGATCTGATCCAGCGTTTCGGACAGGGCATCCTGCGTCTGGGCAAGCACAACGTCAATCTCGGTCTGTCGACCCAGACCCACCAGAGTGCGGCTGGCATTCACCTGCCTTATGCGCTCGCCGCGAATTTCGCCTTCATCGAAGGACCACGTTCCATCATCCGTATTCTGGGCGACCTGAAGATCCTCATAACCCGTTAAGAATGCGCCATCCTGAAAGATCGCATAAAACACCCGATCATCCGATGGCGTCGCCAGCATCGAGAACGCGGCGTAGGGGATATCGATCTCAAGCTGACCATCGCGCAGCGCGGCTGCATCAAGGATCGAAGACACTGATGCACCAAGGATGTTGTCCTGCCCCTGTTGTGCCACCTGCACGGCGTAGCTTCGAACGGCGAAGAACAACAAGATGGCCAACAGGGCCGCACCGCTGATCAACGTCAGCACCAGCCGATTTCTGAGCGATCCTGAAACAGCCGGGCTAACCGTCATGATCCAGCCTATAGCCCAATCCGCGCAACGTGGTGATCTTCAATTCGGACTTCTCTAGGTGCTTGCGCAACCGGCCCACATAAACCTCGATCGCGTTGTCCGAGACATTGTCGTCGTAGGAAAACAGCCGGTCAGCCAGCTTTTGTTTCGAGAACACCTGACCCGGTGCGTTGATGAACAGTTCCATCATCCGCAATTCGCGGTTGCGCAGGGATATGGTCTCACCCTGGACGCTCAGATGGCCTGCGACCGGGTCAAAAACGATCCCACCGACCTCGATCCGTGATTTGGCGATCCCGGATTTGCGCCGCAGAACGGCGCGGCAACGGGCCTCAAGCTCGGCATGGTCAAAGGGCTTGGTCATGTAGTCGTCAGCGCCCAGATCAAGCGACCCGATTCGATCCGAAACCTGGCTGCGGGCGGTCAGAACGATGACGGGTGTGTCAGGATCACGGGCCCGGTGGCGTTGCAGAAAGTCCCGCCCATCGCCGTCGGGCAACATGATATCCAGCAGGATCAGGTCGTATTCCTCGACCTCGGCATAGGCGGTCGCATCATCCAATTTCGCTGCATGATCAACGACATGGCCATCCAGACGCATTCGGGCGCACATCGCGTTTGCGAGATCAAGATTATCTTCGACCAGTAGGAATTTCATCGGGGATCGGGCGTATCCTAACGCGTGACAGGTTGATGTCAGGTTCGTGTGTTTAAACTTCCCGATAATCTGAGCCGCACCGCGGCCGGTTGTCAAATGGGAGGACATCATGACAACATTCACACTGGGCCGTCGGGCCCTGATCGCAGCTGTGGCCGCCGTAGGCCTGACCGGGCCCGCATTGGCCGATGGTCATCAGGTTGTGGACAGCATCCACTTTCTGATCCCCGGGGGTGCCGGTGGTGGCTGGGACGGGACCGCGCGCGGAACCGGCGAAGCACTGACAAACGCAGGTCTGGTCGGCACAGCATCTTACGAGAATATGTCCGGCGGCGGCGGTGGTAAGGCCATCGGCTTCCTGATCGAAAACGCCGACAGCAACCATGGCACGCTGATGGTCAATTCGACGCCCATCGTCATCCGTTCGCTGACCGGAGTGTTCCCGCACAATTTCCGCGATCTGACGCTGGTATCGGGCACGATCGGTGACTATGCCGCAATCGTCGTCGGTAAGGACAGCCCGATCAACTCGATGGATGATCTGCTGGCGGCCTTCGACGCTGATCCGGGCGCCACGGCCATTGGCGGCGGCTCGGTTCCGGGTGGCATGGACCATCTGGTGGCGGCAATGGTGATGGAAGCGGCAGGCAAAGATGCGCTGAGCGTCAAGTACATCCCGTATGACGCAGGCGGCAAAGCCATGGCGGCACTTTTGTCCGGTGAGATTGCAGCCCTGTCGACCGGCTTCTCGGAAGCCGTTGATCTGGCCAATCAGGGCGAAGTGAAGATCATCGGCGTGACCGCCGAGGAACGCGTGGATGCAGCGCCGGATGCGCAGACCATGAAAGAGCAGGGCATCGACACCACTTTCGTCAACTGGCGCGGGTTCTTTGGTGCACCCGGATTGCCCGAAGACAAGCTGGTCGCTTATCAGGAAGCCATCACCAAGATGTACGACACGCCTGAATGGGAAGAAGTACGCGCGCGCAATGGTTGGGTGAACATCCACAACTCGGGCGATGACTTCAAAGCGTTCCTGGAAGAGCAGGAACAGCAGATCAGCGATCTGATGAAGAAACTGGGCTTCCTCTAAAGGCAGCTTCGGCAGAGCGGACAGCCGCTCTGCCCCACCAAACAACACCACAATGGGAGGGGACACCATGGCGCTGGATCGCTGGATCGCGCTTGTATTGTTGGGGATATGTCTGACCTATGGCTATGCGGCCTGGTTCACAATGGACGGCAGCCTACCCCCTTTCATGCAAAGAAACCCCATCTGGCCCAGCACCTTCCCCAAGGTTCTGTCGGTACTGGGGATCATCGCCTCGACAATCATCCTGCTTGGGTTTGAAAAGAGCGAGATCAAAGAGGCCGATATCGATTACCGCCGGTTGGGCGAATACCATCTGGATCAGGCGATCGCGCTGCTGGTACTCATGGTCATCTACGCACTGTGTCTGCGCCCGGTTGGTTTCCTGATTGCAACCTCGGCCTTTCTGATCATCGGATCTTACATTCTCGGCGAACGCAGATGGCACATCATGATCCCCGTCGCCCTGATTGCTGCCGGATTCGTCTGGTATCTGGTTCAGGAAGTTCTTGGAATTTACATGCGCCCCCTGCCGGGCGTGTTCGGAGGCTGACATGCTCGAAGGACTTCTGATTGGCCTGCAAACGGCGTTTTCCATCCAAAACCTTCTGATGGTCGTTGCGGGCTGTTTGATCGGCACATTCATTGGCATGCTGCCCGGTCTGGGCCCGATGTCGATCATCGCCATCATGATCCCCGTTGCCATCTCGATGGGCGACCCCTCGGCCGCTCTGATCCTGCTGGCGGGTGTCTATTACGGCGCCATCTTCGGCGGCTCGACCTCATCCATCCTGCTGAACGCGCCGGGGGTCGCGGGCACCGTGGCCTCCAGCTTTGATGGCTACCCGCTGGCGCGGCAAGGCAAGGCCGGTAAGGCGCTGACCATCGCCGCGATCGCCAGCTTCGCGGGCGGCACGCTGGGTGCGGTCCTGTTGATGGTGTTCGCCCCTGCCCTGTCGTCGGTCGCGCTGCTGTTCCACTCTGCCGAATACTTCGCACTGATGGTCGTGGGCCTGTCCGCGATCGCAGCCTTTGCCGGGTCCGGGCAAGTGGCCAAGGCACTGATCATGACGATCCTGGGCCTGATCATGGCCACCGTTGGCGAAGGTGCGCTGTTCAACCTGCCGCGTTTCACCATGGGCATCATGGACCTGCAATCGGGCTTTGGCTTCATCACGCTGGCCATGGCGATGTTCGCCCTGCCCGAGGCGCTATTCCTTGTCCTCAAACCCAAAGACCTGAAAGGCGATGACGGCGACATCAAGGACCTGCGCATCACCAAGGAAGAGGCAAAAGCCATCGCACCGGTTGTAGGGCGTCAGTCGGCACAGGGTTTCTTTATCGGGGTACTGCCCGGGGCTGGGGCGACGATCGCCAGCTTCCTCGGCTATGCGGTTGAGCGCAACATCGCCCCGAAAGAGGAACAAGAAGAGTTCGGCAAAGGCTCGATCAAAGGTCTTGCCGCGCCAGAGGCTGCAAACAACGCGGCCTGTACAGGATCTTTCGTGCCGCTGCTGACGCTGGGTATCCCCGGCTCGGGCACCACCGCGATCCTGCTGGGCGCGTTGATCGCCTTGAACGTCACTCCGGGTCCGCGCCTGATGGTTGACGAGCCTCAGATCTTCTGGGCCGTCATCATGTCGATGTTCATCGGCAATCTGGTTCTGCTGATCCTGAACCTGCCGCTGATCCCTTATATTGCCAAAGTGCTGGCGGTTCCGCGCAACTACCTGATCCCGTTCATCCTGTTCTTCACCCTGATGGGGGCCTATATCGGCCAGAACAACGCCACCGAGTTGTTGATACTGGTTGGCTTCGGCGTCTGCGCGACAGCGCTGAAATTTGCGGACTATCCGCTCGCGCCGCTGCTGATCGGCTTTATCCTTGGCGGGATGATGGAGGATAACTTCGCACGCTCCATGCAGCTTTACGATGGTATCGCCTTTATCTGGGAGCGCCCGATGACCTTGGGCCTGCTGGTGATCGCGGTGCTGCTGGTCCTGCTGCCAAGCTATCGCGCCCGCCGGGCCAAAGCCCGCGCAGCCGGGATTGCGGATGGCGACTGAGCCGCTATCGGGGGTCCGGGTTCTTGACCTGACCAACGTCTTGGCTGGCCCCTATTGCTGCTACCAGCTGGCATTGATGGGGGCCGAAGTCATCAAGGTCGAACGCCCGGGCACCGGTGATCTGGCCCGTGTGCTGGGCGCGGACCCTGACCGCAACAAGGCCGGCATGGGCATCAGCTTTCTGGCGCAGAATGCCGACAAGAAATCCGTCACGCTGGATATGAAAGCCGAGCAGGGCAAAGCGTTGCTTAGACGACTGGTCCAAAGCGCCGATGTTCTGGTAGAGAATTTTCGCCCCGGCGTAATGGACCGGCTGGGGCTGGGGTATCAGGTCTTACGCGCCGAGAATCCCAACCTGATCTATTGCGGAATCAGCGGCTTTGGCCAGTCGGGACCGCGTCGCGACGACCCGGCTTATGACCAGATTGTGCAGGGCCTCAGCGGTGTTATGTCGATCACCGGCGCACCTGATACCGCACCTTACCGGGTTGGATACCCTTTGGCGGATACGGTTGGCGGATTGACCGCAGCCTTCGCCATCAGCGCCGCCCTGAACGCCAAGCCACGCGGGGCGTTTCTGGACGTTGCCATGACCGAAGCCGTCGTCTCGACCATGGGGTGGGTCGTATCGAACTACCTTCTGGGTGGCGTCCTGCCGGGGGCCCATGGCAACGAAAACACCACCTCGGCGCCGTCGGGAACTTTCGCAACTTTCGATGGGCCGATAAACATCGCGGCCAATCGGGATGAACAATGGCAAGCGCTGGCCGGACATCTGGGCCGAGACGACTTGCTGACCCATCCCGACTATAAAACCCGCGAAGATCGCAAACAGAACCGACAAGCACTGCGACAGGAACTGGAGCACGTGTTGACCACCCGCCCGGCTGCGGATTGGGTCCGCGAATTGAACGCACGCGGCGTGCCCGCGGGGCAGGTTCTGACCGTGCCCGAAGCTTTGTCGGACGAACAGATGGCGGGTCGGGGTCTGATCGGAACCCTCTCAGCGCAGGGTGAGGACATGCGTCTGGCAGGCAGCCCAGTGGTCATGGACGGCGAACGCAAGATGCCGCAAACCGCCCCACCCGCGCTGGGCGCCGACAACGCAGCGATCTGGACTGAACTGGGTTTGTCGAACGCCGAAATCGACGCGCTAAGGCAAGAGGGAATCATATGAGTGACGTCGCCGATTGGTGGCAGACAGCCATCATTGATATGGAGCCCGGACGGATCGCATTACGGGGCCAACCGATCGAGCAATTGATCGGAAACATCAGCTTCGCCGAGATGATCTGGCTGATGGTGCGCGGGGATCGCCCCACACCCGCGCAGGCCCGCTTGTTCGAAGCGGCACTGGTCGCAGCCGTCGATCACGGCCCACAAGCCCCCTCAATCGCGACCGCCCGGATGGCCGTGACCTGCGGCTTGCCCCTGAACAACGCGATGGCGAGTGCGGTCAACATGCTGGGCGACGTCCACGGCGGGGCCGGAGAGCAAGCGGTCACGCTGTATCATTTCATAGAAAACAGCCCCAGAGATCTGGATGCCGCGTTAGAGGACTGGACCGCGATCAACGGCAGGATTCTGCCCGGCTTTGGCCACAGGTTTCACACGCCAACCGACCCGCGCGCGCCGCGTCTGATGGCGCTGGTCGAAGAGGCCGTCGGGGCGGGCGCTTGCGAGGGACGGTACATGAAAATCGGCCGGGACGTCGAAAGCGCGCTTTGCCGCCAAAAGGGCAAACCGGTTCCGATGAACATCGATGGCGCTACGGCGGTGATCTATGCCGAGCTGGGCTTTGCCCCACCGCTTGCACGTGGTCTGTTCTGCCTGTCACGGTCGGTCGGGATACTGGCCCACGCGTGGGAGCAGATGCAGCAGGGCGGGCGCAACAAAGGCCCCACGCCACCTGCATATCGCTGGACCTATACTGGCCCGTCCTGAACGGCTAGGCCCGCTTCTCTTCCTCGAGCTCAACCGGCTCGGCGCTGACGTCGATTACCTCTTCCGCGTCAGCCTCTTCGACCTCGGGTTCCGGCTCAGGTTCAGACTGATCCTCAACCGCGCCCACGATCAGCGGCAGCATATGCACACCGGTTGCGCTTGCGATTTCGGGTGTCTGGGGCGTTTGCCAGCTGAGCGTATCGAAGCTGCCGCAGTTCTGGCAGACCGGCCCCCATTCGGGCTGAATGTCATGGCAGTTGTCGCACACCCATTGCGGCCCGCGCGGCGCGTTCAGCGCCTTCGCCAGCCAGCCCTGCACCACGGCGTCCGAAGCCCCCTCGCCCCGCTCAATTGCCGCCATCAGAGTATACGCCCGCGCGTCGCCCTGCTTTTCGACCACATCGCCCAGCGCACGACGGGCTTCTGGGAAATCTTCGGCGACGATGTTCAACTCGGCCAGAATCAGCCGGGTTTCCATGTTCTCAGGGTGAATGCGCGTCAACGCAGTGAACCGCTTGATGCGCTGGCCGGGGGTTTCCTCGGGGGCGATCTCGGCAAAGGCATGCGCCAGATCGGGGTGCGGCTGCACCTCCCACGCCTTTTTCAGAATCTTCGTCGCAGCCCGCGCCTTGCCCTTTTCGATGTAGGCCCGCGCTGCCATCGCGGCGGCGGGCACCAGATCTGGCGAAAGACGGTTGGCCTCAATCGCGTGTTCCTGTTGTTCGACGGTGGCCCCGTCCGCCAGAATCTCTTTGGCCTCGGACAACGCCAGAACCGCATCGCGCCGTTTGAACACATCCCGCGGCAGATGCCCGGCTTTCAGTTTTGAAGTCAGCGTAGACCGTGCCCCGGCCCAATCCTGCGCCTTGGTCTGAAGACTTAGAAGAACATCCTGTGTTTCTTCGTGGCGCGGTTTCAGCGCCAGTGCCTTCTCGGCCAGTTTACGGGCGGTTTCATCATCACCCTCGGCCAGCTTCTGCTTCATGATACCGCGCACACCGACAAATCGCGTGGTAGAGTTGGTCACCAGCTTTTTATAGGTCTCTTCCGCCTTCTTCGTATCGCCTGTCATCTCGGCGGCCTGCGCAACCAGCAGATTGGTCAACTCGGGTTTGTTCAACAACTTCTCGGCCTTGCTGGCCTTGGTCATCGCCACGCGCCCCTCGCCCGAAGCCAGCGCCATCAACCCGTCCGCCAGCGCCTGATACCCGCGCTGTTCGCGGCTGCGATCGAAATACCGTGACAGGGCGGTCTCATCCCCATTCAGGAACTTCAGCGTCGCGATCAGAAGCGTCAGCAGCTTGAAGAACAGCCAGACCGCAAAAACCAGCACGCCCAGCGCGATCACCGATTGCAGCGGCCCCAGCGTGTATTCGGTGCCCGCAACGGTGATCTGCACCCCGCCGCTGGTTTCCATCAGATACCCGGCGCCTATGGCCAGCAGACCGATAATCGCAACAAAAACAAGGATCTTTAACAATGACCACAGCATGGCAGGTCCTTCAGTTCGAGTTCAGGCTTGAAGCCAGCGTATTGGCGGCCTCAACAGCCGAAAGCCGCGTTTGTGCCGCCTGCGCCCAATCCGCCAATGGGGTCTGCGCCGCATCGGGCAGGGATTTCAGTTCGTTCAGCGCCGTGGACAGATCCCCATCCGACAAAGCTGCCTGCGCACGCGACAGGATGGCATCCGGGTCGTCCCCATCCTGAGGAGTCACCGACCGCGCACCGGTTTGACGCTGCAAAAACGCGATCAGGCCGGTGCCCTTGTCCGCGCCCCGCGCATCCGCCAAGGCCGTCCGCGCCGCCGGAGCAAACGCGCTGCGCAACGCCGAAAGCGTCTCGACGCCTTTGTCGGCAGGTGCAGCCAAAGCGTCGGGCACATCGACACCACCGGCTTTCAATTCGCTGACCAGATCGGAATAGGGCTGGCCTGCATCCAACTGACCATGCAGCCGCGACAGGATCGCCGCGTTGGTGGCCGCGCGCGCCTCGGCCGAGGCCTTCGCCTCAAGCGCCTGGGCGTCCGATACCATCTTTTCGACTTCGCTGCGCTGGGCTGTCAACGAATCCTGCAGCTTTTTCAACTCTGCCTCGAAGGCAGCCATCGCCTCGGGCGAGGCATTGGCTTCGATCGGCTTTTTCTCAAGCTCTGTCAGCCGGTCACCCAACGGTGCAACCTGTCCGGCCAAGGCATCAACGCTGGATTTCACCGCGCCCAAATCGCTTTCGACCGGCGCGAGCTTGTCCGACAGCGCGGTAATCTGAGCCGACAAACCCGACACATCCGGGCTGTCACTCAGGGATTGGGTCAGCTTGGCGATCTGATCCGACTGGTCGGCCAGCTTGGCCTCGAGCGCGGCAATGGCATCGGATCCATCCGCGCCCTGAGAGGTAAAGCCGCCATTGCCCACAACAAACCCGATCCCTGCGGCAATGGCTCCGCCCAGCAGGGCCGGTATAAAGCCGCCGCGTTTGTCGTCGTTACGTTCGATCGCCTTCTCTTCCGCGGGGGCCGGTTCTTCGACAGGCGTTGGCTCTTCGACACGTCCGGCTTCGGCTTCGGCTTCGGCTTCGGCTTCGGCTTCGGCTTCGGCTTCGGCTTCGGCTTCGGCTTCGGCTTCGGCTTCGGCTTCGGCTTCGGCTTCGGCTTCGGCTTCGGCTTCGGCTTCGGCTTCGGCTTCGGCTTCGGCTTCGGCTTCGGCTTCGGCTTCGGCTTCGGCTTCGGAATTTATCTCGTCCTGCGGCTCAGCCGCGTCAACCGCCGTGTCATCAGACAGGCCTTCGTTTTCAGTTTCGGTGGTTTCTTTCGCCTCTTCGACGCTGGGGTCTTCGACCGGTTCCTGATCGGGTTTTTTCTTATCAGCCACCGCCTTATCCCCTTATCGATTCCAAAAACACATGAACTACAGACCCACCCAAGTTAATCCGCACCCGGCTTGCCCTCAACCCGCATCGCATGTTTCACAAGCTTTTTAACGGCTTTCTGCATTTTGTCCGGATTTGGCTCGCTCGCGATCCTGAGGTTTTCAAACGTCAAGGATTTAAGGGGTTCCGCCGCTGCCTCGCTGATCGCGGCCAGCCACAACGGGGCAGGACCCGCCCAGACCTCGGCAAAATGTCGCGCCGACCGCGGAGAGAAAAGCGGCGCGATGACCGGGTCACTGCCTTCAGCCGCCAATGAGGCCTCGTCGCTCAGCGGGAGCAGATGTTGCTGATAGATTGCCTGCTCGCGCGTGGTTAACCCTGAACCGGTCAAGCGTTCGGCGATGTGACCGCGGCTATGTTCGCCACGCAGGTGCAACAATGGGCTCGGCGGCCTGAGACGCAGCAGACCGGCGACCAGCTCTTCGGCAGTGGCGCCGACCATCTGCGCCGACCAGCCAGCCGATTGCGCCGTCTGCGTGGTTGCCGGCCCCACGCACCAAGCGGGCAGATCGCGATCCACACCCAGCGCCGCTGCGGCAGTGACCCCATTGGCCGAGGTGAATATCAAACCGCCAAGACCTTCACTCTCAACCGGTACGGCCATCGGCCGGATCTCAAGCAGCGGCGAAATGAGGATTGTGACCTGCGCTCTGACGCGGTCCGGCAATTGCGCGACGAACCTGTCCGAGGCGGCGCGAGGGCGGGTCATCAACAAATACAACGTTCGGCGCCTTCGGCCTTGGGATTGTTTGCATCCGCGCGGGGTGATACCCCGCTTGCCAATCATGATGCAACGGATCAGGCCAATGGTGCAAACACTTACAGTCCTCGGGCTGGAAAGCAGCTGCGACGATACTGCCGCCGCCGTGGTGCGCCATCGCGCAGGCGCACTGCCCGAGATCCTGTCTTCGGTCGTTCACGGGCAAACCGATCTGCACAGCGCCTATGGCGGCGTCGTGCCTGAAATCGCCGCGCGCGCGCATGCTGAAAAGCTGGATATCTGCGTCAAAGAGGCTCTAACACAGGGCAATATCGGGTTGGATGCCCTGGACGCGATCGCGGTTACGGCAGGTCCCGGCCTGATCGGAGGGGTTATGTCCGGCGTCATGTGCGCCAAAGGTCTCAGCGCGGCGACCGGCTTGCCGCTGGTGGGGGTAAACCATCTGGCCGGTCACGCGCTGACCCCACGCCTGACCGATGGAATCGCGTTTCCCTATCTGATGCTTCTGGTGTCGGGCGGGCACTGCCAATATCTGATCGCCCATGGACCAAACCAGTTCACGCGACTGGGCGGCACTATCGACGATGCCCCGGGCGAGGCTTTCGACAAAACCGCGCGTCTGCTGGGCTTGCCCCAACCCGGCGGACCATCCGTCGAGGCCGAGGCGCGCGGCGGAGATCCAAAGCGGTTCCGCTTTCCGCGCCCTTTGCTTGATCGCCCCGGATGCGATCTGTCTTTTTCCGGACTTAAGACCGCGCTGATGCGGATGCGAGATCAGATCGTGGCCGAAAAGGGTGGCCTGACCCGGCAAGATCGCGCTGATCTTTGTGCCGGGTTCCAGCAGGCGATTGTGGACACGCTGGCCGAAAAAACACGGCGCGCGATTTCGCGCTATCTTGAATCCTACCCCTCGGAACCGACCATCGCAGTGGCGGGTGGAGTGGCGGCAAATAGCGCCATTCGCGCCGCGTTAGAGACTGTTGCGACGGAAGAAGGCACGCGCTTTACCGCGCCACCGCTGGCGTTGTGTACCGACAATGCCGCGATGATCGCGTATGCAGGTCTGGAACGCTTCCGCACCGGTGCGCGCGACGGATTAGACCTGATCGCACGCCCCAGATGGCCGCTGGACCAAACCAGTCCTGCGATGCTGGGTAGCGGTAAGAAAGGGGCCAAAGCATGAGCGTCGCGGTATTGGGCTCGGGTGCGTTCGGGACCGCGCTGGCGATCTCGTTGGCGAAGAATGGTCCAGTGACACTGTGGGCCCGCGACCCCGAACACGCGCGCGCGATGGCTGCGACCCGCCAGAACGCGGCGCGGTTGCCGGACGTCACCCTACCCGCTGCAATCCGGGTGACCGCCGAGATGCGGGATGTCGCGCAAAGCAATGTGGTGCTGGTCGCCGTCCCGACCCAAAAGTTGCGCGAGGCATTGCACGATCATGCAGGCAGCTTGGCGGGCAAGGCCCTCGTGGCCTGTTGCAAGGGAATCGAACAATCCTCGGGGCTGGGGCCGGTCTCGGTGATCGAGCAGACGATCCCGGACGCATATCCGGCGCTGTTGACAGGCCCAAGCTTTGCCGACGACATAGCCCGCGGGCTGCCGACCGCGTTGACGCTTGCCTGCGCAGACGCTGAACTGGGCGCATCGCTTCAGCAACAGCTGACGACATCCAATCTGCGCCTTTATCGCACATCCGATACAGTCGGGGCCGAGTTGGGCGGCGCCCTCAAGAACGTCATGGCAATCGGCTGCGGGGCGGCGATCGGCGCCGGGCTGGGGGACAGCGCACGGGCCGCATTGATAACGCGGGGGTTCGCCGAGATGCAGCGCTTTGCCACGCTGCGCGGCGCAGCACCCGAGACGCTGATGGGCCTGTCCGGACTGGGTGATCTGGTCCTGACCTGTTCATCAGAATTGTCCAGAAACTATCGTTTTGGCCTGTCTTTGGGTCTGAATCAGCCCTTCGATGATGCGACCACAGTGGAGGGCGTCGCCACGGCCCAAGCCATGTCGAGCATTGCCGCGTCCGAAGGGCTGGACATGCCCATCAGCACGACGGTGGCGAAACTCAGCGGCGGAGCCTACAGTGTGGCCGACGCGATTCGGACTCTGCTGGGTCGTCCACTCAAGGAGGAATAATATGCTCATCGCCCTGATCGCCCGTGACAAACCGGGCGCTCTGCAAACCCGGTTGGACAATCGCCCCGCGCACTTGGCTTACCTCGAAGAAACTGGCGTTGTGACCCAGGCCGGTCCCCTGCTGGACGGAGAGGCCATGATCGGTTCGCTGATCATCCTCGAGGTCGAAGACATGGCAGCCGCGCAGGAGTGGGCGCGCAATGATCCCTACGCACTGGCGGGGCTGTTCGATTCGGTCGAGCTGATCCAATGGAAGCGCGTGATCGGCTGATGGCGTATTGGCTGTTCAAATCCGAACCCTCGACCTGGAGCTGGGATCAACAGGTCGCCAAAGGCGACGCGGGTGAGGAATGGGATGGCGTCCGCAACTATCAGGCACGCAACTTCATGCGGCAGATGCAGATCGGTGATCGCGGGTTCTTTTACCATTCGCAGAAAGAAAAGGCGATTGTCGGTATTGTCGAGGTCTGCGCCGAAGCGCATCCAGACAGCACAACCGATGACGAGCGCTGGGAATGCGTGGATATCGAGGCTGTCCGCCCATTCAATACACCTGTCACGCTGGATCAGATAAAGGCCGACGGGCGCCTGGACGACATGGTTCTGGTCAGAAACTCGCGCCTTTCCGTGCAGCCAGTCAGCGATTCCGAATGGGCCGCAATCTGCGCCATGGGCGAGACGAAAGCGGACTGAGCGAAACAGCAAAATGCAATAAAGGGAAGGTTCCGACGGTGCAGAACCTTCCCTACCCCACGTGCTCCCTACTCACCACACGTGTATGGAATTTGCTGGTTCTGACCATCCTGGTCACAAGCTCAACCTAACCCAAGCTGGGTCTCAGGTTCAAACACCAAGTCTTTAAACTATGTCTCAAATACAAAACGCCCGTCTGTGTTCGACGGGCGCTGCAGGTTAAATGGCCGGGATCAACCGTAGACCGACTCTTTGCCGAAATGCTTGGTCAGCATATAGTAAACGACGGCCCGGTATTTGTTACGCTCGGACATGCCATAGGTTTCCATGGCCTTGTTGATCGCTTCCATCAGCTCGGGTCCGTCAGACAGGCCAAGCTTTTTGATCAGGAAGTTGTTCTTGACCGTCTCAAGCTCACTTTCCTGACTGGCCGCCACAGTCGCCGCATCGGCATCATAGATGGCCGGACCGCAGCCGATGGTGACCTTGGTCAGCAGGTCCATATCAGCGTCCATGCCGCATTTGGATTTCAGATCCTCGGCATATTTGGCGATCAGTTCGTCGCGTTTTCCCATTAAGCACTCTCCCGTAATTCAGATGTTGCGGCGTTATATTCATATCCTTGAAACACGTGCAGGCAGCGTAGCCAGAAGCACAGCACGCTCAAAGGGAAAAATCACGCACTTTCCCCGTAAGCGGGTTTACTCTGCCAACGCCGTGTTCTGAAACGCCTGATCTGCCAGATCGGAGAATGCCCGCACTTTGCGACCCGGCGTGGCATTGCCTGCATGAACGAACGAAATCGGGGCATCCGGGTGCTTCAGGGCACCCGGCATGATCTCGCGCAGCGCGCCGCTGTCCAGCTCACGTTGCACGGCCAGTCGGGATTTTACGGCAAGGCCCAGACCCTGCACTGCTGCTTCGGTCAACATATCCGAGTTCGAAACAGCAATCCTACGCCCAACCGACAGCTGCGTGCTGCGCTGGGGACCATCGCGGATCTCGAACCGGGTTTGCCATGGCAGGCAGGCCCAGCGCATCTGTCGCAGCTCTTCAACGCTGGCTGGAACGCCATACCGGTCACAAAAGCCGGGAGCGGCGCAGATAATGCGGTCGTTGTCACTCAGCTTTCGTGCCTTCAGCGTGCTGTCAGCCATCCGGCCCACCCGGATAGCGCAGTCAATGCCCTCATCCACCAGAGAAACATAACGATCGACAGCCAGAAACTCGACCGACAGATCGGGGTTGTCGTTTTGGAACGCGTCCATCAACGGCATGATGAAGCGCGACAAAATCCAAGGCGACAGCGTCACCCGCAGATGCCCACGCAACGCACCGGTCCCGCTGCCTGCATCCAGCTCAGCCTCGCGCAGCTCGGCCAGCAGCGGCTCGATCCGGTCCAGAAAGATGTGCCCTTCATTGGTCAATTGCACCTTGCGGCTGTTGCGATGAAACAGCTTGAGGTTCAGCACCTCCTCCAGCTTGGTGATGCGATGACTGACCGTCGCGACCGAGAGGCCCTGCGCCTTGGCCGCCGATCCCATGCCCCCGGTCTTGGCCACCGAGACAAAGGTCAGAAGGTCATTCACGTGGTACATTCGAAAAATCCTAACACTGGTTTCAGTATCAAGGCAGTTATCGTGAATTTTTTCAAATGGTATCTGCTTTGGGATCACCAGAGGAGGACCCGATGAAATCCCTTTACGCAGCCACATGCGCGCTTGCGCTGGCCCTGCCCGCCGCAGCGGCCGAGTTGGAAACCTATCTTGAGTTCGAAAAGGCTATGCCCCCGGGCAATCTGGCCATTGGCCCAGATGGGCGCATGTTCATGTCCGTGCATGAATTCTACGGCCCCGAACTGCGTGTGGTCGAGGTGATGCCGGACGGGTCCACCAAGCCTTACCCGACAGAAGATTGGGCGCGCGCGCCAAACGATGATGCGGATGGGCTGAACGGTGTTCTAGGGCTGCGCGCGGATCGCGACGGTATCCTGTGGATGCTGGACGGTCAGGGAGAGAACCAGACCGGGCGCATTGTGGGCTGGGACACCAATACCGAGACGCTGCATGCGATTCACTATATCGGCGCACCGGTCGCGCGCCCGACTTCGTTCCTGAACGATCTGGCCGTGGACCGCGATCACGGGGCCATCTACATCTCGGACACGGGCGACGGGCAGAACTCGGCCATCATCGTGGTCGATCTGGAGACCGGGCGCGCGCGGCGTGTTTTGGAAGGCTCTAAATATACCATTCCCGAAGATACACCGATGGTGATCGACGGGCGCGAGATCACGCTGGGTGGCAATCCGGCTAAAATCGGCATCAACCCGATCACCGTCGATCCGACCAACACATGGGTCTATTTCGCCCCAATGACGGCCAGCGCGATGTACCGCATCCCGACCGCCGCGCTGCTGGACGAAAGCCTGTCAGACGCTGATCTTGAGGCGAAGGTCGAACGCTATGGCGACAAGCCGATCTCGGATGGTTCGACCGTCGATACCGGCGGCAATGTCTATATCACCGCGATGACGGACAATGCGCTGGGTGTCACCAAGCCGGATGGCACCTATGAGGTTCTGTTCCAGTCGGATGATGAATTGCCGTGGCCAGACGGGTTCTCGATCGGTGCGGATGGCTATGTCTATGCCACGATTAACGAGTTGCACCGCTCGCCAGTTCTGAACAATGGCGAGGATGCATCAAAAGGCATCTACAAGATCGTCCGGTTCAAGTCACTGTCTGACGCGGTCAGCGGGCGCTAAGCAAAACCCGGCCCTGCTGATGCGGGGCCGGGACACCTATCGGCAGTAGCCCCAACCGGGGCCTTGCAGATGGAAATGATCCGCGTGCAGGCGATTGAAGTTCGGGCCTAGCACCACGCGGAACCAATCGCAGGCCCCTTTCCCGATCCGGTGCAGAAAGTCAGCCTCGGGGCCCGGTTTCGTCCAGTCCTGTAGCAGGCTGAGAGTCCTGCCATCCGCGAGTTCAACACCCACAATATCGATGGAATCCGCCGTCGCGTGACTGCTCCATCCGTTGTTTTCGCCCTGCGCAGTGCGCATGCGGCGGCAATTATAGCTGCCCAGATGCCGCAAGGTGCGCACCTCGGTCCCCAGCAAATCGCGCGCGGCGGGTTGCACCACATGATGTTCCCACATCGCCAAACGCAGGGCGGTCGTACAGCGAGTCTCGACCCCGTTGACCCGGGCACGGACCAACTGTGACAGCGACCCCCGACCGGCAATGCCGCAGTTCTGATCGACCACCAGATCCTCCATCTCCGAGAATGCTGCACCAGCTTGTGACAGCACCGCCCGGCACTGTGCCTCATCTGCCAGCGCGCGGTTCAACTGGAATTTGGTGGCAGGTGTGACCGGGGCCGTCAGCGTCAGGTCCCGAAGGGGGTTCCAATGCGAGGGAAGCGGGGTCTTGGGATGCGCCAACAGCAGATACCCGGCACATCCAACAAGGAATAGAAATATGATGATCGAAAAGAAAGACGCCGCCAGTTGCATGAACCGGCGGCGTCCTGAAGGTTCGGTCATACCCGGTCCGCAATCAGTAGCGGTAATGTTCGGGCTTGTAGGGGCCTTCGGGTTTTACGCCGATATAGGCCGCCTGCTCACTATCCATCTGGGTCAGCTTCACGCCGATACGGTCCAGATGCAGTCGCGCGACTTTCTCATCCAGATGTTTGGGCAGGATGTAGACCTTGTTCTCGTACTGGTCGCCTTTGGTGAACAGCTCAATCTGCGCCAGAACCTGATTGGTAAAAGACGCCGACATCACGAACGACGGGTGACCGGTGGCGTTGCCGAGGTTCAGCAAACGCCCCTCGGACAGCAGAATCAGACGATTGCCCGAAGGCATCTCGATCATGTCCACCTGTTCCTTGATGTTGGTCCATTTGTGGTTCTTCAGGCTGGCCACCTGAATTTCATTGTCGAAGTGACCGATATTGCCGACGATGGCCATGTCCTTCATCGCGTGCATATGCTCGATGCGGATCACGTCCTTGTTGCCGGTGGTGGTGATGAAGATATCCGCGCTGGCAACTTCGTCTTCCAGCAGGGTGACCTCGAACCCGTCCATCGCAGCCTGCAGCGCGCAGATCGGGTCAACTTCAGTCACTTTCACTCGGGCCCCCGCACCACGCAGCGAAGCGGCCGAGCCTTTGCCCACGTCGCCATAGCCACACACAACGGCAACCTTACCGGCCATCATGGTGTCGGTGGCGCGGCGGATACCGTCGACCAGCGATTCCTTACAGCCATATTTGTTGTCAAACTTCGACTTGGTGACCGAGTCGTTCACGTTGATCGCCGGGAACGGCAGGTGGCCGTCTTTCACCAGCTGATACAGTCGGTTCACACCAGTGGTGGTTTCCTCGGACACGCCCTGAATCTGGTCGCGCATCTTGGTGAACCAGCCGGGGCTTGCTGCCATACGCTTGGCGATCTGCTTCTTGATCACCTCTTCCTCTTCCGAACCCGGAACGGGGATGATGTCTTCACCCGCCTCAGCGCGCGCGCCCAGCAGGATATACAGCGTCGCGTCGCCGCCATCGTCCAAAATCATGTTTGGGCCGTCTTCGAACAGGAAGGATTTGTCCAGATAGTCCCAATGCTCTTCCAGCGTCTGACCCTTGATGGCAAACACCGGAACGCCCGCCTCGGCAATCGCCGCCGCCGCGTGATCCTGGGTTGAGAAGATGTTGCACGACGCCCAGCGCACATCCGCGCCCAGCGCAACCAGTGTTTCGATCAGTACCCCTGTCTGGATGGTCATGTGCAGCGAACCCACGATACGGGCACCCTTCAAGGGCTTGCTTTCGCCGTATTCCGCGCGCAGAGCCATCAGCCCCGGCATTTCGGTTTCCGCGATATCCAGTTCCTTGCGGCCAAAGCCCGCCAGTGAAATGTCCTTAACGATATAGTCCCCGGCCATCAGGTTCTCCACTCCGGTAAATCTTGGTCCGGGCTGCCCCTAGCATTCCTTGGGACAGGTGGCAATGTGGATGGCCGGAAACGGGAATTTACGCCTTAAAAATCAGCTCGGCGTCCCCTCGACCTTGATCTTCGGGATTGCTTCGAAGAAATCCGTGCCAACGGCAACGATACAGCTGATGCCATTGGGTTGCGTGACCAGAACGGTGTAACTTCCCGTCTCCTTTGAGGTCCAGACCTCCATCACAGACTGTGCGCCACGGGTTTTCTGCAAACCGCCAAAGGCCAGTTCCTCGGCGTAGTTTTCCTGCAGCTTCGAAATCAGTTGATCGCGGACGGCACAGTTATTCTTGGCGAACGCTGGCGGCGCGGTGGCAGCCATTCCGAAGGTCAGGGCGATTGCAAACAAACGCTTGAACATAACAAGCTCCTTTCGATACGAGTTTCGTTTCGAGAGGGCGCAACTGACGGGAGTCAGCGCCCCCCTCAGTCCTTGATGTCGGGATCGCCTGGCGCGGATTCAAAGCACGAAAGCTCAAGAAACCGTTGGCAGCTGGTGAACCTGACAGGTACATCATAGCAGAAAAATAAGATTTTAATGTGTCCCAATTCACAAGGCATGGCAGAATGGCAACACAACCCCGCGCATGGCAAAGGATGTTATCGGGCCGCAGGCTGGACCTGCTGGATCCCACCCCGGTGGATATCGAGATCGAGGATATCGCCCATGGCCTGGCCTTTGTAGCGCGCTGGAACGGCCAGACAGCAGGAGATTTCGCCTACTCCGTGGCTGAGCATTCGCTGCTGGTCGAGGAGTTGTTCGGGCGGATTGCGCCAAAAGCACCGGTCAAATGGCGGCTGGCGGCCCTGTTACATGACGCGCCGGAATATGTGATCGGAGACATGATCTCGCCCGTCAAATCCGCCGTCGGACCGGATTACAGCGCGCTGGATGATCGGTTGGCGGTGGCGATTCATATCCGGTTCGGGCTGCCCGCCGAGGTGCCGAAGACAGTAAAACGGCAGATCAAGAAGGCCGACAAGATCAGCGCCTGGATGGAGGCAACGCAGATCGCGGGGTTTTCCGAGGCCGAGGCGACGAAGTTCTTTGGTCGACCGGATCGGGCGGTGATGGAGGGGTTGCAGATTAGGTTGAGGCCGCCGGTTGAGGTAAGGCAGGCTTATGCGGAGCGGCATGGCGCATTAATCCAAAAGATGGAATAACAGTTGACGTGGTTTCGGATTGGCGAAGCCATTCAGTGGGAAATGTAGAAATACCCTATAGCCGACAAACCGATTAGAGAGAGCCAGCCGATAAACTGATAGAGAAACTTCAGCTTCTCTGCATTTAACTCGCTTACATCAATGTGCAGTTGAGGTGATCGCGTTTGCCTGCTTCCGAGAAGATTGGGGAAAATTGCCGTCAAAGCATGCACGATGCCAATCAGAGTTAGCAAAGTACAAAGTACCAAACCAAAGACACTCGCCCATACGCCTGCAATTGTCCATGGCTCAGTCCAGGCTTGAAAAACGACACCGCCAACAACAAGCAAAGACATTAGTGAGATAGCGCCAAAAACAAATGCACCCAGACGTTGCACCCAAGTTTCAGGCGCGGTTTTAGCTAGGAGTTGCAACATTTTTTAAGCTCAGTCGGTAATCTACCTTGGACTGCGCTTCGCCAGAATCCGCTGCAACGTCCGTCGATGCATATTCAGCCTGCGCGCCGTCTCGGAGACGTTCCGGTCACATAGCTCATAGACCCGCTGGATATGCTCCCATCGCACGCGATCCGCGCTCATGGGGTTTTCCGGCGGCGGGGGCAGTTCATCGCCCTTGGCCAGCAGCGCGTTGGTGATGTCGGTGGCGTCTGCAGGTTTTGACAGATAATCGGTTGCGCCGATCTTCACAGCCGCCACAGCGGTGGCAATCGCGCCGTAGCCGGTCAGAACCACAACCCGGCTGTCGGGGCGTTTCTCGCGCAGCACTTCGACCACGTCCAGACCGTTGCCGTCCTCAAGCCGCAGGTCCACCACGGCATAAGCAGGCGGGCGGGCGGTGGAAATGGCGCGGCCTGCGGCGACCGATCCGGCGGTTTCAACCTCGAACCCGCGCTTTTCCATGGCCTTGGCCAGGCGTCTCAGAAACGGCTCGTCATCATCGACCAGAAGCAGGGATTTATCGGGGCCGATGTCAAGCTGGGAACTATCTGCCATATGTGGGTCTTTCCGCTATTTCATGCCTTTGGCTTAAACATGAGTAATAGCAGCGCCATTTCAAAGGTCAAACCACCCGTGACCGATCAGACCTGATTGAGGAAGCAGCCCACCTTGTCCGCCATCTGTTCCGCCGTGTCGTCGCGCTTGAAGAATTCAAGGAATCCATCTTCGGGGGTGACCAGATAGGTAAAGGTGGAGTGGTCGACCAGATAGTACTCGTCGCTTTTGTCATGGGCCTTGTAGTAGGTCTTGTAGGCCTTACTGGCGGCCTTGACCTGTTCGGGCGAACCGGTCAGCGCGATCATGCGTTCGTGCAGGTTGAAGGCATAGTCACTGACAACCTCGGGCGTGTCACGATCCGGGTCAACCGAGATGAAAAGCGGTGTCACGGACTGGCCACGCTCGGCCAGAATATCGATCGCCTCGGCGTTGCGGGACATATCGAAGGGGCAGACGTCGGGACAGAAGGTATAGCCGAAATAGATCAGCGTCGGCTCGGTGATCACATCCGTATCCGTCACCGTCTCGCCCTTGCCATTCACCAGCTCGAATGGGCCGCCGATTGCCGCCGTCCCGCCTGCAATCTGGCTGGACCGGCACTGGGCGAACTTGTCGTCGGTTCCCCCACGCGTCAGCAGCCACATGGCCCCCAGACCAATAGCCAGAACGACGGTCGCAAGGACGGCATAAAGACGGATCATGGTGGCTCTCCGGGCACGAAGGTTGTTGATCGGTTCAGCCTGCACTCCTATCAACGTAGGGGGCCGATGCAATAGGACATAATCGACAGATGACGGATTCCAATACCAGCCTCTGGCGCGGGCAAGAGCGCAGCACATGGATCAGGCTTCGGACGCTGATTCTGCTGCGTTGGGTTGCGATCATGGGCCAGTTCACCGCGATCACTGTGGCGCAGCAATATTATGACGTACAGCTGCAACTCGGCCTGTGCTATTTCGCGATCGGCGTGTCGGTCATGGGCAACATGACGGCTATCCTGTTGTTCCCCGAAAACAAGCGCCTGTCCGAGTTCGAGAACTTCCTGATGGTGCTGTTCGACCTGATGCAGCTGTCGGTTTTGCTGTACCTGACAGGCGGGCTGAACAACCCGTTCGCGCTGCTTCTGGTCGGGCCCGTAACGATTTCGGCCAGTGTGATGAGCACGCGTTCGACCGTGATAATCGGTGGGGTTGCGGTGGTCCTGACCACGCTTCTGGCGCAGTTCCACCTTCCCCTGCGAACCGGTCTGGGTCTGGTGCTGGATATCCCCGATATCCTGCTGTTCGGCAATTGGGCCGCGATCATCATCGCCATCGTCTTCATCGGCGCTTATTCCCACCGCATCAGCTCTGAGGTGCAGTCGATGTCCGAGGCGCTCTCGGCTACGCATATGGCGCTGGCGCGAGAACAGAAACTGACCGATCTGGGCGGTGTGGTGGCCGCCGCCGCCCATGAACTTGGCACACCGCTGGCCACGATCAAACTGGCCAGCTCCGAGCTGATTGAAGAGCTTGATGACCGGCCCGAGTTGAAAGAAGACGCCGCACTGATCCGCGAACAGGCCGATCGCTGCCGCGATATTCTGCGCGACATGGGCCGGGCGGGCAAAGACGACCTGCATCTGCGTCAGGCCCCGTTGTCAACGGTGATCCACGAATCCGCCGAACCCCATATCAACCGCGGCAAAGAAGTGCATTTTGCCGAAGGCCCGGTGAAAGACGGCGATGTGCAGCAACCGTCGATCCTGCGCAAGCCCGAGATCATCCACGGGCTGCGCAACCTGATCCAGAACGCGGTGGATTTCGCGCGGGACACCGTATGGGTCGAGGCCGAGTGGACCTCGGATCAGATCATGGTTTGCATCATGGATGACGGGCGTGGATATCCGCCTCATATCCTGGGTCGGATCGGTGACCCGTTCATGCGGCGTCGGCGCACGGATCGCAGCAGTCGACCGGAATACGAAGGTATGGGCCTTGGCCTGTTCATCGCCAAGACCCTGCTCGAACGCAGCGGCGCCGAACTCTATTTTGCCAACGGCGCAGATCCATATCAGAACCTCACCGAACAGCCCGAGCGGCGTGGCGCGGTGGTCAAGGTCGTATGGCCGCGCAAACTGATCGACGCGCAACTCGGGGTGACTCCGGTACCGTCGGGTGCCAACCAGCCATTCCAGATCTGAGTTAAGAGACCATTAACACTTGCGCGCCATACAGGTCCGGATAAGGCAACTGGGGTGTTCTATTCATGATCGATTGGATCGTGCTGACAGCGATCAGCCTGGGCTCGGCAGGTTTTGCAATGCGCTGGCTGTCGCCGCGCCGACTGGCCCGGAGCGAGGATTACGGCTTGTGTTGCCCCGGCACCCTATCCGATGCGGTTTTTCTATTTGATGATACGCGTCTTATCAGTCACTCGGACATCGCATTGAACGGGTTTGAGACCGTCGATACCTGGGCCGAACTCAAACGCTTGCTGAAACGCGATTTTCCGTCCTTTCCCGAAACTCCCGACATGGTGCGGACCAAGCGCACGCTGGTGGTTTCAGCCATTGATTGCACGGTCGATCGCGAGGTCCGGTGCGACTGGATTGATGGTGTCGTACGGGTCGAACTGCGTGATCTGACGGGACAGGTCCCGGCGCGGCACCGGGACGTGAACGACCCGATTCGGCTGGCGATGGATCAAGCCCCCTACCCGGTCTGGCTGCTGGATGCCGAGAACACTGTCAGCTGGTGCAATGCGGCCTATGTCGCCTTGGTTCGCAAGGTCGGCGGCCCGGATGCCGATTTGACCGAACCTTTGTTTCCGGCACAGGTGGACGATACGATACTGAGCCGCAAAACCCGCGTTTCGATCACGGTAAGGAATAGCGAAACGCGCCTTTGGTTCGACCTGACGCGGGTGATCCGCGATGAAGGACAGCTTTGTTATGCCGTTGATATAAACGCCATTGTCGAGGCGGAAACCGCCCAGCGCAAATTTGTCCAGACCATGACCAAAACCTTCGCTCAGCTGTCGATCGGTCTGGCGATCTTTGATCGCAACAGGCAACTGGCCCTGTTCAACCCGGCGCTGATAGACCTGACCACTCTGCCGCCTGATTTCCTAAGTTGCCGCCCCAGCCTGTCCAGCTTCTTCGACCGGCTGCGGGATCAGCACATGATGCCTGAACCAAAGAACTACCTGAGCTGGCGCCGGCAGATGAACGACCTGATCGAAGCGGCGGAAGACGGGAATTATCAGGAAACCTGGTCCTTACCTTCGGGGTCAGTCTATTCGGTCAGCGGTCGTCCGCATCCCGACGGCGCGGTGGCTTTTCTGTTCGAAGACATCACGGCCGAGATCACTCTGACCCGGCGCTTCCGATCCGAGATGGACCTGATGCAATCCATTCTCGACAAGCTCGCCGATGCTATCGCGGTGTTTGCCGATGATGGTACGCTGGCCTTGACCAACTACGCCTATCAGGAACTTTGGGGGGATACAGGCGAAATCGGACTGGATCAGGCCACCGTTCTGGACGTGACCCGCCAATGGCAGGACCGCTGTACCGCCACCCCGGTTCTGGGTGAGATCCGGGATTTTGTGAACTCGCGCGAAAACCGGGTCGAGTGGTCGGCCGAGCTGATCCTGAAAACCGGACCCAGAATGACATGCATGGTCAATCCCATGCAGAACGGGGCAACAATCGTGCGATTCACCTCTGCCGATCTGATCGAAAACAAAGCCGAGCCGGAAAAGATCAGCGCCTGAACCGGGTTGCAGCCGACCGGGCACGGGTTCATTGTGGCGCCATGATTGCGCCACTGAAAATGTCCATGAATTCCCCCGAAGAAACTGCCTCGTTTGCTGCCCGTTTGGCGCGCAAGTTGCAGCAGGGGGATACCATCTTGCTGGACGGCGCGATCGGTACTGGAAAGACCCATTTCGCTCGCGCTTTGATACAATCCGTTCTGGCGGTGCCCGAGGACGTTCCCTCGCCCACTTTCACGCTCGTGCAGGTTTATGACACCGAGATTGGCGAGGTCTGGCATTCCGATCTCTATCGTCTTTCCTCTGTCGAAGAGATCGAAGAGCTGGGCTTGCTGGAAGCATTTGATACCAGTATCTGCCTGATCGAGTGGCCAGAAAAGCTGGACTCACTACAACCGGACACGGCCCTGATGATCCGCTTTTCAACGGACCCCGACATGCAGGATGCAAGACAGCTCGCGCTGAGCTGGACAGACCCGAAATGGGCAACCAGACTGGAGACAATGCCATGACCAATCGGGCGATTTTGGCCGAAGCTCTGGTTGCTCGGACTCAATGGCGTGGCGCACAACATGCACCGCTGGCCGGTGATGCGTCGAACCGCCGGTATGAACGCCTGACAGATCCCGCCACCGGCCGCACTGCGGTTTTGATGGACGCCCCGCCCGACAAGGGCGAGGACGTCAAACCCTTTGTGCGCATGGCCAACCACCTGCGGTCTCTGGGGCTGAGCGCACCGGAAATCTACGCCGAAGACTCCGAATACGGGTTCTTGTTACTCGAAGATCTGGGTGATGCGCTGTTTGCCCGCGTCTTACGCGATGATCCGTCGCTTGAACGCACACTCTATGCGGCGGCCACGGATGTTCTGGTGCATTTGCATGCAGGCCCGACCTTGACACTGGACAGCTATGACCCGGCCCTGATGACCGAATACGCAGCGCTGTCCTTTACCAAATACGCCCACGGTATTCTCGGATCGCATGACGCCGAGGTCCGTACCCGTTTCGAACAGCGGTTTGCCGATATACTTCACCGCGAAACTGGTGGTACGCGCGTGGTCGTTCAGCGCGACTATCACGCCGAGAATCTGATCTGGCTGCCCGAACGGGACGGGCTGGCCCGCGTCGGCCTGCTGGATTTTCAAAGCGCGATGCTGGGCCATCCCGCCTATGATCTGATGTCGCTACTGCAAGATGTGCGCCGCACCGTGCCCGCAGGTATCGAGATGCGGATGATCGACCGCTATATCTCGGCGACCGGCGTTGATGGTCATGATTTCCGGACCGCCTATGCGGTGCTGGGTGCCCAACGTAGCCTGCGTATTCTAGGCGGGTTCGCGCGGTTGGCGACCGACTACGGCAAACCGCATTACATCGATCTGATCCCGGCGACATGGGCCCATCTGATGCGCGATCTGGAACACCCGGCGCTGGTTTCGGTGGCCGACCTGCTGCGCGAGGCACTGCCCGCGCCCAACCCCGAAAACCTTGCAAAGCTGAGGCCGCAATGACCGAAATGCCGCAAGCTGCGATGCTGTTTGCCGCCGGATTCGGCACGCGCATGGGTGTGCTAACCAAGGACCGGCCCAAACCGCTGATCGAGGTGGCCGGGCGGCCCCTGATCGACCACGCGCTTGACCTGTTCGCGCCGCTACAGCAGGTGCGCGTGGTGGCCAACACCCACTATCACGCCGATCAGATGGCCCGCCACCTGACCCCGAAAGGCGTGCTGCTGTCACATGAGGCCCCGCAGATTCTGGAAACCGGCGGCGGACTGCGGGCTGCGCTGCCGATGCTGGGGCCGGGTCCGGTGTTCACCCTGAACAGCGATGCAATCTGGGCCGGGCCCAACCCGCTGCAAATGCTGAAGGACCATTGGGACCCAACCCGGATGGACGCGCTGCTGATGTGCATTCCCACCGGCCAGACGATTGGCCACACCGGTGCCGGAGACTTCACCCAGGACGCAGCCGGGCGGATCACCCGTGGTAAAGATCTGATCTATGGCGGCGCGCAGATCCTGAAGACCGATGGTTTGCACGATATAGCCGAGGATGCGTTCTCGCTGAACCTCCTGTGGGACCGGATGCTGCAGGATCGCCGCCTGTTTGCGCTGGCCTACCCCGGTCGCTGGTGTGATGTCGGCCGCCCCGAGGGAATCGCTCTGGCCGAAGGTCTGCTTGCCGATGTTTGAGCCCGGCACCCTGCCCCGGGTCTTTGCCGTCCCGCCCGGCGCGGACTTCCCGCGCGTTCTGGTCGACGGGCTGCGCAACCGGTTTGCGTCGCACCCGCCCGAGGCGCTGGCCCGGGTTCAACTGGTGGTCAACACCCGCCGCATGGCCCGGCGCGTGCGCGAGCTGTTCGATCAGGGGCCGCCTTGTTTGCTGCCACGGTTGTCTCTGGTCACCGATCTGGGCGACGGCGCTGATCTGGCGGAGGTGCCATCCGCAATACCACCATTGCGCCGACGGCTTGAGCTGACGCAGCTGATCGCCAAGCTGCTGGATCAGCAACCCGATCTGGCCGCGCGGTCGTCTTTGTTTGATCTGTCCGACAATCTGGCGGCGCTGATCGACGAGATGCAGGGTGAAGGCGTCTCTCCCGACGCGATCCGTGGGCTGGATGTCAGTGATATGTCCGGTCATTGGGCCCGGGCGCAGGCCTTTATCGGGATCGCCGATCATTTCATGCAGACCGGACCTGACGCGCTGGACCCGCAGGCGCGGCAAAGGCGCGTTGTGGAAGGTTTGATCGCGCGTTGGCATGAAACCCCGCCGCAGCATCCGATCATCCTCGCCGGGTCCACTGGATCACGCGGAACGACGATGCTGCTGATGCAAGCCATCGCGCGCCTACCGCAGGGCGCGCTGGTGTTGCCGGGCTATGATTTCGATCAGCCTGCGCAGGTCTGGAACAGCCTCGATGACGCGCTAACCTCGGAAGATCACCCGCAATACCGCTTTCGTAAACTGATGCGCGATCTTGATCTGACGCCCGACCAGATTCAGCCCTGGGTCAAGGTGCAGCCGCCCTCACCCGCACGTAACAAATTGATTTCACTTGCCTTGCGCCCTGCCCCGGTCACCGATGCGTGGATGGCCGAGGGGCCGTCTCTGACCGATCTGCAGGGCGCAACCCAGGACGTGACGCTGATCGAGGCCGCCTCACCCCGGGCCGAGGCTTTGGCGATTGCGCTGCGTCTGCGACAGGCGGCAGAGACCGGTCAGACCGCCGCGCTGATCACCCCCGACCGGATGCTGACCCGGCAGGTCAGCGCCGCGCTGGATCGCTGGAACATCCTGCCCGATGACAGCGCGGGCCTGCCGCTGCAACTGTCGCCACCGGGCCGGTTTCTGCGCCATGTGGCGGGCCTGTTTGCCCGCCGACTGGACGGTGAGGCGCTGCTGACCCTGCTCAAACACCCGCTCTGCCACGACGGTGCGGATCGTGGCGCGCACCTGCTGCACACCCGCGATCTTGAGCTTGACCTGCGCCGCCACGGCCCGCCCTTCCCCGACAGCGGCAGCCTAACCGCCTTTGCCATCCGCGCCGACGCGCCCGAGGACTGGACCCGCTGGGTGATCCAATCGTTCTGCAATCAATACAGCCCGGCCGAGCGCCCGCTGGCCGATTGGGTGGCACGGCTGCGAGGGCTGGCCGAAGCAATTTCTGCCGGGTCAACGGACGCACCCGGCACGCTTTGGGACAAGAACGCCGGTCAAAAAGCGCTGACGGTCATGACCACGCTGGAAGCCGAGGCGCAGCACGGCGGAGCAATGACCGCACATGATTTCGCCGACCTTCTGGGCGCGCTACTTGCCGGAGAGGAAGTGCGCGACCGCGACGCCCCGCATCCGCATCTGATGATCTGGGGTACGCTCGAGGCGCGGGTTCAGGGGGCCGACCTGCTGATCCTCGGCGGGCTGAATGAGGGCAGCTGGCCCGAGGCCCCCGCACCGGACCCATGGCTGAACCGGCAGATGCGCAACGCCTCCGGGCTGTTGCTGCCCGAACGCCGCATCGGCTTGTCCGCTCATGACTTCCAGCAGGCGGTGGGTGCGCCCGAGGTGGTTTTGTCCCGCGCCACCCGCTCGGACGATGCAGAAACCGTACCGTCGCGCTGGCTGAACCGGATGACCAACCTGCTGCAGGGCCTGCCCGAACAGGGTGGCGCGGATGCTTTGGCCGCGATGCGCGTACGGGGGCGGCAATGGCTGGGCTGGGCCGAAGCACTGGAACAGGCCCCCCGGATCGACGCCACGCATCGCCCCTCGCCCCGGCCCCCGGTCGCGGCCCGGCCCCGGCGTCTGTCGGTCACCGAGATCAAGCGGCTGATCCGCGACCCTTATGCCATCTATGCCCGCCACGTTCTGCGCCTGCAGCCGCTGGACCCGCTGGTCCGCGCGCCCGACGCCCTGCTGCGCGGGATCGTGATCCACGAGGTTCTGGAACAATTCGTCCGCGACAGTGTGCTGGACCCGGCCCTGCTGACCCGCGAGAATTTCCTGAAACGTGCCGAAGCGGTGCTGAGCGAGCATGTCGCGTGGCCCACGGCGCAAAAACTGTGGCTGGCGCGGCTGGACCGGATCACTGATAGTTTTCTATCCGCTGAAATCCAGCGTCGCGGTGACGGTGGACCTGTGGCCTTTGAGGTTGGGATGAAGCTGGCGCTGACGCCGCTGGATTTCACCATCGCAGGACGCGCCGACCGGATCGATCTGAACAGCCGCGGCGCGATGCGGATCATCGACTACAAGACCGGCGTCCCCCCAACCGAGAGCCAACAGGCCAAGTTCGACAAACAGCTGCTGATCGAAGCCGCGATCGCAGAACAGGGCGGGATCGAAGGGTTCGATCCGCTGCCCGTGGCGCAGGCCGTCTTCATCGGCATGGGGGGCATTTACAAAGAAGTCGATGCGCCGCTGGCGAAAGAACCGGCTGACAAGGTTATGGCCGACCTCAAACAGCTCATTTCTGCTTATTTAGAGCCTGATCAGGGCTTTTCCTCGCGCCGGATGCTGCACAAGGACACCGATATCAGCGACTACGATCATCTCGCCCGGTTCGGTGAATGGGACCGGTCCACCGAGACCAAGCCAGAGGACCTGAGATGAGCGCGCGCAATGATGCCACCGAACGCCAGGTGCAAGCCGCGCGCCCGGATGCCTCGACATGGCTGGCGGCAAATGCGGGTTCGGGAAAGACGCGCGTTCTGACCGACCGCGTGGCGCGGCTGCTGCTGGACGGGGTGCAGCCGCAACATATCCTGTGCCTGACCTACACCAAGGCCGCCGCCAGCGAGATGCAGAACCGGTTGTTCAAACGACTGGGCGAATGGGCGATGCTGGGCGACACGCTGCTGCTGGCACAACTCACTGATCTGGGTGTTGAAGGTGCGATCAGCGGCGACCGGTTGGCGCAGGCCCGCACCCTGTTCGCCCGCGCCATCGAGACGCCGGGCGGGCTGAAAATCCAGACGATCCACTCTTTCTGCGCCTCTCTGCTGCGGCGGTTTCCGCTTGAGGCCGGGGTCAGCCCTCAATTCACCGAGATGGAAGACCGCGCCGCCGCCCTGTTGCGCGAAGAGATTGTCGAGGATTTTGCCGAAGGCCCGCAGGCTGCGCTGATCGAGGACGTGGCCCGGTTTGTCACCGATACGGGTTTTGACAAGCTGACCGCCGCCATCGCGCAGAAACGCAGCCAATTTGCGCATCCGCTTGCTTGGCCCGACCTGCTGCAACGCTTTGATCTGCCATCAGATTTCGACGAAGAGACCCTACTGGACCTCGTTTACATGGGCGGAGAGGTTGAACTGATCCAGTCCCTGTTGCCCGCGCTGACCGAGAGCGGCGGCAACAATGCCAAAGCCGCGGTCAAGCTGGCCGGTTTTACCGAACCAACGCTCGGGAATTTGCCGCTGTTGGAAGGCGTTCTTTTGACCGGCAAATCCGCAAAGGAACCCTTCACTGCCAAAATCAACAGCTTTCCCACCAAAGCGCTGCGCGAGGGTGCGCTGGCCGACCGGATGCCACAGCTTGAGGCGCTGATGCTGCGGGTCGAGGCGGCACGGGAACAGCGGCTCGCACTGGTGGCGGCCCGAAAAACCCATGTATTACATCGCTTTGCTGCTGCTTTCCTACCGGAATACGAACGCCGCAAGCAACTGCGCGGCTGGCTCGATTTCGACGATCTGATCCTGCGCGCGCGGCAGGTTCTGAACGACCCCGCGGTCGCGGAATGGGTTCTGTACCGGCTCGACGGTGGCATCGATCATATTCTGGTGGACGAAGCGCAAGATACCAGCCCGGACCAATGGGACGTGATCGAGAAACTGGCGCAGGAGTTCACCAGCGGGGAAGGGGCCCGGTCCGGGGTTGAGCGCACGATCTTTGTGGTCGGTGACAAGAAACAGTCGATCTATTCCTTCCAGGGCGCTGACCCGCAGGCCTTTGATCGGATGCAGGCCGAGTTTGGGCGGAAATTGCAAGAATCAGGCTCTAAACTGTGGGATTCGACGTTGGAATATTCGTTCCGATCCTCCAGCGCGATCCTTGGATTAGTCGATATTCTGTTCGAAAACCACACTGAGGCCGGGTTTCACAAGGACGCGCTGCACCGCGCGTTTAAAGCTGATCTTCCCGGTCGCGTCGATCTTTGGCCCGTGGTCGAGAAGGTTGAAGAAGACGACGAAGGCGACTGGACCGACCCCGTCGACCGGCCCGGCGCGCGGCACCATACCGTTGTTCTGGCCGAGCAGGTGGCGCGTTCGATCAAGGATATGATCGCACGCGGCGAGACCATCCCAGAAGATGGCGAAACGCCCGGAAGCTTTGTGCGCCGCAAGGTGCAGCCGGCGGATTTTCTGATCCTTGTCCAGCGCCGCTCGGACCTGTTTGCCGAGATCATTCGCGCCTGCAAGGCCGCAGACCTGCCCATCGCGGGCGCTGACCGTCTGAAGGTGGGTGCTGAACTTGCGGTCAAAGACCTCGCCGCGTTGCTGAGTTTTCTGGCCACGCCCGAAGACAGCCTGTCGCTGGCAACGGTGCTGAAATCGCCTCTGTTCGGATGGTCGGAACAGCAACTGTTCGATCTGGCGCATCGGCGCGATGAGGGCTTTCTATGGGCCGCGCTGCGCAAGCGGGCCGAAGACTTCCCTGAGACGCTGGAAATCCTAAATGACCTGCGGGGTCAGACCGACTTTCTGCGCCCCTACGACCTGATCGAACGCATCCTGACGCGACATGACGGACGGCGAAAGCTGCTGGGCCGGCTGGGGGCCGAGGCCGAGGATGGGATCAACGCGCTGCTGTCGCAGGCGCTGGCCTATGAGCGCACGGATATCCCCAGCCTGACTGGATTTCTGGTCTGGATGCAGACCGACGATCTGGAAATCAAGCGGCAGATGAGCGGTGTCGGCAACATGATCCGGGTGATGACGGTGCATGGCTCCAAGGGCTTGGAAGCGCCGATTGTGATCCTGCCGGATACGGGCAAACGGCAGCCTCCGCGCGATGCTGAGATCATGATGGCCGGAGAGACGCCGCTGTGGAAGGTGCCTGCCGACGCATCGCCTGCGCTGGTCGCTGCTGCGCGGGACGAGGCGCGCAAGCGGGAAGAGAATGAGCGGCTGAGGTTACTATATGTGGCTCTAACACGGGCCGAAAAGTGGTTGATCGTGGCTGCGGCGGGCGATTTGGGCCGCGATGGAACCAGTTGGTACCAGATGGTCGAGGCCGCAATGGCCCGCGCCGGGGCGACGCAATTGCCCGGAACGCAGACGCAGCGGCTGGCGCATGGCGATTGGGATGCGCTGCCCTTGATCGACCACCACGCGGACACGTCGCGGCAACAGGACCTGCCTGAGATGTTTCGGCAGACGGCAAAGGAACCGCCCGCGCCGGCGGACATCATCAGCCCATCGGATCTGGGCGGGGCCAAGGCGCTGCCGGGGGATGCCGGGCAGGATGAAGAAGCCGCCAAACTGCGCGGCACCCGCCTGCATCTGCTGCTGGAACATTTGCCCGCCACCAGCAGGGACCGATGGCCCCAGCTATGCGCCCGTTTGCTGCCAGATATGCACGACCCCGACAGGCAAGAGCTGCTGCAAGAGGCCGAAGCGGTGCTGACCGCAGATCACCTGAAGCTGGTTTTTGCCCCCGAGGCACTGGCCGAAGTTCCCGTCTCTGCCGATCTGAATGGCACCCGGATGCACGGCGTCATCGATCGGCTGATCGTCACAGATACCGAGGTGCATGTGATTGATTTCAAGTCAAATGCCACCGTCCCGGACACACCTGAAACCTGCCCAGTCGGGTTGCTGCGGCAGATGGGAGCCTATGCGCATGCGCTGGCGCAGATCTATCCTGATCATCAAATCCGAACGGCGATCCTGTGGACGCGCACGGCGCAGCTGATGTGGCTGCCACACGATCTTGTGACAGATAGCCTGACCACCCACCCGATATCTTGACCTCCCACGATGCGGCACCTAGGTTCTGTGCCCAAGCATTCCCCATTCAGGAGACAGAATATGTCGACCGTTGCCGTTACCGACGATACCTTTGATGCCGAGGTCAAGAACTCGGACGTTCCCGTTGTTGTGGATTTCTGGGCCGAGTGGTGCGGGCCCTGTAAACAGATCGGTCCCGCGCTGGAAGAACTGGCCAATGAATACGGCGGCAAGGTGAAGATCGCCAAGGTAGACGTGGACAGCAACCCGAACTCGGCCGCCGCCATGGGCGTGCGCGGCATTCCGGCGCTGTTCATCTTCAAGGACGGTCAGGTTGTGTCGAACCGCGCGGGCGCGGCCCCCAAAGCGGCGCTGCAAAGCTGGATTGACGAGTCGATCTGATCCCGCTTCAGAATCTGGCAAAAAGGGCGCCTCGTTCGGGGCGCCTTTTTTCGTGGGCTTTTGCCCTGTCCCAAAAAGAAAAGCCGCCTGAGGATCAGACGGCCATCTTGCTTTGATCAGTAAGTCGAGCTTAGAACTTGGCGATATCGCCGCGGCTCAGACCAATGTCGTCCAGTTGGGCGTCGGTCAAAAGAGACAACTCTTTGCGGGTTTTCCGCGACAGATGCCATTCGACAACGCTTTCAAAGCGATGGAGGATTGCGTCCACTACGTGCAGAATGGTGACTGCTCCGAGCGGCGCGTGGGTTTTTGCGATTGCGTTAGCCATGTGCGCGTTCCTTCAAACAGAAACAGCCGACCCGTTGTCGGTTGTGAGGACCGTTTAGACCTAAGCCCCGAGTCCCACAAATGCTGACTCGACAGCCCCGGTCTGCGTCTGTTGCATATCTTTTAGGCAGTTTGAGAACGGTTGCGCCGCACACGCCCTCGGCCCATATAGAACGCCAGAGAAAACGGAGGCTTCAATGACAGAGAGCGATTTTCCCGGTTGGCACGGCACAACGATCATTGGCGTCAAGAAAGACGGCAAGGTGGTGATAGCCGGGGACGGGCAGGTCAGCTTGGGCCAGACCGTGATCAAGGGCACCGCCCGCAAGGTCCGCCGCCTTTCTCCGGGCGGGTTCGAGGTGGTCGCCGGGTTCGCCGGATCCACAGCGGATGCCTTCACGCTGCTGGAACGACTGGAAGCCAAGCTTGAAGCGACGCCGGGCCAACTGGCCCGCGCCTCGGTCGAGCTGGCCAAGGACTGGCGCACAGACAAGTATCTGCAAAAGCTTGAGGCGATGCTGATCGTCACCGACGGCAAGGACTTGCTGGTGATCACCGGGGCAGGGGACGTGCTGGAGCCCGAGCATAACGTGGCCGCCATCGGATCGGGTGGCAACTTTGCGTTGGCCGCCGCGCGCGCGATGATGGATAGCGACAAACCAGCCGAAACGGTTGCGCGTGAGGCTATGGCAATTGCCGCCGATATTTGTGTCTATACCAACGGCAACCTGACGGTCGAAACCATCTAAGGCGTTCTGCGTTTAGCCGAGGAAAATACATCGAAATGCGCGTTCGACCGAAGGGAGAGGCAGCGTATTTCGATTCAAATCAAACGCAAACGACATCAAGCTAACAACGCCTTGATTTCTTTACCCTTCCAGCGCCGGTGCATGCCGATCAGGCCGAATATCGCGGCAATGATCACGATGTAGTAGGGCACGCGGATATCGATGCTCATCAGTCCACCGCCGATCAGGGACATGATCCCTCCGGCCAGACAGAAGACAGCCGTGGTCACCCCCATGACCCAACCTTGATCGGCTTCGCTGACGGCGGATGAAAACAGGCCCAGCATTGTGGGATAGGCCACGCCGAACAGAAAATAGAACAGGAACACGGGGACATAGATCAGAATCCCGTTTGGAATGAAGGCAAACGCCACGCCGCAGATCACCATCACGATCAGCGCGGTATAGATGATCTGATGCTTGCTGAACCTTTCTTGCGCGGGTTTCACAAGGAAGGTGCTGGAGAACGCAAGCGCAAAGCCGATGACAACCATCGCGACGCTGCCACCGATAACCCCGTAGCCGAATTTGCTGGTCAGGAAGTTATCGACGAACACATAGAAGGTGACATTGGCGATCATGAACAATGAATAGACCGGCAGGATTTTTAGAACCATCGGATGGCCGCGCACTGCGATCAGACTGTCGGTGATGTCGCGGGGGCGGAAAACAAAGGGTGCCCGCTCGGTCCGTGTATCCTTGAAGAATGTGGCCACCATGAAAATGGCGATCAGGACCAGAACAAAGGCACCGTAGAACGGGGTTTTCAGCGTCGCCGCGCTGCCCAGCAAGGCCGAGTCGGACAGGACTGCCCCGATGATGGGCCCTCCGACCAGACCAAAGCTGACGCCGGTGACGATATAGCCCATGTTCCGATCCCGATCGGCGGCATCAGTACTGCCGTCGATCATCGCCGCCTGCGCGATGGGTTGGTTGCCGGCAGTGAACCCGGTGATCGAGCGCCCGATGATCAGCATCAGCAGGCTGTTCATGTAAAGCGCGGCGATGGTCAGCGCATAGCCCACCAGCGCCCCGCCCAGACAGATCAGCAGGGCATTCTTGCGCCCGATGGAATCCGAGACCTTGGACACGTAGACAACACCCAAAAACCACGACAGGAAGAAACATCCGATCACCAGCCCGTAGTAGAAATGCCGCCGTCCCATCGGGGTGTTTTCAGGCAGGAAGCCCGATTTCGTCTCCATGATCAAAGAGTTGATGATGGGAAAGACCAACCCCTGTCCGATCAGGTCCACAAACACCACAAACAGCAGGGTGATCTTGGCAATTTTCGTCATCTGCGCGCTCCGGACCCTCAACACCTTGAAATCACTGTATCAGAGGGCGCGCCGAACACCTAAGGAAAGCATTTGCAAAGCGGAAAGGGCATTGCTAAGCAACGCCGCCGATGTTGTTTTCGCCTGTGCGGTGACTACGTAAGCCAAACCGCTGATCGAAAGGACTGCCCCCGTGACCGACCTGACCCCGCGCGAGATTGTCTCGGAACTGGATCGTTTTATCATCGGGCAGAAGGATGCCAAGCGCGCCGTCGCTGTGGCGCTGCGCAACCGCTGGCGGCGTAAGCAGCTGGCGGACGATATCCGCGATGAGGTCTATCCAAAGAACATCCTGATGATTGGCCCCACCGGCGTCGGTAAGACCGAGATCAGCCGTCGTCTGGCAAAACTGGCCCGCGCGCCTTTCATCAAGGTCGAGGCCACCAAGTTTACCGAGGTCGGCTATGTCGGCCGCGACGTGGAACAGATTGTGCGCGATCTGGCGGATGCAGCGATCATCCAGACCCGCGAATACATGCGCGAAGATGTGAAGGCCCGCGCCCATCAAGCTGCGGAAGATCGTGTGATCGAAGCCATCGCCGGAACAGACGCCCGCGAGGCCACGCGCGAGATGTTCCGCAAGAAACTGAAAGCCGGGGAACTGGACGACACCGAGATCGAGCTGGAACTTTCGGACACGTCAAACCCGATGCCGATGTTCGACATTCCGGGTCAACCCGGCGGCCAGATGGGGATGATGAATCTGGGCGATATCTTCGGTAAAGCCTTTGGCGGGCGCACCGTCAAGAAACGTATGACCGTCGCCGACAGCTATGACGCGCTGATCGGGGAAGAGGCCGACAAGCTGCTGGATGATGAAACCGTCAACCGCGTGGCCTTGGAGTCGGTCGAACAGAACGGCATCGTCTTTCTGGACGAGATCGACAAGGTCTGCGCCCGCGCCGAAGCACGCGGCGGCGATGTCAGCCGAGAAGGGGTGCAGCGCGACCTGCTGCCGCTGATCGAAGGCACCACCGTTTCCACCAAGCATGGCCCGGTGAAAACCGACCATATCCTGTTCATCGCGTCTGGCGCGTTCCACATCGCCAAACCCTCGGACCTGTTGCCGGAATTGCAGGGGCGTCTGCCGATCCGTGTCGAGTTGCGCGCGCTGACCGAAGAAGATTTCGTGCGCATCCTGACCGAAACCGACAACGCTCTGACCCGCCAATACACCGCCCTGATGGGCACCGAAGAGGTTACCGTCAGCTTTACCGATGACGGCATTGCCGCGCTGGCCAAGATCGCGGCGGATGTGAACCAGAGCGTCGAAAACATCGGCGCGCGGCGGCTGTATACAGTGATGGAGCGCGTGTTCGAAGAACTCTCGTTCACCGCGCCCGATCAGGCCGGGGCTGAAATCACCGTGAATGCACAGTTTGTCGAGGACAATCTGGGTGAACTGACCAAATCCACCGACCTCAGCCGTTACGTTCTGTAACACAGGCAGGCCGGTTTTCGCCGCTGTTGCGACCCTGCGCCGCTGGACGTCGGGTCAGGATTTATTAGCATTGGGCACAGTCTAGCTGAGGGCCGCCTTGTGCTTCGTTACATCCTGATTGCATCCGTCGCGGTGACTCTGACCGCATGTGTTGACCGCACCATTTCGGAAGTCGTGCCTTCAGCGCTGAACGTCGGCACGCCGGAAACCATCTATGCCACGACAACCCGCGCACGCGAGCCCGATGGCTCTTACGGGTTTCGGCGGGCTAACAGGTTGCAGTTTCTTGAGATGACCGTGTCGATCCCGCCAAGCCATACGCCCGGGACACTGGATTTTTCTTATGCCAACCCCAACCCCAACAAGCAGTTCGTCATGGCCGGGGTCGAAGAGTTGCAGGGTCCCGCGGATTTGAAATCCAGACTGCGCGGCGTGGACGAGGTGTCAATTTTTGTCCATGGCTACAACACGACGCAATCGGAAACCGCCTTCCGTGCCGCGCAGTTGCGCCACGACCTTGAAATTCCCGGCGCCACGATGGTCTATTCCTGGCCCAGCCAGGCAACGGGCTATGGCTACGCCTATGATCTGGACAGCATGTTGTTTGCCCGCGACGGGTTAGAGCAGACCATTCGCCAACTGAAATCCATGGGGGTTCGGCGCGTTCTTCTGGTCGCACATTCGATGGGCACCGCTTTGACAATGGAAATGATGCGACAGGCCGAATTGCGCGAACCCGGTTGGTCAAACCGCAATCTTGAGGGCGTTATTCTGATTGCACCCGATCTGGATATCGACCTGTTCCGCTCACAGATGGATACCATCAAAACACCACCGGATCCGTTCATCGTGATGGTTTCGCAGAAAGACAAATTGCTGAACATCTCGGCGCGGTTGCGGGGCACGACAAAGGGCGAGCGGTTGGGCAATATCAGTTCGGCCGAAGCGTTGTCCGAGTATAAGATCAATATCATCGACACGACAGCCTTCAACAGCGATGCAGAATCTTCGCACTTCATCGCTGCGACCTCTCCGGCTTTGCTTGCCATCATTGGATCAGCCCGGCGGGTCAGTAACACTTTCGGAACCGAGCAACGCGGATTTGATGTCATAGCGCCTGCGAGCGTTCGAAATCCAACCGGTGCGACCGAAATCGTTCTGACCGAAACCGGACAGGCGCGGGTGACGTCGCCCTAGCCCCTCAGCGTACACGCCTGAGATAGACGTAATAGGCCCCGTCGCCCCCGTGGCTAATATGAGCCGGGGTGACTTGCAGCACCGCCTGCGCGAGCGGCGGGATCGACAACCAATGCGGCACCTGATTGCGCAGCACACCGCGCGGCGTCGGGATCGGACCCGGTTCGTCACGATCCTTGCCCTTGCCAGTGACCACCAGCACCAGCCGCTTGCCCTGCGCCTGCGCGGTCAGGACAAACCGGATCAGCGCCGGATGAGCCGTAGCCATCCGCATCCCATGCAGGTCCAGCTTGCCCTCGGGCTTCAGCTTGCCGCGCTTCATGCGGCCAAAAGCTTTGGTGTCCATCTGCACGGGCGCGGCGCGCAGCCCTTCGGTCACCGTAGGTTTCAGACTTTGCCGCGCAGGTTTCGGCGGCGCGGTCTGGCCCAGCTCAAACGCATCAATTCGCGGCTTGGGCGTCTTGGTCGGCTTCGGCTTGGGTAGAGTGGTCGGGTGCACGGTCTGCGGCAGTTCGGGGTGCAATCTTTCGGCCTGTTTGGCGACCTTGCGCCACAGCTCGATCTCATCCGAGGTCAGTTTGCGCCGAGTCATCAGAACTCATCCGGCAGCAGGGCATAGGCCCGCTGGATCGGCAGCAGCAGCACCATCCGGCCGGGGTCTTTCAAACGGCCTGCGGCCTGACCGGCGTCATCGCCGGTGCCAAAGAAGATATCGGCCCGCTGCGCGCCCTTGATGGCCGACCCGGTATCCTGTGCGATCATCAAGCGTCGCAAGGGGTTTTTGCCGTCCTTCTCAACCCAGACCGGCGCGCCCAGCGGCGTATAGGCCGGGTCAGCGGCAATACTGCGCATGGCGGTGACCGAACGGTTCATCGCGCCCAACGGTCCAAACTCGGGCGCAACGCGCGTGACTTCGCGGAAGAACACATAAGATGGGTTGTGAAACAGCAGTTCCGCCCCGGCTTCGGGGTTCTTGCGCACCCAAGCGCGGATCATCTGGGCGCTGACTTGATGGGCGCCCAGCGCACCACGTCGGACCAGCTCGGCCCCGATTGAGCGGTAGGGGTGCCCATTCGCGCCACCATAGCCGACCCGCATCGCACTGCCATCGGGCAGGCGTATCCGGCCCGAGCCCTGAATTTGCAGAAAGAACAGCTCAACCGGGTCATCGACCCATGCGATTTCAAGCCCGCGGCCTTGCATGACCTCTCCGGTCAGCAGATCGCGACGGCTGAGCCATTGCCCGGCACCGCGCGCCTCGGGCGGCATGCGATAAAGCGGATAGCGGTATTTGCCCGTGGGCGTTTTGGAGCCGTCCAGTTCGGGCTCGAAATAGCCGGTGAACAGGGCGTCGTCACCGTCTTCCACCAGAACGGGGCGAAAGAATAGTTCAAAAAAGGCCCGCGCCGCCTCAGACTCATAGGTCTTTGCCACACCGCACAACGCCTGCCAATCCGGGTCATTCAGGTCGCCGCAAGTATTCAGAAAAACTGAAAGGGCCGCCCCGTGATCGTCGGCGTCCCAGCCATCAAGGTCATCGAATGACAGGATGGTTCGCGTCGCCTCGGCTCCGGCGGCGCTGGCGGTGGTCATGACAACCCCCAGAACAAGCGACCGAAGCGCGGCAATCATGCGTCCGTGGCAACAAGCAGCCAGTTCGGATCGTCCGAGCCCATCACACGGGCAAAGGTCCAGCTGTCCTTTTGACGTTTCACGGTATTGGGGTTGCCTTCGATGATGTCGCCACCGCGATCGCGCACGACCGAGGTCAGCTCACCCACAAAGCGCATGGTGATCTCGGCCTCATTGGTGTCCTTATCGAACTTCGCATCGGCCAGCGTGGTCTCGCGCACGCCGATAAACTCGGCCTCGATGGTCAATCCCTTGTCTTCGCGATCGGCAACCACGGATACGAAGGTGTCGAAAACCTCTTCGGACAGGAAAGGCTGAATCTCATCCAGATTGCCCTTTTCGAACCCCATCACGATCATCTCATAGGCACCGCGTGCGCCCTGCACGAATTCGCTGACCGAGAAGCTGGGCTCAATCCGTTTCATCGCGGTCAGGGTCTGCGCCTGTTCGCTGTCTTCCGCCACATGGTCGGTGATGTCATGATCCGGCCCGCCTTCAATCACCTCAAAGTCGCGACGCGCACCATTGGTATCAGGCTGCTGCTGAACAGGCGGTTTCTCAAAACCTTCCCGCGTCCCCAGAACGCTTTTCAAACGCAGGATCAGGAAAACGGCAATTCCGGCCAGCACCAGAAGCTGGATCAGGGGTGAGTTCATTTCGTCCTCATTTCAGAACCCGGGCTTTGTATACGCAGCCCTCTGCCACTATGTAGGTGACTGTCGGGGCCAAGTCCACAGCCCGGCAAATGCTAAAGGATACCGCAAATGTACTTGTTCCTGGCTTTTTTATTGGTTCCGATCATCGAGATCGCCCTGTTCATTCAGGTTGGCGGCCTGATCGGCTTGTGGCCAACGCTTGCGATTGTGGTTCTGACAGCGGTGCTGGGCACTGTTCTGGTGCGGACACAAGGCCGCATGGCGCTGGCCAATCTGCAGCGGTCCTTTGCCGAATTGGACGATCCGACTGAACCTTTGGCCCATGGGGCGATGATCCTGCTGTCGGGCGTTTTGTTGCTGACTCCGGGGTTTTTCACCGATGCGGTTGGTTTTGCTCTGCTTGTTCCGGGGATCCGCGTGGCGGTATTCCGCTATCTCAGGTCCAAGGCCACTATCACCCATTTCCAGATGGGCACCGGCGCTCAGTTCCGATCCGGCGCGAACCCGTTTGAACAAGACGATGTGATTGACGGAGAGTTTACCGAGGTGCGACCCCGTCAGGACCCTGCAAAGCCCTCGAAATGGGTGGAAGGCCCCCACCAGCATTGAGCTACCCGGCCCAACTTGTTAAGCAGTGGCGAATTTTAGTTTCGGAGTAGATCGATGGCCGACGAAGACGCCACAGAAAACACCGCGGCTCAGGCCGCCCCGCAAATCCAGATGCGTGTTCTGGGACAGTTCATTCGCGACATGTCCTTTGAAAACGTGATGGCGCAGAAAGGCGTCTCGGGCGATGTGCAGCCCGAGATTTCGGTTCAGGTCAATCTGGACGCCAAAAAACGCCCGGCGGACCACCAGTTTGAGGTTTCCATCAAGCTGAAACTGACCTCGAAGGCGAAAGGCATGGAGGACGTTCTGTTCCTGTGCGAGCTTGACTATTGCGGTCTGTTCCACGTCGAAGGCGTGCCCGAGGATCAGCTGCACCCGTTCCTGATGATCGAATGCCCACGGATGCTGTTCCCGTTCCTGCGCCGCATTGTCAGCGACATCACCCGCGACGGGGGTTATCCGCCGGTCAATCTGGACAACATTGATTTTGTCGCCCTGTATCGCAATGAATTGGCGCGCCGTCAGGCCGCGGCACAGGCGCAGCAGACCGACGCCTAAACATCCTGACCCGCGCCATGGCTTGGGTCAGGCGCGGGTCCACAGGGCGTTATCGCCCAGTTTTTCGACAAATTCCTCATGCGCGGCGCGTTCATCCTCGGTGATCCGGGATGGCAAAGCGGTCGGGCGCGCAGTGGGCCGCCATGCATCGGCCCCACCCGCAGCATTCGAAGTGGCGGTGGACAAGCCGAAATCCGGCTGCCGTCCACCAATCAGTTCCAAATATACCTCAGCCAGAATTTCCGAGTCGAGCAGAGCGCCATGCAGCACACGGTTCGAGTTGTCGATACCGAACCGCCGACAGAGCGCATCCAGCGAGGCGGGCGAGCCTGGAAACCGTTTGCGCGCGATGGCCAGTGTGTCAATGGCCTGATCCATCGGGATCAGCGACGCACCCATCCATTTGAGTTCCGCATTCAGGAACTTCATATCGAACGAGGCGTTGTGGATCACCAGCTTGGCGTCGCCGACAAAGTCCCGAAACCCCTGGCCGACCTTGGCAAAGACAGGCTTGTCCTTCAGCGTCACCTCGCCCTTTTCCGGCGGGCGCGGGTTTTCCAGCAGGTCGGGGCCGATGCCATGCACGCCGAACGCCTCGTCGGGCATCCCGCGTTCGGGGTTTATGTAGACGTGATAAGTCTCGCCCGTGGCCACATGGTTCCACAGCTCGACCGCGCCGATCTCGACAATGCGGTCGCCGGTCTCGGGGTCAAAGCCCGTGGTTTCGGTGTCCAGTACAATCTCACGCATCTGCCATCCCCGCCCGTATCTGCCTGACCACATCCTGCACCTGCGCGCGGGCGTGGTCCAGCGTATCTGTCACGATCACAAAATCCGACCGCGCACATTTCTCGTCATTCGGCATCTGCTTGGCGCGGATCTGTTCGAACTGCGCCTCGGTCATGGTGCCGCGTTCCATCACCCGGCGTTTTTGTTCGTCCGCCGGGATCGAAACACATGCGACAGCATCCATTGCTGCGTCACCTCCGGTTTCGAACAGCAGCGGAATATCAAAAACCAGAATATCGGCATCAGAACTGGCCCGAAAGGACGCCCGATCCGCAGCAACAAGCGGATGCACAATCGCCTCAATCCGTTTCAGTGCCGAGGCGTCCGCAGCAATGATCCGCTTCAGCGCGTCGCGACTGACTGCACCTTCAATTATTGCGTCGGGGAAAGCCTCCTGCATCAGCGCAACCGCTGCGCCGTCAGGCGCATACAGCCGATGCACCGCCGCATCCGCATCCCAGACAGCGCAGCCTTCGACCGCGAACAGCTGCGCCGTGGTGCTTTTGCCCATCCCGATCGAACCGGTCAGACCCAGCGCGAAACTCATGCCAGGACTGCCGCGCGTAGGTGATCATCCACCTCGGGACGAATACCAAACCAGCGCTCAAAACCGGGCACCGCTTGATGCAGCAACATACCGAGGCCATCGACCGTGGTGCATCCGGCCTCTTCCGCCGTTTGCAGCAGCCGGGTTCTTAACGGCGCGTAGACCAGATCGGTGACAACCGCGCCCGGTTGCAGCCCGTCCAAAGGCACGCGCAGTTCCGGCTGGCCCTGCATGCCCAACGAGGTTGTGTTCACCACAAGTTCAGCGTTTTCGATCACGTTCCCGGCCTGCACCCAGTCGACCACTGTGATCCGCTGGCCGAATTCCTCTTTCAAGTGTTCCGCACGGGCGCGGGTCCGGTTGGTCAGCAATATTTCTGGCACGCCGGCTTCGGCCAAAGCCTGCAGCACCGCGCGCGCAGCGCCACCAGCTCCGAACACAACCGCAGGGCCGTCACCCGGAACCCAATCAGGCGCACCGCCGCGCAGGTTTTGCATGAAGCCATAGCCATCGGTGTTGTCCGCATGGATCGATCCATCCTCGCGGAACACCAGCGTGTTCGCTGCGCCAATCACTGATGCCCGGTCCGAGACGTGATCCGCCAACCTCAGCGCGGCCTCTTTATGCGGTACGGTGATATTGGCCCCGACAAAACCCGCCTTTGGCAATGTGCGCAGGACCTGTTCCAGATCCGCCGGTGCCACATCCATCGGAATATAATGCCCGGCCAGCCCATAAGACTTTAGCCAATGCCCATGCAAGGTCGGAGACTTGGAATGCGCAATAGGGTGTCCGATCACCCCGGCCAGAGGAATTCGGGTCTTGGTCATTGATCAATCACACCTTTGATGGCCAGAAAATTCAGCAGCTCAAGCAGAGGCATACCCAAGACGTTAAAATAGTCTCCGTCAATGGTGGCAAACAAACGCACACCTTCTTCCTCAAGCTTATACGCGCCGACCGCGTGGCGAATACTGTCCCAGTTCCGGTCGATATAGTCGCGCAGGTAAGCGTCCGAGCTCATCCGCATGCGCAATCTGACCTGCCCGACATGCCGCCAGATCGGCTCGGACCCCTGATAGATCACCGCCGCCGACAACAGCATATGCCGCTTGCCCCGCATCGCCTTGAGCTGCGCCAGCGCATCCTCGGGGCTTTGCGGTTTCGACAAAAGCTGACCGTTGAAATCCAGCACCTGATCACAGCCCAGCACCATCGCGCCGGGGTTCTTGTCGCTGACCTTGCGCGCCTTCATCTCGGCCAGCGTATCGGCGATATCGCGCGGTGCCGCTCCCTCAGCCAACAGCGCCCTCTTGGCGGTTTCTTCATCCACGCGCGCGGTCTGCACGTCGAAAGGGACCCCGGCGTTGCGCAGCAATTGCGCCCGAATGGACGACCCCGAGGCCAGCAGTATGGGGACAGACATGTGGAAAACCCCCTGTGTAAATCGTTGAGTGTTCCTGAATGGTTTGTATGGTTTTCCGGTTGACACGCAAGCCCGGGATTTTGGCGCAAAACTTCCCCGAGTCGTTCGAACGCCATCCAATCTGGGTAAGGATAACTGGGGCACACAGGATAACTGGAATATCCTGATTTACCCTGAGAGTTATCCCCATACGCGATGACGTTAATAGAACTCAGGTATTTGATAAATATAGATTTATATCTTTCACCAACAGAATCATTGCCGGCCTTTGGAATTCCATCCACCTGGGGAAAACCCATGGGCAAAAAAGTAATCCACGGATTTTACGCTCCCTACAAAACCATCATCCTTTTTCTTTTCTTATTTTTTTATTAGGGAGGGTCCCGAACAACGCTCGGAGCCGGCGATGACCGATCTTCTTTTCACGATATACCCGTGGGTGAAGTCACTGCATATCATGGCCGTGATTTCGTGGATGGCCGGTCTGTTCTATTTGCCCAGACTATTTGTCTATCACGTCGAAAAGGCACAGGCCGTCGACGGCGCAGAACCGATTTTCTTTGAAATGGAAGAAAAGCTGCTGCGCGTTATCATGCGTCCTGCGATGATCGTATCATGGGGTTGTGGCCTGATTATGGTCTTCACACCGGGTATCGTCGGCTGGGACTGGAGTTGGCCCTGGATCAAAGGTGCGGCGGTGATTGCCATGACCTGGTTCCATCATTGGCTGATGGCGCGGCGCAAGGATTTCCTTGAAGGGCGAAATACGCTCACTGGGCGGCAATACCGCATGATGAACGAGGTTCCGACCCTTTTGATGGTTGCCATCGTTCTGGCCGTCGTTGTGAAGTTCTGAGGCGCCATTTGACTCCGCCCGTCGGGACACATATGTAGAGTTCAACACGCCCGTCCGGGCGGCGTATCTTCCGTGCTGAAATTTCAATCCGTGCCGCGAACTCAAGCGGTGAAGGTATCTATCATGACAACTGAATCCCTGAATCTGGCCGATCTGAAAGCCAAAAGCCCCAAAGACCTTCTGGCGATGGCCGAAGAGCTGGAGATCGAAAACGCCTCGACCATGCGGAAGGGCGAGATGATGTTCCAGATCCTGCGCGAACGCGCGGATGAGGGCTGGACCGTCGGCGGCGATGGCGTACTTGAGGTTCTGCAGGACGGCTTCGGTTTCCTGCGCTCGCCTGAGGCGAACTATCTGCCGGGTCCGGATGACATCTATGTCTCGCCCGACATGATCCGCCTGCATTCGCTGCGTACCGGAGACACGGTTGAAGGTGAGATCAAAGCGCCGGATGACAATGAGCGTTATTTTGCGTTGACCAAGGTCACCAAGATCAACTTTGAAGACCCCGAAAAGGCCAAGCATAAAATCCTGTTCGACAATCTGACGCCTCTGTACCCGGATGAACGTCTGAAGATGGAGATCGAGGACCCGACCATCAAGGACAAGTCGGCCCGTGTGATCGACCTGGTCTCGCCCATCGGTAAAGGCCAGCGGTCGCTGATCGTGGCGCCGCCGCGGACCGGTAAAACCGTGATCCTGCAGAACATCGCGCATTCGATCGAACAGAACCACCCCGAATGCTACCTGATCGTCCTGCTGATCGACGAACGCCCGGAAGAGGTGACCGACATGCAGCGTTCGGTGAAGGGTGAGGTTGTGTCCTCGACCTTCGACGAACCGGCAACGCGCCATGTGGCCGTGTCGGAGATGGTGATCGAAAAAGCTAAGCGTTTGGTCGAACACAAACGAGATGTTGTTATTCTTCTCGATTCGATCACAAGACTTGGTAGGGCGTTTAACACCGTTGTCCCATCCTCGGGTAAGGTTCTGACCGGTGGTGTGGATGCGAATGCGCTGCAACGGCCCAAGCGGTTCTTTGGTGCGGCGCGGAACATTGAAGAGGGTGGCTCGCTGACCATCATCGCCACCGCGCTGATCGATACCGGCAGCCGGATGGACGAGGTGATTTTTGAGGAATTCAAAGGCACTGGCAACTCGGAGATTGTTCTGGATCGTAAGATCGCAGACAAGCGCGTGTTCCCGGCCATCGACATCCTCAAGTCCGGCACCCGGAAAGAGGACCTGCTGGTCGACAAGGGCGATCTGGCCAAGACTTTCGTTCTGCGCCGTATCCTCAACCCGATGGGCACGACTGACGCGATCGAGTTCCTGTTGTCCAAGTTGAAACAGACCAAAACCAACGGCGAGTTCTTCGATTCGATGAACACCTGAGGCCGAACCGGCACTGTCGCGGGGGCTATCCATGGATACGATATTCGCCCTGGCCAGCGCCCAGGGCAAAGCGGGCGTCGCGGTCATCCGTCTTTCTGGGCCACAAGCCCACAAGACGGCGAACGCACTGGCAGGGGGTGGCCTTCCGCCGCGTGGGATGCATCTGCGCACGCTCCGCACGCCTGATGGTGCTCGGCTGGATGATGGTCTTGTGCTGAGTTTTCAGGCCCCCGCCAGCTTTACGGGCGAGGATGTGGCCGAGTTGCAAATCCACGGCAGCACCGCCTCGGTCAATGCAGTTTTGCGTTGCCTGTCGGACATGGAAGACCTGCGTCTGGCCGAGCCCGGAGAGTTCACGCGTCGTGCGCTGGAGAATGGCAAGATGGATCTGGCGCAAGTCGAAGGTCTTGCCGATCTGATCGATGCCGAAACCGAAGCACAACGCAAACAGGCGCAGACCATACTGGCTGGGGCGTTGGGAACACTAGCTGAAGGTTGGCGGCGTGATCTGATCCGAGCCGCGTCTTTGCTTGAGGCCGTGATTGATTTCGCGGACGAGGAAGTTCCGACCGATGTTACACCTGAGGTTCGGACCCTGATCACTGGTGTAAAAAACGATCTGACCCGTGAAGCCAGCGGTGTTCAGATCGCTGAACGCATACGGTCCGGCTTTGAGGTGGCGATTGTCGGCCTTCCGAATGCTGGAAAATCTACACTGTTGAATGCGCTTGCTGGTCGCGAGGCGGCGATTACATCCGAATACGCGGGCACCACGCGTGACGTGATAGAAGTGCGGATGGATCTGGCTGGCCTGCCGGTCACTCTGCTGGATACGGCCGGTTTGCGGGAAACCGAGGATCACGTCGAAAACCTTGGCATTGAATTGGCACGTCACCGAGCTGAAACGGCCGACCTGCGTGTATTTCTAACCGATACGCCGAAGGCCTTGGGCATAGCCATGCAAGCCGGTGATATTCATGTTCTGCCGAAATCTGACCTTCGCCAAGAACCGTCGTCTGGAATTTCAGGCAAAACGGGTCAGGGTATTGATCAGTTAATTGACAAGATATCGCGTGAGCTTAGTGGTCGAACTACTAGCCATGGTATTGCAACGCGAGAAAGGCACCGGGTCGCTATGCTGCGGGCAAGTGAGGCACTGACAGCCGCACAGGTGGTTCTGGAATCAGGCCCCGATATGTATGATATAGCGGCAGAAGAGCTGCGCACCGCCATCCGTGCGCTTGAATCTCTGGTAGGCAGAATAGATGTTGAGACCCTTCTGGACGAGATTTTCGCCAGCTTCTGTCTGGGTAAGTAAGGAGTGTTTCACGTGAAACATCCAGATTTTGATGTTGTTGTCATAGGTGCAGGTCACGCAGGCGCCGAAGCCGCCCATGCGGCAGCCCGAATGGGTGTGTCTGTTGCTTTGGTAACGCTGTCCGACAAAGACCTTGGCGTAATGTCCTGCAATCCCGCGATCGGAGGGCTAGGCAAGGGTCACCTTGTCAGAGAGATTGACGCCCTGGATGGAGTGATGGGGCGAGTGGCAGACCAGGCTGGTATCCAGTTTCGTTTGCTGAATCGTCGCAAGGGCCCAGCAGTTCAAGGACCGCGGGCGCAGGCTGATCGGTCCTTGTATCGCGCTGCAATGGTCCGGGAGACGCAGAAGCAACAGAATCTGACAATTGTCACAGGAGAGGTGATTGATTTCCGAATGGATGGAGATCGCATCACCGGTGTTGTCCTGGCGGATGGCTCAGAGATCGCGTCGACAACAACGATCCTGACCTCGGGTACGTTCCTGCGTGGCGTGATTCATATTGGCGATGTCTCCAAACCTGGGGGGCGGATGGGTGACCGACCGTCCGTCAGACTTGCGCAACGTTTGGATGGGTTTTCGCTTCCGATGGCGCGTCTCAAAACCGGTACGCCACCGCGGCTGGATGGACGAACGATCAACTGGGATTGCCTCGAACGGCAAGATGGCGATGAGGAGCCGTCCCTGTTCTCGTTTTTGTCTCGCGCGACGGTCGCGCCTCAAATTGCGTGTGGTATCACGCACACGAACGCTCAAACACATGACATCATTCAACGAAATCTCTCAAAATCGGCTATGTATGGTGGCCGCATAGATGGCGTCGGCCCACGCTATTGCCCATCGATCGAAGACAAAATCGTGAGATTCGCTGACAAGGACTCGCATCAGATATTCCTTGAGCCAGAGGGCATTCAAGACCACACCGTGTATCCCAATGGCATCTCGACATCGCTTCCGCAGGATGTGCAGGTTGACTATGTAAGATCGATCAAAGGTCTTGAGCACGCTGAAATACTGCAACCAGGCTACGCAATAGAATATGACTATGTGGACCCAAGAGCATTGAACGCCTCTTTGTCTCTTCCGGAGGCTCCGGGGCTATATCTTGCGGGTCAAATAAATGGCACCACCGGATATGAAGAGGCCGCCGCGCAGGGTTTGGTCGCTGGCCTGAACGCAGCCAGAGAGGTGCGAGGCTTGCCACCGGTGCAATTTACCCGTTCGGATAGTTATATCGGGGTGATGATTGATGATCTCACAACACGCGGAGTCGCCGAGCCTTATCGCATGTTTACATCTCGTGCCGAGTTCCGCCTTTCTTTACGTGCCGACAACGCGGATCAACGTCTGACACCGCTTGGCATAGAGTTGGGATGCGTAGGAGAACCGCGTCGTGCTGCCTTTTCGAAGAAAGTAGATAAGTTGAATGCGGTGAAATCTAAACTGACCGAGCGGACCTACACACCGAAGGAAATCAAAGCCGCGGGCATACATGTCAATCAAGATGGAAACCGGCGGGATGGAATGGCCGTTTTGGCGTTTCCAGATGTTTCTTTCGAAGATCTATTCAACCTTGAGCCAACGCTGAGTAATACCGATATCGAGACGCGCCGTCAGATTGAGAGGGATGCGTTATACGCAAACTATATTCTGCGACAGCAGCGCGATGTCGAAGCCATGAAGCGGGATGAATCCCATGTAATTCCAAATGGTTTTGACTACTTCGCGCTTGATGGTCTGTCGGCCGAGATGAAGCAGAAGCTTTCTCAGGCGAAACCAGCCAATATTGCTCAGGCGGGGCGCGTAGAAGGGGTCACGCCAGCCGCTTTGACCTTGGTACTGGCCAAGCTCCGGCGCGACATGAAAGTGCGCAAGGCATGAGTCTGGCGCAGAGCGCGGTCCCAGGTGACTTGGATGTTTCACGTGAAACATTGGATCGGTTGCGTAAATATGTTGATCTGGTAGAGCGCTGGAATCCCAGGATCAATCTGGTCTCGAAGAACAGCCTTAAGGATATCTGGATTCGGCACATTCAAGATTCTGTCCAGGTTTTCCGAAGCGCTGACGCAGCGACTCATTGGGTCGATCTGGGAAGCGGAGGGGGCTTCCCCGGCATGGTTTGTGCGATCATGGCGATTGAGGATGCTCCGAATACGCGGTTCACATTGGTCGAGAGTGACCAGCGGAAATCGGCGTTTTTGCGCAATGTGGCACGTGAATGCGAAGCCAATTGCAAGGTCATTTCAAAGCGAATCGAAAGTGTGGAACCGTTGTCTGCCGACGTGCTCTCCGCTCGGGCGCTCGCGGACCTGCGCAGCCTCTTGTCCTTTTGTGATCGACATTTAAGCCCCCGTGGCACTGCTCTGTTGCCAAAGGGCGCAAGCTGGAAAAAAGAACTGGAAGATGCGCGCAAGGAATGGAGTTTCGACGCCACGCCGATTACAAGTTTAACCGAACCTCAAGCTGTTATCCTGAAGATCAAAGGAGTCACTCGTGATTGATCTGTCTCGCCCGGACGGCCCCCGGATTATCGCGGTCGCCAACCAAAAGGGCGGGGTGGGAAAGACAACGACGGCGATTAACCTTGCTGCAGGACTGGCAGAGGCAGGTTGTAAGGTCCTTGTCGTGGATCTAGATCCGCAAGGGAATGCGTCGACAGGTTTGGGTGTCGAGGATCGAGACTGGACCACATATGATCTTATTCTGGACGACGCACCCCTAGAGGCCGTGGTGCAGGAGACCGAGATTGACAATCTTTACGTGGTCCCGGCGACCGTCGACCTTAGCTCAGCGGATATTGAGCTGATTTCGAACGAAAAACGCAGCTACCTGCTGCATGATGCGCTGCGCCAGACTGCGATTGATGCTTTTGATCTGGATTTCGTGCTGATCGACTGCCCGCCATCGCTGAACTTGCTGACCGTTAACGCTATGGTTGCGGCGCATTCGGTGCTTGTGCCGTTGCAAAGCGAATTCTTTGCCCTTGAAGGTCTGTCGCAGCTTATGCTGACTATTCGAGAGGTTCGTCAGACCGCGAATCCGGACCTCAGAATCGAAGGTGTTGTGTTGACCATGTATGACAACCGCAACAACTTGTCCCGTCAGGTTGAAAAGGATGCGCGTGACAATTTGGGCGAGATGGTATTTAAAACCAAGATACCCCGGAATGTAAGGGTGAGCGAAGCGCCATCATATGCGCTGCCTGTGCTGCAATATGATTCCGGGTCTCTCGGTGCCATGGCTTATCGGCATCTGGCCCGAGAGATCATGCACAAGAACAACAAGGTCGCTGCCTAAACGACCGCGAGGAGGGCAACTATGAGCGTCAAGAAAAGCAAATCCCGAGGGCTGGGCCGTGGTTTGTCGGCCTTGATGGCCGATGTGACCCCCGAAGCGGATGGCCGGATCGCAGCCGAGCCGCGCCGCCCGGACCTGAAGGTTCCGATTGAAAAGCTGCAGGCAAACCCGGATCAGCCGCGCCGACGATTTGCGCAAGAGCAGTTGGATGAGCTTGCGGCGTCGGTCAAGGAAAAGGGAATCATTCAGCCTTTGATCGTCCGCAGTATCGCGGGTGGGCAGTATGAAATCGTCGCGGGCGAACGTCGCTGGCGTGCGGCCCAAATGGCGCAACTACATGAAATTCCAGTGATTGTTCGTGAATTCGATGATACCGAAGTGCTTGAGGTTGCGATCATCGAGAATATTCAGCGCGCAGATCTGAATGCGGTGGAAGAGGCGGCCGGGTTCAAACAACTGATGGATCGTTTTGGCCATACGCAGGAAAAACTGGCCGAGGCTTTGGGTAAAAGCCGCAGCCACATTGCCAACCTGCTGCGTCTGCTGTCGTTGCCGATGGATGTACAGACGCTGGTGATCGAAGGCAAACTGTCAGCGGGTCATGCCCGCGCGTTGATCACCGCTGAAAACCCCTCGGACCTGGCAAAACAGGTGGTGCGATCCGGGCTGTCGGTGCGTGCGACCGAGGCGTTGGTCAAGAAACAGCAGGCAGGCCCGGACGCGCCCGCCCCGCGGTCCAGAAACCTGAATGCTGGGAAGGACGCCGACACCCGTGCGCTTGAAAAGGACCTTTCGGCCATTCTGGCGATGAAGGTAACGATCAACCACAAGGCCGGTTCTGAGACGGGGCAGGTTGTGCTGACTTATGAGAATCTGGATCAGCTTGACGATCTTTGCGCCAAGCTCAGCCGTTAGGGCGGGTCCAGATAAAGGTCAATACGCCGCCCAGGGTTATGGCCTGGATGATCAGCACGTAGACGGGCACCGAGATCACAACAGACAGGCCAAACACGGCGGCGATCGATAGGGTGGCCGCCCTTTTTGCAGCGGGACGAATTGCGCCCGAGCTTTGCCAATCCATGATCAGGGGCCCGAAGGTTCGGTGCCCAAGCAACCAATCATGCAGCCGCGAAGATGAGCGGGCAAAGAAGAACGCGGCGAGCAGTAGAAACGGGACAGTCGGCAGCAGCGGCAGGGCGATGCCGATCATCGCAAGTGCAACGCAGAGCAAACCCAGACCGGCCCAGAGATACTGCATCATCTACTCCAACAGATCCCGGATCACGGCGTTCAGCACCGCACGTCCGTCAGGGGTTGCGCGGAGCCGGTTTTCATCAACCGCAATCATCCCCAGATCGGCCAGCGCAGCAAGGCGATCTTCAGGCAGTACACAGCCTGCCAGTTTCTGATACCTGTCAATATCTAGTCCTTCCGATAGCCGGAGACACATCATAAGGTATTCAAAAGCCTGATCTTGCGGGCTGAGCTCGGTCCGCATGCTCTCACCCCGTCCGGCCCCGGCGGCTGACAGCCATTTGGCCGGTGACAGAAAGGTCTCGGTTGCGAATTTGCGTTCGTTCAGGGTGATCCGCCCATGCGCGCCGGGGCCAATACCGACATAGTCGCCGTAGCGCCAATAGATCAGATTATGCTGCGATTCCGTGCCGGGGCGGGCGTGGTTCGAGACCTCATAGGCGGGCAGGCCATGTGCTTCGCAGATCTCTTGCGTGGCCAGATACATATCGGCGGCGTGATCGTCTTCGGGCAGGCCGCGCAGTTTGCCCACCGCATAGCGGTCGCCAAAGGCGGTGCCCTCTTCGATGGTCAGTTGGTAGAGCGACAGGTGATCGACAGCCATCGACAGCGCTTCGGTTAGCTCAGCCCGCCAATCCTTTAGCGTCTGGTGCTGGCGGGCATAGATCAGATCAAAGCTGACGCGATCGAAGCAGGTCCGCGCGATGTCAAAGGCGGCGCGGGCTTCGGCGACGGTGTGGATACGGCCCAATCGGCGCAGGTCATCATCGTTCAGCGCCTGCATGCCCATGGAAATCCGGTTCACGCCGGCGTCGCGATAGGCTGCGAAGCGCCCGGCCTCGACCGAACCAGGATTGGCCTCGAGCGTGATTTCCATGTCATTGGCCGGGCGCCAGAGGGCGCGGGCTTCGTCGATAATAGCGGCGACGGTGTCTGGGTCCATCAGGGATGGCGTGCCACCGCCGAAAAAGATCGTGTTCAGCACCCGGTCAGGTGTTTCGGTCGCAGAGCGGCGCAGCTCACTCAGATACGCTTCAAGCCATTGTTTTTGATTAATATTACGGGAAACATGGCTGTTGAAATCGCAATAGGGGCACTTGGCCTCGCAAAAGGGCCAATGCACATACAGGCCAAAGCCTCCGTTGCGCCAATCATCCGCCAAAGCAGCCTTTCACGAACATCTCCACCGCGCGGCCGCGATGGCTGATCTTGTTCTTTTCCCAGCGGTCCATCTCGGCAAAGGTAATGTCGTGGCCATCGGGGACAAACATTGGGTCATAGCCGAAACCATCGTTGCCACGGATCGGCCATGTCAGATGACCCGGGGCCACACCCTCGAACACTTCGTCATGGCCGTCGGGCCAGGCCAGAACCAGCGTGCAACGGAATTGCGCGGTGCGGGGATGGGGGGCGTCTTTGGCCTCCAATTCGGTATGTGCGCGGGTCATCGCCATCAGGAAATCACGGCCATTGCCGGTTTCGGCCCAGTCGGCGGTATAGACGCCGGGTGCGCCGTCCAGCGCGTCGATGGTGATCCCGGAATCGTCCGACAGGGCAGGCAGGCCGGTCGCCTTGGCTGCAGCATGGGCCTTGATCCGGGCATTGCCGACAAAGGTATCCTCGGTTTCCTCAGGCTCGGGCAGGTTCATCTCATCTGCGCCAACGACGGTCACGCCGAAGGGTTCCAGCAGGTGCGCGACCTCTTCCAGTTTGCCCTTGTTGTGGGTGGCGACCAGCAGCCGGTCGCCCTCAAACTTGCGGGTCATGCGGTGGCCGCTTTCTGTGCGGCGGCCAGTTCGCTAACGCCTTTCTCAGCCAGGTCCATCAGTTGATCCATCTGCGCACGGCTGAAGACCGAGCCTTCGGCGCTCATCTGTACTTCGATCAGCTTGCCCGAGCCGGTCATGATGAAGTTGCCATCAACACCGGCCTCGCTGTCTTCTGGGTAGTCGAGGTCCAGCACGGGCTGACCCGCGTAGACGCCGCAAGACACAGCCGCCACCGGATCAACCAGCGGATCGCTGATTACATCACCGGCTTTCATAAGTTTGTTCACCGCCAGACGCAGCGCGACCCAACCACCGGTGATCGACGCGCAGCGGGTGCCGCCGTCGGCCTGAATGACATCGCAATCGACGGTGATCTGACGCTCGCCCAAGGCAACCCGATCCACGCCCGCGCGCAGGGCACGACCGATCAGGCGTTGGATCTCCACGGTACGACCACCTTGTTTGCCGCTGGCAGCCTCGCGCCGCATCCGCGTGTTGGTTGCGCGGGGCAGCATGCCGTATTCGGCAGTGACCCAACCCAAGCCCGAACCCTTGATGAAGGGCGGCACGCGGTCTTCGATCGTGGCGGTACACAGCACATGGGTGTCGCCCATCTTGATCAGGCAGGACCCTTCGGCATGTTTGGTGAAGCCTGTCTCGATGGAAACAGCGCGCATTTCGTCTAGATTACGTCCTGAGGGTCGCATGGGCATTCCTTTATCTGTTGGGTTTGGGATACCGCCCTGCAGCGTTACGATGCAACCCCGATTGACCTTTCATTTGCCTGCGATTTAATGACAATCCAGCAGGAGGCCGCTGATGAGTGAAGCGAGCAAAATTCTGAATGAGATGAACGACCGGTCGCGCGAGGTGTTCCGGCTGATCGTTGAAAGCTATCTTGAAAGCGGTGAGCCCGTCGGCAGCCGCACATTGACACGCACGCTGTCGGAAAAAGTCAGTGCAGCCACGGTGCGCAATGTGATGCAGGATCTGGAATTTCTGGGTCTTCTGGACAGTCCGCATGTCAGCGCCGGACGGATTCCGACCCAGCAGGGACTGCGGATGTTCGTGGACGGATTGCTGGAGGTTGGCGATCTGGGCGCAGCTGATCGGCAGAAGCTTGATGAAACATTAGGCTCTAACGCGGGCGATGTTGGTGGAATGCTGGACCGTGTGGGGTCGGCCTTGTCGCATGTGACGCAAGGGGCGTCGCTGGTTTTGACGCCCAAACATGAAGCCGAGATCAAGCATATCGAGTTTGTCTCGTTGGGCCATGACCGGGCTTTGGTGGTTTTGGTGTTTTCGGACGGGCACGTGGAAAACCGGCTGTTCACACCCCCGCCCGGACAGACCCCCAGTTCGATGCGGGAGGCTGCGAATTTTCTGAACGCGTTGATCGAGGGGCAGACGCTGAGCGAGGTACGGCGTCAGATGTTGTCGCAGATTGATGCGCGAAAACAGGAAATCGACAATCTGGCCCGCGAGATGGTGGAAAGCGGAATCGCAGCCTGGGAGGGCAGTGGTAGCGACTCGGAGCGCTTGATCGTGCGCGGGCGGGCGAATCTGCTGGGCGATCCGGGTCAGGCCGAAGAGCTGGACCGAATCCGGACGCTGTTTGATGATCTGGAACGTAAACGTGATATCGCGGAGTTTCTGGAATTGACCGAGGATGGCGAGGGTGTGCGCATTTTTATCGGCTCTGAGAACAAACTTTTCTCACTTTCGGGTTCCTCTTTGGTGGTGTCTCCATATATGAACGCTGATCGAAAGATAATCGGTGCGGTCGGGGTCATTGGACCGACGCGTTTGAACTATGGACGGATCGTACCGATCGTGGATTATACGGCGCAACTGGTCGGCAAGCTGATTTCCGACCGGAGCTAGAGGGTAAGAGATGGCAGAGCCCAAGAACGAAGATTTTCTGGACGACATCATGTCCGCCGAGGCGGAAGAATTTGCCGAAGATTTTGCTGAGATCAGCGAAGAGGCGCTTGAAGTCGATCAACTGCGCGCTGAGCGTGATGATTACAAAGACAAATTCATGCGCGCGCTGGCGGATGCCGAGAACGCACGTAAGCGCGGTGACAAGGCGCGTCGGGATGCGGAACAATATGGCGGGTCGAAGCTGGCGCGCGACATGCTGCCGGTTTACGACAACATGAAACGCGCGCTTGAGGCCGCAACCGATGAGCAGAAAGAGGTTGCTGCTGGTCTGCTGGAAGGTGTCGAGTTGACCATGCGGGCGCTGAAAGATGTGTTCCAAAAGCACGGCATCGAGGTGATTACGCCCGAAGTTGGTGATCGGTTCGATCCGAATGTGCATGAGGCGATGTTTGAGGCACCGGTGCCGGGGACACGCGCAGGGGATATTATTCAGGTCTCTGCGGAAGGGTTCATGCTGCACGACCGGTTGCTGCGTCCGGCGCAGGTTGGGGTGTCGTCCACGCCTGCGAGTTGATTGGCCTCTGCGAGGCCAAGCCTTCGGCGAGAGTATTTTTGAAAAGATGAAGAGGCGGTCAGGGTTTGGCCGCCTCTTTCAGTTTGTAGATCAGGTCGAGCGCTTCGCGGGGGCTGAGTTCGTCGGGGAGGATGTCGTTCAACATATCCGTGACGGGCGAGGCTTTGGGCGTGGGTGGAGGTGGTGGCGCGGCTGAGAACAGGGGCAAGTCGTCGATCAGAGCTTTTTGCTTGCCGCCTTCGCGCTCGGTTTTTTCCAGTTGTTCAAGGACGGTGCGGGCGCGGTCGACCACCGCTGTGGGTAGGCCGGCAAGTTGCGCGACCTGAACGCCGTAGGATCGGTCGGCGGCACCTTTGTGGACTTCGTGCAGGAAAATGACCTCACCTTCCCATTCTTTGACGGCGACAGTGGCGTTGTCGACGCCTTCGAGTTTTCCGGCCAAGGCGGTGAGCTCGTGGTAGTGCGTGGCGAACAGCGCACGGCATTGGTTGGCTGCGTGCAGGTGCTCCAGCGTGGCCCAGGCGATGGAGAGACCGTCATAGGTTGCGGTGCCGCGGCCGATTTCATCCAGGATCACCAGCGCGCGGTCGTCCGCTTGGTTGAGGATAGCGGCGGTTTCGACCATTTCGACCATGAAGGTTGAGCGGCCTCTGGCCAGATCGTCAGAGGCTCCGACTCGGCTGAAGAGCTGGCTTACAAGGCCGATATTCGCTTGTTCGGCAGGGACGTAGCTGCCCATTTGCGCCAGCAGAGCAATCAACGCATTTTGGCGCAGGAAGGTGGATTTACCAGCCATGTTGGGACCGGTCAGCAGCCAGATGGCGGCTCCGTCTTCGGCGCTCAGGTCGCAATCATTGGCGATGAACGCGTCGCCGCTTTGTTGGCGCAGGGCGTGTTCGACCACGGGATGACGACCCGCTTGGATGTCGAAGGCGCGGGAGGTGTTGACTTGAGGGCGGCACCAGTTTTCGCCGCGTGCCAGATCGGCCAATGCAGTGGTCAGATCCAGTTCGGCCAGCCCTCGGGCGGCCTGGTTCAAACGGGCGGCTTGGGTCAGTATTTCGCCAGAAAGTCTTTGATAGAGTCTTTTTTCAATGTCCAGAGCCAGATTTCCCGCGTTTAGAATGCGGGTTTCGATCTCGGACAATTCGACGGTGGTGAACCGCACTTGGTTGGCGGTGGTCTGGCGGTGGATATAGGTTTCCGAGAATGGCGGGTTCAGCATCTTCTCGGCATGCGTCGCCGTGGTTTCGATGAAATACCCCAGCACGTTGTTGTGCTTGATTTTCAACGAGGTGATCCCGGTGTGCTCTGCGTATTTCTGCTGGAACCCGGCGATGACAGATCGGCCTTCGTCACGCAGGGTGCGGGCTTCGTCCAGTTCGGCGTCGAAGCCGGGCGCGATGAATCCTCCGTCGCGTGCTAGCAGAGGTGGTTCCGCCACAAGCGCTTCGTCTAGCAGGGTCAGTAGGTCATCAAAGCCGACAAGGTTCTTAACTGCGGTTGCCAGCAATCCCGGCAAGTCATGAGTGTCGCACAACTCGGCAATGATTGAAGCTTGCGCCAGCCCGTTGCGGATGGCGGCCAGATCGCGGGGGCCGCCGCGTTCCAGAGACAGGCGCGACAGGGCGCGGTCCAGATCAGGGGTTTTGCGCAGCGCTTCGCGCAGGTCCGAGGCGATCAGGCTGTCCTCAACCGCGAAGCTGACCGCGTCCAGCCGAGCGTGGATCACGTCCAGATTGCGCGATGGGCTGGACAGACGTTGTTCCAGCAAGCGCGCGCCGCCGGGCGTGACCGTGCGGTCGACCACGGACAGCAATGATCCGGCACGTCCACCCGATAGGGAACGGGTCAATTCCAGATTGCGGCGCGTGGCGGCGTCGATCTGCACCACGCGGTCTTCGGTTTCCTTCGTCGGGGTTTGCAGCAGGGGCAATTTGCCCTTTTGCGTGATCTCCAGATAGTCGATCAGCGCGCCCATCGCTGAAACCTCGGCGCGGGTGAACGCGCCGAAGGCGTCCAGTGCGCCCACGTTGAATAGCGCGCAGATACGTTTTTCCGCTGCGGTGCTGTCGAAACTGGCGCGAGCTATTGGGGTCAGTGAGATACCCAGATCGCGCGCCGGTTCTTGCAGGTCCTGCTCAGACCCATCGGCCACGATCAGTTCGGACGGGGCCAGTCGCGCGAGTTCCGGGCTGAGCCGGGCGCCAGTCAGTCGCATGACGTGAAACGCACCCGTCGAGATATCGGCCCAGGCCAGTGCGGCCTCGTCCCGAACTGCCGAGTAGGTGGCCAGAAAGTTGTGACGGCGGGCTTCCAACAACGCGTCTTCGGTGAGCGTGCCGGGCGTCACCAGGCGGACGACATCTCGCCGAACCACTGATTTAGAGCCTCTTTTCTTCGCCTCAGCCGGGCTTTCCATCTGTTCACACACGGCCACGCGGAACCCTTTGCGGATCAGGGTCAGAAGATAGCCTTCGGCGGCGTGAACCGGCACGCCGCACATGGGAATGTCCGAGCCATTGTGCTTGCCACGCTTGGTCAGGGCGATGTCCAGCGCCTCAGCGGCATTCACCGCATCCTCAAAAAACATCTCATAGAAATCGCCCATACGATAGAACAGCAGGGCGTCGGCATGGGCCTCTTTGATTTCGAGATATTGCGCCATCATTGGCGTGACTGTGGACAAGGCTGTTCCCTTCTGGCGTGCTCCGGGCGACCTTACAAACCCGGCTCGTGCGACGAAAGGCGAAATCTATTGCCGTTGAGGCCCGCGCGCGCCTGCGTTATGACGCATCAGCCCTGAAGTCATGGAAACGACCCTTAAAATGCCCAAAACGAAGATCACAAAAGAAGAGGCGCTGGCCTTTCACCTGGACCCGACCCCCGGCAAGTGGGAGGTTCAGGCCACCGTTCCCATGACCACCCAGCGCGATCTGTCGCTGGCCTATAGCCCCGGCGTCGCTGTTCCATGTGAAGCCATCGCCGAAGCGCCCGAGACAGCCTATGACTATACCAATAAGGGCAATCTGGTCGCCGTGATCTCGAACGGGACCGCTGTCCTGGGCCTTGGCAATCTGGGCGCGCTGGGCGGCAAGCCGGTGATGGAGGGTAAGGCGGTTCTGTTCAAGCGCTTCGCCGATGTGAACTCGATCGATATCGAGTTGGATACCGAGGACCCGGACGAGTTTTGCCGCGCTGTTCGTCTGATGGGGCCGACCTTTGGTGGCATCAACCTTGAGGATATCAAAGCGCCTGAGTGTTTCATCATCGAACAGCGCCTGAAGGAAGAGATGGATATCCCGGTCTTTCACGATGACCAGCACGGGACTGCGGTGATCTGTGCGGCGGGGCTGCTGAACGCGCTGCATATCTCGGGCAAGAAGATCGAGGATGTGAAGATCGTTTTAAACGGCGCGGGCGCGGCGGGGATTGCCTGTATCGAACTGCTCAAGTCGATGGGTGCGCGGCATGAAAATTGCATCGTCTGTGACACCAAAGGTGTGATCTATCAGGGCCGGACCGAGGGGATGAACCAGTGGAAATCAGCCCATGCGATTTCGACGGAATTGCGCACGCTTGAGGAGGCGATGAAAGGCGCGGACGTGTTCCTTGGCGTGTCGGTGAAAGGCGCGGTGACGCAAGATATGGTCGCCAGCATGGCCGATAATCCGGTGATCTTTGCGATGGCAAATCCTGATCCCGAGATCACTCCGGAAGAGGCGCATGAGGTCCGCGTGGACGCAATTGTTGCCACCGGGCGTAGCGATTATCCCAACCAGGTCAATAACGTGCTGGGTTTCCCATACCTGTTCCGCGGTGCTTTGGACATCCATGCGCGGGCCATCAATGACGAGATGAAGATCGCCTGCGCCCATGCGTTGGCCAATCTCGCGCGCGAGGATGTGCCTGATGAGGTCGCCATGGCCTACGGTAAATCGCTGACCTTTGGGCGCGATTACATCATCCCCACCCCGTTTGATCCGCGCTTGATCCACCGCATCCCGCCCGCCGTTGCCAAGGCCGGGATGGATACCGGCGCGGCGCGGCGTCCGATCATCGATATGGACGCTTATGAGCTAAGCCTGAAATCCCGTATGGACCCGACGGCGAGCATCCTGCGTGGCCTGAACGCCCGAGCGCGTCAGGCTCAAAGCCGGATGATCTTTGCCGAGGGCGACGACCCGCGCGTGTTGCGTGCGGCGGTGACCTATCAGCGCTCGGGCTTTGGCAAGGCGCTGGTGGTTGGCCGTGCCGATGAGGTCAAGCAAAAGCTGGAAGAGGCCGGCCTGGGCGATGCTGTGCGCGAGTTGGAGGTGGTGAACGCCGCCAATACCACCCATCTGGATGCCTATAAGGACTTTCTGTACCAGCGCCTGCAGCGCAAAGGCTTTGACCGTAAGGACATCCACCGTCTGGCCGCGCGCGACCGGCATGTGTTCTCATCCCTGATGCTGGCACATGGCCATGGCGATGGTCTGGTAACCGGGGCCACGCGCAAATCGGCGCACGTACTGGACCGGATCAACCATGTGTTTGACGCCGATGCCGCAAATGGAGCGGCAGGCGTGACCGCGCTGCTGCATAAAGGTCGGATTGTTCTGATCGGTGATACGCTGGTGCATGAATGGCCGGATGAAAACGATCTGGCCAATATCGCCGAACGCTCGGCCGCCGTGGCCCGCCATATGGGTCTGGAGCCCCGCGTGGCCTTTGTCAGCTTTTCGACCTTCGGGTATCCGGTCTCAGAACGGGCCGAGAAAATGCACCGTGCCCCTGCGGTTCTGGATCAGCGTGGCGTGAATTTCGAATATGAAGGCGAGATGACAGTGGACGTTGCCCTGAACGTCGATCAGCAGGCCGGTTACCCGTTTCAGCGGCTCACCGGACCGGCCAATATCCTGATCGTTCCGGCGCGGCATTCGGCTTCTATTTCCACCAAACTGATGCAGGAGATGGGCGGGGCCACCGTGATCGGGCCGATCCTGTCCGGGATCGACAAGCCGATTCAGATCTGCTCGACCGTTTCGACGGCGAATGACATCCTGAACATGGCCATCCTGGCTTCTTGCGATATTGGATAGGCCATGACGATCTGGAACCTGGGCTCGATCAATGCGGATATGGTCTATGCCCTGCCGCATCTACCGAAGGCTGGCGAAACCCTTGCGGCAGGTAGGCTTGACCGGTTTCTGGGCGGCAAGGGGGCCAATATGTCTGTCGCCGCGGCCCGTGCGGGGGCGCGGGTGGCGCATATCGGGGCCGTCGGGCCGGATGGGCGCTGGGCGCGTGACCGTCTGACCGAATACGGGGTCGATACCCGCTGTATTGCCGAGGTCGACACGCCCACTGGTCACGCGATCATTGCGGTGGATGCCGAAGGCGAAAACCTGATCATCCTCTACCCCGGGGCCAACCGCGCGTTGGAGGTTCAACAGTTGCAGCAATCCTTGGGTGAGGCTGCAACCGGGGACGTTCTGGTGATGCAGAACGAAACCAACGCACAGGTCGAGGCCGCACGTCTGGGCCGCGACCTCGGCCTGACCGTTTGCTACGCCGCGGCCCCGTTTCAGGCGGATGCAGTTCAGGCTGTCCTGCCGTTTCTCGATTTCCTGATCCTCAACGAGATCGAGGCCGAGCAGCTGCAGGCCGCATCAAGCCTCGCGCCCTCGGACCTGCCGGTCGAGCATGTGATTGTGACGTTGGGGGCGAAGGGCGCACGGTACTACCAGCGCGGTCATGATCCGCTGGATTTCGCCGCCCACAAAGTTGACGCCGTCGACACCACGGGCGCAGGGGATACGTTCACCGGATATGTGCTGGCAGGGATGGACCGGGGGATGCCGATGGGGCAGGCGATCGCTCAAGCGATGCGTGCCGCGGCCCTTATGGTTACGCGGCACGGTACAGCAGATGTTATTCCGGATTTGAAAGAGGTGCGCGCGGCGCAGCTCGATTAAGATCCGACGAATGGTGCGTCGCTGCCCCACAGTTGCTTGACGCGGGCGTCGCGGCCGCAAGCGTTGCGGTAGGCCTTATAGGCGTTCTTCTGACGCTTGGGTCCAAAGCGGGTAAGAACCAGCTTGTCCCCCTTGTAGTAGTCCTGATGGTATTCCTCTGCCGGATAGAACGCGCCTTCCTGCAATATCGGCGTCACAACAGTTTGTCCCAAAGCCCGCTGAGCATCGGCTTTGGCCTGTTGGGCAAGCGCCTTTTCGCCAGCGTTAGAGACGAATATTGCCGTGCGATAGCTGTTCCCGCGGTCGCAAAACTGGCCGCCCGCGTCGGTGGGATCGACAGAGCGGAAGAACATATTCAACAGCGTTTCACGTGACACGCGGGCTGGGTCGAAGGTGATTTGAACCGCCTCGTAATGACCGGTGCCACCTTTGGACACCTGATCATAGGTCGGGTTCGCCGCTTTACCGCCGGTAAAGCCCGAAATGGCCTCGATCACGCCGGGAACGGATTCAAAATCTGATTCGACGCACCAGAAACACCCTCCTGCAACCGTCAGCGTCTCGGTTCCCGCCGCAGGCGCAGGCAGAGCGCGGAGCATGGCCGTCAGCAGGATCAGTGCAAACAACAATGAGGGTTTGAAGTATTCAAGGTAAACGGTCCGGGTCATGGCAGGTCTCCTTCCGAGACCAAGCTGCCCTCAGTTTCTCCCGCTTGCAATGCACTGACATGGTTTGTCACGGGCTGGTGAGACGAGTTTATCCGTGATCACCCGTTACCCCAGCAACTGTCCCAGCTTCATCGCCACACCCATATTGCCCGAGATTTTCAGCTTACCGAGTGCCACGCCGGTCATAGGATTCAGCTTTCCGGTCAGCAGCTTGGTCAGATTCTCGCGCGAGATGCGGATGGTGCAATCGGTATCGCGATCCTGCGTCGAGGCGGTGTTATCGGCCAGAACGATCACGCCATCCTCACCGCAGTCGAATTTCAACGACCCGTCAAAGCCCTTCCCATTCAGACCTTTCTGAATTCCGTCGGCGATATCCTGCAGCATAGCCCGTCCTTTCCTGAGTTGACGTATGCGTAAAGAACAATCGCTGCCTCGGGCAAGCCTGACCCAACGGGAAGCGCGCAAAGAAAACCCCGGTGCCCATTGGGGCACCGGGGCTGGTCTTTGGATTGAAAGCTCTTACTTGCCCAGCCGCTTGTCGCGCGCTGCCAGAAGTTTCAGGCGCAGCGCATTCAGTTGGATGAAGCCTGCCGCGTCTTTCTGGTCATAGGCACCGGCGTCTTCCTCAAAGGTCACATGCGCCTCGGAATACAGCGAGTGATCCGACCAACGACCAACGGTCGAAGCCAGACCTTTGTACAGTTTCACGCGGACGGTGCCGGTGACGTGTTCCTGCGAGCGGTCGATGGCGGCCTGCAGCATTTCGCGCTCGGGCGAATACCAGAACCCGTTATAAATCAGCTCGGCATATTGCGGCATCAGCTGATCTTTCAGGTGCATTGCGCCACGGTCCATGGTGATGGACTCGATACCGCGGTGTGCTTCCAGCAGGATTGTGCCGCCCGGAGTTTCGTAGATGCCGCGCGATTTCATACCGACAAAGCGACCTTCGACCAGATCGAGACGGCCAATGCCGTGCTTGCCGCCATATTCGTTCAGCTTGGTCAGGATGGTGGCCGGGCTCATCGCCTCGCCATTGATGCTGACCGCGTCGCCTTTTTCAAAGCCGATCTCGATGAACTCGGGCTCATTCGGCGCGTCCTCGGGGTGGACGGTGCGCTGGTAGACATAGTCGGGCGCCATATCGGCGGGGTCTTCCAGAACCTTACCCTCGGACGAGGTGTGCAGCAGGTTGGCATCGACCGAGAAAGGCGCCTCACCGCGTTTGTCCTTGGCAATCGGGATCTGGTTCTGTTCGGCGAACTCCAGCAGCTTGGTGCGGCTGGTCAGGTCCCATTCGCGCCACGGAGCAATGACCTTGATATCGGGGTTCAGCGCGTAAGCCGCCAGTTCGAACCGTACCTGATCGTTGCCCTTGCCGGTCGCGCCGTGGGCCACGGCATCCGCACCGGTGGCTTCGGCAATCTCAACCAAGCGTTTCGAGATCAACGGGCGCGCGATGGATGTACCCAGCAGATACAGCCCCTCATACTGCGCATTGGCGCGGAACATCGGGAATACGAAGTCGCGGACGAATTCCTCGCGGATGTCCTCGATATAGATGTTCTCGGGCTTGATCCCCAGCAGCTCGGCCTTTTGGCGGGCGGGTTCCAGTTCCTCACCCTGACCCAGATCGGCGGTGAAGGTCACGACCTCACACCCATACTCGGTCTGCAGCCATTTCAGAATGATAGAGGTATCAAGGCCACCGGAATAGGCCAGAACAACTTTCTTGGGCGCGGACATCTGACTTCCCCTTATACGTAAGACGCTTGGCCCCTAGCGGGTTTTGAAACCGGGGGCAAGTTATCTGCGTTGACGCTGCGCGCGAATTGGGGTGAAACGAGGGGATAGAGAACAAGGATTGGTTGAGAGAGCGGTTTTCAGGATGTTGGGGCTCGAGATATTTGTGCATTCGATCAAGATGGTGTTGAGAAACCTCAAACCGGCGCTTCAGATTTCACTGGTACCCGCACTGGTCGCGGGCGTATTGGCTATTGCGTTGTTTCTGATCTTCGACGTGCCGCTGGAAGAGTTCGACAGCGCAACCGGCGATCCCGATGAATCGGCCCTGATGTCGATTCTGGGTTTTGTCTTCAGCCTGATGATCGTCGTGTTCGGAACCATCCTCTGGATCGTCGTCTCGTGGCACCGGTTTGTTTTGCTTGAGGAATATCCAACCGGCTTCTTGCCAAAGTTCAGATTTGACCGGGTGCTTGCCTATTTCGGGCGTCTTTTGATGTTGTTAATCCTTGGTGCAATCGTCCTTGTGCCGGTCTCTTTTGTTGTGGGGGTCGCTGTGCAGGCCTCGGTCGCGGCAGGTGTGGCGGTCTGGCTTGTGGTTATCGCGTTGATGACGGTTGGGTTCTATCGCCTGTCGCCGATCCTGCCGGGTGCCGCGATTGGCCGTACGATCACGATCTCCGAGGCGTGGAATGCGACGGCAGGGTTCTCGGGCGCTCTCCTCGTACTCGTGGTAGTTTCGGTGTTGTTTCAGGTGTTGTTGCAAAGTCTGTCGTCACTGTTGCTGCTGGTTCCGGTCATTGGCGTACTGGTTGTCGTGTTCGCGGGTATGTTGATCGTGCCTTTGATCAACGTGAGCATCCTGACCACACTCTACGGCGTCTTCATCGAAAAACGCGAACTCTCCTGACGGCCCGTACACATATGTATTCCTTGCCCTATTGCTCAGGATAGGCCACTGACGCGTCCATGACCGATTTCATGACCCGCGCCCGCGCCGCCGAACAGGCGATGCGCTCTGTCTTCCCAGTGACGCCGTTGCAGCGCAATGCCCATTTGTCCGAGCGGTATGGGGCAGATATCTGGCTCAAGCGCGAAGACCTCAGCCCGGTGCGGTCGTATAAAATCCGTGGCGCGTTCAATGCGATGCGCAAGCAGCAAGGTCAGGATCTGTTTGTTTGCGCCAGCGCCGGCAACCACGCGCAAGGCGTGGCCTATATGTGCAAACACCTCAACGTGCGCGGCGTGATTTTTATGCCGGTGACGACGCCGCAGCAGAAAATCCAAAAACCCGCATCTTTGGTGGCGACAATGTCGAAATCCACCTGACCGGTGACTACTTCGACGACACCTTGGCCGCCGCGCAAGCCTGGTGCGCACAGCAGGGCGGGCATTTCCTGTCACCCTTCGACGATGAGGACGTGATTGAAGGCCAGGCCTCGTTGGCGGTTGAAATTGAAGAGCAACTGGGCGGCCTTCCGGACCACGTTCTGCTGCCCGTCGGTGGCGGCGGCATGTCGGCAGGTGTAGCAAGCTGGTTCGGCGACCGCAGCCATTGCGTGTTTGTAGAACCGGCGGGCGGTGCGTGCCTGCGTGCTGCGCTGGCGGCGGGTCATCCGGTGGCGTTGGCTCACGTGGATACTTTTGTTGACGGTGCAGCGGTAGGTCGGATCGGCGAGAAACCTTTTGCGCTGCTGAAGTCGCGCCACTTGTCTGATGTGCTCACGCTCTCCGAGGATCGTATTTGCACCACGATGATTGAGATGCTGAATGTCGAAGGCATCGTGCTGGAACCGGCTGGTGCTTTGGCAATCGAGGCGCTGGGCGATATCCAGAGTTTCATACGGGGTAAAACCGTGGTGTGCGTGACGTCCGGAGGGAACTTTGACTTTGAACGTTTGCCCGAGGTCAAAGAACGGGCACAGCGCTATTCTGGCGTGAAAAAGTACTTCATCCTGCGCCTGCCGCAACGCCCCGGAGCTTTGAAGGAGTTTCTGAACATCCTCGGCCCCGAGGACGATATCGCCCGGTTCGAATACATGAAGAAATCGGCACGCAATTTCGGCTCGGTCCTGATTGGGATCGAAACGCGCCGACCTGAGAACTTCATGCGCCTGTTTGCCCATCTGGACGAGGCCGGGTTCACCTATACCGACATCACCGAAGACGAGACCCTGGCGCAGTTCGTGATCTAACGCAGATTTTGCGGTAACCCGTCCTGAAATGTGGTCTTCGATTCATCGTATGCGGTGAAAATTGCGTCCAAATCGACCCGGCTGCTGTCACCTGCAGCGGCCCGGCGCTCACCATCCTGACAGAGCTTGGAAAAGCTGTCGAAGCCAAGGCTCAGCGCGCTGCCTTTCAGGAAATGCAGGTTCTGCTCCATCTCGGCGCGTTTGGTGTCTGCACGTAGCTTTGTGATCACCTCCTGCACCTCTTCCAGAAAAATCTCGACCACCTCATCGAACTCATCTGCGCCAACCTCGTCGCGCAATTGCCGAACTCTGGACCACTGAATCATGCCACCCTCTTGCGGTTGGGTCTTGGATAACGCGCAAGCGGTAAACACGCGGTTAAGGCGCGTTCCGTTGAGTTTTCACGAGATGTTAAGCCCGACCCCCTAGCGTCACGCCAATTGGTATGTTGAACGAACGCAGGGACTCTATGGTGCCGGACGTCAGTCAGTCAGACAGCCGGGTCGAGCTGGACTTTGGCGCGATCCGAAAGGTTCTGGTGGTGGATGACAGCCGATTGCAGCGCCGGATTCTGGTCGCTTCGCTTAAGAAATGGGGCTTCGAGGTGCTTGAGGCCGAAACAGGCGAGGCCGCGATAGGACTGTGTCGCGATGAACTTCCCGATCTGGTGCTCAGCGATTGGGTGATGCCAGGGATGAGCGGGCTGGATTTTTGCCGCGCGTTCCGCGGTCTGGCGACCGAGCAGTACAGCTATTTCATCCTGTTGACGTCAAAAAGCGAAAAGCAGGAGGTCGCCAAAGGGCTGGATGCAGGTGCAGATGATTTTCTGATAAAGCCGCTTGAGGCCGATGAGCTGCGCGCGCGTATTTCAGCGGGCGCGCGTATTCTGGATATGCAGCGTGAGCTGTCTGAGAAGAACCGCCTGATTGAAAACGCGCTGAACGAACTCAAGCTGGCTCATGACGCTATCGACAAGGATCTGATTCAGGCGCGCAAGATACAGGAATCGCTCGTGCCCGAGCTGACCGGGCAGTTCGGAGCATCCCGCGTCAGTCTTTTGTTGAAACCTTGCGGCCATATCGGTGGTGATCTGGTTGGGATGTTCTCGCCGGGTGTGAACAGGCTGGGCTTTTACAGTATCGATGTCTCGGGCCATGGGATCACCTCGGCCATGATGACCGCTCGGCTGGGCGGGTATCTGTCCAGCAAACACTTCGATCAGAACGTCGCGATGGAGCGGCGGTTCAACAAGTTCTTTGCGCTCTTGCCGCCGGAAGAGGTCGCGGAGGTGTTGAATTCACGTTTGATTGCCGACGCCGGAGTCGAAGAGTACTTCACGATGGTCTACGCCATTGTTGACCTGCGCAACGGTCACGTGAAGATGGTGCAGGCCGGGCATCCACATCCGCTGCTGTTGCGCGCTGGTGGCCAGGCAGAGTTTCTGGGCGACGGGGGTTTGCCTATTGGCTTATTACCCGATGTCAGCTTTCAGCAGACCGAAACCTACATGCAACCCGGTGACAAGTTGCTGCTGTATTCAGACGGGTTCACTGAATGCAGACTCAGGGATGGAAGTTTGCTGGACGAGCATGGCTTGCAGAAAATGACCGCCGAATGCCTGACCGAGAATGTCGGCTCGGAATTTCTGGACGATATGTTCTGGCGGCTGACGCAGGTCATGTCCTCCGAATATGGGCTTGAGGATGACGTCTCGGCCGTGTTCTTCGAGTATAACGGGCCCTAAAGCCCCAGCAGGTGGCGCTGGGCGAAATGGGCGTCGCCTTCGTTGCCCAGCAAATGAACGGCGTCTGCTGTTTCCATCCACAAGGCCTCGTGAAACGGTTCGGTCGGGGGGCCGATGCGGCGCACGGGGCGGGCGCGGTAGATCAGGCAGATTTTCTCGGCCCACAGATCGTATTCGGGCATATAGGTGAACCTGCGGAACGCGCCGACGCGACGGGGATCGGCAATCAGCCAGCCGGTTTCCTCGTACACTTCGCGGTGCAGGGCGGTGATTGGGGATTCGCCCGGATCAATGCCGCCGCCGGGCAGTTGCAGATCGGGGCCGGGTTCCAGCTGACAGGTCAGCAGCAGGCGGTTGCCCTGTGGCAGAAGGGAATAGACGCCCACACGCCGCGTATATCTGCGCCCGGCTTCGGGGCTTTCACCGAACCGTCTGATCATGTATGGCCCCTTTCAACACAATTTGTTCGACCTATATGGTGGCGGTATGCCAACCTGTGGCGTGTAAGGAAACCCTCATGTCTCTTGGAACCAAAATCGCGTGGGACGATACCGTCCTGCCCTTTCAACTTGATGTACCCGACATGCGTGGTCGCGTGGCCCGTCTGGACGGTGTGTTGGGCGGCATCCTGAAACAGCACGACTATCCGCAAGTGGTCGAGGCGCTGGTGGCCGAGATGGCCTTGCTGACCGCATTGATCGGGCAGACGGTATCGCTGCGCTGGAAGTTGTCGCTGCAGGTGCAGTCCAAAGGCCCGGTGCGGATGATCGCAACCGATTACTACGCGCCGCAGGTCGAGGGTGAGCCCGCGCAAATCCGCGCCTATGCCAGCTTTGACCGAGACCGGCTGACCGACGCCGCGCCGTTTGATCAGGTGGGTGAAGGCTATTTCGCCATCATGATTGATCAGGGCGAGGGCACACAGCCCTATCAGGGCATCACCCCGCTGGCCGGAGGATCGCTGAGCGCCTGCGCCGAGGCTTACTTTGCGCAGTCCGAACAGCTGCCGACCCGGTTCTCGCTGAGCTTCGGCAAATCGACCGAACCGGGCGTTGGTGAGCATTGGCGCGCGGGCGGAATTATGTTGCAGCATATGCCCAAGGCCTCGCCCTTCGCCGCGTCCGGTGAAGGCAGCGGAGAGATTCTGACTGCCGCCGACCTGGTTGACGGGGAAGAGGGTGAGAACTGGGGCCGCGTCAACATCCTGCTGGACACGGTGGACGATCTGGAACTGATCGGCCCGTCGATTGCGCCGACCGACCTGCTGGTGCGATTATTCCACGAGGAACAGCCCCGCGTCTATGACGCCCAGCAGGTGCAGTTCGGTTGTACCTGTTCCGAAGATCGCGTGCGTCAAAGCCTGTCGATCTATTCGGCGCAGGACATCGAGAAGATGACGACCGACGAAGGCACCGTCACCGCCGATTGCCAGTTCTGCGGCGCACATTACGTGCTGGACCCGACCACCGTCGGGTTCGAGGCCGAAGGTCCGGATGGCGCGTGATCTGATCAGTGATCTGGCGGCGGCGCTGGGCCGGGACGGCACGGGGTCCAGCGATTTTGACCTGAACCCCGACACAGTGTTGCCTGCAGGGCGCAAACTGCGCCCTGCAGGTGTATTAGTGCCTGTTTCGTTGGCTTATGACGCGCCCCGATTGATCCTGACAAAGCGATCATCGGCGTTGAAACATCATCCCGGCCAGATCGCTTTTCCCGGCGGCAAACAGGATGATGGTGACGTGGATGTCACCGCCACCGCATTGCGCGAGGCGCAGGAAGAGATTGGTCTGCCGACCGAGCTTCCGCGCATTCTGGGTCACCTGCCGACCCATGAAACGGTCACGTCGTTCTCGGTCACGCCTGTGGTCGCGGTGCTGGAAACCGGCTTTGACACCGTCCCTGAACCCGGCGAGGTGGACGAGGTTTTTTCGGTCCCGCTTGCGCATGTGCTCAACCCCGAGAATTATGTCGTCGAGTCGCGTCGTTGGCGCGGCCAAAGACGGTATTACTATGCTGTGCCCTATGGTCCCTATTACATCTGGGGCGCGACGGCGCGGATGCTGCGCGGGTTGGCAGCACGGATGAGCGAATGATGCAGATCACCGAAGACTGGATTTCTGACCCCGCAACGCAGGCGGTGTGTGCCGCATTGACCAAAGGCGGCGCGCGGGCGTTGTTTGTGGGGGGCTGCGTGCGCAACGCGCTGTTGGGGGCGCCGGTCTCGGATATCGACATTGCCACCGATGCGCGGCCCGAACGGGTGATGGAGTTGGCGCAGCAGGTCGGGTTGAAACCGATCCCCACGGGGATCGATCATGGCACGATTACGGTCGTCAGTGGTGGCATCCCGCACGAGGTCACCACCTTTCGCCGCGATGTCGAAACCGATGGTCGCCGCGCGGTCGTGGCCTTCTCGGATAGGGTGGAAGAGGACGCCGCGCGCCGCGACTTCACCATGAACGCGCTTTATTCCCGTCCCGATGGCACGATCCTCGACCCGCTGGACGGTTTGCCAGACCTGCAGGCGCGGCGGGTGCGGTTTATCGGCGAGGCTCAGGATCGTATCCGCGAGGACTATCTGCGGTCGCTGCGCTATTTCCGGTTTCACGCGTGGTACGGCGATGCCGAGGGCGGGTTCGACCCTGATGCATTGGCTGCAATTTCCGCAAATTTGGACGGTTTAGAGACACTTTCCCGCGAACGTGTCGGGTCTGAGATGTTGAAACTGCTGGCCGCGCCCGACCCCGCACCCTCGGTTGCCGCCATGCGCAGCACCGGGGTGCTGGCGCGGCTGCTACCAGGCGCAGATGACCGGGCGCTGGCCGTTCTGATCCAGCTGGAACAGGATGCCCACGCCGCACCCGAGGCGATTCGTCGTCTGGCCGCGATCGCGCCGCCGGAGGCCGCGACAACCCTGCGCCTGAGCCGCGCGCAGCTGCAGCGCCTGACCCGAATGCGGGACGAGGCCATGGCAACCACCAGTGTCGCGGAACTCGGCTATCGCTATGGGTCCGAAGGCGGCTTGCACGAAACACTGCTGCGGTGTGCGTTTCTGGAACAGCCATGGTCAAACGACCTTGCCGCCGCTCTGGAACAAGGGGCTGCGGCCAGTTTTCCGATCAAGGCTGCTGATCTGATCCCCGCCTTCTCGGGTCCCGCGCTGGGCGCAAAACTGGCCGAGCTTGAGGCGCGCTGGATCGCTTCGGGCTTTACGCTCAATCGCGAAGACTTGCTGGCGGACTAAAGCGAAGTCTCAAAAGGGGATGACAAACCCGATTTGATTTGGCAGGGTGCGCAGGACTCATATGGAGGGAGGAATGCGAATGTATTACGGGATCTGGTTCGGCTAAAGCCCGGAACACTTAGACCCGTAGGGGTGGTGTTCTGGCGCCATCTTTCTTCGCATGACCTGCTATTTGCTCAATCGGAGCACTCTCCATGTTTCGCTATTTCGAAAACCTCATTGATCCTTTTGTTGCCTATGAACAGGTGGACAGACCGCCCACGCGGCTCTGGCCTTTTATGCTGGGCTATTCGCAGCCCTTCAAACGTGTCTTTGTGCTGGCGGCATTGATGTCCGTGATCGTCGCGGCGGTCGAGGTCGGGCTGATCTTCTATATGGGCCGCGTTGTCGATCTGTTGGGCAGCTCACCGGCTGAGTTCTGGCAGACGCACGGGACCGAGTTGATTGTGGTTGCTGCGCTGATCCTGTTCATTCGTCCGATCCTGCAGCTGGTCGATGTCTTGCTGTTGAACAACACGATTCTGCCGAACTTTGGTACGCTGATCCGCTGGCGGGCCCATAAGCATGTCCTGCGTCAGTCGGTAGGCTGGTTCGAGAACGACTTTGCAGGGCGCATCGCCAACCGGGTCGTGCAAACGCCGCCCGCTGCAGGTGAAGTGGTGTTTCAGGTTTTTGACGCGATCTCGTTCTCGATCGCCTACATGATCGGTGCGGCCATATTGCTGATGGCGGCTGATCCGCGTCTGTTGCTGCCATTGCTGATCTGGCTGGTCTTTTACGGTGCGCTCGTGCGCTGGACCGTCAAACGGGTTGGTCCGGCGTCACAGGCTGCGTCGGATGCACGCTCGACCGTGACAGGGCGGGTGGTGGATAGCTATACCAACATCCACTCGATCAAGATGTTCGCCCATGACACGCAAGAACTGGACTATGCGCGTGAAGCGATTGCAGAGACCCGCCGCACGTTCCAGATCGAGATGCGGATTTTCACCATCATGGACGCAGCGCTTGTTGCATTGAACGGGGTCCTGATTGTGGGCGTCGTCGGTTGGTCCATCCTGCTGTGGGCGCAGGGCAGCGCCTCGGTTGGGGTGGTGGCTGCAGCCACTGCACTGACGCTGCGGCTGAACGCCATGACCGGTTGGATCATGTGGGCGCTGACCAGCTTTTTTCGGGAACTGGGCATCGTTGCCGAGGGCATGCAAACCATTGCGCAACCCATCGATCTTCTGGATGAACCCGATGCAAAAGCCTTGCAGCTGGGCAGCGGTCAAATCGAAATCCGCGACCTGTCGCACCACTATGGGCGCGAGACCGGCGGGCTGGATCATGTCAGTCTGACGATTCAGCCCGGCGAAAAGATCGGCCTGATCGGGCGGTCCGGTGCGGGAAAATCGACCCTGGTAAAGCTGCTTCTGCGGTTCTACGACGTCGAACAGGGCGCGATTCTGATCGATGGCCAGGACATCTCGAAGGTCACGCAGGACAGTCTGCGCAGCCATATCGGGATGGTCCAGCAGGATAGTGCGCTGCTGCATCGATCGGTCCGTGCAAACATTCTGTACGGCCGCCCTGATGCATCCGAGGACCAGATGATCGCCGCTGCCAAACAGGCCGAAGCGCATGAGTTCATACTTGATTTGCAAGACCCAGAGGGGCGCACTGGTTATGATGCTCATGTGGGCGAACGTGGTGTGAAGCTGTCCGGCGGTCAGCGTCAGCGTGTGACGCTAGCGCGTGTGATCCTGAAAGACGCGCCGATTTTGCTGTTGGACGAGGCGACATCCGCGCTAGATTCCGAGGTCGAAGCTTCGATACAGGAAACGCTCTACGGTATGATGCAGGGGAAAACCGTGATCGCCATTGCCCACCGGCTTAGCACCATCGCGCAGATGGACCGTATTCTGGTCATGGATGGCGGCCGCATCGTGGAAGAGGGCGCGCATGCCGACCTGTTGGCGCAGGGCGGGCTTTACGCCCAGTTCTGGGCGCGGCAATCTGGCGGCTTCCTGAACCCGGAGGCCGCTGAATGAGGATCGCGGATCTCATACAACCGTTCAACGCCACTAGGACGCCCCCGCCGCAAACGCTGGGGGCGTTTATCCGTTGGGCATTGTCTGGGGCGTGGCCGATGTTGTTTGTCGCCGCCCTGTTCTCGGCGACCGCAGGCGCGATGGAGGCTGGGACGGCGTGGATTCTGGGCCGCGTCATCGATGTAGCAACAACCGGCGGGCCTGACGCCTTTCTAACCGGTGGCAATCTGTGGATGATCTTGGGGGCAGTGGCGTTTTTCATGCTACTGCGCCCCGTCTTCTTTGGCCTGTCGGCATTTTCGAACAATTACGTTGTGATGCCCAATATACCGCCGCTGGTTCTGGCCAAACTGAACCATTGGACGCTGGGCCAGTCGGTCACTTATTTCGATGATGACTTTGCAGGCCGGATTGCGCAGAAGCAGGTCCAGACCGCAACGGCGCTGACCTCGGTGGTCTCGGAAACGATCAGTGCGATTGTATTTGCGTTGGCCTCGCTGGTGGGTTCTTTGCTTTTGTTAGGGTCTATTCATCCGCTGGTTATGTTGCCCTTTGTGTTGTGGTTGACCGTCTACTTCCTGCTGGTGCGCTGGTATCTGCCGCGTATCCGCAAACGCTCGGGCGCTCGGGCGGGCGCGCGGGCGATGGTGTCCGGGCAGATTGTGGATACGATCACGAATATCAAGACGGTCAAGCTGTTTGCCCATGCCAGGCACGAGGATGAAGCGGCGCGCAACTCGATGATTGACCTGCGCGAGCGGTCGTTGGACTTTGGTCGGCTGTCCGCCAGCTTCCGGCTGATCCTGATGACCTTGGCAGGCGTATTGCCGGTGATGCTGATCGGGGCCACGCTGTGGCTATGGCAGGCTGGCACTGCAACCACCGGGGACATCGTCGCGGCGGGGGCCGTTTCTGTTCGCATCTCGCAAATGACAGGCTGGGTCAGCTTCACGCTGATGGGGCTTTATGCCAATGTCGGCGAGATCGAGAACGGTATGCATACGCTGACCAAGCGTGACCGGGTCGAAGATGTGCCAAATGCGCCCGATCTGGATGTCACGGAAGGTGAGATTGCGTTTGATCATGTAAGTTTCGCCTATGGTCGCGATATCGGCGGGGTGTCCGATCTTCATTTCACCGCCGCGCCGGGCGAGAAGTTGGGCATTGTCGGTGCGTCCGGGGCCGGTAAATCCACCTTGGTTTCGCTTTTACTCAGGCTCTATGACGGGGAAAAAGGTGCCATTCGTATCGATGGTCAGGATGTGTCTGAAGTAACGCAAGACAGCCTGCGCCGTCAGATCGGGATGGTCACGCAGGAAACCGCGATGTTCAACCGTTCCGCGCGTGAGAACATTCTTTATGGCCGCCCGGGCGCCACTGAGGCCGAAATGATCGACGCCGCAACCAAGGCCGAAGCGCATGACTTCATCCTTGGCCTTGAAGACGCGCAGGGGCGCAAGGGATATGACGCACATCTGGGCGAACGCGGGGTTAAACTGAGTGGTGGGCAGCGGCAGAGGATCGCTCTGGCCCGCGCCATTCTGAAGGATGCGCCGATTTTGGTGTTGGATGAGGCCACGTCGGCGCTGGATTCCGAGGTCGAGGCGTCGATTCAGGCCGCGTTGCATCGAGTGATGCAGGGCAAGACTGTTCTGGCCATTGCGCACCGCCTGTCGACGCTGAGCGAGATGGACCGGATCATTGTTCTGGATCACGGCCATATTGTCGAAAGCGGCACGCACGAGGCGTTGCTCGAGCGCGGCGGGCTTTACGCCCGGTTCTGGCACCGCCAATCGGGCGGGTTCATTCAGGCTGAGGCTGCAGAATAAGGGGTTTTGTCGCGCCCAAAGCCCGGTTATCACGCGCGCATGACACAGCAATACACCATAACCCGCCTTGGTCATCAGGGTGACGGGATAGCGGATGGGCCGATCTATGCCCCCAGAACCTTGCCGGGTGAAGTCGTCAGTGGCGCGTTACAAGGCCAGGTTCTAAGCGATATCCGGGTCGAGGCACCCTCGGACCAGCGGGTGAAGCCGCCCTGTCGCCACTACAAGTCCTGCGGCGGGTGTCAGTTGCAGCACGCGGCGGATGATTTTGTGGCAGGCTGGAAGATTGAGGTGGTGCGCAAAGCGCTGGCCGCGCAGGGGCTCGATGCCCCGATGCGGCCCATTATTACCTCACCCGAACGCACACGCCGCCGTGCGACCATCGCCGTGCGCCGCACCAAAAAGGGGACGTTGGCGGGTTTTCACGGTCGCGCCTCGGACACGATCACCGAGATTCCCGACTGTCACTTGCTGCACGCTGAGTTGATCGCGGCCATTCCGGTCGCCGAAGCGATGGCCGTTCTGGGTGGCAGCCGCAAAGCCGTGCTGGCCGTCACACTGACCCTGTCCGAGGGCGGTCTGGACGTGGCGGTGAAAGGCGGCAAGCCGTTGGATGGACCACTAGAGCTGGCGCTGGCGCAAGCGACCGAGCATCACGGCCTTGCGCGCCTCAGCTGGGAGGGTGAGGTCATTGCCATGCGCACCGCACCCACACAGCGCTTTGGTGCCGCTGATGTCGTCCCACCGCCGGGCGCTTTCTTGCAAGCCACCAAGGACGGGGAACAGGCTCTAACACAGGCAGTATCCGAGGCTACACGGGGGGCCAAGCGGGTTGCAGATCTGTTTGCGGGCTGCGGCACCTTCTCTTTACCCCTTGCGCGCACGGCCGAGGTTCATGCCGTCGAAGGTGAGGCAGAGATGACGAAGGCGCTGGATCAAGGCTGGCGCAAGACCCAAGGTCTCAAACACGTCACGACTGAGACACGCGACCTGTTCCGCAGGCCCCTCATGCCAGATGAGCTCAAGAAATTCGACGCGATTGTGCTTGATCCGCCGCGCGCGGGGGCCGAGGCGCAAGTGACCGAACTGGCACGGGCGCAGCGCCCGGTGATCGCCTATGTTTCGTGCAACCCCGTCACCTTTGCCCGCGACGCAAAGACGCTGGTTAACGCCGGATACACCCTTGAATGGGTACAGGTGGTTGACCAATTTCGATGGTCGTCACACACCGAACTTGCCGCCCGGTTCACTCTGAACCCATAAATCTGAGACAAGGACCACTCGCATGGGGATTGCCCAACGCCTGCTGCCTATCATCGAAGCCCCGGCTTTCGGGAAATTCATCACCGGTGTGATCCTTTTCAATGCGGTGCTGCTGGGGATGGAGACGTCGCCCACGCTGATGGAGATTGCTGGGCCTCTGATCGTCACGCTCGACAAGCTGTGTCTTGCTATTTTCGTGGCCGAGATCGCCATGAAGCTGATCGCGACGGGGCGCAGGTTCTTTACCAGCGGCTGGAACATCTTTGATTTCATCATCGTGGGCATCGCGCTTGTGCCCAGTGCCGGGGCGCTTTCGGTACTGCGCGCGCTGCGAATCCTGCGGGTTCTGCGTGTCATCTCGGTCGCGCCCCGCCTGCGGCGCGTGGTCGAGGGTTTCATTTCAGCCCTGCCCGGCATGGCCAGCGTGTTCCTTTTGATGGCGATCTTGTTCTATATCGGGGCGGTGATCTCTACCAAGCTGTTCTCGAGCAGTTTTCCCGACTGGTTCGGTGATCTGGGCCTGTCGGCCTATACGCTGTTTCAGATCATGACGCTGGAAAGCTGGTCCATGGGCATCGTCCGTCCCGTGATGGAGGTTTATCCCTATGCTTGGCTGTTCTTTGTCCCGTTCATCATGGTGACCACCTTCGCGGTCGTGAACCTTCTGGTCGGTCTGATCGTGAACTCGATGCAGGATGCGCATCACGCCGAGGATGAGGTTAAGACCGACGCCTATCGCGACGAGGTGCTTGAGCGGCTGGAATCCATCGAACGCCGCCTGAGCGACCAGGCGCACAGCAAAAAGTGATTTCTGTTACCCGCAGTTTTGACGTAATAATTGCAAAAAAAAGAGCAGTAGGCAGTGAAACTCATGGATCGTCGAGTATTTGGACTGGGGGCGATGGCAACGCTGAGCCTTTCGGCATGCGCCTCAGCCAGCCCAAGATTTCTGGCATATGACGGGCCCGAGGTGACTTCGTTGGTCATCAATAAGGGTGCGCGCAAGCTTTATCTTCTGCACAACGAGCAGATTCTGAAAGAATATGAAGTCGATCTGGGGTTTGCGCCAACCGGCACCAAGACCAAGAAGGGCGATGGGCGCACGCCAGAGGGCACTTATCTCATCGACCGCCGCAATCCCCGCAGCCGGTATCACCTGTCGTTGGGAATCTCGTATCCGAATTCAGCCGATCGGGCGCAGGCCGAGGCTGCAGGGGTGGATCCGGGCGGCGATATCTTTATCCACGGCCAGCCAAATCTGCGGTCGGAATTGCGACGCGCCAGAAAAACGCCGGATTGGACGGCAGGCTGCATCGCGGTCTCTAACGAAGAGATCGAAGAGATTTATGCGATGGTGAATGAAGGTACGGTTATCACCTTGCGCCCCTGATCACAGCGGCGCCCAGTTTTTGAAACCGAACATCACATAGTCACGCTGGTAGGCCTCGGCCGCCAGCGTTTCCAGTTCTGCGTCGTAGATCTGTTCCAGTGAAAAAGGCGTCTCAGCCTGCGCGTGTTTTGGCGCGGGCGGGTTCGGATGGCCCAGTTTGGCCGCGATCACTGGCAGCGCCTCTGACATCTCGTCTTCGCGCAAGATCAGATCTGGCATGGCAAAGCTGGCCATGCCCTCAAGCGTTTGTGCCTGACCGCACCATTCGCCATCGACACGCACGACAGTTTGACCGGCCAGTATTCGTTGCAGCAGCACCAGAAAGGCGGCGAACGCTGTGCGATGCTGGTCCAGGGTGTAGGTGTCGGGATCAAGTGTTTCAGGGATCGGCAGTTCATACCTTCGGCGCATCATGTTGCGGATTTTCCGATAGGTTCCGGGCCGGGTGCCCAGGATGCGGGCACAGAAAACCTCGTGCGCGCGTGCCAGCGGGTGTCGCAGAATGGTGAATTTACGATGACCGGGGTGGTTCTGCATCCAGGCGCGGATTTGCTTTTGGTTGCGTCCGGTCAGCAGATCCTCGACCGCTACACCATCCAGATCTGCCATCCACTGTGTCACCTTAGCCTCGGGCCCGCCACGCACCGGCAGATACAGCAAAGGCGTTTGCGCCGCCGCCACATACCGCGAGACGGCAGGCCCACGGCGCGGCTCAAAATTTGGGATGTGGTGCAGGTTAAAGCGATCCTGATGCGCCAGCGCCTGTGTCATTTCCTCTGGGTTGGTCACTTTGGACAGGGCAGGTGCAGGGTTTTGACGTCTCAGATGTTCGTCAAGCGTGTCGCGCCGGGTGTCGACCCCCAGCCAGGCGACGAGGCCGTTGAGAACCTCAAGATCATTGAGGTCCTCGTAATCGATATAAAAGGGCGTCTGACCGGTTTTCTGAAGATGATTCAAAACGGTTTGCTGGAAGGCCTGCCTTTGTTCCAGCTGTTGGGCGAATTCATCGGCTTCGAAGGTCACCTGAGCATCGCGCCTTTGCTTGATATTCACCAGCTTCCACTGTTTTGTCGCGCGGGCGATTTTCCATGACAGGTAGCTGTCCAGCGCATTGCGCGTCAGGATGATCTTGGCACAGCGCGGGTCATCCAGCGTCGTCTCAAGCCCGCGCGGGTCATGGTCGCTGAAAAAGCGAAACCCATTGATTGATCCCGGCGCATTGCGGATTGCGTCGATCAGGCCGTTCGGGTTCGCGTCGCGATCTTCCAGGGTAAAGCCCAGCAAATGATCCAGCTTCGGCAGGCCGACAAAGTACGGATTGAAAGCCTCACCGTGACAGGTGATCCCGTCGAATGCGTTCAAATGCTGTTCCAGCAGGTTCGAGCCGGTGCGCATATCGGCCAGCACGATGAAAGTGTCGAAGGCGCGAGTCATTCCGGGTTACTGCACCAGATAAGGTTTCTTGAAGGCTTTGGGCTGGTTTCCAAATACATCATCGACCGGGAAATCCCCCATCAGATAAGGGTGCATTCCCTGATTCTTAAGGTTTTGCAAGAATTTGCCGAACCCGGTCAGATCAACCATCGTCGGGGCCTCGGTCAGGTGAATGGGTTGCGGCGCGCCCATGGTTTCCAGAATGGTTTGCAGCGGATCCATCGGCGATTCAACAAACTCTGCCATGGTCCAGATTCGAATACGCGCTTTGGCGCGGGCCGTATCCAGCAGTTTAAGTTGTTTGGTTTCCACCTGTTGCAAGCGCGCGGCCTCGGACCTGATATCGGCGAAGTTCATGTTGGAGCGAAACAGCGGCAATGCCCACGCACCGGTGACAATCGAAATCTGCGCGTTCTTATCGCGCACAAGGAAATCGTTGATCTTTTGCGTGTCAGAGGGGCAGAGCTGGAAGCACTGCCGCTCGCCCCGCGTGTTCCAGATCAGGTTCGACAAAAACGCCTGCGGATTATAGTCGCGCAGGTTTGCGCAATCGCTGAGGCTGCCGTTGATCATGGCCTCTTGGTTTGCGAACTGCGCATGACCGGGGTGGAACAGGCGGCCATGTACCCGCGCGCCTGTGGTCTCGGCCAGCCAGGACTCGAAATCTTCGAATACCTCGGTGAAGCCCTGAAACACCGAATAAGGGAACGCGGTCAGGTTCAACCCTGTGCTGTTACGGGGGAACCTGCTTTGCATATAAAGCCCGTCACGGCCGCGCACCCGACGCTCGACCGCCTTCGAGAACAGCCGATCGATCTTGCCCGGATTGGGTTCGGCCGGGGCCATGGCGCTGCTCTGATCGGTCAGAAAAGTCTGATACAATCGGTTTGCCTTGGGCCAGACCTTGCGGGCCACAAAGCAGTCGGACCGGCGCAGCAACTGCAGATGATCGTCATAGAACATATGCGGCCGACCCTGATAGTCGAACTTGGACAAGGTCAGTGACCGGCTTTCGATATGCGTAGAATAAAGCCGTGCCAGCGTCTGAAAATAGCTTTCGTCAGGTATCCAGACGCGCCGGAAATAGCGGTCGTACTCGTTGCGTTTCGGATCCTGCAGGATCGCCGAAAGGGTCTGGCGGGTCAGGCACCACCATTGGCTGCCCATATGCGGTACCAGCCCGTCGGGTATGGTCCGGCGCAGGCCCAGCGAACGCTGCAGGCGCACATATGCATCAAACAATCTGCGTTGTGTGCGCCACGAAAAGGGAAAGCGCAGTGTAAATCTCTCAAGATCCAGACCACCCATCGTCCAGTTCACATCGCGTGTCGTGGCGCTTTCGATGAAATCCACACGCGGTCGGTCGTACAGATAGTCGATCAGCTCTGCCACTGGGCGCAACGGCAAACAGGCGCCTGACGACAGGTAGACATGACGTACCTCCGGGAACCGCTCAAGCATGAGTGCGGCGGCAGATTGCGAGGCCGCAACGATCCCCCAACTGCCCCACTCACAGATGTGGCGATCCGAGAACAGGATCAACGGGTTTCCTGCGCAGGCCGCGACAAGATCCGAGTAGGCTTCTGCGCCGACTTTGCGATCCACGTGGATAACGACAGGGCAACCCGAGGCCGTCCAGTGCCGGACAACCTGTTCAACCCGATCCAGCGCCGTGTGGACCAGCATAACGATGCCCAGGCTGCTCATGCCCAGTTTCCCTTTGACATCAGGCCCAAAATCTCAAGCTGGCGCCAGTTGATGTATTTTTCCGACCACGTGTTCCAGAATACCGGCTGGTCCTCCAGTTGCGCGGCATAGGCCTTGTATTCGCCAGAGCCGCGATAGTGTTGGCCGCGCCGCACCTCTTCACGCGCCTTGTCGCCGAGCGTGTTGATCAGCTTCGCATGCAGCAGCGCGCCACTGGTTTTCTCTCCGCCTTTCTCCTCATAGACCTGGTTCAGCCCGCGCGGCAGCAGCGCGTGGGTCGAACTGACATAGGCATAGCGGCGATGCCATTTCACCAGCGGGATCTTGTTTAACGCCGGTGCTTTTTTGGGGGCATCCTGAAAAAACACCCGCGCTCGTGCTCCGCCTTGTATCCAGAGGTTCCCATAGGTCGGGTTGCGGGTGATCATGTAGTTCCCCGAGTCAAACCAGGGTGCCAGCTCGAACGGGTTTTGCCCTTCTTGATAGGGCGCATCTTCGATCACGCCTTCGGGATACATGTCGATCAGCATGGTGCCGAAACTGCGCACGCCGGTATCGTCCAGCCAGTCAGTCAATGCGCCGATCGGGCGCGTGTCGCAGAATGGATAGATCAGGAATTCATCCGGATCGACCGTCAGGACCCAATGACCATGCCCGTAGGTGCGCAGCAGGTAGTTCGACCAATCGACGCCATAGGTTGACCCTTTGTAACTGGCGTCTGTCCACCAGAGCGACACATCCGGTTGGTCATGCAGAAACTCTGACGTGCCATCATCGCTGTTGTTGTCAACGAACAGGAAATGACTCACTCCAAGCTTACGGTAGTAGTCCAGAAAATAGGGCAGGCGAATTTTCTCGTTCCGCACGACGCTCATCAACAGAACGTCATCAGGGCGGATTTGCGCGGTTTGGTTGTGGACGGCCCGGAGCTCGCGCCGTTTGCGCAGGCATCGCAAAAGGCGGCGCTTGCGCCGTAATCTCATGCGATAGGAATCCAAAAGGCTCACGCGGCTGCCCAACCTTTTTGATATGCGCGTCTGCCCGGGGCCGCCTGTGGCCTGAGTGGTGCCGGACTATTACCGTTTTATGACATTTTCGCACCTTGTCAGGCAACGGGTTTAAATCCGGTTTACCTCCCCTCTGTGGCTGGGAAACCGCCCGCGTTCATCAAGCCCAGGTCCTGTAGCTGCCGCCATCCCTGCAGTTGTGCCGATTGCGCGATCCACAGATCAGGGCCGTTGATAATGCCGTCATAGTAAAGGCCGAACTGATCGGGGTCGTGGAAATGCTGCCGCCGCAGTTTCTCGGATCGGGATTTTTGGATGATCTCGGGCAGGAACTTGGTGTGTAGCAGAACGCCCGAGGGGGCCTGACCCTGTGGCCCGTCGTAGCCGTAGTTCAGCCTTGGCGGCAGGGCGGAATGGCACGAATTGACGTACGCATAACGTCGCGACCAACGCACCAGCGAGATTTTGTTCAGCGTTGGGGATTTTTGTGGCTGATCGGCAAAGAACGCCCGTTCGCGCACCCCGCCCTGCACCCAAAGATTGCCCATCGGGCTTTGGCGCTGGGCGCGATACGGGGCGGGGTCGAAGCCGGTCAGGGTTTCGGTCGGATCGGTTTGGGGGTCGTAGTGTTGCGCGCCCAAAGGGCCCTTGGGGTAGAGGTCCAGCATCAATGCGCCAAACACCTCTTGTCCTCGTGCGTCCAGCCATTTGGTCAGATCGCGCAGGGTATGCGTGTCGTGATGGGCGTAGATCAGCAGTTCATCGGCGTCCACCATCAGCGTCCAATGCCCGTGGCCATATCGCATCTGCAGCCATGTGAGCCAGTCCAGCCCGAACCGCGCTGCGCGATAGCTGGCATCGGTCTGCCACAGGGACACGTCCGACTGGTCCAGCAGATACGGCACGGACCCGTCGTCGCTGCCATTGTCCACCATCAGAAAGTGATCGACGCCCAGCGCGCGGTAATGGCGGAAGAACCACGGCAGCCGGTTGATTTCATTGCGCAGGGTGGTGAAGGCCAGAATGTCGCCCGGCCTGATCCGCGGGGTGCGATCCGACAGCGCGGTCAGTTGATGTCGGCTGCGAAAAGACCGCCACAGCAGACGCCTACGCTTGAGGCGCAGCCTGTAGCGTTGCAACCAACCGAGGCTCAGAGCCTGCGCACTCACGCCCGCCGCTTACCCGTGTGGCCGCTCATTCCAGCCCCATCGCGGCCATCATCTCTTCGATCTTGGCGACGTCCTGCGGGTTGTTCAGCTCCCAGAACTGGCGCCCTTTGGCTTCGACCTCGACGCACAGAACCTTGCGGCCGTTTTCCATGAACCGCAGCTGTTCCAGCCCTTCCAGCGTTTCAAGCGGTCCGCCGTCCCAGCCGGGATAGGCCGCCAGCGCATCGGGGCGATAGGCATAGACGCCGACATGGTGGAACACCGGGGTCGGATCGGTGCTGGCATAGGTCTCGGCAGTGTACGGGATCACCTCTTTCGAGAAATAAAGCGCGCTGTGATCGTTCCCGAAAACGGCTGTTGTGCCACCGACGCGCCCATGTTTGCGGTCGTTCAGCAATCCGTTCAGCGCATCGCCATCGCAGCGCAGGACCGGCGTAGCCACGCCAGCGTCGGGCGCGGCACGCAAACCGTTGATCAGGTCTTCGACGAACCAATGCGGCGTCAGCGGCGCATCGCCCTGCAGGTTGACCACGATGTCATATTCACCGCCCAACGCCGCATGCGCCTCGGCGCAGCGTTCGGTGCCGTTGCGGCAGGTGTCCGAGGTCATCACCACCTCGGCCCCGAACCCTTCCGAGACCTCACGAATGCGATCATCATCGGTGGCTACAACCACCCGGTCCACGCCCGAGACGGAAATCGCCGCGCGCCACGACCGTTCGATCAGCGTCATGCTGGTGCCGTTGGCTCCTGTCAGCGGCACCAAGGGCTTGCCGGGATACCGGGTCGACGCGTAGCGGGCGGGGATGGCGATCAATACGGACATCAGGCTTCCTTCAACTCTACGCCCGGAGCATAGGCGATGAAAAACGGATTGGCATAGCCGTCTTTGCCGTAGGTCAGCGGCGTATGGTCGTCAAAACGCACCACTTTGCCGCCTGCACCGGCCAATACGGCGTGGCCGGCGGCGGTATCCCACTCCATCGTGCGGCCCACACGGGGGTAAAGGTCGGCCTCACCGGTCGCCACCAGACAGAACTTCAGAGACGACCCGGCGCTTTTGCTGTCGCGCACCTGATACTTGTTGATGTAATCCTCGGTCGCCTGATCGCGGTGCGATTTCGAGGCGACGATCATCAACGCCGAATTGTCAGGGTTAGAGACTGAAATCGGCGTGACCGCACCCGGCTGATCCTTGTCCAGCGCGCCGGTTTCCTCAACCGTCTGCCCGTCTGCCTGAGTGTAGAACATGCGGCCACGCGCAGGTGCGTACACAACACCGCGCGTCGGTACGCCGTTCTCGACCAACGCTATGTTCACCGTGAAATCACCGCGCCGGTTGATGAATTCCTTGGTGCCGTCCAGAGGATCGACGATCAGAAACGTATCGCCTTTTTCCGTATGCGAGGCCGCCTGTTCCTCGGTCACCAGCAGGATATCGGGGAAGGCGTCGCGCAGCCCGGCTGAGATCAGAGCGTCTGCTGCCTCATCCGCCTCGGTCACGGGGCTGGAATCAGATTTGACTTTGACGTCGAAATCATCCGCCGCATAGATCTGCATGATCTTGTCCCCGGCCTGCAGGGCCAGCCGCCGGATGACGGGAATAAGGGCGTCGTAGGTCACAAGAAAGCTCCGTTCGCGTGTTTATTGATCCGAATTGCTGCCGGACTTATGATGCGGCGGATACGGAACAGCAAGAATTTCGTGCCACAGTCGCAGGTAAGGCAGCAGAAAAGAGCGATCGAGTGTTCAAGTACCAACGAAATCAGTCCTTGCTGGGCGGGGCCTTTACCTCGGCCGAGCTGATTTTTCATGCGGTGGTGCGCAACATCCGTAACCAGCATTCCAATGCGGTTCTCGCGATTGTCGTCAACATTTTGCAAGTCGTTGTGGTCGTAACCGCGTTTTACTTCATTCTCTCCTTCATGGGCGCGCGGGTCGCCAAGATCCGTGGAGAGTTCATTTTATACCTGCTTTCAGGCGTGTTCCTATTCATAACGCATATCAAATCCGTCGGGTCCATTTTTGGTGTCGGAGACGGCAATAACCCGATGACCCTGCATTCGCCGATGACCATGATGGTGATGCTGGCGGCGGCGGCTTTCGGGACATTCTACACGCAGCTGGTATCCATTTTGGTGATCCTGTTTGTTTACAGCGTCACCGTTTCTCCGCTTGAGATTCAAGAGCCCGGCGGGGCTTTTGCGATGCTGGTTTTGGCATGGTTTACGGGATGCGCGGTGGGGTTGGTTTTTCTGTCCCTCAAGCCTTGGTTTCCAAGGACGACTGGCATTCTCAGCACAATCTATCGGCGCATGAACATGGTGTTTTCGGGGAAGATGTTTGTTGCGAACGCGCTGGGTGGCTTTATGTTGACCATGTTCGCGTGGAACCCGCTATTTCACATCATCGACCAGTGCCGGGGCTTTGTGTTCCGCAACTATTTCCCGCGCAACACCAACTGGGAATATGCGCTTTGGGTCGGCATCGTTTTGACCATGATCGGCTTGCTGGCTGAGTTCTACACGCGCAAACAGGTCTCAAAAAGCTGGGATGCGCGTCGCTAGGTGGCGACCCGCAGCGTCAGATTGATCCGCCCGCCCTTGGGCAGCAGTCGTGACGAGCCGAACCGGATGCGATCCACCCCGTGATACGCCAGCCGCGCGGGGCCACCCATGATCACCACATCGCCAGAACTCAGCCAGACCGACTCGGTCTTGCCGCCGCGGGTGGTGTTGCCGATGCGGAACAGCGCGTCATCACCCAACGAGATCGACAGGACCGGCCACGAGAAATCAGCCTCGTCCTTATCCTGATGCAGGCCCATTTTCGTGCCTTCGCCGTAGTAGTTGATCAGGCAGCAATCGGGCTGACGATCCGCGCCCGTCAGGTCCTGCCAGATCGTCAGGATCTCGTCGGGAATTGCGGGCCATGTCATGCCTTTTGGATGGGTGTCCTGATACCGATACCCCGCTCGGTCCGTGACCCAGCCCAACGACCCGGCCGAGGTCATGCGAACCGACATTTCCTTGCCTGATGGCGTGATGGGCCGATAAAGCGGTGCGGCTTTCAGAATCGGCCGCAGCAGATCAACCAAGTCCGCCTGAGCCGCCGCATCCAAATAGCCCTTGCGGATGTCAAATCCCCGCAAAACCAGTCGCGCCATTCAAGAATCCCCAAACCTTGCCAAAACCTTGCCAAAAAAGGCCACAGAATCCCGAAAACCTGCGTTTCTGAACGCTTGCAGGCCCCAGATTGCGCCCTTATATACGCCTCGACGCGCGATGGTGTAGTGCTGTCGCGCACCTCAATCGGGGGCAGGATGCCGCAACGGGTCCGACCCTCGGGACATCGCCTTAAGTTGAAAGGGATTAAACTATGGGAAAAGTAATCGGGATTGACCTCGGGACCACCAACTCGTGTGTGGCCATCATGGACGGCTCGCAGCCGAAGGTCATCGAAAACGCCGAAGGGGCGCGGACCACGCCCTCGATCGTTGCCTTCACCGAAGATGAGCGACTGGTCGGTCAACCTGCAAAACGTCAGGCGGTCACCAACCCCGACAACACGATCTTTGGCGTCAAGCGTCTGATCGGTCGTCGTGTGGATGATGCCGAAGTCGAAAAAGACAAGAAAATGGTGCCGTATGCCATCGTTGATGGCGGCAATGGCGACGCGTGGGTGGAAGCCCGCGGTGAAAAATACTCCCCAAGCCAGATCTCGGCCTTCACTCTGGGCAAGATGAAGGAAACCGCCGAGAGCTATTTGGGTGAGGAAGTCACGCAGGCGGTTATCACCGTTCCGGCATATTTCAACGACGCTCAGCGTCAGGCCACCAAAGACGCCGGTAAAATCGCCGGTCTGGAAGTGCTGCGGATCATCAACGAACCGACAGCGGCTGCTCTGGCCTATGGTCTGGACAAGGAAGAAACCCAAACCATCGCGGTCTATGACCTTGGTGGCGGTACCTTCGACGTGACCATTCTGGAAATCGACGACGGGTTGTTCGAGGTCAAATCGACCAACGGCGACACCTTCCTGGGTGGTGAAGACTTTGACATGCGCATCGTCAACTACCTGGCGGATGAGTTCAAAAAGGAACACGGTGTTGACCTGTCGCAAGACAAGATGGCCCTGCAGCGTCTGAAAGAAGCCGCTGAGAAAGCCAAGATCGAACTGTCCTCGACCTCGCAGACCGAAATCAACCAGCCGTTCATCTCGATGGGTTCGAACGGTCAGCCGCTGCACATGGTCATGAAACTGACCCGTGCCAAGCTGGAATCGCTGGTTGGCGACCTGATCAAGAAGTCGATGAAGCCCTGTCAGGCGGCTTTGAAAGACGCCGGTCTGTCGGCTGGCGACGTGGATGAGGTTGTTCTGGTCGGTGGTATGACCCGGATGCCGAAAGTGATCGAAGAGGTCACCAAGTTCTTCGGTAAAGAGCCGCACAAGGGTGTGAACCCGGACGAAGTCGTTGCCATGGGCGCCGCCATTCAGGCTGGTGTTCTGCAGGGCGACGTTAAGGATGTGGTTCTGCTGGACGTGACCCCGCTGTCGCTGGGCATCGAGACGCTGGGTGGCGTGTTCACCCGTCTGATCGACCGCAACACCACGATCCCGACCAAGAAGTCTCAGGTCTTCTCGACCGCCGAGGACAACCAGAACGCCGTGACCATCCGCTGTTTCCAGGGTGAGCGCGAAATGGCTGCGGACAACAAGATCCTCGGTCAGTTCAATCTGGAAGAGATCCCGCCCGCACCGCGCGGCATGCCTCAGATCGAGGTGACCTTCGACATCGACGCCAACGGCATTGTCTCGGTTTCGGCCAAGGACAAAGGCACCGGCAAAGAGCAGAAGATCACCATTCAGGCCTCGGGCGGTCTGTCGGACGAAGATATCGACAAGATGGTCAAGGATGCCGAGGAAAACGCCGAGGCAGACAAGGCCCGCAAAGAGCTGGTCGAAGCCAAAAACCAGGCCGAAAGCCTTGTTCACGCGACCGAGAAATCGATCGAGGAACATGGCGACAAGGTCGACCCGTCGACCGTCGAAGCAATCGAACTGGCCGTTGCCGCGCTCAAGGATGAGCTGGAATCGGACAATGCCGACAAGATCAAGGCAGGCATTCAGAACGTGACCGAAGCGGCCATGAAGCTGGGCGAAGCCATCTATAAGGCGCAAGCGGAAGAGGCCGAGGATGAGCCTGCCGCTGCCGATGCTGCGCCGGGTGAGGATGACATCGTCGACGCCGAGTTCGAAGATCTGGACGGCGACAAACGTAACTAACGGGTAACCGGGCCAATATGGGCCGGTCCGGTTGCCGGGCCGGCCCAATTACGTTGAGGCAGAAGGAAGAACTGATGTCCAAACGCGACTATTACGAAGTGCTCGGCGTGTCCAAAGGCGCTTCTGCGGATGAGATCAAAAAGGGTTTCCGCCGGAAGGCCAAGGAACTGCATCCCGATCGCAACAAGGACAACCCGGACGCTGAGGCACAGTTTAAAGAAGCCAACGAGGCTTATGACGTCCTGCGCGATGCCGACAAGAAAGCAGCCTATGACCGCTTTGGCCACGCTGCCTTTGAAAACGGTATGGGCGGCGGGGGCCGTCCGGGTGGCGGATTCGGTCAGGGCGATTTCTCCAGCGCTTTCTCGGATGTTTTTGACGACCTGTTCGGCGACTTCATGGGCGGCCAGCGCGGAGGTGGTGGCGGACGCCGTGCCGCACGTGGTTCGGACCTGCGCTATAATCTGCGTGTGTCTCTGGAAGAGGCCTATGCGGGCCTGCAGAAAACCATCAATGTGCCAACTGCGGTGGCCTGCTCTTCCTGCGAGGGAACCGGCGCCGAAGGCGGCGTTGAACCGACGGCTTGTCCGACCTGTTCCGGCATGGGCAAAGTCCGCGCCCAACAGGGATTCTTCACCGTCGAACGCACCTGCCCGACCTGTTCCGGTCTGGGTCAGATCATCAAGAACCCTTGTAAATCCTGTCAGGGTGCAGGCCGGGTCGAAAAAGAGCGTGCCCTCTCCGTCAACATCCCCGCAGGTGTTGAAACCGGCACCCGCATCCGTCTTGCCGGCGAAGGTGAGGCCGGAATGCGCGGCGGTCCGCCGGGTGATCTCTATATCTTCGTGGAAGTGTCCGAGCACAAACTGTTCGAACGCGACAGCGTAAACCTCTACTGCCGGGTCCCGGTCAGCATGGCCAAGGCCGCACTTGGCGGTTCGATCGAAGTGCCCACAATTGATGGCGGCCGCGGCCGTGTTCAGATCCCCGCAGGCAGCCAATCCGGCCGCCAGATGCGCCTGCGCGGCAAGGGCATGCCCGCCCTGCGCGGTGGTGGTATCGGGGATATGTTCATCGAGTTGGCGGTGGAAACTCCGGTCAACCTCACCAGCCGCCAGAAAGAACTGCTGCGCGAGTTTGATGATCTTGGTGAGGATAACCATCCGGAATCAAAAAGCTTCTTTTCGTCGGTAAAATCGTTCTGGGACGGAATGAAAGGTTCAGCGGGTTAATTGGGGGCTCTGCCCCCGCCGCGGCAAGCCGCGACTCCCCCGGGATATTTAGAGCCAGATGAAGCAGGGGATCCGCACTTCATCTGGCCAGAAATATCCCGGAGCGCGAGGCAGAGCCTCGCAAAAATCCCTTGATTCTTTGTGCTGCGCCTGAGATGTTCCGCATCAACCGTTGGGGTGCCCATCTATAGGGGCTGAGAGGTGCAGCTGCATCAACCCATCGAACCTGATCCGGGCAATTCCGGCGGAGGGAACGGTCTTAACACGTCAGACGTTTTCCACGCCCGCGTTGCCCTAAAGCTGATGGAGCAAGCGGATGACGCCCATTGCGTTGACAATCGCCGGGTCGGACAGCGGCGGCGGAGCCGGAATTCAAGCCGATTTGAAGGCAATGTCGGCTCTGGGTGTTTATGGGGCCAGTGTCATTACTGCCGTGACCGCGCAAAATACGCAGGCCGTGACAGCAGTGCATGGTATCCCGCTAGGCGTGATCACCGCCCAGATTGATGCAGTTCTTGGTGATCTGGACGTGCGCGCCATCAAGATCGGTATGCTAGCGACGCCTGAGATCATTCACGCCGTCGCAGGGGCGATTTCGGGATTCGGCGGGCCCATTGTTCTGGATCCAGTGATGATCGCGAAATCAGGGGATGCGCTGCTGGCCGATGAAGCGGTGCAGACTCTGCGCGAGGTCCTGCTGCCCCGCGCAACGGTGCTGACCCCGAACCTGCCCGAGGCGGCGCGCTTGCTGGATCAACCCTCTGCTGAGACGCCGGAAGATATGATTGCGCAAGGCCATGCGTTGTGTGGGTTGGGGGCGAAATCCGTTCTGATGAAAGGCGGTCATGGAGCCGGGGACGTCTGCCATGATCTTTTGATAGATGGCTCGGGCGTGGTGGGTGAGTTCCGGGCACCGCGGCAGGACACGAAGAATACCCATGGTACGGGTTGCACCTTGTCCTCGTCGATCGCGGCGGGGTTGGCCCAAGGTCTCCCCCTGACCGACGCGGTCGCGCAGGCGCATCACTATCTGCAAGGCGCGATTTCGGCGGCGGACGATCTGAGGATTGGGCAGGGGCACGGCCCTGTGCATCACTTCCATCGGATTTGGCCCGCGTGACCGTCTGGTCCGTCATAGGCGCGGGTGTTGCCGGATTGGCCGTCGCCAGCGAGCTTGTCTCGCGCGGGGTGACGGTGCAGGTGTTTGATCCCGGCGGCCCTCCGGGCCCGCACGGGTGTTCGTGGTGGGCTGGCGGGATGCTGGCACCGTGGTGCGAATATGAAAATGCCGAGGAGCCCGTCTTGCGGCTGGGGCAGAAGGCCATCGATTGGTGGGCGGCCCGGACTGCGGTGCAGCGGCGGGGGACATTGGTGGTTGCCAATACGCGTGACTTACCGGACCTGCGCCGGTTTGCGCGTCGGACGCAGGAGTTTCGGGATGTCGATCAGGCCGAAATCTGCGATTTAGAGCCTGATCTGTACGGTTTCGGCAGGGGTCTTTATTTCAGGGACGAAGCGCATGTAGAGCCACGTCAGGCATTGCAGGACCTGTATCGCGACCTGACAGACAAGGGCGTCACGTTTCACCGGAAGCTCGCCCCTGCTCGGCTGGATCATGCCATCGATTGCCGCGGCCTGCATGCCCGTGAGGTGCTGCATGATCTGCGCGGCGTGAAGGGTGAGATGCTGGTGATCCGCTGCCCGGATGTGACCCTGACCCGGCCCGTGCGGTTGCTGCACCCACGGATGCCGCTCTATATCGTGCCGCGGGGGGATGGCATCTACATGCTGGGCGCGACGATGATCGAATCCGAGGATAGCAGCCGGATCACCGCGCGCTCGATGCTGGAACTGCTCAGTGCGGCCTATGCGCTGAACCCTGCATTCGGTGAGGCCGAAGTGTTGGAGATCGGCGTCGATCTGCGCCCGGCCTTCCCCGACAACCTGCCGCGTATCCGGCGGCTTGGGCGGACGATCTATGCCAACGGGCTGTACCGTCACGGGTACCTGCTGGCCCCTGCGCTGGCGCAGGGCGTGGCTGATCTGGCGCTTGAGAACAAACATTCGGAGATGGTCGATGAAGATCGTGCTTAACGGTGAAGCGCGCGAGGTACGGGCCGGGACGCTGGCAGAGTTGCTGGAGGAATGCGGCTTTTCGGGCCGCGTTGCGACGGCGGTGAACGAAAGCTTTGTGCCCTCAAGCCTGCGCATCGCCCATCAACTGGCCGATGGTGATCGCGTCGAAGTGGTCGCACCGATGCAAGGGGGCTGACCGATGAAAAGGTTTTACGGCACCGAACTGCCCAACCCGCTGATGCTGGGCACCGCGCAATATCCCAGCCCGGCTATTCTGGAACAGGCCTTCCGCGACAGCGGTGCGGGGGTGGCCACGGTGTCTTTGCGCCGCGAATCCGGGGCGGGGCAGACGTTTTGGCAGATGATTCAGGACCTCGGCGTGCTGATCCTGCCCAACACCGCGGGCTGCCATACGGTGAAAGAGGCCGTAACAACCGCGCAGATGGCGCGCGAGGTGTTCGGCACCAACTGGATCAAGCTGGAACTGATCGGTCATACCGACAGCCTGCAACCGGACGTGTTCCAACTGGTCGAGGCCGCGCGCATTCTGACCGAGGAGGGGTTTCAGGTCTTCCCCTACACCACCGACGATCTGATCGTGGGCGAGCGTCTGCTGGCCGCCGGGTGTGAGGTGCTGATGCCCTGGGGGGCGCCGATTGGCTCGGGGCGGGGGCTGAACAACGAATATGCCCTGCGCGCGATGCGGGCGGAGTTTCCCGATGTGCCGCTGGTGATCGACGCAGGTATCGGCCTGCCCAGCCATGCCGCGCACGCGATGGAGCTGGGCTATGACGCCGTGCTGCTGAACACCGCCGTCGCCCGCGCCGGAGATCCCGCGATGATGGCCCGCGCCATGATGCGCGCGATCGAGGCCGGGCAACTGGCCCACCGCGCCGACCCGATCGAGGCGCGCGATATGGCCGAACCTTCGACTCCTGTAATCGGAAAGGCCTTTCTGTCATGACGCTGGATCGTTTCTATCCGATCTTCGACCACTCGGACTGGTTGCGGCGAATGCTGCCTCTGGGTGTCAAGCTGGTGCAGTTGCGCGTCAAGGATCAGCCCGAGGATGTGGTGCGCAATCAGATCGCCACCGCGCGCCATCTGTGCCGAGATCACGGCGCGGTGCTGGTGGTGAATGATTATTGGCAGGCAGCGATTGATCTGGGCTGCGACTGGATTCACTTGGGGCAAGAGGATCTGGATGACGCCGATCTGAACGCCATCCGCAAGGCGGGCCTCAAGCTGGGCGTCTCCACCCATGACGATGATGAGCTTGAGCGGGTGCTGGCCATGGACCCGGATTATATCGCTTTGGGTCCGGTCTATCCGACGATCCTGAAAAAGATGAAATGGCATCAGCAGGGCCTGCCGCGTGTCACCGAATGGAAGGCGCGCGTGGGTGATATCCCTCTGGTCGGGATCGGTGGGATGAGCGTCGAACGCGCGCCGGGTGTGTTGCAGGCGGGGGCGGATATCGTTTCGGTCGTCACGGATATTACCCTGAACGACGACCCCGAGGCGCGGGTGCGCCAATGGATCGAGGTCACCAGATGAGCCGCTACGCCCGCCAGACTATCCTGCCCGAAATAGGAGCCGCGGGGCAGGCGCGCCTGTCCTCGGCGCGGGTTCTGGTGGTCGGGGCCGGAGGGCTGGCTGCGCCGGTCTTGCCTCTGTTGGCCGGGGCTGGCGTCGGGCGGATCACGATCGTGGATAGCGACACGGTCGATCTGTCGAACCTGCATCGCCAGACCTTGTTTGCCGAGGCGGATTGCGGGCGACCCAAAGCCGAAATCGCTGCGGATCGGTGCCGCGCTTTGAATGGCGAGATTGCTGTCACTGGCCAAAAACAGGCTCTAACAAGCGAGAATGCAGCCACTTTAGTGGCGCAGGCAGATGTGATCCTCGATTGCGCCGACAGCTATGCCGCCAGCTATATCCTGTCGGACACCTGCCTGGCGCAGGGCAAACCGCTGATAAGCGCCTCGGTGCTGGGGCTGTCGGGTTATGTCGGTGGCTTCTGTGGCGGCGCTCCGTCGTTGCGAGCGCTGTTCCCCGATGCGCCTGACAGCGGGGCAAGCTGTGCCACCGCAGGCGTGCTGGGTCCGGTGGTTGGGACCATCGGAACGATGCAGGCGCAGATGGCGCTGAACCTGATTTTAGGCATCGACCCGTCGCCGCTGGGCCAGATGGTCCAATATGATGGCCGCACCCTGCGCAGCAGCAGTTTCCGGTTCGATGATGCGCCTGAACCCAGCAGCTGTTTCCGCTTCCTCTCAGCCAGCCAGTTGACGGCTGAGGATCAGATTGTCGACCTGCGCGGCACGGATGAAGCCCCAACGCCAGCGCATCCGAATGCCACACGGATATCGCAGGATGACCTGCAGAAAATAGACCCTAACAAGGGACACAGATTGGCGCTTTGCTGTGCCACCGGTCTGCGTGCATGGCGCGCAGCCGAACAGATTCAACCGGATTGGCCGGGCGAGATTGTCCTCGTCGCGGCCTCAACCTCGTGAAAAAAGGAAACGCGAGCTATGAAAAAACTGATCGCTGCAATCGCCCTGCTGGCCGCCGCGCCCGCCTGGGCCGAGGACAAGATGACGGTCCTGCTGGACTGGTTCATCAACCCCGATCACGGCCCGATCATCGTGGCGCAGGAAAACGGCTATTTCGCCGAGCAAGGGCTTGAGGTCGAAATCGTCCCGCCCGCCGACCCGTCCGCGCCGCCCCGTCTGGTGGCCGCAGGTCAGGCTGATCTGGCCGTGTCCTATCAGCCGCAACTGCACCTGCAAATCCACGAAGGCCTACCGCTGAAACGTGTGGGCACGCTGGTTGCGACCCCGTTGAACTGCCTGCTGGTGCTGCAGGACGGCCCGATCAAGTCGCCCGCCGACCTCAAGGGCAAAAAGATCGGCTTTTCCGTCGCGGGCGTGGAAGAGGCCGTTCTGGGCACCGTTCTGGGCAAATATGGCGTGACGCTGGACGAGGTCGAGATGATCAACGTGAACTTCTCGCTCTCGCCCTCGCTGATGTCCGGTCAGGTGGATGCGGTGATCGGTGCCTACCGGAACTTTGAGCTGAACCAGATGGATATCGAAGGCGTCCCCGGCACCTGTTTCTATATCGAGGAAGAAGGTGTGCCGCCCTATGATGAGCTGATCTACGTCGCCAACCCCGAGACGATGGATGTCGACAAGGTCGCCCGCTTCCTAGCCGCGACCGAGAAGGCCACGCAGTATATCGTCAACAACCCGGAAAAAAGCTGGGAGATTTTCGCCGCGACCTCGACCGAGCTGCAGGACGAACTGAACGCCCGCGCCTGGGTCGATACGCTGCCCCGCTTTGCCCTGCGCCCGGCGGGCCTTGAGGCCGGTCGCTATGCGCGGTTCGAGCAATTCCTGAAAGACAGTGGCATGATCGACAGCATCAACCCGGTCAGCGACATCGCCATCGACGTGACTGCGCAATGAATGATTATGGCAAAGCCTTCACCCTGATGCGGGATGCCGCGCAGGACCCGTGGCGGGACTATACCCGCCACGCTTTTGTCGAGGGCTTGAAGGATGGAACGCTGCCGCGCGCAGCGTTCCTGCACTATCTGCGGCAGGACTACGTGTTCCTGATCCACTTTTCCCGCGCCTGGGCGCTGGCCGTGGTGAAATCGGAAACGCATTCGGAAATGCTGACCGCCGTGGGCACCGTCAGCGCGCTGGTCGCCGAAGAGATGCAACTGCATATCGGTATCTGCGAGGCGGCAGGGATCTCGCGAGAGGACCTGTTTGCAACCCCCGAACGGGCGGAGAATCTGGCCTATACGCGGTTTGTGTTGGAGGCCGGATACAGCGGCGATCTGCTCGACCTGCTGGCGGCGCTTGCGCCCTGCGTGATGGGCTATGGCGAGATCGGCGCGCGGTTGGCATCCGAAGCGACTTCGGACACCTATCGCGACTGGATCAACACCTATGCCGGTGAGGACTACCAAGGCGCGTGTCAGGCGGTCGGAGAATTGCTTGATCAGGCTCTAACGCGGCGCATCGGGACGGATTTCGACGCTTCTCCGCGCTGGGATCGCCTGTGCCAAACCTTCCGCACCGCCACCGAGCTTGAGGTCAATTTCTGGCAAATGGGCCTGACCCCATGACCCCAGCGCCCGATCTGACCATCAGCGGCACGGCCACTATCGACGGCGCGACCTTGTTCGCGCCGTTGACCCTGACCCTCGGGTCCGGGGCGTGGACCTGCCTGCTGGGCGGATCGGGCGTTGGTAAAACCACCGTTCTGCGACTGATTGCGGGGCTGGAAACCGGGGCCGAATTCAGTGGCCAGATCACCGCGAGCGATGGAAAGCCAGTACCCGAGCGCGTGGCGTATATGGCGCAGGATGATTTGCTGTTGCCTTGGGCGACAGTGGCACAAAACGTCTCGCTTGGTGCGCGCTTGCGCGGTGAATCCGTCGATCTGGACCGCCGGGACCGGCTGATCGCGCGGATGCGCCTGCAGGATCACCTGACCAAGAAACCGGCTGAGCTTTCGGGTGGTCAGCGGCAACGCGTGGCTCTGGCCCGCACTCTGATGGAGGACCGCCCCATCGTGCTGCTGGATGAGCCCTTTTCAGCCCTCGACGCCCGCACCCGTGCCGACATGCAGGATCTGGCTGCCGAGGTATTGCAGGGCCGCACCGTCCTGCTGGTCACCCATGACCCGGCCGAGGCCGCGCGTCTGGGCCAGTCCATCGTGGTGATGACGCAGCACGGTCTGACGCCCTGTGATCCGCCCGCAGCCCCCGCGCCGCGTCATGTGGACGATCTTGAGACGCTGGAAACACAAGGCGCGCTGCTCAAGCTGCTGCGGGAAGCGGCATGAAAGTCCTCTCGGCCCTTGCAGCAACCGTCTTTGCTCTGGCCGTCTGGCAGGCGATTGTCAGCCTGACCGGGTTGCCGAAATTCATCCTGCCCGGCCCCGCGCTGGTGGCCGAGACATGGTGGCAGAACCGCTGGCTGATCGCCGAGCACACATGGATTACAGCGGTTGAGGTGGTCATCGGTCTGGCCGTCGGAACCGTGTTGGGCGTGGTGACAGCGCTGCAATTGGCCAACTCGCGGGCCGCGCGGGTTTTGGTGCAGCCGATGCTGGTGTTCACGCAGGCGCTGCCGGTCTTTGCGCTGGCGCCGCTGCTGACGCTGTGGCTGGGCTATGGGCTTTGGTCCAAGGTCGCGATGGCGGTTCTGATCATCTATTTCCCGATCACCTCGTCCTTTTTCGACGGGCTGATGCGGACCCCTGCGGGCTATCTGGACCTTGCCCGCACGATGCAGGCGAGCCCGCGCAGCGTACTGTGGCATATCCGCATTCCCGCCGCCTTGCCCTCGCTGGCATCGGGGATGCGGCTGGCAGCGGTTTATGCGCCGATTGGGGCGGTGATTGGGGAATGGGTGGGCTCGTCGCAGGGGTTGGGCTATCTGATGCTGCTGGCCAATGGCCGCGCCAAGACCGATTTGATGTTTGCGGCGATGCTGACGCTGGGCGTGTTTTCGATTGTGCTGCATATGATCATCCGCCGCGCCACCGCGCGCATGGCGGGTGAGACACGTTAACCACTTGGAAACTGATTCTGCGTCAGGGTAGGTCCATGACACAGGACGCCTTTGCCGAAGCCCCCATGCTGTTCGATACGGACGAAGCGCCCGCGCAGCCGCTGCCCGTTGGTCGGTTACCCTCCTACATCAAAGACCACCGCAAGCGGCTGCGCGAACGGTTCATGGCAGGCGGGTCATCCGCGATGCCGGATTACGAGCTGTTGGAACTGGTCCTGTTCCGTTCCATCCCCCGGCAAGACGTGAAACCGCTGGCGCGGGCGTTGATGGACACTTTTGGCGATTTCAACCGCGTCCTGACCGCGCCCGAGGAGCGACTGCGCCAGGTCAAAGGCGTCGGCGATACGGTGATCACCGATCTCAAAATCCTCGAGGCCTGCGCGCACCGTATGGCCCGTGCGCGGGTGATGCAGCGGCATGTGATCTCGGGCTGGGATGCGCTGGTGGACTATTGCCACACGACAATGGCCCATCGTGAGACCGAGCAGTTCCGGGTGTTCTATCTGGATCGCAAGAACGTGCTGATCGCGGATGAGGAACAGGCCAAGGGTACCGTGGATCACGTCCCGGTCTATCCGCGCGAGGTGGCGAAACGGGCGCTGGAGCTGAATGCCTCGGCGCTGATCCTGGTGCACAACCACCCGTCGGGCGACCCGACGCCCTCGCAATCGGATATCGACATGACCAACCGGATTCAGGATGCCTGCATGGCGCTGGGGCTGACTCTGCACGACCACCTGATCATTGGTAAATCGACCGAGCTGAGCTTTCGCTCGCACGGATATCTCTAACGGTTATTGCACCCAGACCTCGACCCGGCGATTGATCTTGCGGCCCCATTCGGTGTCATCGCAGGCCATGGGCATGGCCTCACCGAATCCCTCGGCAGTGATTACGATGCTGTCCGGGATGCTGGTTTCGACTGCCGCCAGAACCGAATTGCGAACGGTCTGTGCGCGGCGCAGTGCGATCCGGGTGTTGGCATCGGCACCACCCACCCCGTCGCTGAATCCGATAAAGCTTAACTTGCGCAAATCCAGCGCGCCGCTTTCCAACGCTTGCGCCAGTTGTACGATGTTCGACCGCGACTGAGCGTCCGGACGGGATGATCCGGGCTCAAACCGAAACGAGAGCGATAGTCGCGTCATCGGGCGCAAAGTTTCGATCATGTCTTGCAGCGCGTCGAGGCCGACCTCAGCGCCGCCGGTCGCAATCGCATTGGCCAGCCGGTCGCCTTGCAGACCAAGGCGGATCCTCTCGGGCGATTGGTCGACAAACCCCGCTTGTCGGATCACGCTCTGGGCGGCCGGGCTTTGTGTATACGCCAGAAACTGGCGTGCTATCCGGGGCAGGCGACGTTGCGGTAAATAGATGAACAATGGTGCGGTCAGAGGGTAATCCTCGGTCTTTACCGACTGACGGGTCGCGATGATCGCATGGCCGCACCCGCCAGCCAGTGGAAGACTGCGCGCGGCACCGGTTTCAGCAAGGCTGGTGATGCCAATGGCGAATGGGTCGCTGGAAACTGCGCGGACCAGATCGCTGGCGCGTGCATGGCGGCGGATGTTTTCGGCCAGAACCGCGCTTGCTGGCTTCATCAGGAGATCGTCAACCGCCTGCGCCAGACCCGAACCCGGCCCGGTCAAATTCAGGGCGATCGGAGCGTCGGGGCCACCCAGTTCATTCCAGTTGAGGATCTCACCAGCAAAGACCTTTGCCAGATCAGAGGCGGCGATCTGGCGCACCGGATTATCCGCGGCAACAACGGGCACCATCGCGTCCAGGGCCAGAACCCGAGATCTGCGCGGGTGGGTCAGGTCGCCCAAACCCGCCTCGGATGCCATTTCCTGCTCGGCTGCACGAATTTCGCGCTGGGCCAGCACGATGTCGGCTGTGTTCCGGGCCAGGTCAGAAAACCCCTGACCCGTATCGTTGGCGCGCAGGATCAATCGGGCCAACGGGGCCTTTCGATCTGGCTGGTGCAGGGCGTACGAGGTATCGTCTGGTTGATCGACCGTCAGACCCTGTTCTGCGGCAAAACCCCGAACCAGCGCAGGTATCAGAGTTTCGGCCATGACCGAGGCGCCGGACAGTCGGATCTCGGCCACAAAATCGGTCAGGTTCGGGCAGGCGGGTCCGTCACAGGATACGCCCGAACCGTCCACCGTCAGCTCTCCGAATTGCGTATCGACGCGATAGAACTCGCCGTCATAGCCCAGCAGAGTGCCAACAACCTCGACCTTGCCGTCATGTGAGGTCAGGGTGATATCCTGTGCAAAGACCTTGGTGGCGAGAGTCAGCGCAACAAGCGCGGTCAATGCCGCACGTAAAAATGTCATGAGGAAGTGTCGACCTGCCTGCTGTTTATTTTGCAGCGATTGTCAGGTCTGAGAACAGATTATTCAACACCAGAAAATCACCGGTTGCGTCACAAGTCGGCATCTCGAGTGTCAGATCGCGCGAACGCAGGCGTTGATCCGAGCGCCACTCAAGCGCCTGGACGTGAAGACCGGTGTTGCAGTTGTGCTCGGTCACTTCGGCTTCGATTGACAATGCAATCGATCCGCTCTGTGTCGCGGCGTTTGCGGGAAACGAGTAGACCTCGATGTTGCGCGCATCGGCCGAGTCGCCCTGACCAAGATGCACAACAGATCCGGTGCCGATGCTGTCGCTGCCGGACCAGACATGGCCTGCCTCGCCATAGCTGGCACCGAATTCCAGCGCGTGCAACTGCAGGTCGGTCTGACCCTGCCATTGCAGGGCGATCCGGTTGTAGTTTCTGATTTCCGGCACATGGGTTGTGGCGACCGTTCCATTCTGATCTGGCATGGAAATCAGGAAGATAGCGTATTCGGCCAGAGCCGGCACAGTCAAATCCAGCCGCCCCAAAGCGTCTGTTCGGGTCGAAAAGACCAGACCGCTGTGGTGGATTTCGATCATTTGATCCATATGGCAAGGCGCTTTTACGCTGAGCCTTGCCTTGGCGCCCGGTACAGCCATGGCACGCGCGCTCAGGTCGCAATTTGACGGAAACCGGGGCTGCGCGCGCAAGGTCGGCGACGCATCCGGCGATGTATTTCTCGCGGTTTCAGTGGGAGAGGACGATGTCAATACGACGGCTTCGAGCCCCGGCAGGCCCGCCGATTGCGCCGCAACAGATGCCACACGTTCCGAACCCGCATCAGGCACGGATTGCTGTGCAGAGCCGCTCTGCATCAGGTAACCAATCGCAAGGGCGCAGGCAACGGTCCCGCCCGTGGTTACGTAATTCTTAATTACAAACAAGACACCCTCCCCAGTTGAAGGAGCGAGTCGTAAATTGGCCGCCAATCGCGGCCAATTTGTGGCCGCGAGACGGACTCATTGTGAAAGGGTTAACGATTACGTTAGGTCAGTCTGCCGTGGCAGTGTTTGAATTTCTTGCCGGATCCGCAGGGGCAAGTGTCATTGCGTGACGGATTTCCCCACGTGGATGGATCGTCCTCAACAAAACCCGGACGCCGGTCGCCTGATGCTTCGGCCTCGGCCACCGCTTCGGCCTGACCGGCAGCTTCATCAACCAACTGTTGCGCCTGCGCCTGCTGCGCCTGCATCTGAGCCAGCATCTCTTTCTGTTCTTCTTCGGTCAGCGGGCGAACGCGCGACAATTGCTGCGTTACGGTTTCGCGCAGGCTGTCAAGCATACCCTCGAACAGTTGGAAGCTTTCGCTTTTGTATTCGTTCAGCGGATCGCGCTGGGCATAACCACGGAAGCCTACGACCGAGCGCAGATGCTCTAGCGTCAGCAGGTGTTCGCGCCATTTACCATCGATGGTCTGCAGCAGCACCTGCTTTTCGATGTTGCGCATGTTCTCAGGACCGAAGGCGACCGCCTTCTGCGCCATCATCTCGTCAGCGGCCTTGATCAGACGTTCTCGGATTTGTTCGTCATCCACGCCTTCTTCGGCGGCCCAGTCCTGAACCGGGGCATCGATGGTCAGCTTGTCTTTCACCGCCTCATGCAGGCCGTCGGTATCCCATTGATCTGCATAGGATTTTGGCGGCATGTATTCGTCGATCAGATCATCGATCACCTGTTCGCGCATGTCCGAAACCACTTCGGACAGATCGTCCGAAGACATGATCTCGCGCCGCTGGCTGAACACCACTTTGCGCTGGTCATTCATCACGTCATCGAATTTCAGAACGTTCTTGCGCATGTCGAAGTTGCGGCCTTCGACCTTGGATTGCGCACGCTCCAGCGATTTGTTGACCCAGGGGTGGATGATCGCCTCACCCTCTTTCATGCCCAGCGTGGTCAGTACCTTGTCCAGCCGCTCTGAGCCGAAGATGCGCATCAGGTCATCTTCGAGGCTAAGGTAAAACACGGTGCGGCCCGGGTCGCCCTGACGGCCTGAACGGCCCCGCAGCTGGTTGTCGATGCGGCGACTTTCGTGGCGTTCTGAGGCCATGACGTAAAGGCCACCGGCCTCAAGGACCTTGTTCTTTTCTTCGGCGTGCTTTGCCTCTTCCGCGGCGCGCAGCGCGGCGGGGTCGGCGTCGGGGTTGTCGGCGATGGCTTGCAGCACCTTCATCTCGACATTGCCGCCCAACTGGATGTCGGTGCCCCGGCCCGCCATGTTGGTGGCGATGGTCACCGCGCCCAGACGCCCCGCATCGGCCACGATCTGCGCCTCTTGCTCGTGCTGGCGGGCGTTCAGGACGTTGTGTTCGATGCCTTCCTTGGTCAGCATCTGGCTGAGCAGTTCGGATTTCTCAATCGACGTCGTGCCCAGAAGGACCGGTTGGCCTTTGCTCTGCGCTTCCTTGGTTTCCTTGATCATCGCGCCGTATTTTTCGACGGCGGTGCGATAGACCTGATCGTCCTCGTCCAGACGGGCAATCGGCTTGTTGGTCGGAACCTCGACCACGCCCAGCCCGTAGATTTCCTGAAATTCTTCGGCCTCGGTCAGCGCGGTCCCGGTCATGCCGCCCAGCTTGTCATAGAGGCGGAAGTAGTTCTGGAAGGTCACGCTGGCCAGCGTGACGTTTTCGGGCTGGATCTGAACGCCTTCCTTCGCCTCGATGGCCTGATGCAGGCCCTCAGACAGGCGACGACCTGGCATCATCCGGCCGGTGAATTCATCGATCAGAACCACATTGCCATCGCGCACGATGTAATCCTTGTCGCGCTGAAACAGCTTGTGCGCGCGCAGGCCCTGATTGACATGATGCACCACGGTGGTGCTCTCGGGGTCATACAGGGAATGACCCTCGGGGATCAGCCCTGCTGCCAGCAATTGCTGTTCCAGAAACTCGTTGCCTTCGTCGGTGAAGGTCACGTTTCGCGATTTCTCATCAAGCGTGAAATGGTCATCGCTGAGTGACGGGATCAAACCGTCAATGGCGGTATACAGGTCCGACCGATCCTGTGCCGGGCCCGAGATGATCAGCGGCGTCCGCGCCTCGTCAATCAGGATCGAGTCCACCTCATCCACGATCGCGAAATTGTGGTGCTTTTGATAGACCTGCTCCAGATCGGCCTTCATGTTGTCGCGCAGGTAATCGAACCCAAGCTCGTTATTGGTGGCATAGGTGATGTCGCATTTATAGGCGGCCATCTTCTCGGCATCGGGCTGACCCGACCAGATCACGCCGGTGGTCATGCCCACAGCGGCAAACACTTTACCCATCCATTCCGAGTCGCGCTTGGCAAGATACTCGTTCACCGTGACGATATGCACGCCCTTGCCGGTCAGCGCATTCAGATAGGCCGGGAAGGTGGCGACCAGTGTCTTGCCCTCACCGGTCTTCATTTCCGAGATATTGCCCTGATGCAGGAACGCGCCGCCCATCAGCTGCACGTCAAAGGCGCGCAGTCCCAGCGCGCGCTTGGCGCCTTCGCGGACGTTGGCAAAAGCCTCGGGCAGCAGGTCATCCAGCGCCTCGCCATCCAGCGCGCGTTTGCGCAGCTCGGCGGTCTTTTCGACCAGGCCCTCATCGGACAGTTTCTCGAACTCGGGTTCCAGCGCGTTGATCTTGTCGATCAGGGGGCGGGTCGCCTTGATCTTGCGGTCGTTCGGTGTTCCGAACACCTTTTTGGCGAGCGTTCCGAGTCCCAGCATGTTCACTCCAGCGGATCTGTTCTTATCGTGGTTGCGACAGGCTTGCCCACCTTGCGCGCAACCCATAGATACGGGGGGTGAAAGGCGGCCCTGTCCAAGGCTTCAAGGCGATGTAAGCGGCAGGTTCCACAGTGTCAACGCTGCGCCCTGTCGCGGCAAAGAAATAGGATGATTCCATGCCCAAAGGCCTCACTTTTCTGCCATCGCTGGCCCTGACCGCCGTGATGGCGCTGCCGCTGGCCGCCCAAACCGCGCCTGATGCATCGACCGTCGTGGCCCGCGTGAACGGGGATGAGATCACATTGGGTCACGTCATCGCGACCGCATCCGCCCTGCCCGCGCAGTACCAAGAGCTTGAAGATGAGGTGCTGTATGACTTCATCCTCGAACAGCTGGTCCAGCAGCACCTGCTGAGTCAGGAACAGGATGAGTTGAACCCCCTGAACGCGCTGCGGCTGGAAAACGAAACCCGATCCCTGCGCGCGGTGCAAACGGTCGAGGCGATCACCGCCGCCACCGTCACCGAAGAAGCCATTCAGGCCGCCTATGACGCCCAGTTCGCCGATTTCGAAGGCGAGGATGAATTCAACGCCAGCCACATCCTTGTCGAGACCGAGGACGAGGCCAACGCCATCAAGGCCCAGCTAGATGACGGCGCCGATTTCGCCGAACTGGCGAAAGAGAAATCCACCGGCCCCTCGGGTCCTAATGGCGGCGCGCTGGGCTGGTTCGGCACCGGCCAGATGGTGCCCGAGTTCGAGGGCGCGGTGATCGCATTGGAAAGGGGTCAGGTCTCGGATCCGGTACAAACGCAGTTTGGCTGGCACGTGGTCACGCTGAACGACAAGCGCAAATCGCAGGCCCCCGCGCTTGAGGCTGTGCGGGGCGATCTGTCCCAGACCATCCGGCAAGAGGCGATTCAGGCCAAGATTGACGAGCTGACCCAAAGCGCACAGATCGAACGCCCCGCGCTGGAAGGTGCAGGCCCCGAAATCCTGCGCCAGATCGAACTGATTCAGGAGTAATCCCCGTGGCCACGATCACAAAGGTTTCTCCGCTGGCCCCGGCGGGCTTTCCCGAACTGCCCGCCATCGACGGCGTACGCTTCGCCACCGTCGAAGCAGGCGTGCGGTATCAGGGCCGCACCGATGTGATGCTGGCCGTGCTGGACCCCGGCACTTCGGTGGCCGGGGTGTTCACCCGGTCCGCCACCCGCGCCGCCCCGGTGCTGGATTGTCAGGACAAGATCGGTGGGCCTTCGGACGGGCCCGCGGCGATCCTTGTGAACTCGGGCAATGCCAACGCGTTTACGGGACACTACGGCCAGACCTCGGTGGCCGAGCTTACGCAGGCCGTCGCCCTAGCCACCGGCGTTCCGGTCGAGCGTGTCTTTACCTCATCCACCGGCGTGATCGGCGAACCGCTGCCGCATGAGAAGATCGTGTCGCAGCTTGAGACGCTGAAAACAGGCCTCAGCCGCCACGCCATCAAAGACGCGGCGCGCGCCATCATGACCACTGATACCTTCCCGAAAGGCGCGTCGGCGCAGGTCGAGATTGACGGGAAAACAGTCTCTATTGCGGGGATTGCCAAGGGCTCCGGCATGATCGCGCCCGACATGGCGACGATGCTGGTCTACATCTTCACCGATGCGCAGGTGGAGCAATCTGCCTTGCAGGCCATGCTGGGTGAACAGACAGATCGTACTTTCAATTGTATCACGGTCGACAGCGATACCTCGACCTCGGACAGCCTGCTTCTGTGCGCCACCGGGGCCTCGGGCGTCGATGCCACCGGCAATGCAGCCTTCGCCGAGGCGCTTGAAACGGTGATGCTGAACCTCGCGCAGCAGGTGGTGCGCGACGGTGAAGGGGCCACGAAATTCGTAGAAATTCGTGTGACCGGGGCGGCCACGGATGCCGACGCCAAAACCCACGGGCTTGCCATCGCCAACTCGCCTCTGGTCAAAACCGCCATCGCGGGCGAAGACCCGAACTGGGGCCGCATCGTCATGGCCATCGGCAAATCCGGCGCTGCCGCCGATCGCGACCGTCTGAGCATTTCCTTCGGAGACATCCTTGTCGCCGAAAAAGGCTGGGTTAGTCCCGACTACAGCGAAGACGCCGCCGCCGCCTATATGAAAGGTCAGGATCTGGTAATCGCCGTCGATCTGGGCTTGGGCGAGGGCAAATCCACCGTCTGGACCTGCGATCTGACCCACGGATATATCGAGATCAACGCGGATTATCGCTCGTGAAAACAATTCTGGTATCTGCCGTCGCCCTGATCGACATCGAGGGCCGCGTCCTGCTGGCCCAACGCCCCGAGGGCAAATCCATGGCCGGTCTCTGGGAATTCCCCGGCGGCAAAATCGAACCCGGCGAAACCCCCGAGGCCGCCCTGATCCGCGAATTGCACGAGGAACTGGGCATCGACACCTGGACCTCCTGCCTCGCGCCGCTGACCTTTGCCAGCCACAGCTATGACGATTTCCACCTGCTGATGCCGCTGTTCGCCTGCCGCAAGTGGGAGGGGATACCGCAGTCCAAGGAGGGTCAGGCGCTGAAATGGGTGCGGGCGAATGATCTGCGCAACTATCCAATGCCGGCGGCGGATGTGCCGCTGATTCCGATTTTGCGGGATTGGTTGTAGGCGGAGTTATTCTTGAACGGTTTTCGACTTAGAAGGTTTGGCTGAAATGTCCGCATTAATATACTTTCTTCTGATTGTCGTCTTGGTCGGGATGCTCTTGACGTTTTATCGTTTCATTAAGTTTCTAGCTTCATTTGCAAGCTTGATATCCGCAACGAACCAAACCGCAGCCGAGCGACCTTGGGACCACGTGTTGACTGGTGGTTTTCTGTCGATGTTTCGGGTTTTGGGCCACCAAGGTAACAACCATGCGCGAAATAGGCTCTTGTACAGCGCTGTTTTCTTCGTGGGATCGTTTGCGGTGACGATGGGAGCAGGGTTCCTTTTGTTCCAGCTGAATGCTGAGCATTGCGTTATTCCTATGACGACAACATCTTCGACCGGCGAAGTGACGACACTTTGTGATCCATCGAAATAGAACTTCGTTGGGCTAGTTTTACCCGAATTGTGATAAAACCTCCGCGCATCCAAAGCCCGCACTCCCTGTTACAATTCGTAAGAATTGAGAAAACATCAGGCAAAACTTGACGCTGATCGTGACCGTGCCCTCAATGGGGCATTGGCGTTCGGGCCTGACCCGGACCCGCCATTTCCGACCCGGGGAGGGGTCGGGTGGGGAGGAGAGAAAGATTGGCTCAGACGCAGTCGGGTGTCGAAGGGATGCAGTCCCTTCCGGCGCTGTTACACCGCAATGCGACGCAGTTCGGGGACGCCCCGGCCTATCGGGAAAAGGAATTCGGGATCTGGCAATGCTGGTCCTGGGCTGAAACGGCCAAGGAAATCCGTGCGATAGCGCTTGGGTTTCTGGAATTGGGTGTCGAAAAAGGCGACCACATCGCCGTCATAGGCCGCAACCGTCCGGCGCATTACTGGTCGATGGTGGCCGCGCAGATGGTGGGCGCGGTGCCGGTGCCTTTGTATCAGGACTCGGTCGCCGAAGAGATGGCCTATGTGCTGGAACATTGCGGCGCGAAATACGTGGTCTGCGGCGATCAGGAGCAGGTCGACAAGGTCATTGAGATTCAGGAAAACCTGCACCAGGTCAAACATATCCTCTATACCGACAAGCGCGGGATGCGGAAATACGACCATTCCCAGATGAACGCGCTTGAGGACATCATGGCCGAGGGCAGCGCTGGTCATGCTCGGTTCGATGCCGAGTTGGACAAGCGCATCGCGGCGATCACCTATGACGATACCTGTGTGATGCTTTACACCTCGGGGACCACGGGCAAGCCGAAGGGCGTGGTGCTGTCGAACCGGAATGTCATTGAAAGCGCCAAGAACTCGGCCGAGTTCGATCATCTGACCCGGAACGAAGACATTCTGTCCTACCTGCCGATGGCTTGGGTGGGCGATTTCATCTTCTCCATCGGTCAGGCCTATTGGTGTGGCTTCTGCGTGAACTGCCCCGAGAGCGCCGACACGATGATGACCGACCTGCGTGAGATCGGGCCGACCTATTTCTTCGCCCCACCGCGCGTGTTTGAAAGCCAGCTGACCAATGTGATGATCCGGATGGAGGATGCGGGCAAGCTGAAGCAACGCATGTTCCGTCACTTCATGGATCATGCCAAGAAAGTCGGTGGTCTGTTGCTGGACGGCAAGCCGGTGGGCTTTAGCGACAAGCTGAAATATGCGTTGGGCAATATGCTGGTCTATGGCCCTCTGAAAGATACGCTGGGCTATGGACGGTTCCGCGTGGGCTATACCGCGGGTGAGGCGATTGGGCCGGAAATCTTTGATTTCTATCGCTCTTTGGGTATCAACCTGAAGCAGCTTTACGGTCAGACCGAAGCGACAGTGTTCATCACCGTACAGCCCGATGGCGAAGTACGGGCGGATACGGTTGGTGTTCCTGCGCCGGATGTCGAGCTGAAGATCGATGACAACGGCGAGATTCATTACCGCTCGCCCGGAGTGTTCGTCGAGTACTACAACAACCCGGACTCGACGGCCTCGACCAAGGATGCTGAGGGTTGGGTGGCCACCGGGGATGCAGGGTTTATCGAGGAAGGCTCGGGCCATTTGCGGATCATCGACCGCGCCAAAGATGTGGGCAAAATGGCTGACGGGTCGATGTTCGCGCCGAAATATGTCGAGAACAAGCTGAAGTTCTATCCGGATATTCTTGAGGTCGTGCTGTTCGGAAACGGCAAGGATCGCTGCGTCGCCTTCATCAATATCGACCTGACGGCGGTTGGAAACTGGGCTGAGCGCAACAACGTGGCTTATGCGTCCTACCAGGAGCTGGCGGGCCATCCGCGTGTGTTAGAGACGATCAAATCTCACGTGGAAGCGGTAAACAAGTCGGTTGCAGCCGATGAGATGCTGTCGGGCTGCCAAGTGCATCGCTTTGTGGTTCTGCACAAGGAACTGGATGCTGATGATGGCGAGATGACCCGGACCCGCAAGGTGCGGCGTGGCTTTGTCGAGGACAAATTCCACGACATTATCGCCGCGCTTTATGACGGGTCCTCGAGCGTTTCGACGACAACCGAAGTGACCTATGAGGACGGGCGCAAGGGGTCGATTTCTGCGACGCTTGAGATCGTTGATGCGCCGGTTGTGTCGGTCGCGCAGCACAAGGTCGCGGCGGAATGATGGGCCGTTCGAGCGCCGCTCGACCTGCGGTCATCGCCCCGCCCGCCGTCCCGTTATTGCGTAAGTCCGGGAGAGGCTGATGCTGGATAATTCCGAAGGATATGTCACCGAAGACGGCCGCAAGATCGGCGGCGTGGTGATGGAGATGAAGAACATCACCCTGCGTTTTGGCGGCGTGGTGGCGATCAAGGATATCTCGTTTGATATTCGCGAGGGTGAGATCCGCGCCATTATCGGGCCGAACGGTGCGGGCAAGTCCTCGATGCTGAATGTGATCTCGGGGTTTTATGTCCCGCAGGAGGGTGAGGTTTGGTTTCATGGGTCGAAACGCCCGCCGATGCGACCTTTTGAGGTGGCGCAGCAGGGCATCGCGCGGACGTTCCAGAATATCGCTCTGTTCGAAGGGATGAGCGTTCTGGACAACGTGATGACCGGGCGGTTGGGGTATATGAAGACCAACATCTTTCAGCAGGCGTGGTGGAAGGGGAAGGCCGAGGCGGAAGAGACCGAGAATCGTGAGGCGGTCGAGAAGATCATCGACTTCCTTGAGATTCAGCACATCCGGAAAACGCCTGTGTCGCGTCTGCCCTACGGGTTGAAAAAGCGGGTCGAACTAGCGCGCGCTCTGGCGGCGGAGCCGAAGCTGCTGCTGCTTGATGAACCCATGGCCGGCATGAACGTCGAAGAGAAAGAGGACATGAGCCGCTTCATCCTGGACGTGAATGACGAATTTGGCACCACGATTGCTCTGATCGAGCACGACATGGGCGTGGTGATGGATCTGAGCGACCGGGTGGTCGTTATGGACTACGGAAAGAAGATCGGTGACGGCACACCAGATGAGGTGCGCAACAACCAAGAGGTCATCGACGCCTATCTGGGGGTCAGCCATGACTGATCGCCAAATGGAAATCTGGGGAGGCACCAATGCCTGAACAACTCGTATTTGCGATGGAGGTCATCCTCAACGGTCTGATGGCCGGGGTGCTTTATGCGCTGGTGGCGCTGGGCTTTGTACTGATCTACAAGGCATCGGGGATTTTCAATTATGCCCAAGGGGTTATGGCCCTTTTTGCGGCGATGACGCTGGTCGGGATCATGAACGGGCAGGTGCCTTTTGCGCATCTGATCAACGCGATATTCGGGACGCATGTCCATTACTTTGGTTGGAATATACCTGCGGTCTTTGCGATCATCTTAACCATGGTCGTCATGGTTTTTCTGGCCTGGGCGGTGCAACGGTTCGTGATGCGCCATCTGGTGGGCCAAGAGCCGATCATCCTGTTCATGGCCACCATCGGTCTGGCCTATTTCCTTGAAGGCGTTGCCGACCTGATGTGGGGGTCTGAAATCAAGACGCTGGATGTGGGTCTGCCGCAGGGGATCAACCTGTGGATTGACGAGACCACCTTTAACATATTCGACTACGGCTTCTTCATCGACAATCTGGATATCGTCGCCACGGTCATCGCGGCGCTTCTGGTGGCCGCGCTGGTGGCATTCAGCCAGTACACCAAACAGGGTCGGGCGATGCGCGCGGTGGCGGATGACCATCAGGCGGCGTTGTCAGTGGGGATCTCGCTGAACTTCATCTGGGTGATGGTCTGGTCGGTCGCGGGGTTCGTGGCCTTGGTCGCGGGGATCATGTGGGGCACCAAGTCGGGCGTCCAGTTCTCGCTGAGCCTGATCGCGCTGAAGGCGCTGCCGGTGCTGATGCTGGGTGGATTTACCTCGATCCCCGGGGCGATTGTCGGCGGGCTGATCATCGGCGTGGGTGAGAAACTGTTCGAGTTTGCCCTGGGCCCTGCGCTGGGTGGCGCGACCGAGAACTGGTTCGCCTATGTGCTGGCACTGATCTTTCTTGTGTTCCGGCCGCAAGGCCTGTTCGGCGAAAAGATCATCGAGAGGGTGTAGCGTGGTGTTGGTCTATCAGAACAGATCGCCGATCCAGTCCAGCAGCCATAGTACCGGCAGGATGAAGACTGCGCAGATCAGTATTGGCACAGCCAGTGCTAAAGGCAGCAGCAGATACGCTATCGCCGCCAACCCGGCCAGCCCGGCGAGGGACAGCATGAGATTGGCGAAGACGCCCGCAATGATCCAGCCGAACAATCCACGGTTGGGGTCGCCCGCGCGAGGACGAGCCTCGGAGGTTGCCGACGCCCGGCTCAGCAAAGCCTGTTTTGCAAGCTTCGCATCATCGTCACTGATGGTCCCTGCAGCGCGGCGGGTTTCCAGATCTTCAAGCTCTTTGGCAAGTGTGTTCATCGCAAGCTCCTGTCCGAATGGTCGGATCATACCGCGAAAAGGGGCAGAATATCGCCAATTCTGCGGCGTTTCGCAGAGGCGTGCTTTGCCAGTCACAGGGTGTACGGCATGACCAAACTCATCGCGATTATCAACGTTATTGCATGGGCGGGATTCTGGGCCTTTGGCTATATCGCGCTTACTTCGGATGACCTGAGCGAGGGCCAGCTGGTGATCGCCGCGATCCTGGCCTTTGCCGGGCTGATCATGGGTATCCTTGCCTACATGAAATTGGTGCGCGCCTCTGAGGCCACCGGATACGCCAAAGGGTCCAATCAGCTGGATGCCGCAGCCCGCAACCGGGCGCAGGAAGAATGGGGAAAGTAAGATATGTTCTATCGTGAGGCCGGGGATTTCAAAACCTCGTACATAGCTGACAGCCAGACTTTCCCGATCAAGTTCGACCGGTATCGATACTATGTTGTGCTGGCGGTGGCGTTTGGGATCATCCCCTTCATCATCAACGACTATTGGGCCAACGCGCTGCTGCTGCCCTTTCTGATCTACGCCATCGCGGCGATCGGGCTGAACATCCTTGTGGGCTATTGCGGGCAGGTTTCGCTGGGCACAGGGGGCTTCATGGCTGTCGGGGCTTACGCCTGCTACAAGCTGATGACCGCCTTCCCGGATGTCAGTATGTTCATCCACGTCCTGCTTGCGGGGGGCATTACGGCGCTGGTGGGTGTGATCTTTGGCCTGCCAAGCCTCAGGATCAAGGGCTTCTATCTGGCTGTTGCCACACTGGCGGCGCAGTTCTTTCTTGTTTGGCTCTTCAACCGGGTATCGTGGTTCTACAATTATTCCGCCTCCGGTCAGATCAACGCGCCGGAACGGGATGTGTTTGGAATTATCATCACCGGCCCGAATGCTCCGGCGTGGGCGGCCTATCTGTTCTGCCTCGTCTTCCTGACTCTCAGCGCAATCATCGCGCGCAATCTGACGCGCGGCACCACAGGCCGGACCTGGATGGCGATCCGCGATATGGACATCGCGGCCGAGATCATCGGGGTGAACCCGCTGAAGGCGAAACTGACTGCCTTTGCCGTCAGCTCGTTCTTCGTGGGCATCGCTGGCGCGCTGTTCTTTGCGGTCTATCTGGGTGCCGTCGAGGTGGGTGAGGTCTTTGGCATCCAGAAATCATTCCTGGTATTGTTCATGGTCATTATCGGCGGGTTAGGGTCTATATTCGGATCCTTTGCAGGGGCCGCTTTCCTTGTGCTGTTGCCTGTCGTGCTGAAACTGATCGGCGTGGACCTGCTGGGCTGGCCGACGGATATCGTGGCGCACCTGAACCTCGTGATCGTGGGGGCGCTGATCATCATGTTCCTGATCCTCGAACCGCACGGGCTGGCGCAGCTGTGGCGTGTGGCAAAAGAGAAACTCAGACTGTGGCCGTTCCCGCACTAAGGGGCTGGTCCAAGCACAAGGCGGGCGGAAAGCCCGAAATCACCATCGGATCAATCAAGGGAGGAGACACCCGATGAACAAGAAACTGGCAACCCTGGCGCTGGGCGCCGTGATGGCCGCAGGTCCGGTCATGGCGGACCTCGTGTTCCCGTCGCTCAGCTACCGGACGGGCCCCTACGCGGCAGGCGGAATTCCGTTTGCAGACGGTTACGCCGACTACTTTACCCTTTTGAATGAACGGGATGGTGGCATCGGCGGTGTTCCGGCGCGCGTGATCGAATGTGAAACCGGCTACAATACGGAAAAAGGGGTGGAATGCTATGAATCGACCAAGGGCGAAGGCGCTCTGGTCTATCAGCCGCTGTCGACCGGGATCACCTATCAGTTGATCCCCAAAGTGACCGCAGATGGCATCCCGCTGCACACAATGGGCTATGGCCGGACTTCGGCCGCGAACGGCAAAGTGTTCAGCCACGTGTTCAACTATCCGGCCAATTACTGGAACGGCGCGTCGGGCGCGATCAACTATCTGCTGGATCAAAATGGTGGAGATCTGGGCGGCAAGAAGATCGCACTGGTCTATCACAACTCGGCCTACGGCAAAGAGCCGATCCGGACTTTGGAAACGCTGGCTGAGAAACACGGCTATGATCTGACCTTGCTGCCTGTTGACCATCCCGGTCAGGAGCAGAAATCGCAATGGCTGCAAATCCGCCGCGAAAAGCCTGACTATGTGATCATGTGGGGCTGGGGTGTGATGAACCAGGTCGCGGTGCAGGAGGCGGCCAACATCCGCTTCCCCATGGAGAACTTCATCGGGGTCTGGTGGTCCGGCGCTGAGTTCGACGTTGAGCCTGCTGGTGAAAAGGCCACCGGCTACAAGGCGCTGACCTTCACGGGTCTCGGCAAAGACTACCCGGTCTATGACGATCTGCAGAAATACGTTGTGGACGCAGGCAAGGCGGCAGGTGCAGGTGACCAGCTGGGTTCGGTTCAGTACAACCGCGGGCTCTATGCCGCGATGCTGGCGGCCGAGGCGGTGAAAACCGCGCAGGAGATGCATGGCACAGCCGAAATCGACGCGTCGATGATGCGCGATGGCATGGAAGCGCTTGAGATCACCAACGCAAAGATGGAAGGGCTGGGCATGGCTGGCTTCGGACCCGAATTCTCGGTTTCCTGTGAGAACCACGGCGGTCCGGGCCTTGTTGGCGTTGTCCAATGGGATGCCGCTGCGGGCACCTGGAATCCGGTGCAGGATTTCAAACCGACCGATGCGGAAGTGATCAATGCACTGATCGAAGAAGACTCGGGCGCTTACGCGGCTGAGAACAACATTTCTCAGCGCTGCGAGTAAGCAACCCCGGCGCCTCGGTTAACCGGGCGCCTCGACAACCGGAGCGGCGGTTCTGCTGCCGCTCCTCACGAATAGCCCCGGATGGGCAGGCATGAGGACACGCGCTGATGCTGGATGCGGCACAAACCACTGACGTGCAGGCGGAAACCCTGCTTGAAGTCAACAATATCGAGGTGATCTACAACCACGTGATCCTCGTGCTGAAAGGCGTCAGCCTGACCGTGCCCAAGGGCGGTATTACCGCCTTGCTGGGCGGCAATGGTGCGGGCAAGACGACGACGCTGAAGGCGGTGTCGAACCTGCTGCACTCGGAACGGGGTGAGGTCACCAAGGGCTCGATCAAGTATCGCGGTCAAAGCGTGCACGAAAGCGATCCTGCGGATCTGGTGGAAAAGGGTGTCATTCAGGTGATGGAAGGCCGCCACTGTTTCGAACACCTTACTGTTGAAGAAAACCTGCTGACCGGTGCCTACACTCGCAAGGATGGCAATGCCGCAATCCAAAGCGATCTGGAGCTGGTTTACAATTACTTCCCGCGCCTGAAAGAGCGCCGCAAAAGCCAGGCGGGCTATACCTCGGGCGGGGAACAGCAGATGGTCGCGATGGGCCGGGCGCTGATGTCGCGGCCTGAAACCATCCTGCTGGACGAGCCCTCGATGGGTCTGGCCCCGCAGCTGGTCGAAGAGATTTTCGGCATCGTGAAGGACCTGAACGAGAAAGAGGGCGTGTCCTTCCTGTTGGCCGAGCAGAACACAAATGTGGCTCTGAGGTTTGCGCATTACGGTTATATTCTGGAATCGGGCCGTGTGGTGATGGATGGCCCCGCCGCCGAATTGCGCGAAAACCCGGACGTTAAGGAATTCTACCTCGGCATGTCGGACGAAGGCCGCAAAAGCTTTCGCGATGTGCGCTCATACCGCCGCCGCAAGAGATGGCTGTAAGCGGATGGAGGATCTTTCGATGACCTATTTCGACAAGCTTGAAACCCGATCCGCAGACGAACGCGCCGCCGATCACGCGCGCGTCTTGCCGACCCAGATTGCCCGCGCGCAATCTGCCCCCGGCTATGCGAAGATCCTTGCGGGGATAGATGCGAGTGCGGTGACCAGCGCCGAGGCTTTGGCCAAATTGCCGGTGCTGCGCAAATCCGATCTGACGCAGGCACAGGGCACGCGGCCTCCATTCGGTGGGTTCACGGTCAAGCCTGCGCGGCATTTCCAGCATGTGTTCCAGTCGCCGGGCCCGATTTACGAACCGGGCAGCACCGATCACGACTGGTGGCGCATGGGGCGGTTCCTGAACGCCGCCGGAGTGGGCCCCGGCGATATCGTGCAGAACTGCTTTGGCTATCACCTGACCCCGGCGGGTATGATCTTTGAAAGCGGCGCGCAGGCGGTTGGCGCGGCTGTGCTGCCTGCAGGCACCGGCCAGACCGAGCTGCAGGTGACCGCCGCCCGCGATGTGGGCTGTTCCGCCTATGCGGGCACACCAGATTACCTGAAAATCATCCTCGACAAGGCGGATGAGATGGGCGTTGCCCTGCAATTCTCAAAGGCTGTGGTTGGCGGTGGTGCTCTGTTCCCGTCGCTGCGACAGGACTATGCGGATCGTGGCATATCGTGTCTGCAGTGTTACGCCACCGCCGATCTGGGCAACATCGCCTATGAAAGCCCCGCGATGGAGGGAATGATCCTCGACGAACACGTCATCGTCGAGATCGTCACCCCCGGCACTGGCACTCCCGTGGCCCCAGGAGAGGTGGGTGAGGTTGTGGTCACCACGCTCAACCCCGATTACCCGCTGATCCGCTTCGCCACCGGTGATCTGTCAGCGATCATGCCAGGCGAATCCCCCTGTGGCCGGACCAACACGCGCATCAAAGGCTGGATGGGTCGTGCTGATCAAACCACCAAGATCAAAGGCATGTTTGTCCGCCCCGAACAGGTGGCCGCGCTGGTCGACAAGCATGACGAGATCGTCAAGGCGCGCGTCATCGCCGCCCGACAGGGTGAGATGGACACAATGACCGTCCAGATCGAAAGCCCCGGCGGGAATGACGGGGCCTATGCCAAATCGGTGGTCGAGGTGTTGAAACTCAAAGGCGCGATCGAAGTCGTGGCGCCCGGCTCTCTGCCCAAGGACGGGTTGGTGATCGAGGATCAGCGCGTCTACGAATAACGATCTGCCGCAGAATTGTTGGCCCGCCCACTGGTGTTTCTTAGCATTTTGGTCGATTAAAGGCAGACCCTGCGGGATTCTCAGTCGGACGCCATGGCCGAAGTCGAATATTCAGAACACGGAACGCGTAATCGCGGTGCCCTAGGCACGCGATTGGTTGGTGGCATCGCCTATGCCGTGGCCGGTGCCTGCCTGCTTCCGATGGTGGCTGTTGTTCTGGCGGCGGTGACCGGTGGAACCGACACTATTTCCCATTTGTTAGAGACTGTTCTGCCCGGCTATGCGCTGACCACCGCAATCCTTGTGGTGTTGGTCGCCGCGGGGACGTTTTCGATCGGGGTGGGCGCGGCGTGGCTGGTCACGATGACCCGCTTCCCGGGCGTACGCGTGCTGGAAATCGCGTTGGTTCTGCCGCTGGCTTTCCCGGCCTATGTGCTGGCCTATGCCTATACGTTTATTCTGGATCACCCCGGCATCGTGCAAACCACGCTACGCGAGGTCACCGGTTGGGGGCCACGTGACTATTGGTTCCCCGAGATACGCTCGACCGAGGGCGCGGCGGTGATGCTGATCCTTGTGCTTTATCCTTACGTCTACCTGCTGGCCCGTGCGGCGTTCCTGCAACAAAGCGCCACTGCGTTTCTGGCCGCCCGGGCGCTGGGCAATGGTCCGTGGCACGCGTTCTGGCGCGTGTCGCTGCCCATGGCCCGCCCCGCAATTGCCGGAGGTGTCCTGCTGGCGGTGATGGAGACCATCGCTGATTTCGGCACTGTTGCCTATTTCGGTGTTCAGACCTTTGCCACCGGTATCTATACCAGCTGGTTTTCGATGGCCGACCGCGCAGCCGCTGCGCAGCTGGCCCTGTGTCTTCTAGGGTTCGCGCTGGTCATGGCGGTGACCGAACGCACGCAGCGCGGCAAGGCGAAATACTATCAGGCAGGCAAACGCCACGCGGTACTGCCAGCGGCGCAGTTGAAAGGATGGCAATCGCTTGCGGCGTTTCTGCTCTGCGCCATTCCGGTCCTGTTCGGGTTTCTGCTGCCCGTGGTGATCCTTGTGCAGATGGGGCTGGAATCCGAGCAGAACCTGCTGTCGCGCCGCTATATCGGGTTCATCCAGAATTCACTGACGCTGGCCGGGACGGCTGCGGTGATTACCGTCTGTGCAGCCGTTTCGGTCGGGTTTTTCCAGCGTTTGCGCCCCGGGCGCGGCTCGGCCTCGGCGGCCTATCTGGCGCGGCTGGGCTATGCGGTACCGGGCGGCGTGATTGCCGTGGGCCTGATCGTGCCCTTCGCGGCATTCGACAATGCTCTGGACGCGTGGATGCGCCAGACCTTTGACATTTCAACCGGGCTGCTGGTCACCGGCTCGATCTGGTTGCTGATCGCGGCCTATATGGTGCGGTTTCTGGCCGCCGCGCTCAGCGCCTACGAGGGTGGCCAAAGTACCGTGCATGCCAACATGGATGCTGCCGCGCGGTCGCTGGGGCAGACGCCCCTTGGCACGTTGCGCCGGGTGCATCTGCCGATCCTGACACCCTCGCTACTAACCGCGTTGCTGATCGTCTTTGTCGATGTGATGAAGGAACTGCCTGCGACGCTGATCATGCGGCCCTTCAATTTCGACACGCTGGCGGTGCAAGCCTATCGTCTGGCTTCGGACGAACGGCTTGAAGGTGCTGCGGTGCCATCGCTGGTTATTCTGGCCGTGGGGCTGCTGCCGGTGATCCTGATCTGTCGTCAGGTCGGGCGCCGGTAGCTGCGCACGGCGCTTCAAAAATACCACACTGGGTTTGAGCCGGGCTTGATTCAGACGCGATTTCCGGCAAGGCTTGTTACATGAACATGCAGCCTCCCAGCCGGTTCGGGTCCGGCTCTGCCCAGATGCCGGTCGCGTTTGACCGGCGCGAGATGTCTCATATCCTGTCAGTCTATGGCCGAATGGTCGCCGCCGGAGAGTGGCGTGATTACGGGATATCGAACCTGCGGGACATGGCGGTGTTTTCGATCTTCCGCCGCACGGCTGAACACCCGATCTATCGCGTCGAGAAACACCCCCGCCTGCGGCTGCGTCAGGGGATGTATTCGGTGGTTGGGATGGATGGCCGGATCCTGAAACGGGGCCATGACCTGCGTGCTGTACTCAGGGTGCTGGAGCGCAAACTGATCCGCTCGGTCGACCTTGATTAGAGTCGTTTATGTGATGTGACCGGTCCATCGCCTTGCTGCGCGATACGGGCGATTGCCTGATCCATCGGCTCAAGCGCGACGGCCATGTGATAGGCGTTGGCGTGCAGCAGCAGGTTCTCGGCGGCGACCCAGGCGACATGGCCTTTCCAGAACAGCAAATCCCCGCGTTGCGGCGGAGTGCCCGGCGCGACGAGTTCGCCGACCTCGCGTTCCTGATCGCCGCTGTCTCCGGGGCAGGGGATGCCACAGGCCAGCAGGGCGGCCTGCACCAAACCCGAACAATCCAGCCCGAACCGGCTGTTGCCGCCCCACAGATAGGGCGTGCCTAAAAAAAGCTGCGCGGCGGTCACCGGATCGGTCAGGCGCGAATAGGCGGGCACCGCGTGGATCCCGGGGATAAAGCCCAGCGCAGTTTCCAGAAACCCCTCTTCTTCTGACAGCGCCCTGATTTTACTGCCGAAACTCAATGATATCTGATCGGCGCTTTTCATATCCGGCGCGGCATAGGCATGGGTTGAGGCGGCGACGATCCAATGGGTCTGCGGCTCGACCGGGCCCAGATGATCCGAGACGACCCAGCCGGTGTAGCCGTCCTTGTCGGAGGTGATGCGGCTCCACCCGTCTTGGTCTTCGGTGACCGTGACGGTGTCTCCGAACAGCAATTGCCGGTCACGCGGGCCGTCGGGCTGGCGCAGTAGATCGACGACCGGGCGGACAATCCGCGCTGCGCTCATAGGTTCAGTATCTCGGGCAGCGCGGCCAGCAGGGCGCGCGGGCCTTGGCCCAGACCGCCCTTGCTGCGCCCCGGTTCTTTGCTGCGCTGCCAGGCGTAGATGTCGAAATGCATGTATCGGCTGTCACCGGCAAAACGACGCAGGAACAGCGCGGCGGTGATCGAACCCGCAAAACCACCCGCCGGCGCATTGTCCAGATCGGCAATCCCCGGTTCGATCAGCGCTTCATAGGGGTCATGAAACGGCATTCGCCAGACCGGATCAGCAACGGCGCGACCCGCGCGCGCCAGCGCCTCGGCGGCACCATCGTCATCGGTATAGAACGGGGCCAGATCAGCCCCGACAGCCACCCGCGCGGCACCCGTCAGCGTCGCCATCGAGATCACCAAGTCCGGTTCGCCCTCATCCGCAAGCGCCAGCGCATCAGCCAGCACCAAACGCCCTTCGGCATCGGTGTTGTTGATCTCGACCGTCAGACCGTTGCGGGCGGTCAGGATGTCTCCGGGCCGGAAGGCGTTGCCCGCCACCGCGTTTTCCACTGCCGGGATCAGCACGCGCAGTTGAACATTCAGGCCCAGCTTCATGATCATCTGCGCCAGCCCCAGTACATTTGCCGCGCCGCCCATGTCCTTTTTCATCAGACCCATCGACGCGCCGGGTTTCAGGTTCAGCCCGCCGGTGTCGAAACAGACGCCTTTGCCCACCAGCGTCAGCTTTGGCCCGCTGTTGCCCCAGTTCAGTTCGATCAGACGCGGTGCCTGAGCGGCGGCGCGTCCGACCGTGTGGATCATCGGAAAGTTCTGATCCAGCAGGGCGTCGCCCGTGGTCACGGAACAGCGCGCGCCGCATTCTTCGGCCAGAGATTCGGCGGCGATTTGCAATTGCTCGGGCCCCATATCCGCAGCCGGGGTGTTCACCAGATGCCGGATCAATAACTCGGCATCGGCCAGCATCTCGATCCGAGTCGCGTCGATGCCGTCGGGTGCGACCAGCCGCGCTTTGGCTGCATTGCCGGTGGCGTAACGATCGAAGACATAGCCTGTCATCAGCCATCCGAAACACTCGGCCTCAAGCATTTCGTCGGAAACGCCCGATGCGATGCGATAGGTGCCTGCGGGCAACGCTTCGGCGGCTGCGGCCAGCGGGAAGCGTTTGCGCGCGCGTTTGGCTGCGCTGCCATAGCCCGCCAGTGCAAATTCCGGCGTGCCGTCGGCTTTGGGTATGACCAAGACCTGCCCTAAAGCGGCTGAGAATCCGCTGGTTGCGACCCAGTTTTGCACCCGCTCGGGCTGATCCGACAGCCAGTCGTCAAGCGCGGATTGCTCAAGAACATAAAGCGGCAGCGCAGGTGTTTCGGGCGGGGCGAAGGACAGGGTCATGGGCGTCTCGGGCTGGTTCTGATCGCACCCAGACTAGCCGCCTGCGACCCGCCCGCAACCCCCCTTCAGACCGAAAGATCCTGCTGATCCCAGACCGCCGTCAAAGAGCGTTCGCCGACCCGGATCAGACGCCCCAATGTCGCCCCGGTGGCCACCGCGTCGCCGCGATCGACCGCATGGGCCACATCACCCGCCACGCGCGCCAGCACCGTCATCCCGATCTGATATGCAATCGCCACCAGAGATCGCGCGCATTTGCGCAACCCCGACCAATCGCGTTGCCGCCAGAAGCGTTCGCAATTCGAAAGGCGCACCGCCAGCTCCTCGACCGTGCGGCACAGCACGTCCAGCGCATTGGTATCCCCCAGCTGATGATACAGGCTGCTGAGCCGGTCCGGGTCCAGCCGCACGGATTCTTTCTGTTCAAGCGTGATAATCTTGTCCACCACATTCACCCTCGTGTTCATGCCCCCACGGCACGGGGTCACTCTGGCATCACATACCTTTGCAATTCCTTGCGCTGCATCGGGATAATGTCTCGAATTTTGCGCGAATTCAGGTTAGAGAGCGGATCAGTCAAGACCACAGGAACATCAGAATGAAATTTGCCAAACCTTTGCCGAGCTATCTGGTCAAACGGTATCATGGCTGGAAAGCGACGACTTACTCGGAAAATCAGGTTTGGTATCGAAGGCTTGCAACCGAGGGCCAGCGTCCGCGTGCGATGGTGATCTCGTGCTGCGACAGCCGTGTGCATGTGACGTCGATGTTCGGGGCCGATCAGGGTGATTTCTTTATCCACCGTAACATTGCAAACCTTGTGCCGCCCTATCTGCCGGACGGCGATCACCATGGTACCAGCGCAGCCATCGAATACGCTGTCACCGCATTGAAGGTGGCGCATCTGATCGTTCTGGGTCATTCGCAGTGCGGCGGGGTGCAGGGTTGTATCGATATGTGCAAAGGACAGGCCCCGCAGCTGGAAGCCAAAGAAAGCTTTGTCGGGCGCTGGATGGAGATCCTGAAGCCAAAATTCGATCTGGTTGCTGATATCGAAGACGGTGCCGATCAGGCACGTCAGTTTGAACGCTTTGCGGTGGTTGCCTCGATGGAAAACCTGATGACCTTCCCGTTTGTGTCTTCTGCTGTCGAGGAAGGGTCTCTTAGCCTGCATGGGCTATGGACTGATATCGGCGAAGGCGGGTTGGAGTGCTACGACCCGCACGAGAACAAATTCGTCACCGTTTGATCTGGCCCGCTGCCGCTTGGGCGGTATGCAATCCGTCTTAAGCGATCTGTGAACCGCATTTGTGCTGCCCTGATTGCCTTGGCCGGGTTGGGCGATCAGGTTACATATCCGTTGGCGACACCGCCCTTTGATAGAGGTGCCAGGTGGTGTGGCCAAGGATCGGCAGGGTGAAGATCAAGCCCAAAAACGCGGGTATCAACGACACAAGCATCGTGATCGAGATGATCGCCGCCCAGCTGAGCATAACGACCGGGTTTTCCGAAACTACGCGAAGGGATGTCAGCATGGCCGAGACAAAATTGGTTTCGCGATCGAGCAGCATGGGCATGGCAACGACCGTCACCGAAAACAGCACAGCCGACAGAAATGCGCCAATACAGGTACCGACTGCAAGAAAGGTCCAACCCTGCGGCGTGAAAAACACAACGTTCAGGAAACCGGCGAAATCCGAGAAAGAGGCGTTCTGCAGGATGATCGCCAGCCACAGGCGGACCTGATAGGTCCAGACCCAGAAAATGAACAGGGTGACAAAGGCCATCCAGCCCATCTCGCGTTTGCGTTGATTTGCCATCACGCCCAGAATGTCTGACCAGCCGAACGGTTCGTTATTTTGCAGCCGTCGCGAGATTTCATACAGCCCAGCCGCTGCGAAAGGTGCGACCAGAGGAAAACCGACGGCGGCTGGAATGATCATCCAGATCTTGCCCAGCCAAACCAGACACCAGACAAACAGAATCCCGAACAGCGCATAAAACAGGCCGAAAAAACCGCTCATGACGGGGCGTGCCAGAAAGTCTGCAAACCCGGCTTTCAGCGATGCGGTAATATCGTCAGCGGTCAGAGTGTTGATCTTGGGCATGGCCTGTGGTGTCAGATTGCCCGGCGGTGTGGGCCCTGCGGTCTTGGACGTCATTGCACGTTCCTCCCCAACCATGGAAAGGCGTTGTTGCGTCCGCCCATAGCTCGCGCTTTGAGACCTACATCCCTTCCCTGCACACAAGTTTGCACGAGGTCAGACACTGGGGCAAGTGGCGGGACCCTCCCCTGAATACAAGAAACCCCGCGGACAGTGTCGCGGGGTTTGCCTGATCCAGGGTTTCAAGGCGGTTACTAACCCTTTTTCAAGACCTCACGGCCCAGCAGTTCGGCGATCTGTACCGCGTTCAGGGCAGCACCCTTGCGCAGGTTGTCCGACACACACCACAGGTTCAGGCCGTTCTCGATGGTCGAATCCTGACGGATGCGGCTGATGAAGGTGGCGAAGTCGCCAGCGCATTCGATGGGCGAGACGTAGCCGCCGGCCTCACGTTTGTCGATCACCATGATGCCCGGCGCCTCGCGCAGGATGTCGCGGGCCTCGTCCTCGTCCAGGAATTCCTCGAACTCGATATTCACGGCCTCGGAATGGCCGACGAAGACCGGTACGCGAACACAGGTGGCTGTGACCTTGATCGACGGATCGACGATCTTTTTGGTCTCGACAACCATCTTCCACTCTTCCTTGGTCGAACCGTCTTCCATGAAGACGTCGATCTGCGGAATGACGTTGAAGGCGATCTGCTTCTGGAATTTCTTCGGCTCCACCTCGGTGGTGGGGTTGTAAACCGCCTTGGTCTGATCCCAAAGCTCATCCATGCCTTCCTTACCGGCACCCGACACCGACTGATAGGTCGACACGACAACGCGCTTGATCTTGGCGCGGTCATGCAGCGGCTTAAGCGCGACAACCATCTGCGCGGTCGAGCAGTTGGGGTTGGCGATGATGTTCTTGTTCTTGTAGTCGTGGATCGCCTGCGGGTTACATTCCGGCACGATCAGCGGGATATCGGGGTCATAGCGATAGAGCGAGCTGTTATCGATCACCACACAACCCGCCGCGGCCGCCTTGGGCGCGTAGACCTTGGTTGCGTCCGAGCCGATGGCAAACAGCGCCATGTCCCAGCCGGTGAAGTCAAAGGTGTCGATGTCCTGGGTTGTCAGTGTCTTGTCGCCAAAGCTTACTTCGGTCCCCAGCGAACGACGGCTTGCCAGCACGGCAAGTTCATCAACCGGGAACTGGCGTTCCGCCAGAATGTTCAGCATTTCGCGGCCCACGTTACCCGTGGCGCCGGCGACAACGACGCGATAGCCCATTTCATGTCTCCAAAGTTAAGGACGCGCGTTCATAGCCGCGTTGCGCCCAAGAAAAAAGAGGGGTTTCGGCTTATTTCGCCCCGTCACACCGATTTGACACGGTTCAAACCCGTTCAGGGTTGTTTCAGCAAGGATCGATAAACCTCGACGATGGCCTTTGCTTCGCCTTCGATTCGAAAATTCTGTTCGACATGGACGCGGGCGGCCTGTCCGGCGGATGCCAGCGCGGCGCGATCCTGCAGCATATCCTCCAGCGCAGCGGCCAGTGCCGGGGCGTTGTCCTTTTCAACCAATCGGCCTGTCTCGCCATCCTTGATCTGCGCGCTGAACGCGCCGACCCCATGGCAGGCAATCGCAGGCACGCCCGAGGCCATCGCCTCAAGCGGGGTCAGGCCAAACCCTTCGTGCCGCGCGGGGGCTACGAACAGATCAAGCGCGCGGTAGGTCTCGACAATCTCGTCCCATGGTCGCTCGCCCAGAAAATGCACACGGTCACCAAGGCCTGCGTCTTGCAGCTTTTGCTCCTGCTCGGCCTGAAACGCCTCGAATTCCTTGGTGGCGCGCCCGGTGAAGATCACATGGGCATCCGGGTGATGGGGCAGGACCTTGAGCGCCGCGTCTACCAGCAAATCGACGCCTTTCTGGGGGCGGATGCGACCAAAGCAGCCGATCAGAAGGCCATCGGGCAGGCCAAGCTTTTGGCGCAGGGCGTGCTTGTCTTCGGCGGGGTGGAACAGTTCGGTATTCACCCCATGCATGATGACCGTCGCGGGATGTTCCAGAAACGAGGCCGCCTGCGGGGTCGTTGCAATCAACGCGTCCATCTTGCGGATTAGTCCCTTCGTGAATCCGGAATGATCCCGTTGCGCCGCCGAGGTGAATAGCAGTTTGTAGTTACGCCGGAACAGATTGCGCAGGATCAGGCCCATCAGCATCTCGGTATTGCGCCGCGCATGCCAGACCCGTTTGCGATTGGGCAGAAACAGCAGTTTCCAGAGCCTAATATGGGGCAAATCATCCGGCAGGCCGGGGCCGGTGGCGCGGATGCCGATCATCTTTTCCTGTATCGGCAGCAGCCGAACCACCGTGGTTGTCACGCCCGACAGGGAATGCTTCAGATTGGGGGCGATGACCTCGATATCCTGCACGGGCTTCTCCAATCCCTCAGTCCACGCTGTCCCGACTGAATAGATAGATCACGCAACCAATGGCAAGGGTGGCGGCGAAAAAGCCAAAGATCGCGGTATAGGGCGCGGCGGGACTGATCCCGGCGCTGGCGGCATGGATGCGTCCGGTGGCAAACTGCGCCAGCCCGACGCCGCCGATGCCAAAGAGGTTCAGCAGCGTGACCCCCCGGCCCACCAGATGCGCCGGAATGAACGCGCGCCCATGGGCCATGATGACCGGAAAGCTGGCACCCAGAAATCCGATCACCGCCAACAGCAGGACGGACATCCAGACGCCGCCGTCGATCCGCAGGCATAGCAGTCCCAACGCAGCCGCACCCAGGGCATTGCCGCCGAATATGACCCATTTGCGGGTCCCCAGAATGCGGTCGAGTGGCCCATAAGAGAACGTGCCCGCGATCATCGCAGCCCCCATGATCAGCGTGGCCTGCCCGATCTGCGTGGTGCTAAGGTCAAAGACATCGCGCAGATACGGCCCGGCCCAAAGCCCCCGAAGCGCGGCCGAGGGCGCATAGGCCACCAGCATCAGCGGCAGAATCGCCCACAAGGCGGGTTCTTTCAGAAGGTCCAGCACCGACCCCCTGTGTTCGGTTTCGACCCGTTTTGGGTCATGCACCGTCAGCCAGATCCCTGCCGCTACCACGCCCGAGATGATCGCAAGCCCCGCCAGCGTCGCGCGCCACCCCATCAGCTCGACCGCCAGCGCGGTGGGGTACGAGGCGACCAGATTGCCCACCGACCCCACACCCAGCATCACTGCGGCAAGTGTGGCGAATTTGGCAGGCGGGAACTCTCGGGCGAAAATATAGTAAGATGCCATCAGAACGGGCGAACAGCCGACCCCGATCAGCGCCATGGCCAATGCCACATGGAATGGCGTAGTGGCCAGCGCAAACAAAGCCGCCCCGCCCCCGCCGCCGATCAACAATAGCACGGCCGAGCTGCGCCGGGGCCCAACGCGGTCCAAAGCCCAGCCCACCGGGATTTGCATCGCGGCAAAGACCAGAAACCAAAGGCCCGAGGCAAAGGCGAGGTCTTCGGGCGTAGCCCCGATATCGCGGCCCAGATCGGTGGTCAGCACGGCCAAAAAGGCGCGGAAAAACTGGCTGAGAACATAGGCCAGACACAATACAACTAAACCTGCCTGCATCTTTTGTCCTTTTGCCCAATGCCGTGCTGCGATGCTTGGCACGTCAAGCAGGTCTACACAAGCGTGCGAGACAGTCCGATAAGGGCAGACATCGTTCAAATTCGGGCTATCATCTACTCAGTTTTAGGATTTTCAGAGAGCGTTATGACCCCCTCAGACTCCGTGTTTTATGACTCTGTTCCCATTTCAGACGATTTTCTGAAACTCAGCGACCCCGCGCAGTTCACAGCTTTGCCAGATGGCTGGGTTCTGGGGGTTGCGGATATCGTGGATTCGACGGCTGAGATCGCGCGCGGGCGCTACAAAACCGTCAATATGGTCGGCGCCGCGGTGATTTCGGGCATGATCAATGCGCTGAACGGCCGCGTCTTCCCTTATGTCTTCGGCGGGGACGGGGCCGGGTTCGCTGTGCCCGGCGGCGACGCCGATGCCGCGCGCGAGACTCTGGCAGCTTTGCAAAGCTGGGCCGAGGCCGAATTCGCCATCACGCTGCGTGCTGCTTTGGTCCCGGTCTCAGATATCCGCGACGCGGGGCGCGATCTGCGTGTTGCGCGCTATGCCCCCTCGACCGGCGTCGACTATGCGATGTTCTCGGGCGGTGGTCTGGCCTGGGCCGAAGCGCAGATGAAATCGGGACAATTCACCATTCAACCTGCCGGGCCGGATGCCATACCTGATCTGACAGGTCTTTCATGTCGCTGGTCCAACAGCCCGGCGCGGCATGGTCAGATCGTATCCTTGGTGATTCAGCCAGAAACAGATTCTGATGAGGCGGATTTTGCCGCGCTGACCCAATCCGTGCTATCGGTCGCAGAACGGTTGGAACGCGCAGGTCATCCGGTGCCCCCAAAGGGACCACCGATGAGCTTCCCTCCGCCCGGCGTGGACATTGATGCGCATGTTTCACGCGGTACGCGCAATCTGCTGCTCCAGAAGATATGGCTGATGATCGGAAACATGATGATCGCGCTGCTGTTCAAAAGCGGGGCGCGGCTGGGGCAGTTCGAACCCAAACACTACAAGGAGATGGTCAGCCGCAACGCCGATTTCCGCAAATTCGATGACGGGCTGAAAATGACGCTGGATTGTGATCCGGCGACATTGAAGCAGATCACCCGGATGCTGGAAGAGGCGCGGGCGCGGGGCAAGATCCGCTATGGCCTGCACGCGCAGCAAGAGGCGATGATGACCTGCTTTGTTCCTTCGGCCACGCGTGATGACCATGTGCATTTTGTCGATGGGGCCTCGGGCGGTTATGCGCGGGCCGCTGCCGCGATGCGGGCCTGACGCCCAGGCGCGATCACGCGGCTCTGAAACGCGATCCGTGTGCATCCTGTTTTTGGGTGTGTCCAGCCTGTGAAAACCCGGCAAATCAACGGCCTATTGCGAAATAATCATCGTTGCGGCAAAATTCACCATGGCTGATAACCTACCCTTAACGTCCCGCTCTTTGCCGATTGCGCTGCTGCGCGCACGGGAAAAAGTGATGGGGCCGATACGTGGCGTACTGGCTGATGCAGGTGTGACCGAGCAGCAATGGCGCGTTTTGCGCGTGCTGCAGGAGGAAGGCCCGCAAGAGCCCACTCTGATCGCAGAGCGGGCGTGTTTGCTATTGCCCAGCCTGACGCGAATTCTGAAGAAACTGGAAGATAAGAGACTGATCGTCAGGCGGCAGGACCTGAGGGATCGCCGCCGTCAGATCGTTGAAATCAGTGATGACGGTCGTGCAATCATACAAGCCAACCTAACCGCGATCCTTGAGCAGGCCGCGCATACCCGATCTCGGTTGGGTGCAGAGCGGCATGAAATGCTGCTGAATCTTCTGGGTGAACTGTACGAACTTGATCCTTGATAGTGGAGCCCAAGATAGGCTCTGACAAAGGCATTTTTGCTGTATTTTGCCGACCACAGTAGATCACGCTTGCGTTCATAGCGGCCCTCTGCGTTGAAATCCGTTGCCCCAGCCGCTGTGGCGTCGTAGCTTGTGCATTATAGTACACAATCCGTTTGACAGACATGGACGCCTCCACGCCGCCGAATTCGGCGCAAGAGACAGACACGCAGGACCTGAGCGCCCGAGTTGGCGCGCGCGTTCGCCGCGCCCGCCAAATGCGGGGTATATCGCGCCGGGTTCTGTCCGAAAGCTCGGATGTTTCGCCGCGTTATCTGGCCCAGCTCGAAGCGGGTGCAGGCAATATCTCGATCGGGCTATTGCAACGTGTAGCTCAGGCGCTTGACTACAAGGTCGAGTGGCTGATCGGTGAGGATGACCCCTGGGACTCGGACGCCTTGCAGGTCGCGGAGCTTTACCGGCAAGCCAGCCGCGACGTCAAAGATGCGGTGCGAGCTGCGTTGCGACCGCCGTCAGGTCCTGATGAACGCGCGAAACGTATCTGCCTGATCGGACTGCGTGGGGCTGGAAAATCGACACTGGGTGCACTGCTTGGGGCGCGGCTTGATCTGCCATTCGTCGAGCTGACGGCGCATATCGAAGCGATGGCGGGCATGCCCTTGCCCGAAGTCATGGCCTTTTACGGTCAGGATGGATATCGCAACCTTGAAGCGCAGGCATTGGAGCGTGTCGTTGCCGCGCATGATCAACTGGTTCTGGCCGTTGCCGGTGGCATCGTGGCCGAACCGTCGACCTATGCCAATCTTCTGAACCGGTTTCACACCATCTGGTTGCGGGCGTCACCGTCAGAGCACATGGATCGTGTGCGTGCACAGGGGGATGAACGCCCCATGGCGGGCAATCCCGAGGCAATGGAGCAGCTCAAGAACATCCTGGCCAGCCGAGAGACGCTCTATAGCCGCGCGGACGCGCAGGTTGATACGTCTGGGCAGTCGGTAGAGGCCACGCTGACAACGCTGTTGGACGTGGTCGCGCAACAGCGGTTTCTGGCCTGATATCAGTCTCTATCTTGGGTCTTTTAGCCAATTGGCGGTGAATTCCACATCCTTGAGACCGGCGAACCGACACACCCGATCCAGTTCGGTCTGCAGGCGGCGCGTGCGTGCTTCTGACCAACGCACCTTGCGTTCAGGCCATACTGCCCGAACCTCCAGAACCCCGCGCTCGCGTTGTGCTTTCATGTCGATCCGACCGATCATCCGGTCACCTTCCAACAGCGGAAAAACGTAGTAACCATAAAGCCGTTTGGGCTGGGGGACAAAAACCTCGATCCGGTAATAAAATCCGAACAGTCGCTCGGCACGGTTCCGGTCGCGCAACATCGGATCAAATGGGCTGAGCACGCGAATCCGGCCAGGGGCGGGCCCCAGAGAAGCGGCTTCATCACGCAGATCGGGCCGGGCAAAGACCTTTCGGCCCCTCCCATCTGCGCAATGAATGATAATCTCCTCAATATCACCCTTTATTAGAGCCTGTTGGCACCAGTTTCGCGCCTCGGCAGCGCTGACTGTATCCCAGAAGGCCGCCAATTCGCCAGAGGTCGCAAACCCCAACCGATCCAGCGCCGCGTTGCACAGCCAGTCCACCGTCACCTCGGTATCGCAAGCGCCGCTGGGACATAGATGCGCGTCGATCACACGTTCAGTCAGGTCATAGCGTTTCTGAAACCCGTCGCGCCCGACAACCGCTAGCGCGCCCGACCGCCAGAGATATTCCAGCGCCGTCTTGGACGGGTGCCAGTCCCACCACCCGCCCGAGCCCTTTTTTCATCCTTGCCGACATCGGACGAACTCACCGGGCCGTGGTCGCGGATATGCTGCAGAACGGTTGTGAACTTCTGCTCAAACCCATCCCGCCGCCAGTTTTTCCAGCGCGCCTTCAGCATGTCGGCATCGCGCAGAAACCGTAGGTGCCAGTGGCGGTAGAACTCTATCGGGATCACCGCGGCGTCATGTGTCCAGTGCTCGAACAGCGCCCGGTCATGTTCATAAAGCCGTTTGAGGTTGCGCGCGCGATAGCTGGGTCTGCGCGCATAGAGGATCATGTCATGGGCGCGTGCGACGGTGTTGATACTATCTAGCTGGACAAAGCCCAGACGATGGATCAGCTGCAACAAATCCTTGCCCTTAGCGCCACCCACGGGTTGTTCCAACAATGCGTGCCGGTCCATGAACAGCGCGCGCGCCGCGCGGTTGTCCAGACGTTGCAGAGCCATCGCGCGTCAGCGCCGTTTCAGCGTATCGCCATAGCTGATCTTGGGGGTCAGTGTGACGCGGGTCTCAACATCTGAGTCCGGGTCGGCCAGTTGTGCGGCGATGATCTGCGCTGCGGTCTGTCCAATCTCGGTCCGACAGGCGTCCATCGTGGCCAGCTTGCGCGGCAACCCCTGCAGAAGTTCTACATTGTTGAATCCGGCCAGACCGATCTGACCTGGCACATCGATGCCCTGATCCAGCAAATACAGCAGACCACCTGCGCCGATCATATCATTGGAATAATACAGAAAATCAAGTTCAGGCGAGCGTTCCAGCATCGCCTGCGTCATCTCGCGCCCTTTGGCAAGCGCCGAGCCGCCCGAGTAAAATTCACGATCCTCGATCTCGACCCCGTGCTTGCCCAGCACCTCGGTGAAGCCTTCGAACCGTTTGCGGGCGCGGTGATCCAGCGGCATCTTGGTGCCCATGAACCCGATATGTTCATAACCGGCCTTCAGGATCGCCTGCGCCATCTCGCGCCCGGCGCGGCGGTGCGAGATGCCCACCATCGCGTCCACAGGTTTGCCGTCGGTATCCATGATCTCGACCACCGGAATACCGGCTGAATCCAGCATGGCGCGCGCCGCCTCGGTGTGTTCCAGCCCGGCAATGATCACACCCGAAGGCCGCCACGAGAGCATCTCGTACAGCACTTTCTCCTCTTTCTCGGGCAGATAGTCGGTGACGCCAACCACCGGCTGCAACTCGGTATCCTCAAGCACCTGATTGATACCGGTCAGCACCTCGGGGAAGACCATGTTTGACAGCGAAGGGATGATCACCGCCACAAGGTTCACCCGGCTGGACGCCAGCGCGCCGGCGATCTTATTGGGTACATATCCCAGCTCTTTTGCGGCCGCCAGAACACGGGTCCTTGTCGCGTCCGAGACATCCCCGCGATTGCGCAGCACCCGGCTGACCGTCATTTCCGACACTCCGGACGCTTCTGACACATCACGAAGGGTAAGCGGGCGTTTAGTTTCTGTTGTCACCGGGGATACCTGCATAGTTTGTTTCCGCGATGGTAGCGTGAACAGGGCAATCTGTTCAACACCTGTGCAAAGCCGATGACAAGCCGAAAAATCCCGGCTAGAGAAGACGATGCGCGGCCCCGTGGCTCAACTGGATAGAGCAGCCCCCTCCTAAGGGGCAGGTTGCAGGTTCGAATCCTGCCGGGGTCGCCAGTGGTGTGGCGGGATTGCCAGAGATCAAATCATTGAATGTAGGCATAAGTTGAAGAGCCACCTGTTCCCGAATACAGAGCCGAGCATTGACGCGTCCCGACCTCAGGTTGTTTGGAGGCGATTTTTCTCTGGACCCAAAAGTTGAATTGACATGCTTCCATCAGTTCACAATGTGCCGCCGCGCTTTTTCTATTATGCCACGGCTATTCTCATCTGCGCGATTTGGGCGTGGTATCTAGTCGATCTTGGTGCCGGTCATATTTGGCGCTTTGATGAATTCTATACCTATGACCGCAGCACTGGATTTGCGCGCAACGGTGACTGGCTGGCGGTGTACTCCAACAATGAACCCAGCCTGAAGAAACCGCCGCTGCAATACTGGATGTCGGGTCTGCTGATCGAGGCTGGTGTTTCGGATATGCTGGCCTTGCGATTGCCGTCCATCGTCTTTGCGCTGGGCGCACTGATCGCTACAGCATGCCTTACGCGTGTCATGTTGCCGGAGTTGCCGCTGGCCATGCCGCTGTCGGTTCTGCTGCTGGCAAGTTCTCTGGAATTCTGGCGCTATGCCAGTTCGGCTATGCTGGACGCGGGGGCTGCGTTCTTTACCACGCTGGGATTTGCCGCGATGTTTGCGGCGTTCGAACGCCCCAGATACTGGCCTCTTTTTGGCATCGTGGCTGTGCTGGCGGCCTTGCAAAAAAGCCCGACACCACTGGCCTTTCTGGCGCTTGCGATGCTGGCGCTGGTCCTTACGCGTCAATGGCAGACTACGCCGCCAAAGGAGATCTGGCGTGACACACGATTCCGGAAAACGATACTGATCTCGCTTCTTTTGTCCTTTGCCTGGCCGATCGCGCAGGAGATACGGTTCGCGTTCGAAGGATCGCTGGATGGTAGCGTCAAGCGGCAGATGATTGACCGGTTTGCGCCCTCGATTTCGGCACGCGATCTCGCCGGAATGTCCGGTTTGATCTTTGGCAACGAGATTTGGCTACGCGCCGCCGGGTTTCTGGGCATCTGCGCGCTGCCGTTCATCCGGAAGCAACCGCGATTGTTCGCCGCCACGGGCATCGCTGTGTTCTTTGTAGTGATGATGTGGGCGGCGTCGGGGCGCGTTTATGCGCGCTATACACTGCTGATTCTTCCGCTTCTGATGGTCGGCGCTGCAGGTTTTGCCGCCTCACTTGGCCGTTTTCGGTGGATAGCGATTTGCGCTTTGCTGGCATTGGCTTTTGTGTCCGGAGGCCCGTTCAAAGATCGTTCAAGAATCCAACCCGGAACAAGTAACTATCGCTTTGAAATGCCGATGTCCGATGTTCTGAAGCCGCTCGGTCATGCGCTGAAGCCGGACGAAGCGTTGGTTATATGCGGTCTCGACAAATCGCGGCCCAGGGTGCCGCCCGGAGCGGCCTCCGCCTATGCATCAAACGGGCAGCGATTTGTCTATCTGTCGCGGATGGAGCTTGCGTCAGAGCTGCGAAAGAGTGGACTTTCTGACCGTCCCTTGCGCGGGTTCTGCCACACCGAGGAATTGGCGCGGATTGCCCCAGAGCTGATCACGCTCAGAACGACCCCTTCACCCGTGGCAGGGTTCGTGTATTGGACCGCTTCGGCACATCGAAGCGCCGGCAACTAAAGAGCGCTGTGCATGCTGCGCCCTGGGTCTAGTCTTCGGCCAGCCCCTCGGCTGTCCAGTATACGAACTCCGTGCCATCGACCGGTTGTCGTTCGACACCGGTCAGGTCGCTTGCGAACTGATTCAGTTCTTTAGCGCGGCAGACCCCACGCAGCGGGCCGTTTGTGTAGCCAAAGCGCTCAAGATAGCGGCGCAAATCGGCGCGCCGCATATAGACGAAGGGTCGGTCCGGTGAGGCATAGACCGACGCGGCACCCAAGGGCATGCGGCGTCGGTTGTCGAAGCCGCAGATCACCAGCGTTTCATCAGGTTGAACTAGGGTTTGCAGGGGCACGAACAAGTCTTGCAGGTCAATGCCGAATTGTTCGGCGGTTGTGGGGTCGCTGTAGGCGGACGAACGCTTTAAAGGCCCTTCTTCTGACAGGCACAGAACGGCTACCAGCAATGCGCGCACCCAGAGCCGTTTCGAGATCAACATGATCGCGCCAGCAGCCCCGACCATCAGCATGGGCAGGATCAACAGCGTATACCGGTCATAGACGCTGCCCGAGGCCATCCACATTGCGAGAAAGAAAAACACCGCGATGCCGGTGGTTGCCAGCAGGCGGGGGCGCCCGAATTTGAATGGAATGAAGAACAAGCCAATCAAGCCGACCAGCCGCAATCCGGGTGCATTGCCCAGAATGATCTCGGAGAGTTTTTTCAGGCTGCGATCTGAAACGCTGGGCGCGAAACGGTCCAGCATTTCGGTGCGCACGCTGCCCTGAAACTCGGCCCCGAAGCCGAACCGCACGTACTGGAACAGGGGCCAGAGGAAGGCCAGCAGCACACAGGCGGCCATAGACCACAGGAATGTCCGGTTCTTCCAGATTTCGCTTGTGGGGCGGTCCTGCCAGCGTTGCGTCAGGATCAGCGTCAGCAGCGCAAGCGCCAGAAAGACCAGTGGTGTCGGGCTTTTCTGCATTCCGGCCAGAAAAACGACTACGGTAAACCAGGGCCATAGGCGGGGGCGCTCAAAGGCGGCCAGCATTGTCGCGACGCCCAAGGTGGAAAAGAACATCGCGCCATTGTCCAGCATTGCGGATGTGGCGTGGCTCCAGAAATTCTTGGAGCTGGCGACCAGAAGGACCGCGGGCAGCATCAACCAGGGCTCATCCGGCAGCATGACGCGCGCCAGCCAAGCGGTTGCGATCAGCGTGCCCAGCGCGAACAACATCGAAGGCAGATGCAGGGCAGTCATATGCGACCAGCCCATCTCGATCATGCCGGCCGTCATCCAGTATTGCAGGGGTGGTTTTTCAGGCTGGGTTCGTTCTGAGAGAAAACGGTGAACCAGTCGTTGTTGCGTGCAAAGCCGAGGCTGCGGTCATAAGTGAAGAACTCATCGATCTTGGACAGCCCATCCTGCCCCAGCCCGATCATGTACCAGCACCACAATATCGCGATGACGGTACCCGTCACAACGTAAGGCGCCCAAGGGTGGTTCAGAATACGATCTGATGCCGATTTGTCGCTCACCGGGGCAGCCTTTCGATTTGTTGCGCTGAAACCTGCTTTGCGGCGGACTGGCTACTTGAATTTAAGCGCCTGATCAATCACAAGCCGTGATGACTGAATCGAGATCATTTTTCCGTTATGCCAACTGAGACCCAGCCCCAATCCGATGACCGACCCGCCGTGTCGGTCGTGATCCCCATGCACAATGAGGAAGGTGCCGTCGCAGATTTGCTGCAGGGCATTTGTGATGCAGCAGCGGATCTGGACGGGTTTGAAATTGTCGCGGTGGATGATGGCTCGACCGATGGAACCTTTGCGGCGCTGCAGGCGTTTCAGCAGACTTGCCCGCAATTGCGCATCCTGCAGCATGCACCCGCCGGGGGGCAAAGTGCTGCGGTGCATTCCGGGGTTCAGGCCGCGAAGGCTGATATCTGCTGCACGCTTGATGGGGATGGCCAGAACCCACCGGAAGAGCTGCCCAAGATCTGGGCACCGCTGTTGGCGGATGACAGTGGCGCGATCGGGCTTGTGGCCGGACAGCGGCTGGGACGCAAAGATACAATGTCCAAGAAACTGGCCTCGCGCGCGGCGAATGCGCTGCGTGGTTGGATGCTGAAGGACGGGACCCGCGATACGGGCTGCGGGTTCAAAGGGTTCCGCAGGCAAGCCTTTCTGAACCTGCCCTATTTCGATCATATGCACCGGTATCTGCCTGCCCTGTTCAAAGCTTATGGCTGGCAGATCGCGCTGGTTGACGTGGCACATCAGCAGCGCCTGTCGGGGCAATCCAAATACACCAATTTCGGCCGCGCGATGGTCGGCATCTGGGACCTGTTCGGCGTTGTCTGGCTGATGCGCCGTGCCAAATCCGTCTCGGCAAAAGAAGCGAGCCGCTCGTGATAGAAACGATTCTCAAAATCCTGCATGTGGACAGCCCGACCGAGGCGCTGTGGGTTTGCATCGGTCTGGGCGGCCAGCTGATGTTCAGCGCGCGTTTCATCGTGCAGTGGATCACTTCGGAACGGGCCAAGAAATCGGTTATCCCGATGGCATTCTGGTATCTGTCCATCGGCGGTGGGCTTGTCCTGCTAAGCTATGCGATCTACCGCCGCGATCCGGTCTTTATCCTCGGGCAGTCGATGGGCCTGTCGATCTATCTGCGCAACATCTTCCTGATCCGCGCAGAAAAGCGATCCTGATCCGCGCGGACACCCCGAACGACGCGGCGTTGCTCAGCGGGTCTCGGCCTATCTGAATCCTTGTGTGAACAAGACGTTTCTTGTTTTCGAATCATTTGTGCTAGGATCGCGCGAATAGATTTTTACATTTGTATTCGGAGGCTTCGCCTTTGTCAGATCCTTCACCCCGGTTATTCCGGCTGCGCCCGTTGGAAAAAGCGGATCTTGAAACGGTTACGCACTGGTTTCAGGATGTGCGTGACCTTGCGCTGTTTGACCGAACCTCGCGTATTCCGCTGAATCTGCAGCAGACCGAACAGATATGGGAGGACGCGCTGTGCACTTCGCGCGATTGCGGCAAATGCTGGTTCATCATCGAATCCGACGGTGGCGACTCTGTGGGCATGATCGGGCTCGAGGCGATGTCGCAAGTCAATCGCGATGCGGTAATCCCGGTGTTTATCGACAAATCGGTGCGCCGGCATGGGGTCGCGGTCCGTTCCATTGCGCTGTTGCTGGATTTTGCGTTTCGGCAGCTTGGGCTGAACCGGATCACCTCGTATTACCGCGCCGACAACCATAGCAGCCGGGATCTGATCAGCCAGGTCGGATGCCAGATCGAGGGCACGATGCGGCAGGCCTGGTTTGCGGACGGGCAGTTTCACGACATGGTGGTGGTTGGTATGTTACAGCAGGATTGGGCGACGCAGCGACAGGAACTGGCCCAAAAGCTTGGCCCGGATACAGTGGTCAGTTTTAACGCACCTGAATGGAGCTGGCCGCCTCCAAAAGATCACAAAGGCTGAATTCGCACGCATTTTGAGGTAGATTTTGCTACAACATCTCCGTCGGCTTCGACGAGACAACCCATTCGAGTATTATCAGTGAGCATACCCGGTTCGGACCCATCAATCAGACAAAGGCTTGGCGCTGTGCTGTTTGCCGATGTGGTCGGCTATGCTCGTTTGATGAGCGAGAACGAGATGGATACGTATAACGCGTTGAAATCTTTGCTGTCTCAGCTTGAGGTGATTTGCCAGAACTATCATGGGCGAGTTATCGAGGTGCGCGGCGACGGCATTCTGGCGCTTTTTGAAACGGCGACCAGTGCGGTTGAATTCAGTGTTGAACTGCATCGGATCGCAGCACAGCACAACCAAACCCGGTCGGCGCGTGATCAAATCAAGTTCCGCGCAGGTGTCCATATGGGTGAGGTGCTGCAGGATGAGCGCGGCATCCACGGTGATAACGTCAACATCGCGGCCCGCTTGCAGGAAATTGCGGAACCTGAGCGCGTTTATGTCAGCGCGGCAGTCTACGAACAAATTCGCAATCGCCTGCGCTATGGCTACGAGTTTCTCGGGCCCAAGCAGCTTAAGAACATCATGTCGCCGGTGGCGACCTATTGTGTGCGCAGCGAGGTCGAGGGCGCGACGATGGCTGCAACATTGCGCCCCGAGATGCAGCTTGAGGTTCTGGAACGACCCGACATCCCCTCGGTCGCGGTGTTGCCTTTTGTCAGTCAGGGCGGTGGCGAGGATGACAGTTGGGTCGCCGAAGGGCTGACCGATGACATCATCATGAACTTGTCCAAGTTTCGGAACTTGTTTGTCATCGCGCGTAACTCCTCCTTCTTTTTCAAGACGCAATCCATGTCTCCGCACGAGGCGGCCCGCCGGCTGAACGTGCGCTATGTGGCGCGCGGCAGCGTGCGCCGATCCTCAAGCCGCATTCGTGTCACCGCCGAACTGCTGGACGCCAATACCGAGCGCACCATCTGGGGCGAGCGGTTCGACCGTAAGCTGGATGATATCTTCGACATTCTGGATGATGTGACCGAATGCATCGTTGCGGCCATGGCAGTGATGATCGAGTCGCATGAAAAGCAGCGCATGGTGCAGACGGTACCATCTGACCTGCAGGCTTATGGCTCGGTGCTGCAGGGTCAGCATCACATTTTCAAATACACCCGCAATGACAATCGCAAGGCGCAGCACTGTTATGAATCGGCGCTGGAGCGGGATGGTGGTTATGCCCGCGCGGCGGCGGCGCTGTCGCGAACGCTCAATATCGACTGGCGTTATTCCTGGACCGAGGACCCGAACAGCGCGCTGGACAAGGCCCTGATGCTTGCGCTGCGCGCGGTTGAGCTGGACCCGACCGATGCCCGCGGGTTCGGAGAGCTGGGCTATGTTCAGCTGTACCGCAAAGAACATGATGCGGCCATTGAATCCTACAAGCGTGCGCTTCAGCTTAACCCCAATGATGCGGATATGCATTCGGACTATGCTGATGCGCTGGCCCATTCCGGTGACAATGAAACGGCGATCCAGCATCTGCAGCAGGCGATGCGGTTGAACCCGTATTTCCCGGATCAGTATCTGTGGCATCTGGGTGGGGCCTATTACAACCTCAAGCGCTATGATGATGTCATCAGCTCGGTCAACAAGATGAACAACCCAACCGAAGGGCAGCGTATGCTGGCCGCCAGCCACGCACAGTTGGGCAATATGGACATGGCCCGCCAGATTGCCGAAAAGCATCGCGCGGCGCATCCCAATTTCTCATTGTCGCGCTGGGCGAAGGTTCTGCCTGACCGGCTTGAGGATGACACCCAGCATTTTGTCGAAGGCCTCAAGAAAGCCGGGTTCTAAACGACAATAAAGGGCGCGTGATCCCCGCGCCCCTTTTTGTTTGGTTCGATGCGAGGTTACTCGCCCCGCGCTTTGGCCCCAGAGACCTTTGCTCCGCTGACTTTGGCACCGCTGACCTTGGCGCCGCTGACTTTGGCTCCAGAGACTTTCGCACCGCTGACCTTGGCGCCGCTGACCTTGGCCCCCGACATCATCGGTGCGTCATATTCGAAATAAACGTCCAGAAGCACTTCTTCTATCTGACCTGCAGCGATGTCCATCCGGATGGTGTAATCGGCCTGATCGTAGTTCCAAACCCGAATATCATTGGCCATCTGGTAATCCGCAGCCGCAACACCCGAGACTGACGGGTTCATCGGTGCGCGTGCGGTCTGCCGAGTGGTGTCAGGAAGCTTGTCTCCCGGATCTGCAGGCTCGGCTTGCAGATTGAATCCATAAGGCAGGTTGCCACCCGTAGCGCTGTCACCGGCCCCATGGACAAGGAAAATCGTGGGTTCCGGCATCTCGTAATAAGTGCCGTCATACGCGAAGCCATAAATTCGGGCCAGCCGGGCATCGCCTCCGAACTGGTCCCCGATGAAGTTGTTGACGCCACGACCCTTTCTGCGATCATCCTGTTCGATGAACAGTTGCTTGCTGTGGCTGTTCGCAGTCTGCTGCCAGAACGTGTGCTTGAAAACGCGGCCCCGACGCACGTAGACATATGACTCAAACGAGACTTTCTTACGTTTGTCCAATTTCAGTTTGTCGTCATCATTTGCGTCTTTGACGATCTTGTAGATTCCGGATTTGTTGTTCGCGTTGTCGCCAACTTGCACAAGAATCCGGTCGTCTTCCCGGACGGTCACACCATCGATCTTGGTGACCTCTGCCGAGAAATCAAAATCCGTCGCCACCTCAATTGCCAGACGAACCGATTTCTGTCGCAGTTTAAGATCGCTTAACTCTCGCCCAAACAATAATACCTCGGAAAAACTGAGTAAGGACTCAGACATATCACTTTCTCCCTATCGGGGGTTGGCAGGGCCTTTGACCTCGCCTGTCCCGGTTTGCGCGTTTAACCGCGCCTCGATTGTCAAAATTATCACCCCGTGCGCATAAGTTGCCATAAAACCGGGGCAAAAACAAAGACTTTAAGGTTCCTTCGGATCGGGCGACAAGGTGCGGACGGATGCGGCGTGGCTGGACCCGCCCGGTTTTGTCAGGCGCGGGCCGGGTCGCGTCAATCCGATGTCGCGCATGCGGAAGTTGCCTTCGATGATCTGGCGGAACGCACCGCCGGTGATTTCGTGGTCAACCATGACCAGCGCGCGCTCTACGCCGAAGTAACTCAGCATGTCGGGGTCGAGCTTTTCCCACGCATCAGCAAGATAAGAGCCCAGCAAATCCCGCGCCTCGATCAGCGCCACGCGGAAGCCTTCGGGATCGGCGGCGTAGGCTTCGTCGAACAGGTCCTGCATGATGGCGTTGTATTCATCGCTGCCTTCCAACTCGTCTGACAGCTCCTCCATTTCCGGATTGATGACGTCATGGGCGACCAGCCGTTCGTGGTAGATATCCACCAGAATATCGAACATCGCGCCGGTCAGGGGTTCTGACAGGGCATGTTCGCTGGACCAGCCATGTGAGAACTCCGAGAGCGTCCGGTCATTGGCGGCGATACGGATCTGCGCGTTCTGCGACAGTTCGGCAAAACGGCTGAGGCGGTTATAGGTGTAAAGATTGCCGCGGGTGTTCTTCAGCACCTCATCCACGACCGAGCCGAAATGCAGCGAGGCCAGCAGCGCCACCATATCCGCGGCAGATTCATGAAAGCCGTAATATTCACCCGTCGCATCCTCTTCGGACGGAAGGCCGATGACGCTGTAGATGATCGCATGTCCGATCTCATGCGCGACCACGTCAAAGTTCAGGCTATAGGGGCGGTATTCGTCCCCATGCTCGCGGGTGCCGCCGGTTTCCAGAAACCCCCAGCCGATATGCGCATTGTCGAGACCGGGCAGCAGCGACAGTTCCAGCCGGTCGAAATCACGCGCGAAGTGCCAGGGGATCGAACGGCCGAAATACCCCTCCCACACATCCATGGTGAAATGCGCCGCGCCAAACAGATGGGCCGCTTCAAAGGCCGGATCGTCGGGATCGATATGGATGAAATTGCCGAACTCATCAGGTTCGGGTGGCGGCAGGATATAGCCATCCCAGGCGGGCAGATACATCTCGGGGCCGTCCTCGCCCTCGATCATCGCGCCATAAGGGATTGTCTTGTCGATCGGATACATCGCATACATGCGCGGCCCCGAAGGACCGGGCCCGATCGTACCCTGCGGGGCCGAGATCTCGACCAGTTCGGGCTTGGAATTCGGCTCTAAATAGGGTGATTGCGGATACAGTAGGAACCGCGTGCCCGGAGTTTCACTTTCCGAGTAGTCGGGCCAGATCGTCAATGTCCCCTCCCGTTATTGTCCCGGTTCACCTTCGGCGTGGCAAAACATGAATTCGGCTTCAATCAGATCAAGAAACGCGTCGCGCCCTGAAAGTCCCAGCGCGATTGCATGGGATTCAAGATCATCCGGTACCGCTTGGTCAAGACGTGTTTCAAAATACCAGATCAGCGACTGGGTTCTGTTTCCCCGATCCAGCCCGGCGACCTGGTCCGCTTTGCGCTGCGCCCGGTCGCGCAGTGCGCCGTAATGGCCGTCGTGGCGCAGTTCGGCCAGAAGGGCCGCGTCCAGATCTTCCGCGCGTGCAGCTATGGCCGCTTCGGTATGGGCGCGGTCGACCAGCAGCGTCTCGTATTGCGCAAGGGTCAGGTCATTGTCCTGCAGCCATTCCATCAGATCAGCGTGGCGCGTCAGCCGGCCCCCGAGACGGTGTGCGGTCATGAGTTTTCGCAAGGTGTCGCGATCCGGCTGGTGATCCATCCGCTGCGCTTCATCGCGCGCCAACAGGTGCAGCGCTGCACGGTCGCGTAACCGGGTAAAAAGCTCGGGCTGCAGCCGCAACTCGTCTACCAATGCACGTGCGTCGGTATCGTGCGGGCTGGGTTCGGCATCGACCCGTGCCTGCAGGTCACGCCAGGCCAGGGTCCGTTCCACGCGCGGCGGTGCGGCGGCCCCAGTGTCGGCGGCCAGATATTGCGCCATCTGCCCAAGCATCTGTCGGGCGTCGTCACCCTTGGCATCGACCTGCCCGGCGGGCAGCCAATTTTGAAAATCTTCCAGACCCGTGGCGGTGTCTGCTGTTGCAATGACCGTGTCCCAAACGCGGTCCCGATAGTGCAGCGCCTTCGCCGCATCCAGCAATGTCAGCGCATCGGTATCTGATAGAACCTTGGCCGCCTGCGCCTTCGCCAGCGTCGCGCGGATCGAGACCATCGGCTCGCTCAGCGGCATGAAACCAAGTTCGGCGGGGCCATGCAGAACCGCCACTTCGTCATCATCTGTTATTGTGCCGTTCAGATAATCCTGAAACACCTGCCCGACGCCGATCATCCCGAAATCGGCCAGTTCCGCGGCGCGCAACGCACCCATGCTGGCGCTACCAAATACCGGGATGCCTTGTTCGAGCGCCCACAGGATTTCCTTGTGCCAGACCGAGGGCACCCCGTCGAAATACCCATCGATGATCCCAATCGCCCGAGGCCCGTCGCGCGCCACGCGGTACACATCGCCTTGCTGGGCCGGGGGCAGGATGGTGGCGTCCAGATGCTCTTGGACGGTCTCTGCCCGCAACGTGGGTCCGACGAAGACAACCACGCTCATCCCGTCACCGCCCGGGCCCGAGGGCCGGCAACATAGTCGGGGTCATCATGCGGGGCCTCCAGCCCCGGAATGACGGCGCGGATAACGGCAATGTCGATCTCGGGCCGGGACAGGTCGACCGTCACCACCTGATCCATCCCGGCCGCCGACAGCCGGGCCAGCAGCAGGTCGAGGTCTTCGGTGAATGACCCGGTGACATGCGACGGACAGTCGGTGAACCGTTGCGTCGCTGCTGCGCCATCGATCAACTCACGAATGTAGCGGCTGCGCCATGTGCGGGCCTCGTCCGAGAACTCCTCGGGGTCCAGATCATCCCGTGCGCCCGAGATATAGGTCAGCCTTGTCTGTGCCGCCTCGGTCAGCGCGCGCAGCAGCGCAATCGCGCGGTCGGGATGACAACCATCACCGATGCCGATATGGCCATTGGCCTCTCCGCCCTCGCAAATCACACAGCGAAAACTGGCGATGCCGATATCCGAAGTCGTATCCCAGATCCCCAGATCAAGCCCTGCTGCCGCGATCTGATCCATGGCCTGACGGCACCGCCGATCATCGACCGTCTTAGGATCAACGCGCGGGGTTGTACCCCGATGATGCCATAGTGTTGTCGCATCCCGCTCGATCAACTCGCAAATCGCGTGGCAACTGGCCTCAACCGCATCATTGCCCGAAGCAAGACCATTCGTCGTGCGCGGAAACGCCCGGTGCCCGGCAACCGGAGAGGCCGTGTAATCCGTATCCACCATCTCATATGGCACCCAGCAGGCGGCGTCTGCGTTCAGATCACGGCCCTGCACCCAGAGCATCGCCCTATGCGGCTCAAACTGCCCGCCCGTCACGCGGGGCAGGCGGTCGACATTCACAACGTGATCATGCGCCAGGTCGGAATAGCCGCAAAGCCGCAATGGCAGTTCGATCCGTTCGGCATGCCACGATTCGACGGCTTCCATCACGCCCGAGGCCCGCGCCGCGCTCAGCGACAGCCCCTTGCCCAGCGACACGGCAACCGAGCGCGAGTTGGGTCGCGTGACCATCACCGTCGGCAATCCAATACGATCCAATCCCGTCAGATTGGCGATCCGCGTGATCCCCATCTGTTTCAGGAAGGGTTCCACGATCGCAAGGGTCTGTTCCGGATCGCGCAGGCGATGGGTATCCAGCACATAGGTCTTCTGCGAAATCCCGGACATTCAAATGACCTTGTCAAATAACTGATAATCAAACTGAACCCGCAGGTTCTGCTGAGCTTTGGTGCAGGATGGTAGAGGAATGGCGAGCGGTCAACCATGGCCCCTTTGTGATCTGCCCCTTGCAAGGGTCGCAACCTGCGGCTAAACGGTCTGTCGCATGCCTCAATAGCTCAGCTGGTAGAGCAGGTCCTTCGTAAGGACAAGGTCGGGGGTTCGAGTCCCTCTTGAGGCACCATTTTTCAGAAGAAATGTTTTTCAAGAGGTCGCGCTCCAAGTGCCCGCCAAGGGTAGACTACTTAGCGTGCCATGCACCGGCGGCAATACTTAAGCGTATCGGATGAGCCAGAACATCCTGATCTGTCTAGAGCTTCCCAAGGTGTTGCGTGCCAAAAACCCTGCCTCGTGACTATCTGACGATCGAACATGCGAAAAAAGTGCGGGAGAAAATGCCCGATCGCAACACTGCGGAACGCCCTGACCACGCCATGGTGGCTTGTACTTTTACCAGTGGGTTACGCGCCACAGCGCTCACGACATCTCAATTGTAATACATTGATCTTGATAAGAAAATAACTCGTTCTGCACTCAACAGGAAACTGCAATCGAAGCCTTCAAGTATCCTTTTTCCTAACGTCTGTCAGGCTCGATGTATGCCGACTGGTCGCCGACGCCAGTGATCCAGTATTGGACAGCCTGAGATACAAATTCCGACCCGTAGTTTGAATTTCTAAACGCTGGACCCTCGAAATATGAACAGATCCGCCAGGTCGACCATGACCCGCGCGAAGATGCCTGTCTCGCTCTTACGCATCCGCCGGTTATCGAGTTTTTGGGGCTCGCGCGGCGCTACTGGGGTCGCGGTCCCCTTCGACAGTGAGGGCCGTATTCCTAGGGTACATATCGCCAGCGAAAACCATTGCGATCGAAGAAGACAATTCCACTCAACACCCGTTGTTCGACAACCCAGGGCTCGCCGTGCGGCTTCGGAAAAGATGGGATGAGCTTGGCCATATGTTCGTCGGTTTGCCAACAAAGTTCGCTCATGTCAGCGCTCGGTCTTTGAAGCCTCTAAGCAAGCAGCGAACCGAAGATCAATGTATCCTGTCCCTAAGATTGCATTTGTCTTCCGCTGCACCCGCAGTGCTCTGCATTTACTCATCATGTGTCCTATCCCCGAGAATGATCTAGGCGAAGGTCTGGAAGTAGGAGATGGTTTTGGCAAGGCCTTCGTCCAACGCGATTGTTGGCTCCCAGTTGAGAGAGTTCTTGGCTTTGGTGGTGTCTGGTCGACGTTGCTTGGGGTCGTCAGAAGGGAGATCTTTGAAAACCAATTCAGACGTTGACCCAGTCATCTCAATTACCTTGTTTGCCAATTCTCTTATTGAGAACTCGACCGGGTTGCCGAGGTTGATCGGTCCCGTGACTGATTCATCTGAGTTCATCAACGCTAAAAAGCCTGATATCAGGTCGTCGACATAGCAAAACGCTCGGGTTTGGCTGCCGTCGCCATATATCGTTATCGGCTTATTCGCCAGGGCCTGTACAATAAAGTTCGAAACCACTCTTCCGTCCGCATGGTGCATCCTTGGGCCATAGGTATTGAATATCCGGGCGATTTTAACCTCGACGCCATGTTGGCGATGGTAGTCGAAAAAAAGAGTCTCAGCGCATCTCTTACCTTCATCATAGCATGACCGCGTTCCAATTGGATTCACATTACCCCAATAGTCTTCCGATTGAGGATGAACATTTGGGTCGCCATAAACTTCGCTGGTAGAAGCTTGAAAAATCTTGCATTTCAATCTCTTAGCGAGACCCAGCATATTGATTGCACCATGGACAGAAGTTTTGGTCGTCTGTACGGGATCGTGTTGGTAATGCACTGGTGAAGCCGGGCAGGCGAGATTATAAATCTCGTCCACCTCAATGTATAGTGGGAAGGTCACGTCATGCCGCAGAAACTCAAAACGCATATGATTATGCAAGTGATCAATGTTCCGTTTGGTGCCGGTGAAAAGGTTGTCCAAACAGATGACCTCATGCCCCAGATCTAACAACCGATCGATCAAGTGGGACCCAAGAAAGCCTGCGCCACCGGTGACTAAAATGCGTTTGCGGGAGTCGTACAGTCGCGCCATTCTTTGTTTTCCCTAACCATTGATCTAAGGTTTGTTTGGCCGCATTTAGGCAACCGACACGGATGTCGGCAAACTCACCGCAACTTGTGTTATGGAGGCTACTAAACAAAGGTTCAAGATGCGCACATCGCTTGATATCTAATTCATTTCAGGGCTCGATCCTGGTTTTGATTTGTAGATTCGCGTAGATGGAGTGAGCGTTTGACATCCGATTTCCCACGCGCATATACGATGAAAAACGAAGGGCGAGTTGTTCGGTTTTCACGACTTCCAACAAGGTGCTTCTAAACCAACACACGTTCGATTGAAGCCGATCATCGAAACGCGTTGAAACCAGTCTAAACAACTAATCGTCCGGAGGTCGCGATGATTTACCTATTTGTATGCAATGAGGGTCCGTATCTTTTGAACGAGACACGTTGGGCAATTACCTCTATCTCGCGACACGAACCTGACGCGCGCATTCAACTAGTTTTATTTGATAGTACAGGAAAATATGATCGCCGCGTCAAAGGATGGCATCCCAACGTCGAGATCATCCACTTTGTACCGGATGAGCCCATCGACTACACTAAGCCGGGGTTCTTTTTTAGCTTTAAAACTCTGGTATTTGAAAGTGCATTGAAGTCGACTTCGGAAGACATATTGTTCTTGGACGGAGACATCATTGTGCGGGGACCACTCGCGCCGATCTTCGACGAAATGGGTTCAGCTGACTTGGCCATTCGGTACCGGCCATCATTGGACCTCGTTGGGCCCATGGGTTCCAGCACCTCAGCAAAGCTGAACACTGGTGTTGTTGCTATTCGTAATTCTGAGCGTACGCAGAAGATGATGACCGACACGCGAGAGATTATTGCAAAACACTTGGAAAGTAACGGTGATACGCAGCGTGATGGTGCAAGTATTACTACGATTGACCAAGAAGCAATGTGGTTGGCCTATGAGAAACAGCAAGATACCTTGGAGTTTTTCCCGTTAAGCGATGTGTACAATGACTCTTATTTCTGGCCGGATTCCATTATTTGGCATGCCAAGGGTAAGGCGCGTCAACATCGAATGTATCTTGCCTCCGTAGATGAGCTCAAATTCGGACGTCTTGGACGTTGGCGACACCGAAAAAATACTGCTCGGCACGCTAAGATTATTAAACGCGCGCTCAATGCGCGGCTGAAGATGCGGAAAGAGGCGTTTGCGCTATCCGCCGAGGAAGCAACGTCCGCGATCGAGCAAGTGCGGGGACGCGAGTTGCTTTCGTTCTCAAGTGATTTTCTGTTAGCAAATCCAGATCTTCAGGTAGCTGCTAGTTCAACAAGATGCTTGGATTGGGACCCTGCCGCATATCACATCAACAAAACTGCGGTTGCAAAATCTGGGGCCTATCACACATTTTGCATGGAACCTTCCCACGTGGATCTATCCACTGCCGACCTTGTTTTGACGGATACCAAGATGACCGGTTCTTCCGAGAAGATCGTTGCTCGCATCCTGCCGAACGAACAAAGATTTCAGGACGCCAGTACGCTCTTCAAGCTATCGCGAAGGGCGAACACGAGTTCGACAGCTTAGCTTGTTGAGGTCAGGTTACTATTATGTGGTCTAAGTGCTTCGTCAGCCTGCTGGCTGTGTGATGTCTTTCATGAGCGTTCAAGACTTAGCCAGGTCAGAAAGTGGTTCGGGCTGAAAGTCTAGGCATTAATACTGGCAAGGCGTGGCAGCCACCGGCAGGTCAGCGTCGCGCTTGCCCGCCGTCTGGTTGCAATGATGCAGCCGATGTAGGGTGACGGAACCGAATTTGCTTGGGAAGGGAAAGGCCCAACGACGGTTGCAACAAGGACCGAATATCAACTGTCATCATAGGTCTGACCAAGGCGGCAAGACGTACTTCGCGGGACGGTGGATGAAGAGAGCTTGCGATGCCCGAAGTGCCGGCGGCGTTCATGCCGTCAGGACAGAGCCGCTTTTTTCCTAATATCCCGTCATGGGAGGGCCCGTGTGCCAACCCCGATGAGAAACGTGGCCCCGCTGAAGACAGAGACTACCGCTTCGGAATTTCCTCGATGACGTTTGACTTGAACCCGCCGAATAGAGCAGCGGAATTCAACAGGCGACGTCTACGAATGAACCGCAAAACAGCCAATATGCGAGTCACCGCGACTCAGGTCGATACCGAAACGCATTAGCGCCGCCGAATTAGAACTACGTCAAAATCAAAAGGCTTCAATTTTGTTCAAAATGCGAAGCTGCTCGCGAGCAGATATTTGCCCATTGCAGATTATTTTCCACAAACTGCCTACCGCGGATGCCAAGGTTTTGGCGTAGAGTCTCATCTTCGATAAGCCGTTCAAGCTGACTCGCGAGATGATCCACATTTCCTTTCTGATAAAGCAAGGCAGTCGTCTCGTTCTGGCTGAAGAACTTTAAAGCCTCTACATCTGATAGTACGGCCGCCTTGGACTGCGCGAGTACTTCTACAGGTTTGATCGGCGATACCAATTCGCTCACCGCGTATCCGCGCCTCGTGATGGGGCAAATGTCCATGATAGAGTAGTAGCTTTTTATGCTCTCAAATGGCACCCGCCCGAGCATAAACAGGTTCTTCGATACACCATTGCTTTCAAAAGATGCTATTACTTCTGTAGTAATAGGTGTGTTACCCATTAGATCGGGTTTTTCGGCACCTAATATCAGTAGCACTACATCGAGCCCTTTGGCAGCCAATTGGGCTACGGCCGCAGCTAAATCTTGAAGCCCTTCATATTCTTTGATCGCACCTGCGTAACCCACGACGATGCTGCCCTTTGAAATCCCAATTTCTGTCGCAAGGGTATCATCCCTTTCCATGGTGATTAACATATCAGGGCTGACGCCATTTGGCATGAGAGCGATCTTATCTGCGTCAATGCCGCGTTCTACGAGATTATCCTTCATTCCCTGCGTAAGAGTCCAAATCTTGTCTGCATTTGAGCAAACAAAGAGCTCTAACTGCTGCATCACGGCAAACCTTCGAGTTTGCTCGTACCCCGGGTTTTCGGACGCACGTGTTAGCTCCCACATGCCACGTACTTCATAGTAGAAAGGAAGGCCGAGACGTCGTGCGGCAATAAGTGCTGGTACGCTGTTCTCGTAATTTGAAGCTGCTATGACATATTCTGGTCGAAGCTCCCGAAGCTTGTTTTCCAGGGCGTCGGCTGCTTTGCGGGCATAATCTGTGTAGTTGCGATTGTCGACAAGTGGCTCAATTGTTCTGTGGTAGTTTACACCATTGATATTATCGCTGCTGTTGATCTCATGGGCATCAGCCTCGGGTCCCAGTATGTTTAGCGGAAAACCTGCTTTGGTAATCACCTCAACATCCAAGCCGTTTTCCATATAACCCAGAGCCACACCTTCTGTTCGGCTGCTATACCCATTCATCGAGTAGGGCATCGACATTGCAGCCATATATGCCACGAGGCCTTTGCGAGGTTCAAATGCGCGTTCGGAAGCGACGTTCAACAGGTCACGCGCCTTCAGCGCCTCAATACCAAGAACTCGGAAATGCTTATCATCAAGAATGGAGGTGTCAGCATATTTTTCAAACGCTTCCTGAAATCCCGCCGGACCACCACCAAAAATCTGCAAAATCGCACCGGAGGTCCTACTTTCCCGACTTAGACCCTCATGACACAACTGTTGCCCAAGCTTTGTAGCGGCCGATGCCAGTTCAGGAAATCTTGGATGAGGTGTGAGATCAGAGCGAAGGACCCTTCGTTCCCGAAATGCCTCTTCAATGAGCTTATCTAAGGTTTCATGATGTAGCGATCCGACCTGTAGCCGTTTTGCTCGGCGAATGACGCGCCTCAATCTCCAGGTTGGAAACAACACAAGAAAACGACGGATTGTCTGCTTGATATAACTATCAGTCGCGCGACGCTTGGATGCTGCGTAAGTTTCGTTTATCTCTTCTAAATAATGAATAAATTCCGACAATATGTCTGCATTTTTTGTAGGCGCATGTTGCGACCGTGAGACATCCATTTTTTCACCGGTGATATCATTTTCTGCCATCTGCTATTCGCCTCAGAGAGATGTAAATAGCAAGGTTGATGCTTCAAACTCCCTGTCTTTGAACTCATCATGTGCTACAAGTACGATGTGCAGGTCAGCCTCGTCGTTAGCTTCCTCTAAGCTAGCGAGTCTGGCGCCCGAAACCTCCTCTGGCAGTTCCTGCAAATTTGGTTCAATCACCATGATCTGACCGGGGTGCGTTGCCAAAAGCTCTTTTACGATAAGAAGCGATGGGCTTTCTCTTACGTCGTCAATATTTGGCTTGAAGGCCACACCGTAGCAAGCCAGTGTCACATCTTCTGCCTGCCCCAGCGCAGAGATCGATGATCTGATTTTTTCCAGAACCCACGAAGGTTTGAGATCGTTCACCTCACGCGCAGTTCGAATTAGCCGGGCTTGTTCAGGCGCGCTGGCTACAATGAACCAGGGATCCACAGCAATACAATGCCCTCCGACGCCCGGTCCGGGTTGAAGAATGTTAACGCGAGGATGAAGGTTTGCGAGGGAAATCAACTCACTAACATCTACATCCAGCCTCTCACAGATAGTAGAAAGCTCGTTTGCAAAGGCAATATTTACATCTCTAAAGCTGTTCTCGGTTAACTTCGCCAATTCTGCCGTTCGGGGGTTCGTTGTTACACAATGACCCTTAACGAAAACTCTGTAGAGATCTATCGCCAGCTCTGTGCATTTTGTAGTAAATCCAGCCACAATGCGATCATTTGACACCAACTCTCGCAGAACTTTTCCAGGCAACACCCGTTCCGGGCAGTGCGCCAAATGGATATTGCAGGTGTCTGGATGGCTGTGCGGAAGAATGAGGTCGGGCCGTTCATCTGCTATCCAGCCAGCTACTCTTTCAGTAGCGCCGACGGGGCACGTGCTCTCAAGAATGACAAGATTTCCTGGCTCAAGAACAGGTGCGATCGAGCGACAAGCTGCTTCTACATACTTTAAGTCTGGCTCCCTGCTTTCTCCTACGAACGGAGTTGGCACTGCTATCAAGAAAGCTTCCGCTGGTTCTGGGGTAAGCGACGCTCGAAGGTAACCTTCAGTGACTGCACTTCGAACCACGATGTCCAGATCTGGCTCATATATTTGAACCTCACCTCTATTGATAGTTTCGACGACACTCGGTTGTACGTCAACACCAATGACGTTTACTTTGCGCGAAGCAAGAATCGCAGCTGTGGGAAGGCCAATATAACCAAGGCCAATGACAGAGATCTTGGAAAACTGTGTATCATGCATTGTTCAGAAACTCGACAATTCTATTGGCCGCATTACCATCACCGTATGGGTTGTGCGCTCTACTCATAGCTTCATAAGAATTTGGATTCGTGAGAAGCTCTGCAGTGTTCTCTACGATCGCATCCACATCGGTACCAACAAGTCTGGCTGTTCCGGCCTCAATAGCCTCAGGGCGTTCGGTTGTGTCGCGCATGACCAAAACGGGTTTCCCCAACGAGGGTGCCTCTTCCTGTATTCCCCCGGAATCTGTCAGAATAATCCGGGATCGCGACATCAAGTAAACAAATGGGAGATAGTCGAGGGGTTCAATCAAATAAACGTTGGGCCGATTGCCAATGCGTTCAAAGACTGGCCCCCTGACATTTGGGTTCAGGTGTACTGGGTAAACGATTTTCAACTCAGGAAATCGATCCGCGAGCAAATTCAGTGCGGTGCAAATCCGCTCGAAACCGCCACCAAAGCTCTCGCGCCGATGTCCGGTAACCAAAAGGACATCGCCTGTCAGGTCCAGTTCGGAGAAGTGGGCAGACGCCCTATGCGATAGCTCATCGTCTGTTTCGAGTAAGTCTTGCGCCATAATAAGTGCATCTATGACAGTATTGCCTGTCACTAAAATGTTCGCATCGGGAACATTTTCTGCCAGCAAATTCTGCCGCGCGGATTCTGTCGAAGCAAAATGGAAGCGAGCCAACGCGCCCGCTACCTTTCGGTTTCCTTCCTCTGGCCATGGCGATTGGAGGTTACCTGTGCGTAATCCCGCTTCAACATGCCCAAAGGGTATATTACTATAGAATGAAACGACCGATGCGGCCAGAGTGGTCGTGGTGTCTCCGTGAACAAGAATTGCATCCGGCTTTTCTTTCGCCACTACCGCCTGCATTTCTGTCAAAATTCCGGAGGTGATGTCAAAAAGATTCTGGCCTTCTTTCATCACGCGAAGATTGTAATCAGGTACAATGCTGAAAACATCCAAGACCTGATCCAGCATTTCACGATGCTGACCCGTGACGCAAACGCAAACATCTGTATTTGCATTGGCTTGCAGCGCTTTTACAACCGGCGCCATTTTGATCGCCTCTGGCCTTGTGCCAAAAACTAACATGACTTTTTTCAAAGTTAGGTTTCCCAGCTATTTGGATGGCAAAGAGCGTCGGATACGGTCTCAGCCCACGACGTCAACGCTAAATTGATTTGACCAGTATCGATTTGGTTGGCGCAGTTCAACCCTCACTCGAATAGTAAGAAAAAACTTGCGACAGGGCGCAGCGAATTTACTAAATTCTAAGTGTAAACACACTATATTAAGCGAAATTTATGCTCTTTTCAGAGGTGAGTAATAGTTATCGGGCAATGAAGCGCATTCTATAGAAGATCATCAAACCGAAGCTAGGGCTGCTGGAATTGACCAAGTAACTCGGCGGCGTGTAACGGGCCTGCAAGGTGACGTGATACAGCCGGGGCAGGATCTAGAGGTTCAAAGAACGATGTGAACAAGTCGGCGAGCAAGCCTTGATAGACCTTAGGCGTCGAAAGCCGATCGTGAGAACCAGGTCCCGAAATATGTCGAGTGGTCGATGATCGAGTTGGCTATCTAGCAGCCTGCTTTGCGCCAAAAGCGTGCCTTACGCACGCTTCAGCAGAAGAAAGGTGCAATGGTGTCGTTTTCCAGCGTGCGTGCGATCTGGATCTGAAAAACATAAAGAAGCGGCTGAAGGCGCTAGTTGAATACGCTGCTTTGGACGGCATGTTGCTGACCGAGTAACAGATTGTAGCGCGCCAGAAGGCCAAGGCCGAGAATTAGGCCCGCGGCGATATCGAGAGCCACAATACAGATTATCCAGGTTGCCGTGCTGCGTACCCTCGCGCCCACCGAACTCTCTTTGAGATCGCGAAAGCCGACAATTTCGCTGCAATTGGGAATGAGGGTATCGAACAGATCTGGAAAATCTACCGCATCGAAAAAATGAACGTCAACAAGATCAGATCATCGCAGACAAATGGCATCCACTAGCGTTTTCATCGCACTATCAAAGACGAACTCTACAACATCGTCTTCCGCAAGTAGCTCTTCAGGTCAGTGGTCGAGGTGCACACCGATCTCGACGCCTTGCTGGCCAAATACAACGAGCAATGGCCGTATTCGGGAAGGTATTGCTATGGCAAAACACCCACGCAGGCCTTCTGCGAAACGCTTTACATCGCTGCGGACAAGACGATCAGGGCTTCCGATCAATCGGACGACCTTCCGCCCGCTCTCAGCACCTCTTGCTGAGATTTTCGTCAGATCCAATCTGGTGTTTTACACTTCAAGCAAGTTCAATCTTTCGGGCAACATCAATCACCTTTCCGATATCAGGAAGGCCAAGCTTTTCTCTTAGAAGCAGGCCGTTGCGCTCAACTGTGCCGTATCCAATTTCCTGATCTATCAACATTTGCACCAACGAGGGATATTTGCCGAAGCGATCCTGGTCAAAGGGTTCGCTATCCTTGCGCAACATCTTATCAATGTAAATCTCGCATGCAGCGTCAAAATCATCTGTCCCGTATTTTCCAAGAATAACACTTTCGATGTAAGACCTCAGTGTGGGGTACTTCACAAAGTCGCCATGTTCGCGCCAGTTGGTGCGTTCGCTGCGCATGAAGTGGTTGTAGTTTGATTTTACATCGCAGTGCATCCAGTGTGGTGTTTCGTAAGTAATGTGTTTCACACCATCTTTGGGCAGGGGCACTCCCTCCCACCGGCCGAGGCGTTCAAATCGCATCTCTGGGAACCAACGATAAACGCGTCTATCCATCGGTGCATTATCTGGATGTCGCGCACCATAGATATCTAAGTCTTTAGCAGGAACGTGAAAAAAGTCGAACCAAACATCAACCCGGGTCAACTTTATTACTTCGATAGGAGAGCTTTGTTTCCATTTTTGTAGCGTTTTTCGCAGTAAAGCCACATCGTTAGGGCCTTCAGTATAGCAAACATAATCACTATCTACGCGAATAATCCACTCACGCGTGCTATGCTCTAACCCATATTGGCGGTTTTCATACAAATGCTGCAGTTGGTCATTTTCGTGAAATGCAACGCGCTGCGGAAAAGCTTCGGCGAATTCCCGGGCGAATTCTTTTGTTTTGTCTGTCGAACCGTTGTCAACGACAATGATCTCGTCTGCCACCCTCAGGTAAGAAGCGATACACGATGCCACCAGAAGTTCCTCGTTCTGACAGGATATCAAGGCGGTGATACCTTTTTTTCGCTTGCCCGATTGCAGGCGACGTGCGGTGCTCAGACTATTAAGGATGCGAGTTAGCATATGAGAAGCCTCATAGTTATGTGCGAGTTTTAAAGAATTTGACGGTGTTAAGGTCTGTTTGCATTCTGTTACTTGATTTGGGCAAAACGTAGGTCAGGTTGCTACTCCATTGATTTCTTACAGACCTGCATCCCAATCTGAAACAGCAACAAACGGTAGCGCCTCGCGCAATGCGCCTGATATTAGTTCCAATCCGGAAGATCTTCGTTCGGAGTTCTCAACTCGAGTTTGATGTATGAGCAAAAATAGTAGTCTGACTACCGATATTGCTTGAAAATGGAGTTGGGGAAAGGAAGTCGGTGCGCTGAAATCTATCTTTGTGTTTATCCCAAAAGACATCCAGCTCTTCTTGATATCGGGAATAATCTGAATTGTCTAACAGGATCACACCATTCGGCGCAAGATATGGCACACAGCGTTTTAGACAGGCCATGCGCGACCTTCCATCAACCACGATCAAGTCAAAATAAGCTTCCGGGAACTCGCAAATTGCCTTCGTATACTCCTCAAACGACTTGTCTTTGTACTTCGATAGTCCCGATCCGAAATCAGTGTCATGCCTGTCTCGGGGCTCGTACAGTTTGAGCACCGGCTTAGTTGCATCCGCGTCCAATTGTTCGAGTGCGTTCTTTGCAAGGGCGAACCACTCTGAGTCATGCTCTACCGATATGATCTCGCCCGCGCGCGTACTCCAGTATACGGTTGATCCCCCCATGCCCCACTCAAAGACCTTGGACTCTTTTGTGAGGTAAGAGTCCAAGAAACCTATGGCCGCATAGTTCATCCAAGGCAAGCCGTGACTCATCGGAGTAATGCCTTTCTGCCGGGACGCTAGCCACTCGTCACGCAGTGGTTCAAATTCAGGGTGTCGTTCGAGAAACTCGTTCCAAATAAATTCTGTTGCGCGCGTATTGCCTTTACGTATGCGCACATACAACAACTCATGAAGTTCGTTCCGGAAGGTGATGTCCATATCGACGCGTTCACCGAACGGATCAGACGGAAGCTCGGGTTTGGGTTCCTTCAAGCTTTTCTTATTTGGTCGGAAAAGGCCTACGAGCTTCTTTATGAGTGTGTTCATGTAAGTCCCTCTATTGACTTGTTTCTGCCCCATGTCGCAGGTGATCTGACGAAATAAAGCCCGCATAAGAGACGCTCGGCGGTGGCGCACAAAGTCCGTATAATTGCTATACTAAATTGTCACAACACCCATTCGAACAAGCAATCTCGTTCAGATAGCTGAGAGCAGTTATGGCGGATCTGTCACGGAATTGTCCCGCTCCTTTGACTGCAATAAGGGAGAGCCATCATGGCACCGAAGCCAACTGCAGAATATCGCGTCGAAGCCGTGCGCGTGGTGTTGGCGAGCGGGTTGCCTTGCACATAGGCGGCCGCCGATTTCGGGGTCTGCTTCTCATTATATGTCTGACGTCAACGCGAATGGGACAGTTTAGGTTGATTTGATAAGAGAGGTTTCTGGCTCATCGTAACCGCTAAGGAGTGGTGACGAGAAAGAAATCCGGAACTAAGCAGAGCCACGGTGAGAAGGTCGTAAAGGGCATTCGCCGTGCGACCCACAAGCATTATTCGGTGTAAGATAAGATCAGGATCGTTCTGGACGGCCTAAAAGGTGAGGACAGCGTTGCCGAGCTGTGCCAGCGTGAGGGTATCGTGCAGAGATTTTATTATAGCTGGCCCAGGGCGTTCCCGGAAGCCCGTAAGAAACGCCTCGCCGGCGGCGATGCCGCGTGTGCAGCGACATCGACCGAGGTCAAAGATCTGCGCTGTGAGGCACGCGATCTGAAGGAAGTAGTTGCCAAATCCGCTGCATAATCACTAAAATCAGGTGGGTTGGACCCTCTCCTTAGATCAAGCGGCCATTTGTCCCAAAATGCCTGACGACGGACGGGTTCCTTTCATATGATTGATTGGTTGTAGCATTCACCCAGTTTTCAGCCGGTCCAACTGTTCATACATCTCACGCGTTGTTTTTTGCCAAGATCGGTTTTTTGTAACCCACTCTTTTGCTTGATCACCGATTTTCCGACGCAATTCCGGTGCGTTTAGTAGCGGCCACAATGAGTCTTTCAGGGCGGCTGCGCTTCCGTCTTCGAATATGAAACCAGTCTCGCCGTCCTGAACAATCTCGGCTAACGCTCCTACGTTCGAGACAAGCAAGCACTTGGCCATGGCCATCGCCTCAAATGGCTTGATGGGAGAGACAATCTCTGTGACCTTTTCTCGGCGGCGCGGCAACGTGACTACGTCTACTAAAGAGTAGTATGAGGGCACTTCGGTAAATGGTATGCGACCCGGCATAATCAGCTTGTCTTCAAAACCGTTCTCGTGAGCGGTTTTTCTAATGTAAGAGGCTATCGGTCCGAGATTGCCACCAGAAACATCTTCGCTTCCAACCAGCAGCAGGCGGAAGTCAACCCCTTCAGCATTTAGTAGAGAGCAGGCATCAGCGAGCAACTCCAGCCCTTCATAGCTTGCAAAAGAGCCAATATAGCCAATAACCGGCGTACCCGAAGGTATCCCCCAGCGCTTTGCAAGTTCAATATCTCGCGGGTCGGTCCTAAATTTAAGTGGATCAACTGAATTCGGAGCTAACCGGATTAGCTCAGCGGGTACGCCCCTTTCCGTTAGTTCTTTCTTCATCCCGTGGGTCAATGTGAAGACAAGGTCGCTGCGACCAGCAGTTTCGGTCTCAGCATACCGCATATATTTATATCTCTGAGAGTCTTGAAATCCTGTTCTGCGTGAAACGCCCGTTATCTCCCAAAATCCACGCACTTCGTAAACGAAAGGTAGACCAAGTCGTCGAGCAGCGATCTGAGCGGGTCTTGCGGTCAGGTAGTTTGAAGCAGCCATAACTAGATTCGGCCGAAGCTCACGCAGTAGTTTCTCGATCGGCTCAACTGCCTCAAGGATATACTGTGTATCCGTTATCTCATGGCGCATCGGTCTTGGCAGCCGGAAATAAGATAACCCATCTATGGTCTCCCGTTCTGGCAAGTTGACATCAGTAGCGACAGTGTCTTTTGGGAAGCCGGGACGTGTAATTGCATAAACCTCCGCCCCCTGTTCAATAAGTCCGCGTGCAACACCTTCCGCGCGAGTTGCATAGCCTCCGGTGCTCAAAGGTTGAGAATTATGAAGCAAATATGCGATCTTAAGTGTTCTTGATGTGTCTTTGGGTAATCTGTCATCAGATTCTTCATGACAAAAAAGGAACGGAGCATCGCTAAACGCTAAAGCCTTTGCTGAGCGACGCATGAATTTTTCTTTGAATTTTTTGAGACTCGCAGGGGCGTTCAGATTCAGAAATTCCCGCAGCTGTACTGCATTTTCGACATCTCGAAGCGCGATGTTAAGCCAAAAACCGTCGACGACTGCATTCCAATCTATCCCTTTGGAATCTTCGTATTCATTGGGTAGCTGATCAGACAGTTTTGCTAAAAGTTGCCTAGGGTTTCCCCTAGTCCAATAGCGGTGTTTGAGGTGGGTTCGAATGGCCTTAACATATCGGAGCAACATGAATGGTCGCAAATCACGAGCGCGCCCCTCGCAGGCAAGGAGCAATCGGTGCGAAAGCGGCCGAGCGAACTGATGCCGCCAATCAGTCTCACCTTCGAAATCGTGAATGGTATCTTCTGACATTAACAATGAATCTCACACTGTGCGTATTAAGCGAACGCTATGACGTGATCGTTCATAGGTTGCAAGCGATCAAGCTGTACGTTGAGCGTGTACCCACTGAAGATACATCTCGGTTTTATGGCCGCCTCCGCTAAGATCAGATTATCCAGGATAAGATAAGAGACGGCCTTTGGAAGACGCTTATCCTCTTCTGAAGCTGCTTGCGCTCCTTCAATTGATCCGCCCAGTTCCACCGTACTTCTTCTTCGAACAACAATAAGTTCGTTAAGCAGCGTCGATCTGCCGGATCGCTGCCAGATGGGACATGCCTTACCCATCAGTATCTCAACCTAACCTACTGCAGATTCGAGACAATTCTTTCTGTCTTCTAGTGCTTGTTCGCCATGTGGTTCCGCCGCTTTCTATACCACAACGGTGGACCAGTTCAGTTGGGGAGGCCCAGCATAATTTAAACGGCTCTGCCAATACACCCAGCTGAGCCAATGTGATGAACTTTAGATTCGGATGAATAGAAAGATGTAATTCAACTATGGTTAGGGTATCTCAATTTCGTGAGTGTTACTTCGTATTCGCAATGCCATAGTTGGGGTTTTGGTAAGACTCCCTCTTGAGCACCATTCCTTCAAAATCGGCCCGCAGAACCCGGATCGATCCGCGGTGCGTTCCCAATGCCTCGGCTGGGCTTCAGAGGTGGTACGGGCGGTGGGACTCGAACCCACACGGCACTAAGGCCTTCGGATTTTAAGTCCGATATGTCTACCATTCCATCACGCCCGCAGACCTGCGCGCGCGGCAGGCAAAGCCGCGGCCAACAGGGCTGGCACACACTTACAGCCAACCAAATGGATTGAAAAGACGCTCATTCAGATGTGTCGCCACAACCCGGAAAGCGGGACACGCTTGACAGGGCTTACTCGTTCCGATCACGTCGGCCTATCAAGACAAGGAGCGCGCGATGGAGACGGTCAGAAACCCCTTTCGGAATGGGTCGAAGCTGGCGGATCAGGCACCCTATCCGTCGATCGATACATCCGGGCTTGGGCGGCATCGCCTGTTTTGCCCCGATTTCACCCAGACGCCGCTGACGGAGGCAACCGCTCTGGCGCCGGTGGCGCAGCTCTGGGTCAAGGATGAGCGGCCCCGGATGGGGCTGGGCTCGTTCAAGGCGTTGGGTGCGGCTTATGTCATTGCCTGTCAGGCCAGCGAAGCACCCGAAGGCGATCTCAAAGGGCGCACATATGTCACTGCCAGTGCGGGTAACCACGGGATGAGCATGGCGGCAGGCGCGCGGGTTTTTGGTGCTGATGCCGTGGTCTATATCGCAAAAACCGTACCCGAGAGCTTTGCGGACAGGTTGCGGGCCCAGGGGGCGCAGGTTGTGCGGGAAGGGGTCGACTATGCCGCCAGCATGGGGGCCGCCGCGCAGGCGGCGCAGCAGAATGGCTGGACCTTGCTGTCGGACAGCTCTTGGGAGGGATATACCGATCTGCCTTATCTGCTGATGGAGGGGTATTTGCAGATGGCCGTTGAAGCGGCAGAGCAATGCCCCGAACAGCCCACCCACATCTTGTTGCAGGCCGGGGTCGGCGGCATGGCGGGCGCGGTCGCTGCCTATGCGCGCAAAATCTGGGGGGACGCGCCGCAGATTGTTGTCGTCGAACCCGATGCCGCCCCGGCGCTTCAGGCCAGCGTCAAAGCCGGGCACTGCGTCTTCGCCGATGGCCCGGACAGCATCATGGGGCGGCTGGATTGCAAAGAGCCTTCACTGATCGCCCTGAACGGCTTGGCGCGGGATGCCGATCTGTTTCTGACGCTCAGCGACGATGAGGTCTCCGCGCAGCTGCCACGCATGGCCGAGGCGGGGCTGGAGACCAGTGCCTCGGGCGGGGCGGGCGTTGCGGCGGTCATGAACGCCGAGGCGTGTGCGGCGATGGGGATAGACGCGCAGTCGCGGGTTCTGTGCATGCTGACCGAGCAGCCGGCATGACCGCTTTCGCGCCCGAGGAATTTCAGGCGCGACTGCACCGCGCGCAACAGCAGATGGCGCAGGCCGAGCTTTCGGCACTGTTGCTGACCACCGAGCCCGAGATACGTTATTTCACTGGGTATCTGACCCGCTTCTGGGAAAGCCCGACGCGACCCTGGTTCCTGATCGTGCCCGCCTCGGGCAAGCCGGTGGCGGTGATCCCGTCGATTGGCGCTGCCCTGATGGCGCAGACCTGGATTGACGATATCCGTACCTGGAGCGCGCCGGACCTCGAAGACGACGGCGTTACTCTGCTGGCGGACACGCTGGCCGAGTTGACGCCAATGGGCGCTTCGATTGGCTGCCCGGACGGACACGAAACCCATGTCCGGATGCCGTTGGCCGACCTGAAGCGCCTGCAGACCGGAATTGACAGCCGCCGGATCACCGGCGATCAGGGCATCCTGCGCGCCCTGCGCATGGTGAAATCCGAGGCCGAGGTCGCCAAGATACGCGCCGCCTGTCGGATCGCTGCCCGCGCCTTTGCACGCGTGACCGAGATCGCCGCGACCGGTGTGCCGCTGGATCAGGTTTTCCGACGCTTCCAGATGTTGTGTCTTGAGGAAGGGGCTGACTGGGTGCCCTATCTGGCCGGAGGCGCCGAACAGGGCGGTTATACCGACGTGATCTCGCCCGCTACCCGATCGCCGCTGAGGCCGGGCGATGTGCTGATGCTGGATACCGGCCTCGTGCGGGATGGGTATTTTTGTGATTACGACCGTAACTGGTCGGTTGGCCCGGCCAGCGCGCTGGTGCGGGACGCGCATGCGCGGTTGATCGAGGCGTCGGATGCTGCCTTTGAACAGGCCCGCCCCGGTGCCACCGCCGCACAGCTGTTTCATACGATGAACGCGATCCTGACGGATGGTACGGGGGGCACTGATGCCGGGCGATTGGGTCACGGGCTGGGGATGTCGCTGACCGAATGGCCATCGTTGATCCCCGGTGATCACACCACGCTGGAACCCGGCATGGTCCTGACGCTTGAACCGGGTATTGCCGTGGGTGGTAAGATCCTTGTGCACGAAGAAAACATCCTGATCACCGAAGGCGCGCCCGAATTCCTCAGCCCGCGCATCGGGCCCGAGATACCGACGCTATGACGATACTGCCCTATACGCTTGACCCTGACGACGCTGCTGCGGCGCCTATGGGCCTTATTGTTCTGCAAACCGATGAGACGATCGAGCCCGAGTTTCGCAGCCTGTTCGCCGGTGACCCCAGCCCCCTCTACGTTAGCCGCATTCCCAGCGGGGCCGAGGTCAACACCGAGACTCTGGCGCGGATGGAGATCGATCTGCCCGCCGCCGCCGACCTGCTTCCGAAGGCGCGGCGTTACAAGGTGGTGGGTTATGGCTGCACATCGGCCAGCTCTGTGATCGGATCGGACCGGGTTGAACAAATGGTGCAGCAGACCTGCGACGTTGTGACCGTGACCAACCCGTTACGCGCCGCTGCGGCTTGTGCGGCTGATCGCGGCGTGTTGAAATTCGCCCTGCTCTCGCCCTACATCGAAGAGGTGAACACGCCGTTGCGGCAGGCCTTCGCACAGATGGGCATCACGATGGACGTGTTCGGTAGCTTTGGTGAGGCCGAAGAGGCCAAGGTTGTGCGTATATCAACCGAATCCGTTGTAGATGCGGCGGTGCGGCTGGGGTCCGACCCGTCTGTCGATGCCGTATTTCTGAGTTGTACGAACCTGCGCACGTTGGCCGCGATCCCCCGTATCGAGGCGCAGATCGGCAAGCCGGTGCTGTCCAGCAACCAGAGTCTGGCGTGGCATATGAAAGCGCTGAACGCCCTTTGATTGAGCAGAATTGTGTTCGCGTTATCGCTAAAATCACTATTCTGGGTTGCCAGTCCCGCTTGGCTGCGTCTTTAATGCGGGACATGATCAATGAAATCCGGACCAACCGGATAATCATTTGACGCAACAGGGGTCTTGTGACCGACATAAATACCGACGCCGCGTTTGTTGAATTTCAACGCGTTCAAAAGTCTTATGATGGCGAGAATCTCGTTGTCAAAGATCTCAACCTGGCGATGCCAAAGGGCGAATTCCTGACCATGCTCGGGCCGTCCGGCTCAGGCAAGACAACCTGCCTGATGATGCTTGCCGGATTCGAAACCGCCACTCATGGCGAGATTCTTCTGGATGGCAAACCCATCAACAACATTCCTCCGCACAAGCGCGGTATTGGGATGGTGTTCCAGAACTATGCCCTGTTTCCACATATGACGGTGGCCGAGAACCTCTCGTTCCCGCTGGAGGTGCGCAAGCTGGACAAGTCCACGCGCGAGGAAAAGGTCAAGCGCGCGCTGGACATGGTACAGATGGGCGATTTCGGCAATCGCCGCCCCGCGCAGCTTTCGGGGGGGCAGCAGCAGCGGATCGCCTTGGCCCGCGCGCTGGTGTTTGAACCGGAACTGGTGCTGATGGACGAACCGCTGGGCGCGCTGGACAAACAGCTGCGCGAGCATATGCAGTTCGAAATCACCCGCCTTGCGCATGAGCTGGGCATTACCACCGTCTACGTGACCCACGACCAGACCGAAGCGCTGACCATGTCGGACCGGGTCGCGGTGTTCGACGATGGCCGCATTCAGCAACTGGCCCCGCCGGACCAGCTGTATGAAGAGCCCGATAACAGCTTCGTCGCGCAGTTCATCGGTGAAAACAACACGCTGGAAGGCGTGGTCAAATCGATCGACGGCGACAGCTGTGTGGTGCAGCTGGATGACGGATCAGAAATTGATGCGGTGCCGATCAATGTTCACAATCCGGGCGAGCGGACCAAGGTTTCGATCCGCCCGGAACGTGTGGAATTCAACAAGGACCGTCTGCATGCCGACGCGCATACGCTGAAGGCGACGGTCAAGGAATTCATCTATATGGGTGACGTGTTCCGCTTCCGCATGTCGGTTGCTGGCAATGACGAGTTCATCGTCAAGACACGGAACGCCCCCGATGCCATCCGCCTGAAACCCGGACAGGAGATCGAGATCGGCTGGCTGGCACAGGATTGTCGTGCGCTTGACGCATAGACCAAACCGCGCGGCACAAGCGCGGTTTCACTGAGGGACCGGCTGGCGAAAACCCGTGCGTCAGCTGACCATACAACAAACGGGAAGTACTGGGAGTAACACATGAAACCAACCAAAACACTGCTGACCGCAGCGGCTCTGGCGACGGCTGCCGGTGGCGTTTCCGCCGAAGAGATGACCATCGTCTCGTGGGGCGGCGCCTATTCCAAATCGCAGCTCAAGGCTTATCACGAGCCCTATTCGGAAAAGACTGGCGTCACCATCCTGAACGACGACAGCTCGGCCGAAGCGGTGGCCAAGCTGCGCGCGATGAACGAAGCCGGGAACATCACCTGGGACGTGGTTGACGTTGTTGCAGCGGATGCGATCCGCCTGTGCGACGAAGGTCTGGCGATGGAAATCGATCCCGACACCATGCTGGCTCCGGCACCTGATGGCACGCCCGCATCCGAAGATTTCGGTGATCTGCTGGTCAGCGACTGCTTTATCCCGCAGATCGTTTACTCGACCACATTCGGATATCGCACCGACCTGGTGGGTGATACGCCGCCGACAGACGTCTGTGCCGTGTTTGATCTGGAAACCTATCCGGGCAAACGCTCGCTGGAGAAGCGTCCGATCAACAACATGGAATGGGCCCTGATCTGCGACGGTGTTGCCAAGGACGACGTTTATGACGTGCTGGCGACTCCTGAAGGGCAGGACCAGGCTCTCGCCAAGCTCGACACCATCAAGGACAGCGTTGTCTGGTGGTCGGCTGGCGCGGATACACCGCAGTTGCTGGCCGATGGCGAGGTCATCATGGGTTCGACCTATAACGGTCGTCTGTTCAGCGTGATCGAAGAACAGAACCAGCCTGTTGCCATGCTCTGGGACGCGCAGGTATTCGATCTGGACGGCTGGATCATCCCCGCCGGTCTGAGCGAAGAGCGTCAGGCGCGCGCACTGGACTACATCATGTTCGCGACCGACACTCAGCGTCTGGCGGATCAGGCAAAGTGGATCTCGTACGGCCCGGCCCGTGCTTCGTCGGCTCCGCTGGTGGGTCAGCATGCCGAACTTGGCATCGACATGGCACCGCATATGCCGACCGACCCGGAAAACGCCAAGAACACGTTCCTGTATAACTACGAGTTCTGGGCCGACTACCGCGACGATATCGACGCCAAATTCCAGGCGTGGCTGGCGCAATAAGCGTCTGATTTCATGACAAAGTCGGGGCGGTACTTCGCCCCTGACCCCAGAAAGGACCCAAGGGGCACCGATGACTGACGCCACCCAACAAAACTCCGGTCCGATGCTGGCCGCCGATGGAACGCCGCTTAAGCAATCGCTTGCGCGGTCATTAAGACGGCAAAAACTCCGGGCGCTGATGCTGGTGGCTCCTCTGCTGCTGTTCGTGCTGTTCTCGTTCATTGTGCCGATTGCGTCGATGCTGTTCCGGTCGGTGGAAAACAGCATTGTGCAGGAAACCCTGCCCCTGACGGTCGAAGCCCTGCAAAACTGGGACGAAACCAGTGGCGAACTGCCGGATGAGGCGGTCTATGACGCCTTTGTGCGCGACATGGTCGTGGCTGTCGATAACAAGACACATACCCGACTGGGCTCGCGCCTGAACTATGAAGAGACAGGCATGTCCTCGATGTTCCGCCGCTCGGGACGGAAAATGGGCAAGCTGGATCCTGAGACAGATGGTCCATTCAAGGATCAGGTGATCGAAATCCACGAAGGCTGGGGGGAACCGCAGACCTGGGCGGTGATCAAGACGCATTCTCCGGCGATTACAAATGGCTATTTCCTGAATGCGGTCGACATGCAGCGCACGCCCGAGGGCGCGCAATCGCAGCCCGAGGACAAGCAGATTCTGATCAAGCTGTTCGGGCGCACGCTGTTCATGTCGCTGGTGATCACCGCGTCGTGTATCCTGCTGGCTTATCCGGTCAGCTACCTGCTGGCGACCCTTCCGATGCGGGTGTCGAATCTGCTGATGATATTGGTGTTGTTACCGTTCTGGACGTCACTTCTGGTGCGAACCTCGGCGTGGAAGGTGATGTTGCAACAACAGGGTGTGATCAACGAAACGCTGGTTTGGCTTGGGTTGGTGGCCGATGACGCCCGACTTGTCATCATCAACAACCAGATCGGCACGATCATCGCGATGACGCATATCCTGCTGCCGTTCATGATCCTGCCGATGTATTCTGTGATGCAGACGATACCGCCATCCTACACCCGCGCCGCGAAATCGATGGGCGCAACCAACTGGACGACCTTCTGGCGCATCTATTTCCCGCAATCCATTCCGGGCATCGGCGCGGGGTCGATACTGGTCTTCATTCTGGCGATTGGTTACTACATCACGCCCGAGATCGTGGGTGGCACCAAAGGTGTCTTCATCTCGAACCGGATTGCCTATCACATCTCGTCCTCGCTGAACTGGGGACTGGCGGCGGCGCTGGGTACGATTCTGTTGGGCGTCGTGCTGCTGCTCTACTGGTGTTACGACAAGATCGTCGGCATTGATAACGTGAAGCTGGGATAATCGACATGGCCGCACTTACTCCGATTTCCCGCAAACCTTTGTCCATGGTTCTGCCCAGCGTCGCGCTCGCAGGGGCCTTCGCCGGTATCTTTGTCGGCGCAGGCAATGGCGCGGTGTTTCTTGGCATCATTGGCGGCGCGGCTCTGATCGCGGCGCTGGCCTGGGTTTACATTACTGTCTTGAAGAACGAGCAAATGGCCCGCTGGATCACCATTTTGGGCTTCGGCATCGCCGGATTTCTGTTTTCGGGTCCGATGGGCGGCGTTCTGGGTCTGCTGGGCGGCTGGTTCTTCGCATGGTTCATCTACTGGCTGTATGAGGGCCGCTATCGCCGCAAATTGCTGCCGTATCTAACCCCGAAACAGGTGTTCTATCACTACCTGTTCCGAGTGATCTGTGGCGCGATCTTCGTCTTCCTGATTACTCCGATCCTTGTGGTACTGCCGCTGTCGTTCAACGCGCAGGACTTCTTTACCTTCACGCCGGAGATGCTGCGGCTGGACCCTGAGGGGTACTCGCTGAAGCATTACCGTGACTTCTTCACCAACAATGAATGGCAGCGCAGCTTCAAGAACTCGCTGATCATCGCCCCGATTGCGACGGTGATCTCGGTTTCGCTGGGCACGCTGGCGGCCATCGGCCTCAGCCAGAGCCATGTGCCAGGTCGCCGTGCCATCATGGGCATCCTGATCTCGCCCATGATCGTGCCACTAATCATCTCGGCCACCGGCATGTTCTTCTTCTACAGCGATATCGGTCGCTTCATGGAAGGCACGCTGGGCATGAACAAGAACTTCGTGGGCTATGTGAAAGTAATCCTTGCCCACGCCGTTCTGGGAATTCCCTTTGTCATCATCACCGTGACTGCGACGCTGGTGGGCTTTGACCGCTCGCTGACGCGGGCGGCAGCGAATATGGGTGCGGGGCCGGTGCGGACCTTCTTCAAGATCCAGATGCCGCTGATCCTGCCGGGCGTGATCTCGGGTGGTTTGTTTGCCTTCATCACTTCGTTCGACGAGGTGGTCGTGGTGCTGTTTGTCGGCTCGGCCAGCCAGAAGACGCTGCCATGGCAGATGTTCACTGGTCTACGCGAACAGATCAGCCCGACCATTCTGGCGGTGGCGACCATCCTCGTCGTGATCTCGATCGCGCTGCTGACCACGGTCGAATTGCTGCGCCGCCGGTCCGAGCGTCTGCGGGGCCTTTCCCCCGCTTGACGCAAGCGCAGGCCTGATCTAACGATTTAACCGTTCATCCCAGCCGCGATGGCGTCGCGGACGCACTGGGATGATCGGCTCTCGGACCCCGAGACCGCCTGTCCTGAACGCCGGGACAAGTGGCCGGGTTTGCCGCCCGGCAAAGATGAGAGACCAGACCATGACAAATCGCCCCGAATTCTTCACCTGCCACAATGGCGACAAAGCACCCCTGCCTTTCAGCAAGGGCGAATATGACCGCCGCCTTGGCAAATTGCGTGCCATCATGGCGGCGCGGGATATTCCGGTGGTCCTGCTGACCTCGATGCAGAACATCGCCTATTACTCGGGCTTTCTGTATTGCGCCTTTGGCCGTCCCTATGGCTGCGTCGTCACGCAGGACGCCTGCACGACCGTTTCGGCCAATATTGATGCTGGCCAGCCCTGGCGCCGCTCGGTCGAGGACAACGTGATCTATACCGATTGGAAACGCGACAATTATTGGCGCGCGGTGGCCAGCCTGATCGGCGGCGCGAAACGGATCGGGATCGAAAGCGATCACATGACTCTGGCCGCGCGCGATACAGCTTCGGCGATGCTGGGCCAGCCTGAAATGGTCGACATCGCGCCCGACACCATGGCGGCCCGTATGGTGAAATCCGCCGAAGAGATCGAGCTGATCAAAGGCGGCGCACGCACCGCTGATGTGGGCGGGGCTGCCATCCACGCCGCCATCCGTGAAGGCGCAACCGAGATCGAGATCGCCATGGCCGGTCGCGACGCGATGGAGGCGGAGATCGCCCGCGCTTATCCCGACGCAGAATACCGTGACACTTGGGTCTGGTTCCAATCTGGCCTCAACACCGATGGCGCGCATAACCCGGTCACCAAACGGGCGCTGCAAAAGGGCGATATCCTGTCGCTGAACACCTTCCCAATGATCTCGGGCTATTACACCGCGCTGGAACGGACCCTGTTTCTGGGCGAACCCGACGCCGAAAGCCTGCGCATCTGGAAGGCCAACGTGGCAGCCCACGAATTGGGCCTGAGCCTGATCAAACCCGGCGCGACCTGTTCCGGCATCACCGCCGAGATCAACCGTTTCTTCGAAGATGAGGGCCTGTTGCAGTACCGGTCCTTTGGCTATGGCCACTCCTTCGGCGTGCTCAGCCACTACTACGGGCGCGAGGCCGGTCTGGAACTGCGCGAAGATATCGACACCGTGCTGGAACCCGGCATGGTCGTCTCAATCGAGCCGATGCTGTGGATCCCCGAAGGCCAACCCGGTGCGGGTGGCTACCGCGAGCACGATATCCTTGTGGTTGGCGACGACGGGGCCGAGAACATCACCGGCTTTCCCTATGGTCCCGGCCACAACATCATAGGCGCCTGAGAAAACGCGTAGGGTTCAAGGTCAACCCTTTGCCGTAAGTGGTGAGGTTAAGCGATAACATAGCTCGGAGCGCATTGACCGCTCCGAGCCCAATCTTACCAATGCTGCGTCGTAAAGCGACTTTCCCTTTGCATACATACCTTTCGGGCATACCGCGGTTCCTGCTATAGATCGGGTCAGGAGGGATGTTTAAATGAGCAGAATTGCCTTCGAAATGCGGGACCAGATGGATGGCATGTCGGAAGCCGATTTCGAAGACGCCATGGGATTGAGCAAATCTGCATTCCGCGACTATCTAAGGGCGGCCGCAGACCAAGAGGATAAGTGCCTTGCGCAACAGGGCGAACCCGCCCCCAATTTTGCCGCTCACACTCTGAACGCTGAAGGAAGTATTTCTTCAGGACTTCTCAACCTGTCCGATCTTCGCGGCGCTCCTGTCTCGCTGATTTTTGGGTGCTACACATGCCCGGTTTTCCGTCGCCAATCAGATAGAATGAAGCAACTGATTGAGCGCTATGGTGGTCACGTGCAGTTCGTTTTTGTCTATGTTCTGGAGGCGCATCCAACAGATGGGTGGAATACTGAATCAAACAGGGCCGCCGGAGTAATGTATGCCCAGCCCACCAATTTGGAGGACCGTGCGAAAGTAGCAAATGATTGGAGAACGGCATACGAATTCAACAATCCGGTGGTGCTGGATTGGCCAGACGATCGAATAAACGCGGATTATGCAGGAGAACCAGAACGCCTCTATGTGTTGGACCGTGACGGCATCGTGACCTTCAAGTCGGAACAGGGACCTTACTACGATAGCCATCTCGAGGACTGGGCCGCCGCCCTAGAAAATGTCGTCCGCTCAACTTAGGCGAACTTGCAGTCTCTAGGCCCTTGGGCATCAATTTTCGCAGACGACCAGTCTGTCCAACAACCTGAAAACAGCCATTCGACACCTAGATCTTCTGAAGCTTTTTGGAGAGCCTCTGTTCAAAATGGCTTCTCAATAGCAAGAAATCTTGTCCAAGCGTGCATCGCAAAACGCGAAAGGCTGGGATACCGCCCTACCGCTGCGCGCGTTCGTAAAAAATGAAACCCAGAAAGTTCAGCAGCAGCTGCGCGGCCAGAATCTGGGTGCTCTCGGTTGGGTCATACGAAGGCGCGACCTCGACCAGATCGATGCCCGCAACGTCTCCGCGCCTGGCCAGCCCCTGTAGTATCTCCAGCACATCATAGTACAGAAACCCGCCATGGCTGGGTGTGCCGGTTCCGGGCGCAATCGACGGGCAAAACGCGTCGATATCAATGGTCACATAGTACCGCGCTCCCTCCGGGATTCGGGCCAGCACGGCTTCGGGTCCCAGTTTGCGCACTTGTCGCACCGACAGGATATCCGACCCGCGCGCGCGGGCATCCTCGTACCCTTCCTTCGCGGTGGACGAGACATTGCGAATGCCCAGTTGCGTCATGCCCGAGACATAGTCTTTTTCAATCGCCCGTCGCATCGGGTTGCCGTGCCCGGCGGTCACGCCGTGGCGTTCATCGACGAAATCCAGATGCGCATCGATCTGAACCACGTGGATCGGACCGTTTTCTGCGCAATCCTCGGCAAAGGCGTTGATGCAGGGGATGTTGATCGAATGATCCCCGCCAATTGTGACAGGCAAAGCGCCTGCTTTCAGAATCTTGCCTACGCCATAGGCGATGTTGGCATGGCTCTGGTCGGTTTTGGTGTGGATGATATCCGCATCCCCCAGATCGACCATCCGCACCGAGCCATCAAGGTAAGTCGCGTCATCCTCGTGATCATAGGCCCCGGCATGGCCGAAGCTGAACAGGGTCGAGGCCTCGCGCACGGCGCGCGGTCCAAATCGTGCGCCGGGCCGCCATTGCGTGCCGAAATCAAACGGCGCACCCAAAATGGCGACATCGGCATCGATCTGATCCCAATCCGCGATATAAGGCGACTTCGCAAAGGTTGAAATCCCGACGAAAGGCAGGTTCAGCCGCCCTGACTCATACCCGTGATCTTGCATGCACATTCCCGACATAGCCTGATGCTCTGATACATCATGGCCACCTCGCATCCGGTTGTCGAGCGATCACCTAGGCGCGCTTCTCGCCGATCGAGGTTACGCCCAAAACCGACAGCACCTTGGCCTCGATCTGTTCGGCATTCATGCCTGCGACCGCGTACATATCTGCGGGGCTGGCCTGGTCGATGAAGATATCCGGCAGCACCATCGAGCGGTACTTCAGGCCCGCATCAAAGACGCCCTCATCCGCCAAGAGCTGCGCAACATGGCTGCCGAACCCGCCCACAGCGCCCTCTTCGATGGTGATCAGCGCCTCGTGGTTCGCGGCCAGATCAAGGATCAGGTCTCGATCCAGCGGCTTGGCAAAGCGCGCATCGGCGATGGTCGGGGTGATGCCGCGTGCCGACAGAGCCTCGGCGGCCTTTTGCACCTCGGCCAGACGGGTGCCGAATGATAACAGCGCCACGCGGGCACCTTTCTGAATGATGCGTCCCTTGCCGATCTCCAGCACTTCACCGCGTTCCGGCAGGTCAATACCCACACCCTCTCCCCGTGGATATCGGAACGCGATGGGGCCGTCATCATGGGCCACGGCTGTGGCGACCATATGCATCAGTTCTGCCTCATCGGCGGCGGCCATCACCACCATGCCCGGCAGATTGGCCAGATAGGCAATGTCGAACGAGCCCGCATGGGTTGCGCCGTCAGCCCCCACAAGCCCCGCGCGGTCGATGGCAAAGCGCACCGGCAGGCGCTGGATCGCCACATCATGCACCACCTGATCGTAACCGCGCTGCAGGAAAGTCGAATACATCGCACAGAACGGCTTCATCCCGCCTGCCGCGAGTGCTGCTGAGAAGGTCACCCCATGCTGTTCCGCAATCGCCACGTCGAAACAACGCGACGGGTAGCGCTCGGCAAACAGGTTCAGCCCGGTGCCATCGGGCATCGCGGCGGTGACGGCCACGATCTTGTCATCGCGCGCCGCTTCCTCGACCAGCGTCTTGCCAAAGACCGAGGTATAAGAGGGCGCGTTAGAGGGTGCCTTTTTCTGCTCACCCGTCACCACGTCGAACTTCGCGGTCGCATGGCCCTTGTCGCGGGCCTGCTCGGCGGGGGCATAACCCTTGCCCTTCTTCGTCAGCACATGGATCAGGATCGGCCCGGTCGCCTTGGCCTTGACTGCCCGCAACACCGGCAGCAACTGGTCCAGATCATGCCCGTCGATGGGGCCGAGATAGGAAAAACCCAGTTCTTCAAACAGGGTGCCACCCATGGCCATGCCTTTCAGCATGTCCTTGGCACGCTTGGCCCCCTCGCGGAACGGTTCTGGCAGCAGCGACACCGCACCCTTGGCGGCAGCTTTCAGCTCGTGAAACGGTTCCTCGGCATAGATGCGCGACAGGTAGTTGGACAAGGCCCCGACGGGGGGCGCAATGCTCATCTCATTGTCGTTGAGGATCACGATCAGGCGCTTCTTCAGATGGCCTGCATTGTTCATCGCCTCAAACGCCATGCCCGCCGACATCGAGCCATCGCCGATCACCGCAATCGCATCACCAAGCCCCTCGGGCGTCACACCGCCCAGATCGCGCGCCACGGCAAACCCCAGTGCGGCGCTGATCGAGGTGCTGGAATGGGCCGCACCAAACGGATCATAAGGGCTCTCGCTGCGCTTGGTGAAACCGCTGAGGCCGTCTTTCATGCGCAGGGTGCGAATGCGGTCGCGGCGTTCCGTCAGGATTTTATGCGGATAACACTGGTGGCCCACATCCCAGATGATTTTGTCGCGGGGAGTGTCAAAGACCGCGTGCAGCGCCGTGGTCAGTTCCACCACGCCCAGACCCGCGCCCAGATGCCCGCCGGTCACGGACACGGCCGAGATCGTCTCGGCCCGCAATTCCTGTGCCACCTGATGCAACTGCGCGTCCGAAAACTGCCGCAGGTCCGCAGGGCGGTTCACAAGGTCCAGCAAAGGCGTATTCGGGCGGTCAGACATATGGCATTCCTGGCTTAGCTGTCCCGGGCAATAACGAAGCGGGCAGCCTGCTTCAAGGTTTCTGCCTTCGGCCCGTACCCATCAAGCGCCGCGCAAGCCTGTTCAACCAGTTCGGCTGCGCGGGACCTAGCGGCATCCAGACCCAGAAGCGAAACAAAAGTGGCCTTGCCCGCATCCGCATCCTTCTGCAGCCGCTTTCCGGCCTTTTCGGCATCCCCCTCAACATCAAGAATGTCATCGGCGATCTGAAAAGCAAGGCCAAGCGCTTGGGCGTATTGGCGCAAGGGGGTCGGGTCTGCCTGCGCCAGACGCGCCCCAGCGCACGCTGACCATTCAATAAGGGCTCCGGTCTTTCCCGCCTGTAAGCGCGTAATCTGATCCAATGTCAGCGGGTCTGACGTCTCCGCTGCGATGTCCAGGGCCTGACCCAGAACCATCCCTTGCGCCCCACTCGCTTTTGCCAGTGTTAGGGTCAAATCGGCGCGGATTTCGGCATCGCCAACCTCGGGTCGGGCGCAAAGCTCAAAGGCCAGTGTCTGCAGCGCATCCCCAACCAGAACGGCGGTGCCTTCGTCCCATTTCACATGCACTGTGGGCCGCCCGCGGCGCAGGTCATCATCATCCATACAGGGCAGATCATCATGCACCAGCGAATAGGCGTGCAAAGCCTCAATCGCAGTGGCGGGCCAGATCGCTCGGGTTTCATCGACCCCATGCAACCGCGCACTCTCGAGCACCAGAAACCCGCGCAGACGCTTGCCGCCCTCGGTGGCGTAGGCCATGGCCCGGGTTACGTCCAGATCGTCCAGCCCCCCCAGAACCAGATCGAAATGGCCCTGAATCCGCGCCGCGTCCTGCGCCAGCCTGTCACGAAACATTTACTGACCTTCGACAGGCGTCGTCCCGGTGGGCTGACCATCCGCGTTCAGCGTGATCGCGGCCACCTTTTCCTCGGCGCGCTTCAACTCATCCTCACAGCGTTTCTTCAACGCCGCCCCGCGCTCATACAAAGCGATCGACTGATCCAAGGCCACATCCCCGCGTTCCAGCTGGCCCACAACGGCCTCAAGCTCTTTCATCGCCTGTTCAAAGGTCATCTGTTCGACTGGAGTATCGGTCATCTTGCTGCCTTCATCAGTTCTTCCACATGGGCGCGTGTCGCCGCGGCCAATGCGTTCAGATCATACCCGCCTTCCAGAGTCGAGACGATACGGCCACCGCAGACCTCATCGGCAATCTTGCACAGCTCGGCGGTGATCCAGACGAAATCGCCGGTTGACCAGTTGAGATTGGCCAGTGGATCGTCCTGGTGCGCGTCAAACCCGGCGGAGATGATGATCAGTTCCGGCTTGAACGCGCGCAAACGAGGAAAAGCCTGCGCTTCATACGCTGCGCGCATTTCCGAACCGCCGGTGCCGGGGGCCAGCGGCATGTTCAACACCGTCTCAAACGCGCCGGTTTCATCCGCGCGCCCTGTGCCGGGCCACAGCGGCATCTGCTGGCTGGTGATCACCAGCGCCCGCCGTTCATCCCACAACAGGTCCTGCGTGCCATTGCCGTGATGCACATCGAAATCCACCACCGCGACGCGGCTCAGCCCGTGGTGGTCCAGCGCATGTTTGGCCGCCAGCGCCGCATTGCCGAACAGACAAAATCCCATCGCCGTCTCGGATTCTGCATGATGGCCCGGAGGACGAATTGCGCAGAACGCATTCCCAACCTCTCCGCCTAGGACCAGATCGACCGCCCGCACGGCAGCCCCCGCCGCGCGATAGGCCGCGTCGACCGATCCCGGCGACAGGAACGTATCCCCATCGATCTGAGTGAACCCCTCAACCGGTCTGGAACGCCGAATTTCGTCGATATGGCTCTGCGGATGCACCCGCAACAGATCGTCATCCGCCGCCATCGGAGCCGTCCGTCGATCCAGCTCCAAAGGCTCTAACGCGTGCAAAACGTGCTCCAACCGCGCCACCCGTTCCGGGTGCCCGTCCGGGGTCACATGCCCCAGACAATCGGCATGGGTCAAAAGCGCAGTCTTCATCGGGATCCCATCTTCATCTGGCTAAAAATATCCTCGCCGAAGGCAAAAATCGCCGCGTAGCGGCTAAATCAATCCGGCGCCAACATATACCCGGCCCCGCGCACGGTCTGCAAATACCGAGGCTGCTTGGGATCCTGCTCGATCTTACGCCTTAGCCGCGTGATCTGCACATCCACCGCCCGTTCTTGCGCCTGCCCCTTGTCGCGGCCCAGATCTTCAACCAGCTTTGCCCGGCTGATCGGTTCGCCGGGTTGGGCCGAGAAAATCTTCATCAATTGGCTCTCGGTTGCAGTCAGACGTACAGGATCATCCCCCTGCCACATCTCGCCGCGTTCGATGTCGTAACGGATCGGCCCGAGGCTTAGTATCTTCGCCGCGGTCTCCTGCGCCGGGGTCTCGGGCATACGCCTTAGGATCGCGTTGATCCGCAACAGCAGCTCTTTAGGCTCGAACGGCTTGGCCAGATAGTCGTCCGCCCCGGCTTCGAGACCGGCAATCCGGTGCTCGGTCTCACCTTTGGCGGTCAGCAACAGGATGGGAGTCGTATGGGTCTCGCGCAGGGCGCGCGTCAGGCTGACACCGTCTTCGCCCGGCATCATCACATCCATCACGATCAGATCAAAATCCAGCCCCGACAGCACCCGCCGCGCATGGGCGGCATCCCGCGCCGATGTCACCAGAAACCCGCTGCGCATCAAAAATTTCTTGAGCAGATCACGAATGCGCTCGTCATCGTCGACGATCAGAAGATGGGCGTCCATATCGCTCATGAAGTCGTATCCCGCAGTTTCGTATATGCACGACGCATATCAGCATCCATCATGGCTTCAAGCACTTTGCGAAAACCGGCTACCGCTTCGGGGCCTGCATCCTTGAAAGCGGCCCGCATCCGGGCCCGTTGGGCATTGGACAGCGTGGCCTCCAGTGCTTTTCCTTTATCTGTCAGAAATAGGTGCCGTTCGCGTTTGTCCACCTTGCCGACGCGGCTTTCGACCAGCCCGTCCTCGATAAGCGTACGCAGCACCCGGTTCAGCGACTGCTTGGTCACCCCCAAAATGGCCAGCAGGTTGTTCACGGTGGTTCCCGGCGCGCGGTTGACGAAGTGAATCGCCCGGTGATGGGCCCGGCCATAGGCCATCTCCGAGAGGATACGATCAGGATCAGCCGTAAAGCCGCGATAGGCAAAGAACATCGCTTCAATGCCTTGCCGCAACTGCTCATCCGTCAGAAATAACAGGCTTTCTCCGCCAAAGACCGGGGCGCGACGGATTTCCGACATCACAGACCTCATACGCAATACCATCCAAGTTTATGTCAGCCTTATTGACATTCCAAGGGCGCACAGGTATCGAATCGCAGTTTTTGCGCAATAATATGTCCGATGTGGACCTAAACGGCGCAATATTCGGAAATTCAACCCGGTTCAGGAGGTTTCGCATGGCGGGGTATGATGATCGTGATGGCACCATCTGGGTAGATGGCAAACTGGTCCCATGGCGTGAGGCGAATGTGCACATCCTGACCCACGCGATGCACTATGCCTCGTCGGTGTTCGAGGGTGAGCGCGCCTATAACGGCAAGATCTTCAAAAGCCGTGAGCATTCCGAACGTCTGATCGCCTCGGCCGAGGCTTTGGACATGCCTATGCCGTACACCGTGGACGACATCGAAGCCGCCAAGGAAGAGACGCTGAAAGCCAGCGGTCTGAAAGATGCCTATGTGCGGGTACTGGTCTGGCGCGGCTCGGGCGAGGATATGGGCGTGGCTTCGGCCAAGAACCCCGTGCGGATGGCCGTCGCCGTCTGGCCCTGGGGCGCGTACTACGGCGACGCGAAGATGCAAGGGGCCAAGCTTGACATTGCCGAATGGAAACGCCCCAGCCCCGAAACCATCCCGGTGCATGCAAAAGCCGCTGGCCTTTACATGATCTGCACCATCTCGAAGCATAAGGCCGAGGCCAAGGGATGTTCGGACGCACTGTTCATGGACTGGCGCGGTTATGTGGCCGAGGCGACCGGGGCCAACGTGTTCTTCGTCAAGGATGGTGAAGTGCACACTCCGCTCGCCGATTGCTTCCTGAATGGCATCACGCGCCAAACCGTCATCCAGATGCTGAAAGACAAAGGTATCACCGTCCACGAACGCCGCATCAACCCCGAGGAGATGGCTGATTTCGAACAATGCTGGCTCACCGGAACCGCCGCCGAGGTGACGCCGGTCGGTCAGATCGGGGAGTATACCTTTGAAGTTGGCGACCTGACGCGCGAGATTGCCGAGGACTACGAAAAGCTGGTCCGCGCATAATCAAAAGCCCTTGAAACCCTCGCCGCAGCGGGGGTTTTTGTTGCAGGACGTGCAATTCTTCGTGCAGATCGTCCCGTGCCGTGGACTTGGATGATCTGCGCGGTATCTTTGGGTTATGTTGGACCTGCTCAGCGATATACTGACCCGCCTCTCGCTGCGGGGTACATTCTACTTCCGCACTTCGTTCACACCGCCCTTCGGCGTTCAGGTGCCGGGCTTCGAGAACGTTGCCCGGTTTCACTTTGTCCAGCGTGGTGAGCTGAAGGTGCACATTCCCGCAACGGCCGAGACCTTGCGCCTGAAGCAGGGCGACCTGATTCTGATCCCGCATGGCGCCCCGCACGCGCTGCTGTGCAACGAGGTGACGCCCCTTGACGCATTGCCGCTGGAACAGGTCCTTGAGATCGCCGGCTATAAGGATGACGGCGTTCTGGTCTATGGCGGTGCGGATGAAGACCGCGACACGCAACTGATCTGCGGTCATTTCTCATTCACCGGTCCAGCGGGGCGCGGCGGTACCGGGCATATGCTGATCGACCGGTTACCGCATTACATCCTGATCCAGAATTACGGGGAAGAGGCCGGTTCGTGGATTGAGGCGACATTACGCATGATCGGGTCCGAAGTATCCGGCGCACGGATTGGCGGGGATCTGATTGCGTTGAAGCTGTCCGAGGTGCTGTTCGCACAGGCGATCCGCGCCTATCTGGAACATCAAAGCCCCGACGACGCGGCACTGGCGGGCTTTGCGGACCCGCGTATCTCGCGCGCGTTGACGGCATTCCACCAGTCTCCGGCGCAGGATTGGAGCGTGGCGACACTGGCGCGCGAGGCCGCGATGTCGCGCACTGCATTTGCCCAGCTTTTTGCCGAGAAGATGGGCACCACTCCGATGCAATACCTGACCGATTGGCGCATGCAGATTGCGTGCCATGGCTTGACCGAGGGCCAATGGAACGTAGCCGATGCAGCGGCCGAGGTCGGTTATGCGTCCGAGGCGGCATTCTCGCGCGTGTTCAAGAAACAGGTGGGCGTATCGCCTGCTGCGTATCGGGCGATGCACTGATCCGATCCAAATTCCGAACGATCTGCAAAGCATCGTAAACGATCTGAGCTGCTACGTTCGCAAGTCCGCACATATCCTATACTCATCACTGATTGAGGAAAGGAAGTTCTGATGTCCCTGCGTTTTGTTACCCGCTCGGTCCATGCTTATCTCGACTATCCGGTTGCCATCGCGCTGATGGTGTTGCCCTTTGCGCTTGGGCTGGGTCAGTCCAACCCGCTGGCGCTGTGGTTGTCTGTAGTTACCGGGGTTGCGGCCTTTGTGCTGACGGTTCTGACCGACCACCATCTTGGGATCTGGCGGGTGCTGCCCTACAAGTTTCATCTTGCCGTAGACCTGCTGGTCGGTGTCGCGTTTCTGGCAGCGCCCAGCCTGTTTGGCTTTTCCGGTCTGGACGCGCTGTTCTATTGGCTGAACGGTGCAGCGGTGGTCGCGGTCATATCGCTCAGCGCGCCGGAAGAGGCTGTCGCCGCCTGAGCGTTGAACGCAAGGCGGTCACATTAACCAAGCGATATTCTTAAACCCAGGGCCGCTGCTTTGCCAAGAAGGCGGCTCTGTCGTGGGTGCGCGGCGCTTGACCTGCGCCAGCATCCCAAAACACCAGCGCCCCTGCGCAACGGTACATGCGCCCCTTCGCGCGCCTCACCTTTTGGTTCCTTTTTTGCCTTGAAAATTCCGACTAAAATAATCAGATAAGGGATGAAGCCAGATGACAGATCATCAAGCCCCGAATTTCGAGGCAGCTTGCGTGCAACGCATGCCAAAGCGAGAGCGCGCCGCTGCCCCGGAAACGATGGATGTGCAACGCTAAGAGGGTGCGGAATGCAAGAAACGCTGGAAGAACTCATGGCGCGGCACGATGCCCTTGCGGCCTGCGGGGCCTGCTATTGCGACGACGATTATTGTGCGTATCTTGATCAGGCGAATGCGCAGGATAAACGGCGCGACCACGCGCGCCACCAGGGTATTGCCGCACAACGTCCATCAGTCCGACACCAGTTCGAGCATACACCGCCGGAATGAAACCGGGTGTCTGGGCCTGGGCTTAGAAATCCACGCCACGCTGCGCTTTGATCCCGGCCTGAAACGGGTGTTTCTCTTCGGTCATCTCGGTCACCAGATCGGCGTAATCGCGCAGTTCTTGCGGTGCATCGCGACCTGTCAGGAACACGCTGGTTTTGTCCGAACGGGCATTCAGACCCTCAATAACAGTGTCTACTGAGAGGTATTCATAACGCAGCGCGATATTGATCTCGTCCAAGACCACCAGATCATACACGCCGCTGGCCATCAGGTCGCAAGCCTTGCCAAATGCTGCGGTAGCGGCCGCAATGTCGCGCTCGCGGTCTTGCGTGTCCCAGGTAAAACCTTCGCCCATGGTGTGCCATGTCACCAGATCGCGTTCCTCGAAGAAACGACGTTCGCCGGTTTTCCACTTGCCTTTGATGAATTGAACGACGGCGACTTTTTGTCCCCAACCCAACGCCCGGATCACCACGCCAAACGCTGCCGAGGATTTGCCCTTGCCTTTACCGGTGTTGATCAGCACCAGCCCGCGTCCCAGGTCGACGGCCTCGGAGACTTTCTTGCGGTGCTTGGCCTGCACCTTCTGCATCTTTTCCTTGTGATCCTGCGCGTCGCTCATCGGGGAACCTCTGTTTGATGTCGGGCTCAACCTAAGCGAAGTTTTGCAAAGGTAAAGTCAAGGTTTGTGATCCGAAAGCGCACGCGCCTTGCCGCGTTCCAGTCCCAGCTGACGCTCGCGCCAGATGACGACGACGTTACCCGCGATGACCAGTGCCGCGCCGGCCAGCATCACCACTGTGGGCAGCTCATCGAACCAGACATAGCCGATGACAATGGCAAACAGCATGGTTGCGTAATCGTAAGGCGCCAGCATCGAGGCCTGCGCGAAGCGATAGGACGAGGTGACCAGAATCTGCGCGATACCACCGATCAGTCCGATCCCGATCAGCAGGGCGGCCTGTTCCCATGTGGGTATTTTCCAGCCCCAGAACGCGGTCAGTCCCGACATCAACGTGGCCGTCAGTGAGAAATAGAAAACGATTGCGGCAGGATGATCCACCTGAACCAGCTGGCGGATATGTATCTGCACAAAGGCCCGTGCCACGGTGGCGCTGAGCACGCACAGCGCACCCAAGGTCGCTGCCGTTTCCATGTTGCCGCCGCCAAGGCGCGGCCAGAGCATGATCAGAACCCCCAGCAGCCCGATGCCGACCGCGCCGATACGGATCATGCGGATACGCTCTCCCAGTATCACCGCCGCGAGAATCAGCGTGAAGATCGGGGTGGCGTAGCCGATCGCCGTGACCTCAGGCAGGGGAAGAAGGCTGAGGCCTGTAAAGGTCAAACCCATGGCTGACGTGCCCAGAACGCCGCGCCAGAAATGGCCCATGGGTTTCTTGACGACAAAGCCTTCGGCCAGCTCTCCGCGCGCAATCAGCCAGATGAGGATCACGGGGATCGCAAAAAGGGAGCGGAAGAAGACCATCTCGCCGGGTGGGAAATCTTCGGACAACGCTTTGACCAGCGCCGACATCGAGGTGAACAACACCAGCGCACTTAGTTTCAGACCCACGGCAAGCATGGGTCGATGCGATGTTAAGGATTTGGCCATTGCGCATGTATCTGCGCCTTTGTGGCCCAAAGATCAACGACAGGATTGTACCAATCAGGTGCTCTTCCAGCCTTCAGGCAAGGGCGCGCCGATCTCTTCGCTCAGTTCTTCCAGATAGCGGATCATCCGTTTGATCCGGCGTGTCGCGAGCGCGCGACCTGCCTCGGTCAACATACCGTCGGGCAGGTTCAGAAGCTTTACTTTCCAATGGTCGATCGAGAATTGCAGGTCATCCAATGGCCGGTTCTCGGCAAACGGATCGGCCGGATCATAGAGCGTGCGGCCCAGTGCGCCGCCGACCAGAAAGGTGCGCGCGATCCCGACAGCCCCCAGTGCATCCAACCGATCCGCATCGCGAAGGATGCGGGCCTCGGGCGTTGCTGGCATCAGGCTGGCCGAGAAACTGTGTGCTTCGATGGCATGTTGGGTGGCAGTGATTTGGCCTGAGTAATAGCCCAATTCCAACAGTATAGACTCTGATTCAAGTGCTGACCTGCGCGAGGCAAGGTGCCGGTCGGGATCATTCTTGGGCAGGTTGATGAGATCGTGCAGATAGCATGCGGCCAGAAGGACAGGCATGTCGGTCCCGTCATCGGAGATCGAACAGGCATTGGACCAGACCCGATCCAGATGCGCCATGTCATGGGCGGGATCGGTCTGCATACGCTGCGCGACGATGCCGCGCAGGCGCGCGCGCAGATCAGCCGATATGTCCACGATTCTCGCCGATTTGACCCCGGTGCAGCAGCAGGTGATCCAGGATCACGCAGGCCATCATGGCCTCACCTACCGGTACGCCGCGGATGCCGACGCATGGGTCGTGGCGGCCTTTGGTGATGATCTCGGTCTCTTCGCCGGATTTGGTGATGGTCTTGCGGGTGGTCAGGATCGACGAGGTCGGTTTGACCGCAAAACGCACCACGATATCCTGCCCGGTCGAGATGCCGCCCAGAATGCCGCCTGCGTGGTTTGAGCTGTATTGCGGGCCGTTCTGACCCATGAAAATCTCGTCTGCATTGGCTTCACCAGTCAGTTCGGCGGCGGCCATGCCCTCGCCGATTTCGACGCCTTTGACGGCGTTGATCGACATCATCGCGGCGGCCAGATCAGTGTCTAACTTGGCATATATGGGCGCTCCGATCCCGGCGGGGACACCCCGGGCGACAACCTCGACCACCGCGCCGACCGAGTTGCCGGATTTGCGCAGGTCGTCCAAATAGGTCGCCCAGTCTTCGGCGGCCTGGGCGTCGGGCGTCCAGAACGGGTTCTGCTCGATTTGCGACCAGTCGAAATTGGCGCGGTCGATTTTGTGTGGGCCGATCTGGGTCATGTAGCCGGTGATTTGCACGTTGGGCGCGATCTGTTTGATCGCCTCGCGCGCCAGCCCCCCTGCGGCAACGCGGGATGCGGTTTCGCGGGCCGAGCTGCGCCCGCCGCCGCGATAGTCGCGGATGCCGTATTTCTGCCAATAGGTGATATCCGCGTGACCCGGGCGGAACTTGTCCATGATATCGCCGTAGTCTTTTGAGCGCTGATCGGTGTTCTCGATCATCAGCTGGACCGGGGTTCCGGTTGTCTGGCCTTCGAACACGCCGGACAGGATTTTCACCTGATCGGGTTCGCGCCGCTGGGTGGTGAACTTGTTCTGCCCCGGTTTGCGCTTGTCCAGCCAGTGCTGAATCATGGCTTCGTCGATCTGTACGCCCGGCGGGCAGCCATCGACGGTCGCGCCCAAAGCCGGTCCGTGGCTTTCGCCCCAGGTGGTGACGCGGAAAAGGTGTCCGAAACTGTTCATCGACATGGGGCGTGCTCCTTTGAAAGTCGTGATTAGCGGGGAGTGCCCTTGGTCTCAAGCGGATTTGCGGCTGGATGGGTCGGGGGCGCTGCCCGAGGGCAGCGCGATTGAGTATTTTTGAAAAGATGAAGATCAGGCGGTTGCGATCTTCGAGCGGGTTTTCGTGATGCTGAGTGCGGCTTGGGCGGCCTCGCGCCCCTTTTCGACGAAATGCGTACGGTAGATAGCGTTATGGTGGTCGGTTTCCTGATACTGGTGCGGGGTCAGTGAGACCGACAGAATCGGGACGCCCGTGTCGAGGCCTGCGCGCATAAGGCCGTCGACCACCGCCTGAGCGACGAAATCGTGGCGGTAGATGCCGCCGTCCACTACGAAGGCGGCGCAAGCGATCGCGGCGTAGTGTCCGGTTTGGGCCAGATCGCGGGCCAATAGGGGCATCTCGAACGCGCCGGGGACGTCAAAGACGTCGATCTGGTCGGCGGGAATGAGCTGTTGAAACCCCTCCAGCGCGCGATCGACAATATCGGAATGCCAGTTGGCTTTGATGAAAGCGTAGCGGGTGTGTGTCATGGTTATCTCCTTTCGCAACAGACACGTCACCCAAGGCGATCACGGGCAGGCGCACCGGTTCGCGGCACGCTGCACGTTCTCTTTCATCCGGACTATGACCGTCGGCTCTGGCGTCTCACCAGATCTGCTGACACCCCGGAGAATCCGGGGCCGCTCGCGGGCTTACGGGTCGCAGCCCGCATACCGCCGGTGGGGAATTCCGCCCCGCCCTGAGAACGAGGCGGACCTTGCCAAGGGTGCGTCGCTTCTGCAAGAGAAATTGGCAGGAGGATCGTCATGCACCCCAATCCAGCCTTCCGGGCCGAGACCGCCGCGCGTCATATTGCCTTTGCCCGTGCGCGCGCGTTCGGTGTTCTTGCGGTGTCGACGGATGCTGCACCGCTTATGAGCCACGTGCCGTTTTTATTGAACGAGGATGCGACGCAGGCCGAATTGCATCTGGTTCGGTCGAACCCGATTGTGCGGGCGCTCAATCAGCGCCAGCCTGCGCGGATTGCGGTATCGGGACCGGATGGGTATGTCTCGCCCGATTGGTACGGGATCGAGGATCAGGTCCCGACGTGGAACTATGTGGCCGTGCATCTGACCGGCCAGCTTGAGCTGCGCCCGCCCGAGGAGCTGCGGGATATGCTGGACCGGCAAACGGCGTTTTTTGAGGATCGATTGCTGCCGAAGCCCCCTTGGCTGGCATCAAAGATGCCAGACGAGCTGCTGGATCGGTTCCTGCGGATGATCGTGCCCTGTCGGTTGGAGATCAATGATATCGATGGGACCTGGAAGCTGAACCAGAACAAGCCAGATGACGCGCGGCAAACTGCGGCTGACCGCATTGCAGAAGACGGCTTTGGTTTGGAACTGCAGGCCCTGCGGTCGCTGATGCAGGGTGTAGGTGGGTCCTGACGGGTTTTGTATTGGTTCGGCTTCTGTAGTCTGCGGAGCAGACAAGGAGACAGGACATGAAGCTTTATCATAGCCCCACCTCACCGTATGTGCGCAAAGTCATGGTGTTGCTGCACGAGACCGGCCAGCTTGCGGATGTCGCGCTGCAGACGGTTGCGAGCACGCCTGTCTCACCCGCGGAACCTCTGCTCAGCAAGGCGCCGTTGACCAAGGTTCCGGCGCTTGAACGGGCTGACGGTCCCACGCTGTTCGACAGCCGAGTGATATGCGCCTTTCTGGATGCGCGGGTCCAGGCCGGGCTATATGCCGCTGGCGCGCGACGCTGGGATGTGCTGACGCTTGAGGCGCTGGCCGATGGTATTCTGGATGCGGCGCTGTTGATGACCTATGAGGATCGCCTGCGGCCCGCCGACAAGCAATGGGATGATTGGGTCGACGCGCAATGGACCAAGATCGAGCGCGCCTGTGCGGCCTTGAACCAGCGCTGGATGGCGCATCTGGCGGGCCCATTGGATATGGGGCAGGTGGCCGTTGGATGCGCGCTGGGCTATCTCGACCTGCGCCACGATGCACGAGGGTGGCGCAACGGCAATGAGGCGCTGGCGGATTGGTATGCCGCCTTTGGAGACAGACCCAGCATGGTCGCAACGCGACCGCCGGGCTGAGAGATCAGGGTGTGTTGAACGTGGCAAGATAGGCCGCGATGTCCGCGGCACCCTTCTTCAGCTTGACACTCATGTTGGGGCGGGCGGTCTCGTCGTCCAGATAATCGCGAATAAAGCGGATCGGGTCTTCGGAATAAGCGATGATGTTCTCTTCGGTCCAGACCAGCCCTTCTTGCCCGGCGCGGATCATGTCATCGGTGAACATGCCGACGGGCAGACGTTCGCTGCCGTTCAGGTAGTCGTTCTCGGTGCCTGCCACACGACCGACCACGCCATAGAGATTCGGCCCGGTGATACCGCCTTTGACCAGAACCTCGCCATCTTTGATGATCGCATGGCACGAGGAACAGCGATTATAGAGGGCTTCACCCTTTGCCGGATCACCGGATGCAAAAGCGGGGGCCGCGCCGAGAAGCGGGATGAGCGCCATCGTGAGGGTAAGTTTTGGCATGAGATATCTCCGGCTGAGGGGTGGGTTCTTCGGCCTTTGGGGTATTCTCGCTCAGATTGCAATCGGTAATTCTTTTTTATCGATTAACTTGAAATATCTATTTAAAATTAGTATTTTAACGCGCCACAATTCAGCTTAATATAGAAATATTCAAGGCTGACCTGTGGCGGAGTTCCGGCAAAAATGCGACGCCTGAGTGAACAGACTGTTCAACTCGGGTGTTGCCTCTACCGTTTTGACTAGGTCGAATCGGAGGGGAAGCGATTCGGCTGCTTGCGGTGCACATGCACCCGGATTGCCGGTCTGATCTTGAAAAATAGCCCTCTGAACATGAAATGAATGCCCAGATGCGGCGTATTGCGCGTTTAAGAGCGCTGGACGAACTCTATTCTCCCCGATAGATACCCCGTTTAAGACGCCGCAGTTCATGCGGTGCGCGAGCTTTATGCCCGTTCGCGGGCGCCAGACAATCGGAGAGAACCTCGTGTCCCACGCTGAAGACCACGAAGGCACCCGCAGAGACTTCCTGTACTACGTCGCCGGCGGCGCAGGTGTCGTGACAGCCGGTGCAGCCGTATGGCCCCTTGTCAATCAAATGAACCCATCGGCAGACGTTCAGGCGCTGTCCTCGATCCGCACTGACGTGAGCGGGGTAGAGCCGGGCACGCAGCTGACCGTGAAGTGGTTGGGCAAACCCGTCTTTATCCGTCACCGGACCGGTGCCGAGATCGCGGAAGCCCAACAACAGGACGAGGAAGCGGTTGGTAACCTGCCGGATCCGCTGGCCCGTAACTTCAACATCAACGCGGATGCTCCGGCAACGGACGCCAACCGTGTGATGCCCTCGCCCGAAGGCGAAGCGCCCGGTGCATGGATCGTTCAGATGGGTGTGTGTACCCACCTTGGCTGTGTGCCGCTGGGCGATGCTGGCGATTTTGGCGGCTGGTTCTGCCCCTGCCACGGGTCGCACTATGATCTGGCGGGTCGGATCCGCAAGGGTCCTGCGCCTGAGAACCTGCCTGTTCCGCCCGCAGAATGGGTCGACGCAACAACAATCAAGCTCGGCTAAGGGAGACCCAACTTATGTCCGGAATTCCCCACGATCATTATGAGCCGAAGACAAACGGCGAAAAGTGGCTGAACAGCCGCCTGCCCATCGTCGGCCTGTTGTATGACACCCTTATGATCCCCACCCCCAAGAACCTGAACTGGATGTGGATCTGGGGCATCGTTCTGACCTTCTGTCTGGCGCTGCAGATTGTCACCGGCATCGTTCTGGTGATGCACTATACCCCGCATGTCGATCTGGCCTTTGCCAGTGTCGAACACATCATGCGCAACGTGAATGGCGGCTATATGCTGCGCTATCTGCACCAGAACGGCGCGTCGCTGTTCTTTGTTGCGGTCTACATCCACATCTTCCGTGGGCTGTTCTACGGCTCGTACAAAGCCCCGCGTGAGATCACGTGGATCATCGGGATGCTGATCTACCTGATGATGATGGGCACCGCCTTTATGGGTTACGTTCTGCCCTGGGGTCAGATGTCCTTCTGGGGTGCGACCGTGATCACCGGCCTGTTTGGCGCGATCCCGTTTGTGGGTGAGGCGATCCAGACCTGGCTGCTGGGCGGACCGGCGGTGGACAATGCCACGCTGAACCGGTTCTTCTCGCTGCACTACCTGCTGCCGTTCGTGATTGCGGCGCTGGTGATCGTGCATATCTGGGCCTTCCACACCACCGGTAACAACAACCCGACAGGTGTTGAAGTGCGCCGTGGCTCGAAAGCTGAAGCCGAGAAAGACACGCTGCCCTTCTGGCCGTATTTCGTGATCAAGGATCTGTTCGCTCTGGCGGTTATCCTGGTCGTGTTCTGGGCCATCGTAGGCTACATGCCGAACTATCTGGGCCACCCCGATAACTACATCGAGGCCAACCCGCTTGTGACGCCTGCACACATCGTGCCCGAATGGTACTTCCTGCCGTTCTACGCGATCCTGCGCGCCTTCACCGGTGAGGTCTGGGTCGTGCAGTTCGCCAGCTTCATCACCGGCGGCATCATCGACGCCAAGTTCTTTGGTGTGATCGCGATGTTCGGCGCGATCCTGGCGATGGCGCTGGCGCCGTGGTTGGATACTTCGAGCGTGCGGTCGGGCAAGTACCGTCCGATGTTCAAATGGTGGTTCTACCTGCTGGTCATCGATTTCTTCGCCCTGATGTGGCTGGGTGCGATGCCCGCCGAGGAGCCCTATGCGACTTTCTCGCTGATCGCGTCTGCCTACTGGTTCGCCTATTTCTTCGTGATCCTGCCGATCCTTGGCGTAATCGAGAAGCCTGAGGCGCAGCCCGAGACCATCGAAGAAGACTTCAACGCGCATTATGGCAAGGCTGACGCCGACGCCACGCCGGCCGAGTAAGAAGAGGGACCGGAATCATGTTCAAGAAACTTGCAATCGGTGCCGCGTTTGCCATCGCCCTGACCCCTGCTGCGTCTTTCGCAGCAGGCGCTTACGACAGCCATGTCGAGGATTTCGACTTTTCGTTCGAAGGGCCATTCGGCACGTGGGATCTGAATCAGCTTCAGCGCGGTCTTCAGGTCTATACCGAGGTCTGCGCAGCCTGCCATGGCCTGCAATACGTACCGCTGCGCGATCTCGAAGCTTTGGGATACTCGGAAGAAGAAGTGATCGCCTATTCTGCGGCGAATTTCGAAGTATTCGATCCCGAGCTGGATGATTTCCGTCCGGCGATCCCGACCGACCACTTCCCGGCCAACACCGGAGTGGGCGCACCCGACCTCAGCCTGATGGCCAAGGCGCGTGCGGGCTTCCACGGGCCTTATGGTCTGGGGATCAATCAGCTGGTCAAAGGTATGGGCGGCGCAGAGTATATTGCCTCGCTTCTGGATGGCTATACTGGTGAGGAAAAAGAAGAGGCGGGTACCATCCTTTACAAGAACACCGCCTTCCCGGGTGGCTGGATTTCGATGGCACCGCCGTTGTCGGAAGATCAGGTCGAATACGCCGATGGTCATCCCGCCACTGTTGAGGCCATGTCAGAAGACATCGCCGCCTTTCTGATGTGGACCGCTGAACCCAAGATGATGGAACGCAAGAATGCCGGGTTCGTGGGTGTTCTGTTCCTGTCCGTCCTGTCGGTTCTTCTGTACCTGGTGAACAAGCGTCTGTGGGCACCGGTGAAGGGCAAGCGTCTCGACTAAGCCTGCGGGCAATCCAATCTGAAACCCCCGCCCTGTTATGGTGCGGGGGTTTTTTGGTTTTAGTGGTGTTGAAGGGGCCAGCCCCTTCTTGGCCTGCGGCCAATTCATCCCCGGGATATTTTTAGCCAGATGAAGGACGGATCAGGCTTGCAGCTGGGTGGCTGTGTGTCCGGTGATCTGGGCGTGGACGATCTGGCCTTCGGGTTGGGCGGTGGTGAAGGTGACCTCGGCGAATTGTTCGGTGCGGCCCATATGGGGGTTTTCCATCAGGATGCGATGGGTCTTTCCCGTCTGGGCTACGAGGTGTTTGGCGATTTGCTTGTCGCCGGCGACGCGCAGGCGGGCGGCGCGGTCCTTGATGATGGTGCCGTTGATCTGCTGCGGGATCCGGGCGGCGGGGGTGCCTTCGCGTTTGGAATAGGGGAAGACATGCAGCCAGGTCAGGTCGCAATCGGTGACGAGCTTTAGTGAGTTCTCGAAATGCGCTTCGGTCTCGGTCGGGAAGCCTGCGATGATGTCGGCGCCGAAGGTCATGTCGGGGCGTAGTTTGCGGGCCTCTTCGGTAAAACGGATGGCATCGTCGCGCAGGTGGCGGCGTTTCATGCGTTTCAGGATCAGGTCGTCGCCATGCTGCAGGGAAAGATGCAGGTGCGGCATAAGGCGCGGTTCGGTCGCGATGGCCTGCATCAGGTTTTCATCCACTTCGATCGAGTCGATAGAACTGATCCGCACGCGCGGCAGGTCCGGCACCAGTTTGAGGATGCGCATAACCAGATCGCCCAGTTTGGGCTGCGCGGGCAAGTCTGTCCCCCATGAGGTCAGGTCGACACCCGTTAGCACCACCTCGTTATAACCCCGGTCCACCAGCCGTTTGATCTGATCCACCACCACGCCCGCAGGGACGCTGCGCGAGTTGCCGCGGCCATAGGGGATGATGCAGAAGGTGCAGCGGTGGTCGCAGCCATTCTGGACCTGCACATAGGCGCGGGACCGGGTGCCGAAGCCGTCGATCAAGTGGCCTGCGGTTTCAGTGACGGACATGATGTCGTCGACCTGTACCGCCTCGGTCTGGCCGATGAAATCCGCCGCCATGCCTGTCCATGTTTCGGGCTGCATTTTTTCGGTATTGCCGATGACCGCGTCGACCTCGTCCATCGCGGCAAAGGTTTGGGGTTCGGTTTGAGCGGCACAGCCCGTGACGATCAAGCGGGCACCCGGGTTTTCGCGCCGCAGTTTGCGGATTTCCTGACGTGCCTTGCGGACAGCCTCGGCTGTGACGGCGCAGGTGTTGACGATCACGGCGTTTTCCAGCCCAGCCTGCCGCGACAGCTCTTTCATCGCCTCTGTTTCATAGGCGTTCAGGCGGCAGCCCAACGTTGTGAATTTAGGCGGTTTCATCCCAGAGACCTCAGGAATTCCGGCGTCAGGGTACCCGAGAAGACATGCGCGGTGGGTCCGGTCATCCAGACCCCGTCTTCGCGCCAGTCGATCCAGATGGTGCCGCCATCCAGATCGATCTGAACCTTGCGACCGGTCAGGCCGCGCCGCGCCGCCGCCACCGCTGTGGCGCATGAGGATGACCCAGAGGCGAGCGTTATCCCGACACCCCGTTCCCACACGCGCATACGGATGTGATCAGGGCCGATGATCTGCGCGACCTGCACGTTGGTACGTTCGGGATAAAGGGGGTGGTGTTCGTATCGCGCGCCGAACTCGGCCAGCTGGACGGTGTCGGCGTTGTCTACGAAGAACGTACAGTGCGGGTTACCCATGCCGGTAGCGGTGGGTTCGCCTTCTATGGGCAATCTCAGGGTATCAACTTCTTCGGCCAGGGGTATTTCGCGCCAGTCGATTTGCGGAGGGCCCATATTGACCGAGGTCATGCCATCCCCGACATCCCGCGCATAAAGCGTTCCCCTCCCGGTGGTCAGTGTAAGGTCGGATTTGCCGGTTTCGTCCATCAGAAACCTTGCGATGCAACGCGTGGCGTTCCCGCACGCGGCCGAGGTCGATCCGTCGGAATTGTAGAACACCAGATGCGCATCTGCTGCGCTGTTTTCGATCACAGCCAACTGATCGAATCCAACGCCGAATTGCCGATGTCCGATTCCCTTTGCCAGCGCCGGCGTAATGGCCTGAGGGTGCGCGCGTGCATCCACAATGACAAAGTCATTGCCCAGCCCGTGCATCTTCATGAAGGGCAATCCGGTGTCGTTTTCGGGTCGCATGCCGGGCATATAACCTTGGTCACCCGGCGAATCCACCCTGTCGCGCAGATTCCTGAAAAAAGGGCTTGACCCCCTTGCACCACCTGCCTAATTAGGCCGCCTATCGGGTCGTCGGATATACCTTCGGTATCGACGGAGCGAGTTGCAAAATAAGGTCTTGAACCCGGTTGGGAAAATACCTTAGAGAGCGCTACGGACCACCAAGGTCCGAATACAAAAGTGGGCCGTTAGCTCAGTTGGTAGAGCAACTGACTTTTAATCAGTGGGTCGCAGGTTCGAATCCTGCACGGCTCACCACTGAACCTTCGGGGAAAAATAGAAAATGCCCCTTGGTCGGTTCTGGCGATTTTGATCTTTCAATGTGTCAATCCATAACGTGGCTTGCGGACGCGGCCTCGTTCAGCCGATGTCGAAAAATGCGCTCTCAGCCTGCCAAGAGTTTGTTTCTGTCCGTTCGTCGCTACATTGGGGAGCACGACGTCTCAGCCCAGTTTATGCCGAATGCCGCCATTGTCACCGCGGTAAGAACACGTGGCAGGCTAAACCGCCAAGGTTTATCGATGTCCCCAGTTTCAATCTGGCGCCGTAGGCGTTCAACAGGTCAACGGATATGGCCAAACCCAGGCCGGTGCCGCTGACAGATGTGTCCAGCCGACCTCCGGTTTGGATCGCTGCATCACGCGCCTCTTTCGGGATTCCGGGCCCATCATCTTCGATGCAGATCTCGATGCCGCTGTCGACGCGTTTTGCGCCGATGTGAATCGTCGTTCGACACCATTTAAGAGCGTTATCGAGGAGGTTTCCGATCACTTCTTCGATGTCCTGAGTGTCCATACGGATCTGGAGCCCATCTTCACAATCTGAGGTCAGCGATTTTCCTGCGCGTTCGGCCATGACCGAAAACAGTCTGGATAGTCTGGCGACCGAATTCGAAAGATCGGTGCGCGAATGCGCGAGTTCAGCGGTGTTTGACGCCCGCATGCGCGCAAGAGATCGCTTCAACTGGGCATCAATCCTGTTCAACGCGTCGTCGGTCGGTTCCGTATCCACTCCTTTGTCGGACAAACTTGCCAATTCGTTCCTGAGTATTGCCGTCGGCGTCTTCAGGGCATGCGCTAGATCCGCCGCTTGCCGCCGAGAACTGGATACGATCTCGCGGTTTCTGTGCAGCAGTTGATTGAGGTCCTCGACAAGCGGCGAAACCTCTTCCGGATAGTCTTCCGGGTTCAGATCGTCTCCGTTGTCCCATCGACGCGCGACGTCTGCGCGCAGTTTCCCGAGGGGGCCGACAATGGCAGACATCAATAACAAAGAACCGGCGACACCGATCAATCCGACCAATCCAAATACAGGAAGCAAGTTGTTTTGCGCCGCCCGGCGTTCGCTGATCAGTTCGAGCCTGCTTTCCGCGACAGTCACGCCCCATTCGGTTCCATCTTCGAATGTGATTTTCTGATAGACACTGCGAACGGCCTCATTGTCCGGTCCTGATGCGTTCCAAATGATGAACCCGTCCGTTGCACGAGCAGGTTCGGGAATTGTTTCATCAAAGAGTGATGCAGATGTATATGTCGCCCCGTTGTCATCGGTCACCTGCCAGTATCTGCCCGAGTACGGCGTTGCATAGGCAGGGTCGAACATAAGGTTTCTCAACGCCTCGGGGTCATCCGTGGCTGCACTCAGGCCAACGATAAGCTGTGTGTGCCGGTCTCGCAGGGTCTCGTCGAACTGTTCCAGGACACGCGTGTTGATGTAGGAAAAAACCACCAAAGTGCCAACGCCAACAGAAAGCGCGCCGGTGGCGAGACCGCCCAACAAAGCGCGTTGGCGCAGAGATAGCATCAGGCAGAATCGATCATATAGCCGCGCCCCCGGACTGTCGTAATAAGATCCGGGCCAAGTTTTTTGCGCAGCCGTGTTATGAAAACAGCGATGGTGTTCGAGTCCCGATCACCATCGTATTCGTAGATGTGCTCTGACAACTCGGTGCGCGACACCATGCGTCCCATATTATGGGCAAGGTATGTCAAAACGGCAATTTCCTGCGCGGTCAGATCGACGGGAATTCCACCGACGCTGACACGCCCGTTGCGGGTATCCAGCGAGACATCCCCCATTTCGATCACCGGGTTCAACTGACCGCTTTGCCTGCGAAGGATTGCGCGCACGCGGGCTGCCAGCTCGGGCATGTGAAACGGCTTGGTCATGTAATCATCCGCGCCTGCATCAAGGCCGTCAACGCGCTCGCTCCACCCGTCGCGGGCCGTCAGGATCAACACGGGTGTCTTGACGCCTGCCCCGCGCCATTCACGCAGGACAGAAATACCGTCCCGCTCTGGCAACCCGATGTCGAGGATGATCATGTCGTACGGTTCAGTCGCACCGAGATGCAGGGCGTCCGTTCCATTGTGAGCCACATCTACCACGCGGCCCTCTGCACTCAGCAGTTTCTTAATCTGCTCGCATAGCTGCGGCTCGTCTTCGGCAAGAAGTACTCTCATATCCAAAAGCTACAGCCACAACGACTTTGGTTTAAGCCCTATTTTCTGCCTTTGCCGTTGCCGCCAGAATTGCCGCCACCATTACCGCCGCCGTTTCCACCACCATTGCCGCCGCCGCCGCCGTTTCCACCGCCATTACCGCCGCCGTTTCCACCGCCGTTGCCGTTTCCACCGCCATTACCATTACCTCCAGCGTTGCCGCTGCCACCACCGTTACCGTTGTTTCTAGCGCTGGCAGAGGCACCGCGGTTGCCTTTGGTATCGCGATTCTGGTTGGCGCTGGCGGGGTTTGAACGCGCCGCTTTCGATATTTGACGACCAACATTGGATCGGTTTGGAACGACTGTTCCGTTCTGGGCATCCACGATGACACTGACAATTTTCCCATCGGGCTTTTTGACAAGGATGCGATAATAAATCTGGTCAGCCTGAAACGCGCGCGCATCTACCGGGGTGCCACCATAAGCTTTCTCGACACCTTTGATGACACGGCTCAACCGGATGGTATCTCCGGTCAGGGTCGCTTTGCGCAACTCACCTTGCTTTAGCTCACGCGTCTGAGCAGTCGCCTGCCCAACGGGCAACGCGACAAGCAGGCTTGCGACCACCAAGAACACCTTTGCAAGCATGAAAGCCCTCAAAAACCGATCAGCCCGGAGATTACGCAATTCGACATGAACCTAGGATGAACAAGCAATTCGCGCTGCGTTCAAGCGCTCTCAAGTTAACTGGCAGCGAACTTAGAGGATTCGCATGCGAATCGAAACAATTGAGACAGTGGGTTGATTCGAAAGACAGATGCTTGCTGCCTTCCACTTAAGAGGTCGACATGAAAACTTTCACTTTGGGACTGTTAAAGGCAACTACCGTTGCGGTCGCGTTGCTGGGATCAACGGCCATCGTGGCGACTGTCGCGATGCCGGACGTCGCTTTTGCAAAAGAAGGCAAAGGGGGCGGAAAAGGTAACGGTGGAGGAAACGGCGGCGGCAATGGCGGTGGAAACGGTGGCGGCAATGGCGGCGGCAAGGGGGACAGCGGAGACCGCGGTTCTGCCAGCGAACGGGGTGGCGGCAAGGCTGCCGACTCGAACCGCGGCGGCCAGAAATCCGGAAAGTCCCATCAGAGCAAGGCCAAGTCGCAATCAGCGCGTTCATTCTCTGGCAAAAACAACGGGTTTTCTCTGAAAGATCTGTTCAATGGAAAAAGCAAAGCCAAGCGAGTGACGGCGGCCAAAGGTAGCAAGCAAACGCGCGGATCCAATCAAAAGCCATCGAAAACCGTCAGCGTTGAGACCTCCATTCGTCCAGCGGTGCGCACCAAGGGCAATCGAATTGCGGCGCTGCTTGGCGCACACCCCTCTGAGCTGGGTGCTTTGAATGCGGCTAACGCCAGCGCAACCGCTTTGGCGAATGCTTCACCCACGTCTCGGGTCGGTCGAATCGCGACCTACCGTGATACGGTTCTGGCCGGAGATCTTCTGCGCGAAGACCTCGCGACTACGCTGGAAGAACTCAGCAGCCTGGAGCAGCCCGAACGCAGCGTTTCAGAGATCGAAGCCGATCTGGAAACAGCGCTGTCTGATGTTCAGGACAATCAAACCGAAGTCGAACGGCTTGAGCAGGAGTTGGCAGATGCCGGCGGATCTTCTCCGGAAATTGAACAACAGCTTGAGGAAGCCCGCGCCGAGTTGAACCAGTCCGTGGACGAAGCACAGGCGTTGAACGAAGAACGGCAAGCTGCCGTGGAATACGATGAAACGGCACAGGCTGCAGAAGACCTGGCTGATCAAGTCGCAGAGCAGGAACTGGCCGAGCGCGAGGCCCTGGAGGCGGCTGCGAACAAGCCCGTGACCGATGCGGTTGAAGCAGAGGTCAAATCACTTCTGGGTCTGTAATCGGAAGTTACCGAAACGTTCATTCGTTTCAACATCAGTGCGACTGCTCACGGAAGTACTGAAAGCTGGGCCAGCCAAATGTTTCACAGGGATGGGAAACGGCTGGCCCAGCTATTTGCGCATCAGCTTTGACGCCAATTGGTTGTCGAACAAAAGAAACCCCGCCCCTGGAAAGGGGCGGGGTTCAGTTTTCAATTCCTATATTTGGACAGATATCGGGAATTGTGTGGGGGTCTGCTGAACTACCTTCAGACGTTGTTTTGTGCCTCGGAAAGTCGCTTGTTTTTGATGATATCAGACAGTGCATTTTCAATAGGAGGGAAGCGACCGCTGCTCGAAGGGGTCGTCGTTGACACACGTTCTTCGGCGATTTTGCCGGAGGTTTGCATCACAGCTGTGGGGCTGGACTCTTTAGTCACAAAGGCAGGCTTGATCATGCGTTTCCCCTTGTTTGCAATTGAACGGCTGACCGCACGTTCGATCCAACATGATCACTATGACTCAGTTTGGTTGAACACTCTGAGAATACATTGTTCACGTTCGGTTAATGTTGTTCTTGAAACGAAGACAAACGGAAAAAAGGGCTGCTTCGCGGATCAAGATACTCTGCCTTGGTGCCGCAAGTGAGTTCAGAGCTGAGCGAAGCTGCACTCGGTTGGTGCGAAAGACCGGATAGCGTCTCATCCGAAACTGGACGCGCTGGCTCGAGTTTCTCCGGCTGCTCGCATAGGCGATTTTTTCCAAGGCGAAGGGGCTTTGTGACCGGTAAAATTAATCTCTCAGACACATTCCGAACATCTCAGGCAGATACCAAACACATGCGGCGCGTCTGTAAGATGTCTGACGATTTCTTGAGGGGGTACGAGTTTGGCGCGTCGTACCTTGCCCTCGTGCGCTTTGCGATTCCCTCAGGTGATGGCGACGACTGTTCCGTCTTTCAGTGATCTGTCTGCAGCGTCAGCCAGTATCTGTGCGCGCAACCCGTCGAGAATTCCGGGTGACAGGGATGCGGATCCGGTCAAAGCGGCCACGAAATGAGTCATCTCTGCCCGATAGGCCGCCTCATAGCGTTCGAGGAAGAAATGCTGGGCCGGGGCCTTGCGGAAGCCATCGGGGGTGGCGACTTCGACCGCGTTTTCCAGCATGTTTTCAGCGCGCAAAAGGCCCTTTGCCCCATGCACTTCGATGCGCTGATCATAGCCATAGCTGGCGCGGCGCGAGTTCGAGATCTGGCAGATCTTGCCGCTGGCGGTGGTCAGCGTGACGGCCGCGGTATCGACGTCTCCGGCCTTGCCGATTGCGGGATCGACCAGAGAAGAGCCGACGGCGTAGACCGTTACAGGTTCCTCACCCAGCAGGAAACGCGCCATATCCAGATCGTGGATCATCATATCGCGGAACAGACCGCCCGAGCTTTCGATGTAGCTGATCGGCGGTGGTGAGGGATCGCGGGACAGGATGGTGACGATCTCGACCTCGCCGATTTCTCCGGCGGCGATGCGGGATTGGATGTTGGCAAAGCTCGGGTCAAAGCGGCGGTTGAAGGCGGTCATGAAAGGGACGCCGGTTTCTTGCACCACCTTGATGCAGTCGCGGATGCGGTCGGCGGACATATCAACAGGTTTTTCGCAGAAGATCGCCTTGCCCGCACGGGCCGCTTGGTGAATCAGGTCGTAGTGGGTGTCGGTTGGGGTTCCGATAACGACGGCATCGACATCCGCGCTTTCGATCAGGCTTTTTGCCGACAAGATCTGAGCACCGGTTTTGTCAGCCAGCGCCTCAGCCGGTTCCGAGAAGGCGTCTGCCACGGCTGTGATCCGTGCACCATCAATCTGCCCGACCGAGCGTGCATGCACCTGCCCGATCCGCCCGCAGCCCAGCAATCCGATATTCAGCATGTCATGCCCCCTTGAAGGCTTGAAGAACCCGGCGCGTCGCCTCGACCACCGGTTCATGTGTGTCTTTCATGATAAGAACGCGGTCGAACCGGTCCGGATCAGTATTCACCGCCGCGCGCAGGGCGTGGCCAAAGGCCATTCGCAACTCGGTTCCGATGTTGAACTTGCAGATTTTCGAGCCACGCGCCAGCGCCGTGCGCTGCGCCTCCGGCACGCCCGATCCGCCGTGGATCACCAAAGGCACCTCGGTGACGGCCTCGATCGCGCGGATGCGGGCCTCGTCCAGCCCGCCTTCCTTGTTCTGCTGCAGATGGACATTGCCAACCGAGATCGCCATCGCATCCACGCCCGTCTCGCGGGCGAACTGCGCGGCCTCGTCCGGGGCGGTGCCATCAGAGCCTTCGCCGCCCGAATAGCCGACAAAGCCAATCTCTCCCTCGCAGGAAATCCCGGCCGCATGGGCCATTTCGACAATCGCAGCGGTTTCAGAGATGTTCTGGGTCAGAGGTTTGCGCGAGCCGTCAAACATGACCGACGTAAAGCCGCTCTCGATGGCAATACGGCAGTCCTCATGGCTGTAACCGTGATCCAGATGGGCCACAACCGGCACGCTTGCCCCTTCGGCCAGATGCCTGAACATCTTGCCCAAGACTGGCAGCGGTGTGTGCTCGCGGCAGGACGGACCGGCTTGTAGGATGATCGGCACGTCTTCGGCTTCGGCTGCGGTCACATAGGCGCGCATGTCTTCCCAGCCCAACGTCACCAGCCCGGCCACGGCATAGCCGTCACGCAGCGCGGGTTGGAGGACGTCCGATAATGTCACAAGGCTCATTTGAACTTGGCCACCATGTCCATGATGCCGGGAATGGTATGCAACTGATCCGCATGGGTCGGCTGGAAATACTGCTTGAGCGAGCGTTGGCTGAGGCCACCAAGGATGGTGAAATAATACATCTCATACCCCGGCAGAACCGCGCAGGGGTGATAGCCCTTGTCCAGCAGGATCGTTGAGCCGTCCATGATGTGATAGGCATCGCCCGGCTTGTTGTCCTCGCGCTGCAGCATCTGAACGCCCGAGCCATGGTTGGGCCGGAAGCGGAAATTGTAGGTCTCGTCATGGCGGGTCTCGATCATCTCGCCATCGTCACCTTTGCGGTCGGTGTCATGCTTGTGGCTGGGAAAGCCGGACCAGCCGCCCTGACCCACGGTATAAAGCTCGGACACCAGTAAGCGGCCCACCTTGTCGTGGTGGTTCGCGCCCAGAATGTGTTTGATCTTGCGGTGGGTCTTGGTGTCGTCCGAGCCGTATTGCACCAGATCCAGCTCGGGCACGCGGACGTCGAAAGGTTCCAGCACGCGGTCGAATTTTGCGCCTGCGATGAAAGTTTCGGTTTCATCCGTCACGCAGGTGATACGTACGGTGGCTCCGACGGGGACATAAACCCCCTCGGGGTCACCATCCCAGACGTCGATGGTGCGGTTGCCGAGGTTGGTGAACGCAGCGCCGTCCACATCGACATCCACGGTGCCGGTGGCGGGCACGATGCAGGTCTCATAGCCCGGCACGGCATATTCGAACACCTCGCCCTTTTTCAGTTTGACGATGTTGAAATAGTTCAGCGGCACCAGATCATGGTTTGCATCGACAATGGGTTTGTTCTGGTTGTCATGGGGCGCGATATGCATCTGCGTCTCCTTTCAGGTATCCGTGGGGCCCGGGTGTCGGGCCAGAAATTCGTCCAGTTCGGGCGTGGTCGGCATGGCCCCGGCACAACCGGGTTTCGACACGACGATGGACGCACAGGCCGAGCCGCGCAGAACCGCGTCGCGCAAACCGTGCCCGGCAGCGATTGAAGCGAGAAGACCGGCCAGAAAACTATCGCCCGCGCCGTTGGGCTTCACGGCGGTGACCGGGTAGATGCCTGTGCGGACCTCTTGCCCGTCTGCCAGCGTGATGGCCCCCTCGTGACCCATCTTGTAGATCACCATTTTGCCGTTGGCCGCCAGTTCGCGGGCCTTATCCAGGCCCTTTTCGATGCCACCGGCCATGAATCCGAATTCTTCATCATTGCCGACGATCAGATCGCTTTCGTTGCCGGCGCGGCTCAGAACTTCTGAGGCGACGTCCGGCGACGGCCAGCTATAGGGGCGGTAATCAATGTCGAAGATCACCGGCAGGCCTGCGGCGCGAGCGTTTTCGAACGCGCGGAACGTGGCCGAGCGGGAAGGCTCCGCCGCAAACACCGTACCCGCGGTGATCAGGGCCGAGAATGCGCTGTAGTCGACCGCGTCCATATCCGCCTCGGTCACCTGAAAATCAGCGGCCCCGTTGCGATAGATGACGTTCTGGAAATCCTCGATACAGCTTTCATAAACGGCGAGCGAGGTGCGTGCCTCGCCCCCCACGGCGCGGATGAAACGGGTATCCACACCGTAATCCTGCAGCCGGTTCACGCAGAACCGCCCAACTGCGTCGTCCGAGACCGAGGTGATCAGCGCCGCTTGCGACCCCAGCTTGACCAGCCCTGCACAGATATTGGCGCTGGAACCGCCGAGATCGGCACGAAACACCTGTGCGTCTTCGCTTTTGGTCCCGACCGGATCGGCGAACATGTCCATCCCGGCCCGGCCAAACACGGCAAAGCGATTACCTTTTATTCCATCGATCAGAGTCACTTGCGCCCCTCGGTATTGCCTGCCCGCGCGGCGTCCAGCACCTCGGGGTAGGGATAGTTCAGACCCAGCAATTGCCGCATGTCAGGGCTGGCCTGATCAATGAAATCCTGCGGCAGGGCGGCGGGCATATCCTCCATCGGTTTGACCCATTTGGGCAGGTACTGGATCAGGATCGCGCTGCGGTCGTGATCTGCCTTGTTCGGCATCGCGCAATGCCACGTCACGCCATAGAACAGAGCTACATCGCCCGGCTCTCCGGTCATCTGTTCGCACTTGTCGTAGAACTTGTCTGCCGGCGTCGGATACCGCAGTTCCTTCTGCGATCCAGGTACATAACCGGTTGCGCCGCTTTCCTCAGTGAACGGGTCCAGCAGGACCGAGACCTGCGCGTTCATCGGAAACGAACCATTCAGGCCAACAGGATGCGTTTCGGGGCTGTGAAAATCCCAATAGGGGTAATCCACATGCGGCTCTTGCCCCGGCCCGCCGGGCAGGATGCGATTGGCGGCGATCGAACCCATGATGAACTCGGTCCCCAGAAACTTGCGCAGGATTTTCATCAACACGGGATGCGCCGCCATGCGTGAGAACACATCTCCTTTGGCCAGCAGATTCCAGACCCGGCGTTGCAGGTTCAGCTTGCCGTCCTCTTCGGCGGCTCCTTGAAAATGCGTCACCTTTTCGGCTGCCACTTCGGAATGCTCCATGACGGTAGCGCGCGCTTCGGCGATCTCTTCAGGTGTAAAAAGGCCCGAGATGGCAACCGCACCGCCGCCGTTCAGCAGCTCATCGACGATGACGTCAGGATCGGCTGTTTCTGCTGTGAACCGTCTCATCACACCCCCTTACGCTGCTTTTCACGCGTGGATTCCCATTCAACATGGGCATCGCGGACCTTCTCATCTGCCGAGGTGTGGGGGGTTCCGACCTCCCACCAGGCGTGGCCTTCGGTTGTCCAACCCTCATAGGCGTCCACATCCATCGCGATCACATAGGTTTTGTCGCTGGCCTTGGCGCGCTTGAACGCTTCGGCCAGTTCTGCCGAGTTCGCGACTTTTTCGCTGGTGGCTCCCATCGAGGCCGCATGGGCCGCGAAATCGACGCCAAAGGCTTCGGGGATGGTGGGACAATCCTCCAGCAGGTTGTTGAAGCTTTCATTGCCCGTGTTGTTCTGCAGCTTGTTGATGACCGCAAAACCGCCATTGTCCAGCACCAGAACGATCATCTTCTTGCGGCTCAGAACCGAGGAATAGATATCTGAATTCAGCATCAGGTAAGAGCCGTCGCCGCAGAAGGTGATGGTGTCTTTCTCCGGCTCCCGCTCGGATTGGGCAATGCGCGCGCCCCAAGCGCCTGCGATCTCATAGCCCATGCAGGAAAAGCCGAATTCCACATCGACCGTGCCGATATCCAGTGTACGCCAGTTGGCGGTGACTTCTGCGGGCAGGCCCCCGGCGGCGGCGACCACGCGGTCGCGCGTGTCACACAGTTCGTTCACTACGCCTATGGCCTGTGCGTACGAACTCGGACGGTTTCCGTAGGTGACATTCTCTGCCACATAGGCATCCCACTTGCGCCGCTCGTCTTGTGCCAGTGAAACCCAATCCGATGGGGTTTTGTAGTCAACGGCCTGTGTCAGAGCCTGTATTGACAGCTTGGCATCGCCAACAACCGGGAGCGACATATGTTTGCCCGCATCATGTCGCGCCGCGTTGATCGAGATGAACTGAGCATCCTTGGCAAAAGCCGTCCACGACCCGGTCGTGAAATCCTGCAGGCGCGTTCCGATGGCGACAATCACATCGGCCTGTTCCGCAATGGCGTTGGCGCTGTCTGATCCGGTCACACCAATCGGACCGATATTCAGCGGATGAGTCGCCAGCATATTGGCGCGGCCCGCGATGGTTTCGACGACTGGGATCTGATGCTTTTCGGCAAAATCGGTCAGCTCGGCCACGGCTTGCGAATATTGCACGCCGCCACCTGCGATGATCATCGGGCGTTTCGCCCCAGCCAGAGCACTTGCCGCGTCTGCAATTTCATCCGCATCGGGCGACTGGCGGCGAATGCGATGCACCTTTTTCTCAAAGAACTTCACTGGGTAGTCGTAGGTCCAGCCCTGCACATCCTGCGGCAACCCAAGGAATGCAGGTCCGCAATCGCCCGGGTCCAGCATCGTCGCAATGGCGGCGGGAAGGGATTGGATCACTTGCGCCGGATGGGTGATGCGGTCCCAATAGCGGCTGACCGGCTTGAACGCGTCATTCAGGCCGAAGGTCGGATCGTTGAAATTCTCCATCTGCTGTAGAACAGGATCGGGTAGGCGGGTGATGAAGGTATCCCCGCACAGCATCAGCATCGGTAGGCGGTTGGCATGGGCCAGACCAGCAGCCGTCAGCAGATTCGCAGTGCCAGGCCCCGCACTGGCAGTGCAGAACATGAATCGCTGACGCAGCCATTGCTTGGCATAGCCCGAAGCGGCGAACCCCATGCTTTGTTCGTTCTGTCCGCGATACAGCGGCAGCTCATCCCGCACCGTATTCAGCGCCTCGCCAAGGCAGGTCACATTGCCATGGCCGAAAATCCCGAAACCGCCGCCACATAACCGATATTCCTGCCCGTCGATCTCGATGAACTGGTTCGATAGCCAGCGAATGATCGCCTGCGCCGTTGTCAGGTAAACAGTGTCGTGTTGCGCGGGCATGTCTGCGGGCTCCTTTAGGAAAATTGCGGTGCTGTGTCGAATGCAGCTTGCGAGAGTCCTATTCTCACGATACAAGTTTTGCAACCGGTTGCAAATGGTTTTCAAGAAAAAGCGGAGGAGGGCGTCGGAATGGCAGAGATCGGCATTGGCATTCTGGGCGGCGGATATATGGGCAAGGCCCATGCGGTTGCCATGACCTCGGTTGGTGCCGTGTTCAACACGGGCCTGCGCCCCCGGTTGGAGATGGTGTGTGCGTCCTCGCCCGAAAGCGCCGAGCGGTATCGTCAGGCCTACGGTTTCGCTCGCGCGACCGACGATTGGCAGGCGCTGGTGAACGATCCCAAGGTCGAGGCCATTGTGATCGCGACCCCTCAGGAAACGCACCGTCAGATCGCTCTGGCGGCTCTCGCACTGGGCAAGCCGGTTCTGTGCGAGAAACCTCTGGGCGCGTCGATGGAAGATGGCGATGCCATGGTGAAGGCAGCCGAGGCCTCGGGTGTCGCCAACATGGTCGGCTTCAATTATATCCGCACGCCCGCCAGCCAATACGCCCGCCAATTGATCGCGGACGGAGAGATCGGCGATGTCACATGGTTCCGCGGCGAGCACACCGAGGATTTCTATGCCGACCCGCAGGCCCCCGCCACCTGGCGCACGACCGGAATGTCAAACGGGACGATGGGCGATCTTGCCCCGCATATGATCAATGCCGCGCTGGCTTTGATCGGACCGATCAAACGCGTAATGGCAGAGGTCGAGACCGTACACAAAACCCGCCCGGGCGGTGAGGTAGACAACGACGATCATGCCCAGATGATGGTGCGCTTTGCCAATGGAGCGATGGGGTCGATGTATTTCAGCCGCATCGCGACCGGGCGCAAGATGGGCTACGCCTATGAGATCAGCGGCACCAAGGGTGCGATCCGCTTTGATCAGGAGGATCAGAATGCATTGTGGCTCTATCGCATGGACGGTCCCGAGGCTGAACGTGGCTTCCGCAAAATCCTGACCGGCCCCGCGCACCCCGACTATGAGCCGTTTTGCCAAGGGCCGGGCCATGGCACCGGCTATCAGGATCAGATCATTATCGAAGCGCGCGACTTCCTGCACGCGATCGAGACAGGTGAGCCGGTCTGGCCAACCTTCCGCGACGGGCATGAGGTCAACCGGATCGTCGCTGCGGCGCTGGCGTCGTCGGCGGATGAAAGCTGGAAAAACATCGAAGATTTCTGAGCATCGGAGACACGACAAGATGAGCATCAGAATTGGCAATGCGCCCTGTTCCTGGGGCGTGGAATTTGCGCAGGACCCGCGCAACCCGCATTGGAAATCCGTTCTCAGCGAATGCGCTGCGGCCGGGTATAAGGGCATCGAACTGGGCCCGGTGGGGTTCATGCCCGAAGACCCCGCGATCCTTGCCGACGCGCTGGCCGAGCATGATCTGGAACTGATCGGCGGCGTGGTGTTCCGCAACTATCACGACCCCGACGCGTGGGAGGATGTGCTGGACGCCACCCACCGCACCGCCCGCGCCCTGAAGGCGCATGGTGCGCAGCATCTGGTGCTGATCGACGCGATCTCACCCCGTCGCGCGCCGACCGCTGGCCGTGCGGATGAGGCCGAGCAGATGGACAAGGCCGAATGGACGGCCTTCCGGGATCGCCTTGCCGAAAGCGCGCGCATTGGGGCTGAGGAGTATGGGCTGACCGTGGGCATGCACGCCCACGCGGCAGGCTTCATGGATTTTGAGCCCGAGTTGGAACGGCTGCTGGATGAGGTGGATGAAAGCCTGCTGAAAATCTGCTTCGACACGGGCCATCATTCGTATGCTGGCTTTGACCCGGTAAGCTTTATGCAGCGCTATGTTGGCCGAATCTCATATATGCACTTCAAAGATATCTCACCGACCGTAAAGGCGGATGTGATCGCCAATCGGACAGGTTTTTACGATGCCTGCGGGCAGGGGATCTTCTGCAATCTGGGCGAGGGGGACGTGGACTTTCCGACCGTGCGTCAGGTGCTGCTGGATGCAGGATTCACCGGTTGGTGCACGGTCGAACAGGATTGCGACCCAACGCTGGATCCCGACCCGGTCGGCGATGCACGGAAGAACCGTGAATATCTTGAATCCATTGGTTTCAGCTAAGGAGGTCCAGCGCATGGCCAAGTTAAAATGGGGCATGATCGGCGGCGGAGAAGGCAGCCAGATCGGGCCGGCGCACCGTCTGGGCGCACTGGCAGACGGGCATTTCGAACTCACTGCCGGAGCGTTGGATCACCGACCCGATATCGGGCGCGAATATGCGCAACGGTTGGGCATCGAGGCAGATCGGGCCTATGGCGACTGGACTGAGATGCTGGCAGGTGAGCGCGGGCGCGACGACCGCATTGATCTGGTCACGGTAGCGACGCCAAACGCGACACATTTCGAGATCACCAAAGCCTTCCTTGAGGCCGGGTTCAATGTACTGTGTGAAAAGCCGATGACCATGACGGTGGAGGAGGGCGAAGAGATCGTCAAAGTCGCCGAGAAATCCGGCAAGATCTGCGCGGTCAACTACTGCTATTCCGCCTATCCCATGGTACGGCAGGCCCGTGCGATGGTGCGCGCAGGTGAGATCGGCAAGGTCCGTCTGGTCGTCACCAATTTCAGCCACGGCCATCACGGCGACGCCACCGACGCGGACAATCCGCGCGTCCGATGGCGCTATGATCCCGCGATGGCGGGCGTGTCCGGCCAGTTCGCCGATTGCGGTATCCATGCGATGCACATGGCGGGGTTCATTGCGGATGATGAGGTCGAAACCCTGTCTGCCGATTTCGCATCGACCATTGGCAGTCGCGAGTTGGAAGATGACGCCATGGTCAACTTCCGAACCGCAAAGGGCGCGGTTGGGAGGCTCTGGACGTCCTCGGTGGCCATCGGTCGCCAACATGGGTTCGACATTCAGGTGTTCGGAGAAACCGGCGGCCTGCGCTGGGCGTCCGAGCAGCCGAACCAGTTGATCTATACGCCCGTCGGTGGGCGCTTGCAGATCATCGAAAAGGGTGAGGGCGGGTTGCATGAAGATGCGCAACGTCTCAGCCGCGTGGCGATTGCGCATCCCGAGGGGTTCCCGCTGGCGGTTGCGAATATCTACTGCGATCTGGCCGATGCGATTGCCGGAGAACTCCGCGACGGGTTGCCCAATGCAGCAGACGGAGTGCGGTCGATGGCTGCGGTGCACACTGCGGTTGCGTCTGCCAAGCAGGGCAGCGCGTGGATGGATGCCCGTCCGCCGATGTTCCGTTAACCTTCAGGCACGGGGCGCAATGTGCCCCGTTCCACCACCGAGCAGGGGAAAATGCGCGCCTCGGGATAGCGGTCGGATTCCTGCAGGGTCGCCACCATAAGCTCAATCGAAGAGCTGACGATCTGTCTGATCGGCTGATGAATGGTGGTGAGGTCGATGTTCTCCCACCGGGCCATCTCCATATCGTTCAGACCGATGATGCCGATATCGTCAGGCACGTTCAGGCCGCTGTCCAATACCGCCGACAGGACACCGATGGACAGCACATCGTCGCCGCAGAAATAGGCCTCGGCCCGTTCGGATTGCAGCAGGCGCAGCATTTCCCGTCGGCCCGCGTCGAACGAGTAAGCCTCGGCGAAAGAGCAGGTCACAGTGATCGCAGGGTGCAGCGACATCTCCGACATGAAACCCGCATGGCGATCCTGCGTTGATGTTGCGGCTTCGGGCCCGCCCAGAAAGGCCACTTTGCTATAGTCGCGCGCGACCAGTTCACGAGCGGCCATGCGCCCGCATTCCACGTTGTCGATTCCAACCACATGCACCTGCGGCGACGATGATGACCGGCCAAAGCTGTGCACCACCGGCACGCCCGCATCGCGGAATGCCTTGGCAAAGCCCGGCGGCAGGGTCGAGGATGCCACGACCACGCCATCAACCGAATACTGACGCAGCATCCGAACCGAATTTTCGGGCTCAACCTCATCGGTGAGGTTCACCAGCAAGGGGCGCAGACCGCGATCCTGCAGACCTCGGGTGAAAAGGTCGAAGACCTCAAGAAAGATGGGGTTGTGAAAGTTGTTCGATACCAGTCCGATCAGCTTGGTGCGCCCTGTCGTCAGCGACGAGGCCAGCGCGTTTGGACTGTATCCCAATTCCCGCGCGGCCTTCTCGACCTTGCGGCGCATCTTGTCGGATACCGAGGCCCCGTCCGTGAAAGTGCGCGACACGGCAGACCGGGATACACCCGCGCGTTCTGCAACCTCTTTCAATGTGACAGCCATGATCCGCCTGACCTTCCCGCGTTTGGTGATAGCCCTCTTACCCTTAATCTCGGGCAGTTACAGTATGAAACAGGTTCAATATCTTTTGCAACCGGTTGCAAAATTTTGACGGATGTGCTCTAACACGACTCGGAGAGGTGCGAAGGACAGCCTCAATCCGCGATAACATGAGTTTTTGGGAGGACATCATGACATCACTGACGAAGAAGCTGGCGCTGGCGGCGGTGGTCGCTGCGACGCCGCTGATCGCAGCCACAAGCGTTGCGGCGGAGGGCGAGAAGTACATTCTGGTCAGCCACGCCCCCGATAGCGACAGCTGGTGGAACACGATCAAGAACGGTATCGCGCTTGCGGGCGAGCAGATGGGTGTCGAGGTTGAATATCGCAATCCGCCCACTGGTGACCTGGCCGACATGGCGCGGATCATCGATCAGGCGGCGGCTTCGGGCCCCAACGGGATCATCACAACGCTGGCGGATTATGATGTGCTGAGCGGCCCGATCAAATCTGCTGTGGATGCGGGTGTGGACGTGATCATCATGAACACCGGCACACCGGATCAGGCCCGTGAAGTGGGCGCGCTGATGTATGTGGGTCAGCCCGAATATGACGCCGGTTTTGCGGCGGGCCAGCGGGCCAAGGGTGACGGCATCGGCTCGTTCCTGTGCGTGAACCACTATATCGTGCAGCCGTCCAGCCAGGAACGCTGCCAGGGCTTTGCGGATGGTCTGGGCATCGAACTGGGTGATCAGATGATCGATGCCGGTCAGGACCCCGCCGAGATCAAGAACCGCGTGCTGGCCTATCTGTCGGCCAACCCGGATACCGAGGCGGTTCTAACGCTTGGCCCGACCTCGGCTGACCCGACCATTCTGGCGCTGGAAGAAAACGGCATGGCCGGTGACATCTATTTCGGCACCTTCGATCTGGGTGGCGAGATCGTCAAAGGCATCAAATCCGGCGTAATCCAGTGGGGTATCGACCAGCAGCCCTTCCTGCAGGCCTATCTGCCGGTTGTTGTGATGGCGAACTACCACCGTTACGGCGTTCTGCCCGGCAACAACATCAACTCGGGCCCCGGATTCGTGACCGCAGACGGCCTGACCAAGATCGAAGAATTCGCTGGCGAGTACCGCTAATTCTTGCAACGCGGGTGCCCTGCCAAAGGGGCGCCCGCTGACAGTTTTCTGACGCAAATCACTGTTTTTATCGGAGGAGCGCTCTCATGGGCGAGTCTGCTCAAAACACGACGTTAACCGACGAACGGATCAAAGAGATCTCGCCCTTGCGCAAGGCCTTGATCCGGCCTGAACTGGGCGGGATGGTCGGTACCGTTGCGGTCTTTACCTTCTTCCTGCTATTCGCCTTCGACAGCGGCATGTTCAACGCCCAAGGGATGATGAACTGGTCGGTTGTCTCGGCGCAGTTCATGATCATCGCGGTCGGCGCGTGCCTTCTGATGATCGCAGGTGAGTTCGACCTGTCCGTCGGATCAATGATCGGCTTTTCCGGCATGATGATCGCAATCTTTTCAGTCACGCTCAGCTGGCCGGTATGGATGGCAATCATTGTCACCTTCGCCATGGCCGTCGCCATCGGAGCGCTGAATGGCTGGATCGTGGTTCGGACCGGGCTGCCCAGCTTCATCGTGACGCTGGCCTTCCTGTTCATCCTTCGCGGCTTCACCATCTTCCTGCCGCAGGTGATCGAGCGCAAAACCATCATTGGCGGTGTTAAGGACGCGGCCGAAGGCGATTGGCTGGCTCCGATCTTCGGCGGCAAAATCCTGCAAGGCCTGTTCCAATGGCTGGGCGACGCCGGGATCATCGCTGTGTTCGAACGCGGCACCCGCGCCGGTCAGCCGGTTGTGGACGGTGTACCCATGCTGATCGTCTGGGCCATCGGGTTGATCATCTTTGGTCATGTGCTGCTGACCAAGACACGGTTCGGTAACTGGATTTTTGCCTCGGGCGGGGATGCCGAGGCAGCGCGCAACTCAGGTGTACCTGTGAACCGGGTCAAGATTCTGATGTTCATGTTCACCGCCTTCTGCGCCACCGTCTTCGCCGTGTGTCAGGTGATGGAGTTCGGATCGGCGGGCGCCGACCGGGGTCTGCTGAAAGAGTTCGAGGCGATCATTGCCGTGGTCATCGGCGGCGCGCTTCTGACCGGAGGCTACGGCTCGGTTCTGGGGGCGGCGCTGGGCGCGCTGATCTTTGGCGTGGTGCAGCAGGGTCTGTTCTTTGCGGGCGTCGAAAGCTCGTTGTTTAGGGTCTTTTTGGGCGTAATCCTGCTGGGGGCGGTAATCCTCAACACCTATATCCGCCGCATCATCACAGGGGAGCGTTGATATGAATCCCGAACATGCACCCATTATCCAGATGAAGAACATCGAAAAGCATTTCGGCAGCGTGATCGCGCTGGCGGGGGTCTCGGTGGATGTGTTCCCCGGTGAATGCCACTGTCTTCTTGGCGACAACGGCGCGGGCAAGTCGACCTTCATCAAAACCATGTCGGGCGTGCATCAACCCACGCACGGAGAGATCCTGTTTGAAGGCAAACCCATGCACTTCACCGATCCGCGCGATGCGATCGAGGCCGGGATTGCGACGGTGCACCAGCATCTGGCGATGATCCCTTTGATGTCCGTGTCGCGCAATTTCTTCATGGGGAATGAGCCTGTGAAGAAGATTGGTCCGATCAATTTCTTCGATCATGATTATGCCAATACCGTCACGATGGAAGAAATGAAGAAGATGGGTATCAACCTGCGCGGTCCCGATCAGGCGGTCGGCACCTTATCGGGCGGTGAACGCCAGACCGTCGCCATCGCGCGCGCAGTTCACTTCGGGGCCAAGGTTCTGATCCTGGACGAACCGACCTCGGCGCTTGGTGTACGTCAGACGGCCAACGTGCTGGCCACCATCGACAAGGTGCGCAAGCAGGGCATTGCGGTCGTTTTTATTACCCATAACGTTCGCCATGCGCTGGCGGTGGGGGATCGTTTTACGGTGCTCAACCGTGGTCAGACGCTGGGCACGGCACAGCGTGGCCAGATCACCCCCGAAGAGCTGCAGGACCTGATGGCCGGTGGTCAGGAAATGGTCGAGCTTGAGGGCAGCCTTGGCGGCACCGTCTGATCCTATCACACCCCGCCGACGGCTTTGGCGGGGTGGCTATTTCTTTTCAAAGAACAGAATGACCTCGCCCAACCGCACGCCAAAACGCGAGACATAGGCTCTGTTCAACAGACGATCATCGGACAACAGCCATATCCAGTCATCGAAATCGACCCGCATGGTGCCGTCCTTGACGGGCAGGTCAATCTTGTATTTCCAGTTGAACGTATCGCCCCGCTCGATACCGCCGGCGGTGCCCAGAACACCGGGGGCGGTGCCGGTCCAGGTGTCTTCGCCGGTCTTGGTCAGGGTCCAGACGCGCTGCTCGGTCGCGCCGTCGTCATAGACGAAATCCTCGACCAGCGTCAGCGTTTCTCCATCCCATGTGCCGTCTATCTCGACCGTAAAGCGGCGCGGGACGTTGCCCAGCACATCCTGAAACTGGCCATAAGCGACCGTCTTGCCCTCAAAGAACTCTTCAAGGTTCAATTGGCGATCTGACAGGAAGGTCTTTGGGATGCGCGGTTTGGCCGAGCAGGCGGCCAGCACGACAAGCCCTGCGAGCACGACAACCGCAATAAGAGTGCGGCGGGCAATCATTGCAGAGGCCTCAGTTCAGAGTCTGTATCGTGGCCGTTTGCACCATGCAGATGGGCCGATTTCACCTCGGGTGCCGGACGCATCGTGGCGACCAGTTCAGCGACCTTGATCCCGAATTTGCGCATCTCGGACCGGTTCATGATCGCGCCGTTTTCGGTCAGATACATCCAGTCGGTCACATCCAGCGTGTGCCCGCCCGCATCCTCGGGCAGGATGATCCGATAGGTCAGCTTTACGGTCGCGCCCGAGATCACTCCCTTGCCCTCACCCACGATATCATCCGCCGTCGCGGTAAATGTGTTGCCGGTGCCCATTGTCAGGTACCATTTGCGGGTCATCTGCTTGCCGTTGGAATAGGTGAAATACTCGGACAGTGTCCCGGTATTGCCGTCCCAGTCGCCCACCATACGCGCGACAAAGCTGTTCGACATCTTGCCATTGGGGCCATAGATCAATCCTTCGGACAGGATTTCCCCGTTCAGGTTATCCTTCAGCGAGAATTCGGGCCCGGTGCCGCTATAGTCCGACGGTGATTGCGACCGGAAACTAAGGAACCGGTTCTTTACGGCAAACAGCGCAAAAACGGCGAGTAGACAGATCAGGAGCGTTTTCATTTGGCAGAGACCTCCGTCGGGAGCGTCAGGACCATGCCAAACGCTCCGAGTTTCAGAATGCAGGGCAGTACCGCATAGGCGAGGGTGAGCGTGTTCAACGCCTCAGCCGAATTGGCCTGCCCGGGCGTGAAACCGCTGCGTTCCAGCAGCGGCAGAGTGAAAAAGGCGGCCAGCGCCAGTCCCAGCTTGCCCGCAAAGGACCAGATGCCGAAGGCGGCGGATGCGTTCAGCCCCGCGCGGGTTAGAACGACCGAGAACATGGCGGGCAGGACCACCATATCGGCGCCCAGAGCCGCCCCCGAGGCGAGGCAGATAAGGGCGAAACCCACCAGGTTTCCGGGGGCCAGAAGCGCAGCCCCGACAAAGCCCAGTATGGCCAGCGGCATCGCGATAATCAGAGTCTGTTTCGGGCCAATTCGGTTGCTGAGCTTGGCCCAGAACGGCACGCTTAGCCCCGCGCTGAGGAAGAACAGGATCAGAAGCGGTCCGGCTTTTCCGGGCAATTGCAGCCGGTCCTCGACAAAGAACAGAAACAGGGTCGAGGTGATTGCCACAGGCAGGCTGTTCACCAGTGCCAGAACGAGCAGTCGCAATGCCCCGGCTTGTCCCAGCCCTGAAAACGACAACGCTTGTCCGGTGACTGGACTGCGCCTCCACATCGGCAGGGTCACGACCAAGGTCACTACGGCCAAAATGCCAAGGAAAAGGCCGAAGGCCGGGTATCCCTGCGCGCCGGCCCCAAGCGCCACGAACAGGGCGGGTGCGGCGGCGGCGATGACGACGCCGGTCAGTTGCCCGCCCTCGCGGAAGGCGGCGAGTGTCATCAACTCTTTCGGACTGGCCTCTTTTGCCAGTGTCGCACTGCGCCCGTAAAGCAGGATGGTGCCAAGGCTGTAGGCCGAGAACAGCAGGATCAGAATAGACACTAATGAGGGGATACTTGCGCCCTCAGGCAGCCCGAAGAGCAAGGGAAACCCGATCGCCAGACCCAGCGCCGCGGCGGCTGCGAATTGCATCTGTCGAGCTGGCCAGCGGTCAATCGCCCAACCGATCAACGGGTCCTGCACCAGATCAACCAGTCGTATGACCAACAGCACGGTACCGATGACCCCCAAACCTATGCCAAGGTTTACCGCCGCAAAGCGCGGCAGGTGGATGTAAAGCGGGATGCCCGCCGCAGCCAGCATCAGCGCATACAGGCTGACCCGCGGATACAGCATCAATTCCCTCGCAACGCCTGCGTGAAGGCGGCAGAGCGCGTGTTTTCACCCAGAAAGATCGACATGAAGCTGCGTTTTATGCCCGGATAGGACATCGTGCACAGCTTTTGCCCGTTCAGCCAGAATTCAACCTTGTCAGGCCCTTGCGAGATCGCCAGATAGCGGTCGCCCTTGCGGACCGCGTTGAAACAGACCTCAAGCTGATCGCGCACAGGGGCGGCGCGTCCGATGCGCTTCATCTCGTCCAGGGTCGAGTTGATCAGCGCCTTCTTCGTCACATTGCGGCGATAGAGCAGCTCAAGGCCGAAATCGTCGCTCCACTTCAGCGGCGCACCGCCTTTGGTGAAGAGTTGCGCATCGTATAGTGGAAAACCCAGATAGCGATAAGTGGCGGTACCGCGCAATTCAGCATCGTTGAGGACACCAAACACGGGCGACGCCGCCAACCCGCCCGGTGTCAGCAGCGCAAGCGACAGCAAAGCCGCGCCAAGGTTAAGCCGAGGCAGGAACGGCCGGTTCTTCGTCAGAAATGCCATTGTCAGCTCCGATGATTTGCGGGGTGCCGGTGATGCGCTCGACAACATGCATCGCGCTGGCAATCCCGTCTTCGTGAAAGCCGTGCCTGTTATAGGCACCGGCAAACCAGGTTCGGTTCTGTCCCTGCATCTCGCGGATTTGCCCTTGTGCGCGCAGGGCGGCTTTGTCGAACACCGGATGCGCGAATTCGACCTGATCATAGATTTTGTCCGCGGGAATCTCTGAGGCGGCGTTCAGCGTCACAAACAGCGGATCGCTGTCGGGGATATTCTGAAGCCGGTTCATCCAATATGTGACCCCAACATTGCCCTTTTGCGAGCGATAGGTCCAACTGGACCAGCAGGCGCGCCGCCGAGGCATCTGCCGGGGATCACAGTGAAGGATGGCTGAGTTCGGTTGATATTTGATCGCGCCAAGCGCGGCTTTCTCATCTTCGGTCGCCGCATCGCCGAGAATGGCGAGGGACTGATCGGAATGGGTAGCCAGAATGATCTCATCAAACAGATCGGCTTCGCCGCCCGCGTGCACTGTCACGCCCAGATCGTGCCGTTCGATCCGCTGAACGGGCGAGGCCAGACGAATGTCGGCCCCCCGCGCGCGCAACGCGGCCTCGATCCGGCGCACATATTCGATGCTGCCGCCCTTGACCGTGTACCACTGGTGCTGATTGGCACGTCCCGAAGCCAACAGCGCATGGTTGCGGAAGAACTGCACCAGCGAGCGGGCCGGGAACTGATCGACAAACTCGACCGGCGTTGACCAGATCGCGCCACACATGGGCATCAGGTAATTGTGCCGGAACCAATGGCCGAGGCGCAGCTGATCCACCAGCTCTCCGATCGTGGTGTCATCGTCCTGTGCAGCTTCGGGCGCTTCTTTGCCGAAGCGCAGGATGTCGGCGATCATCTTATAATAGGCGGGCCGCGCAAGGTTGCGTTTCTGCGCTGTCAGGGTGCGCAGGTTGTTCAGCCCGTATTCGATGCGGCCATTGTCTATGGTTGCGCCAAAGCTCATTTCGCTTTTGGTGACGGGGACGTTCAGCTCATCGAACAGCCGGGTCAGGTAAGGATAAGTGGCATAGTTGAACACGATAAAGCCGGTATCGACCGGCTGATCACCATTGCGGCCTGCCATAACCGTGCGGGCGTGGCCGCCCAGTCGGGGCTCGGCCTCGAACACGGTGATATCGTGGTTTTCAGAAAGGTAATAAGCTGCGGAGAGACCTGAAATGCCTGCGCCAACTACTGCGATTTTCTTGCGTACGCCCCGGGTTTCGTCGAACATTCCATCCTCGTTAATCGGCATTTTACAATGGGATACGTAGGATATGAGGCACCGGATCAATCGGCGTAGAAGTTTTTCGCAGGCGCACTATGTTGTGATGTCTGGTTACATGCAGCCCAAAACCAACCAGGCTTCGTGATCCAACCGTATTGTTGGGTCGTACATCCCTCAGCAAATCATGAATGGCCCGGGTATGAGCAGCTTTGACGGAAAAACCTACTGGATCATCGGTGCGAGCGAAGGCCTTGGCCGAACGCTGGCCGAAAAGCTGAGCGGTGCAGGTGCGCATCTGATCCTGTCGGCCCGCAATCAGGATCGGCTGACCGACATCTGCAACACCTTGCCCAATGCGCGCGCGCTACCGCTGGATGTGACGGACCTTGGCACTATCCGTGATGCTGTGGCTGCGGCTGGCGCGTTTGACGCGCTTGTCTACAACGCCGGTGCCTATGAGCCGATCAGCACTGCGTCCTGGGATACCGAAGCCGCTTTGATGATCAGCGACGTCAACTATACCGGTGCGCTCCGGGTTTTGGGGGAAACGGTACCGGATTTTGTGCGCCGGGGTCGCGGGGACATCACTCTGATCGGGTCTCTGGCCGGGTATCACGGCCTGCCCAACGCGATCTCTTACGGAGCCAGCAAAGCGGCGCTGATTTCTTTGGCCGAGACCATGCGCCATGATCTGGCGGGCACTGGCGTGACCGTGCGCATCGTCAATCCGGGCTTCATCAAGACCCGCCTGACCGACAAGAACAGTTTCAAGATGCCTATGCTGATGACGCCCGAGGACGCCGCCGACCGCGTTCTGCGCGCCATGTCCCGGCGCCGCTTCCGTACCGATTTCCCGGCCCCGTTTTCTTGGGTGGTTCGCCTGATCGACTATTTGCCCGATATTCTGGTCTATCGTGGCAAGTGACGTCAGCCGCAGCTGAGCCTTTGGATCACGCCCGCCCCATTCACGAACACGTTCAACCTGTCGATGCGGTAATCCTGCGTTGCGATGCCGTCTGGGCCCAATATGCGTGATCGCTCGGGCAATTGGGTCTGAATGTCCGAGAGTGGCTGGCCCACAGCATTGGCAAAGGGCTCTCCTTCGCAAAAGGCCAGATCAACGGGCGAAGTCGCGGGCCCGGGTGGCGTAGTCACGGGTCCAGTGGTCTCGGCGCAGGCGGCCAACAGGCACAGGATTGGAATAAATCGGTGCATTGGCGTTCCTTTTTAAGGCAATGTCGTTTCTGAAATATCAAAGCTTTAGCCAACCTGTCACGAAAGCGCAGTTGAAAACACCCTGTATTTGACGCAGGGTCGGGGCAAATAAGACAGGGAGACAAGCCATATGCGTACCCGTGCTGCCGTCGCCGTTCAGGCGGGCAAACCTTTGGAAGTGATGGAGGTGAACCTCGAAGGCCCCAAGGCGGGTGAGGTTCTGGTCGAGATCAAGGCCACCGGCATCTGCCACACCGATGAATTCACCCTGTCGGGTGCCGACCCTGAGGGTCTGTTCCCCGCCATTCTGGGCCACGAAGGCGCGGGCGTGGTGGTTGAGGTCGGCACCGGTGTGACCAGCCTGAAGCCGGGCGATCACGTGATCCCGCTTTACACTCCCGAATGCCGGGAATGCGAATACTGCCTGCATCCCAAGACCAACCTGTGTCAGGCGATCCGCTCGACGCAGGGGCAAGGGTTGATGCCCGACGGAACGTCCCGCTTCTCGACCTTGGATGGTGATCCGATCCTGCACTACATGGGCTGCTCGACCTTCTCGAACCATACGGTTCTGCCCGAGATTGCGCTGGCCAAAGTGCGCGAGGACGCGCCGTTCGACAAGATCTGCTATATCGGCTGCGGCGTGACCACCGGTATCGGAGCCGTCATCAACACCGCCAAGGTGGAAATCGGCAGCCGCGCCATCGTGTTTGGTCTGGGTGGTATCGGTCTGAACGTCATTCAGGGCCTGCGTCTGGCCGGAGCCGATCAGATCGTTGGCGTCGATCTGAACCCGGCTAAGGTCGAGATGGCCACCAAGTTCGGCATGACCGATTTTGTGAACCCCAAAGAGGTCGAGGGCGATCTTGTCCCCTATCTGGTCGATCTGACCAAGGGCGGCGCGGATTACACCTTTGACGCCACCGGCAATGTGGGCGTGATGCGCGACGCGCTGGAATCGGCGCATAAGGGCTGGGGTGAATCGATCATCATCGGCGTGGCCCCGGCCGGAGCTGAAATCTCGACCCGTCCGTTCCAGCTGGTGACCGGTCGGTCTTGGCGCGGTACCGCCTTTGGTGGCGCGCGGGGTCGGACCGACGTGCCGAAGATCGTGGATTGGTACATGGAAGGCAAGATCGAGATCGACCCGATGATCACCCACACCATGGGGCTGGACGACATCAACCACGGCTTCGACCTGATGCATAAGGGCGAAAGCATCCGCTCGGTGGTTGTGTACTAAGGTTCTAGACTGGCTGAAATTGCCATTGCGGCGCGCTGTTTGGCGCGCCGTTTGTCATTCTCCGGGCCGCGTTGCGCCGGTATCCGAGCGCGGAGACCGCACACGCAGAACCGGGGTATTGGCCGATGTGTTGGCCCGGCTCTCGCGCCAGACCACGAAGACGCCCGAGGCGATGATGATGCTGGCCCCGACCGCGACCCAGATATCGGGGTGTTCATCAAAGAAGAGGACGCCAAAGATCGTGGCCCAGATGATCTGGCTGTACTGGCTGGGGGCAACAACCCCGGCGGGCGCAGCACGATAGGCGAGGATGATCAGGTGTTGCGCGATGACCGAAAACACGCCGACCAGCGCCATCATCGCCAGATGCAGCAGCGAGGGTGGTTGGTAGATGGCAGGTTGCGCGACGCTCATGACCACGATGGCCAGCAGCATGGGATAGAGGATCAGCACGGCAGACCGTTCTTCATTCCCGATCTTGCGTACTAAAACCGAGGCGAAGGCGCTGCAGAACGCCGCCGTTAGCGCTGCGAGATGGCCTAGTGTGATGTCTGTCGCCCCCGGGCGCAGAACGATCAGAACGCCGATCAGGCCGACGCCGACCGCGGCCCAGCGCTGGGCGCGGACGACTTCGCCCAGTATCGGGATCGAAAGGACCGTCACAATCAGCGGGAACGAGAACAGCAGCGAATAGACCTCGGCCAGTGGCAGGGCCGAGAAGGCGTAGAAGGCGCAGGACATTGCGGTGATCATCAGAGCCGAGCGCAGCAGGATCAGCCACGGGTGACGGGGGACGAAGTTGCCGGTTGTCCGGTCGGCCAGAATCGTGACCGCCATCGGGACAAAGGAAAACAGAGTTGCAAAAAAGATGATCTGCAGCACCGAATAGGTGCCGCCCAGCACTTTGATCAGCACGTCATGGGTGGCGAAAACCGCAAATCCAAGAAATGCAAAGCCCAGCCCGCGCAGGGTCGTGTCTTGAGCGCTCATGTCAGAGGCCTCGGTGAGTTTGGGGTGTTACGGCCTGCTTAGACCCAAAACACGGGCACGGATAGAGGAAATTTTACCGCTAACATTTCTGGCGGGCAGGGTTGCAGAAATTGCAATGCGCAGGAAACGGGTCGAGGCTGTGGCCCCTCGCGCTCATGATCGTCTGAGAAAAAGGAGACGCATCATGCACAGAATATCCGCCCTTCCTACCGATCAGGTTCAGGCCTATCGCAACGGCGCGCAAGATGGCTATGACAACCCGCCCGAGCGGGCGATTTCGAACGGGGCCGGGAACCCCTGTCGCCACTGTCTGACCTATATTCCCGAAGGCAAAGAGATGTTGGTGCTGGCCCACAGGCCCTTTCCCAAAACGCAGCCTTTTGCCGAAACAGGACCGATTTACCTGTGTGCAGAACCATGCCAGCGGTATGATGCGTCCATGGATTTGCCTCAGGCGTTGACCGACTCTGCCAACTACCTGATCAAGGGATACGGGGCGGATGATCGGATCGTTTACGGAACCGGCATCATCACGCCGCAGGCGCAGTTGCAGGATGCCGCTGAGGCAATCTTTGCTCGCGCCGAGGTGGCCTATATCCACATCCGGTCAGCTCTGAACAACTGTTATCACGCGCGGATAGACCGAGGCTAAAGCTTGACGCGGTGCATTCCCCGGTGCGGCTGATCGGGGTCGTCCGCAGGCAGATCGTCGGACCGGCTTGAGGTCAGCGCGAGGAAGACGTCTTCCAGATCGGCCTCTTCGGTGCGCACGTCGCGGATGCGGATACCGGCTTGCCGCACCGCCTCGAGCACCTGTTCGGCGCTGGTCTGGTTGCTGTGATACTGCAGCACCAGATCGCCATCGTCGCGTAGCGCGGCGGTCACATCTTCGGCATCGGGCAAAGTCTTAATGGGCGCGTCGGGGACGATCACCATGGTGCGGCTGTCCATGCGGCCCAGCAGGTTGGCGGTGCTGTCCTGCGCGACCTTCTCGCCCTGATTGATGATGGCGATCTCGTCGCACATTTCCTGCGCTTCTTCCAGGTAATGGGTGGTCAGGATGATGGTCATGCCCTGTTCGTTCAGCTTGCGCACGTTGGCCCACAGCATCTGCCGCAATTCGATATCGACGCCCGCCGTGGGTTCATCCAGCACCAGAATCTGCGGGTGATGCACCAACGCCTTGGCCAGCAGCAACCGCCGCCGCATCCCGCCCGACAGCGTGCGCGCATAAGCCTCGGCCTTGTCGCTGAGGCCCACCAGCTCGAGAATCTCGTCGCTGCGGCGTTCCGCTTTGGGTACGCCATAGAGGCCGGCTTGAACCTCCAACGCGCCGCGCGGGGTGAAGAAGGGATCTAGGTTCAGTTCCTGTGGCATCACGCCGATGGCGGCGCGCGACTGGCGCGGGTTGCGGTCCTGATCATAGCCGCAGATCGAAACATGCCCCGAGGTCTTGACCACAAGCCCCGCCAGAATGTTGATCAGCGTCGATTTCCCGGCCCCGTTCGGCCCCAGAAGCCCGAAGACCGAACCGCGCGGCACCGTGAGGTCAACCCCCTTCAGCGCCTGCTTTTCGGGTTGGCCCTTGCCGCCGCGATAGGTCTTGCGCAGCCCCTCGATCCTGATTGCCGCATCGGCCATGTGGCTCTTGCCCCCGGTTTGCTCATCGCTCATAAACGCACCTAATACATGCCCGCGAGGCCGACAACCGAAGAAGGATCGCCAGCCGTGACCATCGAAGCGCCGGAAACCAAGATCGTGGAAACCTCTCGCGTCGCCTGTGACGGTGGCGAAGGTGCGTTGGGTCACCCGCGCGTCTGGCTGCAAATCCCCGAGGATACCGGCTGGGTCGAATGCCCGTATTGCGATTGCAAATACGTTCTGAAAGGGCGTGAAAGCTGATCGGGCCCGTGTGACCGGGAAGGACAGAGGATGCTGTTTGCAGCCAGGACCATCGACCTTTCCGACCAGCAGCCTATCGCAAACGGCACCGTCCGCAGTGTCTATGAGTTTCCCGGTCATCCCGATCTGCTGATCAAGGTGTTCACCCGTGCCGAGGATCGCGTTTCGCATCGCTGGGGCAAGAGGCTGGCGTGGACGCTGGTGCCAAGCGCGCGCTATCGCAGCACTTTGAAGGAAATCGAATGCGAGCTGCGCGTGGCGCTCAAGTTGGGCGCTAAGATCCAGGACTCACCCTTGTCGCGCATGCTGGGCGTGGTGCAGACCACCCAAGGTCCCGGTGTCGCCGTCGAGCGGATAGGCGGGCCGGACGGGGCGCTTGCGCAAAAACTCAGCCGGTTTGCGGGCCGGGAACGGATGACCCCTGCGATCCTCGCGGATCTGAACACTTTTGTCGCAAAACTGTTCGATCTGCAGATCGTTGCCCGCGACGTCAAGCGATCAAATATCGTCTATGGCATGCGTAGCGAGGCCCCGGCCTTTTTCCTGATCGACGGCTACGGAGAGCGCAACTTGGTCCCCTTGCGCAGCATGTCCAAACGTCTGAATGATCGCTCGCTCAGCAAACAATTCGCGGTCATCGCCCAGAAATCCGGGCTGGTCTGGGACCCGTCGCAGCGCAAATTCTTGAACCGCTGATGGGGGCATGAGCGGCCTCGTCTTTTGCCATCGCATTCGGTACAACTTGGCGCAACCCAGCGCAGGAGCCCTCGTATGACCCAGACCCAATTCGGAAAAGGCTGCCATCTCCATCTGATTGACGGATCGGCCTTTATCTTCCGTGCCTACCACGCGTTGCCACCGTTGACGCGTAAGTCGGACGGGTTGCCGATTGGGGCGGTTTCGGGGTTCTGCAACATGCTGCAGAAATATGTCGAGGGGAATTCCGGGCCGGATGCGCCGACCCATGTGGCGGTGATCTTCGACAAAGGGTCCCATACCTTCCGCAACGATCTGTATGACCTCTACAAAGCCAACCGCGAGGCGATGCCCGAGGACCTGCGCCCACAGGTGCCGCTGACCCGCGAGGCGACGCGCGTTCAACATCGCCTGCAAAGAGCTTGAGGGCTATGAGGCCGACGACATCATCGCGACGCTCGCCGTTCAGGCCCGAGAGGCCGGGGGGCGTGTGACCATCGTCAGTTCCGACAAGGACCTGATGCAGCTGGTGGGCGACGGTGTCGAGATGCTGGATGCGATGAAGAACAAGCGCATCGACCGCGATGGGGTGTTCGAGAAGTTTGGCGTTGGTCCCGAACGCGTGGTTGATGTGCAGGCTCTGGCCGGGGATTCTGTGGACAACGTGCCGGGCGCTCCGGGGATCGGGGTTAAGACGGCGGCGTTGCTGATCAACGAATACGGCGATCTGGAAACCCTGCTGGACCGCGCCGAAGAGATCAAACAGCCCAAACGCCGCCAGACCCTGATCGAAAAACGCGACCAGATCGAGCTGTCGAAGAAGCTGGTGCAACTGGACGAACAAACGCCGCTGGATTTCACGCTGGACGATCTTGAGGTGCGCGACCCGGAACCCGACGTCCTGCTGGGCTTTCTGGCCGAGATGGAGTTCCGCACCCTCACCAAACGTATCGCCGACAAACTGGGGGCTGAGGCCCCGGTCATTGCTGACGCGCCCGCACCGGTCGCCGAGGCAGAGGAGACCGAGGCCCTGTCTTTTGATGCGTCGAAATACGAATGCGTGCGGGACGTAGGGGCTTTGCAGAAATGGATCGATCAGGCCTATGAGCGCGGCTGGGTTGCCGTGGATACCGAAACGACCGGCCTGAACGAGATGATCGCCGATCTGGTCGGAATTTCACTCTGTATCGAAGCCGGAGAGGCCTGTTATATCCCGCTGACCCACCGCGACGGATCGGCGGATGATCTGTTCGGCTCGGATGCGCTGGCCGAGGGGCAGATGTCGTTGGATGAGGCTCTAACACAGCTGAAACCCATGTTCGAAGACCCCTCGATCCTCAAGATCGGGCAGAACATGAAATACGATGCCAAGATTTTCGCGCGCTATGGCATCGAGGTGGCCCCGATCGATGACACGATGCTGATGTCTTACGCCATGCATGGCGGTGAGCATGGGCACGGCATGGATACTCTGTCCGAGCGTTACCTCAGCCACACGCCGATCCCGATCAAACCGCTGCTGGGATCGGGCAAGTCTGCGATCACCTTCGACAAGGTGCCGATTGACGAAGCCACGGCTTATGCCGCCGAGGATGCGGATATCACGCTGCGCCTGTGGAAGCTGTTCAAACCGCAGCTGCATCAGGTGCAGGTGACGACCGTTTATGAGACACTGGAACGTCCCCTGGTGCCGGTTCTCAAGGAAATGGAGATGCACGGCATCAAGGTTGACCGCGATGTCCTGTCTCGAATGTCCAACGCATTTGCCCAGAAAATGGCCGGGTTAGAGGCTGAAATCCACGAACTGGCCGGTGAGAATTTCAATGTCGGCTCGCCCGCCCAACTGGGCGAGATTCTGTTCGACAAGATGGGGCTTGAGGGCGGCAAGAAGGGCAAGACCGGCAAGTATTCGACCGGGGCTGACATTCTTGAGGACCTTGCCACCGAGCATGAACTGCCGCGCCGGGTGCTGGATTGGCGGCAGCTGTCCAAGCTGAAATCGACCTACACGGATGCGCTGCAGACCCATATCAACCCGGATACGGGCCGGGTGCACACGTCTTATTCGATCACGGGGGCCAACACGGGCCGTCTGGCCTCGACCGATCCGAACCTGCAGAACATCCCGGTGCGGACCGAGGAAGGGCGGCGTATTCGTGAGGCGTTCATCGCCGAGCCGGGCAATGTCATGGTCAGCCTTGATTATAGCCAGATCGAGCTGCGCATTCTGGCCCATATCGCCGATATTTCGACCCTGAAACAGGCGTTTGCGGATGGGTTGGACATTCACGCCATGACCGCATCCGAGATGTTCGACGTGCCGCTGGATGAGATGACGCCGGAAATCAGGCGACAGGCCAAGGCGATCAACTTTGGTGTGATCTACGGCATCTCGGGCTTTGGTCTTGCGCGCAACCTGCGCATTCCGCGGGCCGAGGCGCAGGGCTTCATCGACCGCTATTTCGAGCGCTTTCCCGGCATTCGCCGATATATGGATGATACGATCGCTTTTGCGAAAGAGCATGGCTATGTGCAGACGCTGTTTGGCCGCAAAATCCATACACCCGAGATCAATGCCAAGGGCCCGCACGCGGGGTTTTCGCGTCGGGCGGCGATCAATGCGCCGATACAGGGGACCGCAGCGGACGTGATCAGGCGCGCGATGGTTCGAATGCCGGACGCTATCCACAGCTTGCCCGCGAAAATGTTGCTGCAGGTCCATGACGAATTGCTGTTCGAAGTGGCCGAGGATGCGGTGGATCAGACGATCTCGGTTGCGCGCGCGGTGATGGAGGGCGCGGCGGACCCGGCGGTCAAGCTGGATATCAAGCTGGTGGCCGATGCCGGACAGGGCGCAAACTGGGCCGAGGCGCACTAGGCGCCGCGCCGCTCATCAGGCCCTGCGGGCCCTCTTCGCAGCGGGTCAGGCCTCGGGCCTGACCATGCGCGCGATCAGGCGTTTTACGGAAGGACCCAATGTCAGGATCACGGTAAACGCGATGGGCCAGCAGAAGGCCCATGAGGCCATCCAGTCTCCGAAGGTCGAAGGACCAAGGCCTACGGCTTTGACCGTTGCGATGCCGGTGACAATGCATGACATGAGGCCGGACATGATCAAAGCGAACAGGGCATTGGCAAAGCGGGCAGGGATCATGGCGGGTGTCCTTGGCTTGTATATGCCCTCAATTGCGCGATTTTGGCCTGAAAATCCAGCGTTGATGCCGGCGTTATTGACGCATCCAGCCCAGCGACTCTTCGGTCCGACCCGTTGAAGGGGTGTATTCGGCACTGACCCAGCCGGTATAGCCAGACTGATCTATGGCTTTGAATAGCAAGGTAAAATCCAGTTTTCCTCGACCGGGTTCCGAGCGGTCCGGCGCGGCCCCGATCTGTGCATGGACCACACGCGGATGAAATCTGTTCCAGATCGCCAGCGCATCGCCATGGATCATCTGCGCGTGAAAACTGTCATATTGCAGGCCGACATTGGGTCGGTCGACACGGTCCAGAACCTCGGCCGCAAGATCGTAGTCGTTCAGGAAATAGTCAGGCTGTGACACGGGGTTGAGCGGCTCTATGGTGAACTGCTGGCTGGGCGCGGTATCTGCAGCCCATTGCAGGTTCTCGACAAAGCAATTCAGGGCTTCGAGCCCCGAGGCATATCCGGCCATAACGTGGATGATATGAGGCCGCAGAAGGTCGGCATAGCGCAGAACACGCCGGATGTCGGATTGAAACCGGGCGCTGCCGCCCGGCACGGCAGCGTAGCCAGGTGCGCCGCCCGTATAGTTCGGGGGCGGCGCGTTGATCAGCACCAGATCAAGGCCATTGGCAAGAAGTGCCCGGCGGGTCTCTTTCGCGGCCAGATCATAGGGGAACAGGATCTCGACCGCGTTGAATCCGGCCTGCGCGGCGGCGGCGAACCGGTCGAGATAGGGATGCTCGGTAAACAGAAGAGACAGGTTGGCGGCAAATCGGGGCATGTGAGATCGGTTCTTTAGCTCAGCGGAGCGTAGCGATCACAACTGATGTGGGAAAGAGGCCGAAAACGACAGATTGTCGAAAATCGACCAGATCGCGGGCTACGAATCAGCAACCATCTGCCCAACGCGGTGCCCCTTTTCGAGGGGGCCGTGCCCACGAAAAGGTCTGATCACGATGGCCATGAGCCCGGAACCCGCGCGCGGGACCACTCTTGCTGTATCCGACGCTCGGCAGGCGGCGTTCACCGGCAACACGCTGGCGGTGGCGTCGATGCTTACATGGGCGGCGGGTTTCCCGGCGGCCGAGATCTTGCTGCAAAGCTGGCCTCCGATCGCTTTGTTTGCTGCGCGTATGGCTTTGGCGGTGCTGGTCATGGTGCCACTCTGGCTGCTGCTGGACGGGCCCGCGCGGGTGCTGCGCGCGCGCTGGGGGCATGCCATGGTGGTCGGTGGTCTGGGGATCGGTACCGGCATGTTCCTGATCCTCGTGGCGCAGAAACTCACAGATCCGGTGACCGTTGCCATCATTGCCTCATGCGCGCCGCTGATTGCGACGCTGCTGGAACTGGCGGCGGGCACGCGGCGGCTGCGGTGGAGGTTTGTGCTGGGTATGGTGATCTCGATCATCGGCGGGCTGGTCGCCACAAGCGCGGTGGCCCCGGCGCAGCTGGGGCTGGGCGCGGCGTGTGCCGTGGTCTCGACCGCGCTGTTCTGCTGGGCCAGCATGGCCACCGCGCGCGATTTCCCCGAGCTCAGCCAATTGGGCCGCAGCACCATCACCCTGACCGGAGGATTGCTGACCGCCGTCGTGCTGGTCCCCATTGCGGGCCTGTCAGGGTTCAATGTGATGCCCGTACGGCCCGTCGATGTGCCACAGGTCGGGATGCTGGTGTTCTATGCGCTGTTTTCGCTGGGCCTGAGCCAGTTTTTCTTCATCGCATCCGTGGGCAAGCTGGGGGTCGCGCTGGCCTCGTTCCACATCAATATCGCTCCGTTCTATGTAATGGTGATCATGATGGCGATGGGAGAGGACTGGAACTGGACCCGCGCGCTGGGCGCGGCGCTTGTCGCGCTTGCGGTGGTGCTGGCGCAGGATCGCAAACCCCGCCCGGTTCAACCTTCGAGCGCGTCGGACGTGATCAGCGGAAAGAACTGACCGCCGGACCAGACGCCGAACCAGCCATTAAGATGGGTGCCGATCTCGACCAACCGGTAAAAGCTTTTGCGATCGATGCGGGCCTCAAGGTTGGCGCGAACCAATATGTAGGGAGATGGCTCATCCGTTTCTGGATCAAGGACAATTCTGATCGGATGGTCTGGCCCGGCTATGGCCGTGTCCCCCACCTGCGTCGTGAAGGTCAGCTGCTGTGCCTCACCGCTACCTTCGGGATCGAAATCGACGGCGATGAAGGGCGCATCCTCGACGGTGATTCCCACCTTTTCGACCGGCGTGACCAGAAAGTACTTGCCGTCTTCTTTCTTAAGAATTGAGGAAAATAGCTTCACCAGCTCGAACCGGGTGATGGGTGACCCTAAATAACTCCAAGAGCCATCTTTGGCGATCCGGATGTCCAGATCGCCGCAAAACGGAGGATTCCACAGTTGAACGGGCGGCAAACCCCGCGTTTTGGCCGCTTTGACCGATGCCGCCAGACCGTCTGGCGAGGGTGTCACGGGTTTTTGTCCGCTCATTGCTTTTGCCATTTCCTCTCAGCGCGATACACTTCAACCATAACAGTCCACGGAAGGGAACCTCATGTCCGAACCTGCCGACCTCGTGTCCGAGATCGAAGCGCTGGAAAACAAGCTGCAAGAGGCGAAATCCTCGATCACCCGCCGCTTTATCGGGCAGGAGAGGGTCGTGGACCTGACGCTGACTGCGCTTTTGTGCGGCGGTCACGCTTTGTTGATCGGTCTGCCGGGTCTGGGCAAGACGCGGCTGGTGGAAACGCTTTCGACCGTGATGGGCCTGCATGGCAACCGCATCCAGTTCACGCCTGACCTGATGCCAGCCGATATTCTGGGGTCCGAGGTTCTGGACACCGCCGAGGATGGCAGCCGTCATTTCCGCTTTATCTCTGGCCCGATCTTCTGCGAATTGCTGATGGCGGATGAGATCAACCGCGCCAGCCCCCGGACCCAGTCGGCGCTGCTGCAGGCGATGCAGGAACGCACCGTGACGGTTGCGGGTGAGGACCGGGATCTGGGCGTCCCGTTCCATGTGCTGGCAACCCAAAACCCGATCGAGCAAGAGGGGACCTATCCTTTGCCCGAAGCGCAGCTGGACCGTTTTCTGGTGCAGATCGATGTCGAATATCCCGACCGCCAGACCGAGCGCGATATTCTGCTGGCAACAACAGGTGTCGAAGACGCAGAGGCGCATCAGATTTTTGCTAAGGAAGATTTGCTGGCCGCGCAAGTTTTGTTGCGCCGGATGCCGGTGGGCGAGTCGGTGGTGGAACTGATCCTCGATCTCGTTCGAGCCTTCCGTCCGGATGAGGCGGGCGTGTCCGAGCGGGTCAAGGAAACCGTCGCCTGGGGTCCCGGACCGCGTGCGGCGCAGGCGCTGATGATGACCGTTCGTGCCAGTGCGATGCTGCAAGGGCGGCTGGCCCCCAACGCCGAGGATGTGCTGACCATGGCGCGACCGGTGCTCAGCCACCGAATGGCGCTGAACTTTGCGGCGCGGGCGCGCGGCGACAGCCTGTCTGACCTGATCGAGTCCACTGCCGCCGGTCTGGTCCGCACCGAGGCTGCGGCGTGAACGCCGCCCAGACCCTACGCGAACGATCCGAGGCCGAGGCGTCCCGGCTGCCGCCCCTGTTGGCGCGCGCCGAGCATCTGGCTGGAACCGTTTTGCTGGGTGACCACGGACGGCGGCGCTCGGGTCTGGGGGATGATTTCTGGCAATACCGCCCGGCGCAGATCGGTGACAGTCGCCGCCTGATCGATCACAGGCGTTCGGCCCGTGGCGATCAGCAGTTTGTGCGCGAACGCGAATGGCAGATTGCGCAGTCGATCATGCTGTGGGTCGATCAGGGCGCGTCGATGCGGTTTGCCTCGGACAAGAGCTTGCCGACCAAGGCGGATCGCGCGCGTCTGTTGGGTCTGGCTACCGCCATCCTGCTGGTGCGTGGCGGGGAACGTGTGGGGCTAACTGGCACCACTCTGCCGCCCCGACGCGGCAATGCGCAGATCATCCGTCTGGCGCAGGCGTGGTCCGAGGACTCGCAGACGGATTACGCCCCGCCCGAACACCGCGCCATGATCCCCCATGCCCGCGCGGTTTTCATATCCGATTTTCTCGGCCCGCTGGATGAGGTCGAACTGGCCCTGACCAAAGCCGCCGACCGGGGCGTGCGCGGGGTGTTGCTGCAGGTTCTGGATCCCAGCGAGGAATCCTTTCCCTATGCCGGGCGCACCATTTTCGAAAGCGTCGGTGGCACGGCACGACACGAGACGCTTAAGGCCGCCGACCTGCGGGACCGCTATCTGGATCGCCTTGCAACGCGCAAGGATGCGCTGACGCAGCTGTGCCGCGCGACCGGCTGGCAGATGGGCCTGCATCATACGGGTGACAGCGCGCAATCGGCTCTGTTGTGGCTCTATCGTGCGCTGGATGGGGGGCCCAATGACGGTTCTGGCGGGCATCGGCTTTACCGCGCCTTGGGTGCTGCTGGGTCTGCTGACCCTGCCGATCCTGTGGCTGATCCTGCGCGCGGTGCCGCCTGCGCCGATCCGTCGCCTCTTCCCGGCGGTGACCCTGCTGCTGGGTCTGAAGGATGACGAAAGCGTCTCGGACCGCACCCCATGGTGGCTGCTCTTGCTGCGGATGCTGGCGGCGGCGGCGATCATTATCGGGCTGGCGGGGCCGGTACTGAACCCCTCGCGCGATGAGACCGGGTCGGGGCCGCTCTTGCTGGTGCTGGATGCCAGTTGGGCGGGGGCGACGCGCTGGTCCTCGACGCTGGATCAGATCGACGCGCAACTGACCGAGGCCGGTCGGGCTGGTCGCCCCGTCTCGATCCTGCGCCTGACCGAGCCCGAAGCCCCTGTGTTTCAGGCCGCGGAGGCCTGGCGCGGGCGTTTGCCGGGCCTGACGCCGATGCCGTGGCAGCCCACCGCGATGCAGATTGACCAGACCCTGACGGCGCTTGCGCAGGTTGAGGGCGGCTTTGACACCCATTGGTTCAGCGACCGGCTGGACTATGAGGGACATGATCGTCTGACCGCTGCCCTGAAAGAGCGCGGGGATGTAGTCGTCTACCAATCCTCCGGTCCCGTCACCGCGATCCTGCCGGCCAGCTATCAGGATGGCGCGATCCAGCTTAGCGTGTTGCGCGCCAATCCCGGCCCCGCAGAAACCGTCACCGTTCTGGCGCAAGGGCGTGATCCGGCGGGCGCGATGCGGGTACTGCAATCCACACCGCTGGAGTTCGAAAACGGCTCTACACAGGCGCAAATTGATCTTGCGCTGCCCTCGGAACTGCGCGCTCGGATCACCCGGTTCGAACTGCAGGGCCAGCGTTCCGCAGGGGCCGTGACCTTGACCGATGACAGTCTGCGGCGGCGCGAGGTTGCGCTGATTGCAGGCAGCCTGAACCGCGAGGGGCTGGAGCTGCTGTCGCCGCTGCATTACCTGACACAGGTGCTGATCCCGACCGCTGACTTTGTCGAAGGCGGTCTGGCCGAGGTCTTGCCCGCCAACCCCGATGTCATTGCGCTGGCCGATGTGGCCAAGCTGTCTGACTCAGAGCAGGCGGGGGTGATCGAATGGGTCGAGCAGGGCGGGTTGCTGCTGCGCTTTGCCGGTCCGCGCATGGCGGCGAGTGATCTGGGTCGCGATGAGGAAGACACGCTGCTGCCGGTTCGTTTGCGCAGCGGTGGTCGCTCGGTCGGTGGCGCCATGAGTTGGGGCGAGGCCAAGGGGTTGGCGCCGTTCCCCGAAAACTCACCCTTCTATGAGTTGGAGATCCCCGCAGACGTGGCCGTGACAACGCAGGTGATGGCGCAACCAGACCCTAATCTGGCCGATCGGGTGATTGCGTCGCTGTCCGACGGCACGCCGCTGGTCACTCGCAAACCGCTGGGTCTGGGGCAGGTGGTGCTGTTTCATGTGACCGCAGATGCGGAATGGTCCAGCCTGCCGCTGTCGGGTCTGTTTGTCGAAATGCTGGACCGGCTGGCCGTCGCATCCGCCGCCAAATCGCGACAAGAGGCGCAGATGCAGGGCACCGTGTGGGAACCTGTTCAGATACTGGACGGCTTCGGCGCGCTGACCGACGCGGGCACGTTGGCCGGGGTCGATGGGGTTGATCTGGTCTCGGGCCAGATTGGGCCAGACTTGCGTCCGGGGCTGTATGAAAGCGGCAAGCAGAAACTGGCGCGGAATGTGCTGGCCGAGGATGCGGTGCTGACCCCCGTGGTCTGGCCCGCCGATGTCCCGATCCGGGGGCAGGAGATCACCACCGAAACACCGCTGGCGGGCCTGTTGCTGAGCCTTGCGCTGGTGCTGCTGACGATCGATGTCATCGCGTCGCTGGCGCTGTCCGGGCGGTTGGGCTTGGCGCGCGCAACAGCCGTGGCGTTGGGCGCGTTGCTGATTGCACCGGATGCGCAGGCGCAAACGCCGGAGGACACCGATTTCGCGCTGAATGCAACGCAGGAACTGGTGCTGGCGCATGTTTTGACCGGAGATTCTCAGGTCGATGATATCGCATTGGCCGGGCTGCGGGGGCTTGTGCAGACACTGCATTTCCGCACCTCGGTCGAGCCCGCCGACCCAATCGGCGTCGATCTGGAACGCGATGAACTTGCTTTCTTCCCGCTGCTCTACTGGCCGATCACGCCCGATCAGCCGCAACCCTCGGTCGAGGCTTATGCCAAGCTCAACGCCTATCTGCGCTCGGGCGGGATGATCCTGTTCGATACGCGCGATGCTGATATCGCCGGTTTCGGGGCCTCCAGCCCCAATGGACGCAAGTTGCAGCAACTGGCCGGGCCGCTGAATATCCCCTCGTTAGAGCCTGTTCCACGCGATCATGTCCTGACCCGTGCCTTCTATCTGCTGCAGGATTTCCCCGGTCGCTATTCCGGCACTGAGGTCTGGGTCGAGGCCGCGCCGCCCGATGCCGAACAGATCGAGGGGATGCCGTTCCGCAACCTCAATGACAACGTGACCCCGGTGGTGATCGGCGGCAATGACTGGGCCGGGGCCTGGGCGGTGGATCGCAATGGTCAGTCTTTGCTGCCCGTGGGGCGTGGCTATGCGGGCGAGCGGCAGCGCGAACTGGCCAATCGTTTTGGCGTCAATCTGGTGATGCATGTGCTGACGGGGAACTACAAGTCCGATCAGGTCCACGTGCCCGCCCTTCTGGACAGGTTGGGACAATGACCGGAACCGTCATCTTTGATCCACTGATCCCTTGGCCCGTGCTGGTCGCCGTGGCCGCAATTGCACTGGCGGGCGTCGTGCTGGCGCTGTGGCGCGGCCTGTCGGGCTGGGCCTTGCGCGGGTTGGCGGCCTTGGTGGTCCTCGGGGCGCTCAGCGGTCCTGTCTATCAGGTCGAAGATCGCGCACCGCTGACAGACATCGTACTGATGATCGAGGATGAAAGCGCGAGTCAGACGCTCTCGGACCGGGCCGAGCAGACGGTGCAGACAGCCGATGCGCTGGCCATCGAGATCGAGTCCCGCGACAACACCGAACTGCGCCGGATCAAGGTCGGCGATGGGGACGGGGATGAAGGCACGCAGGTCATGGCGGCGCTGAACGCCGCGCTGGCCGAGGAACCCCGTGCCCGTATCGCGGGCATCCTCGTTGTCTCGGACGGGATCGTGCACGACGCCGAACAGGCCCCTGATCTGCCCGCGCCGATGCACCTGCTGCAAACCGGGCGCACCACCGACTGGGACCGCCGCCTGATCGTCCGCAACGCCCCCGCCTTCGCCATCATTGGCGAGCCTGTAACCCTGACCCTGCGCGTCGAAGATACCGGGGCCGCTCCCGCAGGCGCCACAACCGCGCCGCTTGAGATATCAGTCGATGGGGCAGAGCCTCAGCAATTCACCATTCCCATCGGTCTGGACGTGGAACTGCCGATCACCCTTCCACATGGCGGACGGAACGTCATTCAGTTCACTGTGCCCGAGGCAGAGGGCGAGCTGACCGACCGCAACAACACCGCCCTGATCCAGATGAACGGTGTGCGGGACCGTCTGCGCGTGCTGCTGGTTTCGGGCGAGCCGCATCCGGGCGGGCGCACCTGGCGCAATCTGTTGAAATCCGACAGCTCGGTCGATCTGGTTCATTTCACCATCCTGCGTCCGCCCGAGAAACAGGACGGCGTACCCGTTGACGAACTTTCACTGATCGCCTTCCCGACGCGCGAGTTGTTTCTGGAGAAGATCAACGATTTCGACCTGATCATCTTTGACCGCTACAAGCGGCGCGGTATCCTGCCTGCGATCTATCTGGACAATGTCACCAACTACATTAACGACGGTGGCGCGGTGCTGGTGAATGCCGGGCCGGATTTCGCCACCGCCGACAGCATCTTCCGCTCGCCGCTCGGGCCGGTGATTCCCGCTCAACCCACCGCCCGCGTTATCGAGGAACGCTACGTACCCATGGTCACTGATCTGGGTGAACGCCATCCTGTAACCACCGACCTCGGTGATGCGGAACACTGGGGCGCATGGCTGCGGCAAGTGGATGTGCGGCAGCGCTCTGGCGAGATGCTGATGTCCGGTGTCGAAGACCGCCCGCTGCTGGTGCTGGACCGCGTGGGCGAGGGGCGCGTGGCGCTGATTGCCTCGGATCACGCCTGGCTCTGGAGTCGTGGCTTTGAAGGTGGCGGTCCGCAGTTGGAACTGCTGCGTCGTCTGGCCCATTGGATGATGAAAGAGCCCGAGCTTGAGGAAGAGGCGCTGTGGGCCGAAGCCAACGGCCAGTCGATGCGCATCATCCGCCAGACCCTGTCGGATGAGGTTGGACCGGTCACCATAACCCGCCCCAATGGCGACACGCTTGAGATCACGCTCGACGAGGTGTCCCCCGGTCGGTTCGAAGCGCAGTATTTCGGCCCCGAGATCGGCCTCTACCGTCTGCAGGAGGGTGAGCATTCTGCCGTCATCGGTCTGGGCCCCGCAGCCCCGAAAGAGTTCGAACGCACCATCGCCACCGATGAAATCCTAAGCCCGACGCTGGCCGCCCTGCGCGGCGGCACCATCCGCGTCGAAGACGGTCTGCCCGCGATCCGCAATGTGCGTGCCGGACGTCCTGCAGCCGGGCGCGGCTGGATCGGACTGACCCCGCGCGAGGCCTACGAGACCCGCGATGTCACGCAGGCCGGCTTGCTGCCGCCTTGGCTGGTGCTGCTGCTGGCCGGCGGCTTCCTGCTGGGCGGTTGGCTGCGCGAGGGGCGGCACTAAACGCGTTTAAGCACTTTTTCACGCTCTGCCGCGATGCTGTGTCCGAAGCAGTGCGGGAAATCTCATGAGTCTTGCCGAAAAACTGGCACAGGAACGGCGCGCGCGCCTGGCCACTGAACGCCTGTTGCAGCAAAAACAGGCCGAGCTTTCTGCGGCCAATCGCAAACTGGGCCGCCACGCTATTGCCCTGACCCGTCAGATTGATGAAACGCAGGCTGAGGTCGCGACGGTGCGCGTCGAGAATGAAAAGGTCAAATCCGACCTGACCGCCGCCAACGCAAAGGTCGAAGTTGCCGAGCGTCGACTCTGGCACTCGATCCAGACCATCCCTGACGGCTTTGCCTTTTTTGATGGGAACAACGCGCTGGTTGGTGCCAACGCCGCGTATCTCAGCGTGTTTGACGGGCTCGAGGAGGTCGCGCCGGGTATCACCTATGGGCGTATTCTGGAAATCCTGACCCATGAGGGAATCGTTGATATCGGCACCGAGTCCATGAGTGACTGGCGCGCCCGCATGCTGGACCGATGGACGCAAACGCATCCGGATCCCGAAGTGATCCAACTGTGGAACGGGCAGTATGTTCGGCTGATCGACCAGCGCGGCCATGGCGGCGACGTGCTGAGCCTTGCGCTGAACATCACCGCATCGGTTCGGCATGAGGCCGAGCTGACAGCCGCTCGTGAGCGCGCTGAGGCCGCAAATCGTGCTAAATCAGCTTTCCTCGCCAACATGAGCCACGAGATTCGCACGCCCATGAATGGCATTGTCGGCATGACCGAGCTGTTGACCGAAACCCCGCTGAACGAGGAACAAAGGCTCTATCTCAGCACGATCCGCAACTCGGGCGAGGCGCTGCTGGTCATCATCAACGACGTGCTGGACTATTCCAAGATCGAGGCCGACAAGCTGACCCTGCACCCCGAGCAATTCGATCTGGAACGCTGCATCCTCGAGGTGGCGATGTTGCTACAGCCCAGCGTACGCGACAAGGGGCTGACCCTGTTGGTGGATTATGACCTATTCCTGCCCACACTCTTTGTCGGCGATCCCGGACGCATCCGGCAGGTTCTGACAAATCTGGTGGGCAATGCGGTCAAGTTCACCGCCGAAGGTCACGTACTGATCCGCGTCACCGGCGTCCCCGACACGAACGCCAACAGCTGCGATATCCATGTGGCCATCGAAGACACAGGCATAGGTATCGAAGCGGACAAGGTGGCCCATATTTTTGGAGAATTCAATCAGGTCGAGGACGCCCAGAACCGCCAGTTCGAAGGGACCGGACTGGGGCTTGCCATTACCAAACGCCTGATCAGCATGATGGGCGGCAGTGTCTGGGTTGAAAGCGAGCTGGGGAAGGGGTCGTGTTTCGGGTTTCGTATCTCCCTGCCCACGGCAGAGGGCCCTCAACCCACGCCGCCCGATCTCGAAGGGTGCTTGCGCCATGTGCTGGTGGTCGAAGATCTCGCGGTAAACCGTGCCATTCTGACCAAGCAACTCGGGCGGCTTGGATCGCGCGTATCGGTCTGCAGCAACGGCCATGAGGCACTGTCGCTGGTCGACGATACCTTGGATTTGATCCTATGCGACCATGACCTTCCGGATATGGAGGGGCTGGAGCTGGCGAGCACCCTGCGCGAGAAGGGCTGGAACGATGTACCGATCATCTTGATGTCAGCCAATCCCGGCGTCCTGCACGCTGATCCGGCCCGACACCTGATCGACGGCGTCTTGCAAAAACCCATCCCGCGGGCTGAGCTCTACTGCCGCCTGCTTGACCTCGGCGCACCGGGTTTCAGACCGCAGGACGAACCGCCCGAGACTGTACGAACCGATCTACCGCCGCCTCCACAAAGCCACCGGCGGATGCGCGTCCTCGCCGCCGAGGATAACAGAACCAACCAACTGATCCTGAGGAAGATGATGAAAGATCTGAAGATCGACCTGAAATTTGTCTCGAACGGTTTAGAGGCGGTTGAGGCTCATACGGAATTCAATCCGGATCTGATCTTCATGGATATCTCGATGCCCAAGATGGATGGCAAAGAGGCGACCATCGAAATCCGCCGCCGCGAGATCGGGACGGGCCGCCGCGTCCCCATCGTGGCGCTGACAGCGCACGCCATGGCGGGCGACGACCAGAGCATCCTGGCAGCAGGGCTGGACCACTATTTGACCAAGCCTCTACACAAAAACCTGATCCATCAGATGATCCACCAGCATCACCCGGATGGCGCTCAGCCGGTGACTGAACAGGCGGAACCCGTGGGCCCGGTGTAATACGGTCCTGAAACAGAAAGCGGGATCTGCTCTTCATCTGGCCAAAAATATCCCGGGGAGCGCGAGGGGCTGGCCCCTCGCTCCTGCCTCCGCCAAACTGAAAAAGGCCGACTGCTTCTAAGCGCTGTAAGGACGCACAAATACGGGCTTGTTATCCTCAGACAGGTCGGGCCGATAGGCGTATCCCCCCGTGTCGAACTCCAGCAAACCCGCAGGATCGGTTAACCGGTGCTGAATCACGTACCGCGCCATCGCACCGCGCGCTTTCTTGGCGAAGAAGCTGACAATTTTAGGGGTGCCGCCTGTGTCCTCCATGAACACAGGCGTGATTACACGCAATTTCAGCGCTTTGAGGTCAACCGCGCCGAAATACTCCTGGCTGGCGCAGTTGATCAAAATATCCGAACCGACCTCTGCGGCCTGCGCATTCAACGCCTTGCTCAGTTGATCACGCCAGTATTCATAAAGATTCTTGCCGCGGCGGGTTTTCAGCCTGCTGCCCATCTCAAGCCGATAGGGCTGGATCGCGTCCAGCGGACGCAACACACCATAAAGCCCCGACAAAATGCGCAGATGATCCTGCGCCCAGGCCATTTCATCCGCATCCAACGAGGCCGCCTCGAGCCCCTGATAGGTGTCGCCCGCAAAGGCCAGAGCGGCTGGGCGGGTCGCCTCTGCGTCCGGCGCTTCGACAAAAGCGCGGTAACGATCGCGGTTTAGACGGGCCAAGTCGTCGCTCAGGTCCATCAGCTTTTTCAGATCGCCGAGCGTCAGATTGCGGGCGGTTTTAGACAACCGGATCGCATCATCCTGAAAATCAGGTTGCGTCAACTCAACATCGCGCTCGGCCCAGTCCAGCCGCTTGGCCGGGGAAATCACTACCAGCATATCCGCCCTCGTTCCTTGCCTGATGATCGGTATCTAGCCCGCTTGCCGCAGCACGTCCAGAAAGGCGGCGCCAAACCTTTCGTGACGGCGATCGCCCAAAACTTGTTCGATCCCGCGCGCGTCATCCGGGCGCATTTGCGCCACCTTGGCCAGTTGCGAGGCCGAGCAGGTCAAAGGCTTGTCGATCCCGTCTGGCCCACGCGCCAGATCGTTCTGAACGGCCAGCAACTGATCATAGATCTCGCCTTGTTCGCGACCGGCCAGCTTACGGCGGGCGGGGTGCAGGGCCTCGGCCTCTCCGGCGATCACCTCAAGGAAGGTATCGCCATAGCGTTCCAGTTTCTTTGCGCCTACGCCGCCGATCCGAGCCATCTCGTCCAGCGTCACCGGGCGCTTCTCGGCCATTTCGATCAGGGTGCGATCGGGGAAGATGACATAGGCCGGAACCCGCTGCGTTTCCGCCAAGGCACGGCGTTTAGCTTTGAGCGCCGACAGCAGTGGCGCGTCCTCTTCGGCGACCATCGCCTTGACCGCAGGGCGGCGGGTGGCTTTGCGTATCGTGTCCTTGCGCAGATCGATCTGCGCCGCGCCCTTCAGGATCGGTTTGGCGGCCTCGGTCATGCGCAACGCGCCGTGGCGGTCGGGGTCGGGGCGGACCAGATCGTGTCCCATCATCTGCCGGAAGATCGCCTGCCATTGCGCGCGTGACCAGTCCTTGCCGATGCCATAGGTGGGCAGCGCATCATGGCGGCGGGCGTGGATTTTGTCAGTTTCATTGCCCAGCAGGATATCGATCAGGTGGCCCGCGCCGAACCATTCCTCGGTGCGCAGGATTGCGGACAGAGCCATGCGGACGGGCGTGGTGCCATCGAACACCTCGGGTGGCGTATCGCACAGATCGCATTTACCGCAGGGCTCGGCCTGTTCGCCGAAATAGCCCAGCAGGTTCTGGCGGCGACAGACCAGCGCTTCGGCCAACCCCAACAGCGCGTTCAGCCGCGCGTGATCGGCCATGCGGCGTTCGGGCGGGGCAAGGCCTTCGTCAATCTGAGACCGGCGCAGGCGGATGTCATCGGGTCCAAACAGGGTCAGGGTTTCGGCGGGACCTCCATCGCGACCAGCGCGGCCGATTTCCTGATAATAGGCCTCGATGGATTTCGGCAGGTCCGCATGGGCGACCCAGCGGATATCGGGCTTGTCGATGCCCATGCCGAAGGCGACGGTGGCCACCACGATCAGCCCGTCCTCGCGCGCAAAGCGGGTTTCGACAATGCGCCGGTCTTCGGGGTCCATGCCGCCGTGATAGTGGCAGGCAGAATGGCCCTCGGCCCGCAGAGCCTGCGCCAGCACCTCGGTCTTGTTGCGGGTGCCGCAATAGACGATGCCGGATTGCCCTTTGCGGGCGGCGGCGAAATCGAGGATCTGTTTGCGCGGCCCGTCCTTGGCGGCAAAGGCCAGATGGATGTTGGGACGGTCGAACCCGCGCAGGAATTTCCGAGGCGCGGTGCCGTCGAACAGTTTCTCGACAATCTCGTCCTGCGTTTCGGCGTCTGCCGTGGCCGTAAACGCAGCCAGAGGCACGTTCAGCGCGCGCCGCAACTCTCCGATCCGCAGATAGTCGGGTCGAAAATCATGGCCCCATTGGCTGACGCAATGGGCCTCATCGACGGCGATCAGGCTGACATTGATCCGGCGCAGCATGCCCAAGGCGGACCCGGTGGCCAGCCGTTCCGGGGCCATGTAAAGCAGTTTGAGCCGCCCGGCCTCCAATGCCTCCCACACCGCGTCGGTTTCTTCGGGGGTGTTGCCCGAGGTCAACGCGCCAGCCTCAACCCCGGCTTCCTGCAATCCGCGCACCTGATCGCGCATCAGGGCGATCAGAGGTGAAATGACCACCGTCACCCCGTCGCGCAGCAGCGCGGGCAATTGAAAACAAAGGGATTTACCGCCACCCGTAGGCATGATCGCCAGCACGTTTTCACCCACCGTCACGGCATCGACAATCTCCTCCTGCCCGGGACGGAAGGCGTCGAATCCAAAGACGTCTCGCAACAAGGGTGCGGAGTCGAACATCTGCGGGGTGGCCCTGTATTAAGGTTTATCTGCTCTTAAGACAGGACCATCACATACTAAGATTCGGTGAACAAGAGGTCAGACGAAATAGACCATATTGTTGATCAGGATGATCCGCAGCGCATAGACCGCGATCAGCACCACCAGAGGTGTCAGGTCCAGCCCGCCCATATTGGGTAGAACCCTGCGGATCGGGCCATAAATAGGCTCTAACAAACGATTCAGCCCGTACCAGATTTGCGCCACAAGCTGTTGGTTCAAGTTAAGCACCTGGAAGTTGATCAGCCAGCTCATGATCACATGGGCCAGGATGATGAACCAGACAATGTCCAGGATCAGCAAAAGGATTTGGATCAGCGACAGCATGGGCACTCCGTTCTTCGATTGCCTGAGACCTAAGCGTCGCGGCGGCAAAGAGCAAGTGCGGTGCACTCAGCGCTTGCGCATCGTCTGAAAGCCTCGTCTTATGAATGCAACAATAAGCAGGGGCAGTCATGGCAGAGATTTCCAAGCGCAAGCGCATTTGGGGCTGGTGGTTTTTCGACTGGGCCAGTCAGCCTTATCATTCGCTCTTGGTGACCTTCGTCTTTGGCCCCTATTTTGCCGGGGTGGCTGCGGGCTATTTCTCGGGTGCTGGTCTGGACGCCGATGCTGCCGCTGCGCGCGCGCAGACCGTCTGGGCAAACTGTCTGACCATCACAGGGCTGATCATCGCTTTCGGCGCCCCGTTTCTGGGTGCGATGGCGGATGTCTCGGGGCGGCGCATTCCTTGGATTTTCGGGTTTTCGGTCATGTACGCGGTGGGCTCAGCTGCCCTTTGGTACACGATGCCCGATGGCTCGAATATGTGGTTGATGCTGTCGGCCTTCGGGTTGGGTTTTGTTGGGGCCGAATACGCGCTGATCTTCATCAACTCGCAGCTTCCCGAACTTGGGGATGACAATGAAGTGGGAGAGATTTCGGGGTCTGGTTTCGCCTTTGGTTATTTCGGCGGTCTGATCTCGTTGGCGATCATGCTGACGCTGTTCGTCGAACAGCCCAACGGCAGGACTTTGATCGGGATAGACCCTGTTTTCGGGCTTGATGCTGCCGCGCAAGAAGGTACGCGGTTCGTCGGTCCGTTTACGGCCGTATGGTTCATCCTGTTCATGGTGCCTTACTTCCTGTGGGTGCGCGATGATCCGAGCAGCGGCAGACATGGATCCGTGGGCGATGCATTGCGCCTGCTGGGAAAATCCATCTCGGACCTGCGTCACCGGGTCAGTCTGGCGACCTATTTGGGTTCATCGATGTTTTATCGCGATGCGTTGAACGGGCTCTACAGCTTTGGTGGTGTCTACGCACGTCTGGTGCTGGAGTGGGACCTGATCAAGATCGGCGTCTTCGGAATTGTCAGCGTTCTGGCCTCGGCGATCTTTGCGTGGATTGGTGGCAAGATGGACCGCAAATACGGCCCTAAACCTGTGATTCTGATTGCGATCTGGGTGCTGATCTTCGTCTGCCTCACCGTTGTTTCGATGGATAGGACGCAGATCTACGGCATTGCGCTGCCCGAAGGCTCGGCCCTGCCGGATATGGTCTTCTTTGGCTGTGGCGTCCTGATCGGCGGCATGGGTGGTGTTCTGCAATCGGCCAGCCGCTCGATGATGGTGCGCCATACCGACCCGGATGCTCCGGTCGAAAGCTTCGGGCTCTATGGTCTGTCGGGCCGGGCGACGGCCTTTGCAGCGCCGTTGTTGATCGGAGTGGCAACAACTGTGACCGGTAGCGCAAGACTAGGGGTGTCGCCGATCATCGGATTGTTTATTCTGGGCCTAGTCCTGATGCGCTGGGTGAAACCGGAAGGGGATCAGAGCAGATGATTTTACTACGTTTTCTGGCCGTTCTGGCCGCAATGATATGGGCAGGCATGGCAACGGCTCAGCCCCTGGCCAAGCAGTTGTTCGGGTCGCAGAAAGTCGCGTCTCAGCAAAAACCGGCGGCTTTCGGCAGTTACTCGCGCGGATGTGCCGCCGGGTCTGTGCAATTGCCCGAGACCGGCCCCACTTGGCAGGCGATGCGCCTGTCGCGCAACCGCAACTGGGGGCATCCCGAGGCGATTGACTATGTGCAGGACCTCAGCCGCTTTGCCGCGAAACAGCCGGGGTGGAATGGTCTCTATATCGGCGATATCAGCCAGCCGAGGGGCGGTCCGATGACCTCGGGGCATCGGTCCCATCAACTCGGGCTTGATATCGATATCTGGATGCTGCCCGGCGACAACATGCGCCTGTCGCGGAAAGCCCGCGAGAATATCTCTTCGATTTCCCTGCGCCGCGCCAACGGGGCTTTTGTAAACGGCAACTGGACCAAACAGCACCATGCGGTGCTGCGCGAAGCGGCCAAGGACAAGCGGGTTGCGCGCATCTTTGTGTTTCCGGGTGCCAAGGTCCAGATGTGCAAGGATGAGAAAGGCAACCGGGGCTATCTACGGAAAATCCGGCCGTGGTGGGGGCATCACTACCACTTCCACGTGCGCTTGAAATGTCCGCGCGGATCGCAAGGCTGTGTCAATCAGGATCCGCCGCCCAAGGGTGACGGTTGTGCGCAGGCGCAGGAATGGGTGAACAACATCCTGAATCCACCACCGCCTGATCCGAACGCCCCGCCGCCAAAGAAACGCCGCGAGTACCGTTTGGCCGATCTGCCCCAGCAATGCACCGCCGTTCTGCAATCCAACTGATTGCCGCGCTGCTGCTGGCCGGGCCAGCGGCCGCGATGGAGGTCAAAACCGCGACGCATCTGGGCAGCTTCACATGGCGCTCGGATGCCGAAGGGTTCGGCGGTTTTTCTGCGCTGCATATCGCGCAGGACGGCACGCGCATGATCGCGCTCAGCGACCGCGCCCGTCTGTTCTCGGCTCGTATTTTGCGCACGGGTGATCAGATCACGGGCATCACGCACGTTGAACAGTGGCCGGTGCTGTCCAGCGCCGGGCGCGACTTGCCAGGCTATGTGGGCGATTCCGAGGGGATAGCGATTGCACCGGGTGGGGGGCTTTATATCTCATTCGAAGGTGTTCACCGCGTCGCCTATTATTCAGCACCCGGAGCCCATGCCCGCGTCCTGCCACGCCCCAAGGTTTTCAAGGATCTGGCCGCCAATGGTTCGTTCGAGGCACTTGCCATCGACAAAAGCGGGCGGCTCTATACCTTCACCGAGAAAAACCGCAGCGCGCAGGGGGACATCCCTGCCTATCGCTGGAATGGCCGGAGCTGGTCCACGCCCTTTGTCCTGCCATCACGGGGCAAATTCCTGCCTGTCGCTGCTGATTTCGGTCCGGACGGGCGGCTATACCTGCTTGAACGCACCGTATCGCTGGTAGGTTTCCGATCCCGCCTGCGTCGGTGGCAAGTTTTCGACGACGAACCGCGCGCCGAGGAAACTCTGTTCGAAACCGGCACCGGCCTCCATGACAATCTTGAGGGGCTGTCGGTCTGGCGTGATGATCAGGGCCGGCTGCGTGCCACCATGATCTCGGACGATAACTTTCTGGCCCTGCAGCGCACCGAGTTGGTGGAATATCTGCTGCCCGATTGACAGACCGCTGCTGAGGGTCTAGACGCACGGCTTGCCTTGGGACGGTCCCTTGGCCAAGTCGCCGCTACCTTGACAAAACGGGCATCTGAAATGCAACGCAGCTTTATTCCCGGCATCATTGCCATGGCCTCCATTGTTGTGGCCTCGAACATTCTGGTCCAGTTCCTGATCCTTGACGGGCTGTTGACTTGGGGTGCTTTCACCTATCCGCTGGCCTTTCTGGTCACCGATATCATGAACCGCGTCTATGGCGTGGGCCCGGCCCGCAAGGTCGTGTTCGCAGGATTCGTCACCGGTATCATCTGCTCGTTGATCGGCAGCCAGATCATGCTACAGGGCGATGGATTTACCTACGCCGCTGTGCCACTGAGGATCGCGGTTGCCTCGGGAACCGCCTTCCTGATCGCGCAATTGACTGATGTCACAGTCTTCAATGCCATGCGCGGTGGCCGCTGGTGGCGCGCGCCGCTGATCTCGACGCTGGTCGGATCGGCGCTGGACACAGCGATCTTCTTTACGCTGGCCTTCTCGGCCTCGGTGACCTTCTTTGGTGCAAACGCCGATGCAGCGATCAGCTGGGCGTGGGACCCCGTGCCCTTCATGCTGTCCGGCCCGATGGCCCCGCTCTGGGTGACCTTGGCCTTCGCGGACTGGTTGGTGAAGCTGTCGCTGGCGCTTATCGCCCTGATCCCCTTCAAGGTGATCGTCGCCCACCTGACCGCAGCACAGCCTGCGTAAAAAAGTTCTTTGAGAATGGCGCATCTTGTGTCACCATCCCTATCAACCGCAACAGATAGAAAAGGAGGTGATCCAGTGTCGAGAAAGAGATTGGAGAGAGGTGTCGGAACAACCGGGGGGATTGCCTGCTAGGGTAGCCCTTGGTGGGGCGCTCGCCCCGGCTGGTCGATTGATCTAACCGACCCGACCTCCTGAACTTTCGAAGGGCCGTCCCGCCGGGGCGGCCCTTTTTGTTTCCGCGTGCGGCAGGTAAGGTCTGCCTCATGTTGCGCATCACCGACGATATCATCCTGCAAGACTGGGAAATGACCGAAAGCTTTGTGCGGTCGTCCGGCCCCGGCGGGCAGAACGTCAACAAGGTCTCAACCGCCGTTGAGTTGCGGTTCGAAGCCGCGCGCTCACCGTCGCTACCCGATCCCGTCAAGAACCGGCTGAAACGTCTGGCCGGTCGCCGTTGGACCAAAGATGGCGCGATCATCATCCAATGCGAGGAAACCCGGTCTCAGGCCCGCAACCGCGAGATCGCCCGTGCCCGGCTAGCCGAACTGATCACCCGCGCATTGGTAAAACCCAAGCGCAGGATCGCCACCAAGCCGACCTATGGCTCGGTCAAACGGCGGCTGGCGGCCAAAAAGGCACGCGGGGACGTCAAGGCGCTGCGGGGTAAAGTCTCGGAAGAATAATCTGGTAACTTTGCGCGGCCTTGCTAGTCTGACCCCGGCAAGGGAGAGCAAGATCATGAGGTTAGAGGGCAAAACCGCAATCGTCACCGGCGGCGCGTCTGGTTTCGGGGCGGGTATCGCGCAGAAATTCCTGACCGAAGGTGCCCGTGTGATGATCGCCGATATCAACGGCGACGCCGCGCAGGATATGGCCGCTCAGCTGGGCTCGAACGCCATCGCGCAGCAGGTGGATGTGGGCGACAGGGCCTCGGTTCAGGCGATGGCCGACGCAGCCCATGCCGCCTTTGGCCAGCTCGACATTCTGGTCAACAACGCAGGCGTCACCCACCTGCCGACGCCGCTGGAAGACGTCAGCGAGGACGATTTCGACCGCGTCTTCACCGTGAACATGAAGTCCGTCTACCTCACCGCGCGCGCCTTTGTCCCGCACATGAAAGCGCGCGGCGCAGGTGCGATCCTGAACGTGGCCTCCACGGCGGGCCTGTCCCCGCGCCCGAACCTGAACTGGTACAATGCCTCCAAAGGCTGGATGATCACCGCGACAAAAACCATGGCCGTCGAACTCGCCCCGGCAGGCGTCCGCGTCAACGCCATCTGCCCGGTAGCGGGCGAAACCCCGCTACTCAAATCCTTCATGGGTGAAGACACGCCCGAAATCCGCGCCAAATTCCTGTCGACCATCCCGCTGGGCCGCTTCTCTACGCCCGAAGACATGGCCAACGCGGCCCTGTTCCTCTGCTCAGACGAAGCCAGCATGATCACCGGAACAGCCCTCGAAGTGGACGGAGGCCGCTGTATCTGATCCGCCCCTTCATCTGGCCAAAAATATCCCCGCCGGAGGCAGCGCGCGCCAGCGCGCTTCCCGGCTCAACCCCGAAACCAACATGACCCCCGGACCCAGAAACCTCATCACCGATATCCCCGGCCTGAAGGTCGGCAACGCGCAGGACGAACGCCTGAAATCCGGCACCACTGTGCTGACCGCAGAGCAACCTTTCACCGCCTCGGTGCATGTCATGGGCGGCGCCCCAGGCACGCGCGAAACCGACCTGCTCGCGCCTGACAAATCGGTCGATCGGGTGGACGCGATCGCGCTCTCTGGCGGCTCGGCCTTCGGGCTGGATGCCTGTTCGGGCGTGTCGGACGCAATGCGGGCTGAGGGGCGCGGGTTTCCGGTGGGCGCGGCCATCGTTCCCATCGTGCCGGGTGCGATTCTGTTCGACCTGCTTAATGGTGGCGACAAGAACTGGGCTGAGAACCCCTATCGCGCCCTTGGCAGGGCGGCTTACCGGGCGGCTTCACAGCAATTTGAGCTGGGCACCGCCGGGGCCGGCACCGGAGCCTTGGCTGCGATGCACAAGGGCGGGCTGGGATCGACCTCGCTGGTGCTTGAAGACGGTACAACAGTTGGCGCTCTGGTCGCGGCAAACCCATTGGGCAGCGTGACCACAACAGGCGACCGCCATTTCTGGGCGGCCCCGTTCGAGATTGATGCTGAATTTGGCGGCCTTGGACCAGACCCCATGTCGGGCCTTGGGCGCACCCATACCAGCCGCAAGGCACAGATGATGCATCCCGCGCCGCCCGACCGTGCAAACACCACCATTGCTGTGGTTGCAACCGATGCAACCCTGACCAAACCGCAATGCCAGCGGTTGGCGATGGCCGCCCATGATGGTATCGCCCGTGCTATCGTTCCCGCCCATACGCCGGGGGACGGAGACCTCGTTTTCGGGGTCAGCACCGGCGCGCGAGCGGTTGAGCCTGACGCATTGGCGATGATTGGCCATGCCGCCTCGGTCTGCTTGGCGCGCGCGATTGCACGGGCCATCTATCTGGCAACCCCCTGCGCGGGCGATCTTCTGCCCTGTTGGTCGCAGCTACATGACTTAGGTTAAGGACGATCATAGTCGGGCTGTGACACAGTGCCCGCGCGCGGCAATCTGCGCGTTGACTCTTGGCTGTGCCGGCGGTCCATTCGGTGCAGCCAATTCGTATCGGAGCAAAAGCTATGAATCGTATCCTTGCCACCGCTGTTGTCGGCCTGCTGGCCCTGCCTGCTTATGCCGAAGGCGATGCCGAAGCCGGCAAAAAGGAATTCAACAAATGCAAATCCTGCCACCTGATCGCCGATCCCGCCGGTGAGGTCATCGTCAAGGGCGGCAAGACCGGACCGAACCTGTATGGTATCGCGGGCCGTACTGCGGGGACCGTGGAAGGGTTCAAATATGGCGACAGCATCGTCGCCGCCGGTGAAAACGGTCTGGTTTGGGATGAGGAGACCTTTGTCGCTTACACGCAGGACCCCAAGGCGTTCCTCAAGGATTATCTGGGCGAAACCTCGGCCAAGTCGAAAATGACTTTCAGGCTGAAGAAGGGCGGCGAAGACGTCTATGCCTACCTCGTGAGCGTATCCAGCGAGTAATCCGCCGGAGGCAACCTTGGACCAGATGCAAAAGGCCGCAGCCCCCTGCGGCCTTTCGTGCGATTGAACCCAAGCCCGATTGGCGCCAATTTGGTAAGAAACCGGTGACGCGATCCGCGCCGGATTTCCGACAACAGGAGACGACAGATGGGCATCATGATCCCGGCCTGGGTTGAGGGTGAACTGACCCCCGTCGATAAGCTGGAAGCGCATGAAAAGGGCCTGAAACACAAGGCGGTGTCGGTTTTTCTGGTGCGCGGTACCGAGATTTTGCTGCAGCGCCGGGCGCTGGGAAAATATCACACACCGGGCCTGTGGGCGAACACCTGCTGTACACATCCTGATTGGAAGGAAAGCGCCTCGGCCTGTGCGGTGCGGCGTCTGCGCGAAGAATTGGGGATCACGGGGCTTTATCCCGAATACCGTCATCGGCTGGAATATCATGCGGATGTCGGCAACGGGCTGGTCGAGAACGAGGTGGTCGACGTCTTTCTCGCTCATGTGCGCGGCCCGCTGAAAATCGAGCCTAATCCGGACGAAGTGATGGAGATTCGCTGGATCGACTATCATGACTTGCTGGCCGAGGTCCGGCGCTACCCCGCGCGCTTCACCCCGTGGCTCAAGATTTACCTGCACAATCACGCCGACACGATCTTTGGGCCAGACCTGATAATCTCGGCCAATTCCTAAGCCCGTCTTGCAAGGCGCGGCCAAGCGGCATAGATCATCGCGTCATGGCCAAGCAGAAGACTGACCCGAATTACAAAGTCATCGCCGATAACAGGCGTGCCCGTTTCGATTACGCGATCGAAGACGATATCGAGTGTGGCATCGTGCTGGAAGGGTCCGAAGTCAAATCCCTGCGCGCGGGTGGATCGAATATTGCCGAAAGCTATGCCAGCGTTGACGAGGGCGAGCTATGGCTGATCAACAGCTATATCGCGCCCTATGAGCAGGCGAAGGTCTTCAAACACGAAGAACGCCGCCGCCGCAAGCTGCTGGTGTCACGCAAGGAATTGTCGACTCTGTGGAATGCGACCCAGCGCAAGGGCATGACGCTGGTGCCGCTGGTTCTGTATTTCAACCACAAGGGCCGGGCGAAGCTGAAGATCGGCATCGCCAAGGGCAAGAAGCTGCATGATAAGCGCGAGACGCAGGCCAAGCGCGACTGGTCACGTCAAAAGCAGCGGCTGATGAAAGACCACAGTTAAAACGCCATGGTCGCCTGAACGGCCCTCTGCCAGCGCGCATAGGCGGCATCTCGATCCGCGTCGGCCATTGCGGGTTCAAACCGGCGATCCAGATCCCACGTGGCGGCAAAACCTGCCTGATCCGGATAAACACCGGCCTTCATCCCTGCCAGCCATGCAGCGCCTAGGGCGGTGGTTTCCTGCATCACCGGGCGGTCGACCGGTGCGCCAAGGATGTTTGACAAGCCCTGCATGGTCCAATCGGACGCGCTCATCCCGCCGTCGACGCGCAGAATGACATCGGCCTCAGCCCCCCAGTCGCCCTGCATCGCATGCCACAGGTCGCGGGTCTGGAAGGCGATGCTTTCCAGTGTTGCACGGGCGATCTCGGCCCGGCCCGAGTTGCGGGTCAGACCGAACATCGCACCCCGGCAATCGGGCTTCCAATAAGGCGCGCCGAGGCCAGTGAAGGCGGGCACCAGAACCACATGCTGATTGGGGTCGGCCTGCACTGCCAGATCACCGCTTTGCGGGGCCGACTCGATGATCTGCAGCGCGTCGCGCAACCATTGCACCGCGGCCCCGGCGATGAAGATCGAGCCCTCAAGCGCATAGGTTTTCTGCCCGTCCAGTTGATAGGCAATCGTGGTCAAAAGCCGATTCTTCGACATGACCGGCTGTGTGCCTGTATTCAGCAACGCGAAACAGCCGGTGCCATATGTGGATTTCATCATGCCGGGCTCAAAACAGGCCTGTCCGATGGTGGCGGCTTGCTGATCCCCGGCAACGCCGAGAATCGGGATATTTCCCCCAAATAGGGTCGAATTTCCGAAATCCGACGCGCAATCCTGCACCTCTGGCAGCAGGCTCATGGGTACGCCCAGCAGGTCGCAGATTTCTGCGCTCCATTCCCCTTTGTGGATGTCGAACAGCAGGGTCCGCGCAGCGTTGGTGGCATCGGTCGCGTGGACCCGGCCTTCGGTCAGGCGCCAGATCAGGAAACTGTCGATGGTGCCGAACAGCAACTCTCCGGCCTCGGCCTTTTCGCGGGCCCCGGGGACGGTATCCAGCAGCCATTTCACTTTGGTGCCCGAGAAATACGGGTCCAGCAGCAGGCCGGTCTGGGCGGTCACGTCATCCTCGCACCCGGCCTGTTTGTAGCGGGCGCAAATTTCGGCGGTGCGGCGGTCCTGCCAGACGATGGCGTTATGGATGGGTTTGCCGGTGGCGCGGTCCCAGACCACGGTGGTTTCGCGCTGGTTGGTGATGCCGATCCCGGCGATCTGATCGGATGAGATGCCCGTTGTCGCAATCACTTCGCGGCAAACCTGCAGAACGCTGTTCCAGATGTCTTCCGGGTCATGCTCCACCCAGCCTTCCTGTGGGAAGTGCTGTGGAAATTCGTGCTGCGCGGTGCCTGCACGCTGCATCTGAGCGTCAAACAGGATGGCGCGTGACGACGTCGTGCCCTGATCGATTGCCAGAATATATGTCATACCTACGCCCCTCCCGCTTTGGTTTTGCGGGACTTTAGCGCAAACATTGCCGGAACTGCCAGAGGGGAATTGCGCCCGTCAGACGGGCAGGTTGTCGATCAGCCGCACGCCATCTGCCCAGGCCGCCACAAACAGGCGGGCGGGGCGGTTGGCATGGGTCAACGGCTCCAGCGTGTCAGCACAGCGCAGCTGGATATACTCCACATCCGCGAACCCCGCCGACAGCAGATCAGTCCGCGCCTGCGCAGCGAGCGGGTCGAAGGCGGCCCCCTGCGTCAGCGCCTCGGCCAAGGCGCGCATGATGCGGTGTTTCTCGGCTGCAATCCGCAGCCCGTCGTCCGAGAGCCTTTGGTTGCGCGATGACATCGCAAGGCCCGAAGGCTCGCGCACTGTGGGGCAGCCGATCACCTCGATTGGGATGTCCAGATCGCGGGACATGCGGCGCACGACCATCAACTGCTGATAGTCTTTTTCCCCGAAATAGGCTCGATCAGCCTGCGTCTGCAGGAACAGCTTGGCGACCACCGTGGCCACGCCGTCGAAATGGCCGGGGCGGAATTCGCCTTCCATCACATCGGTCAGACCCGCGACCGAGACGGTGGTGGCAAAGCCCTGCGGGTAGATTTCATCCGGGTCAGGGACATAGATCGCATCCACCTGATGCGGGGCCAGCTTTTGGGCGTCTTCATGTTCGGTGCGCGGGTAGTTTGCCAGATCTTCGGGATTGTTGAACTGCTTGGGGTTCACAAAGATCGTGACGATCACCCGATCCGTGCCGACCTTGACAGCCTCGACCAGAGACAGATGCCCCTTATGTAAAGCCCCCATGGTCGGGACCACGCCGATGGTCTCGCCGTCGCGACGCCATGTGCTTGTCAGCGCGCGCAGGTCAGACAACGTGCGCAGGATCGGCGCACTCATGATTTGGTGCCTTTCGCGGGAGCCTGATCCGCAAAAACGTGTTCATCGGCCGGGAAGCTGCGGGCACGGACCTCGGCAGCGTATTCGGCGATGGCTGCTTCGGCCTGCGACCCGAGATCGGCGTATCGCTTGACGAATTTCGGTTTGAACGCGGTGAAAAAGCCCAGCATGTCGTCCACCACCAGAATCTGACCGTCGCATCCCACCGACGCCCCGATACCGATGGTTGGGATTGGAACCTCACGCGTGATCCGGTCCGCCAAGCCTTGTGGAATCTTCTCTAACACAAGCGAAAACGCTCCCGCCTCAGCCACCGCGTGGGCGTCGGCCAGCACGGCCTCGGCTTGTTCCTCGCGGCCCTGCACCTTGTAGCCACCCAGCGTGTTGATCGATTGCGGCGTCAGTCCGATATGGGCCATCACCGGAATGCCGCGTTTGACGAGAAAGCGGATGGTCTCGGCCATTTCAACGCCGCCTTCCAGCTTGACCGCGCCCGCGCCGGTTTCCGACATCAGCCGGGCCGCGTTGCGGAAAGCCTGCGCCGGGTCGTGCTCGTAACTGGCGAAGGGCATGTCGATGACCATCATCGCAGTTTCAAGCCCGCGGGCGACGGCCTGACCGTGCAGGATCATCATCTCCATCGTCACCCCAAGCGTCGAGGTCAGCCCGTGCAGCACCATCCCGACGCTGTCGCCGACCAGAACAAAGTCGCAATGCGCATCCATCAGCCGGGCCATCGGCGTGGTATAGGCGGTCAGCGAAACCAGCGGGTCCGTGCCCTTCCGGGCGCGGATATCCTCGGCATTCGGGGCTTTTTTGCGGGCCGTGGCGCTCATGCTCGCTCCTCGCGGGTTCATGTTGCAGCGCGGGATAGCAGATCGGATAGGGGCGAAGAAACCCCGGTTGCGCGAACAATTCCTTGATTGACCCAAGGTTTAAAGGGAGATTGGTCTCAGAACGATCCGCAATCAGCGGGCCAGCTTTTACAGTGGGGAGTGAAACTTATGGGAATGCAATCGGTTCGGACATTGGCCTCGGCCCTTGCGCTGGGTGCGTCGCTGCTGGCGTCGCAGGCGTTGGCAAAGTCGGATATCACCATCGCGATGCAGCTTGAGCCGCCGCATCTGGACCCGACCAGCGCCGCCGCGCAGGCGATCGATTCGGTGGTTTACACCAATATCTTCGAGGGTATGACCCGGTTCATGGGCGATGGTTCGGTGGTGCCCGGGCTGGCCGAAAGCTGGGAGATTTCCGAGGATGGCACGGTCTATACCTTCAAGCTGCGCGATGGTGTGACCTTCCATGACGGCACCGCGATGGATGCCGAGGACGTCAAGTTCAGCCTGGACCGCGCCCGGGCCGAGGACAGCGCCAATGCGCAAAAGGCACTGTTCGCCGGGATCGAGACGGTCGAGGTGGTGGACCCGCTGACCGTCAAGCTTACGCTGTCTGAACCCAACGGGAATCTGCTGTTCAACCTCGCATGGGGCGACGCGGTGATCGTTGCATCCGAGAGCATCGAGAACATCAAGACCAACCCCATTGGCACTGGTGCCTTCACCTTTGGCGATTGGGTGCAGGGCGACAGCATCACGCTGAACCGCAACCCCGATTATTGGGGGGATCAGCCCGCGTTAGAGACTGCAACGTTCAAGTTCATCTCTGACCCTACCGCCGCCTTCGCCGCTATGATGGCCGAGGATGTGGATGTGTTCGACAATTTCCCTGCGCCCGAGAACCTCCCCCAGTTCGAGGCTGATCCGCGTTTTCAGGTTCTTGTCGGATCGACCGAGGGGGAAACGATCCTGTCGACCAATAACAAACAGCCACCCTATGACGATATTCGCGTGCGGCAGGCCTTGGCTCATGCGATTGACCGACAGGCCATCATCGACGGAGCGATGTTTGGCTATGGCACGCCCATCGGCACGCATTTTGCCCCCCACAACCCGGCTTACGTCGATCTGACCGGGACATCTGCCTATGACCCGGAAAAGGCCAAGGCGCTGCTGGCGGATGCGGGATTCGAAAACGGGTTCGAAACCACCTTGCACCTGCCGCCGCCCTCTTACGCCCGCCGTGGGGGCGAGATCATCGCCGCGCAACTGGCCGAGGTCGGTATCACCGCCGAGATCATCAACGTCGAATGGGCACAATGGCTGGAGTCGGTCTTCAAGGGCAAGGATTTCGGCCTCACGATCGTCAGCCACACCGAGCCGATGGATATCGGTATCTACGCCCGGCCCGACTATTACTTTCAGTATGACAGCACCGATTTTCAGGCGCTGATGGAGCTGCTGAATACAACCACTGACCCGGATGAGCGCACTCGCCTGATGGGGGACGCACAACGGGTGATCTCGGATGATTATGTCAACGGCTACCTGTTCCAACTGGCCAAGCTGGGGGTTGCCAAGGCGGGCGTGCAGGGCCTGTGGGAGAACGCTCCGACCGCGGCCATTGACCTGACCCAGATCAGCTGGTCCGAATAGGCCGCACAAAGCGGGCAGGAGGCCCACATATGGCCCGATCTATTTTCGCGGCGCTGATGATTGCAACGCTGGCGATCAGCGTATCAATCGCGCGTGCCGATACGCCTTTAGAGCGGGCCGTCTCTTTGTGGCTTGATGGCGACGATGCGCAGTCTTTGCCCTTGCTGGCTGAACTGGCGGTTGAAGGTGATGTGCAGGCGCGCCTGCTTCTGGCTCGGATCGAAACCTCGGATCTCGGCCCGTCGCCTTTCCGGCTGTCTCTGGAGCCCGCGCAGTCGCGTGAACTGTTCCGCCAAAAGGATTGGAGCACGTTCGGGCGCTCGTGGCTGAAAGCTGAAGCCGAGGGGGGGGAACCCCTTGGCGCAGTCTTTGCTGGCCGCCAAAAGACCCGAGCCTGACCCTGATCTGATTGCGCGCCTGAATGCGCTGGGCGAGCATCAGGCGACGGATTACCCTACCCGTATCGTTGCCCTTTATGGCGATGCCGATATGCGCGCGGGGCTTTTGTCTGACCCCGCCGTCATGCAGGATCTGAAACCCTTTTTGACTTACCTGACGGCCCAGCCCGAGCCGCGCGGTGATGGTCTGGCCGCGTTGCGTCATATCCAGCCTGACCCTGTTGAGGCAGACTCGGACCCGGCTTTGGCGATGGCGGGCGTATTGGCGTTGGGGCTTGGATATGGCGATCTGTCGCCAGAAAACCCGTGGCGCCCGGCAGTGGAAAACTGGTTGATGACGTCTGAGGCGACCCAACCGATCGCACAGCTTTGCAGCGACCATTGTGGGGACGCCGCCCCGGCTTGCGCTTTTGCGTTCCTCGCCCTGTCCGGCGGGTATTTTGAGGTCATCCGTATCGACAGCCCCTTGGAAGCGATCATTCCGCAGGATGAGTTTTTGCGCAGCCCCCGCGCGCGACTGATGGTTCTGCGCCGAGCGACACTTGCGCGGACGGAAACAAATGAGGACTGGCTGAGTGACAGCCCACAGGCTTCTCAGCTTTCAGTTTGCGCGATCGACCTGATCCGAGAGCAGCGGCAAGCTTACAACTAGCTGTTGCACCCGCGCGGGTCAGACACTTAACCTGTTACCAATGCTACGCTATACCCTCAAACGCCTATTCTCGCTGGTCCTGAGTCTGGCCGTCGCCTCGGTCGTCATCTTTGCGGTGATCGAGGTAGCGCCGGGCGATCCGGCTGCCTTCATGCTGGGGGTGAACGCGCAAGAGGATACGCTGGCTGCGCTGCGGGCTGAGCTGGGCCTCGATGCGTCGAAGGTTGAGCGGTACTTCAACTGGGTCGGTGGCATGCTGGTGGGGGACTTCGGCACCTCTTACACCTATCGCACGCCGGTGGCGCAGATGGTCGCGGATCGGCTCTGGGTGTCGCTGCCGCTGGCGCTGTATGCGCTGACCCTGTCGACCCTGATCGCCTTTCCGGCCGGGATCTACGCCGCTGCAAGGCGGGGCAGACCGGGCGACGTAGCGGTGATGGGCGCAACCCAGCTGGGCATTGCCGTGCCCAATTTCTGGTTCGCCATGATGCTGGTGCTGATCTTTGCCATCAATCTGCGCTGGTTCAACGCCGGAGGGTTCGCAGGCTGGGACGATGGCTTCTGGACCGGTCTGCATTCCCTGACCCTGCCCGCCATTGCGCTGGCTCTGCCTCAGGCGGCGATCCTTGCGCGGGTCATGCGCTCGGCCCTTTTGGACATTCTGGGTGAGGATTTCATGCGCACCGCCCGTGCCAAGGGTCTGTCGCCCCGTCAGGCGTTATGGCGGCACGGGGTGCGCAACGCGCTGATCCCGGTGCTCACCATCATCGGGTTGCAGTTTTCCTTCCTGCTGGCGGGCTCGATCATCATTGAGCAGGTGTTTTACCTGCCCGGTTTGGGACGGCTGGTGTTTCAGGCGATCTCGGCCCGCGATCTGATCGTGGTCGAAAGCGTGGTCATGCTGCTGGTCTTTGCCGTGATCACCGTGAACTTCCTTGTCGATCTGGCCTACGCCGCCGTGGACCCCCGCCTCAGGAGCCGCACATGAGCCGCAACCTGATCCTGGGCGCGGCGCTGTCGTCGCTGGTGGTGCTTGCGGCGCTGGTTTCGTTTGTCTGGACGCCCTACGATCACGCGGCGCTGAACATTCCTGAAAAACTGCAACCTCCGAATGCGCAGCACTGGTTCGGGACGGATCATTTCGGGCGCGATATGTTCTCGATGATCATGGTGGGTGCGCGGACATCGATCGCGGTCGCCCTTGTTGCCGTGGGCATCGGGATGGCGCTGGGGGTGCCCCTTGGCCTGACCGCTGCGGCGCGCAAGGGGTCCTGGCTGGATGAATTGATCATGCGCGGCAATGATCTGGTCTTTGCCTTCCCCTCGCTGGTCATCGCTATCCTGATCACTGCAGTGTTCGGGGCCGGGGCGATCAACGCGATCATCGCCATCGGCATCTTCAACATCCCGGTCTTCGCCCGCATCACCCGAGGTGCCGCGCTGTCGCTGTGGGAGCGTGAGTTCATCCTCGCCGCCCGTGTCGCGGGCAAAGGGGCCGCGCGGATTTCGGCGGAACATATCTTGCCCAATGTCGCCAACTTGCTGATCGTGCAGGGCACCATCCAGTTCTCGCTGGGGATACTGGCCGAGGCTGGCTTGTCCTATGTCGGCCTTGGCGCGCAACCGCCTACGCCCAGCTGGGGCCGAATGCTGGCCGATGCGCAGACGATGGTCAGTTTTGCCCCGCATTTGGCTCTGATTCCGGGGTTTGCGATCATCGTTACGGTGCTGGGTCTGAACCTGTTGGGCGACGGGCTGCGCGATTGGCTGGACCCGAGGATCAGGGTGGCGCGGGTATGAGTTTGTTGCGCATCAAAAACCTCTCGCTGGCCATTCATGGCGTGTCGATCCTGAAGCGGGTCAATCTGTCCATCGACCCGGGTCAGATCGTTGCCGTGACGGGGGAAAGTGGCTCGGGCAAATCCATGACCGCGCTGGCGGCGATGCAGCTTCTACCAAACGGGGCTGTGGCACAGGGCATGGTTCAATTGGACGGGCAGGACCTGCTAGACCGTCCCGAGCCTCAGATGTGCGCCCTGCGTGGTGCCGCGGTGGGGATGGTGTTTCAGGAACCAATGACGGCGCTCAACCCCGTCAAAACCATCGGCGATCAGGTGATGGAGACCATTCTGATCCACAAGGCCATGCCCCCCGCTCAGGCCCGTACCCGTGCCCAAGAGGTTCTGTCGCGCGTGGGGCTCCCCCCCGATCGCTTTCCCCTCAGCCGCTATCCGCACGAGTTGTCTGGCGGCCAGCGTCAGCGGGTGGTCATCGCAATGGCCATTGCCTTGCGCCCGAAACTTCTGATCGCGGATGAGCCGACCACAGCGCTGGACGTGACCACGCAGGCGCAGATTCTGGACCTGCTGAAAGGATTGGTACGGGAATATGACATGGGTCTGCTGATGATCACTCATGATCTGGCTGTAGTTGCCGATATGGCCGATGAAATCGCGGTTATGCGACACGGTGAAGTGGTGGAAAGCGGCCCGACCCAAGACTTGTTGAAGAACATGCAGCACCCCTATACCCGCATGCTGTTCGAGGCCTCGGGCCATCAGGTCACCCTGCCGGAACCTGCAGGGTCCCGCCCGCTTCTCGAGGTTTCCGGGGTCGTGCGGGACTATCGGCTGCCCCGTAAAGGGCTGTTTGATGCGCCGCGCCAGCATAGGGCGGTCGATGGCGTCAGCTTCGCCCTCAATCGCGGGGAGCGTTTGGGTTTGGTCGGAGAGTCCGGTTGCGGAAAATCGACCCTAACACGGGCGATTTTGGGTTTGGAAGAGGTGCAATCTGGCCAGATCCTGCTGGACGACCAGCCGGTTTTCTCGGGCCACAAACCCAATCTGGCGGTACGGCGCAAGATGCAGGTGGTGTTTCAGGACCCTTATGGCAGCTTCAATCCGCGCCATCGGGTTGCGCGGCTTGTCACTGAACCGTTTCACCTGCTGGATACGGCGCCCACCGGGTCCGAGCGGCAGGACCGCATCGCCGAGATGCTGACCGCCGTTGGGCTCAGCCCCGACGATGCCGGCAAGTATATCCACGAATTCTCGGGCGGGCAGCGGCAGCGCATCGCCATCGCCCGCGCCCTGATCATCCGCCCCGAACTGATCCTGTTTGACGAGGCGGTCTCGGCGCTCGACGTTTCGGTTCGGGCGCAAATCCTGGACCTGCTGGCCGAACTTTGCGAAGCCTACACGCTGACCTATCTGTTCATCAGTCACGACCTGAGTGTCGTACGCACCATCACCGACCGGGTGCTGGTGATGCAATCGGGTAAGATCGTGGAGCAGGGGGAAACCGGTCAGGTCTTTTCGAACCCACAACACCCCTACACCCAAACGCTGATTGCCGCCGCCCCGCGATTGCCCGATATCGAGCTCAGTGTGGCCTAATCGCCCTTGTTAGAGACTGTATGGAGGCCAAAATGACCCAGCAGCCATGGTTTGATCCCACCCTCTGCCTGATCGGAGGACGTTGGGGGCCGGCGGTCGGCGGCGAGACCCTGCCGCTGATCAACCCTTCGGATGGAGCCGGGATATGTCAGATCGCACGCGGCATGGCGCCCGATATCGATGCGGCCGTCAAAGCGGCCCGAACGGCCCTGAACGGCGATTGGGGGCGCATGAGCGCGCTGGAGCGGGGCCGCATCCTGACGCGTCTGGGCCAGTTGGTGCTGGATCGGGTGGAAGACCTTGCCGCGCTTGAGGCGGCGGATGTGGGCAAGCCGCTCACTCAGGCCCGCGCCGATGCGGTGGCGCTGGCGCGGTATTGCGAGTTCTACGGCGGCGCGGCGGATAAGGTGATGGGTGAGACGATCCCTTATCTGGAGGGCTACACCGTCTATACCTTGCGCGAACCGCATGGGGTGACAGGCCACATCGTGCCTTGGAATTATCCGATGCAGATCATTGGCCGCTCGGTCGGGGCGGCGCTGGCGATGGGCAATGCCTGCGTTTTGAAACCCGCCGAAGAGGCCTGCCTGACCGCCTTGGCCTTCGCGCATCTGGCGGTCGAGGCCGGACTGCCAGATGGTGCGCTGAACGTGGTGCCCGGTCTGGGGAGTGAGGCGGGCGCGGCGCTGTCGGGGCATCCGGGCGTGAACCATATCTCTTTCACAGGTTCGGTCGCGACGGGCGCTTTGGTCCAGCAGGCGGCGGGGCGCAATGTGGTGCCAGTGACGCTGGAACTGGGCGGGAAATCCCCGCAACTGGTGTTTGACGATGCGGATCTGGACGCGGCGCTGCCGTTTCTGGTGAATGCGGGCATTCAGAATGCGGGCCAGACCTGCTCAGCCTCATCGCGAATTCTGGTGCAGCGTGGTGTCTATGAGCAGGTCAAATCCCGCATGGCCGAGGCCTATGATCAACTGACTGTCGGACCGGCGATGCAGGATTTGCGCGTGGGGCCGCTGATCTCTGACCGGCAGCGGCAGATTGTCGGCGGGTTTCTGGACAAAGGCCGCGACCTGACCATCGCTGCGCAGGGGCAGATCGTTGAGGATGCGCCTGAAAACGGGGCCTATGTGCAACCCACCTTGTTCGCCGATGTTCCGCCCGATCACTGTCTGGCGCAGGACGAGATTTTTGGCCCGGTTCAGGTCCTGATTCCGTTTGACATCGAAGAACAGGCTCTAACCATAGCCAATTCGACCGAATACGGCCTTGTGGCTAGCATCTGGACCCGCGATGGCGCGCGGCAGATGCGGCTGGCCAAGGCGTTGCACGCGGGGCAGGTGTTCATCAACAACTATGGCGCGGGGGGCGGCGTTGAGTTGCCCTTTGGCGGCGTCGGCAAATCCGGCCATGGCCGCGAGAAAGGCTTCGAGGCGCTTTATGGCTTTTCGCAGCTAAAGACAGTAGCCGCCTATCACGGCTAGACGATCACTTCGATGGCCTCTTGCGCACCCACGCCAAAGACCCGCTTATACCGCGCGATCTGGTCCGCCGGGCCCATCGCTTTTTCGGGGTTGTCCGACAGCTTCACCGTCGGTCGCCCATTGGCCGAGACCGCCTTGCACACCAGCGAGAACGGAGCCAGCGCGTCATCGGGCACCAGCCCGCGAAAGTCATTGGTCAGCAGCGTGCCCCAACCGAACGAGACATTGACCCGTCCCGCAAACTGGGCGTGCAACTCGCGAATTTTGTCGACGTCCAGCCCATCCGAGAAAATGATGCGCTTCTGCCTGGGGTCCTCGCCGCGCGAGTTCCACCAGTCAATCGCCACCTCAGCCCCGGCGGCGGGATCGCCGCTGTCGATGCGAATGCCGGTCCAACCCGCCAGCCAATCCGGCGCGCGGTCCAGGAAACCTTGCGTGCCGTATGTGTCGGGCAGGATGATGCGCAGATTGCCGTCATGTTCGTCGTGCCAGTCGCTGAGAACATCATACGGGGCCTGCGCCAGCGCGGCGTCATCCACGGCCAGCGCGGAATAGACCATGGGCAGTTCATGCGCGTTGGTGCCGATGGCCTCAACCTCGCGCCGCATCGCGATCAGGCAGTTGGACGTGCCGGTGAAGGCGGGGCCCAGCCCCTCGATCATCGCCTGCACGCACCAGTCTTGCCACAAGAAGGAATGCCGCCGCCTTGTGCCGAAATCCGCAATCCCCAGCCCATCGATTGAACGTAGCTGCGCGATCTTCTCCCACACACGGGTCATCGCGCGGGCATAGAGCACCTGCAGCTCGAACCGGCGCATGTCGTTCAGAACCGCGCGTGACCGCAGCTCCATCAACACCGCAAGCGCCGGGATTTCCCACAGCATGACCTCGTGCCACTTGCCTTCAAAGGTTAGCTCATACTGGTCGCCCTTACGTTCCAGATGATAGGGCGGCAGGCGCAGATCCTCGAACCATTCCATGAAATCGGGGCGGAACATCTGCCGTTTGCCATAGAACGTATTGCCCCTGAGCCACGTGCTTTCCCCCCGGCTGAGGCTGAGCGAGCGGATATGATCCAACTGCTCGCGCAGCTCGCCTTCATCGATCAAACGGGCCAAAGGCACGTGATTCGACCGGTTGATCAGCGAAAAAACCACGTCTGTTTGGGGCTTATTGCGAAACACTGACTGACACATCAGTAGTTTGTAGAAGTCGGTATCGATCAATGACCGCACAATTGGGTCGATCTTCCATTTATGATTGTAGACCCGCGTCGCGATGTCGACCATGGGGACCTCCTGCGATTTCCGTTGTTAGATCAATCAGCGCGCTGATTGGCAAGAGTCGCAGGATTGGTAACAATGCCTATGACTGAACACATTCAGGGCATATTATGAGTAACCCTCACGTTTTAGTGAGGGGAGGGGATGGAAGAGAAGGTTGAATGTAGTGAATGGGTCTCGAGTACGATTTTGACATAGTGGCGATCGCGCCGGATCAGCACGATCCGGAACATGGCCATACTGCGGTGACGGGGCGGCCTCCGGTACGGGCGCTGTTCCGGGATGTGAAGACTGCGGATGCGCTGCGGGCTGCGTCGCCGAAGATACGCAGGATTTTTCTGGAATCCGGGTTCAGTCTGGACACGCGCGAGGGGGATGCCGCGCGCGGCTATTATGCGCCTGAGGATATGGTGGATCGCGATCTGATCCTGAAACGGCTGTTTGCAAATATCCGCAACATGGGCGTGCAGGGTGAATATAGCGGAGAGTTCGATTTTCACCAGTTTCTGAACCACGTTCGTGCTGCAAAACCGGGCACGGCACCGGCTAAGGAACAACCGCGCCCGGTGCAGCCGACAAGGCCCGCAGTCGAGCCACCCGAACGCCGCACGGTTGTGGGGCGTATCGGCTTTGCGCTGGGTCTGGCGGTGATCCTGTTTGCGGTGCTGAAATATCTGGCCGAGAAGGGCGCGACGCCTTAGATCAGAGCGACTCCGGCGCTGCGCATCGCCTCTTTGGCAGCTTCCAGCGAGCCGTCCATGTCGATGGCGCGGCACAGGTCGGTCCTGACCGAGACGTCAAAGCCCAGCCGCGCTGCATCCACGGCTGAAAAATGCACGCAGAAATCCGTGGCGAGCCCGACCAGTGTCAGGCGGCTGATCCCGCGCGTCTCAAGATAGCCCTTGAGGCCGGTGGGGGTGGACTGATCATTCTCGAAAAAAGCTGAGTAGCTGTCGATGGCGTTGCGAAAGCCCTTGCGGATGATCAGGTCTCCGTCTGTGCGCAGGTCGGGGTGGAACGCCGCGCCGTCGGTGCCCTGCACACAATGGTCGGGCCACAGAACCTGTGGACCATAGGGCATCTGCGTCAGCTCGAACGGGGCCTTGCCCGGATGCGCGCTGGCGAACGACGAATGCCCCGCCGGGTGCCAGTCCTGTGTGAGGATCACGGCGTCGAAATCACTCATCAGCGCATTGATCGGCGCGACGATCTCATCCCCTCCGGGCACGGCCAGCGCGCCGCCGGGGCAGAAATCGTTCTGAACATCGATAACGAGCAGGGCGTGGGACATTGGGGGGCCTCCTTAAACTGCCTTATCGGTATGGGCTGAGGCAGGGGGCGTCAATGCGGTGTCTTGCGTGTTTTTGCGCGGGGCATTAGATCGCGCCCATGTACACCATCGCTGCCCTCTATCATTTTACGCGCTTTCCAGACCCTGATGCGCTGCGCCCCGCCCTGTTGGACCTGTGCCGGGCTGAGTCCGTCAAGGGCACGCTGCTGCTGGCGGGCGAGGGGATCAACGGCACCATCGCAGGCCCCCGCGCCGGGATCGATGCGGTGCTGGCCCATATCCGCGCGCTGCCGGGCTGCGCCGATCTGGACTGGAAAGAGGCGACCTCGGACCATCCCCCGTTTGGCAAGATGAAGGTCCGCCTGAAGAAAGAGATCGTGACGATGGGCCAGCCCGACGTCGATCCGCGCGCCAGCGTCGGCAACTATGTCGAGCCGGAGGATTGGAACGACCTGATCCGGTCGGATGATGTGGTGGTGATCGACACCCGCAACGACTACGAGGTGGCAATCGGCACGTTCGAGGGTGCAATAGACCCTAATACAGCCAGTTTTCGCGATTTCCCCGCCTGGTGGGAGCAGAACAAGGACCGTTTTCACAACAAACGTGTCGCCATGTTCTGCACCGGTGGCATCCGGTGCGAGAAATCCACCAACTACCTGCTGGGGCAGGGAGTCGAGGATGTTTATCACCTGAAAGGCGGTATCCTGCGCTATCTGGAAGACATGCCGCCCGAGGACAGCACCTGGCAGGGCGAGTGTTTTGTGTTCGACAACCGCGTCTCTGTTGGCCACGGGCTGGCTGAAGGGCCGCATAAACTGTGCCATGGCTGCCGCCGTCCCATCCTGCCCGAGGATATGAAACGCCCGGAATATGAACACGGCGTGTCCTGCCATCAGTGCATCAATGAGACCTCGGAGGCCGACAAGAGGCGCTTTCGCGAGCGGCAAAAGCAGATCCAGCTGGCCCGCGCGCGGGGCGAGGATCATCTGGGCTCTCGCTGAATTCCGCTTGCGGGACGTGCCGGAAACCGGATGATGCGCACAGGCCTGATGGATGGAGCACCCATGACTCACGATCCCCGCACTCTGGAAGAGTGGAAATCGACCCTGCTGGCGGCGCTGGGTCTGGTTCTGACCAGTTTCCTCGCGTGGTATGGCCTTTCGCGTCTGAACGAGGCCACCGCGGGCGACACTATCGGCACGCTGGCCTCGGTCGGCCTGCTGATCTGGATCGCGTCACAGGCCTGGTATTACATGACGCAGGTGAAGTCCCCCCGCCGATTGCTGTTCCTGATGGGGGTGTCGTTCATTCAGGTCGTGCCGTTCCTGTTCGCCGCGGTCTATGGCGCGTTCGGCTACAAAGATCACTGCGTGATCGGTGCCAAAGGTCCAGCCGATATCCTGTATTTCTCGTATGTCACCTTCACCACGGTCGGCTACGGCGATATGTCGCCAACCGGCCTCTGCCGTGGGTTGGCCGTGGCCGAGGCGGTCACGGGCTATATCCTGCTGGGCCTGTTCGTCGCTGCCGCGGTCGCGCTTTATGCACGCAACCACAGCAAATGATGCGGTCCTATTTGTTCTGATCAATCCAGCGTGACATCATCTGCTTGTCCCGAAAACACTCGGACGGGATCGGGCGGCGTTTGCTGCGCGAGATGCGCTCGGCAAAGGCCACCTGCTTGCCGGTGGGATAATTGGCAAAGGGCGACGGGTCATGCGGTTTGTTCGCTGAAATCCAGTCTGACAGCAACTTGCGATCGCGTTGCGCCTCAACCGGGATCTCCAGCGCGGATTGCCTTGCAATCGCGCGGGCATAGCGCATCTGCCGGTCCGTGACAGGCAGCATATGGTAATCGTTGCTGGGTGCGTCGTACCAGCTTTGACGGGCAGCATTGGTCATAGCTCGAATACCTCCGTTCCGCCTTCGACAACTTTGCGGAACAAATATAGAACATTTTAGGAACTTTTTCAAGATTTCCACTGACCCGCTCGGTTTTCACCATCGTTTGAGTCAGCCTGTCCCATCGCTTTTCGACCTGTTTGGCGTGTTTTTCTGCGCCTTACCGATAATCAAAGAATCACGGCGTCTCATTTCAATACACAGATGCTCACGACCGCGCGCGCAGGGCACAGACCGGCGGTGATCTGCCTATGCCGGGCTCGTTTCCGCCGCTTTGCCACGCATTAGCGACATTTTGCGTCGGGAACAGAGCATCTCCTGTGCCGCTCCTGTGGCTGACTTTCAGATGGGTGACGATTGCATGAGGAGAGCACAGTCATGAAAACCCATGCGCAGGCCGTGGTGATCGGCGGGGGGCTGGTCGGCTGCTCGATCCTGTACCATCTGGCCAAGCTTGGCTGGACCGATGTTGTGTTGCTGGAACGTGATGAGCTGACCAGCGGCTCAACCTGGCATGCGGCGGCCAATATTCATGGCTTGCACGACAACAACAACATTACCCGCATCCAGCACTATACGATGAACCTGTACAAAGAGCTTGAGAAGGAAACCGGGCAGGGTTGTGGTGTCTTTCAATCCGGTTCGCTCTATCTGGCGCAGACCGAAGATCGCGAGCACCAGCTGCGTCTGCAAGAGGCCAAGGCGCGGTTTTACGGCCTGAACTTTTACGAGATCAGCCGTGAAGAAGCCAAAGTGCTGCACCCGCTGGCGCAGTTTGAAGACATCCGTTGCATCATGTTCGAACCCGATGGCGGCAATGTCGACCCATCCGGTGTAACCCACGCCTACGCCGCCGGAGCGCGCGCTATGGGCGCGGCTATCGAGCGGTTTTGCCCCGTGATAGGGACTGAATCACAGCCCGACGGCTCGTGGATTGTCCGTACCGAAAAGGGTGATATTCGCACCCAATGGGTGGTGAATGCGGGCGGTCTGTGGGGTCGTGAGGTGGCCGCGATGGCGGGGATCGAACTGCCCTTGCAACCAACCGAGCATCAGTACTTCGTCACCGAATCCATTGACGCGGTCGCAAATCTTGGCCGCCGTCTGCCGTCAATCGCTGATCGTGATGGCGAGTATTACTTCCGGCAGGAAGGCAACGGGCTGCTGATCGGGGCCTATGAGAAAGACATGCGGTTCTGGGCCGAAAACGGCACGCCGCTCGATTTTGCGCATGATCTGTTTCCGGACGATCTGGACCGCATCATGGAAAACGTCATCCGCGCCACGGAACGCGTTCCGGTGGCCGCGACTGCCGGGGTTAAACGGGTCATCAACGGCCCGATGATCTGGTCGCCCGATTCAAATGCGATTTGGGGGCCCGTGCCGGAATTGCGAAACTACTTCTGCTGTACAGGGATCATTCCGGGCTTTTCGCAATCGGGCGGGCTGGGCTTACTTTCAGCCCAGTGGATGATCGAGGGTGAGCCGCAATACGATATGTTTGCCTGGGATCTCGCGCGTTTCGGTGATTGGGCGGACAAAGCGTTCACCAAGGCGCGAGTCGAAGACGTTTACACGCACCGCTTTGCCATCCATTTCCCGAACGAAGAACGCAGCGCAGGCCGACCTGCCCGTGTCAGACCCGCTTATGAGATGCAAAAGGACATGGGCGCCGTCTTTGGCCTGAACTGTGGCTGGGAACACCCCCTGTGGTTTGCTGATCAGCCCGGCACCACTGAAACGACTGGCTTTGCCCGCCAGAACTGGTGGGGGCCCGTCGGTCGCGAGGCCCGGATGCTGCGCGAGGCAGTTGGCGTGATCGATATCTCGAACTTCGCGAACTATGCGATCAAGGGTCCCGGTGCGCGTGATTGGTTGAATCAACTGGTGGCGAACCATGTACCCAACCAGATTGGGCGATCCTGCCTTACTCCTCTGATTTCGGTGCGCGGGGGAGTGGCTGGTGATTTCACAATCACGATGGTTGCTGAAAATGAATACATGATGATCGGCTCTGGCATGGCCGAACGCTATCATCAACGCTTTTTCAACATGGTCGATCTACCCACGGATACGACCTTTGAGGTCGCGACCGACCGCATTGCAGGGTTCAACGTTGCAGGGCCCAGGGCGCGTGATCTGCTGCAGCGTCTCAGCAACGCGGATTTGTCGAACGAGGCGTTCCGCTTCATGCGCTCGGCGACGATCGATGTGGCGGGTGTCACCTGTCTTGCCATTCGCGTCAGCTTTACCGGAGACCTTGGTTGGGAACTGCATTGCGCCGCAACCGACCAAATCAGGCTCTATTCTGCGCTTTTGGAGGCCGCAGGACAGCTTGGCGGAGGTCCCGTAGGTGGTCGCGCGCTGGGATCGCTGCGCGTTGAAAAGGGCTATGGTTCGTGGGGTCGGGAATACGCGCAGGAATACTGGCCGCAGGAGGTTGGACTGGATCGCCTGATCAAGCTCGACAAGGATTTCCTGCACAAGGACGCCTATCTCGCGATCAAGGACAACGCCGCGCGCGAGGTACTTTCTATCTTCGAGGTCGAGACCGTGCTTGCCGATGCCAGCGGAGGCGAGCCGATATTCAAGCCGGATGGTACTCCGGTTGGTCGCGTTACTTCGGGCGCCTATGGGTATTGGGTTGATCGATCTCTGGCGCTGGGTTTTGCTGATCCAAACGTTGCGACCCCGGGCGATACGGTTGAGATCTACATCCTGGGCCGTCCGCACAAGGCCCGGATTCTTGATTGTCCGCCCTTTGATCCCACCGGCGCGCGCCTGCGCGACAAGCAGCCGATGGCGCAGGAACCCGCCCAATGACCCAGACCTTCGACAGGGTTGCCGCTTTCACGCTGGATCGGGCATCCGAGGACATGCCCGCCTCCACCCGGTCGGTCGCCGCGCTGTTGTTGCTGGATACCTTGGGTGTCCTGATAGCCGCCGGTCCAATGGAGGCCGGGGTGATTGCGCGGGATACGGCAGCCTTGCTCTATGCCAGTTCGGACCCGGCGCACAGTGCGCGCATGTTGTTTGATGGTCGCCGCGTCAGTGTTGCTGGTGCGGCCTATGCGACGGCGACGCAGACCGACAACCTTGATGCGCATGACGGGTTTAATCCGGTCAAGGGCCATATCGGCGTGGCAGTTGTTCCGGCATTGGCAGCCTTAGCCGAAAACTGCCCTGATCTGAGCGGCCCACAGGCACTGGCGGCGCTGATCACTGGATATGAAGTGGCCGGGCGGGCCGGTCTGGCTTTGCATGCGTCGGTCAGCGATTATCATACCTCTGGCGCGTGGAATGCGTTGGGGGTGGCCGCGATGGCCGCGCGTTTGCGACGCCAAACGCCCGATCAGCTTCGGCAGGCGTTCGGGATAGCGGAATACCACGGCCCGCGCAGTCAGATGATGCGCGAGATCGCAAACCCCACAATGCTGCACGATGGATCTGGCTGGGGCGCGTTGGTTGGTCTATCCGCCGCGGTGCTGGCGGAACGCGGTTTTATCGGCGCACCCGCGCTCACTGTCGAGGCCGACGGTGCCGCATCGTTCTGGGCGGATCTGGGTCAGGTTTGGCAAACTGAACAGCAATATATCAAACCCTACCCCATCTGCCGTTGGGCCCATGCCGCGATCGACGGGGTCCGGCTGATCATGCAACAGCAAAACCTGTCTCATGATCAGATCACTGCAATCCGCGTCAGCAGCTTCACCGAAGCGGTCAGATTGTTCGCAGACCTGCCCGACACTACGTCTCAGGCGCAGTATTCTCTCCCTTTTGCGGTTGCCGTTCAGGCGGTACATGGGCGGATCGGGGTTGAACACATCTCGGGGATTGGGTTGTTGGACCCGGCCGTGATCGGGGTGATGAATCGGATCAGTGTCGCCGAGACCGAACGACATTGCGAGCGCTTCCCGCAAGGCCGATGGGCCGATGTGGAGATTGAGATTTCGGATGGTCGCTGTTTTCAATCAGGTGATCTGAATGCCCGAGGAGGCCCGGACTCGCCCCTCAGCCGGGATGAGATCATCGACAAATACACTGCATTCGCTGCCCCTGTAATTGGTGAGCAACGTGCGGATCGGATTTGCGCTGCCATTCTTACGCTTGACCGACCCGCGTCTCGCTTTTCTGATCTTGCCGAACTGCTTTATGATCCACCTCCGTTGCAGGGGTGAATTGGATCTAGAAGGCTGAGCCTTGGGCCCATGATCACGCTACCTTTCGTTCCAAGCTGCAATCGGCTCAAGGTCAGTCTTTGCTGTTACCTCGGACGTGTTCCAGAAGCTCTGCAATCTGTGCCCTTGTGGTCTGGCTGTCTTGCAGTAACGTCGTCGCATCCGCCAGCGGCTTTTCCGGTTGTCTGTCTGCGGGTCGCCCCAATTGCACGCTGAGCGCACCGATCTTTCCAAAGACCGTCGAGGGGTCAGGCTGGTCTTCTGAATTTCCGGCCAACCAAACAAACCGGTCCGCCGCGGCATCATCCCCAATCGCGCGCAACAACCGCGCCGCTTCCGAATAGTCATCGGTCTGCGACATCGCCCGTGCGCGCAGCTGCTGCGCCTCGTCTGAAGCATCCTCGGCGATTTCCAGCAGCGCCTGATGCGGTCTGTCGTCCAGCAAAGCTGCATGTGCCCGGATGCGCGCCCTGTCCAGACGTTGTGTCCGATCCTCTGGTCGTCCAGCCAGCGCCTGCGCAGGTGCGGAGAAACCCAGATTGGCTAAGCGTTTTGCAAGCAGAGCCGCCGTCTCCACCGTCATGCCATCGGAGGTCTCGTCCGGTATCGCAAACGTATAGCGCAAGAAGGTGATGTCGTCGGCTCTTTCGGCCAGAAGTTGCAGAACCTGATCCCGCGTACGCTGCCATTCTGAGGTGCCCGCCGCGCTTTCCAAACGGCTCAAGGCCTGGTCAAATTCATTTGTAAGCGCAAGCGCAAGCACGTGTGCCCGGGCCATCATCGGCCCCAGATCCGAGCGGCGCAGCTGGCGGGCGTATCCGGCTGCAAGGTCAAGGTCCGCCAGGGAAACAGCCCCGCGATCTGCCCAGCGTTTCTCAATCAACCGGGCCAGCGCCAGCGGGGCCTCTGTGGTGTTGGTTGCCAAGACGGTGTCCGACAAAAGCTTTTCGGTAGCCTCGTCGTTACCGGCTGCGGCGGCTATTTCAGCCTTGGCCAGAGTCAGATCCGCCGTGGGCGCGTCAACAACCCGTTCGACTGCGCGCAGTATACGCCGCGAGGCTTCCAGTTTTCCTGCCGCGACCAAAATCTCGGATACTCTCGCCCCCAACTGGCGCCGCAAGTGTCGTGGAAGCTGACCAAAGCTCTGTTCAATAGCATCCAGATTCGCGTCCTCTTCCAGTCTTCCCTCTGCCATAAGAGCCCATAGCGCTGTTGTTCCTGCACACCGCTGCTGGCCTGCGAAGGCATGTGTGGCAGGTGCGGTAAAGCCGTCCAATACATGCGCGATTGTCGCGAGCTGTTCTTTCTCGGCGGGACTGCGCGGAAGCAGTTTTAGGACCTGCAACGCCTCTGAACCGAAGCCATGATACAGATACAGTCGGGCCAGCTTGAGTGCGTGCGCGGTATCAATCTTGTCAAATTCCCGGTACAAAGCGATACGCTGATCCGAGACCTGCGCAGCAAATGGAGTATCTGCGTCGGACCACGTCTCAAACCCGAGATCGCTGTCGGTGATACATTCCTTGCGCATATCAAACTTTGGCAGCTCCAGCGCCTCTAACCCACGTACGCCATCCAGTACCGAGCGCAGTTGAAGATTCGGCATCGACAGCTCTGTCGCGCGCACCGGGCCGACAGGCGTTGATGGTCTTTGCCCAACGCCAGCCAATGTCAGGTCGACGACCTCTCGGTCGGCACCCTGCAGAATCCGTGATATCAGCTGATCTTCGTACCCCCTCTGGTTCAGCTCCAGCAGTGGCAGTGCCAGCCCGTTGGCGGGGATTTCCGCAGGCAAAGCGTTTTGCTCAGATGACGGCAAGGGCAAAGCAGGCGGCGTTGCGAGCTTTGGCGTGTATTTGCCCGGAGCGATGTCGATAACCACCATCGTTTGCCGGTGCAAGAAAGCCGTCGCGACACAGTCGCAACCGAATGCCATGTCAAGCGCGCCGCCCGCTTGCAATTGCGTCAGCGCCTGCAGCCTGTTCCCGGACAATCGGTCAAATGCAGATCGCGTATCAAAAGTCACGTCGTCAATGGCAACGCTCAGCTGCGCACCGTTCTGGCGTTGGAGCAGCGTCCAGTCGGTTCCTTGCGGAACCTGAACCACCAGCCGGGTATAGCCTTCATGCTCGCCAGTGCGTACGGGCAGACCCTGTGCTGCCGCACCGGATGCACAAGCGCAGAGAACCAGGATGATGAGACGTATCATGCGGCTGCCTGCTTGAGTTCTTTCAGAGCCTCTTCCAATTCGGAAAAACCCGGGCGATTGTGTGTTGGTGTGTTTTGACGCCCAACCTCGATGCACATCGCGGCGTTGTGGTTGTGCAGATTGGCAACCAGCACCTCTTTGATCAGCTGGTAGAAATGATTGTCTTCTTCAACCACCGCTTTCAACTTGCCGGCGAACGGTCCAACCAGCCCATAAGCAAGAAAGACGCCCAGAAAGGTACCGACCAAGGCCCCGCCGATCAGTTTGCCCAGCACCTCGGGCGGTTGATCGATCGAGCCCATGGTCTTGATCACCCCCAGAACCGCCGCAACAATCCCGAGTGCTGGCAAACCATCCGCAACAGTCTGAAGCGCATGGCTGGAATGCATGGCGTGGTGAAAGTTCGCTTCCATCCGTTTTTCAAGCACTTCTTCGACCTGATGTGGATCGTCGTAGTTCATCGAGGCTGAACGCATCGTATCGCAGATCAGATCTACCGCCTCTTTATCGGCCTGAATTCTGGGATAGGCCGAAAACAGAGAAGAGGTTTCGGGCTCTTCGATATGCTGTTCGACCTCGACCGGATTCGCGCGCGCGATCCGGATCAGAGAGAACAGCAGACACAAGAGATCACGATAGTCTTCGGGCTTCCATTTCGGTCCCTTGAACACCTTGGCCATGTCTTTGATCGTGTGTTTGATGCCGCCCATATCGTTGCTGATCAGAAACGCCCCAACGGCGGCACCCCCGATCATCATCATCTCAAACGGCAATGATTTCAGGATGATGGTCATTTTTCCGCCTGCGGCCAGATAGCCGCCGAACACCATGACGAAGATAACGGCAATTCCAATGATCCCGATCATGAGTGATCTCCGAAGTTAGGAAGGGTTTGGCGCATAGCAGTTACTCCTGCGGCGCGCGGGCGTTGCGGCCAGCCATGACGACGCTGATTGTGTAGGCTGCCTCGGGGCTGAGTCCGGCCATCACGTTTGCGGCCGCATCTGGCGGCATGCGCGATAAGAAGCCGGCCGCAAATACCGCATCCATCGTTTCAAACAGAGCGGCCGCATCCTTTGGTTTCATGTTCTGATACACGTCCGTCAGCTGCGTCAGATCATTTTCTGCAGCTTTTTCGGCGATGGCTACCGTTTCGCGCAGCGATTCCTCTGCCTCTTGCAGCAGCGACAGACGTACCTCGATCGCTTCGTCTGCGATGCCCAACGCGTGTTCCCGGTCAACAATGGCTGCTTCGCGCCGGTCCAAGTCTTCTGCGCGTCGCAACAACTCAGTCAAAAGCCGTTGTAAATCAGAGGCTTCAGGACCAGTCAACGCGGTTTTTTCGGCCGTTGTCTGATCAGGTTCAGCGCTGCGTGCCAACGCCGGACCAGCCTCAAGCCCAATCCGGATTATTGCCGACCCGATCATCAGCAGAGAGATCACGGTCAGCACGCCACTGCGTTCACGTGTGGCCTTGGGTTTTGCCGCGCGACGCGTCATTGCATCGCTCCGCCGGGCGGGCGTGCATGGCGAAAGAACATCAAACCTTCGGGCTTGGGCTGGGTCGGTTGGGTATCTTCAGGTGCCTCAACCCCGTCTGCAGGATCGGCGTGATCTTCAACCGTAGCCCCAGGTTCTTCGTCCTTGGGACTGGGTGTACGCTCTTTTTCGGTCTGCTGCACATGGGTGTCTGATTTCTCAACCGGCGGCTCGGGCACCACGTCGTGCATCGAGGCCATCATCAGTTCCAATCTTTGCGCGACCGTTTCGGCACGTTCGGTCAGATCGCGCAACGTCACGCCAGAGTCGTCCGATGCGGCGCGCGCGTTGTCCAAGGACTTCCGCAGTTCATCCGCCTGCGCGGACAAGACCGACACGGCCCCGCCCACACCTTTCTCCAGATCGGTAAATCGCCGCAGCCTGCGTGCAAGGACAAAGCAATACAGCCCCGCCCCAAGCGCGCCTGCGACCAGCAGAATATCGGCAACCAGCTCCAACTTCGCCTCCTAGTTCAGTACGAATTCCATGACCAAAACATCCCGCACACGGCCTTCGCCGGTGACGATTCCGATGCGCCGCAACAGGTGGCCGCGGATGCGCATCAGGGCGAGCGAATCTTCAAGGTCAGACAGATCGACGGCGCGCAGATAGCTGTTCAGAACATCCATGATTCGCGGTTTCATCTTTTCGACATCAGCGGCGTAGCTTGCATTGACCTCAAGCTGTGCGTGGAATTTCAGATGCCGCGAATCGCCAGCATTGACCGACACAATGACCGGCGCCAGATCGACAAAGAGGACGTCCGGAAGGGCCTTTGCTTCGGGTCCTTTGTCTGATTTTTCTGCTTCTTTCGCCATTTCCTTGGCGCCAAATGGCAACAGGCCCGAAGCCGTTACCAGGTAGCCGCCAACGCCACCCGCGATCGCCAGAATCACGCCAAGTACCAACCCCTTTTTCCCTGACTTCTGAGTGGCTTGTGCCGAGTCTTCTGCCGCGTCGGTCATGACGTCTCCATTCATTCGCTCTGGAAGTTTCATAACCCCGCAGGGACTAACCGATTGTTAAGGGCAATCGTCCAAACAAGGGCTGAGCCGAACAGAATGTCGGTGAGTCGGAGGTAAGCGTGCAGCAGATCGGAACTGTCTGGGCAAATTTGGACAGGCGCAAACAAATCATCGTGGCCGGGGCCGTTGTGCTGGTCTTTCTGGGCGTTCTTGCGATGTCGCGCATCGTGACCGCGCCATCCATGACCCTGCTTTACGCCGGGCTTGAAAGTGGGGCTGCCGGTGACATCGTGCGGGCGTTGGACCAGCGCGGTGTGACCTATGAGATACGCGGCGGGTCGATCTATGTACCTGGCGCGCAACGGGACGAATTGCGGATGACTTTGGCAAGCGAAGGCCTGCCCGCTAACGGCAATCGGGGGTACGAATTGCTGGACTCTCTCAGCGGTTTCGGGACCACCTCGCAGATGTTCGATGCCGCCTATTGGCGCGCGAAAGAAGGCGAACTGGCCCGCACGATAGTTGGTAGCCCGCATGTCAGTCAGGCGCGGGTGCACATTGCCAACGGCTCGGCGAACCCGTTTCAGCGCAGCATCGAGCCGACCGCCTCGGTTTATCTGGTGCCGTCCGGTGCTCAGATCACCGGGGACCAGGCCAAGGCGATTCGGTTTCTTGTGGCTTCGGCGGTCAGCGGGCTCGCCCCTGAGAACGTTGCAGTGATCGATTCGAATGGTTCTGTAATCGGGGCGCAGGAGGCCGCCGTTGCATCGGACACCGCCGATGATAAGGCGCGGCAATTGCGCGACCGGGTCTTGCGACTGATTGAGGCCCGTGTCGGTGCGGGCAATGCGGTGGTTGAGGTAAGCGTCGACACGGTGACGGAAACCGAATTGATCCGTGAACGTCGTTTTGACCCCAAGGGCCGCGTAGCGATCAGCACGGATATCGAAGAACGCTCGGACAGCGCCCGTAACCAATCTGCGGATGTGACCGTTGCATCGAACCTGCCGGATGGCGACGGTAGCGGCGGAGATGAATCAAATTCGAATGCGACGCAGACCCGTGAGCGGGTGAATTACGAGGTATCCGAGACTGAACTTGAGGTGCATCGCGCACCGGGTGCCATCAAGCGGCTCACAGTTGCGGTTCTGGTGAGCGGAGCGCGTGTGGCCGGTGCCGACGGCTCCGAGACCTTTGTGCCCATGCCGCAGCCTGAACTGGATGCGCTTCAGGAATTGGTGGCCTCAGCGGTGGGTTTCGATGCAGAGCGGGGCGACGTGATCACGTTGAAGTCGCTGGACCTGCCTGTGGTTGAACCGCAGGGAACGCTGGCGGCGGCTTCCATCTGGTCGGGCATTCATCTGGATGCGATGTCGTTGGTCCAGATGGCGGTTCTGGCGCTTGTATCCCTTGTGCTGGGACTGTTTGTCATACGCCCAATTCTGGCGAACAGCGCCGCGACCCAGGCCATACTGCCCGCGCCAGCGCGACCAGAGGCCGATGCCCCGCTTCTGACAGGCGAGATTGCAACCGGCGATTCGCAGGACTTTGCCGCTCTGTCGGATTCATCGCAGCCAGCTGTGCCCGCACTTGCCAGCGCGCCGGGGGACGAGGCCGTAGACCGGTTGCGCGCCATGATCGGCGACAAGCAGGAGGAGACGGTTGAGATTCTGCGCAGTTGGCTTGAGGAGAGCGAGGAGAAAGTGTGATGTCTATTGCTCATCTCCTCGAAGATTTCACGCTGCATGCGGGCGGCGGCGCGGTACATCTTCTGGACGAAGAGGCGCTGGAAGAGCAGAGGCTGGCCGCGTTTGAAAAGGGTTATGGCGCAGGCTGGGACGATGCGGTTCACGCTCAGGATCAGGGGCGGGACCAGATAGGCTCGGATCTGGCCGCTACCTTGTCCGATCTGTCCTTCACCTATCAAGAAGCGCTGACCAGGATGACGCTGTCGCTGGAACCCCTGTTCCAAAGTCTTGTCGAAACCGTATTGCCCCAGACTATCGAGCGTGGTTTCGCCATCCGTCTTGCCGAACAGCTGACGGAGATGGCGGGCGAGCAGATCGGCCAGCCGATTCAACTGAACGTCCCAACCGGGTCATGTGCCCAGATCGAAGCCCTGTTGCCGCAGGGTCTGACACCTGCGCCGCGGGTCTTGGAAGACCCGGCCCTGAACCCTGGGCAGGCCAATCTGCAGGTGGGCATTGCACGACGCGAGGTAGATTGCAGTGCCTTGATCGACGCCATTGCCGGGGCTTTCGACGCATATCTGTTTGAAGCAAAAGAGGCTTTGTCAAATGAGTGACCTTCAATCTCCCAAACCAGAGAAAACCAACCCCTTCGAAGCGGTTCCGATCGAGGTGACTGTCTCGGTTGGGCGCGCACGTCCATTGATCCGGGATCTGCTGAACATGGGCGAAAACGCTGTTCTCACGCTGGACAAACGGATCGAGGATCCGGTGGATTTGTATGTCGGCGACCAACTTGTCGCGCGCGGCGTCCTGGAAGAGATGGAAGGCGATCAGCCCGGGCAATTGGCCGTGCGGCTCACCGAGATTTCGGATTTGCAGAACGGGATTGGCTGATGCGCCTTGCTGTTTGGCTGGTCATACTGTTCCTGCCTTCTATCGCCAGCGCACAAGAGGTATCGCTGTCGCTGGGAGAAGATGGTTCGATATCGGCGCGTACCATTCAGCTGATCTTGTTGATCACGGTGCTCAGCTTGGCGCCGGGGCTGGCAATTATGATCACCTGCTTCCCGTTTCTGATTACCGTTCTGGCGATTCTGCGGCAGGGGATCGGTTTGCAGCAATCGCCGCCAAATATGCTGATCGTCAGCCTTGCGCTGTTTCTGACCTATTTCATCATGGAGCCGATTTTTACCGAAGCCTGGAGCGCAGGTATCCAGCCCATGGTAAACGAAACGCTGGATGTGGAGCCCGCGCTTGAACGCGCGTTGGACCCGTTTCGCCGTTTTATGGCGGCGCGGCTTGATGCCGACACGTTTCAGGCGATGGCTGCGCTGCGCCCGGGCGATACGGCGGTGCAACTGTCGCCCGATGCTCCGCTTTCGGTGTTGATGCCATCATTCATGCTGTCGGAGATCGCCCGCGCATTTCAGATTGGATTTCTGATTTTCCTTCCGTTCCTGATCATTGATCTGGTGGTTGCCGCGGTCCTGATGTCGATGGGTATGATGATGGTGCCCCCGGCAACAGTTTCTTTGCCCTTCAAGCTGGCATTCTTCGTCATCGCCGACGGCTGGGCACTGATCGCCAGCGCTTTGGTAAGAAGCTATGGATAGCCCGGCCTTCACCTATTGATCGCCTTGCCTTGCCGCGCAGATCGATCGCGTTCAGGGCCAGGCCTTGTAATGGTGCTTATCAAGCCAAACCCAACGGTGCGCAAAATGCATCTGATTGATGCAACGCTCATCTGCGAAAATGGTAAATGCAGCCGGGGGCGGCCTGCGGGCGGGGTCGCGCGCTGATGCCAGTGGGTTCGATGATGCGCTTGTGTCGCCAGATCTGTTTGAAATCAGTCTGAACGGGACAAGCTGGTGTACGGATCGCACGAGTGTCCTGAGGCGAAACACCGTTGCGCGTGATCGTCGCGCAGCGGCGTTTCAGGTCGTGACGGCCCGGTTTAGCTGATTTTGCCCAGATCGTTGATCAGTTGGTTCAAGTTGCCGCCGCGTGCGTCCAGCATGGCCCCGATCTCGGTGCGTTCGGTTAACAACAGGTTCACCCCTTCAATGAACATATTGAAGAATTTCCCGCTGCCAGACTTGTCCGACACCAGGAATGTCACTTCGAACGGCGACGATCCGCGCAGCTTGACCGAGGTGCGCACCTCGTAGCCTGCCTTGATCTTGCGCGCGTTGCGCACCGTGACTTCGCCGCCGATGAATTCCCGGAAGCGGCGGCCATATTTGCGCGAGATATAGCCTTGGAACGCGCGGGTGAACTGGCGCAGTTGTGCAGGAGAGGCACTGCGCGCTTCGACACCCAAAGCATAACGCGCCATGATCGGCACGTCGCCATACTGCACAAAAATCTTTTCAAAATCGCGCAGCATCGCGTTTTCGGATTTGCCCGAGGCAATCACGCGGTTGATATCTGCCACCACTGAATTGACCAGTTGCATGGCACCCGCCTCAGTCAGCGCGAAAGCGGGCAAGGGCAGGCCGGCTGCCGCCAGCCCGGTCACGGTGGTGGCGATAAACTGGCGTCGGTGCATCAGGTTACTCGGCATAGGGGTCCTCATAGGGGTCTAGGGAGGGATCTAGCAAGGGGTCCCTGACAGGGTCGGTCCCGGCGTCGGAATACGGGTCATCATACAATCCCAGATAGGCATCTTCATCGTCGCGTGCCAGCTCAAAGCGGCGGTTTTGCAGATAGATCGTGCGGGCCTGTGCATAGCTGTCGGCGCTTTCGTACAGAATCGAGTCGATGGTATCAGAGAAACGCCCCCGATCCCCCATACGCCGCACGATTTCAGCATAGACGCCAACGTTGTCGACCGGTCGCACCGGCGAAAAGTTGATCGGGTTTGAGAACAGGTTGAAGACGACACCAACGGCATCGCGCGCCGTTGAGGGTCCATAGAACGGCAGCTCGACATAGGCACCTTCGTTGACGCCCCAGACATGAAGCGTTTCGCCGAAATCTGTGTCGACGGGGGGCAGGCCCAGCTCTTCCGCCGGAGCAAACAGACCAAAGCCGCCAATCGTCGAGTTGACGGCAAACCGCAGCAGTGCGTTACCTGACTGTTTCAGATTGCCCTGCAGCAGGTAGTCAAGCGCCTGGCCGGGCATCGTGAGGTTTATGGCGAAGTTATTGAAGCTCGTGACCACCGGATCCGGTACGATCTTGACGTAGCTTTTCGATGCTGGCCGGAACAGATACCGGTCCACGCCTAGATTGAACTTGTGAATGCCACGGTTGGTGTTTTCGTAGGGGTCGAATATCTCGCCCCGGGCGGCGGCGTCTTGTGGTTGGGACGCACAAGCCGAGAGAACCGTCATAATGGCCAGAATAAACAAGTGCTTTGGGCGGATAGGGCTTGGCACGGTCTTCGGTACTCCAAAAAATTACCCGGTGGTGTGGCCGGGCCTTCAATCAATACGGGCCTTTGCGGTCTTCGTGTCGCAATTGGTCTCACATAGACCTTTCGCGTGGAATTTGAAACAACAACTCGCATGTACCCCAGCCAGTAGGTTCGGGTAAAGTGACACGATATCAACACATCCTGAATAAGTGGAGAGGCGCCCAGATCGCCGATGATCGGAGAAATGCCGCTTTCCCGCTTTTCGAGACGGCGTTTCCCGTTTAGCGTCCCGGCTGACTGGAACCCTTGGAGACCCTTTCTATGAGCATCGCAGCAAAACTGGACAGCCTTGGCATCACGTTGCCGGACGCGCCCGCCCCAGCGGCCAACTACGTCCCTTTCGTTCGGATCGGCAACATCGTCTATGTTTCGGGCCAGATTTCGAAAGATGATGATCTGATCACCGGCAAGCTGGGCGATGACATGGATGTGGATGCGGGTGCCGCGGCGGCCAAGGTCTGCGCGATCAACCTGCTGGCGCAGGTCAAAGCGGCCTGTGGCGGCGATATCGACAAGCTGGTGCGCGTGATCAAACTGACCGGTTTCGTGAATTCGACCGCCGATTTCACCGCGCAGCCGCAGGTGATCAACGGCGCGTCCGATTTCCTCGTCGAGGCGCTGGGAGAGGCCGGTCGCCATTCCCGTTCCGCCGTCAGCGCGGCCTCGCTGCCGCTGGGTGTTGCGGTCGAAATCGAAGGTATCTTCGAGGTCCAATGACCCCGCCGTTGCCATCCGAATTCCTGCAGCGCCCGATCGCGCATCGGGCGCTGCATGATGTCGCGGATCAGCGCCCCGAGAACAGCCGGGCCGCGATTCGTGCTGCGATTGACGCCGGTTACGGGATCGAGATCGATCTTCAGCTCACCTCGGATGGCCGCGCGATGGTGTTTCATGACTACGACCTGAAGCGCCTGACCGGGCAGCCTGGCCCAATCCAACAAATCACGACCACGCAGGCGCAACGGCTGACACTATTGCAGTCCGAGGACGAGGGCATCCCGACTCTGGATGAGGTACTGGACCTTGTCGCAGGCCGTGCGCCGTTGCTGATCGAGCTTAAGGATCAGGATGGCGCGATGGGTTCGAATGTAGGCACGCTCGAAGCAGACACTGCGCGGGCGTTGCAGGGCTATGACGGTCCGGTGGCGCTGATGTCGTTCAACCCCAATTCGGTGGCCGAGCTGGCTCGGGTTGCGCCTCACCTGCCACGCGGGCTTGTGACCTGTTCCTACGACCCAAAGGTTGAGCTGCTGCCCACCGAAGTCTGCGATCATCTGCGTACCATCCCCGATTTCCAACGCTCCGGCGCAAGTTTCATCAGCCACGAGGCCGCTGATCTGACCCGTCCGCGCGTGGCCGAGATCAAGGCACAGGGTGTGCCTGTCCTGTGCTGGACCATCCGTTCGCCCGAACAAGAGGCTGAGGCGCGACAGGTTGCCGACAATGTGACCTTCGAGGGATACCTTGCCGCATATCCGGGTTGAACCGCGATCCGTCCGTCACAGATAAAGACAAAAGCGCGGAGGGCACATGGATCAGGCACAGATCGAAGTTCGGATTCTGACGTCGCTCTCGCAGATTCAGGCGAGCGACTGGGATGCGTGTGCCTGCCCCGAAGCAACGGATGGCGGGCGGCCGCTTGATCCGTTTACCACGCATCGGTTCCTGTGGGCATTGGAAGAGAGCGGCTCGGTCGGGCGGGGTACCGGCTGGCAGCCTCAGTATCTGACGGCCTATCTGGACGGGATGCTGATTGGCGCGGCCCCGATGTACGCAAAGTCACATTCTCAGGGCGAGTACATCTTTGATCACAGTTGGGCCCATGCTTATGAAAACGCGGGCGGTCGGTACTATCCGAAGTTACAGATCGCGGTGCCGTTTACCCCTGCAACCGGGCGTCGGTTCTTGGTCCGGCCGGGATATGAGGCAATGGGCATGTCCGCGCTGGTGCAAGGTGCGGTGCAACTGGCTGCAGAAAATCGCATCTCGTCCCTGCACGCCACCTTCTGCACCGAGGGCGAGGCGCTGGCTGGCGAGCAGATGGGTCTGCTGGTCCGGCATTCGCAGCAGTTTCACTGGCTGAACGACAGCTACGCGGATTTTGACGGTTTTCTGGCGGCGCTGTCCTCGCGCAAGCGCAAGAACATCCGCAAGGAACGTGCGCAGGCCTGCGATTTTGGTGGCCAGATTCGGACGATCACGGGCGATGATCTGCGACCCGAACATTGGGACGCGTTCTGGCGCTTTTACCAGGATACCGGTGCGCGCAAATGGGGCGCTCCCTATCTGACGCGGCAGTTCTTTGATATTGCGCATGAAACCATGGCTGATGATATCGCGTTGGTGTTGGCAGAACGCAATGGATATGCGGTGGCGGGTGCGCTGAACTTCATCGGACACGAAACGCTCTATGGTCGTTATTGGGGCTGCGTCGAACACCACCCCTGCCTGCATTTCGAGCTGTGCTATTATCGGGCGATTGATTTCGCCATTGCCGAAGGGCTGGCGCGGGTCGAAGCGGGTGCGCAGGGCGAACACAAGCTGGCGCGCGGCTACCTGCCGACCCGTACGCATAGCTTGCATTGGGTCGGGGATCCGGGTTTTGCTGATGCGGTTCAGAAATTTCTGGACGCCGAAGCCCACGCGGTGGGAGAAGAGATCGAGATTCTGACGGATTATGGTCCGTTCAGGAAATCGAACCCGGAGGAACAGCAATGACCGAACTTCTGTCGACCGAGACCCGAGGCCCTCTGCTGGACCCGCTGTTCAGAAATGGATGGACGATGGTCGAGGATCGCGATGCCATCACCAAGACCTTTATCTTCGAAGATTTCGTGCATGCTTTTGGTTGGATGACACAGGTGGCGATCTTTGCCGAGAAATGGAACCACCACCCGGAATGGTCTAATGTTTACCGCACGGTCGAGGTCACGCTGTCCACCCATGACGTGGGCGGCCTCTCGGCGCTGGACGCCAAACTGGCCCGCAAGATGGACAGCCTGATCTAAATTCTGGCGCTAGTCCAGCTGGCCGTTGCCATCCTGATCGGCGGCGTCAAAATCGCTTTGCATCTGCGCGTCATATTCATCCCGTGAGATCAGGTTATCGCGGTTTCGGTCGACTGCCTGGAACTGTTTGATATCCAGAAACGGCTTAGCCTCGTTCAGGCCCAGTGTGCCGTTTTTGTCGTCGTCCATCTCCTGAAACGCATAGTCCGAGAAGGCATTGAATTCATCCCGCGACAGGAAACCGTCATTGTTGCTGTCGATGGACTTCAGTTCGGCCTCGTTCAGCTGCGACACGCTCTCGGCACTGGCTGTCGTGGCCAGTGCGATGGTGGCGATGGCGATACAGATATGCTTCATCTCAGCCCCCTCAACACGCATAGCTTTGACCGGCTGCGCCGCCCGCAACGGCTCCGGCCGCTGTCAGGATTGATTTACCCGATCCACCGCCGAATTGATTGCCCAATGCGCCGCCGATCAATATGCCGCCCACGGTACCGCTGAGGCATGCGATTTCATGCTGACGCGCCGCCTGTTGTTGCGGCGTTGGGGCCGGACCACAGGCGGCAAGCGCCCCGGCGGCGCCAAGAACTAAGGTGATCACTTTCAAACGCATCAATGAACTCCCGCAATGTATGCTGCCGATTTTGGCAGATCGGGACGTTGCATCAAGTTAATTTCGGTTCATGTGCCCCGGTTGCGCCGGGGCACGTGATGTCAGATGGATTGCAGCAAACCCTCGCCTGCCGACACTTCGCATGCGCCGGGGTTTTCTTCGAGGTTCAGTGCCATGACCTTGCCGTCTTCAACCAGCATCGCATAGCGTTTCGAGCGCGCAATAAGGCCCGCAGGCGGGGCGTCGAAATCCATACCAATGGCTTTGGTGAACTCTGATGCAGCGTCGGCCAGCATGGTCAGGCCGGCCTCGGATGCGCCGGTTGCTTCGCCCCAGGCTTTCATCACAAACGGATCGTTGACCGAAATGCAGATGATCTCATCCACACCTTTTGCATCGAACTGATCCTTGGTGCGCATGAAACTGGGTACATGGGCAGAATGACAGGTCGGCGTGAAAGCGCCCGGCACGGCAAAGATCACAACCTTACGCCCTTTGGTCTTGTCTGAAATCCGCACTTCCTCGGGGCCTTCAGCGCCCATCTGTGTCAGCGTGGCTTCGGGCAGCGTGTCACCTGTTGCAATCATTTTTCAGCTCCTGTCATTTGGATTTGCAGAGTCGGGCTGTGCCGCAATATAGGTGGTCCAAACAAAGAGACCATGGGTATTCTGCAGGGTGAGCACAACATGAGCCATATCGTCGTGATCGGGGCAGGGCAGGCCGGTGCCTCGTTGGTGGCGCGGCTGCGCAAGGACGGGTTTGCGGGTGACATCACCCTGATCGGGGCCGAGCCGCATCTGCCCTATCAGCGCCCGCCGCTGTCCAAGGCCTATCTGCTGGGCGAGATGGATCTGGACCGCCTGTTCCTGCGGCCCGAAAGCTTTTATGCCGAGAACAACATCACCCTGCGTCTGGGTCAGCGCGTGAACGGCATCGACCCGCAGGCCAAGACGGTTTCGCTGGGCGATGAGGTCATCTCATACGACGAACTCGCCCTGACCACCGGGTCCGATCCCCGCCGCCTGCCCGCCGCGATCGGCGGCGATCTGGACGGTGTGCACGTGGTCCGCGATCTGGCCCATATCGACGCGCTGGAGCCCGGCGTCAAAGACGGCGCGCGCGCTGATTGTGGGCGGCGGTTATATCGGGCTTGAGGCCGCAGCCGTCTGTGCCAAGCGCGGGGTCAAGGTCACTCTGGTCGAGATGGCGGATCGTATCCTGCAACGGGTCGCGGCACCCGAGACCAGCGATTATTTCCGCGCGCTGCATTCCGAATACGGCGCAGACATCCGCGAAGGGGTCGGGCTGGACCGTCTGATCGGGGAAGATGGCCATGTGACGGGGGCCGTCCTGACGGATGGCTCGGAACTGGCGGTGGATTTCGTCATTGTCGGCGTGGGTATTGCGCCCGCGACCCAACTGGCTGAGATGGCGGGTCTGGAACTGGATAACGGTATCAAGACCGACGCCCATGGCCGCACCTCGGATCCCTCGATCTGGGCGGCAGGCGATTGCGCGTCCTTCCCGCATGGCGAGGGGCGCATTCGTCTGGAAAGCGTGCCGAACGCAATCGATCAGGCCGAGATTGTGGCCCAGAACATGCTGGGCGCGGCCAAGGACTATGTGGCGACGCCGTGGTTCTGGTCGGATCAGTATGACGTCAAGCTGCAGATCGCTGGCCTGAACACGGGCTATGACCGCGTCGTCACCCGCAAGGGGCAGGGCGCAACGGTGTCCTTCTGGTACTACAAGGGCGATCAGCTGATTGCCGTGGACGCGATGAACGACCCGCGCGCCTATATGGTCGGCAAGCGCCTGATCGACGCGGGAAAAACCGCAGATCCGGCGGTGGTCGCCGACCCGGATGCGGACCTCAAACCGCTGCTCAAAGCGTGAGAATCATCGCCGGAGAGTTCCGGGGCCGGGCGCTGGCTTCGGTCGGCAAAGGCGACGCGGGCGCACATCTGCGCCCCACCACGGACCGGGTGCGCGAAAGCCTGTTCAATGTGCTCAGCCACCAGATCGACTTCGACGGTCTGCGCGTTCTGGACCTGTTCGCAGGCACCGGCGCGTTGGGGCTCGAGGCGCTGTCGCGCGGCGCGGCGCATGTCACATTCGTCGATGATGGGCGCGTGGCGCAGGGTCTGATCCGCAAGAATATCGACCTGACCGGCAGCAAGACCCGCACCGACCTGATCCGCCGCGATGCCACCCGACTAGGCGACAACCCCGGCGCGCCCTATGATCTGATCTTCCTCGACCCGCCTTACGGCAAGGCGCTGGGCCAGAAAGCCCTCGCCGCCCTGTCCGGCGGCTGGTTGGCGGATGACGCCCTGATCGTCTGGGAAGAAAACGCCCCCATGGCCGCCCCCGACGGGTTCACCCTGAGCGATACGCGCAAATATGGCGACACGCATATCTCGTTGATGTGGAGGGAGGCCCCCGATGCATGATCTGGTCATCTTCGATTGCGACGGCGTTCTGGTCGACAGCGAGGTTCTGTCCAATCAGGTCATGGTCGACAATTTCGCCCGCTATGGCCTGGACCTCAGCCTTTCCGAATGCATGGGGCTGTTTGTCGGCGGCACCATGACCAGCGTGCGCGACAAGGCGCGGGCGCTGGGGGCCGATCTGCCCGATGACTGGACCGAGCAGATTTATGCGGAAATCTATACGGCTTTGAAGGCGGGCACGCCGCTGGTCGAAGGTATTCCCGACCTGCTGGCGCAACTGGACGCGCAGGGTATCCCCTATTGCGTCGCCTCCAACGGTCGGCCCGAGAAGATGCAGATCACCCTTGGCCAAAACGGGCTGTGGGGCCGGTTCAAAGACGTGATGTTCTCGGCCCATGAACTGGGCACCGGCAAGCCCGAGCCCACGCTGTTCCTGACCGCCGCGCAGCATTTCGGCGCGCAGAACCCGGTGGTGATCGAAGACAGCGAAAACGGCGTCACCGCCGCGATCCGGGCCGATATGCGCTGCCTTGCCTATGCCGCCCATGATGATGGCGCGCGTCTGGCCGCGCTGGGGGCCGAGGTCTTTACGGATATGTCACAAGTGCCCGGGCTTTTGGGACTCTGAGCGCGAAACATGGTAAGGTCCGGCCATGGACCGCGCCATCTCACCCCCGCTCTGGACCTTTGCCAAGGATACGGACACCACCACCGGGCCGCCGCCCAAGCCGATGCGCGCGCCGGTGTTCATCCATGACGCGGTGATCCCGTGGCGGGATGAGACATTGCTGCTGAAACTGCTGCGCGATCAGGCGGAAGATCAGGAGGAATAGGTCGGGTGATATTTATCGCCCGGTGACAGGGTGAAAATCTCGACCCCATCTGCCGTTACACCCACCGAATGCTCAAACTGCGCCGACAGCGATTTGTCGCGGGTCACGGCGGTCCAGTCATCGGCCAGCGTCTTGGTCTCGGGGCGGCCCAGATTAACCATGGGCTCGATGGTAAAGAACATGCCCTCTTCCAACACCGCACCGGTGCCCGGACGCCCGTAATGCAGCACGTTTGGTGGCGCATGGAACACCCGGCCCAGACCATGACCGCAGAAATCGCGGACAACGCTCATCCGGTGCGCCTCGACATAAGCCTGAATGGCGTGGCCGATATCGCCGAACGTATTGCCCGGCTTGACCATCTCGATGCCCTTGAACAGCGCGTCATGGGTCACCTGAATCAGCCGTTCCGCCTTGCGGGGCAGCTTGCCCGCCACATACATGCGCGAGGTATCGCCGAACCAGCCATCGACGATGACGGTGACGTCGATATTCAGGATATCGCCATCCTTCAGCTTTTTGTCGCCGGGAATGCCGTGGCAGACCACATGGTTCACGCTGATACAGCTGGCGTGCTTGTAACCTTTATAGCCAATCGTCGCCGAAGTCGCGCCCGCGTCCTCGACCATCCGGGTGATCAGCCCGTCGATCGCGCCCGTGGTCTGGCCCACAAACACATGGTCTGCAATGTCATCCAATATCCGCGCCGCCAGGGCCCCTGCCGCGTGCATTCCGGCAAAGTCACCCTGTTCGTAAATGCGGATACCGTCCTTCGTCAGGCGGCCACGATGTTCTTTCATCGACGCTTGGCTCCAAATATTTCGCGCAGCGCCCCTTTTACGCTGCTTGTGCAGAAAGTTCCAGAGGCTGCGACCTTTGGCCAATCAAATGGCGTTGAAGGCAGCATCTTCAATCTTTGACTGCTTGAAATCTCGGATAGGGTGACGAAACGCCTCAGAATCGATGCAGGGAAAGTGATGAAGAAATGGATCGCGGTTTTGCTGGTTCTGACACTGTCCGGCTGCCGGGATGAGGTGACGCTTCTGTCGGGGTCCGAGATAAAGGCGCTGCTGGCCAAAGATCGCAAGATCGCGTTTGACAGATTCCACTATTCCGGGACGGCAACCCTTAGGGCGGATGAAACCTTTGAGGTCCTTATCCCGCGATTGGGACAGGATAGTGGCGTTTGGTGGCTGGATGGTGACAAGCTGTGCAGTCGCTGGAAATCGTTTCAGCAGGGTCGCCAGCTTTGCGCGCGGGTCGGACGGCTGCCGGATGGCGGATATCGCGGTCAGTTTCCGAAATCGGGCGCGTTGATCGGGAATTTTCGGTTCGAGGACTGAATTCAGGCAAATTCCCAACGTCGCATGGGATCAACCCAAACGCCGTCTGGCGAGATCCGCGTACCGACGACCAGCCGCTCAACCCCCTTGGCCGCCTCGAACGCCGCCGCATAGGCCGGATCGATATCCGCAGCCAGCGTGAACCGGTCGCAATCGGTGCGCTGCACCAGATACAGCAACACCGCCCGATGCCCCTGTGCTGCCATCGCCGCCAACTCACCCAGATGTTTGGTGCCGCGCGCGGTCACGCTGTCGGGAAACTCTGCCAGACCGGGCTGGCGCGAAAGCGTGACGCTTTTGACTTCGACATAAGCATCCGGCAGGCCCGGTTGGGTCAGCAGGAAATCGATGCGGCTGTTCTCGCCGTATTTCACCTCGGGGCGGACGGTTTCATAGGCGGCCAGTTCCGGGATCTCGCGCGCCATCAGCGCCGCCCGCAGCGCCCGGTTCGGCAGCGAGGTATCGACCCCGGTGAAATGCCCGTTCTCATGATCAACCAGCCGCCAGCCGTATTTCAGCTTTTTCTTCGGATCGTCATTGGGCTCCAGCCAGATTTTCTCACCCGGTTCCGCCAGCCCCATCATCGAGCCCGGATTGGCGCAATGGGCCGTCACCTCGCGCCCGTCTTCCAGCGTGCAATCGGCCAGAAAGCGTTTATAGCGGCGGATCAGGCGGGCGGGGACAAGGGGGGTTTCAAATCGCATGGCCATGGGCCTATACCTGCCACATGGGCCGATCAAGAGGGAGGGCGCGCCATGGCCAATCCAACCGCCGCAATGCTGGTGATCGGGGATGAGATCCTGTCGGGCCGCACCCGCGACGCCAATATGCACTACCTTGCCGGAGAGCTGACCAAGCACGGCATCGACCTGAAAGAAGTGCGAATTGTCAGCGACGACGCCGCTGCGATTGAGGGCGCTGTAAAAGCGCTGTCAGATGCCTACGACAACGTGTTCACCAGCGGAGGTATCGGCCCGACTCATGACGATATCACCGCCGACTGCATCGCACGTGCATTTGGCCGCTCGATTGATGTACGCGCCGACGCGCGCGCTCTGCTCGAGGCGCATTACGACAAATCCGGGTTGGAGCTGAATGCCGCCCGCCTGCGCATGGCGCGCATCCCCGAAGGCGCGGCGTTGATCGATAACCCGGTCTCGACTGCGCCGGGCTTCACGCTCGGCAATGTGCATGTCATGGCCGGTGTACCTTCGGTGTTCCGCGCTATGGTCGCCAGCGTTTTGCCCGCGCTAACCGGTGGTCGCCCGCTTTTGTCCCAAACCCTGCGTGTGGATCGGGGCGAGGGTGATATCGCGGCGATGCTGGCTGTGCTGGCCGAGGATTTCGCTGATCTTTCGATCGGTTGTTATCCATTTCAGATCAACGGCGTCTTCGGGGCCAATGTTGTGGTGCGCGGTACCGAGGGTGCGCGCATTGACGCTGCCATCACGCGTCTGGCGAAAGAGCTTGAGCTTTGAGCATCGACTGGCCCGCCATCGTCGACGGCACATGGCCCGCGGCCGGGTATGACAGGCTGGGGCCTTTCCGGCTGCGGCGCGGGCAGGGCGGCGGGTCGCGTGTGTCGGCGGCCAGCCGGCTTGGGGGCGTACATGAGGGCGATATCGACAGCGCCGAAGCCGCGATGGAGGCGATTGGACAGAAACGCCTCTTTTGCCTCTGGCCGGGGGATGAGGCACTGGATGCGCAGTTGGCTGCCCGTGGCTACGACATTCTTGATCCGGTCAACATCTATACTTGCCCGGCAGCGCATCTGACCGATACGCCCCTGCCGCGCGTCACCGTGTTCAACGTCTGGGAACCGCTGGCGATTATGCGCGAGGTCTGGGCGCAGGGCGGCATCGGGCCCGAACGGCTGGCCATCATGCACCGCGCGCCAGGGCCGAAGACGGGCCTGCTGATCCGCCGCAATGATCAGCCCGCCGGGGCCGGGTTTGTGGCCATTCATAACGATATCGCCATGGTCCATGCGCTGGAAATCCTGCCCGACCACCGCCGTCAGGGCATGGGCGCTTGGGCGATGCGCGCCGCGGCGTTCTGGGCGCTGGACAATGGCGCAAAGACCCTTAGCGTGATCTGTACCAAGGCGAATGCCGGGGCCAACGGGCTCTATCAGGCGCTGGGGATGGAGATCGCGGGCGAATATCACTATCGCCAGCAGGTTTGAGGAGAGCGAAGTGACCACACAGGACATGCCCACCGCCCTGAACCTGCCGATGGTGGACCCGCTGCCGCCCGAGACGCAGAAATATTTCGATATCTGCGTCGAGAAACTGGGCATGGTCCCCAACGTGCTGCGCGCCCATGCCTTCGACATCGACAAGCTGAACACGTTCACGGCGATGTATAACGACCTGATGCTGGCCGATAGCGGGCTGACCAAGTTGGAACGCGAGATGATCGCCGTTGTGGTCTCGTCCATCAACAAGTGTTTCTACTGCCTCGTGGCCCATGGCGCGGCGGTGCGGCAGCTCTCGGGCGATCCGCAATTGGGTGAGATGCTGGTGATGAACTACCGCGTTGCACCCCTGAATGATCGCCAGCGTGCAATGCTGGATTTCGCGGCGCAGATGACCCACGCCAGCGCAACGGTCGAAGAGGCGGACCGCCAGCGCCTGCGCGATGCGGGCTTCAGCGACCGGGATATCTGGGACATTGCCAATGTTACTGGCTTTTTCAACATGACCAACCGTGTGGCGAGCGCAACAGCGATGGTCCCGAACCCCGAGTACCACGCCCAATTCCGATGATTCGTTGCCTATCTCTTTTCTTGGTCCTTCTGACCGAAGCCGCACTGGCGCAGGAGATTGCCCTGCCCAGCAGCGCGCGCCAGGTCAGCGAACGCATCAGCGCGCTCGACAGCTATGATCTGCCCACGGGCGTGTTCACCGATGGCGTGGTGCCTGCGCGCACAGCCGAAGGCCGCGTTGAGCGTTTGACATGGCGCTTGCAAGCGGGCTCGAGTACCACGCTGCAAATCCTTGCGCCCTTGCGCGATCAGTTGCAGGCGCAGGGGTATGACATCACCTTTGAATGCGAGGCGCGTACTTGTGGCGGCTTCGATTTTCGCTTTGGAACCGAGGTTGTGCCGACGCCCGATATGTATGTGGCAATTCATGATTATCGGTTTCTCTCGGCTACAAAAGGCGAGAACGCGCTGAGCCTGCTGGTCAGTCGTAACGAGCCTGATGGCTATGTGCAGATGATCCGCGTGACACCGGTCGGAACCCAACCTGCGCCACCTTTGGTGATCGAGGAAACCGTAGAGGGTACAGAGGGCCTGTTGAGTGATCTTGGTCAGAACGGTCATGTAATCCTTGACGACCTTCATTTCCGCACCGGCGAGGTGGCATTGGGTGAGGGGCCATTTACCTCGCTGGATTTGCTGGCGGGATATCTGACTGACAATCCGCAAGCTCGTCTGGCGCTGGTGGGTCACACCGATGATACAGGTGCGCTACAGGCCAATATCGCGGTCAGCAAACAACGCGCCGAGGCGGTTCGCACACGTCTGATCGAGGCACACGGCGTCGCCGCCGACCGGATCGAGGCGCAGGGCGCCGGTTATCTCGCCCCGATCACCTCAAACGCGACGCCCGAAGGACGCGACATAAACCGCCGGGTCGAGGCCGTCCTGCTGATCAACTAAGACCTGACGCAAAAAAAGACCCGCACTTTTCAGCGCGGGCCATCGAGGTGCCTCAGGGAGAATTCTACCAATCCATCGAGCCTTTTTCAGCATAGGCCTCGACAAGAAAATCAATGAATGCCCGAACTTTGGGCTGGGTGAAGCGACCGGGCGGATAAACGGCATAGATGCCCTGAACCTCGTCCGGCAGCGACGGCATCGCGTCTACGACCTCGCCGGATTTCAGCGCGTCCGCATAGAGATAGCTGGGCAGATGCGCGATCCCCAGACCAGAGATGGCTGCGTTCAGCAGCGATTGCCCGTCATTCACGCTCAGCCAGCCGGCGGTGCGCACCTGACGCTTTTCGCCCGACGGCGCAGTCAGTTTCCAGACACTGCCCGAAGACTGGCTGGAATAGTGCAGCAGCTTGTGTTCGTTCAGATCGTCGATCTTTTGCGGGCGCCCGAACTGTTCGATATATTTCGGCGAGGCAACCAGCCGCTTGACCGTCTCGGTCAGCTTGCGGGCACGCAGGGTGCTGTCTTCCAGCTCGCCAATGCGCACAGCGACGTCAAAGCCTTCGGAAATCAGTTCCACATAGCGGTTGTTCAGCACCATGTTGACCGTGATCTCGGGGTAGGCCGACAGAAAATCCGACAGGACCGGGGACAAATGATTGACGCCAAAATCTGTCGCCACACTGATCCGCAGCAGACCAGAAGGAGCCGATTGCATAGAGGTCACCAGCGCATCCGCCTCGCCCGCGTCGTTGAGAACGCGACGTGCGCGGTCGTAGTAAGCCAATCCAATCTCGGTCGGTGAAACACGGCGTGTGGTGCGGTTTAGCAGCCTCGCACCCAGCCGCGCCTCAAGGCTCGACACGTGTTTGGAAACGGCCGATTTGGAGATGCCCATTTTCTTGGCCGCGTCGGTGAAACCCCCTTGGTCCACCACGTTGGAAAAGGCCTCCATTTCGGTCAGTCGATCCATTATCGTACCCCAGGTCTTCAAGTTGTTGTCTCTTTATCGCGATCAATCTGGGCAAGAACGGGGCAGACATGGGATAATATCAGGGTTTTGAATCGGATAGTTTGCGACTGGGAAACGCCGGTGAGCTTTGGCACCGAACGACCAGATTCTGCGCAAACCCCCGGTTTCTGGACTTTCTCTCAAACGTGCTAAGATCAGAGTGGCATTTTTGTGACCACCCTTGCCCTCAGGGCTGTTTATTTTGCGGGCCTTTTCCACCAGGCGGAACAATAGTCACGATCGCTGCCAAAGCCAGCAGACTACCGATCGAGACGGCGGTAACGGCCCAGATCGGATCACCGTGGTGGGCAAGGGCGGCCAGACCGGCGGATATTACAATGACCACTATACGGGCCAATGTGGAGGCCACGGCCTGTGCCCGCACCCGCTGCGCCTTGGGGGCGCTGTCCATAAAGTACAGCATCCGTGCGCTGCCCAGCCCGGTGACTGCGACTGTTACGACAAATACGGTTACCGCATGAATATGCTCGCCGTGATCAAGCCCGCTGCGATGCAGGACGATCAGGACCAGACCCGAGACGAGGATCATACCGGCACCGCACAGCATGACCGCCCGATTCGACAGAATGGTCATTGTGCGCCAAAGGGGGGCGGCCACCATAAGTGCTGCAGCCGATGATACGACGAGGGCCGTCAGCCCTTGGGTCGAACTGTGGTGCGCCGCTGCGGCCAGGAGGGCGTAAAACGGAACCGATAACCCGGCGATCACAAAGGTGATGCGGATCGCGATAAACCTGCGGAACCAGGCTTCGGCCCACAAATCACGTGTATCCCGCCAAAACGCCCTAACCGCCTGCGCAGGAGATTGTCGCTGGTTGGCGACCTGCATAGGTTGCCGCGCCGTTTCGCGGATGCTTAGAATCAAGCAGGCCGATAGCATAAAGCACACCACACCGAACCCGATGACCAGACTGTGCCGTGTCGGGGCTGGTGCGTCCCGGACAAGCTGATGCAGCAGCAAAACGGTGATGATGGTCGCTGCCCCGCCGATGGTTTTTTGCGCATAGCTTAGCCGCATCCTGTCAGGTGAGGGCAGGGTATCGCTGATGAAGTCGACAATCATCAGGGTCTTGAACTCTTCCAACACGCCGATTGCGAAGATCACCGCGACAAAGGCGATCATCACCATCGTTTGCGAACCATAGAGCGCAACCAGAACAAGGGTCAGAAAGCAGGTGGCGATTGCCAAATCAACCCGGGCAATAACCGATGCTTTGCGCGGCAATCGAGCGACATATCCTGAAAGGATCATGTCCGACAGGGTTCCTGCGGCTTGCCTGACCGAGATCAAAAGCCCTGCCAGAACCAATGGCAGACCCATGGATACCGCTAGAAACGCCACCACGATCGACGGGTTCGCCATGGACCACGCCATTACCGATAACGAACCCTGTCCTGCCATCAGTGGTAGGGTATGACGGTTGGGCTGCATGCGGGTTTCAGTCACTGGCACGTCCGCTGTAGGAACAGAACCTGTCCATACTGCGTCAGAGTTCCGCCTGCGGCAACATTGTCAGAACGTTGCCGCCAGACGCGTCCCTTGATCGATCGCCCGTTTCGCATCCAGCTCGGCGGCCACATCAGCGCCGCCGATGACATGGCATGGAATGCCGCGCGCGCCCAACTGATCCGCCAGCGACCGGTCCGAGACCTGCCCCGCACACAGCACAATGGTCTCTGCCGGAATCACGGTCGGGTCATCGCGGGTTTCGCCAAAGCTGATATGCAGACCCTCTTCGTCGATGCGCTCGTAATTCACGCCGCCTACGAAATTGACATCCTTCATTTTCAGGGTAGCCCGATGAATCCAACCGGTGGTCTTGCCCAGCCCTTTGCCATGCCGTTGCGCTTTGCGCTGCAGCAGGGTGACCTGACGGGCGGGCGCGGCGGGCTGAGGCCCCTCAGGCGCCAGCCCTGAACGGTGCTCTGCGGGATCTGTCACGCCCCACTCTTTCATCCACGCGGGCAGGTCGGTGGTTATGCTGTGACCGTCCTCCAGCAGGAACTCGGACACGTCGAAACCGATGCCGCCTGCACCGATCACGGCCACGGATTTACCGACCTCGGCCTTGCCGCGCAGCACGTCGATATAGCTGAGCACATTGTCCCGATCCTGCCCGGGAATCTGCGGATCGCGCGGTGTGACGCCGGTGGCGATGACCACCTCGTCAAACCCGGTCAGGTCGTCGACGCTGACCTCGCGGTTCAGTTCCAGCTTGACGCCCAGATCGTCCATCATCGTGCGGTACCAGTCGACGAGGCCCCAGAATTCCTCTTTCCCCGGCACCTGCTTGGCCATGTTCAACTGGCCGCCAATTTCCGCCGCGCGGTCGAACAGAGTCACGTCGTGTCCGCGTTGGGCGGCGGTCATCGCAGTAGAAAGCCCCGCCGGTCCTGCGCCCACGATGGCAACCGTTTTGCGGGTCTCGGCCGTGCCAATGACCAGCTCGGTCTCATGGCAGGCGCGCGGGTTGACCAGACACGAGGTCAGCTTGCCGCTGAACGTGTGATCCAGACAGGCCTGATTGCAGGCGATACAGGGTGCGATCTGTGCTGCCTGCCCGGCAATGGCCTTGTTGACGAAATCCGCATCCGCCAGCATGGGGCGCGCCAGCGAGACCATATCGGCGCAGCCCGTCGACAGAACCTCTTCTGCGACCTCGGGCGTGTTGATCCGGTTCGAGGTGATCACCGGGATGCCAACCTTGCCCATCAGCTTCTTCGTCACCCAAGCGAAGGCTGCGCGCGGCACGGACGTGGCAATCGTCGGAATCCGCGCCTCGTGCCAGCCAATGCCTGTGTTGATGATCGTCGCCCCGGCCTGCTCGATCCGCTGCGCGAGTTCGACGACCTCTTCATGGGTCGAGCCATTGGGGACCAGATCGATCATCGACAGCCGGTAGATGATGATGAAATCCGTCCCGACCGCTTCGCGCGTGCGGCGCACGACTTCGATGGGCAGGCGCATCCGGTTCTCATACGATCCGCCCCAGCGGTCGGTACGCTTGTTGGTGTGGGTCACAAGGAACTGGTTCAGGAAATATCCCTCGGAGCCCATGATCTCGACCCCGTCATACCCGGCCTTCTGCGCCAGCACGGCGGCGTTTACGATGTCACCGATCTGCTTCTCGATCCCATCCTCATCCAGCTCATGCGGCGGGAATGGAGAGATCGGGGATTTCACCGGGCTGGGTGCCACGCATTTCGGCCCATAGGCATAACGCCCCGCGTGCAGAATCTGCATCGCGATCTTGCCGCCCGCCTCGTGCACTCGCTGCGTCACGATTGAGTGGTTCGCGACCTCTGTGTCATTCGTCATCATCGACGCACCAGGCAGAACCGAGCCCTCAAGGTTCGGGCCAATGCCGCCAGTCACCATCAGCGCCACACCGCCGCGCGCCCGGTCGGCATAGAACTCGGCCACGCGGTTCCAGTCGCCGGTTTCTTCCAATCCGGTATGCATGGACCCCATCAGCACCCGGTTCTTCAGCGTGGTAAAGCCCAGATCCAGCGGGGCCAGCATGTTTGGGTACGCGGTCATTACGAACTCTCCCTCCCGGTTTTGAGGTTAGATTGACCTTCGCGTCACCTTTGTCACGTGAAACCTAACGTCATTCCCTTTGCCTTTGCCGCACTGCTTGCTAGAGACGATGCAAAGCGAATTCACGAGGCCCCGCATGACCCCCGACCAGATTGCCAAACTGCCCTATCGCCCCTGCGTCGGGCTGATGCTGATGAATGCCGAGGGTCGGATATTTGTCGGCCAGCGTAACGATCGCCACAAGGACGCCTGGCAAATGCCTCAGGGCGGCGTGGACAAAGGTGAAGACCCACGCGACGCGGCCCTGCGTGAGCTGTGGGAGGAAACTGGCGTGACCCCCGATCTGGTCGACATCATCGCCGAGACAGATGGCTGGCTGCCTTATGATCTGCCACATGACATCGTGCCCAAAATCTGGAAAGGCCGCTATCGCGGGCAAGAGCAGAAATGGTATCTGATGCGCTTTACGGGCCGCGACGACCAGATCAACATCGCAACCGATCACCCGGAATTTACCCGATGGAAATGGCAGGAGCCTGCGCGCCTCGTCGCGGAAATCGTGCCTTTCAAGCGTGCGGTCTATGAACAGGTGGTAGCGGCCTTTGCCGCGCATCTGCGCTGATCACCTCGACCTCATGAACTGACAACTTGCCGTGAGCGGCATAGCGCCGGACCTCATGCCTCACTAGCCTTTGGGGCATGAAAGATACCGCAGATCACCAAATCTCAGACGTTGTCGGAACGGCGCCCGCAGGTCGCCAATTCCATGGGGCTGATCGCCGTACGCCGCTGCGTGATGGCCTGTGGTCCGCAGGCGAATACGGACCCGGCCAGACCGCCGGGCGGTTCTACCCCATCGCCTGCGTCGCGCTTGAGGTCACTCAGCGCTGCAATCTGGATTGCACGCTTTGTTACCTCTCGGACCGGGCCGAGATGACCTATGACCCCCCGCTCTCGGTCCTGTTTGCACGGCTGGCCACGATCCACAGCCATTATGGGCCTGGCGTTTCCGTCCAGTTGACCGGCGGCGACCCGACCCTGCGCAAGGTCGAGGATCTTGAGGCGTTGTGCCGCGAGATTCGCCGGCTGGGGATGCGATCCTGCCTGATGACCAACGGCATTCGTGCCAGCCGTGCGGCGCTGACCCGGCTGGCGGCGGCAGGGCTGGACGATGTGGCCTTTCACGTCGATCTGACGCAGGAACGAAAGGGTTTCGAGACCGAGGTCGAGCTGAACACGGTGCGGCGCGCATATATCCGTCGGGCCGAGGGGTTGGGCTTGCGTCTACTGTTTAACACCACCGTGTTCGAGGGTAATTTTGCGGAACTCCCTGCAATTTCGCGTTTTCTGCGCGATCAGCCCGATGTGGCATTCGTCTCGTTCCAGATGCAGGCCGACACAGGGCGCGGTGTTTTGCGCGAACGGCCTGACATCATCACGCAGGACAGCGTCATACGCGCGATCGAAGAGGGATACGAAACCCCGCTGCACTTCGATTCCGCTGCAGTGGGTCATTCCAAATGCAACCGCTATGCCAGCGTGTTCGCGGCCGGAGGCAAAGCGCGGTCAACCTTGTCCGACCGGCGCCTTGTTCATCGCGTGATCGAGGCGTTGGAACAGCAGGATTGCTCGGAGGATGGGCATCTGGACATCCATGACAGTGTGCGGCTTTTGGCGCTGCGGCGCCCAATGCTGGCACTGCGCGCCGCCGCTCACCTCGCGGGCTGTGCGCTGCGCCTTGGAGCAGGATTGCTGCGGGGGCCCCTGCGCCGGCAGTCGGTGTTCATTCACAACTTCATGGCGGCTGACGCGCTGGAAGAAGACCGCTGTGCCTCGTGCGTCTTTATGGTCGCAACTGCCAACGGCCCACTGTCGATGTGCGTTCACAATGCGCAACGCGATCTGCATCTTGCAGCGCCCGATCGCGTCGACAGCGACGATGGCCCGCGTTGGTGGAACGCTGCGGCGCGCGATTTGTCCACAAATCCGAACCTACCGGACCTGAACGACCCCGCGCTGGCTCCGCTGAAAAAGCTCAAAGGGCAGCTTCGGGCGAAACGCGCAAACCAGAAGGCCGCCTCATGAGAAATCTGCTGATCCTGCTGCTTCTTCCGCTGCTTGCCGCCTGTGCCAGTGTCGAACGTTTGGCGCTGCCAGCGCCCACACCGCTTGAGAACACCGCCCTGACCCGGACTGCGCCCCCACCCGGAGAGCGGGTCGACCACCGCGACTGGAGCACTTTTCTGAACCGCTATGTTGCGACCGATCCGCAGGGCGTCAACCGTGTGGCTTATGGGCAGGTGTCAAAGGCCGACCGCGCGCGACTGGATGGCTATCTGACAACTCTGCAAAGCGTCGATCCGGCAGAGCTGGGCCGGGATCAGCAACTTGCTTACTGGATCAACCTCTATAACGCGCTGACAGTTGACCTGATCCTTGAAAACTACCCTGTCGCTTCGATCCGCGATATCACGGATGGGGCGTTTTCCTTTGGACCATGGGATCGGCCCGTGGCGCGGGTCTCTGGGCAGAGCCTGACGCTGAACGAGATCGAACACCGCATCATCCGCCCGACATTCGACGAACCGCGTATCCATTACGCGCTGAATTGTGCGGCGGTTGGATGTCCCAATCTGATGAATCGCGCCTGGCAAGCACAGACGCTAGAGCGCGACTTTGCCGCTGCCGAACGCGCCTATGTCAATGATCCGCGCGGTGTGCGCTATGACGGGCGCGGGCGGCTCATCCTGTCGAAGATCTATATCTGGTTTCGCGAAGATTTCGGGGCGAATGAGAAGGCCGTGATTGCCTATCTGGAAACCGCAGCCGAGCCAGAATTGCGCGCACGGCTGCAAGGGGCGGCGCGCGTGAGTGCCTATGAGTATGATTGGGCCTTGAACGACGCGGCAGCGGGGTCTTAGCGGCGCGGCTCAGCGCTTTATAGCAACCCTTCGGCGCGCAGCAGATCCAGCATATTCGCTTCGGGGCGCGGTCCGATATGGCTGATCACCTCGCGGGCGCAGACATTGCCGATCTTCGCGCAGGTCTCGTAATCGCGCCCCGTGGCCATGCCGAACAGGAACCCGGCGGCAAACTGATCGCCCGCGCCGGTCGCGTCCACCGGCACCACCTTTTCGACGGGTACATCAATGCGTTGCCCGTCCGACAGCACGGTCACTCCATCCCCGGACCGCGTACACACAACCAGCGGACAGATCGCGGCGGTCTTTGCCAGCGCCTCTTCCAGATCGTCGGTCTCGAACAGCGATTTGATCTCGGCCTCGTTGCCGATCACGAAATCCAGCTCATTCTCGATCAGCAGCAGGAAATCGACCCGGTGACGTTCCACACAGAACGGATCGGAAATCGCGATCCCGGCTTTGCCGCCGCCTGCGTGACAGTTTCGCGCCGCCTCAAGAAATGCGGCCTTGCCCTTTTCCTTGTCGAACAAATAGCCCTCAAGGAACATGATCTGACTGTTGCCCGCCACCTCGCTGGAAACGTCCTGCGATGACAGTTCCGACGAAATCCCCAGATAGGTGTTCATCGACCGCTCGCCATCGGGCGAGACGAAGATCATCGACCGCGAGGTCGGCAGCTCGCCCCCCGGGACCGGGGGGTTCACGAAATCGACCCCGTCCTCGTTCATCGCATCCGCGTAAAACCGGCCCAACGCGTCGTCATGCACGCGCCCGATGAACGCGGCCTCAAGCCCCAGCGCACCCGCCCCGGCAATCGTATTCGCAACCGAGCCGCCGGGCGTCTGCACCCGACCTTCCATCGAGGCATACAGCACCTCGCCGCGCTCCTGCTCGATCAGCTGCATGATGCCCTTTTCGATGCCCATCAGTTCCAGAAAACTGTCATCGGCCTGCGAAATCACGTCCACAACGGCGTTTCCGATGCCGGTCAGTTGGTAGGTGTTCATTGGGTCTTATCCTCGAATTGACAGAGATCACGGATGATGCAGGTCGGGCATTGCGGCTTGCGCGCCTTGCAATGGTACCGCCCATGCAGGATCAGCCAGTGATGCGCATGGAGTTGAAAGTCGGTCGGGATGTTATCCTCGATGGCGCGTTCTACCGCGTCCACGTGTTTGCCGGGGCAGATGCCGGTGCGGTTGCCGACGCGAAAGATATGCGTGTCCACCGCCTGCGCCGGATAACGCCACCACATATTCAGCACCACATTGGCCGTCTTGCGCCCTACACCCGGCAACGATTGTAGTGCTGCGCGGGAATTGGGCACTTCGCCGCCATAGTCCTCGACCAGAATGCGGCTGAGTTTGATGACGTTCTTCGCCTTTTGGCGGAACAGGCCGATGGTCTTGATGTGCTCGGTCAGCCCCTCTTCGCCCAGATCCAGCATTTTTTGCGGGGTGTCGGCGATCTTGAACAGCTCACGCGTCGCCTTGTTGACCCCGGCATCTGTCGCCTGCGCCGAAAGCGCCACCGCGACGACCAGAGTATAGACGTTCACATGCTCCAGCTCGCCCTTGGGTTCGGGGTCGGCGTCGTGGAAACGCGTAAAGATCTCGCGGATCGTGTGGTAGTCGAGTTGCTTTGCCATCCGCGCCTTAATGCCGCCCGCCGGGCGATGACACAAGCCCAAAGCCAATGCGCAAGTTCCGGGTCGCGGGGGCGTGAGGGGGACGCTATGGTCCGGTCATCAGGAATGAGGTGAGTCCCATGAATGTCCAGACCCCCGAAAGCGGATACCATTATAATGTCATGCGCCGGGCAATTGACCTGATTGATCAGGGTGGCGAAACCCTGAGCCTTGAGGAACTGGCCAGCCAGATGGATATGAGCCCTGCCCATTTCCAGCGGCTGTTCTCACGGTGGACTGGTGTATCGCCGAAACGCTATCAGCAATATCTGACACTGGGTCATGCCAAGGCGCTGTTGCGCGAACGGTTCACAACGCTAGAGACCGCGCACAACGTGGGCCTGTCAGGGAGTGGCCGTCTGCACGATCTGTTCCTGAAATGGGAATCCATGAGCCCCGGCGAATACGCGCGCAAAGGCGCAGGGCTGACGATTTACTGGGGCTGGTTCGAAAGTCCCTTTGGCCCGGCATTGGTTATGGGTACGGACAAAGGCATCTGCGGTATGGCTTTCGGCGCAGAAACCGGCGAGGAAGCGGCAATGGAAGATATGCTTTCGCGCTGGCCGTTGGCCGAGTTTGTGGAAGATCCGATGCATCTGCGCCCTTGGGTGCTGAGCGCTTTTGGTGCCGCCAATGACCGGTTGGAGCCGACACCGTTGTACCTGATTGGCTCGCCCTTGCAGATCAAAGTGTGGGAGGCGCTGATGCATATTCCTTCAGGGCAGGTCACGACCTATTCCGAAATCGCGCAACGCGTGGGGTCCCCTCAGGCCGTGCGCGCTGTGGGAACGGCTGTGGGGCGCAACCCTGTCAGTTGGCTGATCCCGTGCCATCGCGCCTTGCGCAAGTCAGGCGGATTGGGGGGCTATCACTGGGGCCTGCCCGTCAAGCGCGCCATGCTGGCCTATGAGGCTGCTCAGGCGGATGCCTGAGAAATAAAGCGAGGCACCCTAGGGTGCCTCACAACTGGATCACGTTTGATCTGGGTTATTCGGCCGCCCAACCGCCAACGGCTTTGACTTCAAGAAAATCCTCAAGCCCAAATACCCCGCCTTCGCGCCCGTTGCCGGATTGCTTCATCCCTCCGAAAGGAGAGCCTGCGCTGCGTGATTGGCCGTTCATTTCAACCATGCCGGACCGCAAGGCGCGGGCCATGCGATTTGCCCGGGCACCGTCCTGCGTCTGGACATAATTGGTCAGCCCGTAAGGCGTGTCATTGGCGATCTCGATGGCCTCGTCCTCGGTGTCGAAGGGGATCATGGTCAGGACCGGACCAAAGATTTCCTCGCGCGCGATGGTCATCTGGTTGTTGGCGTCGGCAAAGACAGTAGGACGCACATAGTAACCCTTGTTCAAACCTTCGGGCCGCCCGGTGCCACCGGCGACAAGACGTGCGCCTTCGTCGATACCCTTCTGGATCAGGTCCTGAATCTTGGTCCACTGCACCTCGTTCACAACGGGGCCGATGTGACGACCTTCTTCCAGGGCGGGCCCGACCGAGACCTTGTTTGCCACCTCGGCCGCCGTTTCCACCGCCTGATCATAGATCGGCCGCTGCACCAGCATCCGGCTGGGCGCGTTACAGCTTTGACCGGTGTTGTTCATCATATGCAACACGCCGCGCTTGACCGCCTTTTCATCCGCATCGGCAAAAACCACATTCGCGCCCTTGCCACCCAGTTCCAGATGCACCTTCTTCAAGGTATCGGCGGCATTCTTGGAAATCGCGGTGCCCGCGCGGGTCGAGCCCGTAAAGCTGACCATATCCACATCCGGATGGCCCGACAGCTGAGACCCCACGCCCGCGCCATCCCCGTTCACAAGGTTGAACACACCCGCCGGGAAACCGGCCTCGTCCATCATCTCGGCAAAGATCATCGCGTTCAGCGGGCTTTGCTCGGACGGTTTCAGCACCATTGTGCAGCCCGCGATCGCCGCTGCGCCCACCTTGAGCGTGATCTGGTTCATCGGCCAGTTCCACGGGGTAATCAGGGCGGCTACGCCCACGGCCTCATAGATGATCCGGTCATTCGGGGCGTGATCACCCAGCGGGCGTTCGAAGGGGAACCCTTTGGCGGCACGGATGAAGTTTTTCAGGTGATAGATGCCTGCACCCGATTGCTGCGTGCGCGCCATGTCAATCGGCGCGCCCATTTCGAGTGACATCGCCTGCGCCAAATCTTCCGAGCGCGTCGCATAGATGTCGACCAGTTTTTCCACCAGCGCGATACGGTCCGCGACCGGGGTCTCCATCCAGCCGGGCAGGGCGGCTCTGGCGGCGGCGACGGCAGCGTCGGTATCCGCCGCACTGCCCAGTGAGATCACCGCGCAGGGCTCTTCTGTCGACGGGTCGATGACCTGAAAGTCGTTGGCCGCCGCCGGCGAGACCCATTGGCCGTTGATATAGAAATCACGTTTTTCGATCATGAGAGAGCCTCCGCAACACATTACATTCGACCGTACGGTCGGTTTTGTTGGCTACTCTGTCACTGCTGAAAGGGCGGGGCAAGGGAAAGCTGTGATCCGGGCATTGCGATATATGAATTTACCTGACGTCAAATCTGAGAGCTTTAACCTGCGGCCAAAGTGATTAAGTTTGCTGCGACCGACTCGGTTTACATACCAGCAGAGGAGATGCCCCATGGGTTTGCGCATCAATGATACAGTTCCGAATTTCACCGCAGAAACGGATCAGGGCACCATTCAGTTCCACGACTGGATCGGCGACAGCTGGGCAATCCTGTTCTCGCATCCCAAGGATTTCACCCCCGTCTGCACCACCGAGTTCTCGGCTGTGGCGCAGTTGAACGACGAATGGGCGGCGCGGGGGACCAAGGTGATTGGTGTGTCTGTTGACGGTGTTGAGGACCACAAGAAGTGGAAGAAAGATATCGAGGCTTACGGTAATGCCAATCCTGGCTTCCCGATCATTGCTGATGACGGTCTGGCCGTGTCCAAAGCCTTCGACATGCTGCCTGCCGAGGCCTACCTGCCTGACGGTCGCACTCCCGCTGACAGCGCCACCGTGCGCTCGGTCTTTATCATCGGGCCGGACAAGCAGCTGAAGCTGTCGATGACCTATCCGATGACCGTGGGCCGGAACTTTGCCGAGATCCTGCGCGCGCTGGACGGGTTGCAGATGTCGTCCAAGGGCGTTGCGACGCCCGCGAACTGGGTGCCAGGTGAGGATGTGATTATCCCGCCTGCTGTTTCGAACGAAGATGCCAAAGAGAAGTTCGGCGAGTTCGAGACGATCTTTCCCTATCTGCGCAAGACCAAAGCGCCGTCCTGAGCTGAGGCCAGGTAAAGGGGGCTGTCTGCCCCCCATCGCGCCAGAGGCGCGATTCCCCCCGAGGATATTTTTGGCCAGATGAAGCTGCGGATGCGCGCATGACCTTCGCTGTTTTGTCTACGGGGCGGATGCGGTCAAAGGTGATGTGAAACACATAGGTGTACACCGTGTAGGTCAGGGTCAGCCCGAGATTCAGCGCGTGTGCCGAGCCCAGAGAAGTTGTCCCTCGCAGCCATCGGCAGGGGACAGGTGATCATCACGGCAGGGAATTCGTGCAGGGATGCATAAATGACGCGCAGCGTATGAGGGTTTTTGCAGTCTAGTCGATCAGCTCGAAGCTGCTGGTCTGGATGATGCGTTCGCGGGGGCACTGAGTACCATATCCATGCTCATCAATCTGGGGTGGCCCGAAGAGCCGGTTTAGATGTTCTGAGCTATGCGCCTGAGTGGATGGCTACGGGTTCAACTTGGGTTGGAGAATCGCACGTCACGATTAGGGTGGCTGTGATATGGGACAATGTCTTAATAGAAAGTCGGAGAAGTGTCTGTTTATTCTAAAAGAAAAGACCCCGGCAATTGCCGGGGTCTTTCAGTTTTCGTGTATAGATAGGCGCTGATTACTCAGCGTCTTCCTTCTTTTCTTTCTTCTCGGGCACGATCTCTTCGCCGGTTTCCTGATCGACGACTTTCATCGACAGGCGGACCTTACCGCGGTCGTCAAAGCCCAGCAGCTTGACCTTTACTTCCTGACCTTCCTTCAGAACATCCGACGGATGGTTCAGGCGGCGGTTTTCGATCTGGGACACGTGCACCAGACCGTCGCGCTTGCCAAAGAAGTTCACGAAGGCACCGAAGTCGACGATCTTGACCACTTTACCGGTATAGATCTGACCCTCTTCCGGCTCAGCAACGATCGAGTGGATCATCTCATAGGCTTTCTTGATCGATTCACCGTCGGGCGAGGCGATCTTGATCACGCCGTCGTCGTTGATGTCGACCTTGGCACCCGAAACCTCGACGATTTCGCGGATGACCTTACCACCCGAACCGATCACTTCGCGGATCTTGTCGGTCGGAATGTTCATGGTCTCGATGCGCGGGGCGTGGACCGAGAATTCGTTGGTCTCGGACAGGGCTTTGCCCATCTCGCCCAGGATGTGCATCCGGCCGTCCTTGGCTTGCGCCAGGGCTTTCTCCATGATCTCGGGCGTGATGCCCGCGACCTTGATGTCCATCTGCAGCGAGGTGATGCCGTTTTCGGTACCCGCCACTTTGAAGTCCATGTCGCCCAGGTGGTCTTCGTCACCCAGAATGTCCGACAGGATGGCGTATTCGCCGTCATCTTCCAGGATCAGGCCCATGGCCACACCGGCAACCGGTGCTTTCAGCGGAACGCCCGCATCCATCATCGACAGCGAACCGCCGCAGACCGACGCCATCGAGCTGGAGCCGTTGGATTCGGTGATCTCGGACACGATGCGGATCGTGTAGGGGAAGTCGGTCGCCGCAGGCAGAACCGCCTGCAGGGCGCGCCATGCCAGCTTGCCGTGGCCGATCTCACGACGGCCGGGGCCACCCACACGGCCAACTTCACCAACCGAATACGGAGGGAAGTTGTAATGCAGCAGGAAGTTCGATTTGAAGTTGCCATGCAGCGCGTCGATGAACTGCTCATCGTCACCGGTGCCCAGCGTGGTCACGGCCAGCGCCTGCGTTTCACCACGGGTGAACAGGGCGGAACCGTGGGTCCGCGGCAGCATCGAGGTTTCCGCAACGATCGAACGGATGTCGGTGGTCGAACGACCGTCGATCCGCTTGCCGCCTTTGACGACGTCGCCGCGCAGAATGCCGGCTTCCAGCTTTTTGATGCAAGAACTCAGTGCAGCCGTATCCGGTTCTTCATCAGCCAGTTTTGCTTTGACTTCAATTTGGTCGATAATAGATGCACGAGCAGCAGCAACAGCGGCGGTGCGCTCTTGCTTGTCGGCGATGGAGTATGCCGCGCGCATCTGCTCTTCGCCAACACCTTTAACATCTGCATACAGGTCCGAGTAATCCGGTGCCTGGAAGTCAAACGGCTCTTTCGCAGCTTCTTCGGCCAGCGAAATGATCAGGTCGATCACCGGCTGAATCTGCGCGTGCGCGAAGTTCACCGCGCCCAGCATTTCGGCCTCGGACAGCTCGTAGGCTTCGGATTCCACCATCATCACGGCGTCTTTGGTGCCGGCAACAACCAGATCCAGACGCTGTTCGGGGTTCAGGCGCAGGTCCTGCATGTCGTCCACGGTCGGGTTCAGGACGTATTCGCCATCCACGAAACCAACGCGGGCACCGGCGATCGGGCCCATGAACGGCGCGCCGGAAATGGTCAGAGCAGCGGACGCCGCGATCATCGCAACGATGTCGGGATCGTTGACCAGATCGTGGCTCAGTACGGTGCACATCACCAGAACTTCGTTTTTGAAGCCGTCAACGAACAGCGGGCGGATCGGACGGTCGATCAGACGCGCGGTCAGCGTCTCTTTCTCGGTCGGGCGCGCCTCGCGCTTGAAAAAGCCACCCGGAACCTTACCGGCGGCATAGTATTTTTCCTGATAGTGGACGGTCAGCGGGAAAAAGTCCTGACCGGGTTTTTGCGCCCGTGCAAAGGTCACGTTTGCCATGACGCTGGTTTCACCCAGCGTGGCAATCACGCTGCCGTCAGCCTGACGGGCAACCTTGCCGGTTTCCAGTGTCAGCGTCTCTTCGCCCCACTGCATAGATTTCTTTGTTACATCAAACATATGCGTATCCTAGAACGGAGCACTCCCGCCCCTGCGGGTCTCCGGTTTGCATGGCGGCCCCATTGCCGCCGACCCCACTTTATCTTCCATTCGAGTGCCGGGGTCAGGGCACAACGTCTCAGATACCCGCGCGCATACATGAGAATGTGTTGAAAGGAAAGGGGAACCGGTCACAGTTCAGACCGGTAGTCAATGCGCCGCGATCAGGCGTTGGGGCTGGATGTCGAATGACCATTGACACCGAGTTCCAGTGTTCAATACATTTCAAAAATGGAATACGTTTTGTGAAATTTCGATGTCGGTATAGGCTGTTATCCTAAGGCCCGCGGTAGAACAGACGGAATGACGCCAGGGACAGCACTATCTTATACGCCCGCCGGCCGAACACCTTGGCGTTTGCACTTAGCAAACAGAAGGGCAAACGAATGGCTCAAACCAAGAAAATGCTGGATCCGGATCCGCGGATTTATGACTTCGAGACCGAATATGAGCTTGGGCAAGACAATGTCCGACCGTTCGGTCTGGACATCCACAACCCGGTCTTTTTGATTTCGAGCGTGCTGATTTTCGCGTTCGTTCTGATCGCTCTGGCCAATCAAGAGGAAGCTGCCGCGTTCTTTGGCTGGCTCCGGCCCTGGCTGACCAGCACCTTCGACTGGTTCCTTGTCCTGTCGGTCAACGCGATCACTCTGTTCTGTCTGGCACTGATCATCCTGCCGGTGGGCAAGGTGCGGATCGGTGGTAAGGATGCCAAGCCCGACTATTCCTATGCCGGATGGATCGCGATGATGTTCGCCGCCGGTATCGGCATCGGGCTGTTGTTCTTTGGCGTGATGGAACCGGTCTATTACAACTTCGCAGAAGGTGGCAACGCTGCGCCGCTGGGTATCGATATCGCGGTTCCCGGTAATGAATATGCAGGCATCGTCGGGACCATCCACCATTGGGGCCTCGAAGGCTGGGCGGTCTATGCGGCCGTGGGCCTGAGCCTTGCGATCTTTGCCTACAATCTCAACCTGCCGCTGACCCTGCGCTCGGCCTTTTATCCGATTCTGGGCGAGCGTGTCTGGGGCTGGTGGGGCCATATGATCGACACGCTGGCGGTCTTTGCCACGCTATTCGGTCTGACCACATCGCTGGGTCTGGGCGCGCAACAGGTTGCCGCTGGCCTCTACGAGGTGTTCGGCATCGAACCCAGCCCAACGGTCGTGGTCCTGCTGATCATCGGCATCACGCTGATTGCGCTGGGCTCGGTCCTGCTGGGCATGGATGCGGGCGTCAAACGGCTGAGCGAGATCAACATGATCATGGCCGTGGGTCTGTTCATCTTTGTTATCGTGGTCACCGGCGTCGGCACCGCCATTGCGCGGTACTTCAACGTGATGGTGGATTACGTGTTACATCTACCGGCGCTGTCGAATCCGTTCGGACGAGAAGACACCAGCTATTTCCACGGCTGGACAACGTTCTACTGGGCCTGGTGGATCGCATGGTCGCCGTTTGTGGGCATGTTCATCGCCCGCATCTCGAAGGGCCGCACGGTGCGTGAGTTCGTCATCTGCGCGCTGCTCGCGCCGACGGCGGTCTGTGCGCTGTGGATGTCGACCTTTGGCGGAGCCGCCATCGATATGCTGAACGCAGGCGGTGCCGAAGGTGTCCGTGCCACGGTGATCGACAGCTATGCCCCCGAAGGCGCGTTGTTTGGCTTCCTCAAAGAGCTGCCGTTTTACGGCATCATTGCACCCATCGCGCTGATCCTGATCGTGGTGTTCTTTGTCACCTCGTCCGATTCCGGCTCGCTGGTGATCGACACGATCACGGCTGGCGGCAAGATGGACGCGCCCGTGATCCAGCGTGTGTTCTGGTGTACGCTGGAGGGTCTGGTCGCCATCGCGCTGCTCTTGGGTGGCGGTCTTGCTGCTCTGCAAGGGGCTGCGGTCTCGACCGGTATCCCGTTCACGCTGGTGGTACTGATGATGTGCTATTGCCTGTGGCTGGCGCTGAAATCGGAAAAGGCGAAAATGTAGTCTTGGACTGTACGAAACAAAAACGCCCGCCCCACGGTGGGCGTTTTTTCTGCCTTGATACAAGCGGATCGCCCAAGCGGCGAAGACAAAGCTGCCTTTGTTTGCCAGTGTGATCTGCGCCACAGCCGGGATGCGAAATCTCGGTATTGTCTGTGGTTATTGGTTCTATCTCTGGAAAAGGTATACACATGCTACTTCATTCCGCCTCGGGCATTTCATTTAACCCAGACGTATTCGATGAGTCCTTTGTCGAGATGCTCGATAAGCTGCCTGAAGATGCGGTTGAAGATGTGGATATCGACGCAACCCCCGACATGCCGCTGATGGCTACAGCCCCTGCCGCTGAACCGACCGAGGCCGAGGTGGCCGCGATCATGGAAAGCGCTTGGGAAGAGCTTTATGCCTCGGAGGAGGGAGCCGAGATTCGCTCGCTTCCTGAAGATCAGCAGGCGCAGATCAAGGCGCGTTTTCTATCGCCGGATCCTATTTCCCAAGCTGATGCGGCGACCGTCCCAATTGATGACGCGCCCTTCACGGTCGAAGAAACGGCGGATAGCCTGATCCTGATGCAGGGAGATACGCCACTGCTGGGTGCACCGCTTGGATCCAGTAAAAGTAAGCGCAAGAAGGCTGCGCTGCACACTTTTATCGGAGCTGCGGCCAAGGCTTTCGCCGATATTATCACCATGGCGATGGCGGCTCTGGGTGTGTATCAGGCGCTGGGTAGCAAGACGGTGACCAAGGCTGGCGCGGGTATCGCGGTCAAGTGCAGCGGACCGATCAGCCGTCACGCAGGTGCGATCGCCAAGGCGGGAAAGGCGGGCAGCGATGTGGCCAAGATGAAGGCGATGCTGGGCGTGGCCAAAGCATCGGTTGGGTTCACCAAACTCGCAGGTATCGTGCTGACAGATATGAGCGGTCTTGAGAAGGCTGCCGCGATCGCGACCTGTGTGGGCGGTATGACCTTGGCGCTGGCCTCTGCCAGTGGGTCGTTCTGGCTGTCTATGGTTGCGATGGTCGCTGCGGTCGCGATGTTCGTCATCGACACCGCTCTGGCCGTCGACACGTATAAGAAGTGGCAGGCCATTTGATATCAAATTGAAAACGCCCGCCAAATCTGGCGGGCGTTTGGAACATAAGGCTGGCCGAAGGGGCTGAGTGAGCCCTGCGAACCCGCTTAGCGGCGGATGCCCAGCTTTTTGATCAGGTCCTGGTACCGGGCCTCTTCCTTGCCCTTCAGATAGTCCAGCAGCTTACGGCGCTGGGCCACCATCTTCAGCAGACCACGGCGACCGTGGTTGTCTTTCTTGTGGGTCTTGAAGTGCTCGGTCAGGGTGGTGATGCGCGAAGTCAGGATGGCAACCTGGACTTCGGGCGAACCGGTGTCGCCGTCCTTGGTTGCGAATTCTTTCATGACGCGTGCTTTTTCAGCGGCAGTAATCGACATCGGGGTCTCCTTGTAAAAGGTTAGCGTTAATGGCGCAGGCCGGGATGTCGTCCAGCGCAGGCCCATGGAGAAAACCGCACCGATTCCGATGCGGATGGGCGCGTATAGGCGCTTTTGCCGACAATGGCAAAGGGTTTCTGCGTCTAACCCGTGGCGGTCAGCCGGGCCAGATGCGCTTCGCTCACCAGTTGAATATCTTCGATGCGCAAGCCTTCTGCGCCATAAAGCTTTGCGATCTCTTCGCCGTTCAGGCGCACGCGGGTCAAATCGTCGGTCTCGGGGTCTTTTTCGATTTCGATAGCGGGATCGTCAGCGCCGTCCCAGGTGACCAGAAGCTTGTCCTGCCCCACCTCGAAGTCCATGATCGTCACGCTGTCTTCCGGGGGCTCTGACTGCAGGACGACCTGATCTTCACCCTCGCCGCCGGTGACCACGTCGCCGTCCTGCGCCAGAAGGATGTCATCGCCCGCACCGCCATTCAGGAAATCGCGCGAGTCTTCGCCTTCACCATCATCGCCTGTCAGGATATCGTCGCCATCGCCCCCGAACAGCGCGTCCTCGCCTGCGCCGCCCGCTAGATAATCCGCGCCTTTGCCGCCTTGTAGCGCATCATCCCCGCTGCCGCCGTCAAGCCTGTCGTCACCCTGACCACCAAAGAGCTGATCGTCCCCTTCTCCGCCTTGCAAGTGATCCGCGCCGAAATGGCCATACACAGTGTCATTTCCTGACTGTCCACGCAGAGTGTCCGCACCACCGTCACCATGCAGCACATCATTTCCCGTACTGCCCAGGATCACATCATCCCCGGCGCCGCCATGCAGAACATCATGCCCCGCACCGCCGTCGATCCGGTCATCGCCGCCATATCCGTTGATCTGATCGTCACCTTCCTGCCCGCACAACGCATCTGCGCCGTCTTCCCCGGCGATGATCAGATCACCGTCGTGGTTCGAGATCACCTCACCCGTTCCCGCCGGTTCAGAACCGGCAGGATTGTCGGGGATGTCGTCGGGTTCCAGAAGATTGCCCTCGGTCAGGTCTTCTTCGACCGCCTCTTCGATTTGGTTGTCCTCTTCCTCGACCTCTTCTTCGGGGGTGAGGATGCCCCCCATTGCGTAGGCGGTGCCGCCGATGGCGGCCAGCCCAAACAACCCGATCAGAAACATGACACCGCTCCGGATTCACTATGCACCGAGTGTGAAATATCTCATGGTGTCAGGTACTTGGTCAAAACCTAGTTGGGGGCGTGGTTAACCCTTTGTCACCAGCGTTCGGGCTGTTGGGTATAGGCGATATAGAGCGGGTGTTTCGGGTGCCCGTCCTTGGTTAGCCCCAGATGGAACAGCGGCTGCCCGGCGTCCCGCAGCAGGCTTTCAACCGCCGGGCCGCGATCCAGATGCGCGCCATGGGTACCCCATGCGGCGATGACCTGATCGGCCCATTTGACGCCGTCCAGAATGGCCGCGTCGTTTGCCGGACCGACCGGATCAGCAACGGCGCGCATTTTGCGCGGATCGGTGTCGCGCCAGGCGAAGATGTTGGTGACCTGAAACGCCCCGAACCCCAGCGCCCGCGCGCGACGTTCGCAGCGTTCGACCGTGGGGTCGTTCTGCACCTCGGTCGCGGTCGAGGGGTTCAGCATCACAAACAGCGCTTTCCGCCCCGCAGGGTCCCAGACACGGGTCAGGCTATAGCGATACTTCTCGCAATCGGAATAGACGGCGGTCGAGGGCGCGTCGCCCTTGGTATGCGTTCGGGTGATCATGCCCTTCGCCTATCACGCGGGTCAGGTGACGAACACCCGGCTGGGATGCAATTCGCCGGATTTGTAGATGCCAACGGCCACAGCCTTGCCATCCAGCGAGGCCCAGGCCTCGTCGCCGTATTCCACGTCCGAAGCCAGCACCATGCCCGGATTGCCGTTGCGCAGACGTGTGGCGCCTTCGGGGGTGCATTTCAACTCAGGCAGATCGGCGAGGCCGGTTTCCAGCGGGTGTAGGTATTTGTCCAGCGCGGTGGTCTTGGCCATTTCGTCGATCTGTTCGATGGACAGACCGTCTTCGGCCTCGAACGGGCCGGACCAGATACGGCGCAGTTCCTTCACATGCCCGTGGCAGCCCAGCGCCGCACCCAGATCACGGGCGATGGACCGCACATAGCCGCCCTTGCCGCATGTCATCTCCAGCACCACGTGATCTTCATCGGGGCGGTCGACAAGGATCAACTCCTCGACCCACAAAGGACGGGCCGACAGTTCCAAGTCCTCGCCATCGCGGGCCAGCTTATAGGCGCGCTGGCCGTCGATTTTCACGGCGGAGAACTTGGGCGGGACTTGCATGATCTCACCCAGAAATGGGCTGAGCGCCTGTTTGATATCCTCATCCGAAGGGCGCGCATCGCTGGACGCAATCACCTCGCCCTCGGCGTCATCAGTGTTGGTGGCCTGACCCAGACGCACGGTGAAGGTGTAGGCTTTCAAGGCGTCGGTGATATAGGGAACGGTCTTGGTCGCCTCGCCCAAGGCCACGGCCAACACCCCGGTTGCTTCGGGGTCCAGAGTGCCCGCGTGGCCCGCTTTCTTCGCGTCCATCGCCCAGCGCACCTTGTTGACCACGGCGGTCGAGGTCATGCCCGCAGGCTTATCCACCACCAGCCAACCCGAGATATCGCGGCCCTTGCGTTTGCGTCCCATGTCACACCCAGAATCTTGCCAAGGCGCGCGGGGTAACGGATCGCCTCGGCCCTGTCAATTTGCAGGGACGTCTTCGACTACACCCACGATAGGCCCCAGCGAGAACCCGATATCCGAGCGATTGCTGGCGCGCTCATACATGCGTGAGATATTACCATCGAAGAACAGCGCGTTCGGGGTTTGCAGCACATCACGAAACAGCCTGCCGAATTCGTGGAAGGTGACGTAATCCTCAGAGATCGCAAAGACCACCCGCGTCCCATCATCGCTGGTGCCCACCCCGTTGCGCACGAAAAGCGAGGTCGAATCGGGCAGGAACCGGGGGTGCAGCTCTCCGTCGATCACCAGCATGGGGCCGGATTGGGTGGCGAAACGGCAATCGGGGGCTTGGTCGATATAGTCCAATGTCTCGAACACGTCCGCCCGACCATCGCGGATACAGAACACACCATTGGGCAACAGGCCGAAATTGCCGGGGCCGGGGTTCGAGATGACGCGCATCTGTTCTTGCCCGTTCTCGACATAATGACCGACAGGCGAGCGGTCGTCGTGATACATGCCCGCATTCATCGCAAAGGCGAGGCGCTTGCCCTGCGCGGCCAGCACCTCGTTTACGCTGGAAAAGTGACCCAGCACCTCTCCGTCTGCATCATTCAGAAACAGGCGCAGGTCTTCGGACGCGTCCGCCTCGCAGACGGTATACCGCTTGTCCTCATGGGTGGCCTTCTCGCAGGTCACCGCGCCAGCCTGCGCAGCCCAAAGGACCGCGCCTATCGTGACAAATGCCCGGATCACTCGTCCAGATCGCGGCGCACCGCGTCCTGTTCGAACATGCGGCGGGTGTCGTCCAGACGGTCGAACGTGTCGTCCAGCCGAAAGCGCAAATCGGGTGAGAACTTCAGACCAACCTTCTTGCCGACCATGCGTCGCAGCTCACCCTTGTTGCGGGCCAGTAACTCGATCACGTCCTCCTGCCCCTTGCCGCCCAGAGGCAGCACATAGGCGGTGGCGATCTTGAGATCAGGCGAGGTGCGCACCTCGCCCACGGTGATCGACATACGGTTCAGGTCGGGGTCATGGACATCACCGCGCGCCAGAACCTCGGACAGGGTGCGGCGGATCAGTTCGCCGACGCGCAGCTGTCGTTGGGACGGGCCGGGGCCATCGTGGAATTTGTTCTTTGCCATAATCCCCGATCTAAGCGCAAAGCGGGGCTTTGCCAAGCGGGCGCGAACGGGGTAGGAGGCTTTGAGCCGACTGCAACAAGGGAACAAAGCAATGACCCATATTCCGGGGATCGTCATCACAGGGGCTTCGGGCCGGATGGGGCAGATGCTGATCAAGACCGTGACCGACAGCGATCAGGCGCGTCTGGTCGGCGTGGTCGAGCGTAAAGGTCATGACTGGATCGGTCAGGATGTGGGTGCAGCGATGGGCGGCGCCGCGCTGGGCGTCACTGTCACGGACGACCCGTTGGAGGCCTTTGCGCAGACGCAGGCGGTGATCGATTTCACCGCGCCCGAGGCCACTTTGGAATTCGCCGCGCTGGCGGCACAAGCGCGCTGTGTGCATGTGATCGGAACCACCGGCATGACGGATGAGCAGATCGCGGCGCTGGAACCCGCCGCGCGCCATGCAGTGATCGTACGGGCCGGAAACATGAGCCTTGGCGTCAACCTGTTGGTGCAGCTGACCAAAAAGGTTGCCGCCGCGCTGGACGAGGATTTCGACATCGAAGTGATCGAAGGCCACCACCACCACAAGGTCGACGCGCCCTCGGGGACCGCCCTGATGCTGGGCGAAGCCGCCGCCGAAGGGCGCGGGGTCAATCTGGCGGACGTGTCCGACCGCGCCCGCGACGGTATTACTGGCGCCCGCAAGCGCGGCGATATCGGATTCCACGCCATTCGCGGCGGAGACATCGTGGGCGAACACGATGTCCTGTTCGCCGCCCCCGGAGAACGCATCGTCCTGCGCCATCTGGCCACCGACCGCGCCATTTTTGCCCGCGGCGCGCTTAAGGCGGCGCTGTGGGGGCAGGGGAAGGCTCCGGGTCAGTATGACATGGTGGATGTGCTGGGGTTTTAGAGGCTACGGCAATATGTAAGCGCGCGCAAGAACATAAAGAAAGAACATCACGATCCAAAATACCACAGCTGCGAAAAGCGATAGAAACTGTATCATGAAAAAATGGAAGTAGTTGGCATTCGGGATAATCCGTATCCCATTGGGTACGTTCAGATCGTCACATATTTCACTCCTGAACCAAATATTACATGCTCCATGAGCGTTCAGAAGCAATCGCTTGCGTGATGGTGGCTCGCCTCTTGTTCTGATCCAGAACTCGATAAACTCGTCTTTAAATTTGAATATCGGGAAAACCGAAGTCAGAAAAATCGTGGCGATCCAGCATGTCAGGCTCATGATGAACACAAACCCAAACATAATTAAGAACAAAGTCAGCAAATAAGATTCCTCATACCCTTCGCAAAATGCAGATTACTGAAACGCGGTCAGACCGGGCGGTTCGGCACCCTCCTGCTCGACCTCCGCAAACAAAGCGCCCAACCGCTCATCCCATGTCGGGAATTGCCCGGTCAGCGCATAGGTCAGCCGTTCAGCCCCGATGGAAATACCCAACGGCGCGACCTCACCGCCGATGATGATCTCGCCGATCTCGGTCCAGTTGGCCGATGGGGGATAGGCTGTTGGCGCGGGTTCGGGTTGGTCGCCAACGCGGTAATAGACGCCCATCGTGACCAGATACTCTTCGCCAAATGGGTCGGGAAAGAAATAGCCCGAGGCATCGCGGGCGGCCAGCGCCTCGGCCTCGTCGCGCAGCAGGACTTTTTCAGCGAAGGAGAGGTTCAAGCCGTCCAGCACGGGGCGCATATCTTCTGCCTGCGGCACACTGACAAAGGCGATGCGCGCGGGGTCGAGGCCGAAGGTCTCGGTCAGGAGCTGCAGCATCAGCTGGGTCGTCTCTCGGCCCGTGACCGTTCCGCCGGGATGGCAGCCGACCTCGTGAAACAGAGGCAGGATATCGGGGCGGGTTTTCTCATCGACATCGCCGACGCGGGCCAGAGGTTGGATGATGAAAGCATTCGTCGGCAGAGCATCCTGATCAAAGTCGTGCCGCAGGCCGCCGTTATAGTTCGCATCACCGGTGGCGATTGACAGAGGCGGGGCTTCGGCGAAACCAAGCGCGGCATAGGCCGCGCGCAAGCGATCAAGCGTGTCGGTAAACTGAGCCTCGAACGCGTCATTGTTGCCGGTTGCGCCAAGGGCAATTCGCGGCAGCACCGCGCTTGCCGTGGCTGCGGTTCCCAGTTGGACCAGTTTCCGTCGGTTCAATGCCATCTTTGCCTCCATCGCACACGCCCAAGGAGAGTATCGCAGATGTTTGCGGCAAAGGTTAAGGGAATCTGAAAATACGCCCCGCAGGGCGTGTCCTTACAGGTCCTTGATCTTGTCCGCGCGCAGCGGGCAGGCGAGGTAGACACCGAACTCCTGCCCGATATCGGCACTGACACGAGCATGAACTGCGCCCTGACGATCAAGGAACCGCTGGGTGTCTTCGACCGGGAAAATCCCCTCGTGCCAAATGCCGGGATGGATATAGAGGCCTTTGGAGCCGTCACACCAGAAGGCCACCACCTTTTCCGGTGTCAGATTGTCACCCGGCAGGGCAGCGGGGATGATGAAGGGTTTGTTGTCCAACGGCCAAAACATCTGACCGCCATCGGGGTGATAATTCATGTGCCACAGTAGAACCTGATCGCGGGGCTCGGTTTGCCGGTCCGCCTGCGCCTGCTGCGGGTCGGTGGACCAGCCCAGAACATAGTGGCCGCCGACCGCCTCGTTCCGGCCATAGAGCACATCACCCTTCCATTCGCCGTGGAAGGTGCCCTCGACCCAGCCACCTTCATCGCCGGTGCCTTCATCGATGGGCCGCCAGCCCTGTTGCGGCCAGCGGGCGATCTCGATCTCGAAGCCTTCGGGGTCATCGACAAGACAGCCATAGCCTTTGACCGACTCATCTGTGGCCCGGATCAAAGGAACCTCGTGCCAGGGAAGCGAGGTTTTGGTGCTGGCTTCAAAGATGTACTCAGGAGCGTTCATGCGACCTCCATATGTTTGTCGACCATGCGCTGCACCATCGGGGCGAAATGAGTGAAATCGGGGGTTTCCATATCAGCGCGCTTTCCGGCCTCATCCAGATATCGCACCTGAATGATCTCTTTCAGGTTCGGGTTGGCCTCGAAGGCGGCGACTTCTTCGGCGCTCATCGGGCCGCCCTGCAGTTCCAGCGTGTGGACCGAGGCGGTGGAGAGGCGGTTGAAATACTCGGGCTTGGTGGCGCAGAGATAGCGCTTGGCTGCCACGTGGTACCGGCAACAATCGGTGATGACAGAGGGGAAGAACTGCTCCAGCACCTCGGCCCCTGCATCTTCGTGGTGCCGGTCCTCGGTGTCGTCCGGGTGGTAGGTGCCGAATTCCGAGGTGAAGTGGCCGATGTCATGCAGCAGCGCGCCCACGATGATTTCCTCGGGCATGCCGTTCTGTTCAGCGATGGTGGCACCCTGCAGCATATGCTGGGCCATGGTGACAGGTTCGCCCAGATATTCCTCGCCGCCGCGGCGAGTAAAGATATCGCCGATGAAGGCCACGATGTTGTCGCGGGTCAGGGTCGAGAAATCGGGTTTCATTCCGCCGCCTCCGGTTGCGTCATCTCCATCGCCGCCAGCGTCGACAGTAACCCGTCTTTGTCCGCATAACATCCCTGCAGCCAGCGAGAGCCTGCGCCCGAGTACCCAAGACGGGCGTGCAGGACACGGGTGTTATCGACGATGAAGCTTTCGCCGGGTTCCAGTTTGAACGACACGCCCATCGCCGGGTCGTCGATAATCTCGGCCAACTGACGATAGGCGGCGTAATAGGCCTCCATCTTGTCGAACGGGATGTCGACCAGCGGCGCGGTCGAGCGATTGTTGAAGCGGATGCCGATCAACTCGCCATCAGGGGACAGTTCGATCATCGGGCGGCGTGCGCGCAGGCAGACCCCGTCCGAGCCCTTGTATTCAAACCGCGCCGGGTAGCCCGCCAGCAGGGCGAAGCCCTCGGGGTTCTGATCGCGCAGCTTCTCGGCAGCGCGAAACCCGTCAACGACGATTGAGTCGCCGCCCTCGGCGCTGTTCTCAAGACAGTAGAGGATCTGCAGCGTCGGCACCGGGTCGCGATAGGGGTTGTCGGTATGAGCCTGCAAACCCAGCCCGGTATAGGCGAGGTTGGTCGGGTTCACTTCCGTGCGTACCTCGAAATAGGGGCCATAGTTGGTCTCGCGGACATAGCCGAACAGGTCCGCCACCCGCAGCAGCGATTCCGGTTCGGTCGGGCCGCCCGTCAGCTTGGCAAAACCGTATTCGGCAACGGCGGCCAGCCAGTTGCGCTTGGCGATCGGGTCCGCGTGGACCTGCGCCCAGTCGCCACTTGGGGCGTCGATGCCTTGCGCCCATGTGGTGATGCCGGGGGCGATGCGCCCGAATTCGGTGCTCTGATCGCGGTCATAGCTGTGCGCGGCTAGCCAGTCGGCGGGGAAGGTGACGGCCTTGTCTTCTGGCAGGAAGGTGACCTGCAGATCGCCATTGGCAATCTCGACAGTGCTGATCGCAGTATCGGCAGGGATGTCGCCGATGGTGATCAGACGCTGACCATTGCCCGGCGCGCGGGTCTCAGGGTCAAGCGCGTTGTCGCGCAGCCAGATGGCGTGAAAGCGGGAGCGTGTGCCATCGGCGAATTCAACGGTGACAACGGACGGATCGAAGGTGGCGGTGCGCAGCATCGGGTCTCTCCTGTTCAGCGCGGGCTTTGGTTGAGGAGATACGCGGTTCGTGGCATTACGACAATTAATCCTTATTGCGACTGAGGACCGGAAAATCTAATGGCTAAGAAACAGATTGGATTGCCGCCGCTGGACTGGCTGCGCATGTTCGAGGCCGCAGGCCGGTTGGGCGGCTTTTCCGCCGCCGCGCGCGAGTTCGGGTTGACGCAGGCGGCGGTCAGTCAGAGGATCGGCAATCTTGAGGCGTGGCTGGGCCGGTCGCTGTTCGTGCGTGAGGCGCGGGGGTGTCTCTGACCATCGAAGGCGAAAGCTATCTGCCGCTGGTGCAGGACAGCCTGCAGGCGCTGGAGCGCAATACCGAGGACCTGTTCGGCAAATCCCCCCGCGAATTGCGGGTGGCGGGGTTGTCGTCGCACATCCATGCTTTGGTCCTGCCCGCCTTGCCCGCGTTTCTGGAGGCACGGCCCAAAGTGCGGGTGATGACCGATTCCATGGCCCGCCGATCGTCGCTGGAGGAAGAGCGGACATGGCTGCAGTTACGCTATGGTCGCGGATCATGGGCTGGTCGCGAGGCGAAACTGATCGCGCCCGAGGTACTGGCCCCGATGGCTGCGCCTGGTGTCGAATGGGGTGCGCCGCTGATTGATCTGCGCGGAGAACGCCCCGGTTGGCAGGATTGGGCGCTTGTTGCCGGGGTTGAGGATTTGCCGACGGGGCGGCTGAGTTTCGATTCTGTGGGCCATGCAATCACAGCAGCGCGGCAGGGGATGGGGATTGTGCTGGGCTCGGTGCCGCTGGCGGCAGGCAACCTGCAGACGGGGCGGCTGAGCTGTCTGGACCTGCCGGAGTTGCAGACCAAGGATGGATACTGGCTGACATGGCCCGAAGATCGGGTTCGGTCGAAACGTCAGCGGGCACTGATTGACGATTTTCTGCAGGCGCTGCGGGGCGCGGCCTAGAAGTCGATGGCGATGCCCTTCTTCTCCCAATCGCCATAGCGGGCCGGGTCGGGGCCGTCGCGCCCGCCCAGTTCCTTGGGCTGCTCTTTCGCCTCGGCCTCGGCCTTTTTGCGACGGGCCTCGGCCTCGGCCAGAGCGCGTTGGGCGGCGGGGGGCAGGTCTTTGGGCGCGTCACTCATGACATCGGGTTCCTTTCCGTTCCGCGCCTTGATATACGCCCTCGTCCGCCCAAGGCAATGCGGGCAAAGGTCATCAGGGGCAACCAGCATCATGTCAAATTCCGCAACCGCCGCGCGCCGCAGCGCCATCTATCTGCTGGATCAGATATTGGGCGAGGGGCGGTTGCTGCCCGAATGTCTGGCCGCGGGTGCGCTGGATCGTCTGGCTCCTGAAGATCGCGCGCGGGCGCAGCGGCTGACCATCGAAACCCTGCGCGGGTTGGAGCGCGCCGACCGGCTGCTGGCGGACCACCTGCGGCAGACACCTGCGCTGACCGTTCACAACGCGTTGCGGCTGGGCACGGTCGAGCTGTGCCATGGCGAGGCGGCACATGGCGTCGTCAATGCGATGGTCGAGATTATCGGACGGTCGCGCAAGCATGGGCGGCTCAAGGGTCTGGTGAACGCAGTTCTGCGCAAGATCGCCGCTGACGGCTCCGAGGCATGGCCCAAGATGCGCGTGCCCCGCCTGCCTGAGTGGCTGCGCGATCCGTTGATCATGGCGTGGGGTGAGGATGCCGTGAAGGGCATGGAGCAGGCCCATTTCCACGGCGCGCCTTTGGATGTGACCCTGAAACCGGGGGCCGAGGCCCCGGGCGGAGACGCCTTGCCCACCAGCTCGGTCCGGCTGCACGAGGCCGGTCAGGTGTCGACCCTGCCGGGATATGACCGAGGCGATTGGTGGGTGCAGGATGCGGCGGCGGCATTGCCTGTGCGGGTTCTGGCCCCGAAGGCGGGGGAAAAGGTGCTGGACCTCTGCGCCGCGCCGGGCGGCAAAACGCTGCAACTGGCGGCAGCGGGGGCCGAGGTCACGGCGCTGGATATCTCAGAGGCGCGACTGGCGCGGGTGCATGAGAACCTGAAGCGCACGGGCCTCAAGGCGACCGTGATCGCCGCTGATGCGCTGGACCATGAGGGCGAATACGACGCCATCCTGCTGGACGCGCCCTGTTCGGCAACCGGTACCATTCGCCGCCACCCGGACCTGCCCTTTGCTAAGGACGGCTCGGAATTCGGCGGGCTGATCGAGTTGCAGGCGCGGATGCTCGCCCATGCCTGGTCCTTGCTGAAACCCGGCGGGCGGCTGGTCTATTGCACCTGTTCGCTGTTGCCTGATGAAGGCGAGGTGCAGATCGAAGAGGCGCTGGAACAGCATTCGGATATGCAAACTGACCGCGCTGCATTGGATATTGCGGGCATTGAAAGCGACTGGATCACCGAGGAGGGCGGGTTGCGCCTGCGTCCTGACTACTGGCCCGACACAGGCGGGATGGACGGGTTCTACATCGCCTGTCTGAACAAATCCGCCTGAGGCGACGCTTTTCGATGACTTGACGAACGGACCGGTCTATCGTGTGCTCAAGCGCCCGCAGAGCGCAAGGGGCAGAATCGCAAGCGTCATGTCAAACTCGGACCCAATGGCCAATCGCTGGACACGGTTTCAGAACCGTCTCTACGCGCGTCTGAGCCAAAGGCGAAAGCCGGTCGCCGGATTCGTCGGCCAGCCCGAGCCGCGGACGGTCGGCTCATTCGCGCGGGGGCGGCAACTGGTGGCCGGCAATCTGCTGTTCGCGGGCTATCTGGTCGAGGCCGAAGATACCGAGCTTTGGGACGTGATCGCCCCCAGCGCCGATTTCGACAACGAACGCCACGGATTCGCATGGCTCGACGATCTGGCTGCTGTCGGAGACTACCGCGCGCGCGAAAAGGCGCAGCGCTGGGTCTGGGGCTGGATCGAGGCGCATGGGCGCGGGCAGGGTCCCGGTTGGGCCCCTGATCTGACCGGGCGGCGTGTGATGCGCTGGATCAACCACGCCCTGTTCCTGCTGCGCGGGATGGATGAGGCGCACAGCAAGCTGTTCTTCCGATCGCTGGCGCAGCAGACGTGGTTCCTGTCCAAACGCTGGGCTGCGGCTACGCCGGGCCTGCCCCGGTTCGAGGCGCTGGGCGGTCTGGTGCAAGCTGGGCTGGCGCTGGACGGGCTGGAACAGATGGCCGACCCTGCACTCAAGGCGCTGGCCCGTGAATGCCAGCGCCAGATTGACGCCGAAGGGGGTATCCCGACCCGGAACCCCGAGGAATTGCTTGAGGTTTTCACGCTGCTGGCCTGGACCTCTGCCGCGCTGAGCGAGGTGGGTCGTGGCACACCTGCGGCCCAGACCGAGGCGATCCGGCGGATCGCGCCGACCCTGCGCAACCTGCGCCATGCGGATGGCGCGCTGGCGCGGTTCCATGGTGGTGGGCGGGGGCTTGAAGGGCGGCTGGATCAGGCGTTGGCCCATAGCGGCGTGAAACCGCAGCACCATTCGGACCTGTCGATGGGTTTTGCGCGGTTGGCGGCGTCGCGGACCACCGTCCTGGTGGATGCCAGCGCACCGCCCAAAGGGGCCGCGTCGTACAATGCCCATGCTTCGACCCTTGCGTTTGAACTGACCTCGGGTCGCCGCCCGCTGATCGTGAATTGCGGTTCGGGCGGCAGCTTCGGGCAGGATTGGCGGCGGGCGGGACGGGCGACGCCCTCGCACTCGACATTATGCGTTGACGGATATTCCAGCGCCCGCCTTGCCGCACCGATGAAAGGTGCTGCGCATGAGGCGCTAGTCGATGGCCCGCAAGACGTGCCGGTGGATTTCGAGGACGCCTTCGAGGGCACCCGGTTCATGGCCGGCCATGACGGGTACGCCAAGGTCTTCGGCCTGACCCATGCCCGCACGCTTGAACTGCGTTTTGACGGGCGCGAATTGGTAGGCGAGGATATTCTTCTGACCGCCACCGACAAGGCCAAGCGGCAGTTTGACCGGGCGATGGACGCGGCGAACCTCAAAGGGATCGGCTTTGATATCCGTTTCCACCTGCATCCTGACGTGGATGCGGCGCTGGATCTGGGGGGTGCTGCGGTGTCGATGGCGCTGAAAAGCGGTGAGATCTGGGTTTTCCGCCATGACAACATCGGAAAGTTATCAGTCGAACCAAGCGTTTATCTTGAAAAAGGTCGCTTGAAGCCACGCGCGACAAAACAGATCGTTCTCTCTGGCCGCGCAATGGAGTATGCGACGCGCATCCGGTGGACGCTGCGGAAGGCTCAGGATACAGCCTATGCCGTGCGGGACACGCACCGGGACGAGCCCGTATTCGACTGACGCCAAAAGGACCTTTGGACCCATGACCGATCTTCACCCCGTGCGCCGCGCGTTGCTTTCCGTTTCCGATAAGACCGGGCTGATCGAGCTGGGCAAGGCCTTGGCCGAACGCGGGGTCGAGTTGCTGTCGACCGGCGGCACGGCAAAGGCGCTTCGCGATGCGGGGCTTGGCGTGAAGGATGTCAGCGAGGTCACCGGTTTCCCCGAGATGATGGATGGCCGGGTGAAAACGCTGCACCCGATGGTGCATGGCGGGCTGCTGGCGCTGCGGGATAATGACACCCATGTGGCGGCGATGACCGAGCATGGGATCGGCGCGATTGACCTGCTGGTGGTGAACCTCTACCCGTTCGAGGCGACCGTGGCCAAAGGTGCAGGCTATGACGAATGTGTCGAGAATATCGACATTGGCGGCCCGGCGATGATCCGCGCGGCGGCCAAGAACCATGCCTTTGTGAACGTGGTCGTGGATGTCGAGGATTATGACAAGCTGCTGGGCGATATGGACCAACACAGCGGCGCGACCTGCCCGAAATTCCGCCGCAAGCTGGCACAAAAGGCCTATGCCCGCACCGCCGCTTATGACACCGCCGTGTCGAACTGGCTGGCCGGCGCGCTGGAGCTTGAGGCCCCGAAACGCCGCGCCTTTGCCGGTGAGCTGAAACAGACCCTGCGCTATGGCGAGAACAGCCATCAGACGGCGGCGTTCTACACCGATGGCACGGGCCGCCCCGGCGTGGCCACCGCCGTGCAGCATCAGGGCAAGGAACTGAGCTATAACAACATCAACGACACCGATGCCGCGTTCGAACTGGTGGCCGAGTTCGATCCGGCAGAAGGTGCCGCCTGTGCCATCATCAAACACGCCAACCCCTGTGGTGTCGCCAAGGGCGCAAACCTGCTGGACGCCTACAAAGCGGCGTTTGACTGCGACCGGACCTCGGCCTTTGGCGGCATTGTGGCGCTGAACCAGCCTTTGGACGCGGAAACCGCGCAAGAGATCACCGGGATTTTCACCGAGGTCGTGATCGCTCCGGGTGCGTCAGACGAGGCCAAAGCGATCTTTGCCGCCAAGAAGAACCTGCGCTTGCTGACGACCGAGGGCCTGCCGGATGTGACCGCCGGTGGCAAAACCGTGCGTCAGGTCGCCGGAGGTCTGCTGGTGCAGGACAAAGACAATGGCTTTGTCGGCATGGATGACCTGAAGGTTGTCACCAAAAAGGCCCCGACCGACGAGCAGATGCGCGACCTGCTGTTCGCGTGGAAAGTGGCGAAACACGTCAAGTCGAACGCCATCGTCTATGTCAAAGACGGCGCAACCGTAGGTGTGGGCGCGGGTCAGATGAGCCGCGTGGACTCGGCCCTGATCGCGGCCAAGAAGGCCGAGCGCATGGCCGATGTGCTGGGCCTGCCGCAACCGCTGACCATCGGCTCGGCGGTGGCGTCGGATGCGTTCTTCCCCTTCCCCGACGGCCTGATGGAGGCCGCCGAGGCCGGTGCAACCTGCGTGATCCAGCCCGGCGGCTCGATGCGCGATGACGAGGTGATTGCTGCTGCGGATGAGGCCGGTCTGGCCATGGTCTTTACCGGTATGCGGCATTTCCGGCACTGATGCGCAGCCCGCTCCTTCTCTGGGCCGGATTGGCGGCGTTTCTGATCGACCAGATCAGCAAGTATCTGGTCGTTCACGTGATGCGCGTGGCGCAGGGCGATATCGACGTGTTGCCGCCGCTTCTGGTGTTCAAGTACGGCGAGAATCGCGGCATCAACTTTGGCCTGTTCCAAGGTAACAGCGAGGCTGCGCGCTGGGTGCTGATCGGCGTTTCGCTGGCGATCTGCGCCGGGGTTCTGATCTGGCTTGCGCGCGCGGCCCCGTCCAAATTGATGCTGTTCTGCGGTGGCCTTCTGGTCGGCGGGGCGCTGGGAAATGTCGTGGACCGGGTGCTTTACGGCTATGTTCTGGACTTTCTGAATATGTCCTGCTGCGGCATCAACAACCCGTTTGTGTTCAATCTGGCGGATGTATTCATTTTCGCGGGAGCGTTGGGGCTGGTGCTGTTTGACGGCAAAAAGCCCTCGTGACCTGTTCGCAGATATGCGATAGAGATGCCTGAAACTGGCTGGAGATACCAATGCGAATGCCGCACGCCATCCTTGTTCTGACGCTCGCGCTTGCGGGGTGTTCCGATATTGGTTTGCGCAACCTCGAGCCTCCGGGGCAGGGGCCGGATGAGTTCTCCGTGTTGCCGGTCAAGCCGCTGACCCAGCCGAAAGACTATGCTTTCCTGCCCGCGCCGACGCCCGGCGGAAGCAACCTGACCGATCCCAACCCCAAGGCCGATGCGGTCGTGGCGCTGGGCGGCAGCGAAGCTGCGCTGAATCCAAATGCCGGCGTGCCGTCCAGCGACGCCGCGCTGGTCACCGCGTCCAGCCGCTATGGCGTTGCGGCCAACACGCGGCAGGTCGTGAACGAGGAAGATGCCGATTTCCGCAAACGCAAGGGCCGGCTGACCCGCCTGCGTTTGTTCCCGGTGGATCGGTATGCGCAGGTCTACGAGCGTGAAGCGATCAACGCGGATGCCGTCAACGAGGCGGCGCGCAGCCGTGGGATCGAGACGCCTTCGGCCCCGCCACGGCAATGAAATCTTCTTAACTTTCCGTCATTGGTCTTGAACCCGCGCGGTCCCACCGTAGTTTGAATATCAGCAAACGAAACGGAGGACGCCCCATGGTTCGGGCCCTGGCATTGTCGGCTGCCCTGATCGCCGCGACCCCTCTTTGGGCGAAAGAGGGGCATGAGGCGGTTACGACTTTCACACTCGACAACGGCATGGATGTCGTTGTGATCGAGGACAACCGAGCGCCGGTCGTACAGCATATGGTTTGGTATCGCGCCGGATCGGCAGATGAACCTGTCGGGTCATCTGGCGTTGCGCATTTTCTGGAACACCTTCTGTTCAAGGGCACGGATACTCTGGCACCGGGTGAGTTCTCGGCCACGGTTGCAGCCAATGGCGGCAATGACAACGCCTTCACCTCTTACGATTATACCGCCTATTTCCAGCGCGTCGCGGCTGACCGGCTGGAACTGATGATGCGGATGGAGGCAGACCGGATGCGCAACATCCGCCTGACCGAAAACGATATCGTGACTGAACGCGACGTGATCCTGGAAGAACGCAACCAGCGGACCGAGAACAATCCGCGCGCGCTGTTCGGCGAGCAGATGAACGCTGCGCAGTATCTCAACCATCGCTATGGCGTGCCCATCATCGGCTGGCGCCACGAGATGGAGACGCTGGATATGGACGACGCGCTGGCCTTCTATCAGACCCATTATGCGCCCAATAACGCCATTCTGGTCGTAACCGGCGATGTTGACCCCGATGAGGTCCGACAGCTGGCCGATCAGTACTACGGCGTGATCCCGGCCAACCCGGATCTGCCTGAGCGTATCCGCTCGCAGGAACCGCCCCAAACGGCGGAACGTCGTCTGACCTTCAAAGATCCCCGCGTGGCTCAGCCCTATGTGCAGCGCAGCTATCTGGCCCCCGAACGCGATGCGGGCGCGCAGGAAAAGGCCGCCGCTTTGTTTTTGCTGGCTGAGCTGTTGGGCGGTGGCACGACCTCGTATCTGAACGAGAAGCTGCAGTTCGAGCAGCAGAAAGTGGTCTATGCGGGGGCCTTCTATCGGGGTGTGTCGCTGGATGACACAACCTTTGACCTGCTCGTTGTGCCGGCCGCTGGCGTGTCGTTGCAAGAGGCCGAGGATGCGATGGACCAGACCGTGGCCGATTTCATCGCCGAAGGCGTGAACGAGGACGACCTGAACCGGATCAAGATGCAACTGCGGGCATCGCAGGTTTATGCGCGCGACAACGTGGACGCCATCGGCAACCGCTATGGCCGGGCGCTGACCAGTGGTCTGACGGTCGAAGATGTGCAGGCCTGGCCCGATATCCTGCAGGCTGTCACTGGGGATGAGATCATCGCCGCCGCGCGCGAGGTTCTGCAACCCGAGACATCCGTTACCGGCTGGCTCATGCGCGATGATGAGGTGACCCAATGAAACGGATTTTCGCGACCCTGATCGCCTGTGTCATAGCCCTGCCTGCCTGGGCCGAGATCGAGATCAAAGAGGTGACATCCCCCTCCGGGATCAAGGCCTGGTTGGTCGAGGATCACTCGATCCCCTTCACCGCGCTGGAACTGCGATTCCGCGGCGGCACCTCGCTGGACGAACCCGACCGACGCGGCGCGGTCTACCTGATGAGCGGTCTGATTGAGGAAGGCGCGGGTGAGATGGATGCCCGCAGCTATGCGCGCGAATTGGAATCGCTCGCGGCTTCGTTCAGCTATCGCGCAACTGATGATACTGTGTCGATCTCGGCCCGGTTTCTGACCGAAAATCGCGATGATGTTGTTGATCTTCTGCGTACCACCATTCACGAACCGCGCTTCGATCAGGATGCTATCGAGCGCGTGCGTGCGCAGGTGATTTCGGGCCTGAAATCGGACCAGACGGATCCGAATGATATCGCCGGGCGCAGCTTCGCGCAGATGGCCTACGGGGATCACCCCTATGGTTCGGACGGCAAGGGCACGATCGAAAGCGTCGCGGCCCTGACCCGCGATGATGTCGTCGCGGCCTATGACAATGTCTTTGCCAAAGATCGCCTGTATGTCGGGGCCGTTGGGGACATCACAGCCGAAGAACTGGGCGCGCTTTTGGACACGCTGCTGGCGGATCTGCCTGCCACTGGCAAAGCCATTCCCGGCCGCGCCGAAGTAAGTATTCCCGGAGGCGTCAGCGTCATAGAGTTCGACACACCGCAGTCGGTCGCCCTGTTCGGCCACGCGGGGATCGACCGCGATGATCCGGATTTCTTTGCCGCCTTCATCCTGAACCACATTTTGGGCGGCGGCGGCTTTGAAAGCCGTCTGATGCAGGAGGTGCGCGAAAAGCGGGGTCTGACCTATGGCGTCTCGACCTTCCTTGTGCCCAAGGATCTGGCCTCGGTTTATCTGGGCTCGGTGTCTTCGGCCAATGACCGGATCGCGGACGCGGTCGAGGTGATCCGGCAGGAATGGGCCCGCGCTGCCGCCGACGGTGTCACGCAGGAAGAGCTGGACGAGGCCAAGACCTATCTGACAGGGGCTTATCCGCTACGCTTTGATGGCAACGGTCAGATCGCCGGAATTATGGTCGGCATGCAAATGCAGGATTTGCCGATCGACTACATCGCAACGCGCAACGACAAGGTGAATGCGGTCACGCTGGATGAGATCAACCGTGTAGCCTCGGAACTTCTGGATCCCGAAGGTTTGCACTTTACCATTGTCGGCAAGCCGGTCGGTCTGGACGGGTAAGGTTCAGGCTGCGATCGCGGTGCTGCGTGCTTTCACTGTGTGGTTGTTGCTGCTCAGCAGTTTCTGGCGTGCATGCCGGAAATGAGCGGCCTTGAGCGCGTCATCGATGTGACGGTTGCGCCGCAACAGGCGGGCGAGTCGTTGGCTATCGAATAAAAGGCAGGTGGTCGGTTCGGCGGCGCGTACCGTCGCCGTGGCAGGCAGGCCGATGCCAAATGTCAGCTCTCCGAGGATCTGGTCGGGCCCGCATCGGTTGATGACTTGCCCGTTCTTCAAAATGGTAGTGCGGCCCGACAGAACATAGGCCAGGTAATCGCTGGTGATGCCTTCTTCGATCACGATTTCTTCTGGCTCGAATGTGACGAGACTGGCAGTGTTCAACAGTTTGCGGGCATGGTGAGGTTTCAGTGTTTCCAGATAGTTCTCGACAAACTGCCGTTCCGGTTTGGAAAATCGTACCAGATGGCGCGACAGATACCCGCGCAACAAACCCATGACCGATATCAGGATATAGGCCATCTGGATGATCGACCCGGCCAGATTGAATTCCACGGCCATGCTGACCAGCACGCAACTGGCTGCGATTATGACCAGGAGGGGATAGAGAATGCCGCTGCCCCGGACGATCCCCATCTGAAGCAGAAAGTAATTCAGGATATAGAGCCCCGCGCCCAATACACCGATCATCACAATGATCTGTGCCGTCTCAGCGGTACCGAATGGCAATGTCAGCATGTCTGGCCCATCCTTTCGATGTGATGAGCCGTAAACTGCGGGGTTGATCAGGCGCTGTATATGAACCGCTTCACAGGTTAAACAAGATTATGTCTGCGCTTTAGCCCGCGCGCGCAGCATCTGACCCATCATCTGGCCGAACTTGCCCGAGCCCCGTTGGTAGAGCGCGCCATCCACTGCCAGAACCGTACCGCTGATATAGCTGGCAAGGTGCGAGCTGAGAAACAGGCACGCGTTTGCCACATCCTGCGGCTGGCCCCAGCGCCCTAGTGGCACGTCGCGGCGCAGCGCGTCTTCGGCATCGGGAGTTGGCGCCAGTCTTCTGGCCCCCTCGGTGCCTTCGATAAATCCGGGCACAACCGAGTTCACACGGATGCCTTCGACGCCCCATTCCATGGACAGCGTCCGGGTGATCTGATCCACCCCTGCCTTGGCGGCGCAGACATGGGCCTGACCCTCGTGAGGCAGATAAGACTGCGGGGCCGAGATATTGATGATGCTGGCTCCGGGCCGTTTGAGATAGGGATAGGCCCCTTTCAGAACATGAACAGTGCCCATCAGATCGATATCGACAACGGTTTTGAACGCGTTCACCGACATCTCGGATGTCAGCGCCGGAAAGTTCCCCGCAGCCCCCGAGATCAGTACGTCGAAATCCCCAAGCGCCTCGTGGAATTGCTTCAGGCCCGCAGCCACCGCCTCCGGGTCGCGCACATCGAACGCCGCACCGATGGTCTCTGCCGCACCTGCCGCTTTCAGCGCAGCGACGGTGTCATCGACCTTGTCCTGAGACCGGCTGGCCACGGCCAGCTTGGCACCCGAGGACGCAAAGGCCTCGGCAATGCCCCGGTTGATACCGCTGGTGCCGCCGATTACGATGACGGTTTGTCCTGAAAAATCCATATAGGCCTCCCGTAGCGGGAGCCCTACTCGCCGTAGGGCACCCAGATGTTTTTCACTTCGGTCGCAGCCTGCAGGAAGCGGCGCGAATGGTCCACGCTCCAGTCAAATGCCGTCGCGTTATTGACCCATGTGCGCTTGAGGTTCCCGGCAGACACGGCCTCGATCTCTTTTGACAGGTCGGTGGACGAGAACGACCAGACTGCATCCACGTTCAGATGCGAGGCCAGCGGTTTCGCCAGTTCCGAATGGCTGCCAGTCAGAATATTGACGACGCCTGCGGGGACGTCTGAGGTTTCGAGGATTTGGTAGAAATCCGTCGCCGCCAGCGGGTAGGGCTCACTCGCGGCCAGCACCACTCGGTTGCCCATTGCAATCGCCGGTGCCATGGCCGAGACAAGACCCAGCAAAGGTGCCTCATCCGCACAGAGCGCACCGATCACACCAACGGGTTCCTTCATTGCAAGTGCAACACCCCGGATCGGTACCCCATGCACCTGACCGTCATATTTGTCGGCCCAGGCCGCGGCGGTGAACAGGCGCTGGATCGAGGCATCCACTTCTTTCGCGCCGGTCTTACCGCCGGTCATGGCGTCGATACGGGCAGCGAACTCACCGGCACGAGCCGAGAGGTTCTCGCCGATGTAATACAAAATCTGTGCGCGTAGATGGCCAGTGGTTTTGGACCACGCCTTTGCCCCCGCAGCAGCCTCGACCGCATTGCGGACATCCTTGCGATTGGCGAGCCCCACATGGCCCAAAAGGCCGGTCTTGCCCCAGACAGGTTTCGAATAACCGCCATCCGGGCGCGCCTGCTTACCGCCGACATACATCTTGGCGGTGCGGTCGATGGGATCGACCGGAGCACCTTCGCCCATGGTTGCCTCGACCCTCGCCAGCGGTTTGGCCTTGCCTTTGGGCTTGGTATAGGCCGCCAGACCTTCCCAACCGCCTTCGCGACCAAAGCCGCTTTCGCGCACGCCGCCGAACCCAGCGGCGGCGTCGAACAGGTTGGTGGCGTTCACCCAGACCACGCCGGCGACCAGCTTGGGCGCGATATCCAGCGCGAGGTTCACATTCTCGGTCCAGACCGTCGCGGCCAGCCCATAGCGGGTGTTGTTGGCCAGCTCGACCGCCTCAGCCGGAGTACGGAAGGTCGAGGACACCAGCACGGGCCCAAAAATCTCCTCCTGCATCAGCGGGTCCGAGGTCTCAAGCCCTGAGATCAGTGTGGGCGGGTAATAGCAGCCGTTCTCGGGCAAGTCGCAGGCAGCCTGATGCACATGCCCAACCGTGTTGCTCTCGACCATACCTTTGATGGTCTGTAGCTGCACCGGATCGACAACCGCGCCCACGTCGATGCATTTGTCCAGCGGATCACCAACGCGCAAGCCATCCATCCGCGCGCGCAGTTTGTCGTGGAAACGATCGGCGATGCCCTCCTGCACCAAAAGGCGCGATCCGGCACAGCAGACCTGACCCTGATTGAACCAGATCGCATCGACCAGACCTTCGATGGCTGAATCGATATCGGCGTCGTCAAAGACGATATAGGCGGACTTGCCGCCCAACTCCAACGTCAGTTCCTTGCCCGAGCCGGCCGTCGCCTCGCGAATACGCCGCCCCACAACGGTCGAGCCGGTAAAGGCGATTTTGTCCACGTCGGCGTTCACGATCATCTCACCCACCGCGCCGTCTCCGGTCACGATGTTGACGACGCCCTTGGGCAGTCCAGCCTGTGAGCATATGTCGGCAAACAGCAATGCGGTCAGCGATGTATACTCGGCCGGTTTCAGAACCACCGTATTCCCCATCGCCAGCGCAGGCGCGATTTTCCACGCCAGCATCAGCAGCGGGAAGTTCCAAGGGATGATCTGGCCGCATACGCCCAGTGCCTGCGCGTCAGGCAACTCGCTTTCCATCAACTGCGCCATACCCGCGTGATAGTAGAAATGCCGCTGCGCCAGCGGGATGTCGATATCGCGCGACTCGCGGATCGGCTTACCGTTGTCCAGGCTTTCCAGCACCGCAAACAGCCGCGCATGCTTCTGCAACAGCCGCGCAATGGCATAGAGGTACGGCGCCCGCCCCGCGCCACCCAGTTTTTCCCACTTGGGCTGCGCCTTGCGCGCGGCAGCAACGGCTGCGTCTACGTCACCCTGCTTGGCCTGGGTCAGCTTGGCCAGAACCTCGCCCGTCGCGGGGTTGCGGCTGTCAAAGCCTTTGCCGGGTTTGGTGAAAGCCCCGTCAATGTAGTGGCCGAACTTATCGCCCTGATCGACCAGCCAGGCCAGCGCCTCAGCCGCACTTTCAGGGGCGGGGCCGTAGTCCATCGTTTCGAATATCTCTTTCACGCTCATGACTTCATCTTTTCCCAAATACTCACTGTCCGGACGTTTCCGCCGACTCAGCCCATCGCATGCCGATAACCGGCCGAATACGCGCGGGTGACATAGTGTTCCAATTGCCGCTCGATATCACCCAGCAGCGACGAGGCACCGAACCGGAACAAATCCGGCTGTAACCAGCGGTCACCCAGTTCGTCTTTGATCAGCGACAGATAAACCAGCGCGTCCTTGGCTTTGGAAATCCCGCCGGCGGGTTTGTATCCAACGCGGTATCCAGTCCGGTCGTAGTAGTCGCGGAGTGCGCGGATCATGACGAGCGAGACCGGCAGAGTGGCGTTGACACCTTCTTTCCCAGTCGAGGTCTTGATAAAATCTGCCCCCGCCATCATGCAAACCAGCGAGGCGCGGGCTACATTGCGCAGGCTGCCCAGCTCTCCGGTGGCGAGGATCGCTTTGACATGGGCATCCCCACAGGCGGCGCGAAAGGTTTTCATCTCATCATACAAGGCCTGCCAGTCCCCCGACAGCACGTGACGGCGTGAGATCACGATATCGATCTCTTCGGCCCCGGCCTTTACGCTCTCCTCAATCTCGGCCACGCGCAGATGGAAGGGCGACAGTCCTGCTGGAAAGCCGGTTGAGACGGCGGCCACCGGGATGCCGGTGCCGTTCAGTGCCGCAACCGCGGTTTCGACCATATCATGATAGACACAGACGGCGCCTGTGGTGATCGGGGGCATATCCAGCGCCTGCAGCAGCGCAGGGGCCACGGGCTGGCGCGCTTTGGCGCACAGGCGACGCACGCGGCCCACTGTATCGTCGCCCGCCAGCGTCGTCAGGTCGATCATGGTGATCGCCTTCAGAAGCCACGCGGCCTGATAGTCCTTTTTCACTGACCGCCGACCCGGCAGAGTTGCCGCACGGCGCTCGATGGCCGAGGTGTTGGCCTGCGCGCTGCGCACCCAGTTCAGATCCAGTTCCATTCCCGGGTTCCGGGGCTCGGTCACTTGCGGCAGATGCGCGGTGCGCACGGGGCTCTGCGTTTCCATCATCGCGTCCTTTGGGAGATTTGCGCCAAATTCGCACGGGCTGGCGTCAATTGAAAGACGCGGCAGCGCGTGAATGGCAGAAAATTTGACCAAATGGACAAATTAAGTGCCTTTCTTGCGAATAATTCTCAATAGCATTGACTTAGTTGCGAATGGTTCTCATATTTAGTGTTAACAGGACACTCAAAGGGGATTGCACATGATTCGGCGCAGCTTTCTTGCAGCATTGGCCTTTGCCGCGACCTTGCCCGCGGCGGCTTGGGCGGCGGAGCCGCTCAAGGTGGTGGCGACCACGGGCATGATCGCGGATGCGGCGCGCGAGGTCGGCGGCGATCAGGTCGAGGTCAAGGGCCTGATGGGCCCCGGCGTCGATCCCCATGCCTATCGTCAGACCCGGACCGATATCGTGGCTATGACCCGCGCTGATCTGGTGCTGTGGCATGGGCTGTATCTTGAGGCACAGATGGAGGGTTTCTTTCACGATCTGGGTCGCAAACGCACCGTTGTCGCGGTGGCCGAGGGGATCGATACCTCGAAGCTTCGGGCGCATGACGATTACGCCGACAAATACGATCCGCATGTCTGGATGACCCCGGATCTGTGGCGCGATGTGGTGGTCGAAGTCCAGACAGCGCTGACCGAAGCCCGCCCCGAGGCGGCTGAGGTCTTTGCAGCCAACGCGCAGGCCCATCTGGCTGATATCGACCGGCTGACGGCTTATGCGCAAGACGCGTTGGGCTCGGTGCCGGACCACAACAAGGTGCTGGTCACCGCCCATGACGCATTTGGCTATTTCGGCGACAGCTTCGGGTACGAGGTTCTGGGCATTCAGGGTATCTCGACCCAGTCCGAGGCTGGTCTGAACCGGATCGGAGAGCTGGTAGACCTGCTGGTCGACCGTCAGATCACTGCCGTATTTGTCGAAAGCTCGGTTTCCGACCGCTCGATCCGCGCGCTGATCGAAGGGGCTGCGGCCAAAGGGCATGAGGTGACCGTGGGGGGCGAGTTGTACTCGGACGCCATGGGCGAGCCCGGCACCTACGAGGGCACCTATCTGGGCATGCTGGATCACAACATTACGGTCATCGCCGGTGCATTGGGTGGCGACGTGCCCGGACGGGGTATGGATGGCAAACTGTCGGCGGGGTTTTGAATGATGCTAGAGCTTGCGTCGGATCAGGGTGTTTCGGTCGAAGATCAGGGGATCGACAACAGCCCGCTGGCCATTCGCGGGCTGACAGTATCTTACGGCCAGAAACCGGCGGTGTTCTCGGTGGACATGACCGTGACGCCCGGTGCTATGACGGCAATCATCGGACCGAACGGGGCTGGTAAATCGACCATGCTCAAGGCGGCGTTGGGGATCGTTTCGCCGCTGTCCGGGCAGGTCACGGTCTACGGCCAGCCGCTTGAAGCGCAGCGCGCACGTATCGCCTATGTGCCGCAGCGCGCCAGCGTGGACTGGGATTTCCCCACCCGTGTAATCGACGTCGTTCTGATGGGCCTGTCGCGCCAATTGGGTCTGCTGGGCCGTGTGCGAGCGCGTCACATGGCCTGCGCATTGGATTGTCTGAACCGCGTCGGCATGCGCGATTTCGCCGAGCGCCAGATCGGGCAGCTTTCGGGTGGTCAGCAACAGAGGGTGTTTCTGGCGCGCGCGCTGGCACAGGATGCCGACCTGTATCTGCTGGACGAACCGTTTGCCGGGGTCGATGCCGCAACCGAAAAAGCCATCATCGCAGTGCTGAAATCGTTGAAAGAGGCGGGCAAGACCGTTGTTGTCGTGCATCACGATCTGGCCACGGTGACCGATTATTTCGACCATGTTTTCCTGATCAACACCCGCAAAGTCGCCGAAGGCCCGGTGTCCAAGGCTTTCACTGCCGAAACCCTGCAGGCCGCTTACGGGGGCCGTCTGGCCACCGCTCAGATCGACCAGATCTCGCGCGCGCTGGGGTAATTCATGATTTGGGACGCTCTGAGCCTTCAGCTTGGCTATAACGCCACGCTGGTCGCCATTGGCGCGGCCTTGCTGGGTGTTTCGGCGGGGGTGACGGGCACTTTCCTGTTTCTGCGCAAACGCGCACTGGTCAGCGATGCGATCAGCCACGCCACGCTGCCGGGCGTCTGTCTGGCCTTCATGCTGCTGGTGGTGCTGGGCGGAGACGGGCGTAACCTGATCGGTTTGCTGGCAGGTTCCGCAGTGTCCGCCTGGGTTGGTCTGCTGTGCCTGAACTGGCTGACACGCCATACCCGATTGGCCGAGGATGCGGCCATCGGCGCGGTGCTGTCGGTGTTCTTCGGGCTGGGGATTGTCCTTCTGACAGTGATCCAGACCATGGGTGTTGGCCGTCAGGCGGGGCTCGAAGGGTTTCTGTTGGGCTCAACCGCCGGGATGCTGTGGGCCGATGCGCTGATCATCGCCGTCGGAGGGGCCGCGACGCTGGTTCTGGTGATGCTTATCCGCCGCCCGATGATGATGGTTGCGTTTGACCCCGAATATGCAGCGGCGCGTGGATTGCCCGTGCATAGAATTGATCTGGCGATGATGGGTCTGGTGATGGCGGTGACGGTTGTCGGGCTGAAAATCGTCGGTTTGATCCTGATCGTGGCGCTTCTGATCATCCCGCCGGTCACCGCGCGGTTCTGGACCGAAAGGTCCGACCGCGTTGTATTGCTGTCCGGGCTGGCCGGAGGGCTGGCGGGCTATCTGGGTGCGGCACTGTCCGCTTCGGCCCCGAACCTGCCGACCGGTCCCATTATCGTGCTGGTCAGCTTCTGCTTTTTCGCGCTGTCGCTGCTGCTGGCCCCGGTGCGCGGGGTGCTGGCTGCGGTGTTGCGCCACCTGCGGTTCCAGCGTCGGGTGCATGTTCGGCAGGGTCTGCTGGCACTGGCGCAGGGCCAGAAGATTTATGAACCCCTGACGCTGCGGCTGCTGCGGCGCGCCGGGCTCGTGCGCGCCGATGGTGTGGCCACTGAAACCGGCAAGGCGCGCGCCGCCAAAGCCCTGCGGGACGAGAAGCGCTGGGAGCTGGTGCGCGCCGATCAGGCGCATGAGGCGACGGCGGCATTGTATGACGGGCTGCGCGACATCGAAACGGTGCTGACCCGTGACCAGATCGCCGAGATCGACCGCCGCATCGGCGGCCCACAGGGGGTGACATCATGAGCGGTGAAGAGTTCGTCCCCCTGTCGCTGACGCCCCTGCTGATCGGCACCTTCGCAGCGATTGCCTGCGCCCTGCCGGGTAACTTTCTGGTGCTGCGCAAACAGGCGCTGATCGGTGACGCGATCAGCCATGTGGTGCTGCCGGGCATCGTTGTGGCCTTTCTGTTGACCGGTGCGATCTCGACCTGGCCCATGATGCTGGGCGCTGCCGGGGCCGCTGTGGTCGCCGTGGTGATGATCGAGGCAATCCGGCGGCTGGGTCAGATCGAGCCCGGTGCGGCGATGGGCGTCGTGTTCACCACTATGTTCGCAGGCGGCGTATTGCTGCTTGAGCAGACCGATACCTCGACTGTGCATCTTGATGTGGAACATGCGCTGTACGGCAATCTGGAAAGCCTGATCTGGCTGGATGCAACCGGCTGGTCTTCGGTATTGGACCTGCAGGCGCTGGCCGGATTGCCGCCCGAACTGCCGCGGATCGCGCTGACGCTGGTCGGCGTAATCCTGTTCACCTGGCTGTTCTGGAGACCGTTGAAAATCTCGACCTTCGACGAAGGCTTTGCCCGCACCATTGGCATTCGGACCGGGGTGCTGGGTATGGCGTTGGTCATCACTGCGGCCATTGCCGCCGTTGCGGCCTTTGATGCGGTCGGCTCTATCATCGTAATCGCGATGTTCATCTGTCCCCCCGCGGCGGCCCGGATGATGACCAACCGGCTTGAGACCCAGATCGCGTGGAGCGTCGTGTTTGCGATTCTGTCGGCGGTCGTGGGCTATGTGCTGGCCGGGTACGGGCCACTGTGGCTTGGCGCGGCAGATGCGGTCAGCGCGGCCGGGATGATCGCCACGGTGTCGGGTGTGATCCTGGCGCTGGCGGCCCTGTTTGGACCCTGCCGCACACGGGCCGGCGCGCCGAGTACCGCTTGACTTGGCGTATTTGCGCCAGCGCGCGCTGCGGCGGATCGGCGCATATTTGCCAATGGAAACAATCACTCAATCTTAACAAGATTTATTCCGTTTCTCGTGTTACGAGTCCTTCAATTGTTAAATGGATGACCACCACTCACTTCGGTTTGTCCGGCCAGCATTGACCCAAGTCGCTACCCCCTTGTCGGCGTGGTCAATCTGGCCGGACACCTTATTTTTTGGCCTTTGATTTCTGCTCAAACCGGTGGCAGAATCGCGCGTATATGTGCTAGGTTTAGCGGTATGGCGCAGACGAACCCCAATATCAGCGAAAATCGACCGGTGATCCGGCAGCTTGACGATGCCGCCATCAACCGTATTGCAGCAGGTGAGGTGGTCGAGCGTCCGGCCTCGGCGGTCAAGGAACTGGTCGAGAATGCCATCGATGCCGGGGCGACTCGGATCGCGATTGATGTTGCGGATGGCGGTAAGACGTTGATTCGCGTCACTGACGACGGCTGTGGCATCGCTGCAACAGACCTGCCGCTGGCGCTGTCGCGTCATGCGACCTCGAAAATCGATGGCTCTGATTTGCTGAACATCCACACCTTCGGTTTCCGGGGCGAGGCGCTGCCCTCACTGGGCGCAGTAGGCCGCCTGACCATCACCAGTCGGGTGCCGGGGGCGGACGCGGCGCAGATTCAAGTGGCGGGCGGCAAGATGGGCGGGGTCAAACCCGCCGCGCTACGATCCGGCACGGTGGTCGAGCTGCGCGATCTGTTCTTTGCCACGCCCGCACGGCTGAAATTCATGCGCACAGACCGGGCCGAGGCGCAGGCGATTACCGACACCGTGAAACGTCTGGCCATGGCAGAGCCCGCGATCACCTTCACCTTGCGCGATGTGTCGGGCGGGGACGAGGGGCGTGTGACCTTCCGTGCCGACCGCGAGAATGGCGACCTGTTCGATGCCCTGCACGCCCGTCTGGCCCGCGTGATCGGGCGCGAATTTGCCGAAAATGCGCTACGGATCGACACGACCCGCGAGGGGATCCGGCTGTATGGCTATGCCGCCCTGCCGACCTATTCGCGAGGCGCTGCGGTGGCGCAATACCTGTTCGTCAATGGCCGCCCGGTGCGGGACAAGATGCTGACCGGAGCGCTGCGCGCAGCCTATTTCGATTTCCTCAGCCGCGACCGCCACCCTGCCGCGGCCCTGTTCATCGACTGTGATCCGACGCTGGTGGATGTGAATGTGCATCCCGCGAAATCCGAGGTTCGGTTTCGCGATCCCGGCATCGCGCGCGGGCTGATCGTTTCGGCCCTGCGGCATGCGCTGGCCGAGGCCGGGCACCGGGCGTCCTCGACCGTGGCCAATGCGACCTTGGGCGCGATGCGACCCGAGACCGCACCGACCGCCCCCGCGCGAGTCTATCAGATGGACCGGCCCTCACAAGCCGCACGGCAGGCAGCGTACCGGGCCCAGTCCCCTGGCTTTGCTGAACTGTCGCAGGATTACAGCGGCCGCATTGTCGAATCCGCGCCAGAACCCGCGCCGGCCGCCGAGCCTCCGGCGGATGATCTACCGCTGGGCGCGGCCCGTGGTCAGGTGCATGAGAATTACATCATCGCCCAGACTGCTGATGGCATGGTGATTGTCGATCAGCATGCCGCGCATGAGCGGTTGGTCTATGAAAAGCTGAAAACCCAGATGGCCGAGAATGGCGTCGCGGCGCAGGCGCTGCTGATCCCCGAGATCGTGGAATTGTCCGAAGGGGATTGCGCCCGTCTGATGGCCGTTGCCGACGATCTGTCGCGCCTTGGCCTGACGCTGGAACCCTTCGGCGGCGGAGCCATTGCGGTCCGGGAAACCCCAGCCATTCTGGGCGAAGTTGATGCCCGTGCGATGATCCTCGACATCCTCGATGAGCTGGCCGATCAGGGTGAAAGCCAAATGGTGCAAGCGCGGATCGAGGCGATTCTGTCCCGCGTGGCCTGCCATGGCTCGGTCCGGTCTGGCCGACGGATGCGGGCCGAGGAAATGAACGCCCTGCTGCGCGAGATGGAGGCGACGCCCCATTCCGGGCAGTGCAACCACGGGCGGCCGACTTATGTGGAACTCAAGCTCAGCGATATCGAACGCCTGTTCGGGCGCAGTTGATCCCGGCGCGCGACCGGGTTATGAAGAATAAAACAAGAACATCCGAGGCGACATGATCGAGATTGCTGGAACCCAATTGGCGCTGAACGACCCTGTGATCCTGATCGCAGGCGGCGTTGTGGCGCTGATCCTGCTGCTGCTGTTCATGTCGCTGCGCGCGGCACAGCGCTCTGCGCGGATGGCGGAACCTCTGGCGCGGCAGATGGCGCATCTGGGTCAACATGTGCAGCAGTTGGGGCAGGGGCAGGAGCAGTTGCGCGGCGGTCTGCAGCATGTCTCGGACACGCAGGCCAATGCGCAGGTGCAGGTGATCCAGACGGTCGAATCGCGCCTGTCCTCGGTGCAGCAGCAGATGAACGACCGGCTGGCGGATAATGCGATGAAATCGGCGCGCGCCTTGGCTGAGATGCAGGAGCGGATGAAGGAGACTCTGCATGGCTCGTCAAAACAGACCGCGACCTCGCTGACGCAATTGCAGGAACGTCTGGCCGCCATCGACAAGGCGCAGGACAATATTACCAAACTGTCGGGTGACGTGTTGTCTCTGCAGGATATCCTGTCGAACAAGCAGCGACGCGGTATGTTTGGTGAGATACAGCTGAACGATATTGTCTCCAAGGCGCTGCCCGCCGACAGCTATTCGCTGCAGGCGACCCTTTCGAACGGCAAGCGCGCTGATTGCCTGATCCACCTGCCTAACCCGCCTGGACCCATCGTGATCGACGCCAAATTCCCGCTGGAAGATTTTGAGGCGCTGGCCGCCGCGCAGACCCGTGAAGAGGTCGACAAATGCCTGCGCGCCTTTGGGGCGGCGGTAAAGGTGCATATCAAGGCGATATCCGAGAAATACATCCTCGACGGCGAAACCGCCGATGGTGCGCTGATGTTCGTCCCGTCCGAAGCGATCTATGCCGAGTTGCACGCGCGCTTGCCGGATGTGGTGCGCGAAGGGTTCGCGGCGCGGGTGTGGATCGTGTCGCCGACCACCTGCATGGCGACGCTGAACACGATGCGTGCGATCCTGAAGGACGCACGTATGCGGGAGCAGGCGGGCGCGATCCGTAAGGAACTGGGCCTGCTGCACAAGGATGTGGACCGGTTGGGCGACCGTGTGTCCAACCTCGACCGGCATTTCGGGCAGGCGGCCAAGGATATCTCGGAGATCAAGATCAGCGCCGAAAAGGCCGGGCGTCGTGCGCAGCGGCTGGACAATTTCGATTTCGAGGAACTGGCCCCCGAAGATCACACCAACGTGGTGCCGCTGGGCAAGACCGAGGGCTAGGCTCTACTGGATCGACAGGTCCAGATTGTACCCGACCGTCTTGCCGGTATCGCGATCATTGCCCATCAGGTAGACGCGGATCGTGTAGTCCCCGTCCTCGGGCAGGTCGATCCGGGCGGTGTTGCCGTCAATCGAGCCGTTATAGATCGCAACACCATCGCTGCCAGGGGGCAGGATGTTGAAATAGATCACGCCATTGCCACTGGTGTCGCTGACTGCGAGGTCTGCGAACATCTCCTGACCCGCCTTCGCGCCCAGCTTGTAGTCGAAATATTCGTCGCCTGTGATGGTTCCATTCACCATTGTCCCGAAATTGCCGGGCTGGAACTTTACGTCAGCGGTCATCTGGGCCGACAGGCTGCTGGCGCAAACCAACAGGCAGGCTGCAAGGACTAGGGGTTTGATCATCATAGAGACCTCCTCGCCCGCGCACTGGTTCGCTTCAGCCTGTCACATGCGGTCAAATGCGCAGGAAGGGCTGGAACAGGCGCGGCATCAGTTTGGTGAATTTCAGCGGCGCATCAGTGACCGCGAAACAGATGCAATCCTCGACCATGTCCGCCACCGGAGTATGGTGCAGATCCTCGTCGGCGATTTCCACATCGCCGCGGGCGAAATGGTCGACCTCGTCCGAGAAGGCACCCTGCAGAACCATGGTCAGCTCGGTGCCATGATGGCTGTGATCGGGCACAGCCGCGCCTGCGGGGATGAACAGCAGTCGGGCTGTGGCCTCGCGCGTGGTGGGCAGGATGGCTTGCTTGACCCCCATGCCGATGGGCTTCCACTTGATCGCGGTCACATCACCGCCGACGTAATCCTGCAGGGGCGTGGGCAGGACCGCGCATTTCTTACGCGCAGGTTTTGGCGTCGGCGCACCTTGCGCGATCAGCGCCATGGTCGCGGCCAAAGAATCGCCCCCCATCTGGGTTGCAGGTTGCTCATCCAGTACGTGTCCGCCCACGGCATCAAAGCTTTCGGCCCGGGCACGGCAGTGGTCGCACAGCGAAAGATGTGTGGCGACCATCAGGTCGAAAGCCTCGGGCAGGTTGCCGGCAGCATAGGCCATCAGCAGGTCGTCCGTCAGGTGATGTTTGATCTTGTGTTCCATTGTCTTCATCTCAATTCATCGCATGGCGCAAGCGGTCCAGCGCCAGCCTTATTCGTGATTTGATCGTGCCCAGTGGCAATCCGGTCTCAGATGCGATTTCCCGATGGCTCAGATCACCAAAATAGGCTTTCTCGATCAGCTGTCTTTGCGCTTCTGGCAACGCCGTCAAAGCGTCGCGTAGCTGCGCGGTTTCCTGTTGTAGCGCCAGCACGTCTTCTTGTTCTGGCTCTGCTTCGGGGCCCCAGCCCAGATCTTCCGGCTCGGGGCGGCGTTGTTTGCGGATCACGTCGATGCGCTTGTTCCGCGCGATCGTGAAGACCCAGGTGGCCACGGTGGCCCGTGTCGGATCGAACAGATGTGCCTTGTGCCACAGGGTCGCCATCACCTCTTGCGCGCATTCCTCGGCCAATGTGGCGTCGGAACCCGACTTGATCAGGAACGCCTTGATCCGGGGTGCGAAATGCTGAAACAGCTCGGCAAAGGCCGCCTGATCCTGATCGTCCCGGATGCGAATGACGTGGCCCGTCCACTCTTGCCGTTTGTCACACGTTCTGTTCGTTCCGTTCACCGGCCTGCCCTTGATGTTTTTGGGTCCGCGCACGGCACGTCGCAGGCCAGCCTCGGCCATTGGTTCGTCCAGAGTCACGGTCTCAGTCTCGGTAAACATAATCACAATACGCGGCGCAGCCCAAGCTGGATCAGTTTGTATGCTCATTTTCATCCAAACTGCGCTAGATAACGTAATGCAGGATAGGTTGCTCTGCGGAAAAGAGCATCTTTTGAACAGTTTACGGGCAGATCGGATAATCTGAGATGAACAGGATCGATCATATAGCGGGGCACACCTACCACGGGCGCAAGGGTGTGATCGAGAACGCGTTCCGCTATTCTGTGGACTACATACTGTTCGACCCCGAGGCGCAGCCGACGACCCCGGCGCTGTTTTCGATCAACACAGCCAACCTGACCAACTGGCGGGACCGGGACCACGGTGGCGAGCCCGGTCAGGGCCGCGGCGCGGTCTGGTTGCGCGAGCAGATCGAGCAGCACGCGGTGCCGCAGCCGGACCATATATTGCTGCTGACGCAACCGCGCGTTTTGGGTCATGTATTCAACCCGGTCAGTTTCTGGTTCTGTTTTGATGCTGCGGATCAGTTGTATGCGGTTGTGGCCGAGGTGACGAACACCTTTGGAACGCGTCACAGCTATTTGTGCCATAAACCCGATTTTGCGGCGATTGAACCGACAGACCGTATTCTGGCCGACAAGCTGATGCATGTCTCTCCGTTTCAGCAGATTGAAGGGACCTATACGTTCCGGTTTGACTTTCGTGCGGACCGGGTCGGGGTCTGGATCGACTATGGCAGAGACCACGGCGGGTTGATTGCAACACTGACCGGAACACGTGCGCCCCTGAGCAATCGGGTGATCCTGCGGTCACTTTGGCGGCGGCCGTTTGGCGCGCGGCGGGCGTTGTTTTTGATTCACTGGCAGGCTTTGAAGCTGTGGTTCAAGAAAGCGCGGTTCAGCCCGTTTCGTACTGCCCCGGTGCCTGATCGCCCGGTCTCGCGCTCGCGTCAGTAAAGGTTGCGGGTTTGCGTAAGATCAAAGACGGCTGCTGTGTGGGGTGGTTCAGATAGGAAGAACCGCGAACACGAGGAGTTGGGACATGCTGGAAATCTCGGCAAGAAAAATCGCCCAGGTTGCCATGATGGGACGTGAACTGGACCGGGCCGAGGGCGAGCTGCGCGCCTTCATCGACCGAATGGGGGAAGATGAGCAGGCCGAACTGGTGGCCGTCATGTGGATTGGCCGCGAGAGTTTCTTTGCTGAAGATCTGGCAGAGGCGGTCGCAACTGCCAAGTCTGAAGCCTCGACCCCGTGTGCGGACTATCTTATCGGCACGCCGCATTTGTCAGACCATCTTGAGAACGGGTTGGATGCGCTGGGTATCTCGGCAGAGGATATCGAAAACGATCTGATGTGAGCGCATCCGTCATCGAACGGAGCGAGGGGCCAGCCCCTCGCACCAACGTTAGTGAGGCCTTGTGCGGTGTTCGGGCGCGACGGCTTGAAATACGGGGATCAGGGCGGCTCGTCGTATGACATGAAGCAAAGTTAATTTCGCGCTCGGGCGCCGTTAATGCCGAGGTCTTTTCTCAGGTACATCACCAACCCTGGTGCTGACACTTGGAGGAGAACGACATGGCATATGTACACACAGCAGACGCCCAGAAAGGTCTCTTTTTTGGCCTGTTTGCAAAGCACGCAGAAGCAAAGGTTGAACTGTATCGTCGACGGATCTTGGGCAAAACGATCCGCGAACTTGAGCGATTGAGTGACACCCAGTTGCGCGATATCGGTATTCCGCGCGATGAGATCAATGAGCGGGCCTATCAAAGCGTATATCACGCCAAGCCCTATCGGGCGCAGGCCTGAGCGCACGCATCGGGGAGGCTAAACAATGCTGGATACCAATCTTGCTTATCACCAACGTCCGTCAAATAGCGCGCTTATGCTTTTTGACCGGGCAATGCAGATGCGGGCCATCCGCGCGGATATCGTGGGTGCTGCCCAGCAGTTGAACCGGCTGCCGGATCACACACTTGCAGAGCTTGGGATCAACCGTGTCGATGTCGAAGCGGTGATTGCGCAATATATCTAAGCGCGGCTTCATCTGCGCTTTGGAGTACAAAACAGCCATTCCCGCATACCGGGAGTGGCTGTTTTCTTTTGGTGTTCAGGTCAGATGGTCCACGATCTGCAAGTGCTGTGCCTGTTTGTCGATTTCGCTCATCCAGTGCTCTAGCAGTTTCGGATCGCTGGGGGCCGCGTGTACGCCTGCCGGGATCGCCCGGTTCAGGACGGACTCGACGGCCAATGACACCGGGATCGATACCAATCTTGCCATTGCGGTGCCACGCGCGTCGCCCCAGGCGTCCATGACGTAGGTTTTGTGCCAAATCGGGATGCCTTCTTTCTCGGACTTGAGCCCCACGCACAGAACCACGCGGTCTGGTTCGCCCTCGTCATAGGCGTTGTCTGCCCAGAACTGGTCTGACATCTCTTTCAGGCGGGCGTCGCCTTCGGCCCCCGAGAGGGTTTCGATCTCGGCGAACACATCCGCCCACGCATCCGCCCAGCCGTTCAGGCGCAGGGTGCCGCGGACGAATTCCTTGACCGTCCAGTGATCATCGAACTGGTATTCCGCCATGAACGGGATCGAGTCGCGGTTGGGATAGACTTCGAAGCTTTCTGGTGTGGGCAGCGGGGCAATGTAGCTGCTGATCGCGTCCCAAGGGCGGGCGACGTCCAGCGGGGCGTAGTCGCGGATGGACTTGGACGGTGAGCGCAGCGCCTTGAGCACACCCAGAGGCGACCAGCTGAACTTGTACCGGAACGGGTTCGGGTTTTTGGGAATGCCACCGCAATAGGAAATGAAGCTCAGGTGGTTTTGCGGATCGAATGCGTCCGAGGCGCGGTAGTTCGCGACCAGAGCGTGCGCCATCAGGTGGTCGATGCCGGGGTCAAGGCCCACCTCATTGACCAGCGCGACTCCGGCTTCGCGCGCTTTGTCATCCAGAGCGCGCATTTCGGGGGCGATATACGAAGACGAGACGAAATTCGCGCCCTTTGCGATCGCCAGTTCCGCCAGCGGGACGTGCCAGTCGCCGGGCAGCATCGAGACGATGATGTCGCCCTGTTCCAGGACCTCACCGAGCGCGTCGATGTCGAAGGCGCGGATGTCGTCGGTCAGGTCTCCGATCTCGGTCTTCGCTTTCTCGATGGTTCGGTTCCAGACGGTGACCTTGTGCCCGCCTTCGATCAGGCGGCGCAGGCCGGGGATGGCCGACAGGCCGGTGCCACACCAGTGAATCGTCATCGCTCAGATCCCTTCGATATGAGTCTTGTAGGTTGTTTCCGCCCGGCCCCAGACGCCGCTGTTCAGATCGGCGAGCGTCAGCAGAGAGGGCAGCAGCTGCGCGGCGTAGTCTTCCGAGCTTTCGACCGGCAGCATTGAGGGCAGGTTGTCGATGGCCATGACATCCATCACCGGATCGGTGGCCACGCGCAGGGCGGGGGCGTCCCATGTAGTGGCGCGGTCATAGACCGGTACGGGGTTATAGTCGCTGTCCGGGTCACAGGCCACGTCGCCGATGGCGGTCAGTTTGCGCGGCGCGGCCAGCGCCTCGCGCGGGACAAAGACCGGCGTTCCGGGGCGCGCGAAGATGCAGTTCAGGAACAGATCGTGGTTCAGGATTTCCGGGAATGGCCCACCGCTTGCGGTTTCGGCCATGTCCCATTTGGTGACGGCGACCCCCATCGCCTCGCAGAGGTCCGCAGCACCCGTGCCCACGCGCCCCAGTGCACCGATCACGATCGCAGTCGGGCGGGTGCCAGTGGCATCCAGCTCGGCCCGTAACTCGGCGTTCAGTGCATCTTTGTTCGGATAGACTCCGACCGGCGGGCATTCCTGACCTCGTTGTTGCGCCGCCCATGTTTTCAGCGTCACAGCTGCTCCTGCGTAACCTGCCCAATAGCCAAAGGCGGCCACCCGGCGGCCGCCTTCATCCACAAGGTATTCCAGATCATAAAGCGTGCCGCCCCCGGCCTTGAACCGCTGCAACAACGCGCGGCCCGAATGTTGTCCCTTATAGGCATGGCCAAACATGATGTGGCGATGGGGCAGGGGCGTGCCGTCTTCCGGGAGCTCCTTCAGGCCGAAGATGATCGCGTCCTGCGGGGCCTGAGGCCAGCTGTTCTCAGCCGCTATCTCACACCCGGCGTCTTTGTAGCCGTCCAGCGGAATCGCGCGCACCGAGCTTTCCTCGACCGTGACGCGCAGACCTGCCGCGATCAGCGCGGCGGCCCCTTCGGGGTCAGCCCAACCCGTTCCTCGTTCGGGCGCTGTTCTGCCCGGACCCACAGATGTGTCATTGCTATTCCTTTATGTCAGAGCATGCCTGCAGCGCGTACCGCCTGAACCGAAGGCCGCGCCTCCATCGCTTCGCGGAAAGCGATGATCTTGGGAAAGGCCGCGACATCGACGCCGTCTCCCTCCAGCCAACTGCACACCACATAGAGATAAGCATCGGCCAACGAGAACGCCTCACCCAGCACAAACGGCCCGCGCAGGCCGTTTGACGAGATATACGCACAAGACGCCGTCATCGTCTGCGCGACCTTGTCTTTCATGTCCTTCCAGCTGGATTTCTTGTCGGCCCAGCGGTGGCCACGCATCTTGTGCGCGTGGTTCACATGCATGGTCGAGGCGAGATAATACATCACCTCGCGCATGCGCCCCGCCATCACCGGATCGGCAGGCACCAGACCGGCGTCCGGCGCAACGGTCGCGACATAGTCCAGCAGTGCGCCGGTCTCGGTCAGGATGCCTCCGTCCACCACCAGTGCGGGAACGCGACCCTTGGGGTTGATCTGGCGATAGGCGGGCTTGGTCTGCTCGCCCCCGGCAAAGTCCAGCTTGATGGCTTCATACTCAAGCCCTGCCTCTTCCAGCGCGATGGCCACAGCAACGGAAATGGTGCGGGGGGCGTAGTAAAGCTGCATACGGGGCCTCCTTACAGATGGGTTTGCGCGAACTGCCGGTCGGGTGCTTCCAGATGGGGCACCGCGTTGAACAGAACCGGGCTCAGCTGCGTGCCAATCGGGTGCAGACGATGCATCGACGTGTTCATGATGGCAAGCGCCACGCGGGCCATCGACGGGATATCCAGCCCCATCGCCTGCCGCACCACCATCGAGATCAACCCGCCCGAGGTCACAACGATCGCAGGCCCGCCCTCGGTCCCGATCTCGCGCAGGGCGTCGCGTACGCGAGTTTCGAACTGATCGAACGTTTCGGGTGCGTTGGCGATCTCGCCCCGGGACCAGGCGGCGAAAGTGCGGGGCAGATGTTCGACAAACCCTTCGCGATCAGTGGGGATTTCGACGCCGTGTTGCTGCTGGAAAAGCTGCGCGAGGGTGAAATATTCAATCTCGTTCAAGCGCGTATCGCGGATCGGGTCAGTTAGCCCCATGCTGGTCGCGGTTTCCACATGCCGGTTCAGCGTGCCGCAATAGACACGCGGATAATGGCGCTGGGTATCGCGCAGATGCGCGCCCAGCCAGCGCGCTTGCTGGTGACCCAGATCGCTGAGCCGGTCATAGCTCAGCTCGTCCCGCGCGGTTGTGTTGGCCTGCCCGTGGCGCACCAGTGTGATATATGACATGACGGTCCCTCTTGCGGGCAAGTCTTAGGGCAGGTTCGGGGCCGGGACCAGAGGAGTTTGGTAAAAATCGAACGGTGATTGCACCTTGCCGGTCGGGCGCTATGGTTGGCCCGAACAAGGGGGAGTGTCATGGCGATAGACGAAAACCGATTTCTGGCCGATCTGCATAAACTGCGCAGCTTCGGAGCATCAGGCGTCGGCAAGGGCGTCGTCCGTCCGGCCTATTCCGAGGCTGACATCGCCGCGCGCCAATGGCTGGCCACGCGTATGGCAGAGGCGGGCCTGACGCCGCATTTCGACCCGGTTGGAAATCTGTTCGGCCTGACGGACGGGTCGTCCCTGTTGATGGGCTCGCATTCCGACAGCCAGCCCGAAGGCGGCTGGCTGGATGGCGCGCTGGGCGTCATCGCTGCGCTTGAGGTCGCACGGTCCAGCGACAGGCCGGTCTCGGTCGTCAGCTTTCAGGACGAAGAAGGGCGGTTCGGCGTCACCACCGGCTCTGCCGTGTGGTCCGGTGGCTTGCCGCTGGAAAAGGCAGACGGGCTGACTGATGGAAAGGGAACCAGCTTTGGCTCGGCGCGGGCGTCGATGGCCGACATGGTGCAGGATTTTGTCGATCCGTCCCGGTTCAGCGGGTTCATCGAGATGCATATCGAACAGGGACCTTCGCTGGATGCCGCTGGTGAACAGATCGGCGTGGTGACGGATATCGTCGGTATCCGCGACATGCGCATCACGTTTGAGGGGCAGCAGAACCATGCGGGCACTACGCCGATGCACCTGCGCCGCGATGCGTTTCAGGCGCTGTCGCTGTTCAACACGCGGCTCAATGACCGGTTCCGCAATGTGGTGACCCCGCAAACGGTCTGGACCATCGGGCATGTTGATCTGCACCCGAACGCCTCCTCCATCGTGCCGGGGCGCGTGCGGTTTTCGATGCAATGGCGCGATGGTGACGCCGACCGTCTGCTGCGCATGGAACAGATCATCCGCGCCACCGCGCAGCAGGTGGCCGAGGAACTCGGCATGACACTGGACTACGGCCCGATGCTGGGGTTGGAGCCGGTGAGCATGGATTCCACCCTGCGCGACGCGTTGGAAAGCGGGGCGCAGGCGGTTGCGCCGGGCAAATGGCGCAGAATGCCATCAGGGGCTTTGCATGACGCCACCAATGTCTCACGTCTGATGCCGGTTGCGATGCTGTTCGTGCCCTCGATCAACGGAATCAGCCATGATTTCGCCGAGGACACCGCCGAGGATGACCTGATCGCAGGTCTTAATGTGCTGGATCATGCCGTTCAGGCGCTCGGGGCGGCTGCGCGATAAGGCGTGATGAAAATACAAATTTTCCAGCGGTTTGGCATGGGGTAAACAGTCGTCAATAAGGACGTGTCTGTCCGCGCATGCTGCAGCTAATCGACGTCGGCACATCGAGTGTTGCCTAACGGAAAAAAGTTTCCTATAGGAACATTATTGATGCATACGCCCGTATACAGGTCTGTCCCGGTGGTTATGAATCACCGAAACTCCGGGGCTGAATCGTTGCAAAATATGCAGCTTGGGTCAGACTGATGGGCATGCGTTCCGACCATTAGATACGAAAAGAAGGTATCCGCCATGACAGACGCACCGAAGCGCACTCCGCTCTACGACCTGCATGTTGAGTTGGGAGGGAAGCTGGTTGATTTCGCGGGTTGGGAGATGCCGGTTCAGTATCCTTTGGGGATCATGGGGGAGCACAAACAGTGCCGCGAGAAGGCGGCGGTATTTGATGTGAGCCATATGGGTCAGGTGATCCTGAGGGGTGAGAATGTGGGCGAGAAGCTTGAGGCTTTGTGCCCGCAGGCTTACGCGACGCTCAAAGAGGGAAAGGCGCGGTACGGCTTCTTCACCAATGCCGATGGCGGGATCATGGATGATCTGATCGTCTCGAATGCGGGCGATCATTACTTTGTGGTGGTGAACGCGGCGCTGCGCCATCAGGATATTCCGCATATGCAGGCCAATCTCGACGGCGTCGAAGTGACCGAGATCTTCGACCGGGCACTGGTGGCGGTTCAGGGGCCGAAGGCCGAGGATGTGGTGGCCGCGCTGTGCCCCGCCGCCCGCGACCTGAAATTCATGGAAACCACCGTGGCAGATATCAACGGCGTCGAGTGCCGCATATCGCGGCTGGGCTACACGGGCGAAGACGGTTACGAAATCTCGATCCCCGAGGACAAGGCAATCGAGATCACGAAGGCATTTCTGGCCCATGAGGATTGTGAAGCCGCTGGTTTGGGTGCACGCGACAGCCTACGGCTGGAGGCGGGGCTGTGCCTCTATGGCAATGACATCGACCAAAGCACCTCGCCCATCGAGGCCAGCCTTGGCTGGGCGATCCAGAAGCGCCGCAAGGAAGAGGGCGGCTTTCCAGGCGCGGACCGCATCCAGAAGGAACTTGCCGAAGGGCCTGCGCGCAAGTTGGTGGGGATCAAGCCCGAGGGTCGTGCGCCCGCGCGTCAGGGCGTGGAAATCCAATGTGCGGAAGGCAACACCATTGGTGAAATCACCTCGGGCGGGTTTGGCCCCACGGTCGGCGGGCCCGTTGCGATGGGCTATGTTGCGGCTGCGCACAGCACTCCGGGTGAGACGGTCAACCTGGTCATCCGGGGCAAACCGCAACCGGCACAGATCGTGGCGCTGCCCTTCGTCACCCAGAATTACAAGCGTTGAAGTCAGGAGAGAAACACCATGGCAACCTATTACTCCGAAGAACATGAATGGCTGAGCGTCGAGGGCGACACCGCCACATTGGGCATCACCAAGCACGCCGCCGAGCAACTGGGCGATGTTGTGTTTGTAGAACAGCAGGAAGTCGGAGATGAATTCGAAAAAGACGGCGAGATCGGTGTGATCGAATCCGTCAAGGCGGCCTCGGAACTCTATGCCCCGGTGGATGGCGAAATCACCGAGGTCAACGAAACGCTGGCCGACAACCCCGGCGCGCTGAACGAAGACCCCGAAGGCGAGGCGTGGATCTACAAGATCAAGATCGCGGATGCATCGCAACTCGAAGATCTGATGGACGAGGCCGGCTACAAAGCCTTCATCGGCTAAGGCCCGGCGGCGGTTCCTTCACTGGTCCGCCCATTCATCTTTTTCCAAATACTCCCGCCGGAGGCTCCCGCAGTCTCCGCCGGGCCAGACCTATCCGTGAGGAGCGCAACGATGGCCTTCAAACTGACCGATTACGAAGCCTATGACTTCGCCAACCGCCGCCATATCGGGCCCAGCCCGACCGAGATGCGCGACATGCTCAAGGTGATCGGCTTCAAGACGCTGGATCAGCTGATCGAGGCCACCGTCCCACCTGCGATCCGGCAGAAAGAGCCGCTGGACTGGGGTCCGGCGATGACCGAGCGCGATGCGCTGTTCCATATGAAAGAGGTGGCGAACAAGAACAAGGTTCTGACCTCGCTGATCGGTCAGGGCTATTACGGCACCACCACACCCGCGCCGATCCTGCGCAACATCCTGGAAAACCCTGCCTGGTACACCGCCTATACGCCCTATCAGCCCGAGATCAGCCAGGGCCGTCTTGAGGCGCTTCTGAACTTCCAGACCATGGTCAGCGACCTGACCGGGCTGGACGTGGCGAACGCGTCGTTGCTGGACGAAGCCACAGCGGCGGCCGAAGCCATGGCCATGGCCAAGCGCGGTGGGCGGTCCAAAGCCAACAATGCCGCCTTCTTTGTCGACAAGAACTGCCACCCGCAGACCATCGCAGTCATTAAAACCCGCGCCGAGCCTCTGGGCATCGACGTGCAGGTGGCCGATCCGGACACGCTGGATGCAGGTGCCGTCTTTGGCGCGATCTTCCAATACCCCGGCACCCACGGCCATGTGCGCGACTTCACCAAGGAAATCGCAGCGCTGCATGAGCACAAGGCCATTGCCATCGTGGCGGCCGACATCCTGTCGCTGGCGCTGCTGAAGTCACCGGGTGAGATGGGCGCGGATATTGCCATCGGCTCGACCCAGCGCTTTGGCGTGCCGATGGGCTATGGTGGCCCGCACGCGGCTTACATGGCGACCACCGACAAGCTGAAACGCGCGATGCCGGGCCGGATCATCGGTGTGTCCATCGACAGTCGGGGCAACAAAGCCTACCGCCTCGCCCTGCAAACCCGCGAGCAGCATATCCGCCGCGAAAAGGCGAATTCGAACGTTTGCACCGCGCAGGCGCTGCTGGCCGTTATTGCCTCGATGTATGCCGTCTACCACGGCCCCGACGGCATCAAGGCCATCGCGCAATCGGTGCATCGCAAGACCTCGCGCATGGCCGCCGGTCTGGAAGAGGCGGGCTTTGCCGTGGAACCGGAAGTGTTCTTCGACACCATCACGGTCGAGGTCGGTCATCTGCAGAAGACGGTCATGGAGGCCGCCGTGGCCCGTGGTGTGAACCTGCGCAAGGTGGGTGACACGCGCGTGGGCATCAGCCTCGACGAACAAACCCGGCCCGAGACCATCGAGGCCGTCTGGGGCGCCTTCGGCATCGACAAGGAAGACGACAGTTCGAACGTGGCCTATCGCCTGCCGGACTACGCGCTGCGCGAGACGCCCTATCTGACCCACGAGATATTCCACAAGAACCGGGCCGAGGCCGAGATGACCCGCTATATGCGCCGTCTGGCCGACCGTGACCTGGCGCTGGACCGGGCGATGATCCCGCTGGGCTCCTGCACCATGAAGCTGAACGCCACGATCGAGATGATCCCGGTCACCTGGCCCGAGTTCGGCAATCTGCACCCGTTCTGCCCTGAAGATCAGGCGCAGGGCTATCACGAGATGATTGCCGATCTGAACGACAAGCTGTGCCAGATCACCGGCTATGACGCGATCAGCCAGCAGCCCAACTCGGGTGCGCAGGGTGAATATGCGGGCCTCCTGACCATCCGCAATTATCACTTCGCGCGTGGCGAAGGGCACCGCAATGTCTGCTTGATCCCGACCTCGGCGCACGGCACCAACCCGGCCTCGGCGCAGATGGTTGGCTGGCAGGTTGTGCCGGTGCAATCGGATGAGAACGGCAATATCGACTTGAACGATTTCCGCGCCAAGGCGGAAAAGCACTCGGACCATCTGGCCGGTTGCATGATCACCTACCCCTCGACCCATGGTGTCTTTGAGACCACCGTGCAGGAAGTCTGCCAGATCACCCATGATCACGGCGGTCAGGTCTATATCGACGGCGCCAACATGAACGCCATGGTGGGTCTGTCGCGCCCCGGTGACATTGGCGGCGACGTAAGCCACCTGAATCTGCACAAGACCTTCTGCATCCCGCATGGCGGTGGCGGCCCCGGCATGGGTCCGATCGGCGTCAAGGCGCATCTGGAGGAACATCTGCCCGGCCATCCGGAATACGGCACCGCCGTGGGTCCGGTCTCGGCGGCGCCCTTCGGCTCGCCCTCGATCCTGCCGGTCAGCTGGGCCTATGTGCTGCTGATGGGCGGCGCGGGCCTGACCCAGGCCACGAAAGTGGCGATCCTGAACGCCAACTATATTGCGGCGCGTCTGCAAGATGCCTATCCGATCCTCTACACCTCCGAGACCGGCCGTGTGGCGCATGAATGCATCCTCGACACGCGTCCGCTGGACGAGGCGGCGCATGTCACCGTGGATGACGTCGCCAAACGTCTGGTCGATTCCGGCTTCCACGCCCCGACCATGTCCTGGCCGGTGGCTGGCACCCTGATGGTCGAACCCACGGAATCGGAACCCAAGGACGAGTTGGACCGCTTCTGCGATGCCATGCTCTCGATCCGCTCGGAGGCACAGGACATCATCGACGGCAAGATCGACGCGGAAAACAATCCGCTGAAAAACGCCCCTCACACGGTGCGCGATCTGGTCGGCGACTGGGACCGACCCTACAGCCGCGAACAGGCCTGCTTCCCTCCGGGCTCGATGGGCGTCGACAAATACTGGTCCCCCGTGAACCGCGTCGATAACGCATACGGCGACCGAAACCTCGTCTGCACATGCCCTCCGATGGAAGCCTACGAAGAGGCCGCTGAATAGAACCAAAACCCCGCCGCGAAATCGGCGGGGTTTTCGCTTATCGGAAACCTCTGTTCTCATTTGCACTCATCTTTGGTGTCGTTTTTTACGGTGAAAGCGTCTTTTTTGCTTGCTGCGCCTGCGAAGGCCCCATAGCTCTGTCCGTGGGACACCCCTCCCCAACGAGGGGCGTGTATCTGGAAGGGTAATACAGATGACTATCGAACAACCGGCGACGCGGCCGGCGAATCCGCGTTTTTCCTCGGGCCCCTGCGCCAAACCCCCCACATTTGAACTGTCCAAACTGGCTGACGCTGCATTGGGTCGTTCGCACCGCGCGGCTGTTGGCAAGGACAAGCTGAAAGCGGCCATCGAAGGCACGCGTGAGATTCTGGGCATTCCAGCGGACTACAAGATCGGCATCGTGCCTGCCTCGGACACCGGCGCGGTCGAGATGGCACTGTGGTCGCTGTTGGGTGAGCGCAAAGTTGAGATGCTGGCGTGGGAGAGTTTTGGTGCTGGCTGGGTCACCGACGTGGTCAAGCAGCTGAAGATCGACGCTGAGGTGAAAACCGCAGATTACGGGCAGATCGTTGATCTTACTTCGGTCGATTTTACCAATGACGTAGTGTTTACATGGAACGGCACAACTTCGGGCGTGCGCGTTCCCGATGGAGATTGGATCGCGGATGACCGTCAGGGCCTGACGATTTGTGATGCGACCTCGGCGGCGTTTGCGATGGACCTGCCCTGGGACAAGCTGGATGTGACCACCTTCAGCTGGCAGAAGGTTCTGGGCGGTGAAGCGGCTCATGGGATGCTGATCCTGAGCCCGCGCGCGGTTGAACGGCTGGAAAGTTATACTCCCGCATGGCCGCTGCCGAAGATTTTCCGGCTGACCAAGGGTGGCAAGTTGATTGATGGCATCTTTACCGGAGCGACGATCAACACGCCCTCGATGCTGGCGGTCGAGGATTATCTGTTCGCTTTGGACTGGGCGCGCTCGGTTGGTGGGTTGCATGGGCTGATCGCTCGTGCCGATGCCAATGCCGGTGCGGTTCACGCCTTCTGCGACCAAAACGATTGGATCGCCAATCTGGCCGAGGATGCGGCGACGCAATCGAACACCTCGGTCTGCCTGAAATTCACAGATGCGCGCATTCAGGACGGTGCAGTATTCGCGAAAGCCGTGGCCAAACGGCTTGAGGCCGAGAATATCGCCTTGGACATCGGTGCCTATCGCGACGCGCCTGCGGGCCTGCGCATCTGGTGTGGTGGCACGGTTGAGACCTCGGATATCGAAGCGATGCTGCCTTGGCTTGCATGGGCCTTTGAGGCCGAGATCGCGGCGCAAACGGCAGCCGCCTGACAAGATTTTTCGACGAAAAATCTGGGCCCGCCTGTGGCCCGGACATCTCTCAAATTATCAAGGACCAGAGAAAATGGCCCCCAAAGTACTCGTATCTGACAAGCTCAGCGAAACCGCCGTGCAGATTTTCCGCGACCGCGGCATCGACGTGGATTTCATGCCCGATCTGGGCAAGGACAAAGACAAGCTGGCCGAGGTGATCGGCCAGTATGACGGCCTTGCCATTCGTTCGGCCACCAAGGTCACACCGACCATTCTGGAGAAAGCCGACAAACTGAAAGTGATCGGCCGTGCCGGGATTGGTACCGATAATATCGACAAGGATGCGGCCTCGAAAAAGGGTGTGATCGTGATGAACACGCCCTTCGGCAACATGATCACCACCGCCGAACATGCGATTGCGATGATGTTTGCCGTGGCGCGGCAGATCCCCGAGGCCAGCACCTCGACCCATGCGGGTAAATGGGAAAAGTCCAAGTTCATGGGCATCGAGTTGACCAACAAGACCCTCGGCGTGATCGGGGCAGGCAACATCGGCGGTATCGTTTGCGAACGCGCGCTTGGCCTGAAGATGAAGGTTGTGGCCTATGACCCCTATCTGGGCGAGGAGAAAGCGGCGCAGATGGGTGTGGAAAAGGTCGAATTGGACGAGCTGCTGGCCCGCGCTGACTTTATCACTCTGCACGTGCCGCTGACTGATCAGACCCGCAATATCCTGAGCCGAGAAAACCTGGCGAAGACCAAGAAGGGTGTACGGATCATCAACTGTGCCCGTGGTGGTCTGGTCGACGAAGAGGCGCTGGCCGAGGCGCTGAAATCGGGTCATGTCGCCGGCGCGGCGTTTGATGTGTTCAGCGAAGAACCGGCCAAGGAAAACGCCCTGTTCAATCTGCCCAACGTGGTCTGCACACCTCACCTTGGCGCGGCAACGACCGAGGCGCAGGAGAACGTGGCGCTGCAGGTGGCCGAACAGATATCGAACTACTTGCTGACCGGCGCGGTGGAAAACGCACTGAACATGCCCAGCGTGACAGCAGAGGAAGCCAAGGTCATGGGGCCGTGGATCAAACTGGCCGGCCATTTGGGCAGCTTCATCGGCCAGATGACGGATGAGCCGATCAAAGCCATCAACATCCTTTACGATGGCGTCGCCGCCGAGATGAACCTTGCTGCGCTGAACTGTTCGGTCGTTGCGGGTATCATGAAGAAGTTCAACCCTGAGGTGAACATGGTCTCGGCCCCGGTTGTCGCGAAAGAGCGTGGCATCCAGATTTCGACCACCAACCAGGACAAGACCGGCGTGTTTGATGGTTACATCAAGGTGACCGTGGTCACCGATAAGCGCGAACGCTCGATCGGCGGGACCGTGTTCAGCGACGGCAAGCCGCGTTTCATCCAGATCAAGGGCATCAATATCGATGCCGAGATCGGGGCCCATATGCTCTATACCACCAACGAGGACGTGCCCGGCATCATCGGTGCGCTGGGTCAGACCATGGGCGAGAACGATGTGAACATTGCGAACTTTACGCTGGGTCGCTCTGCAGCTGGCGGTGAGGCGATTGCGCTTTTGTATGTCGATGAACCCGTTCCGGCCGAGGCGCGCGCGAAGCTGGCGGAAACCGGTCTGTTCACCCAGATCAAGCCGCTGCAATTTGACGTCGCCTGATAGCGACCAAGGCATGGCCTGTTTGAAGGCCCGCGCTGCTGTCAGTGCGGGCCTCCTCTTTTCAAGCTCCTGTTTTTCCGGCAGAACGGCAGCATTCACAGTGGCTCCGGGGGACCGAGATGACCAATCCAGTTTATGCCATCGGTGATCTGCACGGGCGCGTTGATGAGCTTGAGCGCGCCCTGTCGTTGATCGAGCGGGACGGTGGTCCCGATGCCGAGATTGTCTTTCTGGGTGATTACGTGGATCGGGGGCTGGATAGCCGGGGTGTGATTGACCGGCTGATCGCCGGGCGCGACGCGGGCAAGCGCTGGGTGACCTTGATGGGCAATCATGACCGGATGTTTGCGTGGTTTCTTGAGGATGTGCCCCGCCACGATCCCCACCTTCTGATCGGGTATCACTGGTTTCACGAGCGTCTAGGCGGAATTGATACCCTACGCAGTTATGACGTCGTGTTCGAAGAGCGGACCCGCCTTGAGGATGTGCATGCCATGGCAATGGGTGCCGTGCCCGAGGCGCACCGGCTGTTTCTGCGCGGTCTGAGCGCGATGCACCAGACGCCTGAGCTGGCTTTTGTGCATGCGGGTATTCGGCCCGGCGTTCCTTTGAATGAGCAGCAGGAAAATGATCTGGTCTGGATCAGGCAGACATTTCACGCCCATCCCGGCCCGCATCCCAAGCTGATCGTGCATGGACACACACCGGTCGACCGGGTGACGCATTATGGCCACCGGGTGAACCTGGACAGCGGGGCGGGGTATGGACGCCCGGTGGGTGTTGCGGTTTTCGAAGGCCGCGCTTGTTGGGAATTGACCGGTAAGGGGCGCGTGCGGTTGGAACCTTAAGGTTCAGCTTTTGGCGAACAGATCCTTGTAGGTGTCGCGCAAGATGTTTTTTTGCACCTTGCCCATCGTGTTGCGTGGCAACGCGTCCAGCAGGATCAACTGGCGCGGATGCTTGAACCGGGCAAGGGCCTGCTGAACGGTCTCCATAATCGCCCGCGTGTCCGGCGTGGCGCCCGGTTCGGGCACCAATAGGCCGACTGGGGTTTCTCCGAAATCGGGATGCGGAACGCCGATCACAGCGCTTTCCAGCACGCCGGGCTGGTCGTCCAGCAGCATCTCGATCTCTTTGGGATAGATGTTGTAGCCGCCCGAGATGATCAGGTCTTTGCCGCGTCCGACGATGTGGACGTAACCATCCGCATCGACCCGGCCCAGATCACCGGTGACAAAGAACCCATCTTCGCGCAGCTCGGCCGCAGTTTTTTCGGGCATTTGCCAGTAGCCCTGAAAGACATTGGGTCCGCGCACTTCGATCATCCCGATCTCACCCTCTGGCAGCGTTTCACCCGTCTCGGGGTCGGTCACCTTCAGGTCCACATCCGGCAGGGGAAAGCCAACGGTGCCCGCGCGGCGTTCGCCTTCATAGGGGTTCGAAGTGTTCATGTTGGTCTCGGTCATGCCATAACGTTCGAGTATACGGTGACCGGTGCGCGCTTCGAATTGTTCATGGGTATCCGCTAACAGCGGAGCCGAGCCCGAGATGAACAGTCGCATGTCCTGCGCCAGATCGCGGGTAAACCGCGGATCGTCCAGAAGCCGCGTATAGAAGGTTGGGACGCCCATCATAGTGGTGGATTGCGGCATCAGGCGCAGCATGTCTTCCAGATCAAACCTGGGCAGAAAGATCATCGACCCGCCCGAGGCCAGCACCACATTGGTCGCCACAAAAAGCCCGTGCGTGTGGAAGATCGGTAAAGCGTGCAGCAGGACGTCGCGTTCGGTAAAGCGCCATTCCCGCACCAGTGTTTCGGCGTTTGACAACAGGTTTGCCTGCGTCAGCATCGCCCCTTTTGAGCGTCCGGTAGTGCCCGAGGTATACAGGAAAGCGGCCAGATCGTGCTCGTCCCGGCGCACGGGTTCGAATGCGGGCAGCATCCCCAGCGCCCGTCGCATCAGACTGCCCGAACCATCTGCATTCAACGTCTCAAGCCGTGCGTTATGGGTCTGCGCGATGGGGGCCAGGCCGGCCTCGGTCGAGGCAGCGCACACGACCAGTGTGGCACCGCTGTTTTCGATGAAATAGCTCAGTTCCTGCGTGGTATAGCCAGTGTTCAACGGCAGAAAGATCAGCCCCGCCTGCGCGCAGGCGGCATAGAGCGCCAGCGCTTCGGGGGATTTGTCGATCTGGGCGGCCACGCGGTCACCGGGTTCCAGGCCCATTCCGGTCAGGGCGTTGGCAAGGCGTGCCGCCATGTCCAGAAAGTCGGCATGGGTCAGCGTCTGGCCATCGGGCAGGTGCAGAAACGGCGTGGTCTTGCCCGCGTGGATGCCAAACAAACGATCATAAAGCGGGTTGCCCATCCCGGTCTTCCTTTGTGTTCAAGCCAAAGTGTTGCGGCTGAATGTGTCGTGGAAATTGAGCAGCGTAAAGGCCAAGGGTCAGAATTGAGTGGTCATCCGATACCCGGCAGCGAAATACATTTTGGCAAAGGTCACGGGGCTGTCCTGCAGCCATGTGATGCGTTCGGCGGTAAAGACCGGCTCGCCCTCGGGAACATCGAGGAACCCGGCAACCGACGGGTCGGCGCGGCTGGCCAGAAAGGTGAGCTCGACATTGGTGAAGGGAACCGTTTGCACCAGCCAGTCATTGGGGCCAATTTCGGTGAAATCGGCCTGCGCCACCTGCGGGACGCTGTCGATCACGATCCAGCGGTCCTCGAACTGGAACGGAGTGTTGCCGGAATAGTGCATACAACGCACATGCATCACCGATTGCCCCGTCTGAAGGGCCAGCCGGGCGCGCAGCCAATCCGGGGCGGGCCGCGTTTCGGATGAGACCAGCGCATAGCGATAGGTGCTGCCCATCGCCTCAACCTCATCCCGGACCAGAGGGATTGTAAACCGTGCCTGCCTGAGTGGTGCGCTCAGCACGCGGGTCCCTGCCTTGCGGCGGCGTTCCAGATAACCTTCACCCGCCAGTTCACGCAGCGCGCGGTTCACCGTGGTGCGGGTGCAGGAAAACTCGACCGCAAGCTCTTGCTCATTGGGTAACAGAGTATCGGGCTGCCACTCGCCGGATCGAATGCGGCGCAGGACGGTCTGCTTGATGTCTTTGTAGCTGGTGGTGTCGCTGCTTTGGGTCATATCGGGTCCGGGTGAGGTGTCAAAGGTCGGCCAGAAGATCGGCCATTGCCTGGCGGTAGGTCGACAGAATGGCGTCGCGGGCGATATGTCGTCCTGCGCGGACCTGATGGCGCCCCGCCGACCACAGATCTGTTACGATGCCATCGGGGGCTGCAAAGCAAAGACCATCCAGCAACTGATCATCCCGCAAGGCACACAGCGTCGGATGCGTCCGGTCGATGGCCACCAGATCGGCCAGCATGCCCACGGCGATCTCGCCCGCCGCACGTCCCAGCGCCTGCGCCCCGCCGCGCGCCGCGCCGGTATAGAGCGCATGGCCGACCGAGCCCGCGCCGCGCACAAGCACCGTCCGGGCCTGGTCGCGCAGCCGTTGGGAATATTCCAGGGTCCGCAGCTCTTCGGGCAGTGAAATCCGCACATTCGAATCGGACCCGACCCCAAACGCGCCGCCGCTTTCGACATAAACCGCACCGTTGAAGATGCCATCGCCCAGATTGGCCTCGGTGATCGGACACAACCCGGCGACTGCGCCCGAGCGCGCCATCTTTCTGGTCTCATCATCTGTCATGTGGGTGGCGTGGATAAGGCACCAGCGGTCGGTGACCTCGATGTTGTCCAAAAGCCAGTCGACCGGGCGCTGACACAGCGCGGTCTCGACATCCGCGACCTCTTGAACCTGCTCCGAGATATGGATGTGCACCGGGCCTTGCGGGGTCTGGGCTAACAGCTGTTTTAGATCATCGGGCGAGGTTGCCCGCAGCGAATGCGGGGCGATGCCCAGATGGCTGTCGGCATGCGGTAGGGTTGCGCGGCAGTCGTCGACCAGACGCAGGAACCGGTCGAGATCATTGCCAAAGCGCAGCTGCCCACCGACCAAAGCCTCCTGCCGGACCCCGCCATAGGTATAGAGTACGGGCAGATGCGTCAGGCCAATCCCTGTTTGCGCTGCGGCTGCAAAGATGCGCTGGCTCAGCTCGGACAGTTGCGCATAAGGCGCGCCGCCGGGCTGGTGGTGGACATAGTGAAACTCACCGACCGAGGCATATCCGGCTTCTTGCATCTCCATGAAGACCAGCGCGGCGATGGCTTCGATCTGCGCGGGCGTCAGGCGGTCCAGAAAGCGGTACATCAGGTTTCGCCATGTCCAAAAGCTCTCGCGCCCGGCGGCGCGGACTTCGGTCATGCCGGCCATGGCGCGCTGAAACGCATGGCTGTGCAGGTTGCCCAACGCAGGCAACAGAACGTCGACGCAGGTGTCGCCGGGCTGGGCCGCGCTTTGTGCCTGCAGCGCGGTGATCTGCCCATCGCAGATTTCGACCCGCAGATCGTGCACCCAATCCGACCCTAACAAGGCGGTTTTTGCATGAACCGTCATCGCATTTCCATTTTGTGTAGACTTTACATTAATACACGTATACGAAAAATCCAAGCGCGAGGGGAGCCCAAAAGATTCGCCATGACGAAAAAAACCGTTCTTTGCAGCAAACAGATCGCAACCATGCAGCCAGGCCAGCCTTACGGGCTGATCGAAGATGGTGCGGTCGTGGTGGATGAGGACCGTATTGCCTGGGTTGGCCCGCAGGCCCAGCTGCCGCAGACATATGCAGATTGGCGGGTTACGGATTTTGGGGATCGCCTGATCACCCCGGCCCTGATCGATGCCCACACCCACGTGATTTTTGGCGGCAACCGCGCAGTTGAGTTCGAGATGCGCCTGAACGGCGCGACATACGAAGAGATTGCGCGCGCCGGGGGTGGCATCCTGTCGACCGTCAACGGCACCCGTGCCGCATCCGAGGAAGATCTGCTGGCCGGGGCGCTGCCGCGCGTCGATGCGCTGCTGGCCGAGGGTGTGTCCTGTATCGAGGTCAAATCCGGCTATGGGCTCGATTCTGAGACCGAATTGCGCATGCTGCGCGCCGCGCGCCGGATCGCGCGGGAACGGCCCGTGCGGGTGCGCACCAGCTTTCTGGGTGCCCACGCGATCCCTCCGGACTATTCCGGGCGGGGTGATGCCTATATCGATGAGGTCTGCATACCGACCCTGCGCGCGGCCCATGCCGAGGGTCTGGTGGATGCTGTCGACGGGTTCTGTGAGGGCATTGCCTTTAACCCGGCACAGATCGAGCGCGTCTTCCGGGTGGCAAGAGAGCTGAACCTGCCGGTCAAGTTGCATGCCGAGCAGCTGTCCAATCTGGGCGGGGCGAAATTGGCGGCCTCCTACGGCGCATTGTCCGCCGATCATATCGAATATCTCGATGCCGAAGGTGTCGCTGCCATGGCGCAGGCGGGCACCGCTGCGGTTTTGCTCCCCGGTGCCTTCTATACGCTACACGAGACCCAGTTGCCGCCGATTGAGGCGCTGCGCGCGCAAGGCGTTCCGATGGCGCTGGCCACCGATTGCAATCCTGGCTCGTCACCGCTGACCTCGCTGCTGCTGACGATGAATATGAGCTGCACCCTTTTCCGTCTGACGCCGCAAGAGGCGCTGGCGGGCGTGACCTGCCATGCCGCCCGCGCCTTGGGCCTTGAGGACACCGGCACTATCGCCGCCGGGCTGCGCGTCGATCTGGCGGTCTGGGATGTTTCTCATCCCGCTGAACTGTCCTATCGCATCGGCTTCAACCCCTTGCAAACACGTATTTTCGGAGGTCTGTGATGACATCCATGCCCCTTGTGCCGGGTCAGGTTTCACTGGCGCAGCTTGAAAAGATCTATTGGTCCGAGGCCCCGATTGTGCTGGACCCCTCATGTCGTCCAAAGGTCGAGACCGCCGCCGCCCGCATCGCGCAGGCCGCGCAGGGGGCCGATGCGGTTTACGGGGTCAACACGGGCTTTGGCAAACTCGCCAGCCACAAGATCGCGGCCGAGGATACCTCGACGCTGCAACGCAACCTGATCCTCAGCCACTGCTGCGGTGTCGGGCCTGCGGTGCCAAGGCGGTTGGCGCGGTTGATGATGTCGCTCAAGCTGCTGTCGTTCGGGCGCGGCGCGTCCGGGGTGCGCTGGGACCTGATCGAATTGTTGCAACAGATGCTGGCGCGCGGCGTGACGCCGGTGATCCCGGCGCAGGGTTCGGTCGGGGCGTCGGGCGATCTGGCCCCGCTGGCGCATATGACCGCCGTAGTGATCGGTGAGGGCGAGGCCGAGGTGAATGGCGCCGTCCTACCGGGTGAAGAAGCGCTGAAAACGGCCGGTTTAGAGCCGATTCAACTGGGCCCCAAAGAAGGTCTGGCCTTTATCAACGGCACCCAGTTTTCCACCGCCTACGCTCTGGCCGGGCTGTTCGAGGGCTGGCGTGCGGCGCAGAATGCTCTGGTCATTTCCGCCGCTTCGACCGACGCGATCATGGGCTCAACCGCGCCGTTGCAACCTGAAATTCATACCCTGCGCGGCCATCGCGGCCAGATCGAGGCGGCGGCCGCGATGCGCGCCACGCTGGACGGGTCCGAGATCCGCGAAAGCCACCGTGACGGCGATACCCGAGTGCAGGACCCATATTGCATCCGCTGCCAACCACAGGTGACTGGGGCGGCAATGGACGTGATCCGTCAGGCTGCTGCCACGCTGGAGATTGAGGCGAACGCCGCCACCGACAACCCTCTGGTGCTGACTGAGGCCGATATCATCGTCTCGGGCGGCAATTTCCATGCCGAGCCGGTGGGCTTTGCCGCTGACATGATCGCGCTGGCCTTGTCCGAGATCGGCGCGATTGCGCAGCGGCGGATCGCGCTGATGGTCGACCCGGCGCTCAGCTTTGATCTGCCACCCTTCCTGACGCCCGAGCCGGGGTTGAATTCGGGCCTGATGATCGCCGAGGTGACGACCGCCGCCCTGATGAGCGAGAACAAGCATCTGGCCAACCCTTGCGTGACCGACAGCACGCCAACCTCGGCCAATCAGGAGGATCACGTCTCGATGGCCGCGCACGGCGCGCGGCGGCTGACGCGGATGGTCGAGAACCTGAACTATATTCTGGGGATCGAACTGCTCTGTGCGGCGCAGGGCGTGGAATTTCGCGCTCCGCTGTCGACCAGCGCCCCGCTGGCCCGCGTGATCGCGCGGCTGCGTGCGGATGTGCCCGCGCTGGCCGAGGATCGCTATCTGGCCCCCGATCTGGAAGCCGCCCGGGCCTTGGTGGCTGATGCGGCCCTATTGGAGGCGGTCGACCTGCCGCTGCCCGGGTTGGTCTGATGCAGGTGTTCAGCGTTTCCCAAGGCGACGGGCCGATTGTTCTGGGCCAGCCCCATGGCGGCACCTTCGTGCCCCATGCCATCGCCACGCGCCTGAACCCGAACGGTCGGGCGCTGGCGGACACCGATTGGCACATAAACAGGCTCTATGAAGGGCTTTTGGACGGTGCGACCGTGGTGCAGTCGCATATCCACCGCTATGTGATCGACTGCAATCGGGACCCCGCGGGCGTATCCCTGTACCCCGGACAGAACACCACGACGCTGGTACCTCTGACCGATTTCGACGGGCAGCCGATCTGGGCCAAAGGACAGGATCCCTCAGCCGATGAGATCGAGACCCGCCGCCAAACCTATCACGCGCCCTATCACGCCGCGCTGGAGCAGGAGTTGCAGCGGGTCCGCGCCAAGCACGGGGTTGCGGTTCTGTTCGACTGCCACTCGATCCGCAGCCGCATCCCGTTCCTGTTCGAGGGCACTCTGCCAGACCTCAACATCGGCACAGATGGGGGTGCGACCTGTGCGCCGGAGATCGAGTCTATTACAGATGAATTCTCCGGTTCATCCCCCTACAGCACCGTTCTGAATGGCCGCTTCCGGGGCGGCTGGACGACCCGCCACTATGGCCGCCCGTCCGAGGGGCTGCACGCCATTCAGATGGAACTGGCCCAATCCACCTATCTAAGCGCCGAGGCCGCGCCCTGGGCCTATGACACCGACAAAGCCACGCGCCTGCGCCGCTGGCTGTACGACATTCTGGACGCCATCCAAGACACCGCATTGGAGTTGACCTCATGACTGATCCCCGCAAGAACACCCGCGACATCTATCCGCCCACCGGCACCGACCTGAACGCCAAAAGCTGGGTCACCGAGGCTCCGCTGCGGATGCTGATGAACAACCTGCACCCCGATGTGGCCGAGAACCCGCATGAGTTGGTTGTGTACGGCGGTATCGGGCGTGCAGCGCGCACGTGGGACGATTTCGACCGGATCGTCGCTGGGCTGAAGGATCTGGAAGAGGACGAGACCCTGATCGTCCAGTCCGGCAAACCGGTTGCGATCATCCGTACGCATAAGGATGCGCCGCGTGTACTGATCGCGAATTCGAACATCGTGCCCCATTGGGCGACATGGGATCATTTCAACGAATTGGACCGCAAGGGCCTGATGATGTACGGCCAGATGACCGCGGGCTCGTGGATTTACATCGGCACGCAGGGCATCGTTCAGGGCACCTACGAGACCTTTGCCGAGGCAGGACGTCGGCACTATGACGGCGACCTGACCGGCAAGTGGATTCTGACCGGCGGTCTGGGCGGCATGGGCGGCGCGCAGCCTTTGGCGGCCGTTTTCGCCGGGGCGTGCTGTCTGGCGGTGGAATGCAACCCGGACTCGATCGATTTCCGCCTGCGCACTAAGTATCTCGACGAAAAGGCCGAAACGCTGGATGAAGCGCTTGCAATGATCGACTGCTGGACCAAGGCGGGTGAGGCGAAATCGGTGGGCCTGCTGGGCAATGCGGCAGACATCTTCCCCGAGATTTACCGCCGTATGGCCGAGGGCGGAATGCGCCCCGATATCGTCACCGATCAGACCAGCGCCCATGATCCGATCAACGGTTATCTGCCACTGGGCTGGACCATGGCACAATGGCGCGAGAAGCGCGAAACAGATCCTAAAGCGGTAGAAAAAGCCGCACGGGCGTCGATGAAACAACACGTCGCGGCCATGGTCGATTTCTGGAATGCGGGCGTTCCGACGCTGGATTATGGCAACAACATCCGTCAGGTGGCGCAGGATGAAGGGCTTGAGAACGCCTTTGCCTTCCCCGGTTTCGTGCCCGCCTATATCCGCCCGCTGTTCTGCAAGGGGATCGGACCGTTCCGCTGGTGCGCCCTGTCGGGCGACCCCGAGGATATCTACAAGACCGACGCCAAGATGAAAGAGCTGTTCCCCGAGAACGAACACTTGCATCGCTGGCTGGATATGGCGCAGGACCGCATCGCCTTTCAGGGCCTGCCCGCCCGCATCTGCTGGATCGGACTGGGGGATCGGCACCGCGCCGGGCTGGCGTTCAACGAGATGGTCGCCAATGGCGAGCTGAAAGCGCCGGTTGTGATCGGGCGGGATCATCTGGATAGCGGCTCTGTCGCCAGCCCCAACCGCGAGACCGAGGCGATGCTGGATGGCTCGGATGCGGTGTCGGACTGGCCCCTACTGAATGCGCTGATCAATACCGCCAGCGGCGCGACATGGGTGTCGCTGCATCATGGCGGCGGCGTCGGTATGGGCTTCAGCCAGCACGCGGGTGTTGTGATCTGCGCCGACGGGACCGAGGACGCCGCGCGGCGGTTGGAACGCGTTCTGTGGAACGACCCGGCTTCGGGTGTCTGGCGGCACGCGGATGCGGGGTACCAGATCGCGAAGGATTGCGCCCGCGAACACGGGCTGCGGCTGCCGGGTATTCTGGGTTAGCGCGCAACTGTCCTCTGGCGCACATGCTGCACCTGCGATATCCCGCAGGTGAGCTTGCCGGAGATCGAAGATGTACGTTGCCACCCTGCTGACCAACCCGACCGCGCCGACATTGGATCAGGCACTGGTCGACTCGCTGCGCAACGCGTGGGGCGGGGGCGATGGAGCCTGGCTCAGCCCTGATGAGGCGGCAGAGTTCGCTCTTTCCGAGGCGCCCGGCAATATGTGGGATGTCTGGGCCGATCTGCAGAAGATAGGCGTGGACCTGATCGTGCAGCCCACCGAAGGCCGCCGCAAGAAGATGCTGCTGGCCGATATGGACAGCACGATGATCCAGCAGGAATGCATTGACGAACTGGCCGATGAGGCCGGTGTGGGCGACCGGGTCAAGGGCATCACCGCACGCGCAATGAATGGTGAGCTGGATTTCGAAGGCGCGCTGACCGAACGGGTTGGTCTGCTGAAAGGGCTTGATGAAAGCGTGATTGGCAAAGTTCTGAACGATCGGATCACGCTGATGCCCGGCGGCAAGGCCTTGCTGGCGACGATGCGCGCAAACGGGGCCTATGCGGCGCTGGTTTCGGGCGGGTTCACCGCGTTCACCGCGCGCGTTGCCGAGCAGTTGGGCTTTGACGAGAACCGGGCCAATACGTTGCTGGTCGAAAACGGCAAACTGACCGGAGACGTGCAGCGCCCCATTCTGGGGCGGCAGGCCAAGATCGAAGCGCTGGAACAGATCTCGACCCGTTTAGGCATTGCTGAGGCGGATGTGATCGCAGTGGGTGACGGGGCCAACGACCTTGGAATGTTGGGCCGTGCGGGGACTGGGGTTGCGCTGCATGCCAAACCCTCGGTCGCGGCGGAATGCGACGTGCGGGTCAATCACGGGGACCTGACCGCGCTGCTGTATGTGCAGGGATATTCCCGTTCCGATTTCGTCGATAGCTAGCGGGCTTTCCTTAATTTAACATTTGTGTTAAATAATGGTCATGAACACGCTTCTGACCAGTTTCTCCGCCTTGTCCGACGCCACACGGTTCTCAATCGTCGAGCAGTTGATGGAACACGGAGAGCTGCCCGCAGGTGACCTGATCGAGGGGCGGGGCATCTCGGGGGCCGCAATCTCACGCCATCTGAAAGTGCTGCGCGAGGCCGGGTTGGTGCAACAGCGCGTGAAAGGTACGCAGCGGATCTATTCGATCCGGCCGGAGGGGCTGCGCGCGATTGCCGAGTGGACGATTTCGAAACGGCAATTCTGGGAAAACAGCCTCGACCGTCTGAGCGAGATTATCGAAAGGGAAAATTCATGGCCGACCTGAAACTCGAACGGGATTTCCCCGTCACCCCCGAGGTGCTTTTTGCATGGATCAGCGATGGCGCGAAGCTGCTGCAATGGTGGGGGCCGGAAGGGTTGCATGTGCCGGAACATGATCTGGATTTCTCGCGCACGGGGCCGTGGTATTCGGTGATGCAGAATGGCGAAGGGCAGCAGTTCAAGGTCTCGGGCCATGTGACCCATGTCGATCCGCCGCATTCGGTGGGGTTCACATGGGGCTGGCACGACGATCAGGACAAACGCGGGGCCGAAAGCCATGTGACTTTTTCGGTGGTGGCGACAGATACCGGATCGCGCCTGACGCTGGATCACCGCGAACTGGCGGATGCTGAGGTCGCGACAAACCACAATCAGGGCTGGACGTCTTCGCTGCGCAAGCTCGAAGCGCTGGCAAAGTAGATTTTCAACAGGGAGGAGCGTTATGCCTCAATATTTGTTTGTCTATCACGGGGGCCACACCCCAACTGATCCCGCAGAGATCGAGGCGACCATGGCCGCCTGGGGTGCATGGTTTGGGTCCATGAGCGATGCGTTGGACATTCCCGGCAATCCTGTGGGTCAGTCTTACACGGTCAGCAGCACCGGTGTGGTCGACAATGGCGGTGCGAACCCGGCCTCGGGTTTCACGGTCATCAAGGCCGACAGTATCGAAGCCGCGACCGAAATGGCCAAGGGCTGCCCGATGGTTGCGAACGGGTCTGGCTCGGTCGAAGTGGCCGAGGTGCATGAGATCGAGATGTGAGCCTTAACCGGGGAACCCCGGCGCTGGCTTGATCACGCCGAATTCCAGCCCTCGGCGGCTGTATTGCGTGGCATTCAGGAACTTGCGCGTGGCTGGGTGATCGGCCTCAAGCACCCCAAGGCTGACCAGAATGGCGGCGATGGCGCATTCGCTGGCGCGGGTGGTGCCATCGGTGATCTTGAGCGCGACTCCCATGCGTTTTTCCGGGATGATCGCAACAAATACGGCCTCGGCCCCGGTCTTGATCGCGGCGCGGCCATCCATGGCGCGCATCAACTCGGTACAGGCGCGGGTTTCGCCGGCGACCAGTTCCGGGTGCTGCATCATCGCCGCTGTTAGCTGCTGCGCCGCATCGCTGGCCCGGTCCGATCGGTCGGCGGCCGAGGCAAACCACGCCATTGACCGTGCTAGCCCCACCAGAGACGTCGCAAAGTTCGGCGCGGAACAGCCGTCGATACCGTAACAGGGGCTGGCCTCACCCGTGGTTTCTTCCAACGCGGACAGGCAGGCCTGTTGAACGGGGTGGTCGATCTCAAGATATTCCGGCCCCGCGTCCATATGCTGCGCCACGGTCAGAAAACCGCAATGCTTGCCGGAGCAGTTGTTGTGAATCTGGCAGGGTGTGTCATCCGCCAGGATCAGCCCGTCGCGGGCCGCCATGTCCTGCGGTTCCTGCGGGCCACAGCGCAGGTCGGGTTCGGTCAGACCCAGATGATCCAGCCAGGCAGACACGCGGTCGGTGTGGATATGCGCGCCGCTATGCGAAGCGCAGGACAGCGCCAGATGCTCGGAGTTCAACCCATATTTCGCCGCCGCCCCCGAGGTGATCAGCGGCAGCGCCTGTATCATCTTGGCCGAGGATCGCGGATAGATCACCGCATTCGGATCACCCCAGCTGCGTACGATCTGTCCGGTGTCATCGCAGATCACCGCATGGCCCAGATGCAGGCTTTCCAGCAATGGCCCGCGCCAAAGCTCTGTCATCGCTACCGGTTGTGTCATCTGCCTCTCCGAATCCATGCGCAAAAATCTGCCAATCGCCCTTTCGCCTGTGGCGAAACCTGCGTTAGTGTGTGTATGTCGACAATCATCGGATTACGCAACTTACCAAAGACGAGCCGGGCAGAGCTCGCGATGCGATTCTGATGGGTATGAGGTATTGGTCGGGCTAGGAGGCTGGACAGATGGGATCAAAGCTCGTCCGCGTGATCGCGGGCCTGTGCATGGCAGGAATGGCGACAACGGCGTTTGCGCAGCAGGCAACAAGTACAAACCGGGTTGCGGCAAAAACCGACTGGAGCGTGTTCGTCGAAGAAGACCCCACCGAATGCTGGAGCGTTTCCGCACCCAAGGAAACGGTGAATACACGCGGTGGTCGAGTGGTCTCGGTCAGGCGGAGTGATATCCTTCTGTTTGTATTCTATCGCCCGAATGCCGAGGTCAAAGGTCAGGTCACCTTTACGGGCGGCTATCCGTTCGCGTCCGGTTCGACCGTTAATCTGGTCGTGGACGGAACCGAGTTCGAACTGTTCACCGACGGCGAATGGGCGTGGCCCGCAACGGCTTCGGATGACGCCAAGATCGTGACCGCGATGAAACGCGGCAGCGAGGCGGTGCTGACCGCCCGTTCGGAACGCGGCACGCAAACCAAGGACACGTTCTCGCTGCTGGGCTTTACCGCAGCGATCGAGGATGCTGAAAAACGCTGCACCAACTGATCAGCGCGCAGTTTGTGTCACGAAACCCCGCTATCAGGCGGGGTTTTCTGTTTTTGGGGCAGTTCCTTTTTTCAAAGGCTTACGCAACGTCGGTCGGTGGTTTTTGATCCGTATCAAAGTCTGATATCTGAATTTCTGAACTCATCAGTTCAGAAATAATCAGAGGAGCTGACCATGACCCTGAACACTTATCTGGCTACGCTGCTGGTGGCGTCCGCCGCGGTCCTTGCGGGCTGCGAAAAGGCATCGGACACCTACCCGATCACGGGTGAGCAATGCGGGCCCGAAGACCCGGTGAAAACGCTCGATGCCGCGGATTGCTACATCCCGCCCGCCGTGAACTGATCCGACTGTCTATAAGTGCGCCCCGTTTTGAGCGCGGGGCGCATTGTGTTAAATTCCTGAGAAATATTCCCCATCTCAAGAGGTCGCCAATGCGCTGGGTGTTGATATTCGTTCCGTTTGCCGCGCTGGCAGATCCGACCTTGGAGTGTTCCGACGCCGGGTCGCAGGTGGAAATCGGATCCTGCGTCTCGGATATGGAAGAGCGCGTGACCGCAGCAGTCGACGCCAGCTATGGGCTTGCCATGAATGCCGCAGGGGAGCTGGACGAGGTCACCGGACGCATCGTCGCGCAGCCCACGCTGGAGGCTGCTCAGCGCGCATGGAGTGCTTACCGGGATGCGCAATGTGACGCTGTTGGGGCCTCGTTCGGCGGCGGCTCGGGCACAGGTATTGCGATCTCTGCCTGTCGGGTCGATCTTGGCCGGGCGCGCGTCGATGAATTGCTCAGTTTCGCGAATTGAGGCACGAATTCTTTTGATCTTTGCGAGCGTTCCTATATAGAGGCGCATCCCAAGCCAGAATCCGCAGAGATACGCCAAATGTCGCCCAAAGCGCCGATCACTCAAGACGTCATGACCATCCCCCGCAAATTGCCTGAGGGGAAGGTGAACCTTGTCGGTCTGACCCGCGACCAGCTGCGAGCGGCGCTGATCGAACATGGTACGCCCGAGAAACAGGCGAAGATGCGCACGGGTCAGATCTGGCAATGGATCTACCAATGGGGTGTCCGTGATTTTGCCGAGATGACCAACCTTGCCAAAGCCTATCGCGCGCAATTGGCCGAGCAATTCGTGATCGAAATCCCCGAGGTCGTGACCCGTCAGGTGTCCGAAGATGGCACCCGCAAATACCTGTGCCGCATCGCGGGCGGACATGAGGTCGAGGTGGTCTATATCCCCGAGGAAGATCGCGGCACGCTGTGTATCTCGTCTCAGGTCGGATGCACGCTGACCTGTTCCTTCTGCCACACCGGCACGCAAAAGCTGGTGCGCAATCTGACGGCGGCGGAAATCGTCGGGCAGGTGATGATGGCGCGCGACGACCTTGAGGAATGGCCCACCCCCGGCGCGCCCAAGGATGAAACCCGCCTGCTGTCGAACATCGTTCTGATGGGCATGGGTGAGCCTCTGTATAACTTCGACAATGTCCGCGACGCGATGAAGATTGCCATGGACCCCGAGGGGATTTCCCTGTCGCGCCGTCGGATTACGCTCTCGACCAGCGGTGTGGTGCCCGAGATTGCGCGCACGGCTGAGGAAATCGGCTGCCTGCTGGCGATCTCGTTCCATGCAACGACCGACGAAACCCGCGATATACTGGTGCCGATCAACAAGCGCTGGAATATCGAGGAACTGCTGGGTGCTCTGGCCAGCTATCCCAAGGCGTCGAACTCGGAACGGATTACCTTTGAATACGTGATGCTGGACGGCGTGAATGACACCGACGCAGACGCGCATCGGCTGATCGAGCACATCAAGCGGCACAATATTCCGGCCAAGATCAACCTGATCCCGTTCAACGAATGGCCCGGCGCGCCGTATAAGCGCAGCTCGAACAACCGTATCCGGGCGTTTGCGAATATCATCTATCAGGCGGGTTATGCCTCACCTATTCGCAAGACGCGGGGCGAGGACATCATGGCCGCCTGTGGTCAGTTGAAATCAGCCACCGAACGCGCCCGCAAATCGCGCAAACAGATTGAATCCGAGGCCGGGTTGGGCTGAGCATTCAGAATTAAAGTGAACATTCCGCGCTGATTTGGTATGATTGTTCCCGTACTGGCGGGGATGGAAGCTCACCAATACGCACAATTCGGTGAGCCCGTGATCCGGCTCATGGCAAGATATTTCAGGCGTCCTATCCTTTATTTTAGGGAGTTATGGGGGCGTTCGGGCGAAACCGTTTCTCGGATGGGCCATGAAGATGATTGGAATGCAAAACTATCTAGTCGGCGCATTGTTCTGTGCGTTGGCGACAGGTGCTTTGGCACAAACCACCGATAAGGACGCCCATTTGGCGATCGAGAATCCGGCTGATTTGTCAAAGGATGAGGCGCGGGACCATTACCGCGGGCTGACCCGGCGCATGGCGCGTGGGTATGCAGCGGCGCAGTTGGATATTTTGCGCAACTATCAGAGCTGGCCACTGTTCAACGATGCGCCTTATATCTCTGCCACCCACGGGCAGCGCTACGTGAACACCTATGGCAACCGCATGGCGCATAACTACGCCACACTGGCCGAGGGTGAGGTGCTGCCGGTAGGCTCGGTTCTGGCCAAGGACAGCATGACGGTGACGGATGAGGGCAACATTCACCCCGGCGCCATGTTCGTGATGGAGAAACTGGCCCCCGGCACCAGCCCTGACACGGCAGACTGGCGCTATGTCATGGTGTTGCCCGACGGGTCGTTGTTTGGTGACACCACGGGGTTCCGCGCAGGGGCGGTGGCGTATTGCCACGAATGCCACGAGGCCGTGGCGGACCGGGACTACACGTTCTACGTGCCCGAAGATTACATCGCCGAAGAATATCGTACCGACTGATCCTCAGATCGCGTCAGGCAGTTTCAATGCCGTGGCCTCGCTGCGGCTGAGTTGTTCGCCTTGTTTGCGTTTCGATAGCACTTCGCGGGCCAGTGCGTATTTCTCATCCTGCCAGAAGATCAGGCACCCGTTGCAGCCCTTGCCACAGCAGCCTTCGGTGCCGATGCGATTGGTTTTGAAGCGGCGTTCATTTCCGTCCTCACCGATCTTTTCCACCAGCGCGTCACGGCGGCGCGCATAGGCTGCGGGATTGTCTCGGCCCGAGGTTTCGAGCCCCTGTACCAGCTTGTCAAAGCGGATGCGGCTCCAATGTTCGTCGGTCAGCGCACGCTCCTTGCGCAGGGCCGAATAGACGGGGAAGCGGGCGCGCAGGTCATCCGGATCTTCGTGATCAAACAGGGTGAAGGGCAGGCGGATGACGGTCTTGGTGCTGCCATGCACCACGTCCAGCCGCGCGCCGTCATGGGCCCGCTCGAAATCGTAGACGCGCAGCAGAACCGTCTCACGCGAAATGGGTGAGACGAAATCCAGCACATCGCCCGGTTCCAGTTTGTTCTTTACTTCGACCAGAAAGGCGTCCTCGGTCACCTCGGTGACGATCCCGGCATATTCCCATTGCGCGATCGCGGCGGTGTGTTCGTAATCATGCGCGTAATTGGTAAGTCGGCCCTCATGGAACGCCAACGTATAGCCCCGGTTTCCAACGGTTTCGAGTTCGCGCATGTAAGGCTTGGGGTCCCAGTTCTCAGGGTCCGTATGATAATCGTCAATAGCCATCCGGTAGGCCCGCGCGACGATGGCGGCGTAATATTCCGACTTGCCGCGCCCTTCGACCTTGAGGCTATCGACGCCGATTTTCAGGTACTCATCCAGCTTGGGCATGATGCACAGATCGCGGGAATTGAGGATGTAGGACCCGCGATCATCCTCTTCGATGGGCATAAGATCACCCGGGCGGCAGCCCTCCTCCAGAAGGAATTCGAACAGGTCGGCGTTTTCGTCTGTGATGCGCAACTCCTGATGGGTGCCGTCCTTGAGGCGCAGCTTTAGCCCATAGTTCCAGCGGCAGGAATTGGCGCAGTTGCCTTGGTTCGCCCCGCGCTCGGCCATGAAATTCGACAGCAGGCAGCGGCCCGAATAGGTCATGCACATGGCCCCGTGCACGAAGGCCTCAAGCTTGATGTCGGGGCATTTCTCGCGAATTTCGACCAGTTCGGGATAGGACACCTCGCGCGCCAGAACCACCAGTTCGGCCCCCTGATCCTGCCAGAATTTCACCGACAGCCACGAACAGATATTGGCCTGCGTCGAGATATGCAGCGGCAGTTCCGGTGCGCGTTCGCGGACATATTGGAACACACCGGGGTCGGCGATGATCAGGCCATCGGGTTTCACTTTGCGGACGGTATCGATGTATTCGTCCAGCTTCGGGATGTCCTTGTTGTGCGAGAACAGGTTCAGCGTCAGATAGGCGCGCCGCCCGTGGCTGTGGCAGAACTCGACCCCCTCGATCACCTCTTCCAGCGAGAACTCGGATTTCGTGCGCAGCGACATATCGGGTGTGCCCAGATAGACCGCGTCCGCCCCATAGAGGATGGCGAGTTTCAACTTGCGCAGATTGCCCGCAGGCATCAGCAATTCGGATCGGGACTGGGTCATGGGAACACCGGGCATTGGATCAAGCGCGCCTTCTACGCCAAATCCCGCGCCGCCTAAACCCCGTCAGCTGCGACGGAACCGCGCTGTGCCGATGACCTCGATCAGTTGTTGGCGTACGGGTTCCGGTTGCGCCTCGACCGCGTTCAACACCTCGCGCAATTCGGCGCGCAGCCCATGCATCTGGTCGATGAGAGAGATCATCATCGACAGCGCATCGGCCTCCATATCGTATTGGTCATGCAACTCGCAGGCCAGTTCCAGGCGGGCAACGTCGATACGCTGATACACAAGTCCATCGTCGGACTGTTCGGGGATCACGATCTCGGCGGCCAGATACTCGGTCAACCGGTCCGAGGTCAGGCGGGTGACAGTTTCGATCAGTTGCTTTTCGGTCAGGCTCATGACGGCATTCCTTTCCGCGGATCATAGCGGTGGGTGTCGCGCCACGTCTCCATGAACTGTTTCAGGTCGTCATCCATTGTGTCGGGCAGGGTGACGGTCAGTTCAATCAGCTGGTCTCCACGATCAGATGAGCCGCGTTTCTTGACCCCTTTGCCCCGCAGACGCAGGGTTTTGCCGCTGCTGGTGCCAGCCGGGACACTGACATTGACCCCGCCATCGATGGTCGGGGCCGGGACCTTGCCGCCCAGCACAGCCTCATCAATCGTGATGGGCAGCGTAATGTGGATGTCATCGCCTTGCCGGTCAAAAACCGGATGGCCTGCGACGGACACGGTGACCAGCGCATCGCCGGGCGGCCCCTCACCATAGCCCGGAGCGCCTTTGCCCCGCAGCCGGATGGTCTGACCGTCGGTGATCCCTGCGGGGATTTTGACCTCAATCCGGTCGCCGTCGGGCAAGGTCAGCTTTTGACTGGCCCCAAAGACCGCATCCAGAAAGCTGATCTGCAGGGAATAGTTCATGTTGTGCCCCGGCGCGTGGAATTCATGGGCGCGCTGGCCATATCCTCCGCGTCCGCGCATGAATTCGGCAAAGATGTCGGACATATCGTCCGGGTCTGCCTGCCGCCCGCGATAGGGGTTTCCAGCAGCCTCGGCATAGTCGCGATAGTACTGCTGCTCCGGACGTTCCTGACCCGAGGCGTCAATCTCGCCCCTGTCATACTGCGCCCGCTTCTCAGGGTCTTTCAGCAGGTCATAGGCCGCGGCTGCGGCTTTGAACTTGGCCTCGGCCTCGGCATCACCGGGTTTGAGGTCCGGGTGGCATTCTTTGGCGATGCGCCGATAGGCTTTCTTGATCTCGGCCTCGCTGGCGTCTTTGGCGACGCCGAGGATGGTATAGGGATCGTCGCTCATCTCAACTCTCGCGGATGGGGGAAGGGCTTATCCTGATGAAGGTATTTTATCATGCGATTTCAACAGGTCAAAAAGAAGAGGCTGCTGAAATGCCTCGCAAAATCCGCAGGCCCTGTTAATATCAGGATGTTTGAGAGTGTTCATTGACGGAGAGTGTTTTCATGACGCGCAGACTCAAGTCGGTTCTGGCCCTGCTGGCCGGGAATGCCATCGGGTTGTTGCTGGCGGCTTTGCTGCTGTCGGAATTTGCGATCCGTCCGATCTCGTTCATCGTGGTGGTGATCGTGTTTACCCTTGTGCAGGTTGTGGCTGAGCCACTAATCCTGAAACTGGGGGAGAAACGCGCACCTTCGATCAAGGGCGGGATTGCGTTGATCGTGACCTTTGTCGGGTTGCTGGTTACCGATCTGGTGACAAACGGGCTGACCATTGGTGGTATCTCGAACCTGCTGGCGGCAACGCTGCTGGTCTGGCTGGGGGCGTTGATCGCCAGCGTGGTGCTGCCGATCTATGTGTTCACTGAACTGCGTGAGCCCCGGAAGAAATCATAACGCGTTCAGGCTGGCCTCGATCGCCTGCCACAGTTCTTCCAACGGCTCACATCCGACCGACAGACGCACGAAGGCGGGATCGACATCGTCGCCCCAGCGCGCGCGACGCTCAGCCGAGCTGTGGATGCCGCCGAAGGATGTTGCCGGGCGCAGCAGAGGGCAGGTGTTGATGAACGCCTCGGCCTTGTCTTCGCTGTCCAGCGTCAGGGATAGCAGGAACCCGAACTGCTCGGTCTGCGCCTGTGCGAGTGCGTGCGACGGATCACCCGGGAGGCCGGGATAGCGCACGTGTTTGACGGCGGGATGTGCCGCCAGCCGCTCCGCCAGTACCTGCGCTGAGGCGCACATGCGGTCGAACCGCACGTCCAGCGTCTCCAACCCGCGATGCAGCAACCACGCTTCGTGCGGGCCGGGGATCGCGCCCGAGACCTTGCGCCATTCCTCAACCCGTTCCATGATCTGGGGGTTACGGCTGGCGACATGGCCCATCAGCATATCCGAATGCCCGCCCATCACCTTGGTGTCCGAGGACACCACCACGTCGATGCCCAGATCAAGCGGGCGCTGCCCCAGCGGGGTCATGGTGGTGTTGTCGGCAATCGTCACTCCTCCGGCAGCGCGCACCTGTTCGGCCACGGCGCGCAGGTCGATCATGTCCAGACCGGGGTTCGAGGGGCTTTCGACGAAGACCACGTCGAACTCGGCGAATCCGCCTTGGGTGAAGGCGGTGGTGGGGCGTTCTTCGACCTCGACACCCAGACGCGACAGGAAACGATCAGCCAGCAGGCGCGTGACATAGTAGCCATCCGAGGGGATCAACAGCCGCGACCCGGCCTGCACCGTTGCAAACAACGCTGCCGAGATTGCCGCCATGCCTGAGGGGAAGCTGAGGCAGGGTGCGTCTTCGAGATGGGACAGCACATGCTCAAGCTGCACCCATGTCGGATTGTCGACCCGGCCGTAGGTGGCGTGCCCATCCGGCGCACCGGGCAGGTGGTACATGCTGCTTTGGGTCAGCGGCAGCGCCACCGGCTCACCCTTGTCCAGCGCATTCCCGCGCAGATGCAGCATCTCTCCGGTTTTGGGGGCCATGACTCAGCGCCCCGGGATTTCGTCGCGGGGGGGGGCGGGTTCCCAGTTCTCGATGATCTCGACCGCCTCTTGCGCAGTATCGACAAAACGGAACAGGTCGAGGTCTTCTTCGGAAATCGTTCCAGCGTCGGCCAACGCTTCCCAGTTGATGACCTTCTCCCAGAACTCGCGACCAAACAGCAGGAAGGGCACACGCTCCATCCGCCCCGTCTGGATCAGGGTCAGCGACTCGAACAGTTCATCCATGGTGCCGAAGCCGCCGGGGAAGATGGTGATGGCGCGGGCGCGCATCAGGAAATGCATCTTGCGGATTGCGAAATAGTGGAAGTTGAAGCTGAGGTCGGGCGTCACATACAGGTTCGGGGCCTGCTCATGTGGCAGAACGATGTTCAGGCCGATGGAACAGCCACCCGCGTCCTGCGCGCCACGGTTTCCGGCTTCCATAACACCGGGGCCGCCGCCAGTGACGATGACGTTTTCGCGGCAGCCGGTCTCGTTTGATTTCTCGGTCATCAGCCGGGCGAACTCGCGCGCCTCGTCGTAATATTGCGACAGCCCTGCCAGCGTTTCTGTCCGCGCGGTGTGTTTCTGCGATGGCTCAGGGATGCGCGCGCCGCCGAACATGACGATGGTCGAGGTGATCTGACGTTCGGACATGATCATCTCGGGCTTCAGCAACTCCAGCTGCAGCCGCACCGGGCGCAGCTCTTCCCGGCACAGGAATTCATCGTCTGCGAACGCCAGCCGATAGGCCGGGGACCGTGTCTGCGGCGTATCCGGAACCTCGCTCGCGGTCGAGCGGTCGGTTTGCGCGTCGCGAAACGGACTGTGGCGGTCTTCTCTCATGGGTGATCGATCCCTGCTTGCGTGTTTCCCAAACAGCTATAGGGTTCGCGGGCAGAGTGCCAGTCACGGAAAGACAAGTAATGGATTGGAAGAGTGAAATATCCGCTGCACGTGCCCGTATCGCCGGTTACGCGCAGGTCACACCGGTGATGGAAAGCCAAATGCTGGGCTATCCGGTTGAGATGAAGCTGGAGCATATGCAGCACACAGGCAGCTTCAAGGCGCGCGGGGCGTTCAACACGCTGCTCAGCGCGGACGTGCCTGAGGCCGGGGTCGTGGCGGCATCCGGCGGTAATCATGGGGCTGCCGCGGCCTTTGCGGCGAAGGCGCTGGGCTATCCGGCCAAGATATTCGTTCCGGAATTGGCGGGGCCATCCAAGATCGCTCTGATCGAGCAAACCGGTGCCGATCTGAGCGTTGTGTCCGGTGAATACGCCAATGCGCTGATGGGCGCGCAGGCGCATGAGGCCGAGACCGGCGCGATGCAGATTCACGCCTATGACGCGCCCGCCACGGTGGCCGGGCAGGGCACCTGCTTTGCCGAATGGGAGTTGCAGGGGCTACAGGCCGACACCGTTCTGGTCGCTGTGGGCGGTGGCGGCCTGATCGCCGGGGCGCTGGCGTGGTTTCAGGGTACGCGCAAGGTTGTCGCGGTCGAGCCTGAAACCTCATGCGCCCTGAACGCGGCGCTGCGGGCCGGAGAGCCGGTGGATGTTGCCGTCTCGGGCATAGCCGCAAACGCGCTGGGCGCGCGGCGGATCGGGTCGATCTGTTTCGAACTGGCGCAGGGCATGGCGTCGGTTCTGGTGCCGGACGCCGCTATTGCCGAGGCGCAGGAACGTTTGTGGCGGGCGCATCGCATTCTGGTCGAGCCCGCCGGTGCGGCAGCCTTGGCCGCGTTGTTGTCGGGCGCGTATCAGCCCGAACCGGACGAGCGTGTGGCGGTGCTGATCTGCGGCGGCAACATCTCGCCCGACCCGTTTGGCGGCTAACGCGCACCTGTCAGCCGCAAACCGTGTGTTCTGCGTCGCATTGCGGCCAGTTCTGCGCGCGCTTATACGCAAGACCAACGTGAACAGATTCTTCAGGGAGCCCTCATATGTCCAACGCGCAGCTGGAAGCCGCCATCGAAGCCGCCTGGGAGGCGCGCGACACCATCACCCCCGCCACCACCGGCGAAACCCGGGAGGCGATCGAAGATACACTGAACGCGCTGGATAGCGGTTCGCTGCGCGTTGCTGAGAAGCTGGACAGCGGCGATTGGCATGTGAACCAGTGGGCCAAAAAGGCAGTCCTTCTGGGCTTCCGCATCAAGGATATGGAAATTCAGAACGGCGGCCCGCAGGCGGGTGGCTGGTGGGACAAGGTGGACAGCAAGTTCGCCGGCTGGGGTGAAAACCAGTGGAAAGCCGCTGGCTTCCGCGCGGTTCCGAACTGTGTCGTCCGCAAATCGGCCTTTATCGCACCCGGCGTCGTACTGATGCCGTCTTTCGTGAACCTGGGCGCCTACGTGGATGAAGGCACCATGGTCGACACCTGGGCCACGGTCGGATCCTGCGCGCAGATCGGCAAGAACGTCCACCTGTCGGGCGGCGTCGGCATCGGCGGCGTGCTGGAGCCGATGCAGGCAGGTCCCACCATCATCGAGGACAACTGTTTTATCGGTGCCCGCTCCGAGGTGGTCGAGGGCTGCATCGTCCGCGAGGGCTCGGTTCTGGGCATGGGCGTGTTCATCGGCAAGTCCACCAAGATCGTCGATCGCGAAACCGGCGAGGTCACCTATGGCGAGGTGCCACCCTATTCGGTGGTCGTTGCGGGCTCGATGCCATCGAAGAACAACATCAGCCTGTACTGCGCGGTGATCGTGAAGCGCGTGGATGAGAAGACCCGGTCCAAGACCGGGATCAATGAGCTGCTGCGCGACTAAAGCGACAGCATCCGTATGCGGGGCCGCAGCAGGACGCTGCGGCCTTTTTTGTCAGCTTTTGACCGGGTAGCGGTCGGGTTCCTCGAACACATCAATCACCCGCGACCCGGCCTTGATCTTGCCCCCGTGTTCGACTCCCGATGGGATCGAATAGCTGTCGCCAGGGCCATAGGTTTGGGTCTCATCCCCGATGGTCAGTTCGATCTGGCCCTCAACAACGGTGCCCCATTGCGCCTTGTGCGCATGCATGGGGAGCTCAAAGTCCTGCAGGAAGGTAAAGAACGCCACCAGCCCCGCGTCCGACCGGATCACGGCGGTTTGCACCACGTCTTCGGGAAAGGGGACGTCAAGGCTGGGAAAGTCGGTGATGAAATCTGGATAGGTCATATGGCACCTTTGCGAATTCGCTGCCCGGCCAGTATGGCGACCTCGCACCTTTGGCGCAATTGCTTGACCGGACACGGGCGCACGGCTATGGCCCCAACCATGGAAAAGAAAAAGAAACCCTCACGCCAGCAGGTATACACATTGCTGGTTCAGATCGGCCGGAAAGAGGGCGACGGGCTGCCGGACGGGGCGACCGGGGCAGCACTGATGTGTTTCGCCAGCGGCGTGGACGAGGCCGAGGCGGTGCGCGAAACGGTGGCGATCCTGAAACAGGCCGACACCGCGCCGCTGGATGTCACCGGCTATGGCACATTGGCCGAGCGTGAGGCGCAGGGCCATGATATCGATCCGGATGAACGTGCGCTGATGCAGCGGGCGTTGGATGAGAACGCCGTCATCGTCGCACAAATGACCCCGTTCTTCGGCGATGAGGCACCGGCCTAGTTCAGGCTGCCGAACCACTTGCGGTAGATTTCGTCATATGTGCCATCCTCGCGCAACGACAGCAGCGCCTGGTTGACCTCTTCCACCAGCGGCGACCCGGTCGGAAAGACGATGCCATAGTTTTCCCGCAGGAAGATGCCGCCGGTCATGGTGGCGATGCGCCGCCCCTCGTGCGAGGCGTAGTAGGACAGGATCGGGGCATCAAACACCACTGCGGTCAGTTCGTTGTTTTCGAACGCCGTCAGCATCTCCTGCAGGCCGGGGTATCCGGTGAACTCGATCTCGCGCCGCTCTAGAAAGCTGGCCGCAGTCGAGCCGGTGATGGTACCGACATCCTTGCCATACAGGTCGTTGACCGAGTTCACGCTGCCGGTGATCGCCTCGACCGTCATGACCGACGTGATGCGGGCGGTAAATACAGATACGATGAACAGCGACGACACCACCAGGATGACGCCCAGCAGGCGGCCAAACGGGGTGCGCGGCATCCGTTCCTCGAACCCGCCATTGACCACGAGGTTCAGCGCCCACCAGAATGAGGGGAACCAGGCTTCGTTCAGTTTGCGGTCGAAATACGGCTGCGCCCGGCGCTCAAAGCTCCACATTAGCATCCCGCCGCCCAGCAGGATCGCAAAGGCCAAGCCAATGGCGATGAACAATTCGCGCGATAACAGCGCCTGCAAAAGGGACGGGCTGCGCGCCGCCTCGGACGGCACCATGATCTGCAGACCGGCCTCGAAAATCGGCTGGCTGAAGTCCATCTGTGCCTCACGCTCTGCCGTGATCGATATGTTTGCAATCGCAAGATCGGCAGAGCCGTCCTGAACGGCACCCAGCATCTGGCCGAAACCTTCGACCCGGTCGATGGAATAATCCCATCCAAGGTAAGCGGCCAAGGCGTCCAGAAGGTCCAGAGAGAATCCGGTTTGCTCGCCATTCTCGACAAAAGAGAACGGCGCGCGGGTCACGGTGGTGACCGTAAAGGTCTGTGCCTGGCTTTGCTGTGCGACGACGGCGAGGATCAGGCAGATCAATGCGAAAAGGCTGCGCTTCATGGTCAATTCACCTGTTTCGCGGCCCTCTAACGCAATTTATTGCAGCGCGGCAAGGTCATCGCTGGGTCAAGGCTCATGTTTTATTGGGGTGTCAAACCGAGATATTGCTGTGACCGTCCGGGGAATTTGCCGCTTCGGGGTTGGCAATCCGGTCAATTCGTTGAATCTGTGCAGGAACACCGGCACGCGCAAAGACGAAAGGCCCGTTATGACTGATCCCGTGCAGCTGACCGCAGACCTGATCCGTTGCCCATCGGTCACACCCGAGGAGGGCGGCGCCTTGGTTCTGCTAGAGCGCGTACTGTCCGAAGCGGGTTTCGATTGCACCCGCGTGGATCGTGGCGGCATCAGCAATCTGTTTGCGCGCTGGGGCCAAAAGGGCCATGCCCAGAGCTTTGGCTTCAACGGTCACACGGATGTGGTTCCGGTGGGGGACGAAGGTGCCTGGACCAAACCTCCGTTCGGGGCAGAAGTGCACGGCGGTGTGATGTATGGGCGTGGAACCACGGATATGAAGTCGGGTGTGGCGGCCTTTGCCGCGGCGGCGGTAGATTTCGTGCGCAACACGCCCCCCGACGGAGCCATCATTCTGACCATCACGGGGGATGAGGAAGCCGACGCGCTGCACGGCACGACCGCGCTGCTGGATCACATGGATGCGACAGGCGAGCGGATGTCAGTTTGCCTGGTGGGTGAGCCTACGTGTCCGAACCACATGGGTGAGATGATCAAGATCGGGCGGCGCGGCTCGATGACCGCTTGGTTTTCGGTGACGGGCGTTCAGGGCCATTCGGCCTATCCGCATCGGGCCAAGAACCCTCTGCCCGCGATGGCGCGTCTGATGGACCGGCTGGCCAGCCATGAACTGGATCAGGGCTCGGACCATTTTGATGCCTCGACACTGGCGGTTGTGACCATCGACACCGGAAACCCGGCCACCAACGTGATCCCGGCGCAATGCTCGGGCGCGGTGAATATCCGCTTCAACGACATGCATTCGGGGGCCAGCCTTAGCGCGTGGCTGCAAGACGAGGCCGAGAAGGTGGCGCAGGAGTTTGGTGTCGAGGTTGACACCCGTATCAAGATTTCAGGCGAGAGCTTTTTGACCCCGCCCGGCGCCCTGTCTGATCTGGTGGCAAAGGCGGTGGAAGCCGAGACTGGCATGCGCCCGGAATTGTCTACGACCGGCGGAACCTCGGACGCGCGGTTCATCAAGGGGCATTGTCCTGTTGTCGAATTCGGTCTGGTGGGCAAAACCATGCATCAGGTCGATGAATGTGTCGAGGTTTCCCAGATCGAGCAGCTCAAGGCGATCTATTCCCGCATTCTGACGGACTACTTTGCCTGATCCATGCAACGCACTCTGGTGATCATGGTGAAAGAGCCCCGCCCGGGCCGGGTCAAGACGCGGTTAGGGCGCGATATCGGTATGGTTGGTGCGGCGTGGTGGTTCCGGCACCAGACCAAGTCGCTGATCCGTCGGTTGCGCGACCCGCGCTGGCAGATCGTGCTGGCGGTTTCGCCGGATCGCGAAGGGCTGCGCAGTCGTATCTGGCCTGCGGACCTGCCGCGCGCGGCGCAAGGATCGGGTAATCTGGGCGACCGGATGGGGCGGATGTTGCGGGAGATGCCGAAAGGGCCGGTTTGCTTGATCGGGGCCGATATCCCCGGGATCTCACGCGCCCACATCGCACAGGCGTTTGCGGCGTTGGGCCAAGCGCAGATGGTTTTCGGCCCCGCGCCGGACGGTGGTTACTGGCTGGTCGGGGCGCAGCGTTATGCCGCCCTGCCGCGCGGCCTGTTCCGCGATGTGCGCTGGTCGACGGAACATGCGCTGGCCGACACGCTGGCCTCGGTTCCGGGCACTCGCGTGGCGCAACTGGGCCATTTGCGGGACGTGGATACGGCGGCTGATCTGAAACCCTGAAATTTTGGTCATGACGCCGTCGCGCGCCCGTGATACGCCGAAATCATGACTCGCATCCCCACCAAGCAGGAGGTCCTCGACTGGATCTCGGCGAACCCCACCCTGACCTCGAAACGTGACATTGCCAAAGCCTTTGGGATCAAAGGCGCGGCGCGGATTGACCTGAAGCGCATTCTGCGCGAGCTGGAGGCCGAGGGTCATCTGGAAAAGCGCAAGCGGAGCTATGGTGACCCGGACAGGTTGCCTCCGGTCAGCGTGTTACAGGTGAAGGCTCCGAACGCGGATGGCGATCTGTTCGCCCGCCCGTTGGAATGGCACGGCGAGGGGGTAGAGCCGATCGTGCTGCTGATCACCCGCGCAAGTGACCCGGCGCTGGGTGAGGGCGACCGTATTCTGGCGCGCCTGACCGTGGTGCATGAAGAAGACCACAATTACGAGGCCCGCCTGATCCGCCGCATCGGAACCAACCCGCGCAAGATCGTCGGCATCTTTCGCAAAGGGGCCGAGGGTGGGCGGATCGTGCCCATCGACAAGGCCGGCCAGAACGAATGGCTGGTGCCCGAAGGGGCTTTGCTGGGCGCAAAGGATGGCGAATTGGTCGAGGCGGAACAAGCTGGGCCCAAGAACCGCATGGGCCTGCCCCGCGCGCGGATTGTCGAACGGCTGGGTGACCCCACCGCGCCCAAGGCGGTCTCGCTGATCGCGATCCACCAACACGGTATTCCGGATGACTTCCCGGACAAGGTGATCGATGAAGCCGACAAAGCCAAACCCGTCGGCCTGAAAGGGCGCGAAGACCTGCGGGATATGCCGCTGCTGACCATCGACCCCTCGGATGCGCGGGATCATGATGACGCGTGCTATGCCCATGCCGATGATGATCCCAAGAACCCCGGCGGCCATGTGATCTGGGTCGCCATTGCCGATGTGGCCGCCTATGTGCAGCCCGGCACCGCACTGGACCGCGAGGCGCGCAAGCGGGGCAATTCCAGCTATTTCCCGGACCGCGTGGTACCGATGCTGCCGGACCGGCTGTCGGGGGATCTGTGTTCGCTGCACGAAGGCGTTCCGCGCGCCTGTATCGCCGTGCGGATGCAGATCGACTCCGAGGGCAACAAGATCGGCCACCGGTTCGTGCGGGGCCTGATGCGCTCGGCCGCGTCGCTGCACTATGCCGAGGTGCAGGAGGCCATCGACGGCACCCCCAATGACCGCACGGGGCCATTGTTGGAGACGGTGCTGAAACCGCTCTACGCCGCCTATGCCGCGCTGAAAAAGGCGCGAGTGGCGCGGCAACCGCTGGAACTGGATCTGCCCGAACGCAAGATCGTCCTCAGCGACACGGGCGAAGTGACCAGCGTGGCGTTTCGCGACCGGCTGGATGCGCATAAGCTGATTGAGGAGTTCATGATCCTCGCCAATGTCGCCGCCGCCGAGACGTTAATCGCCAAACGCCGCCCGCTGCTGTTCCGCGTCCACGAAGAACCTGCGCCCGAAAAGCTGGAGAGCCTGCGGGAAACGGCTCAGGCGGCGGGGCTGAATCTGGCCAAGGGGCAGGTGCTGCAAACCCGCCATCTGAACGCTTTGCTGAATGCCGCAGCCGGAACCGAGGATGCGGAACTGATCAACCTGACCACACTGCGTTCGATGGCGCAGGCCTATTACAACCCCGAGAATTTCGGCCATTTCGGGCTGGCGCTGCGGAATTACGCGCATTTCACTTCGCCTATCCGGCGTTATGCCGACCTGATCGTGCATAGGTCACTGATTTCGGCCCATAGCTGGGGCAAGGACGGGCTGACCGAGGACGAAATCGGACGTCTAGAAGAAACCGCCACCCATATCTCGGACACCGAGCGCCGATCCATGATGGCCGAGCGCGATACGACGGACCGCTATCTGGCCGCCTATCTCAGCGAGCGCGTGGGCAACGAGTTCTCAGGCCGCATCAGCGGTATCGCCCGGTTCGGGGCCTTTGTGAAGATGGATGAAACCGGCGCGGACGGGCTGGTGCCGGTGCGCTCTTTGGGCCGTGAGTTCTTCCATTTCGATCGCGAGGCCGGGACACTTATGGGCTCGGATACTGGCCTGATCATTGCCATCGGCCAGCGCGTCACCGTGCGGCTGACTGCGGCGACACCGGTTACCGGAGGTCTGGAGCTGGAATTGCTGTCGATCGACGATCAGGCTCTGCCGCGCGGGCGTGGCCCTGTCAAACGCGGCGCACGGCGCAAGGCAGTCAGCAACAAGCGCAAGAAAGACAAAATCAAGCGCAAGGTCGAACGCAAACGCCGTCAGAGGTGATAGGTCAGCGCCCGCGCAATCAACCAGTCATGACGCGTTGCGTCGATTTGCGCGGGATCATCGAACAGCAAAGCCCGGTTGTCGTCGATCCGGTCCTCGCCGGGAAAGGCCGAGGTGAACTCGCCCATCAACCGACTCTGGCAATGCACGAACAGCGCAAAACGTGCCGCCTTATGCCCGCCCAGCCGGATGGTGGATCCCTTGGGGGCCAGATAGGCGGGCTGGCCCCAGCGCAACGCCTCTTGCAACGGCTGAGCGCGGGGCAGGGCCGCTGCGGTCTCAAAAATCAGTGCGCGCAGGGCCAAAGCACCGGCGCGAGTGTTTTCCGGTAGCGCGTCAAAGGCGGCGGCCACTTTGGGGTCGTCAAAGGGCGTCATAGGGGGATCGCCTGCTCCATCCGGTCTACGTAACTGTCCAGCAGCTTATCCTGTTTGATCCGGCGGGTCAGCGGAGTATCCGCAGGCGTCGCGCGCATCGCCGCCAGCATGGGGCCGACGCTCATGTCGGCTGCGGTCGGGGCGTCGCCCATCAGATAGGGCGATTGCCACAGATAAGCCGAGATCGCTTCGAGATCACGCTCCAGCCGGTCGTGCCGTTCGGCCGGTGAAAACCGCGAGACGCCCTGAAAGGACAGGCCTCTGAGCACTGACTTGCGGATCGAATTAGCCACAGGTTTGCGGATCAGCGCCGGGATCGTGGTGAAGAACGTATCCCGCAGGATCGGCCAGATCTCATCATTGGCCCAACGGTCTTGCACGATGTGGAAATACAGATGCTCCTCGGCCAGACGGATCAGCGCGCGGGAATGAGCCTTTTGCACGTCATTCAGACCGGCATCGAAATCGGCCCCCTGCGCCTCCAGCCACTCGCGGATTAGGTCGCTGTCGGGCACCAGCCGCTCGGGCGTGCGCAGGACCGGCAGCTTCTGATGCGGCATCTTGCGCGGGTCCAGCATGTCGGACCGCTGCCAGCGTTGCCCTGCGCTTTGCAACATCAGTGCTGTCTTGACGCAGAAGGGGCTGGCACTGAACTGGCCAAAGGCAGCGGGGAAGGTGAGTAGGGTCAGCATGGGGGGCTCCGTCATTGACATGACAAGAGGATAGGGTGGCCTGATGACAGAAATCGTCATCAGGTCTAGGGTAACTTCCATCATGTCCCGCACCGCCCGCCTGTTCCAATTGATGCAAGCCCTGCGTTCTGGCCCGCCGCCCAGAACGTCCGTGCAACTGGCGCAGGATCTGGGTGTGTCGCCGCGGACTGTTCATCGCGATATCGACGCTTTGCGCGCCTTGGGCGCGGTGATCGATGGAGAGGCCGGGTTCGGCTTTACCCTGATCGAAGACGCCACCCTGCCACCGCTGGGCTTTACCAATGACGAACTGGAAGCGCTGGTTCTGGGCCTGCGCGAGGTGCAGCTGATCGGTGATCCAGCCCTGTCGGACGCTGCCAGCGCGGCGTTGCGCAAGCTGCAGGGACGATTGCCGCCGCGCCAGTCGCACCGGCTGAGCCATGCGGTGCTGACGGCCACCCGTTTTGACCGACCCGCAATGCCCACGATCGAGGTTGCCGCGCTGAGGCAGGCAGCGTGGGACGAGCGGGCGGTTGAGTTCGCCTATACAGACGCCAAAGGTGCCGCCACGCGCCGTCGGGTCAATCCGCTGAGCATCGTTTATATGGATCGCGCCAGCGTCCTGATCAGCTGGTGCCATTTGCGGCAGGATTTCAGGGTGTTCCGGCTGGACCGCATGCTGGATATGGCTGTGACCGAAGACAGTTTTCGCCCTAATCGCATTCCGCTTCTGCGTGAGGCCATCGCCCGCATCCGCGCCGAACGTGAAGCAAAAGGACGTGAGGCCGATGCCTGAGCGCTTTGTGAAACGGCCTTTTTGCGCTATCATTGCTGTTGAGCAGTAATCAGGAAAAACGGAATGCATAAATGCGTAGGCGGCGTCATGACCGCTGCATTGTGGGCATCCATAGTGCAGGCGGATATCACGGACAAATCGATACGGCCTTTGGCCCGACCTCAGGTCGAAAATGTGCAACTGGCTTCGGCGGATGTGACGGTGTCTATCCGACCCGTGGTGCGGCCCGAGGCAAAGGTCTACCCGGTGTCGGCTGAGGGCAACGCGCGGTTTCAGGCATGGCTGGGGGCGTTCCGCGAACGGGCGATGGCACAAGGCATCACCGCGGCAACGCTGGATCAGGCGCTTGCAGGCTTGCGATACGACAAGGATGTCATTCGGCGCGACCGCAATCAGGCCGAGTTTTCCAAACCGATCTGGGAGTATCTGGATGCCGCCGTCTCGGACGCGCGGGTTGCGAATGGGCGTGCGGGGTTGGAGCGGCACCAGACAACCCTGACGCAGATCGAGGCGCAGTATGGTGTTGAAAAAGAAGTCGTGACCGCGATCTGGGGGCTTGAAACCTCGTTCGGCACTTTCCGTGGCAGTGATCAGACGATCCGCTCTCTGGCCACACTTGCCTTTGACGCCCGGCGCGCGCGTTTCTTTGAAACGCAGCTGATCGCAGCCCTGCAGATCGTGCAGGCCGGAGATGTACATCCCGGCAATATGGTCGGCAGTTGGGCCGGAGCGATGGGGCATACGCAGTTCATGCCGACCTCATTTCTGGATCATGCGGTTGATTTCGACGGCGATGGGCGCCGCGATATCTGGTCGGATGACCCGACGGATGCGCTGGCTTCGGCCGCCGCCTATCTGGCGCGGCATGGCTGGACCAAGGGGCAACCCTGGGGTGTTGAGGTGCAGCTTCCTGACGGGTTTGACTATGCTCTGGCACGGCGGGATCATACGCTTTTGCCGTCGGATTGGGCATCGCTCGGGGTCCGCGCACGGAACGGCAGCGCGGTTGCGGATCACGGCCCGGCCTCCATCCTGCTACCCGCCGGGGGGCGTGGCGTGGCTCTGATGATCTTCGATAATTTCAAGGTGATCGAGGCCTATAACGGGGCCGATGCCTATGTGATCGGGATCGGCCACCTGTCTGACAGGCTGGCCGGTGGCTCTCCGTTTCAGGCCAGTTGGCCGCGCGGAGATCGGGTGCTGAGTTTCACCGAGCGCAAAGAGTTGCAACGGCGTCTGACACAGGCCGGGTTTGACACTCAAGGCATTGACGGACGCACTGGCCCGAACACGATCAATGCCGTGCGGGCCTTCCAGGTGGCGCAGGGGCTGGTGCCGGACGGCTATGCATCCCTTCGAGTACTTGAGCGACTGAGGTAGGGGAAGGGGGCGCTGCCCCCGTCGCGCTTTGCGCGACTCCCCCGGGATATTTTGGGCCAGATGAAGCCGTGCGGATCAGGAGGCGGCTTTCATCAGGCCTTTTTCAGTGATCTCCGCCAGTGCCTCGTCCAGCGATTTGTGGATGCGTATGAACATTTCGTCGATATCCTCGGTCGTCATGATCAGAGGTGGAGAGATGATCATCCGGTCGTCCACATGGCGCATCACCAGATTGTTGGCAAAGCACCGGTCGCGGCAGATATAGCCAATCGTGCCCGGTTCGGACGCGAATTTGGCACGACTGGCTTTGTCCGGGGTCAGCGCGATCGAGCCCATCATGCCCACGATTTTCGCCTCACCGACCAGTGGGTGGTCGGTCAGTGCCTCCCATTTCTGTTTGAGATAGGGGGCGGCCACCTCGCGGACGTGTTCGAGGATCTTCTCTTCTTCCAGAATGCGCAGGTTTTCAAGCGCAACCGCGGCGGCGACGGGATGGCCGGAATAGGTGTAGCCGTGGTTGAACTCGGTGGCGCTGATGACTTCGGCCACCTCATCACAGACGATCGAGCCGCCAATCGGGGCGTAGCCCGAGCTGAGCCCCTTGGCGATGGTCATGATGTGAGGTTTGATCCCGACTGTTTGTGAGCCGAACCAGTTGCCGGTACGTCCGAAACCACAGATCACCTCGTCCGCGATCAACAGTATATCGTATTTGTCGCATATCCGCTGGATTTCGGGCCAGTATGTATCAGGGGCCACGATCACGCCGCCTGCGCCCTGCACCGGCTCGGCGATGAAGGCGGCGACGCGATCTTCGCCCAGCTCTTCTATCGCCTCTTCCAACTCGCGCGCGCGCGCCAGTCCGAACGCTTCGGGGGTCATGTCCCCGCCTTCTGACCACCAGTTTGGCTGGTTGATATGGTGAACATTCGGGATCGGTATCCCGCCCTGTGCGTGCATTCCGGCCATGCCACCCAGAGAGGCCGAGCCCACACTCGAGCCGTGATAGGCGTTCCTGCGGCTGATGATGATGTTCTTGTCGGGCTGGCCTTTCTCGGCCCAGTAGGTGCGAACAAGGCGGATATTGGTGTCGTTCGCCTCGGAGCCACCACCGGCAAAGAAGACATGGTTCAGATCCCCGGGCGCAAGCTCGGCCAGTTTCGCGGCCAGGGCGATTGCGGGCACATGGGTGGTCTTGAAGAAGGTGTTGTAGAACGGCAATTCACGCATCTGCCGCGCGGCGACATTGGCCAGCTCCTCTCGCCCATAGCCGATATTGACGCACCACAGACCTGCCATGCCGTCCAGAATATCATGCCCCTCACTGTCGGTCAGATAGACGCCCTTGGCCCGAGCGATGACCCGGACCCCTTCGGTTTCCAGGGCGTCATTGGTCGAGAACGGGTGAAGATGGTGCGCCGCATCCAGCGCTTGTAGTGCTGCGGTTGGCATGTGATTGGTGATGGTGGACATCAAGAAAGCTCCTGCATGCGGGGTTGCCGCACAGAATATGATCAAATTTTTCGCTGTCAATCGAATCGCTGAATGCTAGACGGCTTTCAACGTATCCCGCATCATCGACATGCCTTGTTTGATGTCCTGCGCTGTGGCGTTCGCTGCATAATCCGAATCCCGGTTGCGCAGCGCTTGGATGATGTCCTTGTGCCGGTCAGGCAGGCTTTGCGTGCCGAAGCGCCCGCACACAATCCGCAAGGATGGACCAAAGCGCAGCCACAGACGCTCGGCCAGATCGACGAGTATCGGGGCCTCCGCGTGATCGTAAAGTGCGCGATGAAAAGCGTGGTTCAGACGCAGGTATCCGCCCACATCTCCGTCTGCGATCATCTGGTCCAGCCGTTTGTCCAGACGCTCCAGCTGATCAATGGCACCTTGGGGAATTTTGCTGGTGGCGCGGCGCGAAAGCTCTGTTTCTATTGAGATTCTGGCGAAGATCATCTGCTCGATGTCATCTTGGGTCAGCAATGGTACGCTGACTCGTCGATTGCCCTGAAAGATAAGCGCACCATCCGAGATCAACCGTCTGATTGCCTCACGCACCGGGGTCATGCCAACACCAAGCGAATCGGTCAGGCCCTGAATCGTGACCGGTTGTCCGGGCACCATGTCACCAAACAAAATCTGCGCTTTGAGCGTCTGATAGACCTGCTCATGTGCCGGGCGTTTCTCACGCTCAGATTGCGATGTATCTGCTATATTTTTGATCAAATCCAAATGGTTTGCCCCGATCCGTGTTCATGCGGCTTGCCAGAATAATTGCCTGCTGAAAGCATAGGCGAAACGAGGGCAAAACGCAAAACTTGATCAAATCCAAAAAAACGGGAAGATAGCCACATAATTTACAGGGAGAAAGTAATGAAACTGAAAACGCTGGGGATGACAGCGGTTGTCGCGTTGGGGACTACGGCGGCATTTGCTGAGGAAGTGCGTGTGTACAACTGGTCGGACTATATCGACGAAGATCTGCTGACCAAATTCGAAGAAGAAACGGGCCTGACCCTGATCTATGACGTGTTCGACAGCAACGAGGTGCTTGAGACCAAGATGCTGGCAGGCGGTTCCGGCTATGATGTTGTGGTGCCGTCGGGCAGCTTCATGAGCCGCCAGATTCAGGCGGGCGCGTTTCAGGAGCTTGATACATCCAAGCTGTCGAATATCGGAAACGTGTGGGATGTGATCGCCGAGCGCGTCGCGCAGTTTGACCCCGGCAACAAGCATTCGGTCAACTATATGTGGGGTACTACCGGGCTTGGTGTCAATGTCGGCAAGGTCAAAGAGGTGCTGGGCGAAGATGCGCCGCTCGACTCGATGGAGTTGATCTTTAACCCCGAGAACATGGAAAAGCTGGCGGCATGCGGTGTCTATTTCCTGGATGCGCCGGACGAGATGGTACCCGCAGCGCTGGTTTATGCTGGGCTTGATCCCAACTCGCATGACAAGGATGATATCGAGAAAGCTGGAGAGGTGTTTGACGCCGTCCGGCCCTATGTGAACAAATTCCACAGCTCGGAATATATAAACGCGTTGGCCAACGGGGATATCTGCGTAGCGGTTGGCTTTTCGGGTGACGTTCTGCAGGCGCGAGACCGTGCCGCTGAAGCGGATAACGGCGTAGAGATCGCCTATAACGCGTTCAAGGAAGGCTCGCAGATGTGGTTTGACCAGATGGCTGTGCCGGTGGATGCGCCGAATCCGGAAGGGGCGCATAGGTTTATCGACTTTATGCTGGATGCGCAGAACATGGCGGCGGCCTCAAACTATGTCTATTACGCCAATGGCAACAAGGCCGCGCAGGAGTTTCTTGAGGCGGATGTGATCAGTGATCCGGCGATCTACCCCTCGGCCGAGGCGATGGGGAACACCTATATCAAGGGGCCGTATCCTCAGAAAACCCAGCGGGTTGTCACGCGTTTGTGGACTAAGGTGAAATCAGGCACCTGATCTGACGATGGCACAAGGCGGAGGGATCGCCTTGTGCCCTTTTCTGTCCAGACCGACAAACGGGGGCCGCTTTGAGTGCTGAAGCCTTTGCGCCGTGGGATGATCCACAGGCGAAACCACTGATCCAATTCCAGAACGTGACCAAGCGCTTTGGTACGTTCACGGCGATCGACGATCTGTCGCTGGATATCTACGAGCGAGAGTTTTTCGCGCTGCTTGGGCCCTCGGGCTGTGGCAAGACCACGATGATGCGCATGCTGGCCGGGTTCGAGACTCCGACCGAGGGTCATATCCTGTTGGGTGGGCAGGACATCGACCCGATCCCGCCAAACAAGCGGGCGGTGAACATGATGTTTCAGTCTTATGCGCTGTTCCCGCATCTCAGCATCTGGGACAATATCGCCTTTGGGCTGCGGCGCGATAACATGCCCAAGCAGGACCTTGAGAACCGCGTCGAAGAGATGTTGCGCCTGACCCGGCTGGAACAATTCGCGCGCCGCAAGCCGCACCAGATCTCGGGAGGGCAACGCCAACGCGTGGCGCTGGCCCGGTCGCTGGCCAAGGCACCCAAGCTGCTGCTGCTGGATGAACCCCTTGGGGCGCTGGACAAGAAATTGCGGCAGGATACGCAGTTCGAACTGATGGACATTCAGGAAAAGACCGGCACCACCTTTGTCATCGTAACCCATGATCAGGAAGAGGCGATGACTGTCGCCAGCCGCGTCGCCGTCATGGACCAGGGCAAGCTGATGCAAGTGGCGACGCCTGATCGGATTTACGAGACACCAAACTCGGTCTATGTCGCTGATTTCATTGGAGATGTGAACATCATCAAAGGCCGTGCAACGGCGCAAGGCGATGAAAGCTATCGTATCGATTGGGCCGAGGGGCAACCTCCGCTCACCGCGACATCAACGACCGGGCTGAGCAATGGGCAGGGCTGTCATCTCGCGATCCGCCCCGAGAAGGTGGCGATTACGTCCGAACGCCCCGCCGATGCGATCAATGCCATTCAGGGTAGGGTGCATGACATCGCTTATCTGGGCAATCTGTCGACCTATCATGTTGAACTGCCAAACGGCACGATCATCAAGGCGCAAACGGCGAACACCCGTCGCATCTCGCGCCGATCCTTCACTTGGGAAGACCCGGTCTGGCTGTCCTGGACAGCAACCGCCGCGGTTTTGCTGGAACGCTGATGCGCCGCGCTGTCCTGATCGCCATTCCATATGTCTGGCTGCTGGCGCTGTTCATGGTGCCGTTCTTCATTGTCCTGAAAATCTCGCTATCCGACACGGCCCTGGCCATCCCGCCCTACACCCCGACGCTGGACCTGTCTGCGGGCTGGGCGGGCGTCAAAGATTTCTTCAGCCAGCTTGATCTGGAGAATTTCGTCTGGCTGACCGAGGATGACCTGTACTGGAAGGCCTATCTGTCCAGCGTCAAGATCGCCCTGATTTCAACCTTCTTCACCTTGCTGGTGGGCTATCCCATCGCATATGCCATGGCGCGCGCGCCGGAAGAGTGGCGTCCTGCGTTGATGATGCTGGTGATCCTGCCGTTCTGGACTTCTTTTCTGATCCGCGTCTATGCGTGGATGGGTATCCTCAGCAACGAAGGCTACCTGAACCAGTTTCTGCTGTGGACGGGCCTGATCTCGACGCCATTGACCATTCTGAATACGCAGACTGCGGTCTATATCGGGATTGTCTACACCTATCTGCCCTTCATGATCCTGCCGATCTATTCCGCGCTGGAACGGATGGACGGATCACTGATCGAAGCGGCCGAGGATCTGGGCTGTTCCCGCCTTCAGGCGTTTTGGCTGGTGACGATCCCGCTGTCGCGTCCGGGCATTATCGCCGGATGTTTCCTGGTGATGATCCCGGTGATCGGAGAATTCGTGATCCCCTCGCTGCTGGGCGGGTCCGGCACGCTGATGATCGGCAAGGTGCTGTGGGAAGAGTTCTTCTCGAACCGTGACTGGCCCGTGGCCAGCGCTGTCGCGGTGGTGCTGTTGCTGATCCTGGTGATTCCGATCGTGCTGTTTCAACGCAACCAGCAGAAACAGGCGGAGGCGGATCAATGAACAGGCTGAGCTGGTTCAACGCGGTCTCACTGACGCTGGGGTTCGCGTTCCTCTATATCCCGATGATCATCCTGATCATCTTCAGCTTCAACGAAAGCAAGCTGGTGACGGTCTGGGCCGGTTTTTCGACCAAATGGTACGGAGAGTTATTGCAGAATGAGGCCTTCCTTGATGCGGCATGGGTGACGGTACGTGTCGCCGTATTTTCATCTACGCTGGCGACCATTCTGGGCACGGCGGCAGCTTATGTTCTGGTGCGCGGCGGGCGGTTTTTTGGCCGTACGCTGTTCTCGGGCATGGTCTACGCCCCGCTCGTGATGCCCGAGGTGATCACCGGCCTGTCCCTGCTGCTGCTGTTTATCGGTATCGGGTTGGACCGAGGCATTCTGACCATCGTTCTGGCGCACACCACCTTTTCGATGTGCTTTGTTTCGGTCGTCGTGTCCTCGCGGTTGGTGACATTCGATAAATCGCTGGAGGAGGCGGCGCTTGATCTGGGTTGCTCACCAGCGCAGGCCTTTCGCTTGGTGACCCTGCCGATCATCGCGCCTGCGGTAATCTCGGGCTGGCTGTTGGCCTTCACCCTGTCGCTGGATGATCTGGTGATCGCGTCCTTTACTTCTGGGCCGTCCGCGACCACTCTGCCGATCAAGATATTCTCGGCGGTCCGGCTGGGTGTCAGCCCCGAGATCAATGCGTTGTCGACGCTGATGATTGCGGTTGTCACCGTGGGTGTCATCACCGCTTCGCTTGTCACCAAACGGGCGATGATGCGCCAACGGCAGGACGAAATGGCCGCTGCGCGCGCCGAATGAAGCGGATATTCCCGGATTACGCCTATGGCCCTGCACCCCGCTTGGGGTGCTGGTGGGATGAGACTGTTGCAGCCCCGGACTGGCCCGTTCTGGGTGATGATCTGAGCGTCGACGTCGCCATCATCGGCGGTGGTTTCACCGGTCTGTCAGCCGCATTGCATCTCGCAGAAAACGGTGTCTCGGTCGCCGTTCTTGAGGCGGAAACACCCGGTTGGGGCGCCTCTGGCCGAAATGGCGGGTTTTGCTGTCTGGGTGGCTCTAAGCTGAGCCATGCTTCTCTTTCCCGCCGTTATGGCGCGGCTGAGGCAAAAGCCTATCTGCAGGCCGAGAAGGATGCGGTTCTTCTGGTGGCCGATCTTCTGTCGCGCCACGGGATCGAGGCGGACACCCATTCCAGGGGCGAAACCCAGCTGGCCCATTCCCACCGCGCCATGGAGCGTTTGCGTCGGGACGCCGATGAAACCGGGTATCTGCACGAGGCCGATGCGTTGCCGGCCCTTGGCCTCGGCGGGCGTTTCTTTGGCGGGTACACCAACCCGTTTGGCTTTGGCCTGAACCCACGGAAATACCTGTTCGGACTGGCACAGGCCGCGCTGAACGCGGGGGCCAAACTGTTTCAGCAAAGCCCGGTCTTGCGGATTGAGAAAACCGGGCCGAGCCGCCGCCTGACCACCCCTACCGGTGCTGTAACGGCGGCGCATGTTGTGATCTGTACCAATGGGTATTCCAGCGAAGACCTGCCGCCGTGGATGGCTGCGCGCTATTTGCCTGCGCAATCCACGGTACTTGTCACGCGCCCCCTGACCAACGCCGAACTGCAGGGGCAAGGGTGGACCTCGGACCAGATGGCCTATGATACGCGCAACCTGCTGCACTATTTTCGCCTGATGCCCGACCGGCGTTTTCTATTTGGTATGCGCGGTGGCTTGCTGTCGTCACCTCGGGCCGAAACCGGCATCCGGCGAAATTTGCTGCGTGATTTCCGCCAGATGTTCCCGGCATGGGAACGCGTTGAGGCAACCCATGTCTGGTCCGGGATGGTGTGTCTGACCCGTGATCTTGTGCCCTTTGCCGGAGCGGTTCCCGGTCATGCCGGGATCTTTGCGGGGTTTGCCTATCACGGCAATGGCGTTGCGATGGGAAGCTATTGCGGGCGGGCGCTTGCACGAATGGTGTTGGGACAAGCGGAACCCCTGCCTGCGCCGATTGCCATACCGCCGCAGCGGTTTCCCCTTGGTCGCTGGCGGCGTGCCCTGATGGTGCCCGCTTATGCAATACTAGGGCTCGCTGACCTGTAAAGCCGCCACTTCCAACGCGTAGCCTGAAGCATAATCTGCGGCACCGTTTTCGATGCGCCAAAGGCAATAGGCGGCCATGCGCCACGCATACCAAGGACGCAGCGCGCAATAGCGTTGCGCTATGGCCGCATCCCCATAGGCCGCCAAAAAACTGCTGATCTCGGTATCCGTCAATGGTGCCCCGCGATACAGCTTTTGCATGGCGGGTGACAGGAAAAGGGCCAGATCCTCGGTCGGATCGCCCCAGGCCGGGCACTGCCAGTCGATCAGGGTCAGCCCACTTTCAGCTTGCAGTATGTTACCCGCAACGGGATCGCCGTGGATCAGGCTTCGGCCGGTCAACGGCAGCACTTTGTTCCCGGGGCGCAATGCCAGCAGCTGATCAGCTTTGTCACCAGAACAGAGGGCGAGTATCTCATGCGTATGCTGGTCAATATCGTCGCTGCCGTTGCAACCGATCGGTGCGTTCAGCGTAGGTTTGGACTGGTGCAGTTTCCGAAGCAGATGGGCAACGTCTCGGACACCGCTGCGCCATGGCATACCGGGCGCGTGGTCATAGTAGACCCAATGCGAATCCCCGAAAGATCCTGTTGCTCGCAGCTTCGGAACGAAGCCCGTGTCGCCGAGCGCCCGCAGGCACGAGGCCTCAAGCCTGGCATCATTGCGAAACAACGGGTTCCGGAATGGCGCGCGATAGAGTTTGAGGACAGTGCCGGCGTTGCCCGACAGGACTTTCCACACCTGATTGGTCCGCCCACCATAGAGCACCTCGAACCGGACATCCGATGCGATCAGATTTCGGGTGCTCAGCTGGGCCACAAGATCGGGCGGGGGTTGGGTTAGATCAGACAGGAACTTTACCAGTTTCGGGCGAGTCGCGCTGTGCCAAGCTTTGGCGTGCTCCGATGTTCAGATCAAGCGCCCGTACGGATTTGTTTGACGCTCTCGACCTCGACTTTTGCGCCGCTGTCCAGGGTCAGGACGATGCCCCCATCGCCGCTCTGGGCTTCGACGACACGGCTGAAAACCGCGACCGGAGTGTTCGCCAGACGCTTGTCATCCTTAAAGCTTTCAAGTGATGCAGAATAGCTGCCTGGCGGAAACGGGTTTCCAGAACCATCAACACCGGCCCACGCAAACTCGGTCTGGTCAATCGGAATGGCGACGCGGTCCAGAATTTCGCCGCGTGCGTCCCGGATCACCAAGTCGGCCCGGTCGGCTGCGGCCTCGGCTTTGGCGAACATGCTGACCGGTTGCGCCTCAAAGCGAAAGGGTGCTGCGACCTGTACATCCATGCCGACCCAACTGCCAAGCTGTTCAAGGTTGACGGACCCCAGCGTTTGGGTCAGCGCCGTCAATAGCTCATTTGCCTTCACTTGTTGTTCGACCATCGAGAACTGGGCCAATTGCGATGCGTATTCTGATGAATCGAGAGGTTCCAGCGGGTCCTGATTGCGTGCTTGCACGGTCAGCATGCGCAAAAACGTCTCGAAATCTGATGCAAGGGCCGAGCGCTGTGCGGTGTTTCCGGCAATGGCGGAGGTGTTGGTGACGGAGTTGGTTGTGCTGATCATCGATCAAAGTCTCATATCAAGGCCGCGATTGGTGCTGACCGACATCGGGCGTGCGGTAGTTTCGACAGCAGTTGCGGCGTCTTCGCGGTCGAAATCTGCGTCGGATTTGGGTTGATCGGACTCGGGGGGCGGATCATGCGATGCGCCCAGGTCCAGCGACAAGCCGCCATATCCCAGCTTCTCGAATTCGGACGACAGGATTGCGATATGGCGACGCATAAGATCCATCGTCTCGGGACGTTCGGCCACAATGGTCAAGTGAAGCCCGTCGTCTCGTCCGTTGAGCGTGATCGACACGCGCCCAAGCTCTTCCGGATTAAGGGCGATTTCGACGCCGCCTGCGCCAGATTTCGCTGAGATGACGGCGGCCATCTGACCTGCGATCGCGCGCGCGACCTCGGGTCGCGCAGATGCCGGCGACGTGGCGGATATGCCGTCGCGCGGGATATGCGTTGATGTGGCCTCTCTCAGTGCTGGCAGGTCTTGTATGTTAGCCTCAGCCCTCAGATCAGGCGCTTCTTCGGCGTTGTTGGAAGCGGATGGCACCAGCGACGTGGGCGTTGAGATGGGACGGGGCGATGAGGTTTGAGCGGGCTGGGGTTTTGGGAGCGCCGAAGCAGCGAACCCCTGCGCTTCGGGCGAAGGTGTCTGATGCAAATTCCGGGCGACCGCCTCCATCACCGACACCGTGCCTTTGCGCGGCTCCATCTGTTCGCCAACCACATTCAGCTCAACCTCGCCGGGCGTGACCTGATTCGTCTGGGCTGATTGTGGCGCTCTGGTTGTAGGGTCGGGTAAACCGGCATCAGCCGGCGGGGCGGTTGACGTGATCGTCGCATGTCCAAACGACACAGCGGGGATCGTCCTTGTGCCGGTGCCGGGGTCACCCGCCTTGGGGGTGGACCAGCGTTGCAGCGGGCTGGTGTCAGCCCTTTGTTCAGAAAGCGCCTGCAAGCCTGTTTGGGTGTATTCGACTCCATCTGTATCGATATTCTGAAGCTGGGGCGGCGGCGTGGTTTCATCACTTTCGTGCGGCGCATGCACGACCGTCGCGGGGATTTCCGAGACAGTGAGCGGTTCCTGATCTGAATCCGGCCTCTCGCTCTGCTCGTTTAATGCGTCTTCGAACGCAAACCCACCGGCGGGCTCGCCGTCCGTCCCTTGGACTGCTTCCGATTTGGCCCCATTCCGTGGGGGTGCCGATATCAATGTCAGCGGGTTGGGCATGTGCTGCGACTCCATTTGTCTGGGCTGCAGCTTGCCTTCAGGAAGTTACGTTTATTTTAACTGCTTTCCCGTTTGATCGTGAAAGTTCGAAGCAATTTTCGGAGCAACCGATGACAATTCACGTGGATGCACCCGCGGTCGGCAAAGTGGCGCTTCGCCAGAAACTAAAGGCCGCGTCAGTCGAACTTGAGGCGGCGTTTCTGACCGAAATGCTGAAATCCGCAGGTTTGGGTAAAGCGCGCCAAAACCTCGGCGGCGGGGCCGGAGAAGACCAGTTCGCCTCGTTCCTCGTGCAACATCAGGCACGTCAGATGGCGCAATCCGGAGGCATCGGCCTGGCGGAAGTCCTTTTCAACGCAATGATGGAGAAATCCGATGGACAATGATCCGATCAAATCCCTCGAAGTCTTGCTGGAGTCCGAAAGAGCGGCGCTGGCGCAGGGCAATCTGGAGGCATTGGATAAACTGACAGCACACAAAGAGGATCTGATCGGTGCAATCAATGACCTGAAGGTTTTTGAAACTGAGGATCTGATCCGGGTTCAAGGTAAAGTCGAGCGCAACCAAGCCCTTCTTAACAGTGCCGCAGAAGGGATCCGCGCAGTCGCCGACCGGATGTCAGAGTTGCGCAGCGTACGCCAGGAATTCAGCACTTATGATGCCTCAGGCCAACGCACAGGATTCGCGGTGCGGGCCTGCGCCAAGCTGGAAAAGCGCGCATAGACACCGGTTTGATTCAAATCCTCGATATCGGGACTGCAGGTCTTAGCACTCCGTTAGGGGATCTCGGTCAAAGGTGGCGATGCACCTGAACAGCAGGTGGCGCGCGGGCCGCAGGGCAAGACGCACAGGTCAGAACGACAGAATGCCTGCCGTTGAGGCGGGGAAAGCAGCGGCGCGAAACGCGCCCTAACGTAAAAAGGATGACAAATATGTCCAGCATTCTGACGAACAATGGCGCGATGGTCGCGCTGCAAACTCTCAAGTCGGTCAACAAGAACCTGGCGCAGACCCAGAACGCGATCTCGACCGGTAAAGACGTCGCCACGGCCAAGGATAACTCGGCGGTGTGGGCGATTTCGAAGGTGATGGAATCCGATGTCAACGGCTTCAACGCGATCAAGGACAGCCTTGCGCTGGGCGAATCGACCGTTGCAGTTGCGCGAAACGCGTCCGAGACGGTGACTGATCTGCTGACCCAGATGAAAGGCAAGATCGTCGCGGCGCAAGAGGACAATGTGGATCGGGCGAAGATCAATGACGACGTCACGGCCCTGCGCGATCAGATCGCGTCGGTTGTTGGTGCGGCGCAATTCAACGGCCTGAATCTGGTGAATGGCGGTTCGGGGGCTTCAATCCTTGCCTCGCTGGACCGCGATAACGCCGGCGGCGTAACAGCGTCTTCCATCTCGGTCGCAAGCCAAGACCTTTCCACTGGTGGTTATGCGTCCAAGGGCGTTCTGGCAGGTTCGGACAACGTGACCACTGACAACGACGCAGCGGGTTTCACCATGGATAAGTCCGGTGGCTCGGGTGACATCGTGATCGACAGCTCGACCGACAACTTCGCAGCGGGGGATCAGGTTTCGATCACGATCGGCGATAAGGTCGCGTCTTATACGGTGCAGGCCAATGATCTGGATCCTTCGGGCACCTACGACGCGGCTTATACTGACGCAATCGTGGCGGTTGGGCTGAAGAACCAGATCGATGCGCTGGGGATCACCGGCGTCGCTATCGACTATGACTCCGGTGCCCCGGGCACCTTGTCCTTCGTCACCGGCACGGCAACGGCTGGTGCTGATGCTGATCGCGACGTGACCGTTTCGGCCCAGTTCACCAATGCGGGCTCGGGTGGTCTTGGGGCGCTGTCTTCGATTGATGTGTCCACCGATGCTGGCGCTGCTGCGGCGCTGGGTACGATTGAAACACTGATCGATACCGCAATCGATGCCTCGGCGGCCTTTGGTTCTGCGCAGGGTCGGATCGAGACCCAGAAAGAGTTCATCTCGAACCTGTCTGACTCGTTCAAATCCGGTATCGGCTCGCTGGTCGATGCAGATATGGAAGAGACATCGGCCCGTTTGCAGGCGCTTCAGGTGCAGCAGCAGCTGGCGACACAATCGCTGTCGATTGCCAACCAGGCACCGCAATCCATCCTGTCGCTGTTCCGCTAAGTCGGAACCAAACCGGGGCGCGCCTGACGCGCCCCGGACCTGATCGCCCCCCGAAGGACAATTGGAAGGATTTCAAGTGACACCGCAAACGCTTGCTCACCGCGCCTACGCGCAATCGACGGCACCAACGCGCACCCCCAGGGACACGGAATATGAGGCGATTTCAAAGATCACACATCGGCTGAAGGCTGCGGCTGCGCGCAAGGCGACCGATTTTGGTGGCTTCGTGCAGGCGCTGCACGAAAACCGCCGTTTGTGGAGCGTGCTGGCAAGCGGTGTTTCGGACACCGACAACGCCCTGCCGAACGACCTGCGGGCGCGGATTTTCTATCTGGCCGAGTTCACCGAACACCACAGCAGTCAGGTTCTGGGCAACAAAGCAGCGGTTGAACCTCTGCTTGAGATTAACATGGCTGTCCTACGTGGCCTGCGCCAGATGAGGGGCAGCTGATGGGTGGGCTGGTTCTGAAACTTGCCCCGAAAGAAAGGGTTCTGATCAACGGGGTTGTCATTGAAAACGGGGATCGTCGCAGCCGCTTCTCAATCATGACGCCACAGGCCAACGTCTTGCGTTTGCGTGATGCAATCCACCCGGAAGAGGTGAACACGCCGGTGCGGCGCGTCTGCTATGCCGCGCAGCTGGTTCTGTCCGGCGACAGTGAGCCCGAGCATGCGCGCCAGCAATTGCTGCGCCGGGTTGAAGAGTTGAGCCAGGTCTTTACCGACGCCGACAGCCGCCGCGTTTTAGCGGACGCGACCGAGGCGTTGGTGGCTGAACAATACTACAAGTGCCTTAAATCGTTGCGGTCCCTTTTGCCGCGCGAAGAGCGGCTGATGGCCTATCAGCAATGACGTTTCAGCCGGTCATACCAACGGGCGGGCTGGTTGGCTGGCGATTTCTGCAGCGCACGTATGAGGCGCAGTTCCAAAGCTATTCCGCCTCAACGATGAATGAGAGAGAAACGAAGTATTTCCTTGAGAACATAGGCAGCGTGCGTACAGCCGAGGATCTGGTTTCAAACCGGCGGCTGTTGCAGGTGGCGCTGGGGGCGTTCGGTCTGGAGCAGGATCTGGACAACCGGTTTTTCATTCAAAAAGTCCTGTCAGACGGGACGCAGGCGGACGATGCGTTGGCCAATCGGCTTGCTGATAACAGGTACCGCGACCTCGCCCGTGCCTTCGGGTTCGGGCCGGGGGATGTGCCGAAAACCAACCTGAGCGGCGAGATGCGCAAGATTGCCAACGACAATCTGGTGACCCGCTTTGAGATTTCGGTTGGTGAACAGGATGAGAGCATGCGCATTGCGCTCTACACCCAACACGCCTTGCCGGAGATAGCGGGACAGAGCGGCAGCGCGGATCGGAAGTGGTTCGACCTGATGGGCCTGCCACCTTTGCGCAAGATGATGGAAACGGCGCTTGGCCTGCCGTCGGCTTTTGCGCAACTGGATATCGACAAGCAGCTTGAGGTGTTCAAGGACCGTCTGCAGCGCGTCACCGGGTCTTCGGATCTATCGCAGTTTTCCGACGCCGGAGCGGTCGAGAAACTGACGGATACCTATCTGGCGCGTAATCAGATTAACCAGCTACAGAACACGATCTCGCCCGCGCAGACCGCGCTTATCTTGCTGGGTGGGGGATAAGACCGTCAGGCATCCAGTATGGCATCGGCGGCGGTGCGCATTGCGAAAGACTGAACGGGTTGCGACACGTTGTGCAGCTTTATTGCGCCCAGAGCGATCGCGTGCTGGCAGGCTGGTTCGATATCCTGCGAGACCACGATCCGGTGGCCAATGGTTTTGCCGTACTCTCCCAGGCGCGCGGCGATATTGGCAGCTTGACCGATGACCGTGAAATCCAAGCGCTCGCGCGAGCCGACATTGCCATAGGTGACGCGCCCATAGGCAACTCCGATCGAACAGTCACAGTGATGGCCGCTGTCGTCACTACGCAGTTCGGCCAGCTTCTCGACAATCTCGACTGCGGATTGTTGCGCATTTGATCGTGCACGGGCCGGATCATCCCCGGCCGGAAACACGGCGAGCACCGCGTCGCCGATGAACTTAAGAACCTCCCCGTCATGGGCATGCACGATGCCCGAGACGGTTTCAAAAAATGCGTTCAAGACGGTGATGTAGTCGCTGCGGCCCAACGTCTCTTCTAAGGTGGTAGAGTTCCGCAGATCGCAGAACATGATCGCGGCATCGATATCGTCGCCGTCGCCACGGCGAATCTCGCCGCCCAGAACCCGCGCGCCCGAGCGTTTGCCCACATAGGTTTCCAGCAGAACCTGCGCATTTTCGCGCTGCATGAACACTTCGTAGAACCGCGCGATGACCGAGGAACATTCAAAGACCAGTCCAAGATTCTCGGTCGTGAACCCGTCGGGGTGGTCGCAGGTCAGGGTCAGCACGTTGGTGCGCCCGTCCGAGAAAGGCAGCGGCATGGCGACGTAATCGGTCGCGCCCTTGGCGCGCAGGTCCTCGATGATTGGAAAGCTGTTATGCGGGTTGTCGTCGTTCAGCCGCTGGCGCACACCGCCCAGCCCGTTCGAGACATGACGCAGAGGGCTGTTGGTAAAAGCCGGGTGGTCATGGATCTCGTATGTGGGAGTAAAGGTCGAGATCTCTTCCGTGCCCTTTTCCCAGACATAATGCTTGCCCACGATCAAAGGATGCAGCGACCAGACCAGAATGCTGAGGCGCTGAATGGCGATGCCGTGCTCCAGCATTTTCTCGGCCAGCGCTTTGGTAAAGCCGTCAGGTGTGTCCACCTCGGACGCGCCACGCATTAGCCAATCGATCAGGGGGCCGCTAATATTCCCGTCTTCGGGTTGCCGCAGCTTATTGTCGCCAAGGTCGATCCGTGTCGCCGTATCCGGCATGAAACCGATATGGCCCTGAATGGCCTTGCTTTCGGGCAGGGCGTCCTCATAGGCCCAGATCGAATTGCTCAGCCGTTCCTCGGGCAGGCTGATATCGTGGTAGGTCGCGGTGCCTTTAAAGGGGCAGAAGGTCTGCAACTCGGTCTCGGGGCTGAGTTCTACGCACAGATCGTCTCGCGGGATGTAGATCGCAGGTGGCAGCCGCGTTTCATACATGACCTTGGCGTTTTGGCTTTCGGCCAGCAGGGTTTCGCCGCGATAGACCGCGACCCGCCCGTGCAGCGGTTCGACGGAAATCCCATAGCCTTTGACATTCGGAGTGGCGTGGACGTTCATCGGCAACCTCCCGTGGCCAAGCCCCTATAGGATGGGCCCTGACGGTTGGAATTCCAAGGGGAAGTCTGAATTTTCAGCAGCCAGCACGCCTCAGATCATCTGAATCACGTCTTTTTCGATCGACAGCATATAGCCCTTTTTGGCGATGTTCTTCACCAGCAACTCGCTGACCATCTGATTGCCCAACGCATCGCGCAGGCGTTTGATCCGGGTGGCGCCTGCCGCCTCATCACAATCGGCGGCGTTTTTGCCCGATATCATCGCCTCAATCTGCACGCCCGACAGAACCTCGTCATCCAACCGGGATTCGGCAAGAACCGACAGGGTTTCCATCGACGCGGGGGTCAGCTTGAAATCCATGTTGTTGAGGTACACCGTATTTTCCTCGCGGCTGATCAGCAGCGAGGTGACCTGAATCCCCGTGCGCTCGATCTGGGCCATGCGGCGGTTGAACAGCACAAGCATGACCAGAAACACCAGCGCCGCGATCAGCATGGCGCTGGCAAAGACCAGCAACACGAAGATGACCATGCGATAGCTGGACAGCGTATCGGCAAAGGCGGTGCCGGACTGGGCCAGAATCTCAAGCAGGCGAATTTCGGATTGCGAGGTCAGGTCAGCCTCGACAAACAGACGCTCGACCCGGGCATTAAAGGCGTTGGCGTCAGGCAGGGTCCAGAACAGGAAAACGGCGGCGGTCACCAGAATAGCGACGATGGCGGCGATCCCCGCACCTACCAGCCGAACCCCCGAACGACGCGCTTCAGTAACGGAGATAGAATTTTCCGGCATTGGCCTTCCTTCGATCCAACCCGTCCGCTTCGAATACGGACATGACGTTCAGCAGGGTCCAGCCGTTCGATTTCAGCCGCTTTGCGACCTCTTTCTGGGCCGACCCCTTTTTGCAGCTTGAGACCTGCATGACGCCATAATGCAGCCGCAGGGGATCATCCTGCTTGGCCTTGTAATCGGCATAGCAATCTGCCGCGACGGCCTGCGACCCAACCGATATCAGGGCCGTCAGAGCCAGAGAAGAGAGGATCTGTTTCATGGGCTGCATCCTGCGCATGGGTTGGGCGGATATTCAATAACCACAAGGGGTTTGCAGTCCTGATATTCGATAACACTGTGCCGTTATTGCTTGTCTGAGCTGGGTGATCGCAGGGTCGGGGCATCACATACGCGGTCCGATCCGGGCCTGCCCATCATCCGAAAGGACACGCATCATGCATCGCAAATTCATCGCTCTGATCGTCGCCACCGCCGTCGCCATAACGGGCATATCCGCGTCTCAGGCGCGGGCGGCGGATACACGGGATATCCTGGGCGGGCTTGCCGCGCTCGCGATTCTGGGTGCGGCGGTACATCACTATCAGGATGAAAAGCGCGAAGAAGAAAAGAAGCGCCATAAGTACAAGCAAAAGCACGCCAAGAAGAAAGTGCATAAGCCGCATGTGCGGCCATTGCCCAATCGCGTCGCGCGCTATGACCTGCCGCAGCGTTGCCTGCGTACGTTCGACGCTTATTCGAAGAAGCATCCATTGCTTGGGCCGAATTGCCTCAAGAAGCACTACAAACATGCCGATAGCCTGCCTCACCAATGCAAGGTTGGTTTCTGGAATGGCAAAAAGGTAAGAAGGGCATACGAACCCGCCTGCCTGCGCCAGAAAGGATACCGCGTCGTTTACCAGTAACCGGTTTCGAGCAGGAGTGGCGCCACAGAAGCGCCGCGCTGGAAGAGGGTGGCGCAAGCTGCCCTCTTCTTTTGTCTTGCACCCAGTGGCGAAACGCGGTTTGCCAGAGGCATGTCGACACCTGATTTCGAGCTTGAACAGGCACTGCTGGCGCGCGGATACCTGCGGATTGCCGGGGTGGATGAGGTTGGGCGCGGGCCACTTGCCGGGCCGGTTGTGGCTGCTGCGGTTATTCTGAACCCCGAGGATATTCCCGAAGGTCTGAACGATTCCAAGAAGCTGACGACACAGCGCCGCGATGCGCTGGACGCGGCGTTGCGCGACCGGGCTCAAGTGGCGGTGGCCGAGGCAACAGTCGCCGAGATTGACGAACACAATATCCTGCGTGCCTCGCATCTGGCGATGCTGCGCGCGGTTGCGGCGCTGGACCCGGCCCCCGATTTTCTGCTGATTGACGGGAATCTGATCCCTCAGGGCACAAAGCTGCCCTCTCAGGCGGTGGTCAAAGGCGACGCGCGGTCGGTGTCGATCGCTGCGGCCTCGGTCATTGCGAAAACCTGGCGCGATCGGGTGATGGTGGATTTGGCGCAACAGCATCCCGGCTATGGGTGGGAGGCAAATGCAGGTTATCCGACCAAACAGCATCGCGAAGCGCTGCGAAATCTTGGCGTGACCCCACACCATAGACGTTCGTTCAAGCCGGTCCACAATATCTTGTATCAAGAGTAAATCGTAAGCTGCTGATTCAAAAAAGAAATTGACGGCGAATCATCTTTGACTCATCCTTGTCTCAACCAAATGAGCGCAAAAGCGCCGTGGAACTGAGGCAGTGATATGACCACAATCAAGACGAAGGGCGCAGCCGCGCTCCCTTTAAACACGATTCTATCCGGGGACTGCATCGACGTGATGAACAGTCTACCCGAGGCGTCTGTCGACCTGATTTTCGCGGACCCGCCGTATAACCTGCAACTGAAAGGTCAGTTGCACCGGCCCGACAATTCTCAGGTCGATGCGGTGGATGATCACTGGGATCAGTTTTCCAGCTTTGGGGCCTATGACCAGTTCACGCGTGAATGGCTGAAAGCGGCGCATCGGCTGTTGAAACCCAACGGGGCGATCTGGGTGATCGGGTCCTATCACAACATTTTCCGAGTGGGGTCGGCCCTGCAGGATGCGGGCTACTGGATTCTGAACGACGTGGTGTGGCGCAAGTCGAACCCGATGCCGAATTTCCGGGGCAAGCGGTTCACCAACGCGCATGAGACGATGATTTGGGCCTCGAAACGTGAAGGTGCGAAATACACGTTCAATTACGAGGCGCTGAAGGCGCTGAACGAAGGCGTGCAGATGCGCAGCGACTGGGTGCTGCCGATCTGCACCGGGCATGAGCGTCTGAAAGATGAAAACGGCGACAAGGCGCATCCGACGCAGAAACCGGAATCGCTGTTGCATCGGGTGCTGATTGGCTCGACCAATCCTGGCGATGTGGTTCTGGACCCGTTCTTCGGTACCGGTACGACCGGGGCCGTTGCGAAAATGCTGGGCCGCGAATTCATCGGGATCGAGCGCGAGGAAAGCTATCGCAAGGTGGCCGAGAAGCGCATCGCCAAGGTCCGCAAATTCGACCGTGAGGCGCTGGAAGTCAGCGCCAGTAAACGCGCCGAGCCGCGCGTGCCGTTTGGCCAATTGGTTGAACGCGGCATGCTGCGCCCGGGTGAAGAGCTGTACTCGATGAACCAGCGCCACAAGGCCAAGGTGCGCGCGGATGGCACACTGGTGGGCGACAACGTCAAAGGCTCGATCCATCAGGTGGGGGCGCATCTGGAAAACGCGCCGTCCTGCAACGGCTGGACCTACTGGTGCTTCAAACGCGACGGCAAGACCGTGCCCATCGACGTGTTGCGCCAGCAGATCCGGGCAGAGATGCACAACTGAATACCGCCGGTGCCTGTGGCCTGACACAAGGCACTATGCCTTGCCCCGCCGATGATCCGGCGGGGTCTTTTGTTTTGGCGTCAACAATGGTTGCATGGGACACCCCGAATATGTCGCAAGAAAGATCACGGCCATGACCGAGACCACCGCGCGCAGACCCCGCAGCCTGTTCATCACACAGCCCGATCCCATCGAACCGGACAACAAATACACCGAGGCCGCCCTAGAACGACACAAGCGCGAAGGGCTTGAACTGGCCGTGCGCGCCCGCTGGGTGGCGATGGCGTTGACCGGTGTGCTGCTGATCTTTCTCAACCCGCATCCTGAGGTGCTGTGGTATCACTTCATCCTGCTGCTGATCTGCGCCAATGGCTGGCTGATCCGCCGCGCAGGGCGCGTAGGGCAATCGCGGACCGAGCTGCTTTTGATCTTTGTCGACTTGCTGATCATGACGCTGGGCATGATCGTGCCCAACCCGTTCAGCGATGATGTGCGGCCTTTGGCGATGCAATACCGGTTCGATAACTTCCAGTATTTCTTCATCATTCTGGCAGCGGGCACGCTGGCTTATTCCTGGCGCACGGTCATTGCTATCGGGTCGTGGACGGCGATGATGTGGACGGCGGGCTGGATCATCGCGTGGTGGGTCTCGACCCCTATTCCGGGGATCAGTGAGCGTGTGGCGGCGGCGCTGCAGGGCTACCCCGATGTCGCCGAGTTGCTGGATCCCAACAGCTTCATGGTGCCGCAGCGCATCCAGCAGGTGATCGTCTTTTTCATGGTGGCGGTGACGCTGGGCCTGTCGATGCAGCGGCTCAATCGCTTGCTGATAAGCAATGCCGGGCTGGAGCGTGAGCGGGCCAACCTGTCACGGTATTTCTCGCCCAATGTGGTGGATGAGCTCAGCCAGAACGATGAGCCTTTGAAGCAGATCCGCAAAGAGGATGTGGCGGTTCTGTTCATCGATATTGTCGGGTTCACCAAATACGCGGCCGGGCGCGATCCCTACGAAGTGATCGAGGTGCTGCGCGGGTTCCACGCCCGGATGGAGACCGAGGTATTCCGCCACCACGGGACGTTGGACAAGTATCTCGGCGACGGGCTTATGGCGACCTTCGGTACGCCGGTCCCTACGCCGCTGGACGCCAGCAACGCGCTGAACTGCGCGCGTGCGATGGCCGAGGTGATGGACCGTTGGAATCTGGATCGCCGCCGTGCGGGTGAGCCCGAGATCAATGTAGGAATCGGGGTGCACTATGGCTCGGTCGTGCTGGGGGACATTGGCGCGAACCGTTTGGAGTTTGCGGTGATCGGTGATGCCGTGAATGTCGCCGCGAAGCTTGAGGCGCTGACCCGTGACTTTCGCGCCCGCATCATTGTCAGCGATGCCACTCGGACGCGGGTTATGGCAGAAAATCCCTCGGTGGCCGATGTCATGACGGGTTTTGAGGCCAGGCGCCGACAAGCCGTGCGTGGTGTCGAGGCACCGATGGATGTCTGGGTGATGACGGGCTAGGGTCCTCCCGCCCATCCGTGCAGCATCAAAGATGCAGCCCTGACGGTTGGGCCGGGCAGCGCGCTGGCGCGCGCTGCGGTCACGCGCGGGGCCTGGGGTTTTGCGCTTTGTTGTAGGGGTGCCAGTTGGTAATCTCGGGGTAGTATTGCCGCCGCCATGCGCGAACGCGGGGGTTCATGACACGTCGCCACAGCGGCGGGATCATTGCCGCAACTGTCATCACAGGGTAGCCATAAGGCAGTTGCGGGGCGGCGTCTTGCGAGTGATGCTGCAAGAGCGGGAACCGTCGATTGGGCTTATAGTGGTGGTCCGAGTGGCGCTGCAGGTTGATCAGCAGCCAGTTCGACGCCTTTTGTGAGGCATTCCAGGAATGGCGCGGCCGGACGTGTTCGTATTTGCCGTCGCCGAGATGCTTTCGGGTGAGGCCGTAGTGCTCGACATAGTTGACCAGCTCGAGCTGCCAGATCGCTGTTCCTGCCTGCAGCAGGAACAGGGCAAGGCCTGACCAGCCTCCGATCAATAGCGCCAGTAACAGCATTGCGCCCTGCAGCGCCCAGTAGCGCCAGAAGGGATTGGTGGGGTCGCTCCACCGCCGATCCTTGCGGGCGAGTTTGTCGCGCTCGGCCCGGAAGGCCGAGATCAGGCTCTGGCGCAGAACCCGAGGGTAGAAACGGTGAAACCCTTCATTGTAGCGGGCGGTCACCGGATCGCGCGGGGTGCCGACATAGCGGTGATGGACCAGCAGATGCTCGGACCGGAAATGGGAATAGAGCACCATGGCCAGAAGGATATCGCCCAACCAGCGTTCGAGGCGACCCTTTTGGTGCATCAGTTCGTGGCTGTAGTTGATCCCGATCGTGCCGGAAATGACGCCCATGCCGAAGAACACACCGATCTTTTCCAGTGCCGACAGGTCTGACCGGGTGACGTACCAGATAAGGCCGAACAGCGTCAGGAATTGTATCGGAGCCCAGAGATTGGTCAGCAGAATGTACCAGCCCAGCCCGGTATCGGGCGTGTCGGGGTCGGCGTTTTCAAGGTTCAGTCCGGTCAACTGATCCAGTACCGCAAAGGCCCACCATGTCGACAGCGGCACCAGCAGAACCCACCAGCCTCCGGCCAGTGTGGTGGCCCAGATCAGCGGGATCAGAAGGATCGAAATCCAAAACGGTAAGGCGGATTGCCAGCGGGACAGGGTGTCAGGTGCGATCATCTTGGCGCTCGGGTCTGTTGCGGCCAGATAGCCATGTTCGCGCGCGATTCACAACGCGCTATTGGCCGCGCCAAAGGGCATGGGCCTTGCGCATGACCGTTGGCAGGTCGCTGGGTCGAAACGCGTGTTTGTCGATCAGGAGCAGGTCGTCGACAGCCGTGTCTGCGGGCAGATTGGCGCTCCAGACTCGCAGAATGAGGTGGAAATGGGTGAAGGTATGGCGCACCTCGCCGGACAAAAGCTGCCAGTTTGCGGGGAACGGCGGGGCCTCGGGCGGGGTCTCGGACCATTCCGATCCGGGCCAGCCCAGCATACCGCCCAGCAGACCTTTGTCGGGGCGGCGTTCCAGCGCGAGGGCGCCATTTGCGTCTTGCGCAATGTAGACATGACCGTGGCGGGTGGGTTTGGGTTGTTTCGGTGTTTTGCGCGGCAGTTCCGGTTGTGTACCGGCGATGCGTGCGCGGCAGGGATCACGCAGGGGGCAGATACCGCATGCGGGAGATTTTGGCGTACAGATGGTGGCGCCAAGATCCATCACCGCCTGGGCGTAATCGCCGGGGCGCAGGGTCGGGGTCAGCGCCGCAGCCTTGTCTTTCAGCAAAGGTTTCGACCCCGGCAACGGGTCGTGGATGTCATGGAACCGCGCCATCACGCGTTCGACATTGCCATCCAGAACCGTCTCGGGCCGCTCGAAGGCAATGGCCGAGATCGCAGCGGCGGTGTAGGGGCCGATGCCGGGCAGTTTCAGCAGCGCCTCATAGGTGCTGGGGAACTGCCCGCCGTGCTCATGCGCCACCACGCGTGCGCATTTCAGCAGGTTGCGGGCGCGGGCGTAGTAGCCCAGCCCTGCCCATTCCGCCATCACCTGATCATCATCGGCGGCGGCCAGCGCCTGCACATCCGGCCAGCGCGTTGTGAAATGAGTGAAATAGTCGCGGACGGCGGCGACGGTGGTTTGCTGCAGCATCACCTCGGACAGCCAGACGCGGTAGGGATCAGGCTGCACGCCTTCGGCGCGCTGTGCAGGCCCCACGCGCCACGGCATGTCGCGGGCGTGGCGGTCATACCAGTCCAACAAAGTGGCGCTCACGCTGAATTCAGTGGACTCACGCAAGTTTTATTTATCTCCCTGTCGGGTTTTGCTGGCACCCGGTTTCCTGCCCATTACAATAGCTGCACAGGAGTTGGAAACCAGATGCAGCGCAAACGGTCCTCGACCCGCGGGTTCAAACGCACCGCGACTTTGCTGAACGACCAGATCAGGCGCGCCGGGGAAAGCCGGGGCTTTGCGGTTTCGCGTCTGCTGACCCACTGGGCCGAGATTGTCGGGCAGGACATTGCCGCGATCGCTCAGCCTGTGAAGGTGGGCTATGCCAAGGGCGGGTTCGGGGCCACTTTGACGGTTCTGACCACCGGGCCGCAGGCGGCGATGCTGGACATGCAACGCGAACAGCTGCGGGACAAGGTGAACGCGGTCTATGGCTTCAACGCGATCAGCCGCGTGCGCATCACCCAGACCGCTCCGACCGGATTTGCCGAGGGGCAGGCCAGTTTTGATCACAAACCAAAGGCAAGCAAACCCGCGATTTCACCTGAAATAGCCGCCGAGGCGGACAAAGTGTCACGCGATGTGAATGATAACGATTTGCGTGCGGCCCTTGAACGTCTCGGGCGCAACGTTTTATCCAGACAGAAACACTAAGAAAGGGCTAAGCATGAGCCGTATTGCAACCGTAATCTGTGCGGCCGTCGCCGTGGCCGCTGGCGGCTACTGGCTGTCGCTGTCGAATTCCTCGACCTCTTCCTATCCGCTGGTGGGTGCCGCCGAGGCGCAAGAGGCCGATCTGGACACCTCGACCATCGTCGAAATGGTGCAGGGGGCCGAAGATGCGCCGGTCGAGATCATCGAATATGCCTCGTACACCTGCCCGCATTGCGCAAATTTCCATCAGGGCGCGTATAAGCAGCTCAAGAAGGATTTCATCGATACCGGTAAGGTCAAATTCATTTATCGCGAGGTCTACTTTGACCGGTATGGCCTCTGGGCCTCGATGGTTGCGCGCTGCGCCGGGCCTGAGAAGTTCTTTGGCATCACCGACCTGATCTATGAAGGCCAGTCGGAATGGACCCGCGCAGGTGGCCCCGCCGAAATCGTGGACGAACTGCGCAAGATCGGTCGTCTGGCGGGAATCGACAATGACCAGCTTGAGGCCTGCCTGCAGGACGGTACCCGTGCGCAGACACTGGTGGCCTGGTATCAGGAAAATGCCGAGCGTGACGGCATTCAGGCCACGCCATCTTTTGTGGTGAACGGCAAGAAGGTCGACAACCAGTCCTATGCCGATTTCAAGGCGCTGATCGAAGACGAACTGGGCAGCTAAGTCTGATTGGGCCAGCCTGCCAATGGCTGGCCCCGTTTCAGGGGGATGGGGCGATCTGGGCCAGCATCTCTTTGATCTTCTCATCCTGATCAATCTGCAAACGAACCGGCAGCGTCAGCACCTTGTTGCGGAACGATGCCGGAAGGCGCACGGCGTCTTTCTCGGTGGTGACCAGTTGGGCGCTGAGCGCGCGGGCCTCGTTTTCCAGCCGGGTCATGAGGGCCGAGGTTAGCGGTTGATGGTCATCCAGCGCTTCGGCTCGCAGCAGCCGCGCGCCTTGTTGGCGCAGGGTGGCAAAGAACTTCTCTGGGTGGCCGATGCCCGCAAAGGCAAGAACCGGCGTGTCGGTCCAGTCCATACCGGTCTGCAGCGGGCGCACTTCGCCTGCGGCGTGGGGAACAGTCAGCGCGCTGTCCCAGCGGTCGGCAAACAAGGCCTGCGCCTCATCTGGTCCAAGCGACAGGACCAGATCGGCGCGTTTCAGGCCGGTGGCGACGGGCTCCCGCAAAGGACCAGCGGGTAGACAAAGGCCGTTTCCGAAACCCCGTTCGGCATCGACAACGATGACCGAGAAATCCTTGGCGACCGCCGGGTTCTGAAACCCGTCATCCAGCACAATCGCCGTTGCGCCATCATCGGCGGCGGCCTGCGCGCCGGCAGCGCGGTCCTTGGCGACCCAGACATCGGCGAAGGCGGCCAGCAGCAGTGGCTCATCCCCGACCTGCGCGGCAGAGTGTTTGCCGGGGTCGACCTTGACCGGCCCTTCAAGCGAGCCGCCATGGCCACGCGTGACCACATGAGGTTGGTGCCAGATGTCGCGCAGGCGTTCGAGCATCCAGATCACCGTTGGCGTCTTGCCGGTGCCGCCCGCGTTCAGATTACCGACACAGATCACCGGCACGCCGGGATCAATGCCCGGCCCCTCGGCCACCCGCCGCGCAGTCGCCGCAGCATAGAGGCGACCCAGCGGGGCCAGCAGCCGCGCGCGCAGGTCAAGCTGATCGGGGCTTGTATGCCAGAACTCAGGTGCGCGCATCTTTGGCCCTCCGCCGGTCCAGAGTGTCTTGCACCAGATCGATCAGATGATCGGCCTGCGGGGCCCCCTCGGTCACCATTTGCCATCCGGCCAGCGCCATATCCGCCGTGCGGTCAGGTGCCAGCAATTCGACCACGCCGTCGCCCAGCTCGGTCGCGGATTTGATCGTCATGGCAGCGTTGACCTGCCCCAGCCGGTCATAGAGGTTCTGGTGCTGGCTGACATGGGGGCCGTGAATCACCGCAGACCCCAGCGCCACAGCGACCAACGGATCATGTCCGCCCGCCCCGCGTTCCAGCGAGCTGCCCATGAACGTCACGGACGAGACGCGATGCCACAGCCCCAGATCTTCGGGCGCCGAGGACAAGATGACCTGCGTGGTATCTTCGATCGTGTGCCCTTCGTCCCAGTTGGCGCAGCGCAGGTCCATTGCCTCAAGGCGTTTGTACAACGGGGCGGCCTCGGACATATCCGCCACATGCAGCACCAGCGCGAGACGCGGCAGAAGGCGCAGTGCCTGACGGTGGGCGCTGAGGACCGAGATGAATTCTTTGTCCTGCACCCATGCAGCCAGCCAGACAGGGCGGCCCGCAAGCGCGTGGTTGGTTTCGATCAACTCATCCTCGGGCCAGGGTTGCGGGTTCGGGCTTATGTGCAACAAGGGCGCGACCGAGACCTTGGCCGACGTGACGCCCAGCCGCCTGATCTGGCGGGCTACCTCTTCCGAGGGCGCGAGGATCGATGAGAAACACTCAAGCGTATAACGCGTGATATCCGGCAGCCAGCGCCCGCCGCGCGCGGGTTTCACGTCGACGGCGGCCTCGATCAGGACCAGCGGCGTGTCTTGTTCCTGCGCGCGCGTGATGAGATTGGGCAACAGCGCGCCGCCGAACCACAGGGCCATATCGGGGCGCCAGTGGTCCAGAAAGGCGCGCGCGGCACCGGTCTGTTCGGCGGGTAGAGGGATGATCGAAAAACTGCAGCCGCCCCAATCGGACAAGTCGGCATCGGGTGGGGCGGTCATCAGCACCGAAAGCCCCGGGCGTACTGGCAGCAAGCGGCGACACAGGTCATCGACCGCACGCAACCGGTCGGGTGAGCTGACATGGACCCACAACAGCTCTCCTTCCGGGCGCGGCGTGTCCGCGAAAGCGCTGCTGGGCGGGACGCCCCAGGACAACACGCGATAGGCCGCAAGGCTCAGAGATCGCGATTTGCTCATGGGGAAATTCCGCCGCTTTCCGGGTCAAGGCGGGCGTGTAGCCCGGCATGCAGGGCTGCGCCTGCTGCAACAACGCCGTTCAGACGCGGATGGGCGTTGTTGAACCGCAAAGGCTGCCCCGTACGGTCGGTGCATAACCCGCCCGCTTCACGCAGAAGCAGGTCTCCGGCGGCGATGTCCCATTCCCAGCTGGGCCGCAGGGTCAGCATCCCGTCGAAACGTCCTTGGGCCACCAGCGCCATGCGATAGGCCAGCGAGGGGCGATAGACACGTTGAAACGCGGGCGGTTCGCCTGCCAGCCAGTGATGCGGTTTGAGATTGGGTTTTGCCGCCAGTATCTCGGCCTCGGACATTTGGGTCTGGCCCGAGACCCGGATCGGGGTCCCGTTCAATGTGGCCCCTTGGCCGCGTGCGGCTGCATATAGCAGATCGCGCAGCGGCAGGTAGATGACGGCGGCTGTGACCTCGCCATGTTCAGCGATGGCCAGCGAATGCGCCCATGTGCGCGAGCCTTCGGCAAAGCTGCGGGTGCCGTCGATCGGGTCGATGATGAACACGCGGTCGCGGGACAGGCGGTCGTCGGTATCCTCGGTCTCTTCGCTGAGCCAGCCATAGTCGGGCCGCGCCGCCTGCAGGTCGCGTTCCAGCATGGCGTTGACGGCCAGATCGGCCTCGGTCACCGGCCCCGCGCCATCGGGTTTGTCCCAGCGCTGGGCCTGCGGGCCGGTATAGCGTGTGGCGATCTTTCCGGCCTCAAGTGCGGCGTCGATCAGCAAGGACAGGTCAGTTGCCGGCAAGGGTCATCCCTTCGATCAGCAACGAGGGCACGACGCGCGACAAGTAGGGTCGCGCATCATTGGCGGGGACGATCCGCATCAGCATGTCCCGCAGATTGCCCGCGATGGTGCATTCGTTGACCGGATGCGTGATCTCGCCGTTTTCCACCCAAAAGCCCGAGGCTCCGCGGGAATAGTCGCCGGTATTGGGGTTGATGGTCGACCCGATCATCGAGGTGACCAGCAGCCCCGTGCCCATGTCGCGCAGCAGGTCGGCGCGGCTGCGGGTGCCCTGCGTCAGGCTGAGGTTCCAGTTGCTGGGCGATGGAGGGCCAGACACCCCGCGCGCCGCGTTCCCGGTTGAGGTCATCCCCAGCTTACGGGCGCTGGACAGGTCCAGAGTCCAGCCGGTCAGAACGCCGTCTTCCACGATGGCCCGGCGCCCGGTCGCCAGACCTTCGGCGTCAAACGGGCGCGAGCCCGAAATGCGGGGGCGGTGCGGGTCTTCGATCAGGGACAGACGCGCGGGCAGCACTTGTTCGCCGAGGCTTTCCTTCAACCACGAGGCCCCGCGTGCGATGGCGGCCCCGTTGCTGGCCGCCAGCAGATGTCCGATCAGCGACGAGGAAATGCGTTCGTCGAACAGAACCGGAAAGCTGCCGGTCTGTGGTTTGCGCGCGCCGACAAGTGAAACGGCGCGTTCCCCGGCGGTGCGGCCGATCTCGGACGGGCTGCGCAGGTCAGACTGGTAGCTGCGGCTGTCACCGTCATAGTCGCGCTCCATCCCCGTGCCTTCGCCCGAGATGGCCACGCATGAGGTCGATCGGCTGCTGCGGGCATACCCCCCTGAAAACCCGTTGGTCGCGGCCAGATGCACGCGATGGGTGCCATAAGCCGCCGCCGCGTCCGAGACCTGACTGACACCATCAACCCCAAGCGCCGCAGCCTCGGCGGCCAGAGCATCTTGCATCAGCGCATCGGCGCTGGGCTCGGGGGTCGGATCGAATAGCTCAAGCGCGTCCATGTCCCAGCTGGTGATCAGCTGATCGGGATCGGCAAGGCCGGTGAAGGGGTCCTCGGGCGCTTCGCGGGCCATGGCGACGGCGCGTTCGGCCATCGCAGCCAGTGTCTCGGGGCGGCTGTCGGAACTTGAGACAATCGCTTGACGTTTCCCCAGAAAAACGCGCAGCCCCAGATCGGTCGCCTCGGAGCGTTCTGCATGTTCCAGCGCACCACCGCGCACCTCGACTGACACGGATGAGCCATCGATCACAATGGCATCCGCCGCCTCGGCTCCGGCTTTGCGGGCAGCGTCCAGCAGATCGTGGCTGATGTCTTGGGGTGTTCTGTTCATGAGGCCTCCGGGGGTCTTGATGCCTTTGACCTAGCCTCGGAGCGTTTGTGCCGCAAGGGCTGCGGCCCATTTCAGCGGCCCGCCTTGAGCGGGGCAGGCCGTCGCTGCGGCCCGCCCCAGAGTGTGCATCACTTGATCCGCTGTCCGTTGGCCAGAATCTGGCCGTCTTCTGTAAACTCGATGGTCGAGTTCAGCGTATCAGGTTCTTCGCCCGGAACAGCCATCAGACCCATCATCATCCGGGCCCCCAGCGCGTCGTTTTCCGAGACAAAGCCCATGCCGATCAGCGTATCCAGCAGGGCGTTTGCGCCCACCAGCTTCAGATTGGCGATGCCCGACGGGGCGGGCAGACCGTCAAAGGCCTCGGTATTGGTGTTGTCGAACTTGAAATCGCCATCGCCAGTCAGTTCTGCGCCGACCAGCGAGATCAGCAATTCGTTGATCTTCAGCGAATGCAGCTCGCCCGGTGCGGCGTCCGAGGTCTCCAGTTCTTCCACCGCTTCTGGGTCCATGAAATCGACCAGAACCTTGGCGGTGCCGGTGGCGTCCAGCGCAATGGTCGCCGGATCGCGGGGCAGGGCACCTGCGGGATCAAACAGGCTCCACAACACGTCGGACATGGTGAAATCGGTCAGGTTCAGGCCAAAGCCGAAGGGCTGAATTTCTTCCGATGCCTGCACCGGCACCTCAAGCTTGAGGCCGGCATTGGCCATCGCGATCTCGATCGGGAAGGGCAGGTCTGCCGTCGTGACCGCCAGCTTCGAGCTGTTCTGCACAAGGTCGTAGACAAGGCGCTCGGCATCGATGCTGCCGGTGAATTTGCCACCTTCGGAACTGCTGCTCATCGAAAACGCCTCACCCTCGGCGGTTCCGGCGACTTCGGTGTTGCCCGAGCCATAGGTGAAGGTGCCCGAGGCGGCAAAGCCTGCGCCGTAAAGGTCCTCTGCGTTGGTCACGTCGAAGCCAGGCGGGATGGTGGTATCACCGTCAAAGGCCAGATCGTTCAGTTTGCCGCTGATACGACCGGTGTCGTCGCTGTCCGGCTCGTCAAAGGCGACATCATAGGTCAGGTTGCCCGCTGTGACCTGCTGGGCAATGTCACGCATTTCACCGATTTTCATCTGCGACGAACCAGTGACCGCGTCCATCTGAAAATTCAGCGCAAGCATGTCTTTCGACACGGTTTCCTCGCCGAACTTCATCGAATCCAGCCCAAGCGTCAGGCTGTCTGCGGTATAGTCATAAGTCATCTCTTCAGGCGTGCCGGACACGACCATGTCCAGCGCGTCCTGCGTGTAAAGCAGCTCGGCCGAGAATGCCTCACCATCGGCTACGCCTGAAACGGAGACCGGGAAGCTGTCAGGGAAGCCGATATTGACGGTGCCGTCGCCATTCTCGGTCAGGGTCATCTCGGGGATGCTCATGCTGAACTGACCGTCGGTGTCCGGCAGTGCCATACCCATGGTCATGTTCGCGATGGTGGTGACATTGCCAGAAGTGCTCTGGTCGCCAGTTACCTCGTAACCCATGCCACCCATATAGGCCTGCCAGTCGGCCCAGACATCGGCGGCGGTTAGATCGGCAAATGCGCCCTGAGTGGCAACGGCATATGCCAGCGCCGCGCCGCAGCTCCGGCGAAGGAAAACAGTCATAAGAGAACCCTTCTTGATCAATTTTGCCGGCATCGTCGTGCCTGTGGCGGTCAGCGTCAAGGGGCAAGGGGTGGACCAATTCCCCATTTCCGCTGTACGAGTTTACACAATTTCAAATGCAGGGAATTAAATGATGCAGATGCAAGGGAAAACGGTGCTGATCACAGGGGCCAGCCGGGGTATCGGGGCTGAAGCCGGGCGCGTATTTGCCGCAGCCGGGGCCAATGTCGTGCTGGTCGCGCGCAGCCGCGATCAGATCGAGGCTTTGGCGGCCGCGCTTGGCGACACTGCAATCGCGCTGGCCTGTGATGTCAGCGATTTTGCGCAGGTCGAACAGGTGGTGGCCGATTGCGTCGACCGCTTCGGGTCGCTGGATGTGCTGGTGGGCAACGCGGGCGTTATCGATCCGATCTTCCATATGTCCAACGCCGATGTCGCGTCATGGAGCACGGCAATCGACATCAACCTCAAGGGCGTCTTCTACGGAATGCGCGCCGCCCTGCCCATCATGCGCGCGGCGGGTGGCGGTACGGTGCTGACCGTCTCATCCGGGGCGGCCTCGAACCCGGTTGAAGCGTGGAGTCACTACTGTGCCTCAAAAGCCGGAGCCAAGATGCTGACCGAATGCCTGCATCTGGAAGAGGCGCATCATGGCATCCGCGCCATGGGCCTGTCGCCGGGCACCGTGGCCACGGATATGCAGCGGGTAATCAAGGCCAGCGGCATCAACCCGGTCAGCCAGTTGGACTGGGACGATCACATCCCCGCCGACTGGCCCGCGCGGGCGCTGTTGTGGATGTGCTCGGCGGATGCGGACGAATTCCAGGGCACCGAGATCTCGCTGCGCAACGAAGATATTCGCAAAAGGATCGGCCTTACGTGATTGACCTGACGCAAGAGGATGGTCTGTGGACCGTCACGCTGAACAACCCCGACAAGGCAAACGCGCTTACGGGTGCGATGCTGACCGAGCTGCTGCGGATCGCCGAGGCCGCCACCGAGGCGCGCGCCCTGATCCTGACCGGCGCAGGCCGCGTGTTCAGTGCCGGTGCCGATCTGGACGAGGCGCGCGCCGGGCTCGCCACCTCTGATCTGTGGGAGCGTTTGTCGGGCGCCATCGCGGCGCTGCCCTGCCTGACCGTCGCCGCGCTGAATGGCACGCTGGCCGGAGGGGCCAACGGCATGGCGCTGGCCTGCGACCTGCGCATCGCGGTGCCCTCGGCCAAGTTCTTCTATCCGGTGATGAAGCTGGGTTTTCTGCCGCAACCTTCTGATCCGAAACGCATGGCGGCGCTGATCGGTCCGGCGCGGACCAAGCTGATCCTGATGGCAGGGCAGAAGATCACCGCCGACGAGGCTTATGCATTCGGGCTGGTGGATCGGGTGGTTGAACCGGACCAGCTGATGCCAACAGCCCGCGAACTGGTGGCCGATTCCGTTGCCGCCGACCCCGCGATTGCCGCAGGGATCGCGGGGCTCTGCCCATGAGGATTGCTGCGCTGCGCCTGCGGGTGGCCGACCCGGACCGCCTTGCCGCGTTTTATCGCGATGCCCTTGGCATGTCGGTTCAGGTCGAAGGGGCCAATCGTCGCCTTAGCTACCCGGGGCAGGGGGCTGCGCTTTTGTTGACCCCGGGCGGCGGTGGCTATGCGCCTGATCGCGGGCAACGGTATTGGAAGATCGGGGTCACCCTGCCGGACGTGGATATGGCTGCTGCGCAATTGCGCCAGAAGGGTATTGCGGTCAGCGATCCGCGTCAGTTTCTGGACATCGGCTATATGTGCCACCTGAGCGATCCCGAAGGCTTTTCAATCGAATTGCTGCAACATGATTTCGAAGGCAACAGGCCCGTGGGGGCCGCAAACGCCGATGCGCCGTTTGCGGATGCCTGCATCGGTCAGATCACCCTGCGCACCGGCGATATCGCCGCCGAGGATTCCTTGTGCCGCGAACTCGGGATGCGCCTGCTGTCGATGCAGGATGTCGCGCCCTACGGGTTCGACCTGCATTACTATGCCTTCTCGGATGAGACCCCGCCCAACCCGGATCTTTGGGCCGTGGAAAACCGCGAATGGCTGTGGAAACGCCCGTACACGACGCTTGAGTTTCAGCACATCGCCGGGGCGCAATTCGCGCCGGTTCCAGACTATCTTGGGATCGAAATCGAGGGGCTGAAGGCCGAACAGCAAGACGCTTTCGGCGATCCGTTGCTGCCTGCCTGATCAGCGCCCCCGCCGTTTGCCGGGGACCTTGGAGCGAAATCCGGGCGGGCGTTTGCGGACCCAGTTCAGGAATTTCTCAAGTCTCGGATGCGCGCGCAGGGCGTCGACCGTGTGGAAACTGCGGGCCAGTTCGGCCTCGGTCAGGGTCGCGTGTACCTCTTTATGGCAGATCTGATGCAGCAGGACGGTCGGCCCGCCCTTGCCTCCTTTGAGTTTTGGGATCAGATGGTGCAGGCTGCCGCCCCCATCGGGGATCGGGCGGTCGCAGAGCGGGCAGATCGGATCAGGGTTCGCCATAGGTGTAATCTCGCGCTGATGCGCGGGCAGGGCAAGAGGGGCGCAATGGCGCAAGCAGTGGTGATCGGTGCAGGCCCCGCAGGGCTGATGGCGGCTGAGCAACTGGCCAGTGCCGGACATCAGGTGCTGGTGGCCGACGCAAAACCCTCGGTCGCGCGCAAGTTCCTGATGGCGGGAAAATCGGGGTTGAACCTGACCAAGGATGAGCCCTTTGTCACGTTGATGAACGCCTATGGTGAGGCTGGGGCATGGTTACGCCCCATGATCCGGGAGTTTGATGCGCAGGCGGTGACGGCGTGGGCACAGGATCTGGGGCAGGAGATGTTTACCGGCTCGACGGGCCGTGTGTTTCCCAAAGCGATGAAGGCGTCACCCCTTCTGCGCGCGTGGCTGGCGCGGCTGGAGGCTGGCGGAGTGCAGATTCGCACCCGCTGGCGCTGGGTTGGTTGGCAAGAGGATGCACTGGTGTTTGACACGCCGGATGGCGCGCAGGCGCTTAATTCAGACACTACGATATTGGCACTGGGCGGGGCCAGCTGGGCGCGGTTGGGATCGGATGGCGCATGGGCTACGACCCTGCTGGATCAAGGCGTCGATCTTGCTCCGTTTGCCCCGTCGAATTCGGCGCTATCGGTGGATTGGAGCCCCTACATGCAGCCCCATTTTGGGGCCGCGCTGAAATCGGTGCGTTGGATGGCCGGTGATCTGACCGGTCGGGGGGAGGCCGCGATTTCCGCCAAGGGTCTGGAAGGCGGCGGGGTTTACGCGCTGACGCCTGCCCTGCGTGATGCCGCGCCGTTGTTCGTCGATCTGGTCCCGGATGTCACTGTTGAGACGTTGCAGGCGCGTCTGGCATCGAAAAAGCCGAAGGCGACCCTGTCGCATTGGTTGAAAAACACTCTGCGCCTGCCGCCGCAGAAAATTGCCCTGTTTCACGAGATGACCAAGGGCCAGACGCTGACCCAAGCTGATTGGATCACGACATTGAAACACCTGCTGATCCGACACGCAGGGCTGCGGCCAATGGACGAGGCGATTTCGACCGCAGGCGGCGTGTCCCGCAGCGCGATGAACGACCGCCTGATGCTGAACGCGATGCCCGGAGTGTTCTGCGCCGGAGAGATGCTGGACTGGGAAGCCCCGACCGGCGGCTATCTGCTGACCGCCTGTCTGGCCACGGGTCGTTGGGCCGGACGGTCGGCGGCGGCTTGGCTGGACGCGCGCTCAGCCTGAGCGTGCCAGCATCGCCAGACGGATCATCGCCCGTTCAACCAGCGCCATGGCGGGCGCGGTCTGACCAGCAGAGCGCAACGACAAATCGGTATCCGTCAGCACCGTGAGCGCCGTCTGCAGCTTGGCCGCACCCCAGCCCTGCGCCTGTCGCAGGATGCGGTCGCGCCGTTTGCCATAGACGGGGGGGCGCAGCTTGCCGATGCCCTGCGCGGCACCGCCGGGATCGGCGGCGCAGGCATAAAGCGTCCGGAAATGCCGGGTCGCCCCGATGCACAGCGTCACACCATTGGTGCCCTGTGCCTGTAGCCGCCGGATCAGCGGACCAATCTCACCGGCGCGGCCCTCGGCAACCACGTTCAACACATCATCCAAGCCGGCCTCGGTCGAGCGCGGGGCGCAGGCTTCGATATCCTCAAGGCTCAGCTCGGACGCATCCCCGCGCTTGTAAAGCGCCAGTTTTTCAACCGTTTGCGTGAAGTCTCCGGGGCTGAGCGACAAAGCCAACTCGCTGAGCGCCGACATCGAATCACGCGGGATGTTCTGCAATCCGGCCTGCGAGACAATCCGCTCAACCTCGGCCCGCGAGGGGGGATCGTCATAGATGCCCACCGCATAGCCGTTCGAGTGCCCCTCGAACGCCTTGCGGATTTTTGAGCTGGGCTTGAGTTGCCCCGCCGTGACGATGATCTGCGCGTCGCCTGCGGCCCAGTCTTCCAGCGCGGCAAGGATCGCGGGGGCGGCGGTTTCGGTCGCGTCTTCGACAAAGACGGCGCGTGGGCCAGGGAAAAAGCCTACAGCCTTAACCGCGTCCAGCAACAGCGCAGGATCACCGCGCAGGTCACCTCCGGGGATACGGGTCAGGCGCATTTCCTCTTCCGCGCCGGGGCCCAAAAGCGCCGTCAGAACCTGTTGCCGCTTCAGTGCGACGCGCATCGCGTCGGCCCCGTAGATCAGCAAACCGGTCTTGTCCGCGTCCGGCTTGGCAAAATAGCCGTCGGCCTCGCGCGGGTTCAGCTTCATGTGGTCAGGCCCGGGGTGGCGTAGAGGCGGGTCACGATTTGGTCCGACAGGATCACCATCAGCCGTTCCTTGGCATCCCGCTCATCGGCCAGTGTCGAGACGGTGGACCCTGCGGCAGAATATCCGACAAAATCGGCGACCGTGCCCGAAGCCAGAACTTGGCCCGTGCTGCTGGACGTCAGCGCATATTCGGCGCGTCCGTCGATGGTGTATCGCGTTGTTTCGTTCGAGGTTGTAATCGCGGCCGCGCGCGTGACGGTCGAGACATCGACGTTCAGCGCATAGTCGCTCCCCGAAGTAGCACTGCGCCCCAGTCGGCGCTCCAGATTCTGAACCAGCAGAAAACTGTCGACGGTATTGGGTGCTGAGACGGCTACTTTACCGTCCAGCGCCGCCCCTGATCCACCGGGGGCATAGACCGGCTGAAATCCGCAGGCGGCCAGCGCCAGCGGCATGAATATAACGGTTCTGCGGTCAAACGACGACATTTACGATCCGGCCCGGCACGACAATCACTTTCTTCGGCGCGGCGCCCTCCAGCGCCTTTTGTACAGCTTCGGTGCTGAGCGCGATTTTTTCAACCTCGGCCTTGTCCAGATCTTTCGCCACGCTGATTTCCGCGCGGCGTTTGCCGTTGATCTGGATCGGCAAGGTGACCGTGTCGTCGATCAGCATCGCCTCGTCTGCTACGGGCCAGGGTGCGGTTGCGACCAAGCCTTCGCCACCCAGCATCTGCCAAAGTTCTTCGGACAGGTGTGGCGTCATTGGTGACATCAGTTGGGCCAGCGTTTTGGCGGCTTGGCGTTTGGCGTCTGTGCCCGCTTTGGACTTGGCCAATGTGTTGGTAAACGCATAGAGCTTGGCGATCGACGCGTTGAAACCAAAGGATTCGACGCCCCCGGACACATCGCGGATGGCCTTATGCATCTCGCGCAGCAGGGGTTCATCCTCGGCATTGGCAGGCGCGCTCGAATCGGCAATCTCGGACGCGATGCGATACACGCGGCTGAGGTGTTTGAACGCTGCCTCGGCACCGGAGGCAGTCCATTCCACATCCCGTTCAGGCGGCGAATCAGACAGGACGAACCAACGGGCGGTGTCAGCCCCAAAGGCCGAGATAATGCTGACCGGGTCCACCACGTTCTTCTTGGATTTGGACATTTTGGCCGAGGGGATGATCTCGACCTCGGTGCCGTCGGCCAGTTTGCCGTCGGTCACGTCCTCGGGCAGGTGGTAGACCGGGCGGCCATTGGCGTCGCGGGTCTGATAAATCTCGTGCGTCACCATTCCTTGAGTGAACAGCGCGTCGAACGGTTCGATGGCCGCTTTCGGCAGGTGGCCGGTGATGTTCATCGCGCGTGCGAAGAAGCGGGAATAGAGCAGGTGCAGAATCGCGTGCTCGATGCCGCCGATATACTGGTCGACATTCATCCAGTATTCGGCCTCGGCCAGATCGGTGGGCGTGTCCGCGCGGGGTGCGGTGAAGCGGGCGAAGTACCACGACGAATCGACGAAGGTATCCATCGTGTCGGTTTCGCGCTTGGCAGGGGCGCCACATTTCGGGCATGCGCAGTCGCGCCAAGTCGGGTGACGGTCCAGCGGGTTGCCGGGTTTGTCAAAACTGACATCGTCGGGCAGGCGGACCGGCAGGTTTTCTTTCTTCTCGGGTACCACGCCGCAGGCGTCGCAATGCACGACGGGAATCGGGCAGCCCCAATAGCGCTGACGGCTCAAGCCCCAATCGCGCAGGCGGTATTTGGTGACACCTTCGCCCCAACCAGCCTTTTCGGCGAAATCGACGGTGGCGTTGATGGCCTCGTCGCCGGTTGCTTCGTTCAGGCCGGCGAAATGGTTGACCCAGCGGACTTTCTCGGTTTTCGGAGGGACGAAGGCGATCTTGTCGACCGGAGTGTCATCGTCGAGTGCGAAGAAGGTATCAACAACCGGTAACCCATATTTGCGGCAGAAATCGAGGTCGCGCTGGTCATGCGCCGGGCAGGCAAAAATCGCGCCGGTGCCGTAATCCATCAGGATAAAATTCGCGATCCAGACCGGCAGTTCCCAATTCGGATCCAGAGGGTGCTTGACGGTGATACCAGTGTCGTAGCCCAGCTTTTCAGCGGTTTCGATGGCCTCTTCCGTGGTGCCACCCTTGCGGCATTCGGCCACGAATTCAGCAACTTCGGGGTTTTGGGCCTCAAGCTGTTTGGCAATCGGGTGATCCGGCGAGATGCCGACGAAAGACGCGCCCAGCAGGGTGTCGGGGCGAGTCGTATAGACGGTGATTGGCTCTCCGCCATCGGTGCGTTCAAAGCCGAATTGCAGACCGCGCGACTTGCCGATCCAATTTTCCTGCATCAACCGGACTTTGGCGGGCCAGTTGTCCAGAGTATCCAACGCGTCCAGAAGTTCCTCGGAATATTCGGAGATCTTAAAGAACCACTGGGTCAGCTCGCGACGTTCTACCAAAGCGCCCGAGCGCCATCCGCGCCCGTTTTCCACCTGCTCGTTAGCCAGAACGGTCATATCGACCGGGTCCCAGTTCACCACGGCGTTCTTGCGATAGACCAAACCGGCCTCAAGCATATCCAGAAACAGAGCCTGCTGCTGGCCGTAATACTCCGGATCACAGGTGGCGAATTCGCGCGACCAGTCGATCGAGAGGCCCAGAGGTTTCATCTGCCCGCGCATGTCGGCGATGTTGCCATAGGTCCAGTCTTTGGGGTGACCGCCAATGGCCATCGCGGCGTTCTCGGCAGGCATCCCGAAGGCATCCCAACCCATCGGGTGCAGCACGTTGTGACCCGTCGCCAGCTTGTGCCGCGCGATCACGTCGCCCATCGTGTAGTTGCGCACGTGGCCCATGTGAATGCGGCCTGACGGGTAGGGGAACATTTCAAGCACATAGTATTTCGGCTTGTCCGCCTTGTGGTTGGCGGTGAAGATTCCGGCCTTGTCCCAGGCCTCTTGCCATTTTGCTTCGATTTCGGTGGCCGAGTAGCGCGACATCGTGCGGTCCTTCGTGAATGAAAACGCCGGGACAGAGCCCGGCGTGGTATTAGAGTGATTTCCGGCGGGTTACTAGAACTTGTTGTCCGCAATCCGTAGCTGCCGCGCGCGGGACAGGATCGCGTCCTCGACCGCGCGGCTGGTTGCAGCACTGACCGGAGCCCCTCCGCTGGTCTGCAGCGACACCGACAGCGACCGGGCTGCAAGGGCGGGGTCGCTGATATGAACGGTTGCGCGATATTGCCGTCCGCCACCCGGAGGTGTGCCATATCCGGTGACGATCACGCCTGTGAAGGGATCAACCTCTTGGATTGGCAGGAAATTCAGAACATCCAGCGAAGCAGACCACAGATAGCGATTGACCTGAGTGACCTGTTCGTTCGTGTTGGGGCCGAAGACGTCCCAGATTGTGGCACGCTCGGGATCATTCAGTTCGCGCTCTTCAGTATTTCCGCCGATGCGGCCCTCATTTGCCGAGCGCGGGTTGTCTCGAAACGCGTTGCAGGCCGAAAGGGCAGCAGTTGCCATGATCAAGCAAGAAATCGTCAGCGTGCGCATGGTCGGCAGGTCCTGTATCACTCGTTGGGACATCATCGCGAAACACTCCTAGAGAAGGTCTGGCGCGGCAACAAGCTTAATCTTCGCTGGCGATCACGCGCGGCGTGGTCGAAGGGGGCCAAATCTGACTGTGGCATCCTTGCACCAATTCGGGCTGAAAGAGGTCAGAGCGTTTATGCCAAGCTTGCGCAATGGGGGCAAAAAAAGCGAAACGGTGTCCGTGCTGAGACGCTTGCTTTGCATGTGTCGAGTAGAAAAACTTTGAAACCGAGGGAAACAAGATGAAAAAAGTTCTCTTCGCAACTACCGCGCTGGTCGCGACCGCCGGTGTTGCTTCCGCAGAAATCAACTTCAGCGGTTTTGGTCGCTTTGGTATCCAGTATATCGAAGACAACGCTTCGACCGAGATCTCGTCGAGCAGCGTTGCTGATACAACCACTGGCGCGATTTCGACCGTTCGCAGCGTAACAACCACCGACGAAGATGACGCGTTCCTGGAATCGCGCTTCCGTCTGAACATCGACGGTAACGCAGAAACCGACGGCGGCGTCGCATTCTCGGCACGTGTTCGTCTGCAAGCTGACGACAATGGTGACGGTTCGGCAAGCTCGGCTGGTCTGAACGGCGCGCGCTTCACCACCGAGTACGGCGGTCTGCGTGTTGACGTTGGCAACATCGCCGGCGTGATCGACAACCTGCAAGACTACTACGGCTTCGAGCCGGGCCTGACCCTGTTCACCGGTCAGTACGTTGGTAACGACTTCGCGTTTGACGCTTACACCTCGACCGGTTCGGGCGAAAACGGTGTTTACGCTGGTTACACCTTCGGCGGCGTCACCATCGCTGCTTCGTACTCGGGCGATGACGCAGGCGACGACTACGAAATCATCGCAGACGATTTCGTTTGGGAAACCGGTGACTCCGAGCAGTGGGGCATCAGTGCATCTTACGCAGCTGACAACTGGGGCGTTGCAATCGGTTATGCCGAAACCAACGATCTGACCGCTGACATCGCAGCCATCCTCCCCGATGGCACCATTGATGACGCGAACGCAACCACCGTCGACGCAGACGCTGACATGGTCGTTCTGACCGGTAACGTTTCGTTCGGTGATCTGACCGTGACGGCTCTGGTTGGTAACGAAAGCTCGGACGGCGACCCGGATGACCTGGTGTTCGACACCTTCTGGGGTCTGTCGGCGAACTACAACGTTGGCGCAGCTACTCAGGTTATCTTCTCGTACGGTGACGGTAACGCTGAATTCGACACCCAAGCCTTTGGCCTGGGCGCGATCTATGACCTGGGCGGCGGCGTATCGCTGCGTGGCGGCGTAGGCACCAACCGCGTTGGCGACGGCGACCGCTTCACCGTTGCTGACCTGGGTGTTCAGTTCAGCTTCTAAGCTGATCTAAACCGCAAGGTTCAGGGGCAGGCCTTTTGGCCTGCCCTTTTCTTTTGTGCCCACATGGTGTTTTTCTGCGCCAACCACAAAGACGAGGGCCCTATGTCGCTGCAAGAAATCACCGACCGCATTGCCAAAGCCGAAGCTGCCGCGGGGCGTGCAGTTGGATCGGTACATTTGATCGCCGTGTCCAAGGTGCAGCCCAATAAACGGGTCGAGGCGGTTCTGAACCAAGGGCACAGGTGTTTCGGAGAGAATCGTGTTCAGGAGGCGGCCGGGAAATGGCCTGCATTCCGGGAACAGTTTTCCGACGTGCAGCTCCATCTGATCGGCCCCTTACAAACGAACAAGGCGCGGCAGGCAATAGAGCTTTGCGACGCCATTCATTCACTCGACCGCCCGAAACTGGCGAAAACGCTGGCTCGGCTCGCGCAGGAAGTTGGATCCTGTCCGGACCTGTTCATTCAAGTCAATACAGGTGAAGAAGAGCAAAAGGCGGGCATACTACCTGCTGATGCTGACGCGTTTGTGTCCGAGTGTCGGGCGTTGGACTTACCTGTGCGTGGGCTCATGTGCCTGCCCCCGGTCGATGAAGAACCTGCGCTCCACTTTGCCTTGCTGAGCAAGATCGCAGAACGCAATGGTCTGGACGGCCTCTCGATGGGAATGAGCGGCGATTTCGAAACTGCGATCGCTCTGGGCGCAACGCATATCCGGGTCGGGTCCGCTATTTTCGGCGAGCGGATCGGGCCCCGGGGATAATCAGCCGCGTGCCGGGGGCGATGTTTTTAGCGATCCATCTCAGGTGATCGCGCCGGAATGCAACACAGCCCTCGGTCGGATAGCGTGGTCGACGCCACTGATGCAGGAAGATGGCAGAGCCGTGGCCGGGCTTCGCATCAGGCCAGTTCCAATCCGTGATCAGGATAAGATCATAAAGCGGATCGGCGCGCTGCAGCCGCTCGTGACTGAATGCGTAAGGGGCCCGGACGAGAGTGTTATAGGCCTTATCGTGCCCGTCATCTGACCAAAGATCACCCGGACCAATCGGTCGGGCCCAAGCAGCAGGTCGCGCCATGCGATCCGCACGATAGAGCATTCCAACAATGTGGTGGGTTCCGACCGGCGTCGCGCCATCACCTTCGCGCTTTGTTGTGCTCAACCCGCCTTTGCCGATAGCACAAGGAAAGATGCGACCGGCAAAGCGGATACCACGTGGCGTCAGAACAAGGTCGTCCGGTGTCACAGTAGATGACCCGATTTAGCAGCTTTCGTGGCCAGATACCCGCGATTGTGGTCGGTTTCACCAACCTTCAGAGGGACGCGTTCCGTGACGGCGATCCCGGTCCGCTCCATCATTGCGATCTTGGCAGGGTTGTTGGTCAACAGCCGCACCGAATTGAAACCAAGCGATTTCAGGATGTCAGAACCCAGCCGGAAATCCCGTTCATCATCCTCAAAGCCCAGCCGATGGTTGGCTTCGACCGTGTCAAAGCCCTGATCCTGCAGGAAATAGGCCCGCATCTTGTTGGCCAGCCCAATCCCGCGCCCCTCTTGATTAAGATACAACAGAACGCCCGCCCCTTCGGTTCCCATCTGCGCAAGAGCGCCGCGCAACTGCGGGCCGCAATCACATTTCAGGCTGCCCATCAGGTCACCGGTGAAGCAGGCCGAATGCAGCCGTGCGAGAACTGGTTTGTCTCGATCAGGGCGCCCGATCTCGACGGCGTAATGCTCTTCGCCGCCATCTTCGGGGCGGAAAACATGCAGTCGCCCGGCCTCGGACACTTCCATCGGCAGCCGGGCCGCGACCACGGGGTGCAGGGCGCTGCGATCTGCCAGATGCGGCGCGGCGCGGGTGTGGTCGACGCAGGTCAGGCTGTGGGTAGCGGCGAATGTGCGGCCATCTTCGACAGGGACGACCACAGCAGCAGGCAGCAGCCGGGCTGATTTGGTCAATGCGATTGCAATCCGATGCAGATTGGCGCTGCCGTGCCGCTCGGTCATGAGCGGGCCTTTCATCGGTGCGCTCAGGTCATCTGACGGATCGGCAACCGCCTGGACCCAACTCAGATCCACGTCTGCAGGTATCATGATGCGCGCCAGATCTCGGTCATAGGCCCGCGCTTTCAGTGTTTCTGCACGTCGGACCGTGACCGCCACCACAGGTGCGCTGCCCAAACCTCGTAGATCGGCCAAGCGTTGCGGGCTGAGCGTTTCCGAGGCCAGCGCAAGAACGCTGAATCCGGTGTCATCGGTCAGAACCACCGGTACGCCCATGCGCAGATCAGCCCGCGCGCGCGCCAGCAACTCGGTGATGTCGGGAAAGAGACTCATGCATGTTACCCTGTAACGATCCGGCCTTTTCCTAACCTGATGATGCAGGAATGTGAAACAATTCCTATCACTCAGACACGAGGGCGTGAGACCATTGCAGCAAAGCTTGCTGATTGCGCTCCCTATACGCAATTGGTTGAAAAGGCTTAGGAGGACCGCAGATGGCACAGCTTAAGAAAATCCTGCTGGTGGATGATGACGAAGACCTGCGCGAAGCGCTGAGTGAGCAACTTGTGATGACAGAAGACTTCGATGTGTTCGAAGCCTCTGACGGCGCATCCGCGATGGAGCGTGCGCGCGAAGCGATTTATGATCTGGTCATTCTGGATGTCGGGCTGCCCGATACTGATGGCCGCGAGCTGTGCCGCCTGATGCGCAAGCAGGGTGTCAAAAGCCCGATCCTGATGCTGACGGGCCATGACAGCGATGCCGATACCATCCTTGGTCTGGATGCAGGGGCAAACGACTATGTGCCTAAGCCTTTCAAATTCCCGGTTCTTTTGGCCCGCATTCGCGCACAGCTGCGCCAGCATGAACAATCCGAGGACGCGGTCTTTGTGCTTGGCCCCTACACGTTCAAACCGGCCATGAAAATGCTGATGACCGAGGATGACAGAAAAATCCGCCTGACCGAGAAAGAGACGAATATTCTCAAGTTCCTCTACCGATCGACGGATGGCGTGGTGGCCCGCGATGTGCTGCTGCATGAGGTTTGGGGCTATAACGCCGGTGTCACCACCCATACGCTTGAAACCCACATCTATCGCCTGCGCCAGAAGATCGAGCCCGATCCGTCGAATGCGCGCCTTTTGGTCACAGAATCTGGCGGATATCGTTTGGTGTCTTGATCTGTGGTGGATTGACTTGGATCAAAGTGATACCCTGAAGGCATAATTAAGTTACTCCCATCCCGCGCATGTCCGGGTCATGACATGCACCTCCCTGTTGGACTGCCGGGCCTGATGGCCCGGCCTTTTTTTGTCGTGGCACTGCGACAAGACCCGCGCTAGGGTGCGCCAACCCGACAAAGGAAACGCCGCTCATGCCCTTCACCCTTGCGACTTGGAACATCAACTCGGTCCGTCTGCGCGAGCCTATCGTTCTGAAATTGCTGCAGGAAGAGGCCCCGGACGTCCTGTGCCTGCAAGAGTGCAAATCGCCTGTCGAGAAGATTCCGACCGAAGGCTTCGCCGCGCTGGGGTATACGCACATGATCGCGCGGGGGCAGAAGGGCTATAACGGCGTGGCAATCCTGTCCCGGTTGCCGATCGAGGAAGTGGGTGACAAGGATTTTGCCGGTCTCGGGCATGCGCGCCATATCGCGGGGCGGCTGGAAAATGGTGTGACCATCCACAATTTCTATGTCCCTGCCGGGGGTGATGTGCCGGACCGTGAGGTGAATGAGAAGTTTGGCCAGAAACTGGATTACCTGACCGATATGCGCGACTGGTTCCATGCGGAAAAGCCGGAAAAGACGGTTCTGGTCGGTGATCTGAACATCGCCCCGCGCGAAGATGATGTGTGGTCGCACAAGCAACTGCTCAAGGTGGTTTCGCATACCCCGATCGAGGTGGAGACGCTGGCCGAGACGCAGGATGCAGGCGGCTGGGTCGATATCACCCGGCAGGATATTCCTGACGGTCAGCTCTATAGCTGGTGGTCCTATCGCGCGCGCGATTGGGATGCTGCGGACAAGGGGCGCAGGCTGGATCATGTGTGGGCGACGCCCGATATCTCGAACGCGGGCCATTCCAGCCGCGTTCTGCGCGATGCCCGCGGATGGGAGAAACCCAGCGATCACGCGCCGGTTTTTGCGACATTCGACGTCTGATTGATGCAAAATCGCCCGATACAGCCCTTGGTTTCTGATCCGAGCGACGGCATATAGGGCGCAAATACGAACCAGAGAGATAATGCCATGGACCTTCTGAACGGCGCAGCCAGCTCTGATACCACCGATCTGATCAAGGACGGGACCGAGGCCACCTTCATGGCCGATGTGGTCGAAGCTTCGCAAGAGATGCCGATCATCGTCGATTTCTGGGCCCCCTGGTGTGGTCCCTGTAAAACGCTGGGCCCCGCGCTGGAAGAGGCCGTGACCGCCGCCAAAGGGGCGGTGAAGATGGTCAAGATCAACGTGGATGAGGCGCAGATGATCGCAGGACAGCTGCGCATTCAGTCGATTCCTACTGTCTATGCGTTCCACAAGGGCCAACCGATCGACGGGTTTCAGGGCGCGCTGCCGGGGTCCGAGATCAAGGCGTTCATCGACCGCGTGATCGAAGCTGCCGGCGGTGAAAGCCCCGGTGGTCAGTTGGACGATGCGGTTCAGGCTGCCGAAGAAATGCTGACCGACGGGGCCGCCGTGGACGCGGCGCAGACCTTTGCGGCGATTCTGGGCGAAGATCCGAACCACGCTGCGGCCTATGGTGGGCTGGTGCGCGCGCATATCGCGCTGGGCGATCTGGATCAGGCAGAGGCGATCCTCAATGGCGCTCCGGCCGAGATTTCGACCTCACCCGAGGTTGAGGCGGCCCATGCCCAGTTGGAACTGGCCAAGCAGGCTGCCGATGCAGGCCCGGTGGGCGAACTGACTGCTGCGGTTGAGGCTGAACCCGACAATCATCAGGCTCGTTTCGATCTGGCACAGGCTCTGCACGCCAATGGTGACGTGGAAGAGGCCGTTGCCCAGTTGTTGGAGCTGTTCCGCCGCGATCGCGAGTGGAATGAGGGCGCGGCCAAGACGCAGCTGTTCACGATCTTCGACGCAGCCAAGCCCAATGATCCGATTGTCCTGAATGGACGGCGCAAGCTCAGCTCGATGATATTTGCCTAAAACCCGATCAGGGCTAGACTCGACTGTATGATGCATCCCGCTGATCTGCCGGACACGGTATCCGTGTTTCCTTTGCCCGGAGCGCTGTTGTTGCCCCGGTCCCGTTTGCCGCTGCATATTTTTGAGCCGCGTTATCTGCAGATGCTGGATGACGCGCTGAAAACGCCCGAGCGTTTGATCGGAATGGTACAGCCGAACACCTGTCAGGGCGATGAGACCAAGCTGCACAAAATCGGTTGTGCAGGTCGCATCACCCAGTTTTCGGAAACGGAAGATGGCCGTTACCTGATCACGCTCACTGGTATTTCACGTTTCCGCGTCCGGACCGAACTGGACAGTTTTACCCCGTATCGCCGCGCTTCGGTGTCTTGGGACGGGTTCGACCGCGATCTGGGCAAGGCCGAGGTGGATGACAGGTTGAATCGCGATCGGTTTCTGGCTTTGTTGGAGCGGTTTTTCGCCTCACGCCAGTTGTCCACCGATTGGGACACAATGAAGGATGCCGATGACGAGCTTTTGGTCAACTCGCTGTCGATGATGCTGGAGTTCGACCCGGAAGAAAAGCAAGCCCTGCTGGAAGCCCCCTGCCTGCGCACACGGCGCGAGACCCTGGTGACATTGATCGAATTCGCCATGCGCGGCGGATCGAGCGAGGAAAAACTGCAATGAGCGAAGCCGAAAACACCTTTGACCGTCATATGCTTGAGGCGTTGATTTGCCCGCAGACTCACACGACCCTGCACTACGATGCTGAGCGGCAGGAACTGGTGTCCAAAGCCGCCGGTCTGGCCTTTCCCATCCGTAACGGCATCCCGGTGATGCTGGTGGATGAGGCGCGGGAACTGGACTAAATCGGACGCCCCTGCAGCAGCTTCGGCAGGTCTCCGGTCAGGCCCGCAGCCTCGCGCACGAAACCGCGTCGCAGTCCGGGCAGCGATCCGACGATACCCATACCGATATCACGGCCCATGCGCAGTAGCGGATTGTCGTTTGAAAACAGCTTGTTGAAAACATCCGTCGCCATCGCAAGCGACGCCGTGTCGAACCGGCGCCATTCCTGATAACGCTCCAGCACGAGGGTCGATCCGATATCCTCGCCACGTCGACCTGCAAGGGTCAGGACTTCGGCCAAGGCCCCCACATCGCGCAGGCCTGCGTTCAGGCCCTGCCCGGCGATCGGGTGCATCCCGTGGGCGGCGTCTCCGACCAGGGCCAGCCGGTTTGCGATAAACGAATTGGCGATGGTCAGGTTCAGCGGATAGGTGAACCGGTCGCCCTGCAGGCGGATATCGCCAAGGAAATCGCCAAAGCGCGGGCGCAGGACCTGAAGGTAGTCGGCCTCGGACAGGGCGTTGATCTGGCCCGCCGTCTCTGTGCGTTCGCTCCAGACGATGGAACTGCGGTTGCCGGTCAGCGGCAGAATCGCCAACGGGCCGGGGGGCATGAAGAACTGATGGGCGATACCGTGATGGGGCAGCTCGTGTTCGATGGCACAGACCAGAGCGGTCTGGCCATAGTCCCAACCGGTCCGCTTGATCCCGGCCCGCGCGGCGGTGCCGCTGCGGCGACCGTCGCAGCCGACCAAAAGGCTGCCGGACAGGGTCGACCCGTCGTCCAGCGTCAGCGTTGCTCCGGTGGACGAAATGTCCTGAGACACCACCGTTTTGCCGCTGATCTCAGTGATCCCGTCCTGCTCGGCCATCGCCTCAAGAAAGGCCCGCCGAAGATGGCGATCCTCGACCATATAGCCCATCGGACCTTCTTCGATCTCGGCATGATCGAAATGCATGAAAAACGGTGAAGGACCCGCACCGGCATGGCCATCGGTGACCTTGATCTCAAGCATCGGCTGGGCGTGGTCCTCGACCTTTTCCCAAACGCCAATCGCGTCCAGCAAGCGTTGCGAGGCCAGCGCCAGCGCATAGGCGCGCCCGTCAAACGCCGCGTTCTTGCGCACCTTCTCGGCCAGCGCATCGACAACGGTCACCGAATGCCCGGTTTGGGCCAGCGCCAGTGCAAGGGCCGGGCCGTTCAGCCCGCCGCCAACGATCAGGATGTCGGATCTGTGTTCCATGCGCTGCAATATGCGCGCCCTTTCGGGATTGTCCATGTGCGGTCCTGTCGCTACCGTCCGATCACGGACTGAAACGGGAGGGGGCAGGATGCAAGACTGGCTGACCATGACGGCATGTGATCTGGGCCGAGGCATCGGAATGGGGCAGATTGATCCGGTTGAGTTGACCGAGACCTATCTAAGCGCCATCGACGCCCACGCGCACCGGGATCGCATCTACGCCCGTGTCACCCATGATCGCGCCCGTGCCGAGGCCCATGCAGCGCAAGAGCGCGCCAAGCTTGGCTTGCGCCGGTCCTTGCTGGATGGCGTTCCGATCAGCTGGAAAGACCTGTTTGATACCGCGGGTGTCGGGACCGAAGCTGGCTCGGCCCTGCTGAAAGGCCGCGTGCCGGGGGCGGATGCAAAGGTCCTGCGCAACGCAACCGCCATGGGCACGGTCTGTCTGGGCAAGACCCATATGAGCGAGCTGGCCTTTTCGGGTCTGGGTCTGAACCCGATCACGGCGACGCCGCCTTGTGTGAATGACGAAGCTGCCGTGCCGGGGGGGTCCTCCTCGGGGGCTGGGGCTTCGGTGGCTTGGGGGCTTGCGGCCTGCGGGATCGGGTCCGACACCGGCGGGTCGGTGCGGATTCCGTCGGCATGGAACGATCTGGTGGGCCTGAAAACCACGGCGGGGCGCGTCAGTCTTGAGGGCGTCGTGCCGCTGTGTCTGAAGTTCGATACGGTTGGACCTTTGGCGCGGTCGGTCGAGGACGCCGCGCATATGCTGGCCGCGCTTGAAGGCAAAACCCCGGCTGATCTGCGCGGGGTGTCCCTGAAAGGCCGCCGCTTTGCCGACCTGCAGAACGTGGTCAAGGACGATCTGCGCGAGGCTCCGGCCAAAGCCTATGACGATGCGCTGGCCCGTCTGAAAGAAGCCGGAGCCGAGATTGTCCCGCTTGACGTGCCCGAGCTAAACGACGCGATGGGCTTGACTGGCGTGCTCTATACAACCGAAGCCTATGGGCTTTGGCGCGACGTGATCGAGGCGAACCCCGAGGCGATGTATCCCGAAATCCTTGAACGGTTCCGCATGGGCAAGGGGTTCTCGGGGCCCGATTACGTGGCCGCATGGTCGAAACTGACCGCCTGCCGGCAGGCATGGGATGCTGCAACCGCCGGGTTTGATGCGGTGCTTGCGCCGACGGCCCCGATCCTGCCGCCCAATCTGGACCGGCTGATGAACGATCATGACTACTATATCACCGAGAATCTCTTGTCCTTGCGCAACACACGGATCGGCAACCTAATGGGGTTGGCGGCGCTAACGCTGCCAACAGGCACACCCGGCTGTGGGCTGATGATGCTGGGCTATCCGGGGTCGGAAGAGGCGCTGCTGCGGGTGGGATCAGCAGCAGAGGCCGCTTTGACCTGAATGCCACAATCCCCTGATTCGGAACCTCTTTGTCTGGACGAAGCAGGGCGCGATCTGTAATCTGCCAAGAAACGGGGCGAAAAATGACCCCGATATTGAGGCAGTATCATGAATTTCCCCGAGCGGTTTTCGAACCTACCGGACTATGCATTCCCGCGTCTGCGCGCCCTGTTGGATCATCATCAACCGGGCGGTGACGTCGTTCACATGACCATTGGCGAGCCCAAGCACGATTTCCCATCTTGGGTGACCGACGTGATCATGGAAAACGCTGCCGGGTTTCAGGGCTATCCCCCGAACGAGGGCTCGCCCGCGCTGCGCGGTGCAATCGCGGACTGGGTCAATCGCCGCTACGGCGTGTCGATGGATGCAGATGCCAATGTGATGGCGCTGAATGGCACGCGCGAGGGGCTTTACAATGCCGCAATGGCGCTGTGCCCCGAGCAGAAGAACGGCCAGCAGCCGATCATCCTATGCCCGAACCCGTTTTATCAGGTTTATATGGTCGCCTCGATCTCGGTGCAGGCGCAGCCCTATTTTGTGCCCGCGACCGCTGCGACCGGCCATCTGCCGGATTATGCGGGCCTGCCCGAAGAGGTGCTGAACCGCACCGCCGTGGCCTATATCTGTTCGCCCGCGAACCCGCAGGGGGCTGTTGCCTCGCGCGATTACTGGGCTGAACTGATCCAATTGGCCGAGAAATACGATTTCCGCATCTTCGCCGATGAATGCTATTCCGAGATCTATCGCGATACTGCCCCGGTGGGCGCGCTGACCGTTGCGCAGGAACTGGGTGCTGATCCCGAGCGGGTTACGCTGTTCAACTCTTTGTCCAAGCGTTCAAATCTGGCCGGGTTGCGGTCAGGCCTGATCGCGGGCGGGCCCGAGACGATCAGCCGGGTCAAACTGCTGCGCAGCTATGCGGGTGCGCCGCTGCCCGCACCCTTGCATGCTGCCGCCGCCAAGGTTTGGGCGGACGAGGTGCATGTGCAGGAAAACCGCGCGCTTTATCAGGAAAAATACGCCATCGCGGATGAGGTTTTCGCAGGCGTGCAGGGCTATATGCCCCCGAGGCCGGGTTCTTCCTGTGGCTGCCAGTCGAGAACGGCGAAGAAACGGCATTGAAGCTTTGGCAAGAGACCGGGGTTCGGGTTCTGCCGGGGGCGTATCTTTCTCAAGGTGATCCGGGGCAAAACCCGGGCGAGCAATTTATCCGGGTCGCCATGGTGGCCCCAAAAACAGAGATGAAGCGCGGGCTGATCACGCTCCGCGACTGCATCTATTCGTGAGGTACGAGGGCAAAATGGCATCATTGAACGCGCGCAACCGCGACCCGTTATTGGACAGCACCACTCAGGCTGCGATCGAGCGGCGCAGTAAGGAACTGATCGGGATCGCCCTGATCCTGTTGGGGTTGGCTTCTGCCGCGATGGTCTGGTCCTATACGCCGGATGATCCGAACTGGATGGTGTCGACCGACGCAGCTGTACAGAACTGGATGGGGCGCGCAGGTGCCTCGATCGCTGCGCCGTTGTTCATGATTGTGGGCTGGGGCAGCTTTGGTCTGGCGCTGGTTCTGGTCACATGGGGTGTGCGTTTCGCTGGTCATTTCGGCGAGGACCGTGCGATTGCCCGCCTGATTTTCGCTCCGATCTGGATCGCCGTTTTGGCAGTTTATGCAGCGACCTTGGTGCCCGGAACCGAGTGGCGCGCAACGCATAGCTATGGGCTGGGCGGCCTGTTTGGCGACACTGTGATGGGGGCATTGCTGACGCTGCTGCCGATCTCGTCGCATTTTCTGGTCAAGCTGATGTCGCTGGCGATGGCGGTTGGCATGCTGGCGCTGGGCGTGTTTGTGCTGGGCTTTACCAAAGCGGACGTGCGCAAGGGGTTCCGCGCCTTCCTGCTGGGTCTTGTCATGGCCTATGATCTGTTGATGAACGCTTTGGGCCGGGGCGCTTCGGCGACCGCGCAGGCGGCGCGGGATCGTCGGGCGCAATGGGCCGAACGTCGCGCCGAGCGTGATGTGCCGCTGCAGGCCGAATTTGACGATGATCTGGCCTATGCTGATCCGATCTTCGAAGAACCCGCGTTGGAAAACCCTGAGCCCGAGCCAAAACTTGGTCTTCTGGCGCGGATGCCCTCGTTGATCCGTCGCCCAGACCCGATGCCTGAGCCGGAACTGATCGATCCCGTCGCGGTCGAGGGCTACTATGACATGCCCAAAGAGGATCGCATCCGGTCCAAGATCTCGGCTGCGGTGCGCAACCGCAAGGTCGCCGCCGGAGAGATGGCCCCCGAGCCTGATCCGAGCCTGCCGCTGACCAAGGGGCGTGGACGCGGGCCTGACCCGTTGATCCTGAACGCAGGTTCAACGGATGAGCTGCCGCCCGAACCGCCCGTGACCTCGTCGATGCTGCCGTCCGAGCCGCCGCTGACCGCGAGCCCCCAGGCGGATTGGCAGATGCAGCAGGACTATGTAGCTGACGCTGATTATGCCGAGCCTGACTATGACGACGAGGCTGTGTTCGAGGAGCCTGCCCCGCAACCGCGTCAGGCCGTGAAGATCCCCGTTGCCGAGCCGCGCAAACCGGTTGTTGCTCAGCCCGTGCGCCGCGCACCTCCGCCGTCGCGCCGGGCACAGGCCGAGGCGCAGCCCGCGTTGTCATTCGAAGACAAGCATTCCGATTTTGAACTGCCCCCGCTGGGTCTGCTGTCCAACCCGGCCAGCATTCAGCGCCATCACCTCAGTGATGAGGCGTTGGAAGAAAACGCGCGGATGCTGGAAAACGTGCTGGACGACTATGGTGTGAAGGGTGAGATCGTCAGCGTTCGACCGGGTCCCGTGGTGACCATGTATGAACTGGAACCCGCGCCGGGTCTGAAGGCCAGCCGTGTGATTGGTCTGGCCGACGACATCGCGCGGTCCATGTCCGCGCTTTCGGCGCGGGTTTCGACCCTGCCGGGGCGTTCGGTCATCGGCATCGAACTGCCCAATGAAAACCGCGAGATGGTGGTGCTGCGCGAAATCCTTGCCAGCCGCGATTTCGGCGATGGCAACCATGCGCTGCCGCTGGCCTTGGGCAAGGATATCGGGGGTGAGTCCGTTGTGGCGAACCTTGCGAAAATGCCTCACCTGCTGATCGCGGGGACCACGGGGTCCGGTAAATCGGTGGCGATCAACACGATGATCCTGTCGCTGCTGTATAAGCTGACGCCGGACGAATGCCGCCTGATTATGATCGACCCCAAAATGCTGGAGCTGTCCGTCTATGACGGCATCCCCCATCTACTCTCGCCTGTTGTGACCGACCCGAAAAAGGCGGTTGTCGCTTTGAAATGGGTCGTGGGCGAGATGGAAGACCGCTATCGCAAGATGTCCAAAATGGGCGTGCGCAACATCGCGGGCTACAATGGCCGCGTGAAAGATGCGCTGGCCAAGGGCGAGATGTTCAGCCGCACGGTCCAGACCGGATTCGACGATGAAACCGGTGAGCCGATGTTCGAGACCGAGGAATTCGCGCCCGAGTCGATGCCTTATATCGTCGTCATCGTTGACGAGATGGCCGACCTGATGATGGTCGCGGGCAAGGAAATCGAGGCCTGTATTCAAAGGCTGGCGCAGATGGCGCGGGCTTCGGGTATTCACCTGATCATGGCTACGCAGCGCCCCTCGGTCGACGTGATCACCGGCACGATCAAGGCGAACTTCCCGACCCGGATCTCGTTCCAGGTGACGTCGAAAGTCGACAGCCGCACCATTCTGGGCGAGATGGGCGCCGAGCAACTGCTGGGGCAGGGCGACATGCTCTATATGGCGGGAGGTGCCAAGATCACCCGTTGCCACGGGCCATTCGTTTCGGATGAAGAGGTCGAAGAAATCGTCAACCATCTCAAACAGTTCGGCCCGCCGGACTATATGAGCGGCGTAGTCGATGGCCCGGCCGAGGAAAAGGCTGACAATATTGACGCCGTTCTGGGTCTGAACACCGGGGGCAACACCAATGGTGAGGATGCTCTGTACGATCAGGCGGTGGCGATTGTGATCAAGGATCGCAAATGCTCGACCTCCTATATCCAGCGGAAACTTGCCATCGGCTACAACAAAGCCGCCCGGCTGGTTGAGCAGATGGAGGACGAAGGCGTTGTTTCCGGGGCAAATCACGTGGGCAAACGCGAAATCCTCGTCCCCGAGCAATAGGATATTTAATAACAAGGGCAGAGCGCTTATCTGGGTCTCATGAAACAGATTGCTTTTGCCCTTGCTCTGACACTGGCCGCACCCGCCGCATGGGCGGCTGAGAAGCTGCCATTGTCACAGATTTCGAACTATCTGAACCAGTTGAAAACGGTTCAGACCACGTTCACCCAGGTGAATGATGATGGCTCGCTAAGCACCGGAAAGCTGTGGTTGCAGCGACCGGGAAAGATGCGGTTCGAATATGACCCGCCCAATAGCGCAGTTGTGCTGGCGCGGGCTGGAACCGTGCAGATATTTGATCCCAAATCAAACCAACCGCCTGAACAATACCCGCTGAAACGCACACCGTTGTCGTTGGTGCTGGCGCGTAACGTCAATCTGGGGCAGGCCAATATGGTGGTTGGTCACGACTTTGACGGAACGGCAACGGTCGTGACGGCTCAGGACCCGAAGAACCCGGAAAGCGGTCGGATCGAGCTGATGTTTACCGCAAACCCGGTCGAGCTGCGCAAATGGGTGATTCACGACAATGCGGGCAGTCAAACGACTGTCCTGTTGGGACCGCTGGCCGATACTGGTGATCTCGATCAGCGCGTGTTTTCCAGCAAGACCAGAATCGGGTCAGACAACCGCTGACCCGACCGGCATCAATAGCGGCAATTGGCCAATTGCGCCTGATATAGCTGAGCCCGTGAGTCGACATCGCTTGCCACGTTGAGCAGCCATGATTTGCTGTTGTAGCTGCCGCGCGCAAAGCCAGTGTGGCCTTCGTGATACGCCAGATACTGGTTGCGCGTGTCGCTGGGGTGAATGCCGTTCCGCTCGTAGCTTTTGTTCATGTACCAGCCGATGAAATCGGACGCATCGCGGATGCGATCCCGCTTGGCCCGGCGCTTGCCGGTCTCGCGCTGATATTCTTCCCAAGTGCCGTCCAGCGCCTGACCGTATCCATAGGCGCTGCTTTGACGACCCATCGGAATGACGCCCAGAACGTACTTGTGTGGCGTGCGCGCGTCATGGCGATAGCGGCTTTCCTGATAAATCGTGGCCATCTGAACGTGAACGGGGACGCCCCATTTCCGCTCGGTGCTTTTGAAGGCTTTGATGTAATCGGGTTTTTCGCGCGCAATGTTGCACGCGTCATTCAGTCTGCTGGGCGGTTGCTTTGACCCCCCGCCACAGGATGCCAAAAGCAGCACCCCGAAGAGTACGAAAAGAATTCTGCTCATGTGCCTCGTGCCTTTTTTCTTTATTCTAACGCAGATTGAGCGTCGATGGAATCACAATCGCTACAGAATAATCGCTAGAATTATAGGCAGTGCGGCGACGGACAGAACGGTTGAGACCATGACCATCCCGGCCACAGCATCTGCATCCGCCTCGAATCGTTCGGCCAGCAGGTAAGAGGTAACCGCAACCGGCGTGCACATCTGTAGAACGAGCACCCCGAACGCGATCGGCCCCAACTCGAAACCTGCCGCAATGACCCAGCCCAGCCCAAAGCAGACGGATAGTTTCAGCAGTGACAGCCAAATGGCCTGTTGCAATTTCTGTGTGGTCAGGCGGGCAATCGCGACGCCAACGGTAATCAACATCAACGGCACGGCCATCTGCCCCATTAGATCCAGCGTATTTGTCAGAAACAGCGGCGTTTCCCATCCGCGCCATAGGAACAGGGCCCCCAAGAGAGTGCCCCAGACCATCGGCTCGCGCAGGACCCTGCCAAAAGCACCGCGTCCGGCGACAAGATAGATTCCGTAGGTGAATGAAAAGAGCGCGGTCACAGCAAGGAAAATCACCGCATAACCCAGTCCTGCCTGACCAAAGGCAAAGATGCAGAGGGGCAGACCTAGATTGCCGGTATTGCCAAAGATCAGCGGGGCCAGATAGGTGCGTTGCTCCATCCCGGTGACACGGACGAAAACCCAGAACACGCCCGCAAGCGCAACATGCGATGCGATGGCGGCGAGTGTGAACATCGTCAGCTCTCCGCCCGGAATATCGGTCTGCATCAGCGCCACGAAGATCAGGCTGGGCACTGCCAACGTCACCGCAAGGCGGGTAACGAACTCCAGCCGGTATTCGAATCCCAGCTTTACCCAGACAAAACCAATGCCTGACAAAAGGAACACAGGGGCCACGATTTCGAACACTGTCAGTAGAAGGTTCACAGACTGTTTCCCCGAATTTCAGTTCAATGATTGGCTTTTGCGCCCGAAACGATGTAGTAACCTCTTTGGGGGCTGAAACAATGCTAAAGACACAAGCCAAGTACCGCCTGGGACAGGTGGTTCGACATCGTAGACACCCGTTTCGCGGGGTGATTTTTGATGTCGATCCGGAATTTTCGAACTCTGAGGAATGGTATCAGGCCATCCCGGAAGACAGCCGTCCGCTGAAGGATCAACCGTTCTACCATCTGCTGGCAGAGAATGATCAATCCTTCTATGTGGCTTATGTTTCTGAACAAAATCTGGTTGAGGACCAATCCGGAGAACCGGTGGACCACCCTGACATCCCGAATATGTTTGGTCCGTTTCAGGACGGATCCTATCCGCTGCATTTCCAGCTGAACTGAACTCCGCCGCGCGGCGTTTAGACTTAGTAGCCAAGCGCGCATCCGTCCTTGCGCGGATCACTGGCGCCTTCCAGAATTCCGGTCTCAAGGATTCGAATGGCTTGCGCGCCTCCGAGCGGAGTTTCCGGGGTTTCGATAATGTGCCCAAGATCGGCCAATTGTTCGCAGGTCGCGTCCGAATAACCACGTTCGAGCTTCAGCACTCCACCATCTGCAAACGCACGCGGCATATCAACTGCCGCCTGCAGCCCCAATTCATAGTCCGACAGGTTCGAAATCAACCTGGCATGGCCTGTGGGTTGATAAGCTCCTCCCATGACGCCGAACGGCATGAGAACCCGCCCATTCTGTCGTAAAAGACCGGGGATGATAGTGTGCATCGGACGCTTGCCACCGCCCAACTCGTTCGGATGCCCCCGTTCCAGCGTAAAGCCGGCACCGCGATTTTGCAGCAAGATACCGAATTTCTCGGATGCGATACCTGATCCGAAACCATGATAAATCGAGTAGATCAGAGACACGGCCATGCGATCCCGATCAACGACAGTGATATAAACCGTGTCTTTGTGAACGGTTTCAGTCAGCGGCGCGGCGGCGGGCAGGGCGCGGTCCAGCTTGATCAGCGACGCAAGCTTGGCCGCCGTTTCGGGGGCCAGAAAATGCGCCATTCGGTCAGTATGATCGGGGTCGGCAATAAAGCGGTTACGGGCATCATAGGCCAGTTTGCTCGCTTCGGCTTCTATATGTACGCGCTGCGCGCCGTCGGGGGGCAGGGCCGCCAGATCGAAGTGTTTCAGGATGTTCAGAAGCAGGATGGCGGTGGCACCTTGCCCGTTCGGCGGATGCTCGACCAGCTCAAACCCGCCATAGCTACCGCAAAGGGGTGTGGTCTCCTCGCATTGAACGGCTTCGAAATCTTCAATCGTATGAACACCGCCGCGGTCGGTCAGGGCGTTCAGCATATCTTCGGCGACCTCGCCTGAATAAAAGGCCTCGCGCCCGTGTTTGGCGATGCGGCGCAGAACCTCCGCCTGCCCTGGTGCGCGAAATACCTGTCCGTATGTCAGCGGTTTGCCGTCGTTCAGATAATGCCGCTGCGCTGCACCTGTCAGCGTTGCAGCCCCGTTTTTCCAGTCAAATGCCACGCGCGGGGCCACGGGAACGCCGGTTTCAGCATAGTGGATTGCCGGTTCCAGAATCGCTTCGATCCCGATCCGCCCTTCGGTCTGTGCCAGATGGCAGAAAGCGTCCACCGCGCCGGGCAGCGTAACCGCATCGGGACGATCCAGCGGCATCACGGTCAGTCCCCGATCCCGCAGGGCCTGCGCTGTCGCGTCCATGGGTGCCCTGCCAGATCCGTTTAGTGCCCGTGCAGTATGCTCTCCCGCTCGGTTGTACAGGGCAAAACAATCTCCGCCCAAACCCGTCATCTGCGGTTCGCAAATACCCAAAAGCACCGCGCCCGCGATCGCGGCATCCATTGCGTTGCCGCCGCGCTGCAGGATGTCCAACGCCACCTTGGCCGCTAGTGGATGAGAGGTTGCACACATCCCTTCGGTCGCCAGAACCTCTGATCGGCCAGCGTAGTGAAAATCGCGCATGGGTCTTTCCTTCTGCAAACACGCAAACACTACGCGGCAGTCGGAAATTGTCCAATCATATCAGAGAGAGGAGGTCCTCGGCGCCATTCACTGGGTGGGGGCTGTGAGGTTAGGCGCCGAGGGAAGCTATCTGAGCTACCCCTTGTTTCTGACCTTTGTTTGCGGCGCGACAATGGTTCGATCGCGGCGTTATTGTGACCATTTCGTGCGCATCATGGCGCATCCTTAAAGTCAAAACGCAACAGCAACAGGTTGCTGCCGCCCTTCCGCTCATAGTGTATCTCGCTGGCGAGCTGCTGGATCAGGAACCAGCCGAACCCGCCTTCAGGCAGGTTCTGAACTGTGGTGTCCACCGATGCGGGTATCCCTTCGGGCGGTTTCAGATCGGGCATCGGCTTGCCGGTATCAGCGATCCGGATGATCAGCCGATTCTGGCAGAGCCTGCAATCGACCTGAATGTCTGCTGGCGCAATTCCGGCATAGGCATGCTCCACCACGTTATTGATCGCTTCGGCCAATGCGATCTTGACGTCATCTGCCCGATCTTTTGGCAAGCCATGTGCCGCCAGTCGTGCGCAAAGCGTGGCGATCCCCCGACTGGCCTGCGTTTCTGTGGCTGGAAAGCTGACATCCAGGCAGCCCTGTTCACGTTCCGAGGCCACGCCGTCCCCTCCCACTGGTCAATCGGAGCCTTCAGCCATCGCGTCTTCCAGCGATGCAAACAGACGAAAGACCGTGTCCATGCGGGTCAGACGGAACACTTTTTCGACAATCGGATGCAGTCCCGCCAGATCCAGCCGCCGCCCTTGTCCAAGCTGCTTCATCGAGGCCACGATCGCCCCCAGACCGCTGGAATCGATGAACTCGACCGAGGAGAGGTCCAGAACCACCCTTGGGGCGTCCGACTGCGTTTGCGCGCGCATGTCTTCCTTGAATTGAATCGCCATTGCCGCATCAATGCGGTCGCAATGGACCGAGATCACTTGAGTATTGCCGGTCGTGCTGCTGCTCAGCCCCATGGTCAACCGCCCTTTGCATTGCGATAAGATCGTAGAAATACGCTAGACGGCAATTCTTACCATTCGGTATCCAAGGGTCGAAAATCTCAGGGAGGCGTCAGATGAAAGAAGTTGTGATCGCAGGGGCCGCGCGAACGCCGATGGGCGGGTTTCAGGGCATGTTCGATGGCGTCCCCGCTGCGGAACTGGGCGGTACCGCGATCCGGGCCGCGTTGCAGGGCGCGGGTTTAAGCACCGCGGATGAGGTGCTGATGGGCTGTGTTCTACCTGCGGGGCAGGGTCAGGCCCCGGCGCGTCAGGCCGGTTTCGCCGCAGGTCTTGGCGAAGAGGTGCCCGCCACGACGCTCAACAAGATGTGTGGGTCGGGGATGAAGGCGGCGATGATGGCGTTCGACCAGATCGCTTTGGGGCAGGCCAACACCATGATTGCGGGTGGGATGGAGAGCATGACGAACGCCCCTTACCTGCTGCCCAAGATGCGCGGCGGGGCGCGGATCGGTCACGGGCAAATTGTGGATCACATGTTTCTGGACGGGCTCGAAGACGCCTATGACATAGGCCGCTTGATGGGCACCTTTGCCGAAGACTGCGCCGAATCCTACCAGTTTACCCGCGAGGCGCAGGATGAATACGCCCTGAAATCGCTCTCGAACGCGCTGGCGGCGCAAGACAGCGACGCGTTCGATCTTGAAATCACCCCTGTCACGATCCAGACGCGTAAGGGCGAGGTGGTTTTGCAGTCTGACGAGCAGCCAAAATCAGCCCGGCCCGAGAAAATCCCGACCCTCAAACCGGCGTTCCGCAAAGACGGGACAGTGACGGCGGCCAATTCCTCCTCCATCTCGGACGGGGCTGCCGCACTGGTTCTGGCCTCCGCCGATGCGGCCGAAGCGCAAGGTCTGACGGTCCGCGCGCGCATTCTGGGCCATGCCAGCCATGCGCAGGCGCCGGGCCTTTTTACCACCGCGCCCGTGCCCGCCGCGCAAAAGCTGCTCGACCGTTTGGGGTGGTCGACGGAAGATGTGGATCTGTGGGAGGTGAACGAGGCCTTCGCCGTGGTCCCAATGGCCTTCATGCGCGAAATGGGCCTGCCGCGTGACAAGGTCAACGTCAACGGCGGAGCCTGCGCGCTGGGCCACCCGATCGGAGCCTCCGGCGCGCGCATCATGGTGACACTGCTGAACGCGCTGGAAAAACGAAACCTCAGACGGGGTATCGCTGCGATTTGCATCGGTGGCGGCGAAGGCACCGCCATCGCCATCGAACGCGTTTGACCCTTCATCTTTTTCGAAATACTCCGGGGGTGAATTGAGCCATAGGCTCAAGAGGGGGCAGCGCCCCCTTGCCCCTGTCCAAAGAAGCACCGCCATGAACGCCGATTACACCACGCTCGCCAACACCATCGCCGCCCTAACCGAGGGGGAAACCGACCCGATCGCCCTGATGGCTACGGTCACCTGCGAGGTGCATCATTCAGATGACCGCTTCGACTGGACGGGATTCTACCGTGTTACAGAACCGGAACTGCTAAAGATCGGCCCATACCAGGGCGGCCACGGCTGCCTCGTGATTCCGTTCAGCCGAGGCGTCTGTGGCGCGGCAGCACGCACGGGTGAGATACAACTCGTCCCGGATGTCGAGGCGTTCCCAGGTCACATCGCCTGCGCCTCGTCCACGCGCTCTGAACTGGTCCTGCCGGTGCGCGACGCAGCGGGCGAGGTTATCGCGGTGTTCGACATCGACAGCGATCAGCCCGATGCGTTTACGGATGAGGACGCCCGCGCGCTCACGGCGATTCTGGCGACTGTTTTTGCACGCTGAGCGTATCTGTCAAAGCCCGACACCAAGGCCTTTTGACAGGATCAGGTAGACCAGAGCAGCCTGCAGCCCCATAATCGCAAACAGCCAGACCCCAAACCGGCGCTTGCGTGCCTTGTGCGCGAAAATCCAGCGCCCCAGCACCGCACCGGGGCTACCGCCAAGGGCGGCCAGCCACAATAACCGGTACTCGGGTATGCGGCGCTTCCTGCGTCGCGCGCGCAGTTTGTCCCAGCCAAAAGCCAGCAAAGTCAAGACGTTGAGCGCCCAGAGATAGATGACCGCGATCCACATTCGGCCTGCATAACCAACTTGTTTCCTGCCCCCAAGTGAAAAAATGCTTGGAAATTTCATCGATTCGAGGCACCGTGAAATTCGAGACGATATTTTCACGCAACCGGAGCGCGACTTGAACAGCCAGGCCCTCCATAGCGCCTCACTCGGAGCCGACCTGCGTGCCCTGCGAAAGGCGCGTGGATTGACCTTGACCGAGATCGCGGCGCGGCTGGATCGCTCGGTCGGCTGGCTCAGTCAGGTCGAGCGGGACAAGTCCGACCCCTCGATCTCGGACCTGAGGCAGATTGCGCAATGTCTGAACGTTCCCATGTCCATGCTGTTTGGGCAATCTTCTGCCCCTGTTGAAGAACAGGGCCTCATCGTTCGCGCGGGGTCCCGTCGGAAGATGGGGTCCGGTGAGGAAGGTCTGATCGAGGAACTGCTCTCACCCGATCTGACCGACGACTTTGAAGTCGTCCATTCGACGTTCCAACCCGGATCCCGTCTGAACACGCCGACCCTGCGTCCAACGCAAGAGGTGGGCTATATGCTGTCCGGCAGGCTGGACCTGACGATTGGGGATCGTTCGTTCACTGTTGGTCCCGGAGACAGTTTCCGCATTCGGAATGAAAGCCATCTTTGGTCCAACCCCTATGATGAGCCCGCGGTGGCCGTCTGGGTCATTGCCCCGCCGGTTTACTGATGAGTTTCGAGGCCTGGACCATATTCGCGCTGTTCTGGGTGGTGTTCGTCACCACACCGGGGCCCAACGCTGTCAATTGCATCTCAAACGGGATGAGCCTGCCGTTTCCCAAGGCCATGCTGGGCGTGCTGGCAATCCTGACGCAGGCCAGTGCCTTCCTGATCCTGTCGGGGCTGGGCATCACGGCGCTGATCGCGGCTTCGCCCACCGGGTTTTTCATCGCCAAACTGGTCGGGGCGGGATTCCTGATCTGGATGGGGGTGCGCGGCTGGATGAACGCCAGCAAACCCGCGCCCGCGTCCGAACGCCCCGCACGGCATGTCTATCTGCATGCGCTGGCCGTGGCGACCATCAATCCCAAAAGCGTCGCCGGGTATCTCGCGGCGTTTTCGCAGTTCGTGCAACCCGACGTGCCGGTCTGGCAGCAGATGGGGATCATCATGCCCACCGCGCTGGTCATCACGACGCTCAGCTACACCGGTTTCACCCTCTTGGGTGCGCTGATGGGCAGGGCAGCATTGGGGGCCGTGTTCAACATCTGGGTCCGTCGCGTGATGGCGACCTGTTTCATTATCTACGGCGTATTGCTGGGCACCAGCACCACGCCCGCAGCAAGAGGGTAACGACATGCACAAAGGATCCTGCCTGTGCGGCAAGGTTGCGTTCACCATCGACGGAGACCTCGCCCCACCCAATGCCTGCCATTGTGGCCAGTGCCGCAGGCAATCGGGCCATCTGTGGGCGTCATGTGTGACGCATGAGGATAACCTTAACTTTACCTCCAGCGAAACGCTGGGTTGGTACCGCGCCTCGGACATCGCAAAGCGCGGTTTTTGCAGCGCATGCGGGTCGTTCCTGTTCTGGCAGCATAATGACGAAGATACGATCGCAGTTTCGGTTGGCTCACTGGACGAACCGACGGGGCTGAGGCTCGCCCAGCACATCTTTGTCGCCGACAAGGGCGATTACTACGACATTCAGGATGATCTGCCCCAACGGGCACATTAACAGGGACCCAAGCGCATGAGTGACTTTCCAACCAAGGCCCGCGTGGTCATCATCGGCGGCGGCGTCGTCGGCTGCTCATCCCTGTATCATCTGGCCAAGAAGGGCTGGACCGATTGCGTTCTGCTGGAAAAGAACGAGCTGACGGCCGGCTCGACATGGCACGCGGCGGGGAACGTGCCGACATTTTCGACCTCATGGGCGATCATGAACATGCAGCGCTATTCGACCGAGCTGTATTCGCGTCTGGCGGATGAGGTTGATTACCCGATGAACTATCATGTCTCGGGCTCGATCCGGCTGGCGCACAGCAAAGAGAGGATGCAGGAGTTTGAGCGCGCCCTGTCCATGGGCCGCTATCAGGGCATCCCGATGGAGATGTGGACCCCCGAACAGGCGAAAGAGCGCTATCCGTTCCTTGAAACCCATGATCTTGAGGGCGTGCTCTACGACCCGACTGATGGGGATATCGACCCTGCTCAACTGACGCAGGCGCTGGCCAAAGGCGCGCGGGACATGGGTCAGAAGATCATCCGTTTCTGCCCGGCGACCAACGTGACCCAGCATGACGATGGCACCTGGACCGTACACACCGATCAGGGCGACATTGCTTGTGATTACGTGGTCAACGCCGCCGGGTACTACGCGCAGCGCGTGGGTGAGATGTTCAAACCCTACGGCGGGCGCACCGTTCCGGCAATGGTCATGAGCCACCAATACCTGCTGACCGATGAAGTGCCAGAGGTCGAGGCGTGGTCAAAGGAAAACGGTGGCAAGCTGCCTCTGCTGCGCGACGTGGATATCTCGTACTACCTGCGGCAGGAAAAGAACGGCTTCAACCTTGGGCCTTACGAGCCCAACTGCAAGGGCCATTGGATGACCGAAGACGATCCGATGCCAGAGGATTTCAGCTTCCAGCTGTGGAACGATGATCTGGACCGGATCGAAGACATCGTCACTGACGCGATGGAGCGGGTGCCGCTGATGGCGACCTCGGGCGTGGGTCGGGTGATCAACGGTCCGATCCCCTATGCGCCGGATGGTCTGCCGCTGATCGGCCCGATGCCCGGCGTGAAAAATGCGTTCGAGGCGCACAGCTTTACCTTTGGCATCGCGCAGGGCGGTGGGGCTGGCAAAGTGCTGGCCGAATGGATCGTCGATGGTCACACCGAGTGGGATATGTGGGCCGTCGATCCGCGCCGTTACACCGACTACACCGATCAGGACTACTGCAACCAGAAGGGCATGGAGGTTTATGGCAACGAATACGCCATGCACTTCCCTCATCACGAATGGCCTGCGGCGCGGGATAAGAAGGTTTCGCCGGTTCACGCCAAGATCAAGGAACTGGGCGGTGTCATGGGCGCCTATAACGGCTGGGAACGCGCCAACTGGTTTGCAAAACCGGGCGACGATACTTCGCTTGAGGCCACGCATACCTGGGGCCGTTCCGGCCCGTGGGAGCAGCGGATCAAGGAAGAATGCGAAGCCGTGCGCGATCATTGCGGCGTGCTCGACCTGCCGGGTTTTTCGCGGTTCAAAATCCAAGGGCCCGGCGCGGATGAGTGGCTGCGGGGTCTGGTGACCGGCTCGTTGCCCAAGATCGGGCGCGTCGGACTGGTCTATTTCTCGGATGATCGCGGCCGCATCCTGACCGAGATGTCCGTAACCCGCGAAGCCGAAGACCTGTTCGTACTGGTAACAGCGGCGACCGCGCAATGGCATGACCGGGAATGGTTGGAACGCCACATGCCTGCCGATGCCGCCTTTACGCTGGAAGACTGGACCACGCGGATGGACACGCTGATCGTGACCGGCCCCAAATCGCGCGAGGTTCTGGCCAAGGTCTGCGATGCCGACCTGAGCCTGCCGTGGCTCAGCTTTCAGGAAAGCGAGATCAAGGGCGGATGGGTGGCACTTTTGCGCGTGTCCTTCGCCGGAGAGCTTGGGTGGGAGGTCCACGCCGAGAACGCGGACATGCCCGCCATCTATGATGCGATCCTCGAAGCTGGTGCCAAGCCGTTCGGAATGTATGCCCTGAACTCGCTGCGCATCGAAAAGGGATACCGCGCGTGGAAGGGTGACCTGTCCACCGACTACTCGCTGCTGGAAGGCGGGTTGGAGCGGTTCGTCAAGCTGGACAAGCCGCAGGACTTCCCCGGCAAGGCGGCGATCCTGAACGAAAAGCAGCAGGGCGTTAAGAAATCTTTCGTCACTCTGACGGTTGAGGCCGGTGACTGCGACGCGCCCTATATGTCCTGTATCTGGCAGGGTGATCAGATCGTGGGCGAGACAACCTCGGGCGCATGGGGCTACCGTGTCGGCAAGTCCATCGCGCTGGGTATGATCAAGGCTGAGCTGGCGAACCCCGGCACCGCGTTGGAGGTTGAAATCTACGGCCAGAAATACCCCGCCGTGGTGCAAGAGGATCAACCGCTTTGGGACCCGGCCAACGAGCGGTTGCGGGCCTGATCAATGGGCGTTCCAAGCGTCATGCAAGGTGTCTATCTGACCCGCCACGGCGGGCCGGATGCGCTGGAGTGGCGCGAGGATATCCCGGTCCCAAGCCCCGGACCCGGTCAGGTTCTCGTCCGGGTCGCCGCGGCTGGGGTAAACAACACCGATATCAACACGCGCGTAGGCTGGTATTCCCCGGATGTGACCGGCCCGACCGATGCGGTCGATCAGGACGTGGATGCAGGCGGCTGGGGCGGTGCGCTGCGCTTTCCCCGCATTCAGGGTGGTGACCTGTGTGGCATTGTCGAGTTGGCTGGCCCCGAGACTGGCTTCCAACCGGGTCAGCGCGTGACCTGCCCGATCAACCTGCCGCGCCCGAGCCCCGGCAAACCGACAGGATTCATCGCGCTCGGGTCCGAGATTGACGGGGCCTTTGCGCAATATTGTCTGGTCGAGGCGGCTGATCTCTACGATGTCTCGGCCTCGCCTCTGTCCGACGTCGAAATCGCCGCTATTCCCTGCGCCTTTGGGACGGCGGAAAATCTGCTGACCCGCGCGGGCGTGACCGCAGGCCACAAGGTTCTGATCACCGGCGCGTCGGGTGGTGTCGGCCTTGCCGCCGTGCAACTGGCCGCGATCCGGGGCGCGCATGTCTACGGCGTCACGAGCACGACCAAAGCGGACGTGGTCAAAGGTCAGGGGGCTAGCGACACCTTCGACCGCAACGCGCCCTTGCCCAAGGATATGTTCGACGTGGTGATCGATGTCGTGGGCGGCCCCGCGTGGCCCGGCCTGATTCTGGCGCTGAAACCCGGTGGGCACTACGCCGTCTCGGGTGCCATTGCCGGGCCCATCGTCGAGACCGATCTGCGCGATATCTACCTGCGCGACATCACCATCCACGGCTGCACCCATCAGGCGTTCGAGGTCTTTGGCCGGCTGGTCGATCTGATGAACGCAGGCCGGATCAAACCTCTGATCTCAAAGACATATCCGCTGAAAGACATTGCGCAGGCGCAAGAGGATTTTCAGTCGAAAACACTGCCCGGAAAACTGGTGCTGATCCCGTAAGGACGATGAACATGGCTGACATCACACTTCTGGATGGCTCAATTGGGCAGGAACTGGTCAAGCGCAGCGGCGACCGGCCCACGCCACTTTGGTCCACCCGCGTGATGATCGACAAGCCTGCCATTCTGGCCGAAGTCCATGACGCCTATTTTCGCGCCGGTGCCACGGTCGCGACCACGAATACCTATGCCATCCATCGCTCGCGCCTTGTGCGCGAAGGGATCGAGGATCAACTGCCTGCCCTCGTCGATGCCGCGCTGTCCGAGGCCGAACGGGCACGCGCAACCAACGGGGGCCGCATCGCGGGGGCGCTGGGTCCGTTGCTGGCCACCTACCGCCCCGATCTGAACCCCGACCCGGACGAGGCCGCCGAAAAGTTCGGCGAACTTGCCGCAATGATGGCGGATCGAGTGGACCTGTTCCTGATCGAAACCGTGTCGTCGTTGCAGGAAGCCGAAGGCGCGCTGCGGGGCACCGAAGGGCACGGCAAACCCGTCTGGATCGGCTTTTCGGTCAAGGATGACGACGGCACGCGGCTTCGCTCGGGCGAGCCGCTGGGCGACATTGCCCCCGTGCTCGAACGGTTCCGCCCCGAGGCAGTGCTGATCAACTGCTCACGCCCCGAAGCGATCCCGGCGGCGTTGGACATTCTGGCCCCGATGGGCGTGCCCTTTGGGGCATATGCCAACGGGTTCACCGGGATCACCGACGGGTTTCTGGAAGAGGCCCCAACCGTCGACGCCCTGGAGCAGCGCGGCGATCTTGGACCTGAAGCCTATGCCAAACACGCCATGGGCTGGGTCGATCAGGGCGCAACGATCGTGGGCGGCTGCTGCGAGGTTGGGCCAGAGCATATCGCCGTGCTGGCACATCATCTTCGCGACGCCGGTCACCGGATCGTCTGACACCAAACTCTGAAAGACAGGAAAAGGCACCCAGATGGTTGATCTTCCCACCAAGGCCCGCGTGGTCATCATCGGCGGCGGCGTCATAGGCTGCTCGGTCGCCTATCATCTGAACAAGAAAGGCTGGACAGACGTTGTACTGCTGGAGCGCAAGCAACTCACCAGCGGCACCACGTGGCATGCGGCCGGGCTGATCGGGCAACTACGCGCGTCCTCGAACATGACAAAGCTGGCGCGGTATTCAGCGGAACTGTATCTGGGGTTGGAGGAAGAGACCGGCGTGGCCACGGGGCTGCGTCAGGTCGGGTCCGTCTCGGTCGCGCTGACCAATGAGCGCCTGGAGGAGTTGTACCGAAACGCCGCGATGGCGCGTGCCTTTGGCGTGCCGGTCGAGGAACTGTCGCCAGCAGAAGTCAAAGAGCGCTACGCGCATATCAATCTTCAAGGCGTAACCGGCGGCGTGTGGTTGCCAACGGATGGGCAAGCTGATCCCGCCAATATTGCGCTGGCGCTTGCCAAAGGCGCCCGTCAGCGTGGGGCTGTCATCCGCGAACGCGTGAAGGTTTCGGGGATTTCGCGGCAGGGCCGGAACGTCAGTGGTGTCGACTGGATCAGCGATGACGGACAGACCCAGGGTCATATCACCTGCGACATGGTCGTCAACTGCGCTGGCATGTGGGGTCACGAAGTTGGCCGCATGGCGGGCGTGAACGTCCCGCTGCATGCCTGCGAGCATTATTACATTGTCACCGAGGGCATAGAAGGACTGGCACAAATGCCCGTGCTGCGCGTGCCGGATGAATGCGCCTATTACAAAGAAGATGCAGGCAAAATCCTGCTGGGCGCATTTGAACCAAATGCCAAGCCCTGGGCGATGAATGGAATCCCTGACAGCTTCGAGTTTGACCAATTGCCAGAGGATTTCGACCATTTCGAACCTATCCTCGAAGCCGCCGTCAACCGCATGCCGATGCTGGCCGAGGCGGGGATTCACACCTTCTTCAACGGTCCCGAAAGCTTCACACCCGATGATGCCTATCATCTGGGCCTAGCGCCTGAGATGGACAATTACTGGGTCGCCGCCGGGTTCAACTCGATCGGTATCCAGTCCGCCGGTGGCGCAGGCATGGCGCTGGCCGAGTGGATGGAGAGTGGCGAGAAGCCGTTCGATCTGGGGGATGTGGACATCAGCCGGATGCAGCCGTTTCAGGGCAACAGGCAATATCTGTACGAGCGCTCGAAAGAGACTTTGGGTCTGCTCTATGCTGATCACTACCCCTATCGCCAGAAAGCCACCGCACGCGGGGTACGCCGCACGCCATTCCACCACCACCTGAAGCAACAAGGCGCTGTTTTCGGCGAACTGGCCGGGTGGGAGCGCGCCAACTGGTTCGCTGATGAAGGGCAGGAACGGGAATACCAATATAGCTGGAAGCGCCAGAACTGGTTCGAAAACTCAGCCGCCGAACACCGCGCCGTGCGCGAAAATGTGGGCATGTATGATATGTCATCCTTTGGCAAAATCCGCGTTGAAGGTCCCGATGCCGAGAGGTTCATGAACTATGTCGGGGGTGGTGACTATGCGGTGCCAAACGGCAAGATCGTCTACACCCAATTCCTAAACCGCAATGGCGGGATTGAGGCCGACGTCACCGTCACCCGCCTGTCCGAGATCGCCTATCTGGTGGTCACGCCCGCCGCTACGCGGCAGGCCGACCAGACTTGGATGATGCGCCATGCGGGCGGGTTCAACGTGGTGATCAGTGACGTGACCGCAGGCGAAGGCGTTCTTGCCGTGATGGGACCGAACGCGCGCAGTCTGCTGCAGAAGGTCTCGCCCAACGATTTCTCGAACGAGACCAACCCGTTTGGCACAGCGCAGGAGATCGAGATTGGCATGGGTCTGGCCCGTGCTCACCGCGTGACTTATGTGGGCGAACTTGGGTGGGAGATTTACGTCTCATCGGACATGGCAGGCCACGTGTTCGAAACGCTGTTTGAGGCGGGACAGGATTTGGGGCTTAAGCTGTGTGGCATGCACATGATGGATAGCTGCCGGATCGAGAAGGGCTTCCGTCATTTCGGCCACGACATCACCTGTGAGGATCATGTAGTCGACGCCGGGCTGGGCTTTGCGGTGAAACCGGACAAGGGATGTGATTTTATTGGCCGAGAAGCGGTGATCGCTCGCAAGGAAAGTGGCCCGCAAAATCGGCTGGTGCAATTCCGCCTGACCGATCCCGAACCATTATTGTTCCACAACGAACCGATCGTTCGGGATGGCGAATATGTGGGGTATCTGAGCTCGGGGAACTACGGCCACACGCTTGGTGGTGCGATTGGCATGGGATATGTGCCATGCGCAGGTGAGAGCGCTGCGGATGTTCTGGCCTCTACTTACGAAATTGATGTTTGCGGTGTGAAGGTCAGGGCCGAGGCCTCTTTGAAACCGATGTATGACCCCAAATCAGAGCGCGTGAAAATCTGAAAACCGTTGGGGGCTCTGCCCCCGCCGCCCTTTGGGCGGCTCCCCCGGGATATTTTTGGCCAGATGAAGCATGGGACCCTTTCTTCATCTGGCTCTAAATATCCCGGAGCGCGAGGTAGAGCCTCGCAAAAGACATGCCATGGGTCTGGGCGCTGGTTGATGACTTATAGTATCAGAATATGTGATGCTCGATCTAACAGAATTCGAGGTTTCCCGAAGGACGGCATTGCCCTAGACAGAGGCGCTGCCCTTGGAGAGGCCTATGACTGCACGCGACGTTTCTGATCGGAACACGGATTCACCCAAGGGGTTGGCTCTTGCTGTGACGGCTTATGTGCTATGGGGGTTTCTTCCGCTTTACATGAAAGCCATGGCGCATATCGGCCCGGTCGAGATCGTGGCGCATCGGGTCATTTGGTCGGTACCCGTGGCAGGGCTGTTGCTGATCGCTTTGGGGCGGACCTCTGATTTGAGGGCAGCGTTGCGCAATCCGCAGATGTTGGGGATGGCCGCGCTGACTGCGGCGCTGATCTCGGTGAACTGGGCGATTTATGTGTGGGCGATTTCTTCCGGCAATGCACTGGATGCGGCGCTGGGGTACTATATCAACCCGCTGTTCAGCATTGCCTTGGGCGCGGTTCTTCTGCGCGAGCCTTTGACCAAGACACAGTTGCTGGCCGTTGGTCTGGCTTCCTTGGGTGTGCTGGTGCTGGTGGTGCAGGCTGGCAGCCTGCCGTGGGCCGCGCTGGGGCTGATGGTGAGCTGGGGTTTTATGCCTTCTTCAAACGCTCGCTTCCAATCGGGCCCAATCAGGGTTTCTTGCTGGAGGTTTTGATCCTGCTGGTTCCCGCACTGACCTATGTGACGTGGCTGGGGGCGACCGGTACGGGGCATTTTGGCGCCGCAGTGTCCGATACCATGCTGCTGGCGGGTGCAGGGATCGTAACTGCCGTACCCCTGCTGGTCTATGCAAACGGGGCCAAGCTGGTGCGGCTGTCAACGATGGGCATCCTGCAATACATCGCGCCGACGATGATATTCATCACCGCCGTCACCTTGTTCGGTGAGAAGATCGACAGTGCAAGAATGATTGCCTTTCCCCTGATCTGGGCCGGTCTGGTGGTTTATTCAATTCCGATGATCCGGCAGATCCGGTCTCAGGCCTGAGTGATCAGACGCGCGGCCTCATCAGCCCAGAGCGCGTAGGTTTTGGGGCTGGGATGATAGCCATCCGGGGCGGCTAGCGCCGGGTCATCCGGCAAATCCAGCGTCAGATGCCGCGCTTGCGGAAAGCGGCTTGCAACCTGCTGCAAACCTTGGTCCAGCCGCTTGGCCTGTTGACCCAGTACCCACGCCAAGGGTTGGGGCAGGGCGGGGAAGCGGTTCATCTGGGGCACGGCGGTCACGATCACTTTGCGCGCGCCGAAGCTATCGGTCAGTAGGGTCAGCAGCTCTGCCTGCTGCGCCGCGAATTGCCGGGCTGAGACCGCGCGTGTGACGTCATTCACGCCGAGTGCCGTGACGACAGCATCAAACTCCATGTCCAGTTTTTGCAGCCGATCAAGCGTGTCCCGCGTCGTGTGTCCGGTGGTGGCCTCTAGCCGCCATTCGACGGAATTGTGTTTTGCCAGCCGGCGGACCAGATGACCCGACAGCGCTTGGTGCTGCGTGCCCGCTCCGACCCCAGCGGCTGAGCTGTCTCCGGCGATCAGCAGGCGCAGGCGGGGGCCACGGCCTTCGCGCCCCTCGCGCGGGCCAATGGGTTCGGGCAGGAATCGCGCGTTGCGGCGCACCGTCAGGCCTTGCAGGGCCAGAACGGGCAGCAGGGGGACGCGAACAAGTTGATCGGCAGCGATTGGCATGGTCAGCTCAGCGCGTCCTTGAACTGCAGGAAACGGGCATCGTTCATGACGCGGGCCATCATGGCCTCGCGCAGCGCGCCAATGGTCTTGTAGGGGCGCATGACCACCTCGAAGTCCTGAATCAGACCGTCTTCGTTCAGGGTGATCAGATCGACGCCCACTGCATCCAACTCACCCACCTTGCATTGGAATTCCAACGCCCAGTCATTGCCTTGACCCATCGCGCGCCGGTAGCGGAAATCCGAGAACACCTGACCCACATGGCCCAGAACCGCCGCAACCGGTGCACGCCCGGTCCATGTGCTGTAGTAGGTCGGAGGTGAAAACCGCACGTCCTCAGCCAGCAGATCGTGGATCAGGCTTTCATCGCCTTTGGCGACAACCTCTTGCATATGTTGGATCGTGGGATGCATGTGTCCTCCTGTCTGTTGTAGCAACAGTTGCTGAACCCGGCCGTATCAGGCAAGGACGACGTTGCGGGAGGTTGCGGGCTGCGATAGGCAGGCGCGCATGAGCGAGACCTATGATCCTCCGCAGACGCCTCTGGACGTGCTGTATGAAGACACGCAGCTGATCGTTGTGAACAAACCCGCGGGGCTGTTGTCGGTGCCCGGGCGGGGGGCGCATCTGGCCGATTGTCTGCTGACACGGGTGCAGGCGGCATTTCCGCAGGCGCTGCTGGTGCATCGGCTGGATCGGGATACATCGGGCGTGATGGTCTTTGCCCAGACGCCCCATGCGCAGCGGCATCTGGGGTTGCAGTTTGAGAACCGTCAGACCCGCAAGGCCTATGTCGCCCGCGTCTGGGGGCGGCTGGAGGACAAGACGGGCACGATCGATCTGCCGCTGATCGTCGACTGGCCCAACCGCCCGCGGCAGATGGTGTGTCATGAGACGGGCAAACCCGCCGTCACCGAATGGCGCGTGGTGAAGGACGAGCGCGAGACGACACGCGTGCGGCTGTTCCCGAAAACCGGGCGTTCTCATCAGTTGCGGGTGCATATGCTGGCGCTGGGCCACCCTATTCTGGGTGACCCGTTTTATGCCGAGGGCGCTGCGCGGAACTTTCCGCGCCTGATGCTGCATTCGGAGGAATTGCGCCTGAAAAACCCCGAAGGCGGTGTTTCGATGAAATTCCGCGCCAAGGCGGATTTCTAGGCGGTTCGGGTCCAAAACACTTTCAGATTGCCTAGCGAGAACCGCCGGGCGCGCCGTTTTGGGGCGCAGGGCTGACGGGCGGCCATGATCTCGCGCTCGATCTCGAACCCGCGCAGATGGTGGTCTTGTGCCCAGCGGTCCAGTTTCAGGGTCATTAGAACGTGATGGTCTCGGCTTGGCATAATGGGCCTCCTTTCGGGTGAGACCAGAATTGCCGATCACTCCTGACACCACCTTGTCAGGGGGATGTGCTAAGGTGTCAGCAGAAATACCGGAGACCCCGATGCGCCGTTCCACCCGCCTGTTTGAAATCATTCAGATTTTGCGCGCTGCCCCCGCGCCGGTGACGGCTGAGACGCTGGCAGACAAGCTGGAGGTGTCCGTCAGGACCGTCTATCGCGACATCGCCGCGCTTCAGGCTCAGCGCACGCCGATCGAGGGCGAGGCAGGGGTCGGATACCTGATGCGCCGGGGGTATGACCTGCCTCCGCTGAATTTCGACGCCGAAGAGGTCGAGGCGCTGTGGGTTGGTCTGTCGATGCTGGCGCGGACCGGTGACAGTACGCTGCAGCAGGCCGCCGACCGGGTTTGTCGCAAGATCGAAGCCTTGCGCGCGCCCGCCGATTGGCTGCAGGTCGCGCCGTGGGGTGCACCGGCAGACGATCCGGCCAAGGGCTGCGTGCCGGTCGTGAATTACCGTGAAGCGATCCGGGCCGAGCGCAAGATTCGCATCACCTATGTCAATTCCCAAGGCGAGCGGACCGAGCGAACGGTACGACCCGTTGCACTGATCTATCACATCGAATGCACCATGCTGGCGGCGTGGTGCGAGCTGCGCAACGGCTTTCGCCATTTCCGCACCGACCGCATCTGGGCCTGTGAGTTGACCGAGGATCACTTCTGTGGGCAGGGCGAGCCGCTGCGTGCGATCTGGCAGGAACAGAACCGCTGGGAAGCGCCCGCGCAGACCCACTGAGTGGCACGTAACTGCCAATTCACCCGATTGTTGCTTGAGCCCGGGCCCAAGCGGCGCGATATTATGGGGCAAAGAACGTGGCGCCCGGCTAAAACGGATGCCAGAGCAGAAGGTTGAACCCATGACGATTTCCAAGTTTGTTATTGCCGCCGGGCTAAGCTCGGCTTTGGTTTTGGGGGCCTGTACGGACCCCGGTACGCTGAACCTGCCCGCTGATCCCAACCAGAATGCCAAGCAGGGTGCTCTTTTGGGTGGTCTGATCGGGGCGGGCGTTGGTGCGATTGCCAATGATTCCGATCCGCTTCTGGGCGCGCTGGCCGGTGGGGCCATCGGAGCCGCCGGTGGTGGTGTCATCGGCAATCAGCTGGACCGGCAGGCCGCCGAGTTGCGGCAGCAGCTGGCCAATGACGGCATCATCATCACCAATGCAGGTGACCGCCTGATCGTGACCGTGCCCAATGACATCACCTTTGCCACCGACAGCTCGACGGTGAATCCGGCGCTTCGGGCCGATCTGGTGCGCGTGGGGCAGAACCTTGTGCGCTACCCCAACTCGGACGTCCAGGTCATCGGCCATACCGACAGCGACGGGGCTGCGTCGTACAATCAGGGCCTCTCGGAACGGCGCGCCCGGTCGGTTGCGGATATTTTGCAGGCCAACGGCGTGAACAGTGCCCGGATCACGACTATCGGTCTGGGGGAAAGCCGACCTGCGGCGTCCAATCTGACGCCCGAAGGCAAGGCCCGTAACCGTCGCGTCGACATCGAGATCATACCGAACGTGCGTTCCTGATGTGACGGGGTGCTGTCGGCGGCTGCGGTTTATGCACAGTGACTGCGCGTCACCTGGTCTTTGGCGCGCGCTTTTCTCGGGCTAACTATTGGGAAACGCTTAAAACGGAGTTTCCCTATGTCCGATCCTGTTCTGCTCAGCCTGTCCGGCTCTTTGCGCCAAAACGCCACTAACCGCAAATTGCTGCGCGAGGCGGCGCGCTTGTTTGAACCCGGCACCCATATCGAGGCGGATCTGAATCTGCCTCTGTATGATGGCGATCTTGAAGAAGGGGAAGGTATCCCCGAAGCGGTGCAGCTGCTGGCGGATCAGATCGCGCGGGCTGACGCGGTGATCATCTCGACCCCGGAGTATAACAAGGGGCCATCGGGTGTTCTGAAAAACGCGCTGGACTGGGTCAGCCGGACCAGCGGCAGCCCGTGGATGGACAAACCGGTGGCCGTGATGTCTGCCGCTGCCGGTCGCGCCGGGGGCGAGCGCGCGCAGATGATCCTGCGCTCCTTCATGGTGCCGTTCCAGCCACGTATCCTGCAGGGCCCAGAAGTTCATCTGGCCGACAGCTCTAACGAGTTTGATGACGAGGGGCGGCTGACCAACGACCGCTATGAAAAGACGCTTGGGGCGCTGATGCAAAAGCTGCGGGCCGAGGCGGGAGTTTGACCCATGAGGGCGTGATGGAGGCCGAGGCCGTCATAGACCTGATGGACCCCGCGCGTGCCCGCGCGTTGCAGGTGGCGTTGGGGCAAGCGCCCTCGATTGAGGCGGGCGCGGCCTTACCGCCGTTTTTCCATCACCTCTATTTCTGGTCGCCCTTGCCGCCGTCTGATCTGGGGAGGGATGGGCATCCGAAAGTTGGCCTTGGGCTGATCCCGGATATGGGCTTGCCCAGACGGATGTGGGCCGGGGGGCGATTGCAGTTTCACCAGCCCCTGATCGCGGGCGTCGAGGCTGAACGACGGTCCGTCCGTGAAAGCTCGGCGCAGAAGACCGGGCGCAGCGGTCCACTGGGCTTTGTCACGCTGCGCCACGAGATCTGGCAACAGGGCACCCATTGCCTGACCGAATGGCAGGATCTGGTCTATCGCGAGGACCCGTCGCCCGAGGCCCAGCTTCCTCAACGACCGCAGGCCTGCACTGATGAGACCGACCGCCGCGAAGTCAGCTTTGATACCACCCTGCTGTTTCGCTATTCCGCGCTGACCTTCAACGGGCACCGCATCCACTATGATCTGGATTATGCGCGCGAGGTTGAGGGCTATGCCGGGCTGGTCGTGCATGGCCCTTTGCTGGCGCAGTTTCTGATGCTTTATGCAACCGATCTGATGGGGCCACTGACCGCGTTTTCCTTCCGCGCCACGGCCCCGCTGATGCATTTCGAAACCGCGACCCTCTGCCGGAGCGGGCAGACCCTATGGGTGCGTGGACCGGACGGGCGCGAATGTATGCGGGCCGAGGCGTTAACCTAGGCGCTTCTGCATCGTGATCGAGGTGGTGCGATCGTACCCGGGATGGGCCACCTCACCGGTTTTGACAAACCCCATACGGGCAAAGGCGGCGTGGTTTTCGACAAGTTCGACACGGGTTTGCAGTTCCAGTACCGAGAACCCAAGCGCCTTTGCGCGAGTTTCGGCAAGCGCCACAAGCTGCCGGGCCAGACCCTTCCCCCGTTGGCTTTGGTCGACCGCCAGCTTGCTCAGATACAAACGCCCGGGCTTTGGCGTCAGGAACACCACGGCATCGAGGGGCGTACCGATGACCCAGATCTCGCCCGTGCGCGCCTGATCGCGCAGGGTGTCCTAGGTCAGTAGGTGCATAGATGAGGGCGGATCAATGCGACCTTCCATATAGGCAAAGCTTCCGCGGATCAGCGCCAGCACCTCGGGCAGTTTCGGACTGTCCGGGAACAGGCGCTGCGGTGGGACTTCGAAGGTCACAACGATGCCTCGGGCCGGAAATCGTCGGGGATCGCGTCTTTGCCGTCCAGCATCAGATCGGCCATGACCTCGGCCACTTTCGGGGCCATTCCGAAGCCTATCTTGAAGCCGCCGTTGGCGATGAACTGGCCTTGGTGCAAAGGATGCGCGCCGAGCATCGGGGCGCGGCTTTTGCTGCGGGGGCGCACACCGGCCCATCGCTCGATCACCTCGGCCCCGTGCAGCAGGGGCAGCGCGCGCGTGGCGCGGTCCAGCACATCGTCCAGAGCTACGTCGGTGCTGGTGGGGTCATCATAGTCCCGTTCAGACGTCGATCCGATCGCCAGCGTGCCATCCGCGTGCGGCACGATATGAACGGCATCCGCGAATAGCTGCGGCACCTCACCGGCATCAAACCGCAGCAAGGCGGCCTGTCCCTTGACGCCATTGCCAACGGTCTTGCTGAAGGCGCGGCTGAGCTCATCCAAACCTGCAAGCCCGGTGGCGTGGATGACCAGACCTTTGTCGGGGGCCTCTGCGACTACCTCGACCCCCATCACCCCCAGCGCCGCGACCAAAGCCGCACAAGCGCGCCGGGGGTGCATTCGCGCGCTCAACGTGTCGTGGATGACAAAGCCGGTGGGGCTGGGCGGGCACCAAGCGCCGACCTCGGCCACTGGGCGCACGGTCCAACGGGCGCGCCCCTGCCAGAGCGTCTCGGCCGTGGTTGCCCGCGTATGGGCGAGGTCAAGGCTGCGCTGGTCGCCAACGGGCTGCAACCGACCCAGTCGCGCATAGCCGGCGGAAACGCCGCCCGTTGCCTCGACCTGCTGCCAGAACGGCTCGGCCATGATCAGGCTGTCGAACTGAAAGGCCTTCTTGGCGTTCCAGTTCTCGGGCACATGCGGCGCAAGCGCCCCCACCAGCCCGCCACTGGAGCCCGCGCCTGGCCCGAAAGGGTCGACCACCTGAACCTTGGCCCCGCGTCGGGCGCAGGTCCATGCGATGGACAGGCCAAAGATGCCTGCGCCGCGCACCGTCACATCGACCATTGCCAATCCCCTTTTCCTTGTTCAGTGTCGCGCCGCCTAGCTACAGGATAACCCGATGGCAGACCAGCGTGCCGAACTGACGTGGACCGAGGATCAGATCCCGGTCTCGGACCGTTTCGACGACCCCTATTACTCGTTGCAGAACGGGTTGGAAGAGACGCGCCATGTGTTCCTTGCAGGCAACGATCTGCCCGCGCGGTTTGCACCCGGATTTCACATCGCCGAGCTGGGTTTTGGCACCGGCCTGAACATGCTGACCGTCTGGTCCGCGTGGGAGGGCGCAGGGCAGACCTCACCGCTGCGGTTCACCAGTTTCGAGGCCTTTCCGATGGCCCCAGACGATATGGCCCGCGCGCTGGCGGCGTTTCCCGAGCTGTCGCCTTGGACGGATCGCTTTCTGGCGGTCTGGACGGGCCAGAGCTGCACATTGGATACGTTGCATCTTGAGGTCATCGTCGGGGATGCCCGTCAGACCCTGCCCGACTGGGATCACAAGGCGGATGCATGGTTTCTGGATGGCTTCTCACCCGCCAAGAACCCCGAGTTGTGGGGGGCTGATCTGATGCAGCAGGTGGCGGACCACACGGCACCGGGCGGCACGGCGGCAACCTACACCGCCGCCGGGTTCGTGCGCCGGGGATTGGCCGACGCCGGGTTCGAAGTCACCCGCAGCCCGGGCTTTGGCCGCAAGCGGCACATGACGCGGGCGGTCAAACCATGAGCCAGCAGAACAACGTCAACGCAGGCATTGCGCTGATGATCGGCGCGACGATTGTGTTTGCGTTGCAGGATGGCATCTCGCGCCATCTGGCGGGGACGTATAACACCTACATGGTGGTGATGATCCGGTATTGGTTCTTTGCCGCTTTCGTAATTGCGCTGGCGGCCAGATCACCCGGAGGCCTGCGGGCTGCGGCGCGGACCAGCCAGCTTCGGTTGCAGATTTTCCGGGGCCTGCTGCTGGCCGGGGAAATCTGTGTCGCCGTCTACAGTTTCACGATCCTCGGGCTGATCGAAAGTCAGGCGGTGTTCATCTGTTACCCGCTGCTGATCGCCGCCCTTAGCGGCCCGCTGTTGGGCGAGAAAGTCGGCTGGCGGCGTTGGGCTGCGATCGGCGTCGGTTGCGTCGGTGTTCTGATCATCCTTCAACCCGGTGCCGGGGTGTTCAATCCCTGGGCAGTGATCCCGCTGATCTCTGCGCTGATGTTCGCGGTTTATGGCCTGCTGACCCGATACGTCGCACGGCGCGACAGCACCGCCACCAGCTTTTTCTGGACCGGCGTCGCCGGGGCCGCCGCGATGACCTGCGTAGGTGTCTGGTTCTGGGAACCGATGGCCCGCGGCGACTGGCTATGGATGGGGCTACTGTGCATTTCAGGTGCGCTGGGGCATTGGCTGCTGATCAAGTGTTACGAGATGGCCGAGGCCAGCGCCGTACAGCCCTTCGCCTATTTCCACCTGATGTGGAGCGCCATTCTGGGCATCACCATCTTCCATGAAACCCTGCGCCCCGCAGTCGTGCTGGGCGCAGGCCTGGTGATTGCGGCGGGCCTGTTCACCCTATGGCGCGAAAGACGCAAGGGTTGAGCCGGTCAGTTCCTGTGAAAACGGCACCGGAAGGGGCTGCTGGCCCAGCCGCGCGCGATAAACCGGCAGGCTCTCGGCGACGCGCATGACATAATTGCGGGTTTCCTTGAAGGGGATGGTCTCAATCCAGTCGATCACATCCACCTCACCCCGGCGCGGATCACCATACCGCTCCATCCACGAAATCGGGCGGCGGGGTCCGGCGTTGTAGCCAGCCGCCATCATCACGACGTTGCCGTTGAAATCCTCGGCAAGACTGGACAGGTAATTCGCCCCCAGTTTGGCGTTATAACGCCAGTCCGAGGTCAGGCGCCCGGTCTTGTGACCGCTGAGAATACCGAGATCCTTAGCCACCAGCTGCGCCGTCGCAGGCATCACCTGCATCAGTCCGCGCGCGCCTGCTCCGCTGATGACAACCGGGTCAAATTCGCTTTCACGCCGGGCAATGGCCAGCGTCATTTCTTTCGCCATTGGCAGGCCCATGTCGGCCACCGGATGCACCGGGTAATAGGCCGCGGGTAAGACTGTCCCCGTAGTCGCAGCGCGTTTGGCGATCATGACGGCCAGGTGCGGCTCGTTCAGTTCGATCACAAGATCACCCAGTTGTTCAGCCTGCGTCTGGTCGAGGCTTTCGACCAGATGGGTCAGGAAGCGTTCCGAGAGGTTGCCCTCGCCCGCCTGTAAAAGCAGCAGGCCCGCTTCCAGCACGCTGGAATCGGCAAACGCAGCCTGTTTCCAATGCGGCGCGCGGCGCGGGTTCGCCAATTCGGGGTCAAAAGGTCGCCCGATGCGCTCGGCCGCCAGCAGCCCGTAGAACGAGGTCTGGTGGTCCGCCCCAACCGCATAGGCCTCGTACGCCTTATCCGCGTCACCGGCGGCTGCATAGGCCCGCCCAAGCCAGTAACCGCCGCGCCCTTTTGAAATCGGAGACTGCACCGCGTCTGAGAAGTTCTGGAAATGCCGAACCGCCGTTGCCGGGTCATCCAGCTTGCGCAGGGCGAGGAAACCCGCCAACCATTCCAGATCGGCATAGCCATAGCCCATATCCGGCGTCATGTGATGATTGGCGGCAATCGCATAGGCCCGTTCGGCGCTGCCCGTGCGCATCTCAAGCCGCGCCAGCCTGCGCCGCCCCTCGGCCCATTTGTTCGGCTCACCCAGCGCGTCAGGTCCGGTTGACCGGGCCAGCATCAGATCGATGGCGCTGTCGTCCAGCTCTTTCCGGTCGCGCCAGACGAACCGATCAAAGGCCAGCCCCGGCGCATCCGCCAGCGCCTTCGGCACCGCCGCTACCTTGCCATCCACCCCGTTCTGACGTTTTTGCAAGGCGATCCGGGCCTCGGCCAGCTTGCGCTGGTCGCCGCTGACCACGGGCAACATCTGCCCGGCGCTGACAAGATGGCCATCCCACAACATCCGATCCATGCGCGCCGCGTGATGCGGCCTCAGCAGTTTGCCGAAATTTTCCAGATAGTCCTTCTGCAGACCCGCGCCCATCGGCATCGTCCGCCACGCGGTTACGATATCGGCCTCGGCTTCCCCACGGCGCCCCACACTCATCAGCGCAACGGCATAGTTCAGCGCGCCTTCGGCGGTTTGCGGCGGCATCCCATCGTAGAATTTCAGCACCCGATCGGCGTCGGCATTGGTGAAGGATGGCTCGCTCTTGCGGCGCAGCCATGCCAGCCCCGGCCAATCCGACCGCCGTTCGAGAAAGACCAGAACATCGCCGGAGCTTCCAAAACCCTCGCGCAGCCAATGCCAAACGATGACATCGCGCGAAACCGACCCACGCTGCCCCGAGACACGCAGAGCGGCGTTCCAGTCCCCCTTGCGCATCTCATAAAGGCCTGCGCGCAGATCGCCTACGGCATCGGCCCGCGCCTGCCCCAAAGATCCTAAAATCACCGCAACCAAAAGCGCCAGTACGCGTGTCATGCCTTGCATTTCCCAACCAACCAAGGATAGAGCCATTCAGGATAAACCTTGCGCCGCCGGGATCAACACGGATCGCCATGATTGTGATGTCCCGTGACGCAAAAACTGCTAACTGCACCTTAAGGAGCGTGTCATGTTCAAAGGCTCGATGCCAGCCCTCGTCACCCCGTTTTCAAACGGCGCGTTGGACCTGGATACGCTCAAACGCCTGGTAGACTGGCAGATACAGGAAGGTTCCACCGGTCTGGTGCCAGTGGGCACGACGGGTGAAAGCCCGACGCTCAGCCATGAAGAACACGAAACCGTTGTGGCCGAGGTCGTGAAGGCCGCCGCAGGTCGCGTCCCGGTGATCGCGGGTGCTGGCTCGAACAATACGGTCGAAGCTATTCGGTTCGTGCAGTTTGCCGCCAATATCGGCGCCGATGCGGCGCTGGTGGTGACGCCCTATTACAACAAGCCCACGCAAAAGGGCCTGCTGGCCCATTACCGTGCCCTGCATGATTGCGCCGATATCCCGATCATCATCTATAATATTCCGGGTCGGTCGGTCATCGACATGACACCCGAAACCATGGGTGAACTGGCCAAGCTCCCGCGCATCGCCGGCGTCAAGGATGCGACCGGCGATCTGGCCCGCGTCAGTCAGCAACGCGCCACATGTGGACCTGACTTCTGCCAGCTCTCGGGCGAGGATGCCACCGCGCTTGGCTTCAACGCCCATGGCGGCGTCGGATGCATCTCGGTCACGGCAAATGTGGCCCCGAAACTTTGCGCCGAATTCCAGCAGGCGACATTGGCCGGAGATTACGCCAAAGCGCTGACCTACCAAGACCGCCTGATGCCCTTGCACGAGGCGATCTTCATCGAACCCGGCCTTGTCGGTGCCAAATATGCTCTTAGCAAACTCGGCCTCTGCAGCACCGAAGTCCGCTCGCCCCTGACCGAGCTGGAAAGCAGCACCAAGGCATCCATCGATGCCGCAATGGCTCATGCCGGTCTGATCTGACGACCCCTGGAAACGGGGATCCAAACTTCATCTGGCTACAAATATCCCGGGGGAGGAATTGGCCTGCAAGGCCAAGGAGGGGGCTGGCCCCCTCCTTCACCGTTTCCCGTAATACAGCCCGACGACATGCTCGGCCTGTGCGAAAAACAGCCAACGCGAGATCACAACGCCGGTCAAATGCGACAGCACGGCCAAAAGCGCGAACAGATGTTTGATCACGACTCCTCCGACGGGGATAAGGATCAGCAGCAACGGCAGCGCAAAGGCCAGCCCAAACGAGATCACCCGCAGTTTTTGCGCGTGTTTCCGACCCACCACATGGACGAATTCCCTTAGCAGATAGTTGGTTCCGGTATGAGGCGGCTCGAACGCGCGCACCGTGCCGCGTGCACCCAAACCCGTGGCGGTGCCCAGCGTGGTGCCCGACCGCGACAACGCGCCGTCTCCCTTGGCCCAATAGGCCAGTTGCACGGCCCCTGCGATGGCCAGCAGCCAAGGGGCGAGCGCCTCGGCCCCGGCCAAAAGTGCGCCACCCGCGAGGCTGAAGGACAGGAACATCGCGGGTGTCAGGTTCATGTTCCAGCGCGGGATGGTCTTGAGCTGCGTATAGATCATTGATGTGGTGAAGACGGTGGCGAGGCTGAGCAGCGCCCCGATCCACCCCAACAGCGTCCAGTGGCTGTGTAAAAACACCGCCCCCAGCGCATAGAGCCCCATGATCACGAGCGCCGCCACCGCGCAGACCCCTTCGCGGCTGAGCCAGCTGGATTTCCATTGGCTGAACGCCTTCCACGCGCGTTCGGGATGCCCCAGATGGAAGGTCGAGGCCAACAGCCCGCCAACCGCCAGCGCGTAAGCGATCACGTAGAAAACAAAGGCGACGAAACCCGTCACGGTGGGTTGTCCGAGACCCAGGAAGAACAGCAGGCCGAAGCCCAGACCGGAAAACGTGGTGAAGATGATGACGGAAGGGGCCGGATGCATCAGAGTTTCTCCAATGCCTTGTCGAGCCAGCCGAGAAAGCCCTTCGGGTCTTCGGTCACAGGGGCCAGCAGCGGGGCCAGAATGTCGATCTGGTCTTCAACCTGATCCTTGGGCCGGGGCGGCAGGTATTTGTTCACGGGTTTGGTACCCATTTCGGGCATCAGGTCCATCCCGTCGCGCTCGGCGACCAGTTTGCTGACATCGCTGTCCGGATCGCCCAGATCACCGAAATGCCGGGCTCCCGCGGGGCAAGTGCGGACGCAGGAGGGGACCCGGTCTACCTCGGGCAGGTTCTCGTTGTAGATGCGGTCGACACAGAGGGTGCATTTCTTCATCACCCCTTCGGCCATATCCATCTCACGCGCACCATAGGGGCAGGACCAGGCGCAGAGGCCGCAACCGATGCAGTCGCTTTCGTTGACCAGCACGATGCCGTCTTCAACCCGTTTGTAGCTGGCTCCGGTGGGGCAGACTGTGACGCAGGGCGCGTCCTCGCAATGCAGGCAGGATTTGGGGAAGTGGATGAGTTGCGCGGGGCCTTCCAGCGGCTGTACCTCATAGGAATGTACCCGGTTCAGGAAGGTGCCGGAGGGGTCGGCTCCGTACGCGTCCTGATCCGAGAGCGGCGCGCCGTAGTTTTCCGTGTTCCAGCCTTTGCACGAGATCACGCAGGCGTGGCAGCCGACGCAGGTGTCGAGGTCGATGACCAGACCCATTTTGCGCTCGGTCGTTTGGGGGAGCTGGGTCATGTCAATGTGCCTTCGCGTGCTTGGAGAGGGTAGGAGCGAGGGGCCAGCCCCTCGCGCTCCCCGGGATATTTATGGCCAGATGAAGGGTGGATCCGGCTCATTTGCCGACCTTCCATGCCAGGTCTTTCGGGCCGGTTCCGACGGGGGATTCGATCGGCGCGAATTCAGGCTGGCTTTGGGCGTCTGTCGGGGGGGCGGTTTTTTCGATTTTGACCTTCAGGTCGAACCAAGCGGCCTGACCCGTTATCGGGTCCGAGTTCGCCCAACGCATACCGTCGCCTTTAGGCGGCAGCAGTTCGTGGATCAGGTGGTTCAGCAGGAAGCCTTTGGTGGCCTCGGGTGCGTCTTCCTGCAAGGCCCACGCGCCTTTGCGTTTGCCGATTGCGTTCCAGGTCCAGACGGTGTTTTCGTTCAGGGCGGCCATCTCCATGACCGGGACGGTGATCTCGCCGTGTGGGGAAGTGACCTTGGCCCAGTCGCCGTCTTGCAGGTTGTGCGCGCGCATCAGTTTGGTGGGGACGTAGAGCGGGTTGCGGCCGTGCAGTTGCCTCAGCCATGCGTTTTGGGTGCCCCAGCTGTGATACATCGCCATGGGGCGCTGGGTCAGGGCATTTACCGTGAAGCCGTCATTGCCGTGCTGGTCGGTTTCATACCAGATTGGCAGCGGGTCCATGGAATCTTTGATGCGTTGTCGCAGGTGGTCGGGGGGTTGGTTCGGTCCGTGCCCTTCGGCGGCCAGTTGGAACTTGCGCATCGGCTCGGAATAGAGCTGGAACAGGTAGGGTTGCGGGCTGTCATAGAGGCCCATGCTGACCGCCCAATCCTGATAGGCCGTGTTCCACGGTTTGTAGTAATCCGCGCCTTCGGGGATATGCGCCACATAGAAGCCGCCGTTTTCGATATAGCGGTTCAGCTGGTCGGGATTGACCGCGCCGCGTCCTTCCTTGTCGCCATCTTCGCCCCGGAACCCGGCCAGCGGTCCGATGCCCGGTTTGCGTTCGTGGTTGACGATATAGTCGGCATAGTCTTTCCACTTGGGCGTACCGTCTTCGTTGGTGAAGCCGGGCAGGCTCATGCGGTTGGCGAGCTGGATCAGCACCGACTGGAAGCCGCGCACGTCGCGGTCGGGTTCGACCACGGGCCAGCGGATGGCGTCGGCGGCGGCGTCAGCCTCGCAGATCGGGCGATCCAGCAGCGAGATACAGTCGTGGCGTTCCAGATAGGTGGTATCGGGCAGGATCAGGTCGGCATAGGCCACCATTTCGGAAGAATAGGCATCGGAATAGATGATCCTTGGGATGACGTATTTGCCGTCTTCGTTGCGGGCTGACAGCATCTCCATCACGCCCTTGGTGTTCATGGACGAGTTCCACGACATATTCGCCATATACATGAACAGCGTGTCGACCTTGTAGGGATCACCGGCGGCGGCGTTCGAGATCACCATATGCATCAGCCCGTGGGCGGACATCGGGTTTTCCCACGTAAAGGCCTTGTCGATGCGCTGAGCGGTGCCGTCTTCGTTCAGCAGCAGGTCCTCGGGGCCGCGCGGGAAGCCGAGGTGAGGGCCTTCCAGCGGGCGGCCCGGGCGGCGGTCGCCGTGCGGGGTGGGGTGCGCCTCGACGGGTTTGGGGTAGGGTGGTTTGAAGCGGAAGCCGCCGGGGACCTCGACCGTGCCCAGCAGGATTTGCAGTACGTGCAGCGCGCGGCAGGTCTGGAAGCCGTTGGCATGGGCCGAGATGCCGCGCATGGCGTGGAAGCTGACGGGGCGGCCTGTCATCTTGGAATGTGTCTCGCCGCGGAAGTCGGTCCATTCCTGATCCAACTCGATGGCCTCGTCAAAGGCCACACGGGCGATTTCGGTGGCGATGGCGCGGATTTTCTTTGCCGGGATGCCGCAGCGGTCGGCCACCTTTTCTGGGGTGTGATCGTCCGAGAGGTATTTCTCGGCCATAAGGTGAAAGACGGGGCGGTGGGTGACGCCGTCTTTGTCGTAGGTGGCCGACAGGTCCGGGCGCACGCCGGGTTTGTCGAAGGCGGTGGGTTCACCGGTCACGCGGTCAATGACCAGCGGCTTGCCGTCGTCGTCGCGCAGGAACAGGCCCTTTTCCGGGCCTTCGCTGGCATTCACCAGAACCGGCGCGTTGGTGTAACGGCTGAGATAGTCGAGGTCGATCTTGCCCGCCTTCATCAGCACATGGATCAGCGACAGGATGAACAGCCCGTCGGTGCCCGGCGTGATCCCGACCCAATCATCAGCCACGGCGTTATAGCCCGAGCGGATGGGGTTCACCCCGATGACCCGCGCGCCGCGCGCCTTGATCTTGCCGATGCCCATCTTGATCGGGTTGCTGTCGTGGTCCTCGGCCACACCGAACAGCATGAACAGCTTGGTGTGGTCCCAATCGGGCTGGCCGAATTCCCAGAAGGCTCCGCCCATTGTGTAGATGCCGCCCGCTGCCATGTTGACGGAACAGAACCCGCCATGGGCTGCATAGTTGGGCGTGCCGAAATTTTGTGCCCAGAAGCTGGTGAAGCTCTGGCTCTGATCCCGCCCGGTGAAGAAGGCCAGCTTGTGCGGCGCAGTCTCGTGCAATTCGTTCAGCCAGCCGACGGCGGTGCTGATCGCCTCGTCCCATTCGATCTCGCGGAATTCTCCGGACCCGCGCGGGCCCACCCGGCGCAACGGTTTGCGCAGGCGCGAAGGCGCGTTTACCTGCATGATCCCGGCGGAGCCTTTGGCGCAGAGTACACCCTTGTTCACAGGGTGATCGCGGTTCCCTTCGATATAGGCGACCTTGCCATCTTTCATATGCACGTTGATGCCGCAGCGGCAGGCGCACATATAGCAGGTCGTACGTCGAACCTCGTCCGAAACCTTGGGCGACAGGTCGATCCTGGGCTGCTGCGTCACGTCAAATCTCTCCCCTGTGGCCGGTCGTTTTGAGACCTGAACCTGCGGGCCATTCTTGAGAGTTATGGGGCCGGGCTCAAGCGTTTCGTTACTGGTCAGACGGTTTTCCGGTTTTTTCGAAACTAAGATATGAGGGCCGGACCCAAAGGGCCCGGCCAAACCATTGCATTACTGCGGGCGCATGTCAGCGGCGTCGATGCCTGCCACTTCGACTGGCTTCTTCATCGCGTCGCGGCGGAAGGGTTCGCCCAGTTCCTGGTTGATCATGGCTTCGATCAGGGTGGTGATGCCGTTTTTCTGATCCTCGATCGCCTGCGCCAGCGCCGCCGTCAACTCGTCCATCGTGCGGGCGACCACGCCTTTCAGGCCGCAGGCCTGCGCGATGCCAGCGTAAGAGACCTGCGTGTCCAGTTCGGTGCCGACGAAATTGTCGTCATACCACAGGGTCGAGTTCCGTTTCTCAGCACCCCACTGATAGTTGCGGAACACCACCTGCGTGATGGCGGGCCATTCCTCGCGGCCGATTGCGGTCAGTTCTGTCACCGCGATGCCGAAGGCACCATCGCCCGAGAAGCCAACAACCGGCGTATCCGGGCAGCCGATCTTGGCGCCGATCACCGAAGGCAGGCCGTAACCGCAAGGGCCGAACAGGCCGGGGGCCAGATATTTGCGGCCTTCTTCGAAGGACGGATAAGCGTTGCCGATGGCGCAGTTATTACCGATATCCGAGGAAATGATGGCCTCTTTCGGCAACGCGGCCTGAATGGCGCGCCATGCCTTGCGAGGGCTCAGCCAGTCGGGCTTGGCCGAACGGGCGCGCTCGTTCCAGGTGGTGCCGGGATCGTCCTCTTCGTGATCCATCGAGGACAGCTCCTGCGCCCAGGCCGATTTGGTGGTGGCGATCAGGTCCTTGCGGGCCTGACGACCTTCATCTCCGGCGGTGCCCGAGAGTTTCTGCAGTAGGGTGTTGGCAACCTTTTTAGCGTCGCCCACGATGCCGACGGTGACGGGCTTCGTCAGGCCAATGCGTTCCGGTTTGACATCGACCTGAATGATCTTCGCCTCAGTCGGCCAATAGTCGATGCCATAGCCGGGCAGGGTTGAGAACGGGTTCAGGCGCGTACCCAAGGCCAGCACCACATCCGCCTGCGCAATCAGCTGCATCCCGGCCTTGGACCCGTTATAGCCCAAGGGGCCTGCGTGCAGCGGGTGCGAGCCGGGGAAGGCGTCATTGTGCTGATAGCCGCAGCAGACCGGTGCATCCAGACGCTCGGCCAGCGCGACAGTTGACGGGATCGCACCCGACAGAACCACGCCTGCACCGTTCAGGATCACCGGGAAACGGGCGTTCGACAACAGTTCGGCGGCCTGATCCAGCGCGGCCTCGCCACCCGAGGGCAGTTCGAAATCGACGATGCGGGGCAGTTCGATATCCACCACCTGCGTGAAGTAATCGCGCGGCACGTTGATCTGTGCGGGCGCGCTGTAGCGCTTGGCGTTCTGGATCACGCGGCTGAGCACTTCGGCCATGCGCGAGGGGTCACGCACCTCTTCCTGATAGCAGACGCAATCGGCGAACATATTCATCTGCTCGATTTCCTGAAACCCACCCTGACCCACGGTCTTGTTGGCGGCCTGCGGCGTCACCAGCAGCAGCGGTGTGTGATTCCAATAGGCGGTCTTCACGGCGGTGACAAAGTTCGAGATGCCCGGCCCGTTCTGCGCGATCATCATCGACATCTTGCCGGTGGCGCGGGTGTAGCCATCCGCCATCATCCCGCCCGAGCCCTCATGCGCGCAGTCCCAGAAGGTGATCCCGGCCTTGGGGAAAATGTCCGAGATCGGCATGAAGGCCGACCCGATGATACCGAACGCATGTTCGATCCCGTGCATTTGCAGCGTTTTGACGAAGGCTTCTTCGGTGGTCATTTTCATCTGCATGTTCTCCGATCAAGGATGGCTGGAACGGGGTCTGTCGCCCCTGTTTTCCGGTTGGTTTTGACCCAAGGGTGCTTATGGCGATAGGGCCAGAACCGCGGGCGGGATAGGTCCAGTCGCCTCATGCCTGCCCAATGGCTTCGGCGATTTGTGCAATTCCTGGTCCGATCCGTTCGGGCGAGATCGAGGAATATCCGAGGCGATAGTAGTTTCGAGGTTTGTCGGGTCCGGAAAAGAAGGGCTCTCCGGGTTCGATATGCACACTTTTGCCCTGCAGGTCATGGGCCAGACGTGTGGTGTCGACATGCGCGGGGGCCTGCATCCAGATCGACGACCCGCCCAGCATCCCGCGCCCCGCGACCGTCAGGCCGGACTGCCGGATCGCCTCATCGATGGCCTCGCGCCTGTGCTGCAGGGCCTTGGACATGCGCCTGATCTGCGCATCGTAATGCCCCAGCGACAGGAAATACGCCGCTGTGCGCTGCACATGACCGGGCGGGTGGCGCAGGACCAGAGACCGCAGGGCGCGGGCCTCGCGGATGAAGCTTTCGGACCCGACCATGTAGCCCAGCCGCAGCCCCGGAAACAGCGATTTCGAGAAACTGCCCACATAGATCACCCGCCCGTCCGTATCCAGCGACCGCAGCGCGGGCGAGGGGGCACCCAGAAAGGACATCTCGAACTCATAATCATCCTCGACGATCATCGCATTCAGCTCACGCGCGCGGTGCAGCAGCGCGCGGCGGCGATCGATCGGCATGGTGGCTGTGGTGGGACACTGATGGCTGGGGGTGGTGAAGATCACATCGGTGTCGTCGGGGATCGCATCGGGCGGCAGGCCGTCGCGGTCAACCTTCAGGGGGTGACTTTGCACTCGGAGTGGACCAGCAGATCGCGCAGGGCATAATAACAGGGATCCTCGATGGCTGCCTTGCGATCCCGGTTGAGCAGCACCCGTGAGGCCAGCCACAGGGCATTTTGCGCCCCGAGCGTAATGAGTATCTCTTGGGGTCGTGCGGTGATCCCGCGCCGGGGCAGGGTGTGGCGCGCGATGAACTCGATCAACAGGGGGTCGTCGCGGTCTACATAGTCTCCGGTCAGTGTATCGAAATCCTTGTGGCCCAAAGCGCGCACCGCGCAGAGGCGCCAGTTGGCATGGTCGAACAGATCCCGGTCGGCCTGACCGTAGATAAAGGGGTAGCGGAACTCTCGCCAGTTGCTGGGTTTTTGCAGAAAATCCCCACCTGAGAACTTCCGTGCCAACGCGATGTCCCAATCCACGGCATCGGTATCGTGCCGCGTTGGCGTGTAGGTTGGAGGCACGGGAGCATTCTCGGAAACATAGTAGCCCGAGCGGCCCCTGGCGGTAAGATAGTCGCTTGCCAGCAGCTCGGTATAGGCCAGCGTGACGGTGATCCGGCTGACCCCCAGATGCTCCGCCAGTTTGCGGGACGAGGGCAGCTTCTCGCCCGTATGAAAGCGGCCCGACAGGATGCCCTCGGCAATCATCTGTTGGATCTGCGCCTGCAGCGTGCCCTGCCCGTTGCGTTCCAGAAAGAAGGTGTCGACCGAGATGCCCATGGAAGGGTTATAGATTGGACCTAAGGTGCGGGCAATCTGGACTTATTCGCGCGCGATTGACACGTGGCCTTAAAAGAACTAAATAACCAGAAATATAGTTTAATGGAGATGGCAAATGTGGGAATCAGCCGCTGCCGGGTTTTCGGCCATGGGGTCCGAGGCCCGGCTGAAGGTCCTCAAGACGCTGGTCCGCGCCGGTCAAACAGGGCTCACCGTCGGAGAGATTCAGAACCGCACGGGCATCGCGCCGTCGACGCTGGCGCATCACCTGCGGTTTCTGGCCGCTGGTGGCGTGGTCGAGCAGGAAAAGGTTGGGCGCAGCACCATCAATCGGGCGTGTTTCGACGAACTTAGAAACCTCGCGCAGTTCATCCTCAGCGAATGCTGCGCAGACGAAGTGGGAAAGGCCGCGAACGATGGCTGAACTGACACAGAATCCCAAGCCACTGGGGCGGAACGTGGTTGACCTGATCAAGACGCCTTGGGCGCTGATCGTCGCCCTGTTGATCACCGTCGCGCTGCTTGATCCCGGCAACTGGGTCGAGGTCGTGACATTTGCCGGCAAGGCGCTGGCGCATACAGGGCAATACATCCTGTTTGCGGTGCTGCTGTTGTCTTACCTCAAGGCCACCGGGGCCGAGGTTATGGTGGCCCGTGCGTTTGAAGGGCGCGAAACGCGGATGATCTTTCTCGCTGCACTGTTTGGCGGGCTGGCCCCGTTCTGTTCCTGCGAGGTGATCCCGTTCATCGCCGGGCTTCTGGCGCTGGGCGCACCCTTGTCGGCCGTCATGGCTTTCTGGCTCAGCTCGCCTTTGATCGACCCGCCGACCCTTTTGATCACCGCAGGCGCGCTGGGCTGGCCCTTTGCCATCGGCAAGGCGGTTGCCGCCGTCGCGCTGGGCCTGTTCGGAGGCTTCGCGGTCCGCGCCCTGATGCGCGGCGGCGCGTTCGCTCAGCCTCTGCGTGAATACAAGCCCGCGGGTTGCTGCGGCTGCGGTCCGAAGAAAGACGACAAACCGGTCTGGGCATTCTGGCAGGAGCCCGAGCGCCGGGTGCGCTTCCGCTCTGAATTCGTCCATAACGGCCTGTTTCTGCTGAAATGGCTGGCGCTGGCTTACGTGCTTGAGGCGCTGCTGGTCAGCTATGTCCCCGCCGACCTGATCGCCCGCGTCGTGGGCGGCGAGGGCGTACTGCCCATTGTCACCGCCGCGCTGGTCGGGATGCCTGCCTACCTGAACTCTTACGTCGCGCCACCGCTTCTGGCGGGGCTGATGGAGCAGGGGATGACCGCAGGCGCTGCGATGGCCTTCATGGTGGCCGGGGCCGTCAGTTCGATCCCGGCGATGGCGGCGGTCTGGTCGCTCGTTAAACCGCGCGTCTTTGCCACCTATCTGGGCCTCGGCATCAGCGGAGCCATCATTGCGGGCATTCTGTTTCAGATGATCTGAAGGAAAACCGCCCGGTGTATCCACCGGGCGGTTTTGCTCGTCAGCTTGCCTCGCAATAGCGAGGCAGTTTGAATCGGTATCGCGGCTCTCCGCTTTCGACGAACACACGTTTTTCGATGCAGGCGTTGTCACCGACGGTTTGCGAAACCCGCCCCTCGGTCGAGGTGATCGACGTCGCAGACCCATCGGGCAATCGTACCGATGCGATGACACCGTTCTTGAGATCCCCGTTGATCGGAGTCGCCGACAACACGGGCACCGTCATGAACGAATGGTGTTCGTGGTCGCCACTGTCGTTCAACACCAGAAGGGCTGCGGCGACAGCGACCACGCCGACACCGCCCAGTATAGCCAATCCCCTGGTTTTGACGAACGCGTAGATCGAGACGGCACGGTGTGGACCAAAAACTGCGGATAGAAAACTCAGCATTTCATCCCCCAAAGAAAAAGGCCCCAACCCTGCGCGGTCAGGGCCATCCGCGCATCAGGGGCGCAGATCATCCTCGTCTTCGTCATCGCCGCCGCCTTTGGGCAGATTGAAGAAGCTGTCGGCGTCGACAATGGCATCATCATCGTCTTTCTCGTCCGGCTCGTCCGACAACGAGAAGGTTTCAAGCCCTTCAATCGCGGTCGGGATTTTGGGCGCCGAGTCCATCTCCAGCGACTGCTCGGTGGAGACCAGTTTGCGGCGCTCATCATCGCTCATCACACCACCTTCGGCCGCTTTCTTGGCAGCGGCCTTCTGTACGATCGCGTCCAATTCGGACTGTTTGCACAGGCCCAGAGCAACCGGGTCGATGGGCTGCATGTTGGCGATGTTCCAGTGCGTGCGCTCACGGATCGACTGGATCGTCGGCTTGGTGGTGCCGACCAGCTTGGCAATCTGACCATCGCTGAGTTCCGGGTGGAACTTGACCAGCCACAGGATCGAGTTCGGGCGGTCCTGACGTTTGGACAGCGGGGTGTAACGCGGGCCGCGGCGCTTTTCCTCGCCCGAGGCTGCGGGATTGAACTTGAGCTTCAGCTTGTGCAGCGGGTTGTTCTGCGCCGTGTCGATTTCTTCCTGCGTCAGCTGGTTGTTGGCAATCGGATCAAAGCCTTTGACGCCGGCGGCCACATCGCCATCCGCGATGCCCTGCACTTCCAATTCGTGCATGCCTACGAAATCCGCGATCTGCTTGAAGCTGATCGTGGTGTTGTCCACCAGCCATACGGCGGTTGCTTTGGCCATCAGGGGTTTTGCCATCAGCCCGTCTCCTATAAATACATCTGTCCCGTCGCCGGAATTCGGCGGCCCCGTGATCTTGGGGCAGGTTTCCGTTGTCGGGGAACTTGGGGTTTATATAGTCGGGTCAGGGTAAGAAGGAAAGAGGCGAATGCGCCAAGGGATTCAGGGGCTGATTTTATGGGCGCTGAGCGCCGTGGCGGCGCTGGCCGAGGGCGAGACGGCAGGGGAATTTGACTACTATGTCCTGTCGCTCAGCTGGTCGCCCAACTGGTGCGCCCGCGAGGGTGACGCCCGCGGGTCGGACCAATGCGACGCGCGACACGATCACGGGTGGATATTGCACGGGCTCTGGCCGCAATTCCACCAGGGCTGGCCCTCTTATTGCCGAACGCCCGAGGGTCCGCCCTCGCGGGCGATGACGCGGGATATGGAGGATATTCAGGGCAGTTCCGGCCTGGCGTGGCATCAGTGGAAGAAGCACGGAACCTGCTCGGGGCTCTCGGCGGCGGGCTATTATGCGCTATCGCGGCAGGCATACGAGGCCTTTGTTCGTCCCGAGGTCTTCCGCAAGCTTGAAGCCTCGGTCAAGCTGCCTGCTTCGGTGGTCGAAGAGGCATTTCTGAACGCGAACCCCGTGCTTGAGCCCGACATGGTCACCGTGACCTGCAAACAGGGCTATATCGAAGAGGTCCGTCTGTGCCTGTCCCGCGAGCTGGACCCGGTACCCTGTGGCCGCGATGTGATCCTCGATTGCAGTGCCACGGATGCGCTGTTCGATCCGATTCGCTAGAGCTTTGGGTTCTGACAGTCCCGCGCGTATTCCAGTGCTTTTGCGGTCCCTTTCAGGTCAATCGCCATGACTGTTTCGCCTGCCGGGTTATAGACAGTCAGGGTCTTGTTCTGGGCAATGGCGTCGACAAAACTGCGGTCGGTGAAAAAGACCGTTGCACCGGGCACGTTACGTTCATTGAACCCGACAGCGGTGGCATCGTAACTCTTGCCATCGAGTTCGAACCGGATTGGATAGCTTTCACCCTGTTTGATGTTGCCCCAGGCCTTGTTGTAAACGGCGAAATACCCGCGATTGTCCAAGGCGTCATAGCCTAAGCGCACCACAGAAAGATCCTCATACACCGTCTGGATCAGGCACCCATTGCCAAGCGCAGGGTCCATCATGATGTTCCAGCCTTCGATGTAGCCCTTGTCGACGAGACTCTGAGCGAAAGAGGCGGTAGCGGTGAAAGCGGCGAGGGTTAGGGCGAGAAGGCGGGTCATGGGCGATGTCCTTGGAAGTCCGATTTGGTGATGATGCTACTCGGAAGCAGACCTGACTGAAACGGTGAATCTGGTAGGGGGATTTGGTTGGGCTCTCGTCCTGTGCTATCGCTCTACTGCGGGAGCGCGCTTTGGATATTGAAGCTTTCGTTTGCGGTAGAGCGCCATGAATTCACCAGAGATGAAGAAACTGCCACCCAGATACTTCGCCCGCCAAAGGCGGATTCACGGTATCCCAAACAGCGTAAGTCATTCATTTCTCTGAATTGCTTCAGCTTGAATCGTCTTTGAAAATGCTTGAACCGCCGCAAATTGCGATAAGAGCTTCATAGCTCTTTCCGCGCCCTCAGTGCCGCCGTAATCGTCCCGTCATCCAAGTAGTCCAACTCTCCACCAATCGGTACACCCTGCGCCAAGGAAGTCAGGCGGACCTGCCCTTCGAGCTGATCGGCGATGTAATGCGCCGTGGTCTGGCCGTCGACGGTGGCGTTTAAGGCCAGAATGATCTCGGTGACGCCTTCGGCCACCACCCGGTCTTTGAGGCGGGGTATGCGCAGCTCGTCAGGGCCGACGCCGTCCAGTGCCGAGAGCGTGCCGCCCAGCACGTGATAGCGGCCTTTGAACACGCCTGCGCGTTCCATCGCCCAGAGGTCGGCGACGTCCTCGACGACGCAAAGCTCTCCGGTTGCGCGGGCCTCATCGTTGCAGATGTCACAGATGTCGGTGGTGCCTACATTGCCGCAGTTCAGGCACTCGCGCGCCGTGATGGCGACCTGCTGCATGGCGTCCGACAGGGGCGTTAGCAGCAGCGCACGTTTGCGGATCAGGTGCAGCACCGCGCGGCGGGCCGAGCGGGGGCCGAGGCCGGGCAGCTTGGCCATTAGGTCGATCAGGTTGTCGATGTCGCTGTTCGAACTCACGGCCTGTCCTGCGTGGTGCCCGAGGGAGCCTCCGGCGGGAGTATTTTTAAAAAGATGAAGATCAGAACGGCAGTTTGATATCTGCCGGCAGGCCCATACTTTCGGTCAGTTTCGCCATCTCTTCCTGCGAGCGTTCCGCGGCTTTGGTCTGTGCGTCCTTGATTGCGGCCAGGATCAGGTCTTCGACTACTTCCTTGTCGTCGCCATTGAAGATCGACGGATCGATATCAAGGCCTTTGAGCTCGCCTTTGGCTGTGGCTGTGGCTTTGACAAGGCCCGCGCCGGATTCGCCGACGACCATCAGATTGTTCAATTCCTCCTGCATCTGGGCCATTTTTGTCTGAAGGTCCTGTGCGGATTTCATCATCTTGGCCATGTCGCCCAGACCGCCTAGTCCTTTGAGCATCGAGATTTCTCCTGTAAGTCCGTTTGAAGCCTAAATACGGGTGGCATCACTGCGACACAAGGGCCGAGGGCACTCCCGTCCATCGTCATTGTCTTTGACAGACCTTTCCTTTGGTTGGGCCCGGCAGCGCGGGCAAAGCTCGCGCTGCCGGGCCCAAGGCCGCTCAGGGGTATCGGCGCAGCCGATGGCACGTGGCGGGCGCGGGAGGGTTTGCGCAATTGATCAATCCTCCTCGAACGGGTCCCATTCGTCCTCGACCTCGGGCAGGGCTTCGGTTTCGACCTGCGCTGCGCGTTGCTCGGGCGTTTCGATGCTTTTGATCCGGGCCTTGGGAAACTGGGCGAGTACCGCCTGTACCAGAGGATGCTTGTGCGCCTCGGCTTTCAACGCCTCTTCAGCGGCGTTTTCCTTTTCATAGATGGTCTCGGCCCCGCCCTCATTGACCACTGTCACGGCCCAGCGATTGCCAGTCCAGCGTTGCAGCGCGCTGCCAAGGCGCTGCGCCAGTTGGGGCGAGGCGCGTTCGGTGGGTTCGAACTCGATCCGTCCGGGCTGGTAGGCCACCAGCCGCAGAGAGCCCTTGACCTCGTCCAGCAGCAGGCCATCGCGGTTGGCGCGGATCAGTTCGACCACATGGTCGAAGGTCGGATAACGGGCCAGCGCTGTCTGTTGGTCCTGTGCCAAAGCCGCGGTCGGCGCACCCGCTCCGCCGCGCGCGGGTGCCGCGTAGGCGGGCGTAACCGGGGCCTGCGCGCGCGTTGTGGCCTGAGAGGGTGCGGGCAGGCCGCCTCCGGGGCCGCCATTGGGCGGTGGTGGGGCATCCTGCAGGCGTTTGATCAGCTCTTCCGGGCTGGGCAGGTCGGCCACATGGGTCAGGCGTATAACGGCCATCTCGGCGGCCATCATGGCGTTGGGCGCGGCTGAGACCTCTTCCAGCGCTTTCAGCAGCATCTGCCACATGCGGGTCAGGACGCGCATCGGCAGGGCCTCGGCCATTTGCTGGCCCCGGGCGCGTTCGTCGGGGGAAACGGTTGGATCCTCGGCGGCGTCGGGCGTGATTTTCACCACCGAGACCCAATGCGTGATCTCGGCAAGGTCGCGCAGCACGGCCAGCGGATCGGCCCCTTCAGCATATTGGGCGCTGAGTTCGGTCAGAGCCCCTGCCGCATCGCCACGCAGGATCATGTCGATCAGGTCCAGCACGCGGCCCCGGTCGGCCAGACCCAGCATGGCACGCACCTGATCGGCGCTGGTCTCGCCCGCGCCGTGGCTGATCGCCTGATCCAGCAGCGAGGTTGCATCGCGGGCCGAGCCTTCAGCGGCCCGTGTGATCAGCGCCAGCGCATCTTCGGCGATCTGAGCGCTTTCGGCATCGGCGATCTTGCGCAGCAGGCCGATCATGTCTTCGGGCTCGATCCGGCGCAGGTCGAAGCGCTGGCAGCGGGACAGGACCGTGACCGGGACCTTGCGAATCTCGGTGGTGGCAAAGATGAATTTCACATGTTCGGGCGGTTCCTCAAGCGTCTTGAGCAGCGCGTTGAAGGCGCTGGTCGAGAGCATGTGGACCTCGTCGATGATATAGATCTTGTAACGGGCCGAGGCGGCGCGATAGCGGACGCTGTCGATGATCTCGCGGATATCATTCACGCCGGTGCGGCTGGCGGCGTCCATCTCCATCACATCGACATGGCGGCCTTCCATGATGGCCACGCAATGTTCGCATTGGCCGCAAGGCTCGGTCGTGGGCTTGCCTTCACCATCCGGTCCGATGCAGTTCATGCCTTTGGCGATGATCCGCGCGGTGGTGGTTTTGCCGGTGCCGCGAATGCCGGTCATGATGAAGGCTTGGGCGATCCGGTCCGCCTCGAACGCGTTTTTCAGCGTGCGCACCATGGCGTCCTGACCAACCAGATCGGCAAAGGTTTCCGGGCGGTATTTTCGGGCAAGCACCTGATAGGCGGGGCTGGGCGTGTCGGTCATGTCTGCTTTCGCGGATTCGAGTTCTGCCGCAGCGTAGAGGCCGCCGCCGCCCGCGTCCACCGCCCGCCTTCATGATTTTCGTTTTGGAAAGCCGGGCCACGCGGTTAAGATCGGACACTTGAAGACAGTAGAAAGATCTTATGATCAACGTTTCGGGGGGAACGTAGAATGTCTGAGATGGTTATCCACGCGCTTCAGGTTGGCGGAGGAACGCTTGCGCTGACATCCATGCCGGGTCGGGGGCGATTATCAGAGTGATCTTGATGCCGTGGCCGATTGGAAACCCGGCCTGATCCTGTCAATGGCGACCGAGGTCGAGATGATACTCGATGGCGCAAGAGATTTCGGGATCGACGTGCGAAGCCGCGCCTGCCGCTGGGTTCATTTACCGGTCGAGGATTATGGCACACCATCGCCCGAGGTCGACGAACGCTGGGTCGAGGTCAGCGCCGCAGCGCGTCATGCGCTGTCCGGCGGTGGGCGGATTCTGGTTCACTGCAGGGGCGGCTGCGGTCGCTCTGGCATGATCGTATTGCGTTTGATGATAGAATGCGGAGAGCATCCTGATGCTGCGTTGCAGCGGTTGCGCGCGTTGCGGCCCTGTGCCGTAGAAACCGATGCGCAGATGGAATGGGCGATTGCGCCCGCCGGCATTCTGGCGGCGGGCTGAAGATCAAGCCGAAGGGCGGCAGTCGGGTTGCATCGGTGCGCCCCGAGATAGCGTCAACGCTTCGAGCATCGCGCAAGGCGGTGTGGACAGGATATCCGTCGACAAGGCTGCGGTCTCGGAGCCGAACAACAGGTCTGCATAGCTGTCCAGTTGCTCGATGGCCTGGTCTGATCCGGCTCCGCAGAATACTCTGATTTCGTCCGCGCGGGCGCGAAAACGGGCGGTGCACCCGTCAGCGCAGTGCGTCAGTTCACTGCTGCCCTGAATCTCGAAATCTGCAGTTGTTGCCGGCGCAGCCTCGGTCATCGAATTGGCCAGTGCCCGTGCGATTCGCGCCAAAGCCGGACAGGTTTTCCCCGTCCTTTGGCAAATTGTTGCCGAGAACTGGTGGGTGCCGGTCTTCCATATCATACTGCGCCCTCCGCGCGTGGGGCTGAGGGTGTGAAACAGGTAGGACGGCATTGTGCTGTCAGGACCTGCCCGGACACCCCGCCCGAGTTTCAGTTTCGGTTCCGATGGCAGGTCTCCTGACTTGCGGGTCATGGCTTTGCCGACCTTCCCAGCCTTTCGGCCAGTGGCATTTCGGCATTGCTCACCGCTTACAGTTGCGGGGGCAGTCGCGGATTTGGTCCGTTCCGGTTGTCGCCGGGCAGGGCCGCACCGTGTTCCCTTTTCATCCCGGCCTTGGTCAAAGGCGCGGGAACCATCACCGCATCGCTAGCGGTTGGGCGGGCATCGAGTCAAGCGAATTGGCGGGCGGGGCCTTCCAGCGGTCCCGCCACGTCAATCTTGACTCTGCAGTGACGAAATGAACTGATCGGTTCAGATTGTGCCAGAGGACCCAATGTTAGATGCGCAGCAGACCGTGATGACGGAAGATTTCCGGTTCCCCTCCGGCCCTGCGATGCTGTCGGCGCGGCTCTACCGGCCCGCGTCAGAGCCGGAAACGGTCGTCGTGATCAACAATGCGACCGGTGTGCCGCGTGACTATTATCAGCATTTCGCCCGCTGGTTGGCGGCCGGGCATGGCATGGCCTGCCTGACCTATGATTATCGCGATTTTGGCCAGTCCCTGACCGGGCCGCAGAAGGCGTCGACGGTGACGATGGCGGATTGGGCGCTGATCGATATCCCGGCCGCGCGCAATGAGATGCGGCGGCGGTTTCCTCGGGCAAAACTCTGGAGCATTGGCCATTCGCTGGGTGCGATGCTGGGGCCGGTGCAACCCGATATCGACCGTATTGACCGGATGATTTGTGTCTGTTCCGGGCTGGTGACGCTATCGGATCACCCGTGGCCCTATCGCGCGCTGGCTGCATTGTTCTGGTACGGTCACGCACCGGTAGCGGCGCGTGCGCTGGGCTATCTGCCGGGTAAGGCGCTGGGCTTTGGTGAAAATCTGCCCGCTGGGGTTTATTGGCAATGGCGCAAATGGTGCACCGCGCCCGACAGCTATCTGCCCGAGATCGGACAGACCCTGCCCGCCGCGCGATGGTCCAGCATAGGCGGGCCCGTTGATCTGTTTGCCTTCGAAGACGACCAGATGGTGCCGCCCCAGGCGGTCTGGCGGTTGGCCGATCTCTATGGCCCGGAGGCGCGCCGACATCTGCTGTCACCGCAAGAGTTTGGATTGTCCAAGGTCGGCCATATCGGCGTGTTTGCCCGGCGCAACGCCGCCGTCTGGCCCCGCCTGATCGCCTGATCAGACGAGGCCTAACGGTCACAACCGTTTGCGCGATTTCTTCTCTTGCATGACTCCGCGCACCATCTTGCCGAACGCTTTGTCGCGGGCACGAGACTGCGCGATGGTTTCCGAGTTGCGCTGATCCTCCCGCCGCAGCTTGCGCCACCGCTCCAGTCGTGAGGGATCAAGCGCCCCGTCGCGGATCGCGTCCTGCACGGCACAGCCGGGCTCGGCCTCGTGCTGGCAATCTGAGAACCGGCAGTTCTGGCTAAGCTCCATGAGGTCCGAGAACACCTCATCCACGCCGTCCTGCGCGTCCAGCAACCGCAAGGCGCGCATGCCGGGCGTGTCGATCAGACATCCACCGTTGCGCATGCGGTGCAGCGCGCGAGCGGTGGTGGTGTGCCGCCCCCTCGCATCGTCCTCGCGGATGCCTGCCGTGGCTTGATCCTGCCCGGTCATGGCATTGGCCAGCGTCGTCTTGCCAACACCGGATGAGCCCACTAGTGCGCCGGTCTGGCCCTTTGGACACCACGCCAGAACCTGTTCGATCTCAACCGGGTCCAGCGCATTGATCGCAAGTACCGTCAGAAACGGGTCGATGGCTTGGACCTGCTGCACATAGGTCTCGGGCGCATCCGATATGTCGGCCTTCGTCAGCACGATCACCGGATAGCTTCCGGCCTGATGGGCCAGCGCCAGATAACGCTCCAGCCGGGGCAGGCTGAAATCGGCGTTGCACGAACTGATGATGAACAGCACATCGACGTTGGCGGCGATCAGCTGCGCCGACGCCCCGGTGCCCGCCGCCCGCCGTTGCAGCAGGCTGCGCCGCTCGAGCAGATGCCGGACGCGGTTGTTGTCGTCTGCCAGCACCCAATCTCCGACCGCGTAGGTCCCGGTGGGGTGGTCCGGGCTCTGCAACTGGGTTTCGCCATCCGGGCTAAGACCAATCAGCCGGTCCCGGTGGACGGCGGTGATGCGAAAAGGTTGGCATGAAGGGTTGGCCGCGTGTTGCGCGGCGAAATGAGAGGACCATCCGAGGTCCGATAAAGAAAGATACATTGCTCTGCCTGTGATCAGAAACAGCGTGTCCGTCGGATGGCAATCGCGCACCCGCTGGTCATGTGTTCAGGCAGTCAGAAGATCGCTGTGGATCAGAACCGGGCTGCCCGAAGGGTTTTTGCTACAATCATAAAGCCCTCCTGCGGCTATGGGTTGGTTCAAGTGAGAGGCTGGACATCGACCCAAGCGGGACTCGTTGTGGCTGCTTCCTTCCGGACCTGACCAGGTTGGCGAGGCGCTCGCCCGCGCCAACCTCTCGACCCCTCATATAGGCGCGCCGCGCGGCCTTGGCAACCCGTCAGAGCGTCAGGTGAACGGGCAGAAACCCGTCGGCATCCAGGGGCAGGAGGCGTGGAGCGTATTCGGCCAGCTCGTCCAGATATGCCCGCGCGCCGGGGCCCGTCCGCAGAATTGCTTCGGTCCCGGTTGGCGCGGTCAACGTGAACGGACGCGGTGCCTGTTCCAAAAGATCTTTGGGGCATTTTCCAGATAGGTAGTCGCACAAAAGATCATGAATACGCAGCGCGGGCAGTGTGATCATCTGTACCTGATCAGCAAAGGGAAAATGCCCGCCACCGCTGGCGCGATAGTTATTGGTCGCGATGACAAAGCTCTGATCGGAAGCGACCGGTTCGCCGTTCACCGCAAGCGCCCGGATGCGCCGATGGGCCGGGTCGGTCAGCTGGCCCGAGCTGTCGAAGCGGGCCGGTTGCGTCGGATCAATCTGGTATGTTGCACCGTGCAGGACGTCAAAGTTAAACCCGGCCCGATCAGAATCGATCAGGTCCGCGGGTTCTTTTGCGGAAAGCTGGTTGAATACCCCTGCAGACATCTCCAGCCAATCGCGCAGCTGCGCCCCCGTCACGCGGACCGCGCGCAGTTCATTGGGAAACACGTGCATATTGGCGACGTGGCGGATCGATATGTCGCCTGCCTGAACTTCGGTGTAGTACCCGGGGCCTGCACGGCCACCGAATTTTGCTGGTGCGGTCGCTGACAGAATGGGCAGACCCTCGCAGTCTGTCCCAACAAGGTAAGGGCGCACCGCAGCCGCCTGTGCTGCTGCCATCAGCGCCAAACCCCGGTCCGGCGCACAGTACGAGAAATAGCTGTGCAGCGTTTGCGGCACCGACCCCACTGGCTTGGCAACCCGCTTGCGCGTTTCGGCATGGCCTTCGGCAAAGAGTCGGGCGATCTCGGGGTCTTCAGGTGTGAGCTTGGCGGCGGTCTTGATCGGAACCGCCTCGACCCGGCTGTCCACAACAGTCCAACCGCGCTGCGGGTCTTGCTCAAGCTCCAGATCGATGACGCCAAGATGCGAGCCCCCCCATCCCGGCATCACGACCGGTTTGCCATGTACCAAGCCCTTCTCGTGATCGACAAAAGGCAGTCCTGCATGCGCCTTGCCCGGCAAGGACAGATGGGTGTGACCTGCAACAATGGCATCGATCCCATCCAGTGCGGCCAATGGGATCGTCGCGTTTTCAAGACCGACTTTCGCCTTTGCGTCGTTCAACCCCGAATGCGCCAGCGCAACAACCAGATCGCACCCTTCGCCCTCAAGGTCTGACACAGTCTGCCGGGCTGCGGACAAAATGTCGGTCACTTCGACCTGACCCTGAAGCATATGCGCTTCCCATTGCGCGGTTTGCGGTGGCACGAGCGACAGGACGCCGATCCGGATTGGAACCTCCTGCCCGATGACGCTGACATGCCGATCCAGAACGAGATAGGGCAACCACCCCTGCGATCCATTGGTTGCGCGCATGTTGCTGCACACCAGGGGGCAGGCATTCTGCGCGGCGATGCGATTGACGAAATCCAGCCCGAAGCCGAAATCATGATTCCCCAGCCCCACCGCATCGTATCCCAGCGCGTTGAACGCAGCGGGCAGCGGGTGCGCGTCGGGCGTGGCCTCTGCCGCCCAGTCACCAAACGGGGTGCCCTGCAGCGCGTCCCCATTGTCGAACAACAGCGTCAGAGCGCCCGCGCGCCGGGCTGCTTTCTGCGCCGCCCGGATCAGGCTGGCAGTGCGCGTCAGGCCCGTGTTCGTGTCAGGGTGATCGACGTAATAGTCGAATGGTGTCAAGTGCATGTGCAGGTCAGATGTCGCGAGTATCTGAAGCTTTGCGCGGGCATCCTGCCGTCGCCCAACGCGCTGCGATCTTGTCTTTGTCAAAACGTCTACTTCTGGCTGTCAATTTAACCCGGTATTCACCTAAAGAGGTACTTAGTGCAATTTCCGGGGCAGCGCTGCGGTCTTTCGGCGGCAGCATCAAAAATCTTTGTGTGGTGAATAGCCGTTGCACCAGCGGCAAAGACATGGCAGCCCTTTGCGCGGCACTTGGGAATAGCAGGCATGAAACGCGCAGAACAGGTTACATTTGGCGGCTCGGGGCTGAACCGGGCGGGGTTGTTGCGCGGGGATGCCGAAAGGCTGAGACAGGTATTCAACGAACCCCGCGCGCGATGCATTCTGGTGTGGCGTGGCAAACCGTTGGTGTTTGGTGCCGAACTGGACGGGCTTGCGCTGCTGCCGATGGATCATGCCATCCTACAGAACGGTCCGGGCGGCGTGATCGAGGAGCCTGTTTTTCTGGGTGTTGCCGAGGACGGTGTGCCGCTTTTTGCCGCGGACATTTCAGGCTGGAATGCGGAAGGGTTGGACCTGTCGGGCGTCGGCGGGTTCGTTGATCGCACGGTGCAACAGCATCCCGATCTGCCCGAGGGGTACGTTTTTGCCGAGTTGCGTCGGATCATGACCTGCCTCAGCCCGCGCGATGCCGAACTGGCAGCAACGGCCAAAGCAGTGATTGGCTGGCACGAGACGCATCGCTTCTGCGCCCGCTGCGGCGCGCCCAGCGTACTGTCACAGGGTGGGTGGCAGCGCAGTTGCCCTGCCTGCGGCGGGCAACACTTCCCACGCACCGATCCGGTTGTGATCATGTTGATCACGCACGGAAACTCGGTGCTGATGGGCCGGTCGCCCGGCTGGCCCGAGGGTATGTACTCTTTGCTGGCCGGCTTCGTCGAGCCGGGTGAGACGCTGGAGGCGGCCGTGCGGCGCGAGGTGATGGAAGAGGCAGGCGTGCCAGTGGGCGCTGTGCGCTATTTGGCCAGCCAGCCCTGGCCTTTCCCTGCATCGTTGATGTTTGGCTGTGCCGGAGAGGCATTGTCGCCCGAGATCCAGATTGATCCGGTCGAGATCGAAGATGCGATCTGGGTTGGCCGAACCGAGATGATGCGGGCTTTTGCAGGGGACCATCCGAAACTTTTGCCAGCCCGCAAAGGTGCGATAGCGCATTTTTTGCTGCAGCATTGGCTTGCGGACACATTGGACTAACAACAGACTGACGGCAAAGCGAGGCAAAGAAGAGGCGGAATGCAGTTTTCAGCGCAGGAAGATGTTGAAGCTCCGATCGACGCGGTGTTTGCCATGGTCGCTGATTTCGAACGTTTCGAGCGCATGGCATTGCGTCGCGGCGTCGAGGTGCGGCGAACAGCTGGCTCGGGCGCGCCCGAGGCGCAGACGGCATGGGAGACAGAGCTTAAGATTCGGGGCAAACCGCGACAGATTTCAGTTTTGCTGAGCGAATGCGCCCCACCCGCGCGGATGCGGTTTCAGGCCAGCAGCAAGGGCATGAACGGAGACACGATTGTCGAACTGCTTGCCTTGTCCCAGCGGCGCACGCGTTTGACCATTGAAACCTCTTTGAAGGCCAAGACGCTGCCCGCACGATTGCTGTTGCAATCCATGAAGCTGGGCCAGTCCAGGTTTCGCCGTCAGTTCCAGGCCCGCCTCAGCGATTTCGCGCGCGAGATGGAAGAACGCCACCGCCACGGGAACTGAGCAAAGCCGGGTCGGAGAAGACAATGGCAGTACAATCTCGGATCATTTTTCTTCACGGCGCGTCCAGCAGCGGGAAGTCCACACTCGCGCGCAAGTTGCAGCAAAATGCAGAGGTACCGTTGATACATCTGTCGATCGACCACGTGCGCGACTCGGGCAGTTTACCGATGCAAAGGTTTCAGGCTGGTGATTTCGACTGGGCCGCATGCCGAGCCGCTGTATTCGGTGGTTTTCATCAGTCCATTGCCGCGTATGCGAATGCTGGCAACAATCTGATTGTCGAGCACATTCTTGATACTCCGGGCTGGATTGACACGTTGAAACTAAGCCTAAAGCAGCATGATGTGCTTTTCGTTGCCGTTCATTGCCCGCTCGACGTCCTGAACGAAAGAGAGCGGGCGCGCGGCGACCGGGTCCTGGGCAGTGCCGAGCGAGATCAGAAAACGATACACATTGATCGGCTGTATGACCTTGAAATCGACGGAAGCGACAGCGCAGACATCAACACGCGGAAGGTTCTTGACGTGTGGCGGTCGGGTTTGCGCTGTTCAGAATTCTGTTGATGGTCTCTTTGCCGGCTATCCGCGCGGCTGTGCTGCCGGATACACGCCCAGAACTTCGACATTGGTCGTGAAATGCTCAAGTTCGTCCATGGCCAGCTGAACGTTGTGATCGTCCGGGTGTCCCACAATGTCCGCGTAGAACTGCGTGGCGGTAAAAGAGCCATCGACCATGTAGCTTTCCAGCTTGGTCATGTTGATGCCGTTGGTCGCGAAGCCTCCCATCGCTTTGTAGAGAGCGGCCGGAATGTTGCGGACCTGAAACACGAAGCTGGTGATCATGCCATGATCGCCGCGCCGTGAATGATCCTTTTCGCGTGACATGACCAGAAAGCGGGTGGTGTTGTCGCCCTGATCCTCGATGTGGCGCGCCAGTACATGCAGGCCATAGATCTCTCCGGCCAGTTCGCTCGCCAGCGCGGCTGAGTGAATATCAGCCGCCTCGGCGACTTCGCGCGCCGCGCGCGCGTTGTCGGGGCTGACGCGGCCGCGGATGTTATGTTGCTTCAGAAAACCGGCGCATTGCGGCAGCAGAACCAGATGGGAATGCGCCTCGGTGATGTCTTCAAGACTTGCACCCGGCACACCCAGCAGGTTGATGTGCACGCGGACAAAGGCTTCGTCGATGATGTGCAGCCCGCTGTGGGGCAACAGGCGATGGATATCCGCGACCCGCCCATAGGTGGTGTTTTCGACCGGCAACATGGCCAGATCAGCCGCGCCCGAGCGCACTGATTCGATCACATCTTCGAACGTTCGGCACGGCAGGGCGTCCATATCCGGGCGCGCGTTGCGGCAGGCCTCGTGGCTGTAGGCGCCGGGTTCCCCCTGAAATGCAATGCGTTTGGTCATTTGGTCGTTTCCATGCAGCAAGAATTTAGATCGGGCGTTTAGTCGCGGTGTCTATACCTTGCCTCTTGTCAGGGGAAGCCTTAGACACCCCCAAGAAAGCTGAAATGGACTCGCGATCAAAATGTTCGACACGATGACAGTTACCAAGGCCGCAGCCGGCCTGTTTGGCACCTTCCTTGTGCTGCTTCTGGCGAAATGGGGGGCGGATATCCTCTATAGCTCCGACAGCCATCATGCCGAGGCCGCCTATATTATCGAAACCGAAAGCGCGGGCGAAAGCGCCGACGGAGAAGAGGTGGTATTCGCAGATCTGCTGGCAGCGGCCGATCCCGAAAAAGGCGCGCGCGTGTTCCGCAAATGCACCGCCTGCCACAAGTTGGAAGATGGCGCCAATGGCACCGGTCCGTACCTTTATGCCGTTGTAGACCGTCCGGTCGCGTCGGCCAAAGGGTTCACAGGATACTCGGCTGCGATGCAGGCACATGGCGGAAACTGGACGCCAGAAGCTTTGGACGCCTTCCTCGAACGCCCAAGTGCTTATATCTCGGGCACTTCGATGAGCTTTGCCGGCCTGAAAAAGCCGCAGGAACGCGCCGATCTGATTGCCTATCTGCAGACCATCGGCAATTGATCCTGTGATCATATAGACGATTTTGAAAGCCGCTGCCTTGTGCAGCGGCTTTAATTTTTTGTCTGACAAGAACTTCACAAAGCGTTCACGCATTCTAAACTTGCAACATGAAGTGTTGGTCTTTTAGCTGGCCTGCACGACATTGAAGCCGAAAAACGATCCAGAGGAAGAGCACCATGAAATCCCTTCTGACCGCATTGCGACCGTCTGAGTTTCATTCATGGGCCGCAGCTGTCGGGATTTCGGCGGCGATGCTGTTCTCTGGCGGAAGCTACGCATCTGCCAATGATGAGGGCGTGACGCGCAGCCACGGATATTCATATTTCGGCAACCTGGACTATCCGGCGGATTTTCCACATTTGAACTACGTCAATCCCGATGCCCCCAAGGGCGGTGAACTCTCGCTGTCGGGGTCGGGGACGTTCGATTCCCTGAACCCTTTTTCGCGCAAAGGACGCGCGGGGGCGTTGACCACGATCCAATATGACTCGTTGATTGACAGCACCTCGGACAGTGTGGGTCAGTATTACGGCCTTCTCGCCGAAAGCATGGAATACGATGAAGGCCGCAATTACGTGATTTTCCATATGCGGCCTGAGGCGACATTTTGGGATGGCACCCCGGTCACAGCTGAGGACGTCGTCTATAGCCACCGCCTGTTCATCGAGCAGGGCCTGCCATCTTACGCTCAGGCCGTGGGCCGCATGGTCGAAAACGCAGAGGCGCTGGATGATCACACGGTCAGATTCACCTTCAACCCCGAGGTCACGCGGCGCGGTTTGATTGAGACGGTGGGATCAACGCCGGTCTTCTCAAAGGCATGGTTCGAGGCTGACGAAAGCCGCCGTTTGGATGAGCCCCGGCTTGAAGTCGCCGTTGGCTCGGGCCCTTACAAGCTGGACAGCTATGATATCAATCGCCGGATCGTGTACAAACGGCGTGATGACTACTGGGGCAAGGACCTTCCGATCAACGTTGGCCGCCACAACTATGATGCCATCCGGATCGAGTATTTCGCGGATCAGACCGCTGCCTTTGAGGGGTTCAAGGCGGGTGAGTACACCATGCGGATCGAGAGCGACCCAAAGCTATGGGCCTCGAGCTATGATTTTCCGAAACTGAATGAAGGCTCGGTGGTGCAGGACGAGATTGCGGATGGCAGCCCGCCGACGCCATCGGGGTTTGTGTTCAACCTGGGCAAGCCGCAATTCGCAGACAAGAATGTACGCAAGGCGATTGCGCTGGCCTTCAATTTCGAATGGGCTAATGAATCGCTTATGTTCGGTCTGAATTCCGCGCGCAGTTCTTTTGTGCAGGACACTCATCTGGAAGCAAAGGGCGTACCAGAAGGCGCGGAACGTGCATTCCTGGAGTCTTTGGGCGATGTCGTTCCGGCCGCCGTGATGAATGAGCCTGCGCTGGTGGTGCACGAATCCAATTCGGCGCGGTTGAACGATCGCCGCAACTTACGCCAGGCCTCGAAGCTGCTGGATGAGGCGGGTTGGCCCGTGGGAGATGGCAATCTGCGTCGAAATGCAGAGGGTCAAACGCTGAAGGTTAATATCCCTTATGCCTCCAGTATTCCGACTTCGACCGCGACGATGATCGAGACCTTTGTTCAGAACCTGCAATCGATAGGCGTGGATGCGACAGCAGAAAAGGTGGACCCCTCCCAGTTTACCCTACGCCGGCGCGAGCGGGACTATGACATGGTGTATTCGACCCGCTACGGCTCATTCCTGTCCACGGGTGGTGGGCTGAGCCAGATGTATGGATCGGAAGAGGCCGAGTTCAGCCTGTTCAATCCTGCAGGCCTTGCCAGTCCGCTTGTGGATGCAGTGATCGAGGCGTCTTTTGACACAACAAATCAGGCCGAACAGGACGCGGCGCTTATGGCGTTGGATCGCGTGCTGCGTTATGAGTTCTTCATCATCCCCGATGGGTATGTGGCGGACTATTGGACAGCTTACTACGATATGTACGAATACCCCGAAAACCTGCCCCCGTTCACGCTGGGCTATCTGGACCTGTGGTGGGTCAACCCCGAGAAAGAGGCCGATCTGAAGACGAAAGGCGCGCTGCGGTAATATGGGCGCCTATATCCTAAGACGCCTGTTGCTGGTCATTCCGACCCTTCTGGGCATCATGATCGTCAACTTCACCTTGGTGCAATTCGTGCCCGGCGGGCCGATCGAACAGATCATCGCGCAGGTTGAAGGTCAGGGTGATGTCTTTGCCGGGTTTGCCGGTGGCGGTGGTGATGCCGGGGCGGGTGCCGAGCCCGCAGGCGGAGCCTTTGACGACAAATATGTCGGTGCGCGTGGCCTGCCGCCCGAGTTCATTGCTGAGCTTGAGAAAGAGTTCGGCTTTGACAAACCGCCCCTTGAACGTTTCCTGTCGATGATGGGCAACTATCTGACGCTGGATTTCGGCGAGAGCTATTTCCGCTCGATCAGCGTGATTGATCTGGTGTTGGAAAAAATGCCCGTTTCGATCTCGCTGGGCCTGTGGTCGACCCTGATTGCTTATCTGGTTTCAATCCCACTGGGTATCCGCAAGGCGATCAAGGATGGTTCGACCTTTGATACATGGACCAGCGGGGCCATCATTGTCGCCTATGCCATCCCCGGTTTCCTGTTCGCCATTCTGCTTCTGGTGCTGTTTGCCGGGGGCTCTTACTGGCAGATCTTCCCGCTGCGCGGCCTGACCTCGGACAATTGGGACAGCCTCAGCCTGTTCGGCAAGATCGCCGACTACTTCTGGCACATTGCCTTGCCGATCATCGCCCTGACGATTTCGGCCTTCGCGACGCTGACCCTGCTGACCAAGAACTCGTTTCTGGACGAGATCAAGAAGCAATACGTCATGACCGCCCGCGCCAAAGGGCTGAGTGAGCGCAAGGTGCTCTATGGCCACGTCTTCCGCAATGCGATGCTGATCGTAATCGCTGGCTTCCCGGCGGTGTTCATCGGCGTGTTCTTTGGCGGCTCGATCATCATCGAGACCATCTTCTCGCTGGACGGTCTGGGCCGTCTGGGGTTTGAGGCCGCCGTGGCGCGCGATTATCCGGTAATCTTTGGCACGCTGTTTATCTTCGGCCTGATGGGGCTAGTTGTCGGCATCATCAGCGACCTGATGTATGTGCTGGTCGACCCGCGCATCGACTTCGAAAAGCGGGAGGGATAAATGGCGCTTTCCCCCCTCAACCAGCGCCGCTGGCGCAACTTCCGGCGCAATGGCCGGGCGTTCTGGTCGCTGATCATCTTCTCGGTCCTGTTCGGGATATCGCTGTTTGCCGAGTTCATCGCCAATGACAAACCCATTCTGGTGAAATACCGCGGCGAGCTCTACACGCCGGTTTTCAATTTCTACGCCGAGACCGAGTTCGGCGGCGATTTCCAGACCGAAGCCATCTATCGCGACCCCGAGGTCATGTGCCTGATCGACAGCGGTGGTCTGGATCAGTGTTTCGACGACCCCGAAGGCATTATCGACGAGATCAAGGCAGGCACCTTCGAGGCCGAGGGTTTTGAGCGAGGCTGGGCGATCTGGCCGCTGATCCCCTATTCCTTCAATACCAGTGTGGATCGTCCGGGGGCCGCGCCGTTGCCGCCCAATGGACAGAACCTGCTGGGCACAGATGACACCAAACGCGACGTGCTGGCGCGGGTGATCTATGGTTTCCGATTGTCGATCCTTTTTACGCTGATCGTCACCGGAGCAGCCAGTCTGATCGGCATCTTCGCCGGGGCCATTCAGGGCTTTTTCGGCGGCTGGCTGGACCTGATTTTCCAGCGCATTATCGAGATCTGGTCCTCCACGCCATCGCTCTACGTCATCATCATCATGTTCGCGATTCTGGGGCGAAGTTTCTGGCTTTTGGTCATCCTGATGATCCTGTTCAGTTGGACCGGATTGGTTGGTGTTGTGCGGGCCGAATTCCTGCGGGCGCGGAACCTTGAATATGTCCGCGCCGCGCGGGCGCTGGGTGTGGGCAACATGACCATCATGTTCCGCCACATGCTGCCCAACGCGATGGTCGCCACGCTGACGTTTATGCCCTTTATCGTCACAGGCACCATCGGCGGGCTGGCTTCGCTGGACTTTCTAGGGTTCGGCCTGCCATCGTCAGCCCCTTCGCTGGGGGAACTGACCTTGCAGGCGAAACAGAACCTGCAGGCCCCGTGGCTGGCCTTCACTGCTTTCTTCACTTTTGCCATCATGCTGTCGCTGCTGGTCTTCATATTCGAAGGCGTGCGCGATGCGTTTGATCCCAGAAAGACCTTCTCATGAGCCTTTTGGATGTGAACAACCTAAAGGTCTCGTTTAAGCAAGACGGGCAGGTTTCCGCTGCGGTCAAGGGCGTGTCCTTTACCGTGGATCGCGGTGAAACGGTGGCTTTGGTGGGCGAATCCGGTTCGGGCAAATCCGTGACCGCGCTCAGCACTGTGTCGCTGCTGGGCGACAGTGCGATTGTCGAAGGGTCCGTCACATATGACGGGCAAGAGATGATCGGCGCGTCCGAGGACAGGTTGATGGATGTGCGCGGCAACGACATCAGCTTTATCTTTCAAGAGCCGATGACCTCGCTGAACCCGCTGCATACGATTCAAAAGCAGATGGCGGAATCGCTGGCGCTGCATCAAAACGTGACCGGCGATGCGGCGCGGGACCGGATCATTGAACTGCTGACAAAGGTCGGCATCCGTGACCCGCAGGACCGGCTGGACAGCTATCCGCACCAATTGTCTGGCGGCCAACGTCAGCGGGTCATGATAGCGATGGCGCTGGCGAACAAGCCCGACATTCTGATCGCGGATGAGCCGACGACGGCGCTGGACGTCACCATCCAGGCGCAGATTCTGGAATTGCTGGCCGAGCTGCAGAAATCCGAAGACATGGGGATGCTGTTCATCACCCACGACCTTGGCATCGTGCGCAGGATTGCCGACCGGGTCTGTGTGATGAAGGATGGTGAGATTGTCGAAACCGGGGTGACCACCGAAATTTTCGACAATCCGCAGCACCCCTATACCCGCAAACTGTTGGCGGCCGAGCCATCAGGCCACCCCGATCCGGTTGCGACCGACGCCGAAGAGGTCGCCCGCACCGATCATCTGAAGGTCTGGTTCCCGATCCAACGCGGGTTTCTGAAACGCACCGTTGGCCATGTGAAGGCGGTCAACGACGCGACGCTCAGCGTCCGCGCGGGTGAGACGCTGGGGATCGTGGGCGAAAGCGGCTCGGGCAAGACAACGCTGGCTCTGGCGATCATGCGGCTGATTGCGTCAGAGGGTGGGATCACCTTCCGCGATCAGGATGTGCGACGCTGGTCCACGCGCGAACTCCGGCGGTTGCGCAAGGACATGCAGATCGTGTTTCAGGACCCGTTCGGCAGCCTCAGCCCGCGCATGACCTGTATGCAGATCATTGCCGAAGGGCTGGCGATCCACAATGTCGATCCCCACCGCGCCCCGCGCGAATTGGTGGCCGAAGTGATGACCGAGGTGGGGCTCGATCCTGCTGCAATGGATCGCTATCCGCACGAATTCTCGGGCGGGCAGCGCCAGCGGATCGCCATCGCGCGTGCCATGGTGTTGCGGCCCAAGCTGCTGGTTCTGGACGAACCCACCAGTGCGTTGGACATGACGGTGCAGGTTCAGATCGTCGATCTGCTTCGGGATCTGCAGCGGAAATACGGGCTGGCCTATCTGTTTATCAGCCACGACCTCAAGGTCGTGCGGGCGATGTCCCACAACGTCATCGTCATGCGTAACGGCGATGTGGTTGAGATGGGCGCGGCCGAGGATTTGTTCGAACACGCCCAGACCGATTATACTCGGGAACTGATTGCGGCAGCGGGCTGAGGGATCGCCCGCGCCTTGGTTGTTAGGCCATTTCCTTGCTTTTGGCGGATGCGGGTACCGGCCCGCGCAACTCTTCGTAGTGATCGAACTGCAGCTTGACCCAACCGGTGCCACGGGTTGCGCTGGCCAGCGTCCGGTGCAATTCGTCCTCGGCCACCGCCGGCAACTGGGCGTTGAAGATTTCCCAGCCTGATGCGTTCGGGTTGCCCTCAAAACCCAGAACCTGACCCTGCAGCGAGCTGATGGTCGGCACCAGATCGCCCACGAAGGTCGAGGGCAAGTGAATCTCGGCATTCAGGATCGGTTGCAGGACGACTGGCTTCGCTTCGGGCAGGGCCTCGCGCACGGCGTTCTTACCCGCCGTGCGGAAGGCGAAATCGGAACTGTCCACGTTGTGATGTTTGCCGTCGCTCAGCGTCACCTTTACGTCCACAACCGGGAAGCCCTCGGGTCCTTCGACCAACGCATCCTTGGCCCCATGTTCCACCGAGGGGATATAGTTCCGAGGTACCGCACCGCCTTTGACGACCTCTTCGAACTGGAACCCGGAGCCGCGCGGCAGGGGCGCGATCGAGATCACCACATCGGCAAACTGCCCCGCCCCGCCGGATTGCTTGCGGTGACGGTGGCGGTGTTCGACCTTGGTGCGGATGGTCTCGCGATAGGCGGTTCCGGCGGCCTCGGCTTCGATTTCGATGCCGAAATCCTCGGCCAGCTTGGCTGTGACGCGCCGCATGTGCTGCGGACCTTGCGAGCCCAGAATGGAGTGCCCGCTCAGATCGTCCTGTTCCAGATGCAGACCGGGGTCGATCTCGACCAACCGAGTCAACGCGTTCGACAGGCGCACATCGTCGCGTTCATGCGCGGGCGATACCACCTGACGATGCGCCGCCGGATGCGATGAGGCCCATTCCGGCAACGGCGTGGCCGCACCACTGTCATAGATGAAACCGGGGTTCAGGTGATCTGATTTCACCGCCAACCCAATCTGCCCGGCCTCAAGCGTCCCGATCTGGGTCTTGGCATCCAGCGTGGTCAGGTTTCCGACGGTCTCACCGCCAAGAGATTCATGTGCTTTCACGCCATCGCCCAGACCCCGCAGGACGGTGATCTTGCCGATATGCTTTTTCACATCCGCGAAACCGGCAATGGCGCGTGCCGTTTCTTCCGCCTCATCCCGGTCGGCGGCAATGTTGAACTCGGGCGCCTCATGCCGCAGCGCCTTCATCAGCCGCGTCAAACCGTTGCCATGGCTTGCTGCCCCCAGACAGGCCGGGATCAGCTGATGGTTCTGCAGAACCTGCGCCGCAAGCTCATAGACCTCATCGTTTGGGGGCTTCTTGTCTTCAATCAGCTGCTCCAGAAGGTGGTCATCAAAATCCGATAGCGTCTCCAGCAGCTCGGTACGGGCTTCCTGTTCGCGGTCCTCTACCGATTGCGGCAATTCGATCAGGGCCGAGGGCTGGCCTTCCTGATACTTCCACGCCCGTTCCGAGATCAGGTCGACCGCGCCGATAATCGTGTCGCCGTCGCGGATCGGGACCTGTCGCAGGGCGATATGGTGGGTGCAATAGGTCTGCAGGGCGGCAACGATATCTCGGATGCGGCCATTGGGGCTGTCCATGCGGTTGATGAAGAGGAAACAGGGGATACCGGCCTCTTCGACCAGCCGCAGATAAGGGGCACATAGAACGGCGGCGTCCGGGTCGGGCGGAACCACGACAACGGCAGCGTCCGAGATCGCCATTGCAGGGCCGACATAGGCCAGCGCATCGCCGCCCCCATCCACGTCGATCGCGCACCAGGGCTCGTCCAAATAAGAAAAACCGTGCAAGTGCACGGTTCCGGCGACATCGAAAGTGGTGGGCCGTCCGTCGAGGCGGCTGATCGCTTCGACCAAGGTGGTTTTGCCCGATTGGCTGGGGCCGAGGACGGTGAAAACGCGCATGGGTGCTGTCCCTTTTTCAGTTGCAACTTGTCTGCACGAAAAGGGCTGCCGGCTGGTTCAGCTTCGGCACGGGTCTGTCTGATACTTGGCCTGCCTCGGGCGGAAGAGAGGGGTGCCTCTCTGCCCCGTGAGTTTGGAGAAAACCCAAGGCGGGCGTCAAGCCCTTGATGCAAGCATGGACGCAACGGGCAATTTGATCGGGGTCAAATCGCCGAACTGTGCCCTGCCTTGCTCAGGTCATACGCATCGAAACTTCGTGCGATCATACGGGTCAACGCACGGGCTTCGGGTGGGATGAACAGACCTTTGTCCGTGATCTGCAGAAGGTTCTCGAATGCCGCATTTGTCGATTGATACATCTGCAGCAATTCACTGGCCGAGATATCGTGATCGCGCAGAATTTCTGCCGTATCGATCTGGAAGTCGCACATCAAGGCTTCGATCAGGCGCGCACGCACAACATCCTGTCCCTTGAACAGGTGCCCGCGAGCTGTCGAAAACTGACCGTCGCGAATGGCCTTGGTATGTGCCGACGTGGCGGAGGCATTCTGGGCATAGCCCTGCGGGAACCGCGAGATCGAGCTGGCGCCGACGCCAATCAGAACTTGCGCCTGATCATCGGTATAACCCTGAAAATTCCGCTTCAGTGTTCCGGCGTTCAGTGCTTTCGTCAGGCCATCTTCTTTGGTGGCAAAGTGGTCGATGCCGATTTCGGCATAATTGTCCCACAAAAACAGCCTGCGGGCAGTTTCGAACAATTCAAGGCGCTGTTCGGGCGTTGGCAGAGCGTCCGATGGGATCATCTGCTGGCGCTTGGCCATCCAGGGAACATGCGCATAACCATACAGGGCGACGCGGTCGGGTGACAGCGACAGCAGCTTTTGCACGCTCTCGGTCATCCGGGCCTTGGTTTGATGTGGCAGACCATAAAGGATATCTGCGTTCAGGCTGGTGATGCCGCGCGCACGGATCATGTCCACTGCGTTGCGCGTGACGTCATAGCCCTGAATGCGCCCGATCGTTTTCTGGATGTCGTCGTCGAAATCCTGAACACCGATCGAGGCCCTGTTCATGCCCGCTTCGGCCAGCGCGTCCAGCCGTGCTTCGTCAATCTCGTTCGGATCGATTTCAACCGAGAACTCGGCATCCGGGCCCAGTGGAACCACGTCCAAAACCCGGGCCGCCAGTTCCCGCATCAGATCGGGATTCAACAAGGTTGGCGTTCCACCACCCCAGTGCAAGCGCGAGAGGGTGACACCCTGAGGCAGGCGCGCGGCCAGCAGATCAAGCTCGGCCTTCAGGACATCCACATAGGCGATGACCGGATTGTCGGTCTGCGTGCCCTGCGTGCGACAGGCGCAAAACCAGCACAGCCTGCGGCAGAACGGAACATGGATATAAAGCGAAATGGAGCTGCCGGGCGCGATGCCGGAGATCCAGTTGCCGAACGTGTCGGGGCCCACGTCGTTGCTGAAGTGGGGGGCGGTTGGATAGCTGGTGTAACGCGGTACTTTCGCGTCAAAAAGTCCAAGCCGCGCCAATTGAGCTTTGATTGTCATGCAGCTACCGGTATAACGGGAGCTGCTTGCATACTTTGACAGAGATCAAGTGGACGCGCGAATGAACGTAAAAGCCATGTATGAGCATGGGAATTGTGAAGACTGCCCGATTCGCCACCGTGCCGTCTGCGCCCATTGCGAAAAAGATGAGCTCGATGAGCTTGAAGGTATTAAATATTATCGAAGCTTCGAGGCTGGGCAGACCATAATCTGGTCTGGTGACCCGATGAGCTTTGTGGGCTCTGTTGTGTCTGGGATCGCCTCTCTGACGCAGACGATGGAGGATGGCAGGACGCAAATGGTCGGGCTGTTGCTGCCCAGCGATTTTGTCGGTCGACCGGGGCGTGATGCGGCGCCCTATGATGTGATCGCGACCACCGATGTTGTGATGTGCTGCTTTCGGAAGAAGCCATTTGAAGAGCTGATGGTCACGACCCCACATATCGCCCAGCGTTTGCTGGAGATGACGCTGGACGAGTTGGACGCGGCGCGCGAGTGGATGCTGGTTTTGGGCCGGAAGACCGCGCGCGAGAAAATTGCCAGCCTTCTGTCCATCATCGCCCGCCGGGATGCGTCGATCAATAAATCCGGACGTTCCGGGCCAATTGTATTCGATCTGCCGCTTACGCGTGAGGCGATGTCAGACTATCTGGGCCTGACGCTTGAAACCGTAAGCCGTCAGATGTCGGCGTTGAAAAAAGATCAGGTGATCACGCTGGAAGGCAAACGCCACGTGACCATACCGGATATGGGACGCCTGATGGAAGAAGCAGGCGACGATTCGGATGGTGGATTTCTGGTCTGACGCCTGAGGACGTCCGTACCAACCCTAAGAATTGCAGGAGCAACGCATGGTATTCAGCAGCGTGCTGGCTATGATCTTCATCGGGGCGATTGCCGGCTGGTTGTCCGGCAAGATCATGGAGGGCCGAGGTTTCGGCCTGATTGGAAACGTGATTGTCGGGATCGTTGGCGCGTTTTTGGCGGGTACGATCTTTCCGGCGTTGGGTTTCGCCGTTGGCGGAGGCCTATTCTCCTCGATTTTCTTTGCAACTGTCGGCGCGGTGATTTTGCTGTTTGTGATCGGGCTGATCCGAAAGGCCTGACTCAGCATAATCCACCCCGTGTAAGGGGGCGGGCTGCATGCACAAGGGTCGTGATGCCGACTTAATGAGCGAGGAAGACGGGAATGTCCGACTGCTCAAGCATGTTGCGGGTCGCCCCACCCAGTATGGCCTCGCGAAAGCGGGAATGCCCGTAAGCGCCCATAACAATCATGTCGGTATCGGTGTCTGCTGCGTGACGGTTCAGGATGTCCGAGACGCGGGTCATGGTTTTGCTCAAGACGTCGATCTCGCATTTCACGCCGTGCCGGGCCAGCATCTGCGACAGCAGCCCGCCCGGATCGGACCGATCGGGTCCATGGCGCGGCGGGTCGATGACGACGATCCGAGTCAGTTCGGCCTGTTTCAGAAATGGCAGGGCGCAGCGGATGGCCCGCATTGCCTCGACGCTTTCGTTCCAGCCAATCATGACCGTGCCGGGCCGAGAGACAGGGGTGGCGTTGTCCGGCACCAACAGGACGGGTGCGTGACCTTCGAACATCGCGGCTTCGACTATCGGCTCCGCCTCGGCGGCCCGGTCCTTGCCGTAGGGGCGCGGCAATACCACCAGATCCGAGAAGCGCGCGCGCCGGGCAACGTGGCGCCCGATATCCGCGATCTGCGCCACGCCGTTCTCCGCAGACCAACGCACGCCTGACTTGCCAAGATAGTCCTTGGCAAAGGCCAGAATCTCATCGGCTTCTGCATTTGCGCGGCTCAGCGTCTCCTGCAGGATCAACGCGTTGGCACCGGCATAGTAGTACCCGGTCTGGCTGCGATCCACACCCAAGCACAGGGCTTCTGCGTGGGCGTCCTGAACTTCTGCCAGTTCCACCATCTGCGCCAGCGCAGCCTTGGACAGGCCGGTTTCGGTCATCACCGTCAATAGCGATTTATATGCCATGTCGCCCTCGTGATTTCGGCGCGGCCTTTGTGCGGCGCGCACACCGGTTTCTTGAAGGATACCTGTCACAGAAAACAACGGTTTGTCTTGACACAGATCAAAGCGGCCGAACCGGGCTCGCTGCATTACAGCATGCAGTCAAAAAGGTTTCGCGCGGTGTAAAAACACGGGCGGGGCACGGCAAAGGGACGCAATATGTCAAATTACATCAAGCTGATCGTGCTTGGACTGGTTGTGGTGTTCGCCGCGATCGGGTCCAACTACGCACGAGATTTGGCGTATCAGGTGCATGCGATTCTGGTGATGTTGATCGCCGGCGGTCTGTTCATCTGGACGCTTAGAAACACAGACGAGCCAGATATTCTTGTAGACCGCTCTGGCGAATACATGGATGGCGTGATCCGCTATGGCGTGATCGCGACCGCCTTTTGGGGTGTGGTCGGGTTTCTTGCAGGAACCTTCATCGCATTCCAGCTGGCGTTTCCGGTGTTGAACTTCGAATGGGCCCAAGGGTACATGAATTTTGGCCGTCTGCGGCCGCTGCACACATCTGCGGTGATCTTTGCCTTTGGCGGCAACGCGCTGATCGCGACTTCGTTCTATGTCGTACAGCGTACCAGCGCCGCGCGCCTTTGGGGCGGCAATCTGGCATGGTTTGTGTTCTGGGGCTATCAGCTGTTCATCGTTCTGGCCGCAACCGGCTATCTGCTGGGCGGAACCCAGTCGAAAGAATATGCCGAGCCTGAATGGTATGTTGACCTGTGGCTGACCGTTGTCTGGGTGGCCTATCTGGCCGTCTATCTGGGCACGATCATCAAGCGGAAAGAACCCCACATCTACGTGGCGAACTGGTTCTATCTGGCGTTCATCGTGACCGTCGCCATGCTGCACCTGGTCAACAACATGACCATCCCGGTCAGCATCTGGGGTTCGAAATCGGTCATCGTCTGGTCGGGTGTGCAAGACGCCATGATCCAGTGGTGGTACGGCCACAACGCTGTGGGCTTTTTCCTGACTGCGGGCTTCTTGGGCATGATGTACTACTTCATCCCGAAACAGGCCGAACGTCCGGTCTTCAGCTACAAGCTGTCGATCATCCACTTCTGGGCGCTGATCTTCCTGTATATCTGGGCTGGTCCGCACCACCTGCACTATACCGCGTTGCCTGACTGGGCCTCGACTCTGGGCATGGTGTTCTCGGTCGTGCTGTGGATGCCTTCGTGGGGCGGCATGATCAACGGTCTGATGACCCTGTCGGGCGCATGGGACAAGCTGCGCACCGACCCCATCATCCGCATGATGGTCATCTCGGTCGGCTTCTACGGCATGTCCACGTTCGAGGGTCCGATGATGTCAATTCGCGCCGTGAACAGCCTCAGCCACTACACCGACTGGACCATTGGTCACGTGCACTCGGGCGCGCTGGGCTGGAACGGCATGATCACCTTTGGTGCGCTGTACTTCCTGGTACCTGTCCTGTGGAAGCGCGAGCGTCTGTACTCGCTGCAGATGGTCAGCTGGCACTTCTGGCTCGCCACCATCGGCATCGTGCTCTACGCCGCGTCGATGTGGGTCACCGGTATCATGGAAGGACTGATGTGGCGCGAAGTCGATGCAAACGGTTTCCTTGTGAACTCGTTCGCTGACACCGTGGCTGCCAAGTTCCCGATGTACGTGGTGCGCGGTCTGGGTGGGGTCCTGTTCCTCGCCGGTGCTGTGATCATGTGCTACAACCTGTGGATGACTGTGCGGAAAGCGCCGGCCAAAGAGGCCAGCCTGTCCGTCGCGGTCCCGGCTGAATAAGGAGGGCCGGAGCAATGGCAATTCTCGAAAAACACAAGATCCTCGAGACCAACGCGACCCTCCTGCTGATCTTCAGCTTCCTGGTCGTAACCATCGGTGGCATCGTTCAGATCACCCCGCTGTTCTACCTCGAGAACACCATCGAGAAGGTGGAGGGCATGCGCCCTTACACCCCTCTCGAAATGGCGGGTCGTGAGATTTATCTGCGCGAAGGCTGCTATGTCTGCCACAGCCAGATGATCCGCCCAATGCGGGATGAGGTCGAGCGCTATGGCCACTACTCGCTGGCGGCTGAGTCGATGTATGACCACCCGTTCCAGTGGGGTTCCAAGCGGACCGGGCCTGATCTGGCACGCGTTGGTGGCCGGTATTCCGACCAGTGGCATGTGGACCACCTGCGTGATGCGCAATCCGTGGTGCCGGAATCGGTGATGCCGAAATATGGCTTCCTCGAGAAACGCAAGCTGGACGGTGAGTATATCGGTGACATCATGGCGGCAAACGCCTTGGTCGGTACGCCTTATACCGAAGAGATGCTGGAGAACGCGCTTGCCGACTTCCGCGCTCAGGCCGATCCCGACAGCGACTTTGATGGTTTGCTGGAGCGTTATGGTGACAAGGTCAATGTGCGCAACTTCGATGGTCAGCCCGAGCTGACCGAAGCTGACGCATTGATCGCTTATCTGCAGATGCTGGGCACTTTGGTCGATTTCTCGACCTTTACGCCCGATGCAAGCCGCTAAGGAGGGTGAGATGGAAGAATACACGATCCTCAGACAATTCGCGGATAGCTGGATGCTGCTGCTGTTGTTCACCTTTTTCCTTGGCATCGTGATCTGGGTTTTCCGCCCGGGCGCCAGCAAGGAATACAAGGACACCGCCAACATCCCGTTCCGTCATGAAGACAAACCCGCCACATCCAAGGAGGCGCGGCCATGAGCAAGACACCTGAAAAACAGCCGGGTGACCCGAATACCACCGGTCACAGCTGGGACGGTATCGAGGAATTCGACAACCCAATGCCGCGTTGGTGGCTGTGGACCTTCTATGCCTGTATCTTCTGGGGCGTGATCTACACGATCATGTATCCCGCATGGCCGCTGGTGCAGTCGGCAACCGCCGGTGTGCTGGGCTGGTCCTCGCGCGAGTTGGTGCAGCAGGACATGGTCGCGTTCGAAGAGGCGAATGCGCCGTGGAATGCGAAGCTGGTGGAAACGCCGCTGGAAGAGATCTCGGCCGATGCTGAACTGCAGCAATACGCGGTAAATGCAGGCGGCGCGGTGTTCCGGACATGGTGCGCGCAGTGTCATGGTTCAGGCGCACAGGGCGCATCGGGCTTCCCGAACTTGCTGGATGATGCGTGGCTGTGGGGTGGTACACTCGAGGATATCGAATACACCATCGCACACGGTATCCGGAACGAGGAAAGCGACGATGCGCGCTATTCCGAGATGCCGGCATTTGGCGAGTTGCTTGAACAGGACGAGATCACTCAGGTGGTCCAGTACGTCATGTCACTGACCAATGCGCAGACCGACGACGCAGCGGCGCAGGCGGGCAAGGTTGTCTTCGAAGACAATTGTGCGGCCTGCCACGGTGAAGACGGTAAGGGCGATGTCTTCCAGGGCGCGCCAAACCTGACCGATGCGATCTGGCTGTACGGTGGCAGCGAAGAGGCGTTGACCGAGACGGTCACCAACAGCCGCTTCGGCGTTATGCCCCCATGGGAAAACCGCCTGACCGACGCGCAAATCCGCGCCGTTACCGCTTATGTCCACCAGCTTGGTGGCGGTCAGTAAACGTCAAAGAATACCTCCGGGCGGTCTTCCGCCCGAAGGCTGCGGCACCGGCTGTTCCATCTGTTCGCGCGTTTCCAGAACAGCCGGTGCCGATTTTTCCAAGTATAGAACGAGGCCGCAACCGGTCCAGCAAAGCTGACCCAGCTGCCTCAAAGGTCGTTCAGGTCCACTGCGCGCGGATGCTTTCTCCACCAGTGATGTTCGGGCAACCAGCGCTTAGTGCGCTTGGGCGGTTTGCGCGCGTCACGGATATGCGGGCTGTCAAGCCGGGTCGCGGTCATGAAAGATCGGGCGAAAACGGTTAGCATGGAACTTCTCCTAGGTGATGAGGTTTCTCCCTGAAAGATTGACGTTTGCGATGTGAAATGCGACTCAATAACCATTCTGATGTGTAAGTAGGAATTACATATGAATTGGCTCGGTCTCCCGCCGCTCGCATCCCTCCGGGCCTTTGCGGCCTTTGCGGAAAAGCGCAATGTCGTCGATGCCGGGGCGGCGCTGAATGTCAGTCATGCTGCCATCAGCCAGCAATTGCGGGCGCTGGAAAAGCACCTGGGTGTCGCTCTGCTGGACCGTTCGGGTAAGGCACTGACCCTTACCGCTGACGGAGAGCATCTGGCCCGCGCCCTGCATTTGGGCTTTGGCGCGATCGCGGCGGCGGTGGGTGATCTTGCACGGTCCGGGCAGGACCGTCCGGTGCATGTCTCGCTGACCTCATCTTTTGCGGCGTCGTGGCTGATGCCACGCCTGCCAAGCTTTCGCGCGACGCACCCCGAGGTCAATTTGATCCTTGATCCCACCTTCGAAGTCGTCGAACTGCGCCCGGGCGGGGTGGACGTGGCGATCCGCTATGGTGCGGGGGGCTGGCCCGGTGTCGATTGCGAGATGCTGCTTCAGACGCCGATGGTCATTGTCGCGTCGCCCAAGCTGCTGGGTGACAGGACCGATTGGACGCCAGCGGACCTGGCGCAACTGCCGTGGCTGGAAGAGTTCGGCACGACCGAAGCGACGACATGGTTGACCGAACGCGGCGTCGGCCCCGAACGCGGTGCCGGGCGCACACAGTTGCCGGGTAATCTGCTGCTGGACGGGTTGCGCTCGGGGCAGGGGGTCACGGTCACCGTGCGACAATTCGTCGAGGCCGATATCAAGTCGGGTCGCATTGTCGAGCTGTTTGCCGAGCCCGATCTGCGCGGATATCATATTGTGACGCAAAAATCGGCACTTAGGCCCTCGGTGAAGACCTTTATTGCCTGGTTGAAGAGGCAGGCTCGAAGCACACAGTAACAACTTTGCGAAAAGGTGTCTGTACGATGCGCGTTTTGACCCATGTCAAAGTCTCTCGCCCCGTGATCTGGAAGAACACACACTCAGAAAAGCCAGTTGCGGAGCCAGCCTGTGAGCGATTCCAACCCCACCCCGAGTCTCTACGCCGCCAGAGAACCGATTTTCCCAAGACGGGTGTCCGGTCCGTTCCGTAACCTCAAGTGGATCATCATGGCGGTGACATTGGGTATCTACTACATCACGCCGTGGATCAGATGGGACCGCGGCCCCAGCCTGCCGGATCAGGCGGTGTTGCTGGATCTGGCAAACCGCCGCTTTTATTTCTTCTGGATCGAAATCTGGCCGCATGAATTCTATTTCGTCGCCGGTCTGCTGATCATGGCCGGGTTGGGGCTGTTCCTGTTCACCTCGGCATTGGGGCGCGTCTGGTGCGGCTATGCCTGCCCGCAGACCGTGTGGACGGACCTTTATATTCTGGTCGAGCGTTGGATCGAGGGTGATCGCAATGCGCGCCTGCGTCTGCATCACCAGAAGAAACTGGACGCGCGCAAGATACGCCTGCGACTGACGAAATGGGTGGTCTGGTTTCTGATCGGTCTGGCCACCGGCGGGGCCTGGGTGTTCTATTTCGCCGATGCGCCAACACTGGCGCGCGATCTGGTGACCGGCAACGCGCATCCGGTGGCTTACACCACCATGTTGATCCTGACGGCGACCACCTTCTTCTTTGGTGGCTTCGCCCGCGAACAGATCTGCATCTACGCTTGCCCGTGGCCTCGGATTCAGGCGGCGATGATGGACGAGGACACCCTTGTCGTTGGCTACCGCGAATGGCGGGGCGAGCCGCGCGGCAAGGGCAAGCGGACTGCCGACAGTGAGCTTGGCGATTGCATCGATTGCATGGCCTGCGTGAATGTCTGCCCTGTTGGGATCGATATCCGCGACGGTCAGCAGTTGGAGTGCATCACCTGCGCGCTTTGCATTGATGCCTGTGACGACATGATGGCCAAGATCGGCAAGCCGCGCGGCCTGATCGACTATATGGCGCTGAGCGATGAGACCCGTGAACGCGAAGGCCATCCGCCCAAGAACATCTGGAAACACATCCTGCGCCCGCGCACCATCATGTATACCTCACTGTGGTCGCTGGTGGGCTTTGCGCTGCTGTTCGCGTTGTTCATCCGTTCGGATATCGATCTGACGGTGGCTCCGGTCCGGAATCCGACTTTCGTGACGCTCTCGGACGGGACCATCCGCAACACCTATGACGTGCGCCTGCGCAACAAACATGGTGAAGAGCGGCCCTTCAAGCTGACGCTGGCGGGTGATCCAGCGCTGCAGGTCGAGATCGAAGGCATCGAAGGTGATACTGTCAATGTCACCGCGGATACGGCACAATTGACTCGCGTCTATATCACCGCAGCGCAGGGCACCGGTCCGGCGGCGGCAGACAGCACCTCGGTCCGCATCTGGGTGGAAGACCTTGAAAGCGGTGAGCGGGCCTACAAAGACACCACGTTCAACGGACGAGGAAACTGAAAATGGCAGAGCGTAAATTTACTGGAAAACATGCGCTTGCGGTGTTTGTCGCCGCCTTTGGCGTGATCATCACGGTGAACCTTGTGCTGGCCTACAGCGCGGTGAAGACCTTTCCGGGGCTTGAGGTCAAGAACTCTTATGTGGCCAGTCAGGAGTTCAACGAACGCCTGCAGGAACACCAGGCACTGGGCTGGGATATCAAGGCCGAGGTCACGGGCGGCCTGCTGGTCCTGCACATCACCGATCAGACCGGCACCCCCGTCGAGGTGGCTGAACTGCAGGCGGTTGTTGGGCGGGCGACCCATGTCAAAGACGATTTCTCGCCGGATTTCACCTTTGACGGTCTGGCCTATGCTGCCCCTGCGGCTTTGGGCAAGGGAAACTGGAATATCCGTCTGGTCGCCAAGGCCAAGGACGGGGCCGAGTTTGCGCAGCGCGTGCCGCTGTATGTGAAAGGCTAAGCCATGACGGCGCAGGCCCCCACCGGCACCGCCGCATGTCCGGGTTGCCTCGCAGCCCCGGCTGAACCGGCCCGCGCCGCGCCCAAAGACGCGCAGATCGCGCTGTCGCTACCGGGCATCCACTGCTCGGCCTGTATCGCCGCAGTCGAGCGGGAACTGAACGCTCATCCCGGTGTTGCGGATGCACGGGTCAACCTGACCCTCAAGCGTGCAATGGTCAAAGCCGATCCGGATATCCGCGCCGTCGATCTGATTCCGGTGCTGGAACAGGCAGGCTACGAGGCGCATGAGCTTGATCCCGGCGCGCTTTCGGCGACGCAATCGGATAAGGCGGGTCGCGATCTGCTGATGCGGTTGGCCGTGGCCGGGTTCGCGTCGATGAACGTGATGTTGCTGTCGGTTTCTGTCTGGTCCGGGGCGACGGACGCAACGCGCGATATGTTCCACTGGATTTCGGCGGCGATCGCACTGCCCGCGATTGCGTTCTCGGCGCAGCCCTTCTTTGCCAATGCCTGGAGCGCCTTGCGCGTACGCCGTCTGAACATGGATGTGCCGATTGTGTTGGCGATCCTGCTGGCGCTGGTTACATCGCTGTGGGAAACCGCCCTCAGCGGCAAGCACGCCTATTTCGACGCCGCCCTGACGCTGACCTTCTTCCTGCTGGCCGGGCGGTATCTGGACTATCGCACCCGCGCGGTGGCCCGATCCGCAGCCGAAGAGCTGACCGCGTTGGAGGTGCCTCGCGCCACCCGTCTTGTCGACGGCGTGGAAGAAGAGATCGCGGTGTCGTCTCTGACCGTCGGTGACCTGATCCTCGTCCGCCCCGGTGGCCGGATGCCAGTGGACGGAGAGATCGTATCCGGACAATCCGAACTCGACCGATCCTTGCTGACGGGCGAGACCCTGCCTGTCTTCGCGCAAGAAGGGCTGAGCGTCAGCGCGGGTGAGGTCAACCTCACCGGCCCCCTGACCATCCGCGCGACCGCGGTTGGCGAAGATACCTCGCTGCACCGGATGGCCGATCTGGTGGCCATCGCTGAATCGGGTCGGTCCCGCTATACCTCGCTGGCCGACAAGGCGGCCAAGCTGTACGCACCGGGGGTTCATATTCTCTCGGCGCTCAGTTTTCTGGGCTGGTACATCTATTCGGGCGACATCCGCACCGCGCTGAACATCGCGGCGGCAGTGCTGATCATCACCTGCCCCTGCGCGCTGGGCCTCGCGATGCCCGCTGTCACCACCGCAGCCTCGGGGCGGTTGTTCCGCAGCGGTATGCTGATCAAACACGCCACCGCGTTGGAGCGTCTGGCCGAGGTCGATACCGTCGTCTTTGACAAAACCGGCACGCTGACATCCGGGACGCCCGAGTTGACCAATCTGGGCGACCATTCCCGCGCCGATCTTGAGGTTGCTTTGGCGCTGGCTGAGGCCTCGTCGCATCCCTTGTCGGTAGCGCTTGCGAAAGCCGCGCGCGCGGCTGGGATCAAGCCTGCCACCTTGCGCGATGTGACCGAAGTACCGGGCTATGGCACTGAGGGCCTCTATCGTGATCAGCGTGTCCGGCTGGGTCGTGCGGCCTGGGCTGGTGGCGAGGATGGTGCGCAGACCTGCGCCTGGCTGGCCATCGGTTCGCAAAAGCCCTTGCGCTTCGCCTTTACCGACAGCCTGCGGGCTGGTGCGGCCGAGGCCGTCGCCGCGTTCCGCAACGCAGGCAAAGAGGTCATCCTGATCTCGGGTGACACTGAAGGCGCGGTTCGCGCCTTGGCGGGCAAGCTGGGCATCGAAAACTGGATCGCTCAGGCTTTGCCCGAAGACAAAGCCACCAAAGTGCAGGCGCTGACCGACCAGGGTCATCGCGTGCTGATGGTGGGCGACGGGCTGAATGACACGGCGGCGCTGGCGGCGGCGCATGTGTCGATCTCTCCGGCTTCGGCGCTGGATGCGGCACGTGTGGCGTCGGATATCGTGTTGCTGGGCAACGACCTGTCTCCGATCGCGGATGCCTGCGATACGGCTATCAAAGCCACCAAACGGATTCGCGAGAACTTCCGCATCGCCACCATCTATAACGTGATCGCCGTACCTTTGGCCGTGGCGGGTCTCGCGACCCCGCTGATCGCCGCGCTGGCCATGTCGACCTCGTCGATCACCGTGTCCCTGAACGCTTTGCGATTGAGGTAAGCTGATGGAAGTTCTGGCCTATCTCATTCCGATTTCACTGCTTTTGGGCGGTGTGGGATTGGTGGCATTCATCTACACGGTCCGGTCAAACCAGTATGACGACCCCGAAGGCGACTCGCGCCGCATCCTGAGCGATGAATGGGACGACAAGCCCAAGCCCTGACCGCCCTTGAAATTGCCGCAATGCCCGGTTATGTCCGGCGCAACCGCTAGCAGAGAGATACGCCTCATGGCCATGACAAACCCGATCCAGTTCATTCAGCAGGTCCGCGCCGAAGTTGCAAAGGTCGTCTGGCCGACCCGGCGTGAGGTTCTGTTGACCACGGTCATGGTGTTTATCATGGCGGCGCTGACGGCTGTGTTCTTTGCTCTGGTCGATCTGGGCATTCGAGGCGGCTTGCAACTGATTCTGGGCGCGTTCGGCTAAGGCGGCTTGGGGCTGCGGAAACGCCACTGCCCCCTTGCACAGCCTGTCATGTCAGAGTAGGTGACGTAACTATTCGGAATGGGCGTGCGGCGAATCGGGCTGCGCGCCGCTTTTTATTCCGGGTGACGCAATTGGATTTCAACGAGGGGCGCGAGGGATCGCGGCCCAAAGGCAAACAAGGACGACAGGTTCATGGCGAAACGGTGGTACTCGGTCAGCGTTCTTTCGAATTTCGAAAAGAAGATCGCAGAGCAGATCCGCACGTCGGTGGCTGAGCAGGGCCTTGAGGACGATATCGACGAAGTTCTGGTGCCCACCGAAGAGGTGATCGAGGTCCGCCGCGGCAAGAAAGTCACCACCGAACGTCGGTTCATGCCCGGTTATGTGCTGGTGCACATGGAGATGTCGGATCAGGGCTATCACCTTGTGAACTCGATCAACCGTGTCACCGGTTTTCTGGGCCCGCAAGGGCGCCCGATGCCGATGCGTGACGCCGAGGTGAACCAGATCCTGAACCGCGTTCAGGAGGGTGAAGAAGCGCCCAAGCTGATGATCACTTTCGAAGTCGGCGAGAAGGTCAAGGTCAACGACGGCCCGTTCGAGGATTTCGACGGCATGGTCGAAGGCGTGGACGACGAGAACCAGAAGCTGAAGGTCTCGGTTTCGATCTTCGGTCGGGAAACGCCGGTCGAGCTGGATTTTACGCAGGTTACCAAGCAGGGCTAAATAGCCTTATTCAAAGATGTACGAAGCCACGCAGCCCGGGCAGCGTGGCTTTTTCTGTTTAGCCTGACGTGCCACAGCGGGATTTGGTGCGGCAGTAGATTCCCCAAAAACTTGACGGGCGCGCGAAAAAACTGCTGCATCGAAGAGGAATTCGTCTCCGCCAATGTGGCAATGATCCAACGAAGATGTTCGAGGAGCGTAAAATGGCGCGGAAACTCCCACATGAAAGTGAAAAACACTTCCTTGTCTATGCGGGTACGGGTACGGACCTGATCTTCAATCACGGCATTGAGCTTCCGGGGTTTGCGTCTTTCCCATTGCTGGAGAAACCTGAAACGCGGGCCGTTTTGGCGCAGCAAATGCAGGAATTGGTTGAGTTGTCTGGGGATATGGGTGTGAGCTGCATACTCGACGCTCCTACCTGGATGGCAAATGCCGATCGGGCTGCGCCGTTGGGCTACGATGCAGAGAAGCTCCGAAAAGTGAATAAAGACGGCGTTGCTTTGATGGACGAGGTACGCAATGCATCTGGTCGCGACGATGTCTTGGTTTCGGCTTGTATCGGTCCCAGATATGATCCCTATGCAGATATTCCTCCTATGCCAGTTGAGCAGGCACGCGAATACCATGGCGTGCAACTGTCGACCCTGAAAGAAACCAGTGTCGATCTGGTGACGGCTTATACGTTCAATCGCGTGAATGAGGCCGTTGGCTGTGTTCTGGCAGCGCAAGACTTCGATTTGCCAATCATCATGTCACTCGTTGTAGAAACTGACGGGTGTCTGGCTGACGGGACAAAGCTGACAGATGCCTTGAACCAAATCGAATTGGAAACAGACAGCGCAGCGCTCTTCTATATGGTGAATTGTGCGCACCCCGCGCACTTTGCGGACGCTCTGAAAAAACACCCAAGACTCAAAGGCGTAGTGGCCAACGCATCGCGCTGTTCGCATGCGGAACTGGATGAAGCTAAGGAATTGGACGAGGGTGATCCTGTTCAACTGGGTCAGGAGATTGCGCATGTTGTGCGGGACAATCCCTCTATTCGGGTGTTTGGCGGTTGTTGCGGAACGGACATGCGACACCTAAGGCAAATGGCGCTCAAAGTGGCCGATCTATGAACTGCGGGCTGTCGTCTGGTTCCTCCTACAATAGTGATGCCAGGGATCGATGCGGTCTTTTCCGATTGCAGCCCCAGCCCCTTGCCAACCCCACCATTCCCCTATACACGCCGCCTCTATCGTCTTCGGGCGAGATTCTCTCGTGGGAGGTTGCAGGGATCGCGATCCCGGATCGGACCACGCAACATAAACCGGGTGGGACGCGTCCTACCTACGTTGAAAGGAAAACCAAATGGCTAAGAAGCTTGCTGGTACAATGAAACTGCAGGTTCCTGCAGGTCAGGCGAACCCCTCGCCGCCAGTTGGTCCGGCGCTGGGTCAGCGCGGCATCAACATCATGGAATTCTGCAAGGCGTTCAACGCCAAGACCGCAGACATGGAGCAAGGCGCGCCTTGCCCGACCGTGATCACCTATTATCAGGACAAGTCCTTCACCATGGACATCAAGACGCCGCCCGCGTCTTATTACCTGAAAAAAGCAGCTGGTCTGAAGCCGGTTGGCAAGCGTAACCGCCCTCGTGGTGCCGAGAACCCAGGTCGTGAGACCGTGGCCACCGTGACCACCAAGCAGGTTCGCGAAATCGCCGAAGCCAAAATGAAAGATCTGAACGCCAATGACGTCGAAGGCGCAATGCAGATCATCCTGGGCTCGGCCCGCTCTATGGGCATCGAGGTGAAGTAAGATGGCAAAACTCGGTAAACGTACCCGCGCTGCGCGCGAAGCTGTCGCTGGCAAGGAAAACCTGTCGGTTGAAGAAGCGGTTGCCCTGGTCAAAGGCAACGCAACCTCGAAATTCGACGAGACCATCGAAATCGCGATGAACCTGGGCGTCGACACTCGTCACGCAGACCAGATGGTGCGCGGCGTTGTCGGCCTGCCCAACGGCACCGGCAAAGCGATGCGCGTTGCTGTTTTTGCTCGTGGCCCCAAGGCCGACGAAGCCAAAGAAGCAGGCGCTGATATCGTTGGTGCAGAAGACCTGATGGAAACCATTCAGGGCGGCACCATCGAATTCGATCGCTGCATCGCCACCCCGGACATGATGCCCATCGTTGGCCGTCTGGGTAAAGTTCTGGGCCCGCGCAACCTGATGCCGAACCCCAAAGTTGGCACCGTGACCATGGACGTGAAAGCGGCCGTGGAAGCAGCCAAGGGTGGTGAAGTTCAGTTCAAGGCGGAAAAAGGCGGCGTAGTACACGCCGGTGTTGGCAAAGCGTCGTTTGACGAAGCCAAGCTGGTCGAAAACGTCCGTGCTTTTGTCTCGGCCGTTGCCAAGGCCAAGCCGTCTGGCGCCAAAGGTACCTACATGAAGAAAATCGCGCTGAGCTCGACCATGGGTCCGGGCGTGACTGTCGATGTGGCAGAGGCAGCGGGCGAATAAAGCCCGCTGATTTTCTAGCAGTTCAGACCCGGGCAGCGCAGGCTGCCCGGGTTTCTTTTTTGGCAGCCGCTGTGGCAGCGGGCAAAAAAGTGATCACCAAGTGGGATTGATCGTTTTTGTGATTTCGTCGATACCGGAAGGGGAGTGACCAGGGGTGATGCTCGGATGGCGCTTGTTTGTTTGTTCGCAGTATACGGGTCACTATGGTTTTACGAAGTTTCTTTGCTCAGGACAGCGAAAGTCTTGAGGTTATCTCAAGCGGCAATCCGGCGATTGTCGGCGGTCCGATTGTCAATAACTCCGATACTCCGGATGGCACGATCTTTGAGTATTCGGCGGGAAGCGGAACCACCATCACGTTGGACGACACATTTGATGTGGACGTCTTCAACGATGACCTGCCGGGCAGTCATACCATTACGGACGGGGGCGGTCTCGTTGCCGATGGTCAGGGGGTTGAATCTGAATCCCTTATAGTTGTGCGGGCGCTGGATGCTGACGGCAATCCGACTGGCCCCGAGATCACGATCTACGTGTTTTCGCAGGGCGGCGTGTTTTCCGATGTCTGGGGTTATGGCACATCCGAGCCGTTGGTTGACGGCACGCAGTATATCAAGGTCAGCGGGTCGAATGCCGGCGCTTCGGCTTATACCGATTATATTCCATGTTTTGCCGCGGGGACTCTGATCAAGACCGCCGCGGGCGATCTGCCGGTCGAAGATATCCGCGCGGGCCAAAGGGTCTGGACCCGGGATGGGGGCCTGCAACCAGTGCTTTGGGCAGGTCATACCGAGGTTCGAGGGGCCGGTGCTTTTGCACCTGTTTTCATTGCTCCCGGCGTGATCGGCAACAGCACGCAGCTTGTGCTGTCGCAGCAGCACCGGGTTCTGGTCGAGGCTTCTGCCGCAGAGATGCTGTTTGGCACGGCCGAAGTGTTGGTGGCGGCCAAGCATCTGTGTGGGTTGCCGGGGGTGGAAATCCGTGAGGTGGACCGTGTCTGCTATACCCATTTCATGTTCGACCGCCATCATCTGGTACGCTCGAACGGTGCGCTGACCGAAAGCTTCTTTCTGGCCAGCAATTCGGTGGGTGCGCTGAACATGCGGCAACGCGCCGAGATTATGGCGCTGTTCCCTGAACTGGACAGTGCCGGGGCCGGGTTCGGCCCTACCGTCGCGCCGACGTTGGGTGCGCGCGATGCGTCGGTCTTGTGCGGCTATATCTGAGCGCGCCTCAGATCAACGTATCGGTCAAGGTCAGTTTCAGCCGCAACCGCAGGCGGTCTGCGCGATGGCGTTCATAGTCGCTGTAGTCGCGGTCTTGCTGGCACAACAGCAACCAGTCACGCATCAGTCGACCGCGCAGGCAAAAGTCCAGGATGTCGATGTTTATCGGATGGCGATAGAGGCGAAAGAACATCGCTTTGTTGCGACGCAAGATGCCGCTGCGGTCCAAATCTTCGGCATCTCCGGGGCGAAATACATCGGCTTTCAGGAAATCGACGATATCGTAGACCGCCAGCTTGTCCCGCGCTTCGGTGAAATCCAGCCCGATGGCTGTGCCCTGACCCAGGATCAGGTTCAGGCCGTGGAAATCTCCGTGCGAGAACACGCGTGTGTCTTCGCGCCCGCGCAGATGCACCGCGTCCGCGCGCATGATGTTCATCATCCGTTGATAATCATTGCGGACATGCGACTTGATGGTGTCCGAGGAATTGCGGATGCGCTCCATCATCCATTGTGGCCAGAACGCGTAAGGCTGCGCCGGTTGCACGCTGTGCAGGTCATGCAGCCACGCCCCCGCCCGGCGATAAACCTGCGCAACCCTGTTGTCGTCGGGCTCGTTATAGATCACGTCCAGTGCTGTGGTACGGTCGACGAACTCGGTGACAAAGAACTGACCCGATGGCGAAAGATAGGTGGGGGTTACGACCCGTGACGTTGCAGTTTTTGCAAAATGCGCGCTCAGGTCGGTCAGAACGCTGTATTCGTGCTGCAAGCGACCGGTTTCGGGCGAGTCCAGATCGATCTTGAGCGCGAAATCGCGATTGTCGGTGGTTAGGCGCAGAACCAGCCGCTTGCCCGGAAAGTCGTGCGAGCGCTTGACGCCGACAATAGAGGTGACTGGCCCCGAGCGGGTGGCCTGCGCAAATTCTTCGCTATATTTCGTGGCCCGCTGCGTTTCGTCAGGTGTGAGGGTCAGCATGCCGGGGTGGGATTGCAGCGTTGTTCGTCATACATTGGTGTGACGGGACACCACAGGCGCAGGCATGTCAATCCCGCTCGCTGCGCGATATCCTGCGAAGCCTTTGAAAAGGACAATTTACCCCTTGGAAACCCCGCGCGTCTGCCCTAAAGAGACTTGCGGAGTAAAGCGTGCGATTCGTCGTGCGCTTTATTTCGTTTCGTCCAAGACGGTGGGTGGTGCAATATGGCCCCTTAATTCCCTGCCTGAGACGGGTAAGACCAAAGAATTCTGAGGGTCCCACCCTCGGGCGCATTTTGGCCAATCCCGTAACAACGGACCTGAACGCCGGAGCGAAAGCTGCGGCAAATATGAGCCGGGGTGAGATATCGCCCCTAACTTGGAGAGAACTGTGGATAGAGCCCAGAAAGAGAAAGTGGTCGAGGAACTCGGCCAAATCTTCGAAAGCTCTGGCGTCGTAGTGGTTGCTCACTACGCCGGTCTGACAGTTGCCGAGATGCAGGACCTTCGCGCACGTGCACGTGACGCGGGTGGTTCCGTGCGTGTTGCCAAGAACAGGCTCGCCAAAATCGCCCTTGAGGGTAAGCCGTGTGAAAGCATGGCCGACCTGCTGACAGGGATGACCGTTCTGACCTATTCCGAGGACCCCGTGGCAGCAGCCAAGGTGGCCGAGGACTTCGCCAAGGAGAACAAAAAGTTCGAAATCCTTGGCGGTGCAATGGGCGAGAACGCTCTGGACCGCAAAGGCGTCGAAACAGTTTCGAAAATGCCGTCTCGCGAGGAGCTTATTGCTTCGATCGTGGGCTGCATTGGCGCACCTGCTTCGAACATCGCCGGCGCGATTGGCGCACCTGCAAGCAATATCGCAAGCATCCTTTCCACCATCGAAGAGAAGGCGGAAGCTGCGTAAGCGGTTGGCACTGAATGATCTGCGTAGGGGTATGCCCCTGACGTTGGAACACACACTGTAAACGGAAAGAGCTGATAAAATGGCTGATCTGAAAGCACTCGCAGAAAGCATCGTGGGTCTGACCCTGCTGGAAGCACAAGAACTGAAAACCATCCTCAAAGACGAATACGGCATCGAGCCCGCAGCTGGCGGCGCCGTAATGGTTGCAGCCGGTGGCGACGCCGGTGGCGCAGCTGAGGAAGAAAAAACCGAATTCGACGTCGTTCTGAAGAACGCCGGCGCTTCGAAAATCAACGTGATCAAAGAAGTTCGCGGCATCACCGGTCTGGGCCTGAAAGAAGCCAAGGAACTGGTCGAAGCTGGCGGCAAGATCAAAGAAGGCGTGTCGAAAGACGAAGCCGAAGAAGTCAAAGGCAAGCTGGAAGCAGCTGGCGCCGAAGTCGAGCTGGCCTAAGCCAACCGACAGGTGCATCGCTGATGCGCCGCAAAATTTGGCTGGGTCCGGAGAAATCCGGGTCCAGCCGAACCTGTCTTAGAAAGGGCCTCATTCGCAGGGGCGTTTTCTAAGACACGGTTTTCGGATCGGGAGGCCGCCTTCGGGACGGTGGCCACGAATTGATCCGGACGTGTTGTCTCGATTGTGCAAGATGCCGGGGCCCGACGGTGTCTTTGCCCGCTGAGAACATCGAAAGGTGACATCTGACATGGCTCAAACGTTCCTTGGCCAGAAACGTCTTCGTAAATATTACGGCAAAATCCGCGAAGTTTTGGAAATGCCGAACCTCATTGAGGTCCAGAAATCTTCTTATGATCTTTTCCTGCGCTCCGGCGATGCAGAACAGCCCACAGACGGCGAAGGCATCAAAGGCGTGTTCCAGTCGGTTTTCCCGATCAAGGATTTCAACGAAACCTCCGTGCTGGAGTTCGTGAAATACGATCTGGAAAAACCCAAATACGACGTCGAAGAGTGTATGCAGCGCGACATGACCTACAGCGCGCCGCTCAAGGTCACTCTGCGTCTGATCGTGTTTGATGTCGATGAGGACACCGGCGCGAAATCGGTCAAGGACATCAAAGAACAGGACGTGTTCATGGGCGATATGCCCCTGATGACGCCGAACGGGACGTTCATCGTGAACGGCACCGAGCGTGTGATCGTCTCCCAGATGCACCGCTCGCCCGGTGTGTTCTTTGACCACGACAAGGGCAAAACCCATTCCTCGGGCAAACTGCTGTTTGCCTGCCGCATCATCCCGTATCGCGGCAGCTGGCTGGACTTTGAGTTCGACGCCAAGGACATCGTGTTCGCCCGTATCGACCGTCGCCGCAAGCTGCCTGTGACAACCCTGCTGTACGCGCTGGGTCTGGATCAGGAAGCGATCATGGACGCGTATTACAACACCGTGTCCTACAAGCTGGATAAGAAGAAAGGCTGGGTCACGCCGTTCTTCCCCGAGCGTGTGCGCGGCACCCGTCCGACATATGATCTGATCGACGCGAAATCCGGTGAAGTGATTGCCGAAGCCGGCAAGAAAGTCACCCCGCGCGCCGTTAAAAAGCTGATCGACGAAGGTGCTGTTACCGACCTGCTGGTGCCCTTCGACAACATCGTCGGCAAGTATGTCGCCAAGGACATCATCAACGAAGAAAACGGCGCGATTTATGTCGAAGCCGGTGATGAGCTGACCCTTGAGTATGACAAAGACGGCGATCTGATCGGTGGCACCGTTAAAGACCTGATGGATGCGGGCATCACCGACATCCCGGTTCTGGACATCGACAACGTCAACGTTGGCCCCTACATGCGCAACACCATGGCTCAGGACAAGAACCTGAACCGTGAAAGCGCGCTGATGGACATCTACCGCGTCATGCGCCCGGGCGAGCCGCCCACCGTCGAAGCGGCCTCGGCCCTGTTCGACACCCTGTTCTTCGACAGCGAGCGCTATGACCTGTCCGCCGTTGGCCGTGTGAAAATGAACATGCGTCTGGCTCTGGACGCGCCTGACACCCTGCGCACCCTGCGTCGCGAAGACATCGTGGCCTGCATCAAGGCTCTGGTCGAGCTGCGTGACGGCAAAGGCGACGTGGACGATATCGACCACCTCGGCAACCGTCGTGTGCGTTCGGTCGGCGAACTGATGGAAAACCAGTACCGCGTTGGCCTGCTGCGCATGGAGCGCGCGATCAAAGAGCGTATGTCGTCGGTCGAGATTGACACCGTCATGCCGCAGGACCTGATCAACGCGAAACCGGCTGCGGCTGCTGTCCGCGAATTCTTCGGCTCGTCGCAGCTGTCGCAGTTCATGGACCAGACCAACCCGCTGTCGGAAGTCACCCACAAACGCCGTCTCTCGGCGCTTGGCCCCGGTGGTCTGACGCGTGAGCGTGCAGGCTTTGAGGTGCGCGACGTCCACCCGACCCACTATGGCCGGATGTGCCCGATTGAAACGCCGGAAGGTCCGAACATCGGTCTGATCAACTCGCTGGCCACTTTTGCCCGCGTGAACAAGTATGGCTTCATCGAAACACCGTATCGTGTCGTCAAAGACGCAGAGGTGACCGATGAGGTTCACTATATGTCCGCGACCGAAGAAATGCGTCACACCGTGGCGCAGGCGAACGCGACGCTGGATGCGGATGGCAAGTTCATCAACGATCTGGTGTCGACCCGCCAGGCCGGTGACTACACGCTTGCCCCGCGCGAGAATGTGGACTTGATCGACGTAAGCCCAAAACAGCTGGTCTCGGTCGCTGCATCGCTGATCCCGTTCCTTGAAAATGACGACGCCAACCGCGCTCTGATGGGCTCGAACATGCAACGTCAGGCGGTTCCGCTGCTGCGGGCCGAGGCACCGCTGGTCGGTACGGGGATCGAGGAAAAGGTCGCGATCGACTCGGGCGCTGCGATTCAGGCGAAACGCGCCGGTATCATCGACCAGGTCGATGCCCAGCGTATCGTTATCCGTGCCACCGAGGATCTGGAACTGGGCGACGCTGGCGTTGACATCTATCGTCTGCGCAAATTCCAGCGTTCGAACCAGAACACCTGCATCAACCAGCGTCCGCTGATCAAGGTAGGTGACACCGTCCAGAAGGGCGAGGTCATTGCCGATGGTCCGTCGACCGATATGGGTGAACTGGCGCTTGGTAAGAACGTGGTCGTCGCGTTCATGCCGTGGAACGGTTACAACTACGAAGACTCGATCCTGATCTCGGAACGCATCGCGCGTGATGACGTCTTTACCTCGGTCCATATTGAGGAGTTTGAAGTCGCCGCCCGTGACACCAAGCTGGGCCCGGAAGAGATCACCCGCGACATCCCCAACGTTGGTGAAGAAGCGCTGCGCAACCTCGACGAGGCGGGCATCGTTTACATCGGCGCGGATGTTGAGCCGGGCGATATTCTGGTCGGTAAGATCACTCCGAAGGGCGAAAGCCCGATGACCCCGGAAGAAAAGCTGCTGCGCGCCATCTTTGGTGAAAAAGCATCTGACGTGCGCGACACCTCGCTGCGCGTGAAGCCGGGCGATTACGGTACGGTCGTTGAGGTCCGCGTCTTCAACCGTCACGGTGTCGAGAAAGACGAGCGTGCGCTGCAGATCGAGCGTGAGGAAGTCGAACGTCTGGCCCGTGACCGGGACGACGAGCTGGCGATCCTTGACCGCAACATCTATGCGCGTTTGCAAGGCCTGATCCTGGGGAAAACCGCTGTCAAAGGCCCGAAAGGCGTCAAGGCAGGGTCGGTGATCACCGAGGAGCTGCTGGAAACCCTGACCCGTGGCCAGTGGTGGCAGCTGGCGCTGGAAGGTGAGCAGGACGCACAGATCGTTGAAGCTCTGAACGAGCAGTACGAAGTGCAAAAGCGTGCTCTGGACGCCCGTTTCGAAGACAAGGTCGAGAAAGTCCGCCGTGGCGACGACCTGCCGCCGGGTGTGATGAAGATGGTCAAAGTCTTCATCGCCGTGAAGCGCAAGCTGCAGCCGGGCGACAAGATGGCCGGTCGTCACGGGAACAAAGGTGTGATCTCCAAGGTTGTTCCGATGGAAGACATGCCGTTCCTGGCCGATGGTACGCCGGTTGACTTCTGTCTGAACCCGCTGGGTGTGCCTTCGCGCATGAATGTTGGTCAGATTCTGGAAACCCACATGGGTTGGGCCGCACGTGGTCTGGGTCTGAACATCGATGAGGCTCTGGGTGAATACCGCCGCTCCGGCGATCTGACCCCGGTGCGCGAAGCGATGAAGCTGGCTTATGGCGAGGATGTCTACGAAGAAGGCATCACTGGTCTGGACGAGGATGGCCTGATCGAGGCTGCGGGCAACGTGACTCGTGGTGTTCCGATCGCAACCCCGGTCTTCGACGGTGCCAAAGAGGCGGACGTCAACGACGCGCTGGTGCGTGCGGGCTTCTCGGAAAGCGGTCAGTCGGTTCTGTTCGACGGTCGCACCGGTGAGCAATTCGCGCGTCCGGTCACCGTGGGCATCAAGTACCTGCTGAAACTGCACCACCTTGTGGACGACAAAATCCACGCGCGTTCGACTGGCCCGTACTCGCTGGTCACCCAGCAGCCGCTGGGTGGTAAGGCGCAGTTCGGTGGTCAGCGCTTTGGTGAGATGGAGGTCTGGGCTCTGGAAGCTTACGGCGCCGCCTACACCCTGCAGGAGATGCTCACCGTGAAATCGGATGACGTCGCAGGCCGGACCAAGGTCTATGAGTCGATCGTCAAGGGCGAGGATAACTTTGAAGCGGGCGTACCGGAATCGTTCAACGTTCTGGTGAAAGAAGTCCGTGGCCTCGGCCTGAATATGGAACTCCTGGATGCGGAGGTTGAGGAGTAAGGGCGCTGCCCTTTCTCCCGTCCCCCCTTCCGCAAGATTTGAGGTAACAAATGAACCAGGAAATCACCAACAACCCGTTCAACCCGCTGACGCCCCCGAAGGTTTTCGACGAGATCAAGGTCTCGTTGGCGTCGCCCGAGCGGATCCTGTCTTGGTCCTATGGCGAGATCAAGAAACCCGAAACCATCAACTACCGGACGTTCAAGCCTGAACGTGACGGCCTGTTCTGCGCGCGTATCTTTGGCCCGATCAAAGATTACGAATGCCTGTGCGGCAAATATAAGCGGATGAAGTATCGCGGCGTTGTCTGCGAGAAATGCGGTGTGGAAGTCACTCTGCAAAAAGTCCGCCGCGAGCGTATGGGCCATATCGAACTGGCCGCGCCTGTCGCACATATCTGGTTCCTGAAGTCGCTGCCGTCCCGCATCGGTCTGATGCTGGACATGACGCTGCGTGATCTGGAACGTGTTCTGTACTTTGAAAACTACGTCGTCATCGAGCCCGGTCTGACTGACCTGACCTACGGCCAGATGCTGACCGAAGAAGAGTACATGGATGCGCAGGATGCTTATGGCATGGACGCGTTCACCGCGAACATCGGTGCCGAAGCCATCCGTGAGATGCTGGCCCAGATCGATCTGGAAGCCGAAGCCGAGCAGTTGCGCGCTGATCTGGCCGAAGCAACCGGTGAGCTGAAGCCCAAGAAAATCATCAAGCGCCTGAAGGTTGTTGAATCCTTCCTCGAGTCGGGCAACCGTCCCGAATGGATGGTGATGACCGTGATCCCGGTCATTCCGCCGGAACTGCGTCCGCTGGTTCCGCTGGATGGTGGTCGTTTTGCGACCTCGGATCTGAACGATCTGTATCGCCGCGTCATCAACCGGAACAACCGTCTGAAGCGTCTGATCGAACTGCGCGCACCTGACATCATCGTCCGCAACGAAAAGCGGATGCTGCAGGAATCTGTTGACGCTCTGTTCGACAACGGCCGTCGCGGCCGCGTGATCACCGGCGCCAACAAGCGCCCGCTGAAATCGCTGTCGGACATGTTGAAGGGTAAGCAGGGCCGCTTCCGTCAGAACCTTTTGGGTAAGCGCGTCGACTTCTCGGGTCGTTCGGTCATTGTGACCGGTCCGGAACTCAAACTGCACCAGTGTGGTCTGCCCAAGAAGATGGCGCTGGAGCTGTTCAAGCCGTTCATCTACTCGCGCCTTGAAGCCAAGGGTCTGTCTTCGACCGTGAAACAAGCGAAGAAACTGGTCGAGAAAGAGCGTCCCGAAGTGTGGGATATCCTCGACGAGGTGATCCGCGAACACCCTGTCATGCTGAACCGTGCGCCAACGCTGCACCGTCTTGGTATTCAGGCGTTCGAGCCGGTCCTGATCGAAGGGAAAGCCATCCAGCTGCACCCGCTGGTCTGTTCGGCCTTTAACGCCGACTTCGACGGCGACCAGATGGCCGTTCACGTTCCACTGAGCCTTGAGGCGCAGTTGGAAGCCCGTGTTCTGATGATGTCGACGAACAACGTTCTGTCGCCTGCAAACGGCGCGCCCATTATTGTCCCGTCGCAGGATATGATCCTGGGTCTGTACTACGTGACTCTGGAGCGCGAAGGTATGCCGGGCGAAGGCAAGGTCTTTGGCTCGATCGAAGAAGTTCAGCATGCGCTGGACGCCGGTGAGGTGCATCTGCACTCAAAAATCACCGCGCGGATCACGCAGATCGACGACGAAGGCAACGAAGTTCAGAAGCGTTTCGAGACCACTCCGGGCCGTCTGCGTCTGGGTGCCTTGCTGCCGATGAACAACAAAGCGCCGTTCGAGCTGGTCAACCGCCTGCTGCGGAAGAAAGAAGTGCAGCAGGTGATCGACACCGTCTACCGTTATTGCGGTCAGAAAGAGTCGGTTATCTTCTGTGACCAGATCATGTCGATGGGCTTCAAAGAAGCGTTCAAGGCGGGCATCTCGTTCGGTAAGGACGACATGGTTATCCCGGATGACAAGTGGGGCATCGTTGATGACACCCGCGGTCAGGTGAAGGACTTTGAACAGCAGTACATGGATGGCCTGATCACTCAGGGCGAAAAGTACAACAAAGTTGTCGATGCCTGGTCGAAGTGTAACGACCGCGTCACCGAGGCCATGATGTCTACGATCTCGTCGTCGGATCGGGCAGAGGACGGCTCTGAACAAGAACCGAACTCGGTCTACATGATGGCCCACTCCGGTGCGCGTGGCTCGGTCACTCAGATGAAACAGCTGGGCGGTATGCGCGGCCTGATGGCCAAGCCGAACGGTGACATCATCGAGACGCCGATCATCTCGAACTTCAAAGAAGGTCTGACCGTTCTCGAGTACTTCAACTCGACCCACGGTGCCCGTAAGGGTCTGTCGGATACCGCTCTGAAGACGGCGAACTCGGGTTACCTGACCCGTCGTCTGGTGGACGTGGCGCAAGACTGTATCGTGCGCGAGATCGACTGTGGCACCGAGCGTGCGATCACTGCCGAAGCAGCCGTGAACGACGGTGAGGTTGTCGCCTCGCTGGCTGAACGTGTGCTGGGCCGTGTGGCGGCTGACGACGTTCTGCGTCCGGGCACCGATGAGGTGATCGTGGCTGCAGGTCAGCTGATCGACGAACGTATGGCCGACACCATTGATGAAGCCGGTGTTGCCTCGATGCGCATCCGCTCGCCTCTGACCTGTGAGTCCGAGGAAGGCGTCTGTGCAACCTGCTATGGTCGTGACCTTGCACGCGGTACCATGGTGAACACAGGTGAGGCTGTCGGCATCATCGCCGCCCAGTCCATCGGTGAACCCGGCACACAGCTGACGATGCGGACCTTCCACATCGGTGGTGTTGCGCAAGGTGGTCAGCAGTCGTTCCAGGAAGCCAGCCAGGAAGGTGTTGTTTCCTTCGAGAACCCGCAGATTCTGGTCAATGCCGCAGGCGAAAGCCTGGTCATGGGCCGGAACATGAAGCTGGTGATCAGCGACGAACATGGCGAAGAGCGGGCCAGCCACAAGCTGGGCTACGGCTCCAAGCTGTTCGTCAAGGACGGAACCAAAGTGGCCCGTGGCGACAAGCTGTTCGAGTGGGATCCCTACACCCTGCCGATCATCGCCGAGAAAGCCGGTACTGCAAAATATGTTGACCTTGTTTCGGGCCTTGCTGTCCGTGATGAGACCGACGATGCAACCGGTATGACCCAGAAGATCGTGATCGACTGGCGCGCGGCCCCCAAAGGCAGCGACCTCAAGCCTGAGATCATTCTGGTCGGCGAAGATGGCGAGCCGGTCCGCAACGATGCGGGCAACCCGGTTCACTATCCGATGTCGGTGGATGCGATCCTGTCGGTCGAAGACGGTCAGCAGGTCGAAGCCGGTGACGTTGTCGCGCGTATCCCACGTGAAGGTGCCAAGACCAAGGACATCACCGGTGGTCTGCCGCGTGTGGCCGAACTGTTCGAAGCGCGTCGTCCGAAAGACCACGCAATCATTGCAGAAGCAGATGGTTACGTGCGCTTTGGCCGCGACTACAAGAACAAGCGCCGCATCAGCATCGAACCGGCGGACGAGTCCATGGAGACCATCGAGTACATGGTACCCAAGGGCAAGCACATCCCGGTCGCCGAAGGGGACTTCATCCAGAAGGGTGAATACCTGATGGACGGTAACCCGGCTCCGCATGACATCCTGTCCATCATGGGTGTCGAAGCGCTGGCGGATTACATGATCGACGAAGTGCAGGACGTGTATCGACTGCAGGGCGTGAAGATCAACGACAAGCACATCGAGGTCATCGTGCGCCAGATGCTGCAGAAGTGGGAAATCCTGGATTCAGGCGACACCACCCTGCTGAAAGGCGAGCATGTCGACAAGCAGGAGTTCGACGCGGCCAACGAGAAGACCATCGCCCGCGGTGGTCGTCCGGCACAGGGCGAGCCGATCCTTCTGGGGATCACCAAAGCCTCGCTGCAGACGCGTTCGTTCATCTCGGCGGCATCGTTCCAGGAAACCACCCGCGTGCTGACCGAAGCCTCGGTTCAGGGCAAGAAGGACAAGCTGGTTGGCCTGAAAGAGAACGTCATCGTCGGCCGCCTGATCCCCGCCGGTACCGGTGGGGCGACCCAGGCCGTTCGCCACATCGCGCAGTCGCGCGACAATGTGGTCATCGAAGCCCGCCGGGAAGAGGCCGAAGCGGCCGCTGCTCTGGCCGCGCCGAGCTTTGACGACGATATGGTCGGGGATGAGCTGGACGTTCTGGTGGAAACCCCGGAAAGCCGCGAATAAGCGTCACGACTTAAACCGATTAAGGCCCTGCAGTTTTGCGGGGCCTTTTTCTTTCGCGGGTGCCCGGTTTCTTGAAAAGAAACCGCCCCTGAAACTTTTCAAGTTTCAGGCCCCCAAGTCAGCTTTGGGCGTAACGTCTCAACCGCTCTTCCAGTGTGCCGCTGTGCAACTCGAACATGTGATTGTCGTGATCATAGAAATAGATCGAGTGCCCTTCGCCCGAAACCCGCGACCGGCCTTCTCGCACTTCGAGGCCGAGGGACTGGATGCGCTGCAACCGATCGTCATATTCATCTTCACCCATCTTGAAGGCGACATGATTGTAAGTTTTTTCGGCCAGCGGGTCGCCCTCCATCGTGGCAACCCAAATGCCGCCGATGTCGAAGAAGCGTTCTTTGGACAGGGAAAATGTTCGGTCGCCGCTGTCATAGATCTTTCTGGCATCCAGAACGGTTGTCAGCATCTCCTCCATCTTGTCGAGGTCTTTTACGATGAACGTCATGTGACTTAGGCCTTCGATCACGGTATACCTCTTTGATTTGGCTGGATTTCACCATAGCAGAGCGCAGGGCTCTGTCAGCAGGGTCTTCATTGAGACGTTGACATCGGGCGGAGCTGGCCCGCCAATGGCCCCGTTCACGTGCGATTGGATCAAGGCCGAATGACCCCGAATATGAAAGGCGCGCTGCTGATGATGGGCAGCATGGCGGGTTTTACCGTTAATGACACGCTGGTCAAAGTTGCGCTGCAGGATTTGCCGCTGTTTCAACTGGTTGCGATCCGGGGCGCAGTGGCGACCGCTTTGGTCTTTCTGCTGGCCCGGCATCTGGGCGCGCTGCATCTGAACTTTCCGCGCCATGACAAGGGGCTGATCGCCCTGCGCTGCCTTAGTGAGTTGTCCGCCACTTTCTTCTTTCTGACTGCTCTCAAGCATATGCCGCTGGCCAATGTGACGGCGGTGCTGCAGGCGCTGCCGCTGACGGTTACGCTTGGGGCGGCCTTGGTGTTTGGCGAGCATATCGGCTGGCGGCGGATCACCGCGATTGCGCTTGGCTTTGCCGGGATGCTGTTGATCGTGCGCCCCGGTCCAGATGGATTCAGCCTTTATGCCGTCTACGCGCTGATTGCGGTTGCATCGGTCACCCTGCGGGACCTGATCACGCGGCGGATGTCGGCCGAGGTGCCGTCGATGGTGGTCACACTGGCTACATCGCTGACGATCACGGTGACCGCTGCGGTGGTTTCGGTCTTTGAGTGCTGGGTGCCAGTTCCGCTGACTGCCGGCGCGCTCACGGTATCCGCTGCTGTCTTTGTCCTCAGCGGCTATTTGTTCAGCGTCATGGTGATGCGCGTGGGCGAGGTCGGTTTTGTCGCGCCGTTCCGCTATTCCAGCCTGATCTGGGCCTTGGTGCTGGGCTGGTTGGTCTTTGGCGACTGGCCTGATGCAGTGACGATGCTGGGCGCGGCTTTGGTTGTCGGGGCAGGGCTATTCACCCTGTTCCGGGAAAGGTCCACTCAGGCCGAGTGAACCCGCCGCACCACGTCCTGATCGATGGCAAAGCGCGCTATGAATTCGCCCTCTAGCTCGGGCGTCAGAGCCTCAAATTCATCCTTGTTGTTCCGCGCGTGTTTGGAATCGTTGAACCCGTTCAGCGTTCGCACCCACATCGGCGCATCCGAGTAGCTGATGACAGGCATGAACCGTGCGATGCGGTGATGCGTGAAATTCATGACCGACTGGGTACACCCGCCCGCGATATACATGCCCTGCGCGACCCCCAGCATGGGTTTGTAGACCTCTGACGCGCGGATGCCGTTGGGACCGAACCGAGCAAAATACCCAAGGCTGTAGTCGATGCCGACCATCTGATTGTTTGCCAGCAGCCCCGCACTGTCCCCCGCTGCAATGCGCAGGCGCTCGACCAGATCGACCGAGACCGCATCGTCATCGTCATGCCGGAACTGGATACAGGGCTGATCGGGATCGGTGCGGGCCGCATTCAGCACCGATCTCATGACCTGACGCGGCCTCCTCTGGGTGTCGGCGGATTTCTGGATGATCTGAACCTGCTTCATCCCTGCGGTCAGATCATGCAGCCGGTCAAAGGCCGGTTTGGGCAGGCAATCCCCGATCACGATCAGGAAGTTGAAATCCTCATCGGTCTGTTCACGGAAACAGGGGAGGGTCGAGGCCTCGAACAGGCGGAACCGTTCCTCAAGACGGGCGGGGTTATAGAGATAGCGGCGGCGTTCTTCGACGGTTTCATGTTCGGTCTGAAACCCTCCGAGGGCGGGGTAGGAAAAGCGGCACAGGCCGAGAATTTGCATGGGGCACCCGTCAGAATTGGCTTGGGCAGACTATGCCTTTGCCTTTTCCGGCCCGCAACCGGGCACAAGGGCTGGAACGACGCTGGGCAGCCTGATAAATCAGCGCAATCCGGCCCGTGGGGCACACGGACCCGGATGCTGTTGACACTTGGGCCGACTCCCCCTATTACGCGCGTCATCTCGGTACCGGGGGCCGCCCCATAACCGATTTCAGTAATGAACTGGTCAAGGCCCGGACAGTTTTGTCGTTCGCGCCCTCTGATAACAAACCGCGACGTTCACCTCGGAATGGGAACGCTCGCGGGTTTTGCGCTTGTGGACGCATGAGTGCAGCGAATTTAACCGCACGCAACCCGCGTGCATGTCATGTGTGTTGCAAAACGGGGAAGAAACCGGAATGCCAACTATTCAACAGCTGATCCGTAAGCCGCGGCAGCCCAAAGTAAAACGCTCGAAGTCCATGCACCTGGAGCAGTGCCCGCAGAAACGCGGCGTCTGCACCCGTGTGTATACCACCACACCGAAAAAGCCGAACTCGGCTATGCGTAAGGTTGCCAAAGTGCGCCTGACCAACGGGTTCGAGGTCATCTCGTACATCCCCGGTGAAAGCCACAACCTGCAGGAACACTCGGTTGTTCTGATCCGTGGCGGCCGTGTGAAAGACCTTCCCGGTGTGCGTTACCACATCCTGCGCGGTGTTCTGGATACTCAGGGCGTCAAAGACCGTAAGCAACGTCGTTCGAAATACGGCGCGAAGCGTCCCAAGTAAGAAGGAGAGGCTGATATGTCACGTCGTCACGCCGCCGAAAAACGCGAAGTCCTGCCTGACGCCAAATTTGGCGACAAGGTTCTGACCAAATTCATGAACAACCTGATGATCGACGGCAAAAAGTCGGTCGCAGAGCGCATCGTTTACAACGCCTTTGACCGCGTTGAGAACAAGATCAAGCGCGCCCCTGTCGAAGTGTTCCACGAAGCGCTCGACAACATCAAACCGTCGGTCGAGGTTCGCTCGCGCCGGGTTGGTGGTGCAACCTATCAGGTTCCGGTCGAAGTCCGCCCCGAGCGCCGCGAAGCACTGGCCATCCGCTGGCTGATCACTGCTGCACGCGGTCGCAACGAAAACACCATGGAAGAGCGCCTTGCAGGCGAGCTGCTGGACGCCGTTCAGTCGCGCGGTACTGCTGTGAAAAAGCGCGAAGACACCCACAAGATGGCCGAGGCGAACAAAGCCTTCAGCCACTACCGTTGGTAATTCAGAGGCTTATCAAAAATGGCACGCGAATATCCGCTCGAACTGTACCGTAACTTCGGTATCATGGCGCACATCGACGCAGGTAAGACCACCTGTTCGGAGCGTATCCTGTATTACACTGGTAAATCCCACAACATCGGTGAGGTGCACGATGGTGCAGCCACCATGGACTGGATGGAGCAGGAGCAGGAACGCGGCATCACCATCACCTCGGCTGCGACCACCACTTTCTGGGAACGCACCGAAGACGGTCAGACCGCCGATACCCCTAAGCACCGCCTGAACATCATCGACACCCCCGGCCACGTTGACTTCACCATCGAAGTCGAACGTTCGCTGGCGGTTCTCGACGGTGCCGTTTGCGTTCTGGACGCAAACGCCGGTGTTGAGCCCCAGACCGAAACCGTGTGGCGTCAGGCTGACCGCTACAAGGTTCCGCGTATGGTTTTCGTCAACAAAATGGACAAGATCGGCGCAGATTTCTTCAACTGCGTTCGCATGATCGAAGACCGCACCGGCGCACGCGCTGTTCCGGTTGGTATTCCGATTGGTGCCGAGTCCGAGCTGGAAGGTCTGATCGACCTGGTCACCATGGAAGAATGGCTGTGGCAGGGCGAAGATCTGGGCGCAAGCTGGATCAAAGCTCCGATCCGCGACAGCCTGAAAGACATGGCTGACGAATGGCGCGGCAAGATGATCGAAGCGGCCGTCGAAATGGACGACGACGCGATGATGGAATATCTGGAAGGCAATGAGCCCGACGTTCCGACCCTGCGCAAACTGCTGCGCAAAGGTACTCTGGACATCGCGTTCGTTCCGGTTCTGGGTGGTTCGGCGTTCAAGAACAAAGGCGTTCAGCCGCTGCTCAACGCTGTGATCGACTATCTGCCCAGCCCGCTGGACGTTGTTGATTACATGGGCTTCAAACCCGGCGACGAGGAAGAAGTTCGTGATATCGCACGTCGTGCCGATGACGACATGGCCTTCTCGGGTCTGGCGTTCAAAATCATGAACGACCCCTTCGTTGGCTCGCTGACCTTCACCCGGATCTACTCGGGCACCATGAACAAGGGTGACTCGATCCTGAACTCGACCAAAGGTAAGAAAGAGCGCATCGGTCGTATGATGATGATGCACTCCAACAACCGGGAAGAGATCGAAGAAGCGTTTGCAGGCGACATCATCGCGCTGGCGGGTCTGAAAGACACCACCACCGGTGACACCCTGTGTGATGCGAAGGATCCGGTGGTTCTGGAAACCATGACCTTCCCCGATCCGGTGATCGAGATCGCGGTCGAGCCCAAAACCAAAGGCGACCAGGAAAAGATGTCCCAGGGTCTGGCCCGTCTGGCCGCCGAAGACCCGTCCTTCCGTGTGGAAACTGATCTGGAATCCGGTCAGACCATCATGAAGGGCATGGGCGAACTTCACCTGGACATCCTGGTTGACCGTCTGAAGCGCGAGTTCAAGGTGGAAGCGAACATTGGTGCACCGCAGGTGGCCTATCGCGAAACCATCTCGATGCCGGTCGAACACACCTACACCCACAAGAAACAGTCGGGTGGTTCGGGTCAGTTCGCGGAAGTCAAGCTGGAGATCCAGCCGACCGAAGCAGGCGAAGGCTATTCGTTCGAAAGCCGCATCGTTGGTGGTGCCGTTCCGAAGGAATACATCCCCGGTGTTGAAAAAGGCATCAACTCGGTCATGGACAGCGGCCCTCTGGCTGGCTTCCCCGTGATCGACTTCAAGGTTGCCCTGCTGGACGGTAAGTTCCACGACGTTGACTCGAGCGTTCTGGCGTTCGAAATCGCGGCCCGTATGTGTATGCGTGAAGGCATGCGCAAAGCTGGCGCGAAACTGCTGGAACCGATCATGAAGGTCGAAGTGATCACCCCGGAAGAATACACCGGCGGTATCATCGGCGACCTGACCTCGCGTCGTGGCCAGGTGTCTGGTCAGGAACCGCGCGGCAACGCCATCGCGATTGACGCGTTTGTTCCGCTGGCGAACATGTTCGGCTACATCAACACCCTGCGTTCGATGTCGTCGGGCCGTGCCCAGTTCACCATGCAGTTCGACCACTACGATCCGGTTCCGCAGAACATCTCGGACGAGATCCAGGCGAAATACGCATAAGCGAAGATTTGAGGGAGCGTGGGTATCACGCTCCCTTCATTACCGAAAAAGGAGGCCATCATGGCAAAGGAAAAGTTTGAGCGTACAAAACCGCACGTCAACATCGGCACGATTGGCCACGTTGACCACGGCAAGACCACGCTGACCGCAGCAATCACCAAGTATTTCGGTGACTTCAAAGCGTATGACCAGATCGACGGTGCGCCGGAAGAGAAAGCGCGCGGCATCACCATCTCGACCGCCCACGTGGAATACGAGACCGACAACCGCCACTACGCGCACGTCGACTGCCCCGGCCACGCCGACTACGTCAAGAACATGATCACCGGTGCCGCTCAGATGGACGGCGCGATCCTGGTTGTGAACGCTGCTGACGGCCCGATGCCGCAGACCCGCGAGCACATCCTGCTGGGCCGCCAGGTTGGCATCCCGAAGATGGTTGTGTTCATGAACAAAGTGGACCAGGTTGACGACGAAGAGCTGCTGGAACTGGTTGAGATGGAAGTGCGCGAGCTGCTGTCCAGCTACGACTACCCCGGCGACGATATTCCGATCATCGCAGGTTCGGCTCTGGCCGCGATGGAAGGCAACAACCCGGAAATCGGCGAAGAGAAGATCAAGGAACTTATGGCGGCTGTTGATGACTACATCGACACCCCTGAGCGCGCTGTTGACCAGCCGTTCCTGATGCCGATCGAAGACGTGTTCTCGATCTCGGGCCGTGGTACTGTTGTGACCGGCCGTGTTGAGCGTGGCGTGATCAACGTTGGCGACGAGATTGAAATCGTCGGCATCCGCGACACTTCGAAAACCACCTGCACCGGCGTTGAAATGTTCCGCAAGCTGCTGGACCGCGGTGAAGCAGGCGACAACATCGGCGCCCTGCTGCGTGGTGTTGACCGTGACGGCGTTGAGCGTGGCCAGGTTCTGTGTAAGCCGGGTTCGGTTACACCGCACACCAAGTTCGAAGCCGAAGCCTACATCCTGACCAAGGAAGAAGGCGGTCGTCACACCCCGTTCTTCGCGAACTACCGTCCTCAGTTCTACTTCCGGACCACGGACGTGACCGGCACCGTAACTCTGGCCGAAGGCACCGAGATGGTCATGCCCGGCGACAACGTGTCGTTCGGCGTTGAGCTGATCGCACCGATCGCGATGGAAAACGGCCTGCGCTTCGCCATCCGCGAAGGCGGCCGCACCGTCGGTGCTGGCGTTGTGTCGAAGATTATTGAATAATTCGCGCAAGCGAATGATCAGACGGAAAGGGCGTCCCTCGGGACGCCCTTTTTGTTTGAATTCAATAATCCCGAGACGCACCAGAAAAGCGTGTCGAAAATCATCGAGTAAGTCGGCTCTGCCGACTGGTGGGCGGCAGTTGCTCTGAAAGAGCAATGAGAGCCCACACCACCGAACCAAAGAAGGCCGCTCCCAATCAGGGGCGGCCTTTTTGGTTTGTCGACAAAAGAGAACCCGTTATCTTTTCAAGCATCCAACTGCTTAAGCTAGCGAAAAGAATTTTTGCTAAAACTAATTAAAAAGGAGCACTTATGGGAATTCCGCGTACCGCAGGTATTTTGAAGGAGTTTGACCAACTACCTGAATCCCTCAAAGTCTATCTCGAACACTTTCCTGAATTGGCGAGGAAATTCCCTTGGGACGTTTCTCTAAGCTATCTCTTTGCGCAGATCGAACTAGCTCAAAACAAAACGCTTCATGGAGCAATTGTCAGGCTACATCGTGTGGATACGAAACTTGCTCGTGACGTGGTCGATGACTTTCATATGACTCGTAGGGGTTTTCGAGACATGTATAGGAAAGTGACCGGGAAGAAGGTTGCGGCGAGAATTGTTGAGGACGCCGAACAAGCCGAGAAGATCAGAGATAGGATTCTCCATGGAAAGGCCGTATCCGAAGGCGAAAAGCGAAACGCTGTTATATCTGCGCTGCGATATGCTCACAAATTGAATGAACAAGTCGCTAGCGATGCCGGTTTTAAACCGTTTGGCGACATGCGCGGGTTTAAGGGCCGAGGTAGCCCGTTGGACAAAAATACAAGCAGATGGGTGCTCATGGGGATGGGGTTGATTGGTTCGAATTAACTCTTGCCAAACCCCACCAACCCCACTAATACGCGCGAGTTCTCATCAAGAACATCAAGGCGGGGTGATTCCCGCCTTTTGGGTTCGAAGAGGGTTGGCGATGCGCGTCTGTCCTCCTCTCAACCTCAACGCCTGATAAAAGGCTGTATCTATGCAAAGCCAAAATATCCGTATTCGGCTGAAGGCATTTGACTATCGCGTTCTGGATGCCAGCACGCAAGAGATCGTCAACACTGCCAAGCGGACCGGCGCGAACGTGCGCGGCCCGATCCCGCTGCCGAACAAGATTGAGAAGTTCACGGTTCTCCGTGGCCCTCACGTTGACAAGAAATCCCGCGACCAGTTCGAGATCCGCACGCACAAGCGTCTGCTCGACATCGTTGATCCGACCCCCCAGACCGTTGACGCGCTGATGAAGCTCGACCTCGCTGCTGGTGTGGACGTCGAGATCAAGCTGCAGTCGTAATCGGAGGGTATGAGAATGCGCTCTGGTATTATCGCAAAAAAAGTTGGCATGACCCGCCTGTTCATGGAAGACGGCAAGCAGATCCCTGTGACCGTTCTGCACCTGGACAACCTGCAGGTTGTTGCACAGCGTACCGCTGACAAAGACGGCTACACTGCTGTTCAGCTGGGCGCCGGTGCTGCCAAAGCAAAACGCACCTCGAAAGCCATGCGCGGTCACTATGCCGCTGCCAAGGTCGAGCCCAAGCGTAAGTTGGCCGAGTTCCGCGTCTCCGAAGATGGCCTGATTGATGTGGGCGCCGAGATTTCGGCAGAACACTTCCTGGAAGGTCAGAAAGTTGACGTTTCGGGCACCTCGATCGGTAAAGGCTTTGCCGGTGCGATGAAGCGTTGGAACTTTGGTGGTCTGCGCGCCTCGCACGGTGTTTCGATCAGCCACCGTTCGCACGGTTCGACCGGTCAGTGTCAGGATCCGGGCAAGGTTTTCAAAGGCAAGAAGATGGCCGGTCACATGGGTGCTGCCCGTGTCACCACCCAGAACCTGGAAGTCGTCAAAACCGACGCCGACCGGAACCTGGTCTTCATCAAGGGCGCCGTTCCTGGACCGAAATCGGGCTGGGTCACCGTCAAGGACGCCGTGAAGAAGAAAGCACCGGAAGGCCTGCCTTTCCCGGCTGCTGTGAAATCGGCTGCAACCGAAGCACCTGCGGAAGAAGCGCCCGCGGAAGGTGGTGAAGCATGAAACTTGATGTAATCAAACTGGACGGCGGCAAAGCCGGCGACATCGAGCTGAACGCCGATCTGTTCGGTCTCGAGCCGCGTGCGGACATCCTGCACCGTGTGGTCCGTTGGCAGCGTAACAATGCGCAGGCCGGCACTCACAAGGTCAAGACCCGCTCGGAAACCAGCTACTCGACCAAGAAGATCTATCGCCAGAAGGGCACCGGTGGCGCACGCCATGGTGACCGTAACGCGCCGATCTTCCGTGGTGGTGGTATCTACAAAGGCCCCGTCGTGCGTTCGCACGGCCACGACCTGCCCAAGAAGTTCCGCAAGCTTGGCCTGCGCCACGCTCTGTCGGCCAAAGCCAAGGCGGGTGAGCTGGTCGTGATCGAGAACGCCGAAGCCGAAGGCAAGACCGCCGCTCTGGCCAAACAGGTTGCAAACCTGGGCTGGAAACGTGCTCTGGTCATCGACGGCGCGACCGTGAACGAAGGGTTCCTGAAAGCGTCCAAGAACATCGAAGGCCTGGATATCCTGCCGACGATGGGCGCAAACGTCTATGACATCCTCAAGCGTGACACTCTGGTGCTCACCAAAGCGGCTGTCGAAGCACTGGAGGCTCGTCTGAAATGAGCGCGAAGGCAGAACACTACGACGTGATCCGCAAGCCGATCATCACCGAAAAGTCGACCATGGCGTCCGAAAATGGCGCGGTTGTCTTTGAAGTGGCGATCGACAGCAACAAGCCGCAGATCAAAGAGGCCGTTGAGGCGCTGTTTGGTGTGAAGGTCAAAGCGGTGAACACCACCGTGACCAAAGGCAAGGTCAAGCGGTTCCGTGGCCAGCTGGGCCGTCGGAAAGACGTCAAAAAAGCATATGTGACCCTGGAAGAGGGGAACACCATCGACGTGAGCACCGGTCTTTGATCGGATCACGTTTGTGGAGAAAGATAAAGGCCCCCGCGAGAGCGGGGGTTTTTTGTTGGACCAGAGCACAAGCCGCGCCAGCGACTGCCCGTGGGATGGCGCTGCAACGGCTGATCTGGGCACTTTATGGTGCCAAACACATCCGAATTCACACCGAGGCACAAACGTCCCCAAAGCGCCAGCCCGCCGGGACGGGCAGTCGCTGGCGCGGCGGCCTTCGGCCTTGTCCCGCGCTTGGTTGGGCAAGTGGAAAGACGTCAAAAAAGCATGTGTGACCCTGAAAGAGGGTAACATCATTGACGTGTCCACCGGTCTCTAGTCGAATCCGTCTTTGGAGAGAGAGAAACAACCTCGCTTAAGCAGGGGTTTTTGCAGTTCTCAAAAAAGAGTAGAAAAAATACACCAATAAGGAGTTTCGCATTCGTGCTATTGCATTCATTAAGGCTGGCTCCTAGATGGAACAAAAGGGCAACTGTCGATGGCAAGGTTTTAAATTTATGCGCATTTTCATTTCGTATTCTCACCACGATACACCGGCACTAGAGCGACTGCATGTCCATCTTGCAAACCTTCAACGAGAGGGTCGTATAGCAGCATGGTATGATCGCGAAATATTGGCGGGTGATGTATTGAACGATGAAATCTCTCAAGAGTTAGAAGTTGCTGACCTCTTCTTGCTTATGATAAGCCCTGACTTTATCGCGTCGAACTACTGTGTAGAACGTGAAATGGCCCGCGCGTTGGAGAGACACCAAGCCAAAGAAGCAAGGGTAGTCCCAATCATCATACAGCCTTGCGACTGGGCTGCGATGCCAGAATTGCGGCAATTGAAAGCGGTTCCGAAGGACGGCAAACCCGTTAGTGAATGGGCGAATGAGAACAATGCATACTTGAATATTGTTCAGGAACTACGCCGCATTATTGAGGCACAATCTTCAAAAACACTGCGGACTGACGCTGTTGAAATATCCAAACCGAACTTGGAAGAAATGCCACGCTACAGAGTGAAGCGTGACTTTGACGAGATCGATCGGAGCGAGTTCCGTGAAGCTTCATTCGCTACAATGAAGGATTACTTCGAGCGAGCGATTTCGGAGATAGACGCTGTTGAAGGGATAAGGGGTCGATTTGTGAATCGAGGTCCTGCGTCCTTTGGCTGTACTGTGATAAATCAAGAACGACATCGCGGTGTGGCGCATTTGACGGTCCACTGCCGAAGTGCAGACTACGCACTAGGAGATATTTACTATTCATTCAACGAGAACGCCTCTGAGAACACTGCAAATGGCGGATTCAGTGTTGCATCAGATGAATATGAACAATTCCTAGAAGCGTCGCTTTCGATGTTTGGGAGTCCGAGCGACAGGTTAACCGCTCAACAGGCTGCCGAGTTTCTTTGGAATCAATTTATTGAACAAGCGGGGATTACCTATGCCTGAACGAGTTTATTACCGGTGTCTAAATTGTGGGCATCGCTTTGAAGCGGAAGTCCTTACGAAAGAAGAAACGCAAGAAGCTCGTCGGCAAGACCGACCAACTAGTAACGTGCATTGTCCAAAGTGCAATCGAATTGATATTCGAAGGGGGTGGGAGTGAGAAGTATTGAAAACTGAGGATTTAATGCCTCTTTCCCCTATAGACACCCACCCCCAACACTGCTACATGCACCCAATCTTGCGGCCTCGGATTCGTTCCGGGGCCTCTGATATTTGTAACCGGGGACCTTCGGGGCCCTATACCCTTGGCACCTACGGGGGCCTATCACATAGCGAGGGAACGCCCCTCGCACTTGCTAAACGGAAGACAGAAAGCATGGCACTCAAGTCGTACAAGCCGACGACGCCGGGCCAGCGCGGGCTGGTGCTGATCGACCGTTCGGAGCTTTGGAAAGGACGTCCGGTCAAGTCTCTCACTGAGGGTTTGACCAAATCGGGCGGCCGGAACAACACCGGACGGATCACTTCACGCCGCCGCGGCGGTGGCGCAAAGCGTCTCTACCGGATCGTTGACTTCAAACGGAATAAATTTGATGTCGCGGCAACCGTCGAGCGGATCGAATATGACCCGAACCGGACCGCATTCATCGCACTGGTAAAATACGAAGACGGCGAGCAGGCATATATCCTGGCTCCGCAGCGTCTGGCTGTTGGTGACAAAGTCATCGCGTCGGCAAAAGCTGACATCAAGCCGGGTAACGCAATGCCGTTTTCGGGTATGCCCATCGGTACCATCGTCCACAACATCGAGATGAAGCCCGGCAAAGGCGGTCAGATCGCACGTGCGGCCGGTACTTACGCTCAGTTCGTTGGTCGCGATGGCGGCTACGCTCAGATCCGTCTGAGCTCGGGCGAGCTGCGCATGGTCCGTCAGGAATGCATGGCCACCATCGGTGCCGTGTCCAACCCCGACAACTCGAACCAGAACCTCGGTAAAGCCGGTCGTATGCGCCACAAGGGCGTTCGTCCGTCGGTTCGTGGTGTTGCAATGAACCCGATCGATCACCCGCACGGTGGTGGTGAAGGTCGTACCTCGGGTGGCCGTACACCGGTTACGCCGTGGGGTAAGGACACCAAGGGTAAGCGTACCCGCAACAAGAACAAAGCGTCCCAGAAGCTGATCATCCGCTCGCGGCACGCCAAGAAGAAGGGACGTTAATCCATGTCTCGCTCTGTTTGGAAGGGTCCTTTCGTCGATGCTTACGTGCTGAAAAAAGCCGAAGCAGCGCGCGAGTCGGGCCGCAACGAAGTCATCAAAATCTGGTCGCGTCGTTCCACCATTCTGCCCCAGTTCGTGGGTCTGACCTTTGGTGTGTACAATGGCCAGAAGCACATTCCCGTCAACGTCTCGGAAGACATGATCGGTCAGAAGTTCGGTGAATACTCGCCGACCCGTACCTATTATGGCCACGCCGCAGACAAAAAAGCGAAGCGGAAGTAAGTCATGGGCAAGGAAAAGAACCCCCGCCGCGTGGCTGAAAACGAAGCAATGGCGAAAACCCGCATGCTTCGCACCAGCCCGCAGAAACTGAACCTGGTTGCGCAAATGATCCGCGGCAAGAAAGTCGAGAAGGCTCTGACCGACCTGACTTTCTCGAACAAGCGTGTCGCGCAGGACGTCAAAAAGTGCCTGCAGTCCGCAATCGCAAATGCCGAAAACAACCACAACCTGGACGTTGACGAGCTGATCGTCGCCGAAGCCTGGGTTGGCAAGAACCTGGTCATGAAGCGCGGTCGTCCGCGTGCCCGTGGCCGTTTCGGCAAGATCATGAAGCCGTTCTCGGAGATCACCATCAAGGTGCGTCAAGTTGAGGAGCAAGCCTAATGGGTCATAAAGTAAATCCGATCGGCATGCGCCTGCAGGTCAACCGCACCTGGGACAGCCGCTGGTACGCCGACACCAAGGACTACGGTGATCTTCTGCTGGAAGACCTCAAGATCCGTGAGTTCATCAACAAAGAGTGCAAGCAGGCCGGTGTTGCCCGTGTGATCATCGAACGTCCGCACAAGAAGTGCCGCGTTACGATCCACACAGCACGTCCCGGTGTCATCATCGGCAAGAAAGGTGCAGACATCGAAGTTCTGCGCAAAAAGCTTGCGCGGATGACCGACAGCGAACTGCACCTGAACATCGTCGAAGTGCGCAAGCCCGAGCTTGACGCGCAGCTGGTTGCCGAGTCCATTGCTCAGCAGCTGGAGCGCCGCGTCTCGTTCCGCCGCGCGATGAAGCGGTCGGTTCAGAACGCCATGCGCATGGGCGCCCTGGGTATCCGGGTGAACGTCGCTGGTCGTCTGGGCGGCGCCGAAATCGCACGGACCGAGTGGTACCGCGAAGGCCGCGTGCCTCTGCACACCCTGCGTGCCGACATCGATTACGCACATGCCGAAGCGATGACTCCCTACGGGATCATCGGGATCAAAGTCTGGATCTTCAAAGGTGAGATCATGGAGCACGATCCGCAGGCACGTGACCGTAAAGCACAGGAACTCCAGGACGGCCCTGCACCTCGTGGTGCTGGTGGCGGTCGTCGCTAAGGAGGGAAAGATATGCTTCAACCAAAGCGTACTAAATTCCGCAAGATGCACAAAGGCCGGATCAAGGGCGAAGCCAAGGGCGGCTCTGATCTGAACTTTGGCACCTACGGCCTGAAAGCCCTGCAGCCTGAGCGCGTCACCGCGCGTCAGATCGAAGCTGCACGTCGTGCCATGACGCGTCACATGAAGCGTCAGGGCCGCGTCTGGATCCGCATCTTCCCCGACACTCCGGTCACTGCAAAGCCGATCGAAGTTCGTATGGGTAAAGGTAAAGGTTCGGTCGACCGCTGGGTTTGCAAGGTCAAGCCCGGTCGCGTGATGTTCGAGATCGACGGCGTCAATGACGACATCGCCCGCGAGGCCCTGCGCCTGGCTGCGATGAAGCTGCCGATCAAGACCCGCGTCGTGGTTCGCGAAGACTGGTAAGTGATTGGGGGAAACCCCGATTTGAAAAGGCCCCCGGCGTGTTCGCGTCGGGGGCTTTTTATATTCCGGCTCTGCCCGTGTTAAGTGGGATCGGGCTCGGCCGAGCTGCGCGATACCAAGGTGCGCCAAACCCAGGCGAGGATGAGAGTCATCCCAACATGCGCGATGAATGAGGATTGGGTATAGGCGCCGAACCCCATCATGAAGCTGCGGCCGACCAAAGGTGCCAGAACACCTTGTGCCACAAACCACAATGCAACTCCGGCCAATGCACCTGACGCGATATGGCCCAGTCCGCTTACTTCCTTTACAGCCCAGACTATCCCTGCAAAGCCTACGACGCCGATGAGAAAGTGTATCGCAAAGGCCGCCCCGTATGGCAGTGCGAGACCAGTGAACTTGGCGGTCAGCGCGATAACAAGGTTGGCGGGCTGAAGGGTGACTCCAAACAGGAATGGAGACACAAACCAGGCGTAGACCTCGAAGGCCAATTCGCCGATCAATCCGGCAACAAGGAGGGGAACGACAAAGGCAAGCTGGGGCATAAATGTGGGTCCAATCGAGAGCAGGCTGAGAACAAGATGGTAAGCAGCAATCGATCTATTCACTGGACCCTGCATTGCCAGCCTAAATGCCACCGGAATTGGCCAAGGTAACGCAAATCTGAAGTGCCCTTGCCTATTCTCGACCAGCGCTTAGGCTTTGGATCGGATCTGAGAGGGGACGCTATGGTTCAGCTACGAAAAAAGGTGTTTGCCAAGGAAATCATAACAACTGACCAAATGGGCCAGCCTTGTGATCCGATCAGCCGGGTTGCTGCGCTTGCGGTATTCCCGAACCCGCTGGCTGGCCGGTTTTCTGACGATCTTTCAGAGTTGTTCGAGATCGGTGGCCTTCTGGGTCCTGAACTTGCCGCCGAAGCAGTTGCCCAATTGGAGGGTGTCCCGATTTCATACGGCAAGGCTGCGATCGTTGGCATCAACGGAGATCTCGAGCAGGCAGGGGCGGTGATCCACCCCAAGCTTGGTGCCCCCATGCGCGCCGCTGCAGGTGGCGGTGAGGCGGTGATCCCCTCGAACGCCAAGCTGGGCGCGCCGGGCTGCGTGATTGACTTGCCGCTTGGCCACAAGGACAATCCGTGGTCGTTTGATCATTTCGACACGATGACGCTAAGTATTCCGGACGCGCCGAAACCGGATGAGATCGTGCTGTGCCTCGCTTATGCCGACGGCGGTCGCCCGATCCCGCGCTGTGGCAAAGGGCCCATCAAGACCTAAGCGTCTGGTCTTGCCGAAAGGGCTGGGGTATGCCCGGCTCATGGCACAGATTGAATCACTCTTCGTTACCCGTCTTTATCGCGCAGCTTTGTCCGAGTTTGATCCCAAGATCGACGCGGAAGAGTTGGAAAACTCATGCCTTGTCATCGCCGAGGATGATGAGGCAGGGCAGGGCTGGTGTGAAGAGAACGGCTATCCCGGTTATACCAGCTATGCCTCGCTGACTGATTTGCCTTGGCGGTTTCCGATCTTTGCCGATCTGGTTGCCGTACTGGACCAACACGTGGCGGCCTTTGCCAAGGATCTGGAGTTCGATCTGGGCGAGGGCGAGTTGAAACTTGAGGACCTCTGGATCAACATCCTGCCCGAAGGCGGAATGCATTCCAGCCACCTACACCCGCACAGCGTGATCTCGGGTACGACCTACGTGGCGATGCCCGAAGGGGCGAGTGCGCTGAAACTGGAAGACCCCCGCTCAGGCCGAATGATGGCCGCGCCGACGCGTCTGAAAGGCGGGCGGCGGGATTTGCAGCCGTTCATCTATATGAAGCCGCAGGTGGGTGATGTTCTGCTGTGGGAAAGCTGGCTACGCCACGAGGTGCCGATGAACATGGCCGAGGATGAGCGGATTTCGGTGAGTTTTAACTATAAGTGGGAGTGAGCCCCGGTCCGCGCAGCGGCAATCTCTCCGGTGGAGCGATTGAGGGGCGAACGGGCGGAGCCCTTTTGGGAGGTACCGATTGCAATTCAGAATATCTTAGAACACTCAATAGAGCGAAATATATTTTGAAGGACGTTTTAACCAATGCCTCGTTGGATTCTGATAGTACTTGCAGTTTCAATTCTCTTGCTTTCAATCACCTTTTCCAGTTTCTACGGCGTTAGCGCCAAAGCCTCGTTGTGGGATCCGGATGGGTCAGACAACAATGGTTGTCGATCAGCTGCTCCAATCAACGTAACTTTGACAAACTATAGTTTTAGACGTGTTGCGCGGGCCGAGATTAGTCTTGAGGTTTGGGTGAATGGTCAGGCGAGAAATGTTCTTGTCGATCCCCGAACAAGGGAGTTTGATTTAGTCACGCCACCCTTTTCTACTCGCTCCATGTGTTTTTCCGATTCTCTTTTCGAAAGGGATAATGAGGATGAGCAAGGAAATAACTTGGCAGTGTCGATCATAACCAACGCTAGTCGTTGGATGTCTTCGTATGCTAAGTTTCGAAAGAAAGCAGAGATCAGTGTCGTGCTTGAAGATGTGACTTTCAGATAGAAGTCACGGGATAAAAAGCACAATACTGCCATCAAAAAACTTCCTCTTGCCACCCACCCCTTAAACCCTTATACGGCGGCATCCTGCAAGTCCCCCGGCCGAGTCGGGGGATTCGCATGTCTATCATTCATCCACCAGGTCCAAGGTGACCCTGTCAGGGGGCCTTCTGGTGTTTTGAGCAAAGGAAAAAGGCGATGAACGCCCAAGAACTGCGTGACAAGACCCCGGACCAGCTCCGCGAGGAACTGGCCAACCTGAAGAAAGAAAGCTTTAACCTGCGCTTTCAACAGGCAACCGGTCAGCTGGAAAACACTGCTGGTATCAAAGCGGCCCGCCGCAATGCTGCCCGTGTCAAAACCATTCTGAACGAAAAGGCCGCTGCCGCGGCATCCGAGGAGTAATCAGATGCCCAAGCGTATCCTGCAAGGCACCGTGACCAGCGACGCCAACGAACAGACCGTAACCGTATCCGTCGAACGCCGCTTTACGCATCCGGTTCTGAAGAAAACCATCCGTAAGTCCAAGAAATACCGGGCTCACGATGAAAAGAACGCCTTCAAGGTCGGCGATACAGTCCGCATCATCGAATGCGCGCCGAAATCGAAGACGAAACGTTGGGAGGTTCTGGAGGCGTAAGCCCCCGGGACTTTTCCATTTGTCGAAACCCTGGGGGATCTAACGAGACCAGCCCCCACAGGTCGGGAGAAACCACATGATCCAGATGCAGACCAATCTGGATGTCGCTGACAACTCCGGCGCACGCCGAGTTCAGTGCATCAAGGTCCTGGGTGGTTCCAAGCGTAAATACGCCTCCGTTGGCGACATCATTGTCGTCTCGGTGAAGGAAGCCATCCCGCGCGGCCGCGTAAAGAAAGGGGACGTCCGCAAGGCCGTCGTCGTACGCACCGCCAAAGAAGTCCGTCGCGAAGACGGCACCGCGATCCGTTTCGATCGCAACGCCGCCGTCATTCTGAACAACAACAACGAGCCCGTAGGTACCCGTATCTTTGGCCCCGTTGTTCGCGAACTGCGCGGCAAGAACTTCATGAAAATCATCTCGCTGGCTCCGGAGGTGCTGTAATCATGGCTGCTAAACTCCGCAAAGGCGACAAGGTCGTCGTGCTGGCCGGCAAGGACAAGGGCAAAGAGGGAACCATTTCCTCGGTTGACCCCAAAGCCGGTAAAGCTGTTGTCGATGGTATCAACATCGCCATCCGCCACACCCGCCAGACCCAGAACAGCCAGGGTGGCCGCCTGCCTCAGGCAAACCCGATCGAGCTGTCGAACCTGGCTCTGCTGGACAAGAACGGCAAAGCAACCCGCGTTGGCTTCCGCATGGAAGGTGACAAGAAGGTGCGCTTCGCCAAGACCACAGGGGACGTGATCGATGCTTGATTCCGCAACCTACACCCCGCGTCTGAAAGCTCAGTACGTTGAAACCATCCGTGCCGCTCTGAAAGAAGAGTTCGGCTATAAGAACGACATGCAGCTGCCCAAGCTGGAAAAAATCGTTCTGAACATCGGTTGTGGTGCTGAGGCGGTCAAAGACTCGAAGAAAGCCAAAGCTGCTGTCGAGGATCTGACTGCGATTGCCGGTCAACAGGCCGTTTCGACCAAGGCGAAGAAGTCGATCGCGGGTTTCCGCGTCCGTGAAGACATGCCGCTGGGTGCGAAAGTGACCCTGCGCGGTGACCGGATGTACGAATTCCTGGATCGTCTGATCACCATCGCGCTGCCGCGCGTTCGTGACTTCCGCGGTGTGAAACCGTCTTTCGATGGTCGTGGCAACTTTGCCATGGGCATGAAAGAGCACATCGTCTTCCCGGAAATCGACTTCGACAAGGTCGACGAGGTCTGGGGCCTGGATATCGTAATTGCCACCACAGCGAAGACCGACGCTGAAGCGAAGAGCCTGTTGAAAGCATTCAACATGCCGTTCAACGCATAAGCGCCGGAAGGATAGAGACATGGCTAAAAAAGCAATGATCGAACGCGAGAAGAAGCGCGAGCGCCTGGTGGCCAAATATGCCGCAAAGCGTGCCGAGCTGAAAGAAATCGCGAATGACGAGAGCCGCCCGATGGAAGAGCGTTTCAAAGCGCGTCTGAAACTGGCGAAACTGCCGCGCAACAGCTCGGCTACCCGTCTGCACAACCGCTGTCAGCTGACCGGTCGTCCCCACGCTTACTACCGTAAGCTGAAGGTCAGCCGTATCGCGCTGCGCGAGCTGGGTTCTGCTGGTCAGATCCCCGGCATGGTGAAATCGAGCTGGTAAGGGAGACATAGATATGAATGATCCTATCGGCGATATGCTCACCCGTATCCGCAACGCGCAAATGCGCGGCAAGTCCACCGTTTCCACCCCCGCATCCAAGCTGCGCGGTTGGGTTCTGGACGTGCTGGCGGACGAAGGTTACATCCGTGGCTATGAAAAGACGACCGGTGAAAACGGTCATCCGGCCATCGAAATCAGCCTGAAATACTACGAAGGCACCCCTGTTATTCGCGAACTGAAGCGGGTCTCGAAACCCGGCCGTCGCGTCTACATGGGCGTCAATGACATCCCGCAGGTCCGTCAGGGTCTGGGCGTGTCGATTGTCAGCACTCCGAAAGGTGTGATGTCGGACGCAAACGCTCGCTCCAACAATGTTGGCGGCGAAGTGCTCTGCACCGTCTTCTAAGGAGGTCTGCAATGTCTCGTATTGGTAAAAAACCGGTCGAGCTGCCCAGCGGCGTTACCGCCTCTGTGTCGGGTCAGACCATCGAAGTGAAAGGTCCGAAAGGCACCCGCAGCTTCACCGCAACCGATGACGTCACGCTGTCGGTCGAAGACAACGTTGTGCAAATCAACCCTCGTGGCATGTCCAAGCGTGCCCGCCAGCAGTGGGGCATGAGCCGCACCATGGTTGCCAATCTGGTGACCGGTGTGACTGAAGGCTTCAAAAAAGAGCTGGAGATCCAGGGTGTTGGTTACCGGGCTCAGATGCAGGGCAACACCCTGAAGCTGAACCTGGGCTACAGCCACGATGTTGATTTCGTTGCTCCGGAAGGTGTCACCATCACCGCGCCGAAGCAGACCGAGATCGTTGTGGAAGGTATCGACCAGCAGCAGGTGGGCGAAGTCGCGGCCAAAATCCGCGAATGGCGCCGTCCCGAGCCGTACAAAGGCAAGGGCATCCGCTACAAGGGCGAGTTCATCTTCCGCAAGGAAGGCAAGAAGAAGTAAGGACGCAAACAATGGCAAACAGCAAAAGAACCCTGTTTCTGAAGCGCCGCCTGCGCGTTCGGAACAAACTTCGCAAAGTCAACGCGGGCCGTGTACGCCTGTCGGTTCACCGTTCGAACAAGAACATCAGCGTTCAGCTGATCGACGACGTTCGTGGCGTGACCCTGGCCTCGGCCTCGACCCTGGAAAAGGATCTGGGCGTCGTTGGCAAGAACAACGTCGAAGCGGCCACCAAAGTGGGCGCGGCCATCGCCGAGCGTGCCAAGAAGGCAGGCGTCGAAGAGGCCTATTTCGATCGTGGTGGCTTCCTGTTCCACGGCAAGGTGAAGGCAGTTGCCGACGCCGCGCGTGAAGGTGGTCTGAAGATCTAAGACCTGTGGGCAGCTTGACGGCTGCCCCGATGATCCGGGGGCCTCGGCAACAGTCGGGGCTCACTTGGATTGAAGAAAACGGTGCCGAGAGCGCCATATGAGAAAAGGGATGCCAAATGGCAGAACGTGAAAACCGTCGGGGCCGTGGCCGCGACCGTGAAGAAGCACCGGAATTTGCCGATCGCCTGGTCGCAATCAACCGCGTGTCGAAAACCGTAAAAGGTGGTAAGCGCTTTGGCTTCGCCGCTCTGGTGGTTGTCGGCGATCAGAAAGGCCGTGTCGGCTTTGGCAAGGGTAAAGCGAAAGAAGTACCCGAGGCCATCCGTAAGGCAACTGAACAAGCCAAGCGTCAGATGATCCGCGTGCAACTGCGCGAAGGTCGGACCCTGCACCACGACATCGAAGGCCGTCACGGCGCCGGTAAAGTGGTCATGCGCACCGCGCCTGAAGGTACCGGTATCATCGCCGGTGGTCCGATGCGTGCTGTGTTCGAAATGCTGGGCGTTAAGGACGTTGTGTCCAAGTCGCTGGGCTCGCAGAACCCGTACAACATGATCCGCGCCACCATCAACGGCCTGCAAAAAGAGCAGAGCCCGCGTTCGGTTGCCGCACGTCGTGGTAAAAAAGTTGCCGACATCCTGCCCAAGCGGGACGAAGCACCGGCTGAAGCCGAAGCGTAAGGAGTAGCGAGCAATGGCAAAAACCATCGTCGTCAAGCAGATCGGTTCTCCGATCCGTCGCCCCGCCGAACAGCGCGCAACCCTGATCGGTCTAGGCCTGAACAAGATGAACAAGACCCGCGAACTGGAGGACACTCCTTCGATCCGCGGCATGATCCGTAAGATCCCGCATCTGGTTGAGATCGTCGAAGAGCGCGGCTAAGCGCGACTTCTTCGAAGAACTTGAAACGCCCTCGACTTAGTCGGGGGCGTTTTTCTTTAAGGACGGCATTGGCTATTGCGGTCGACGTCATGTCGGTATCGGAAAAGATCACCCGAGGCTGGTTTGCTTTGACTGGCTTCAAAGCGCTTGGTCGACGGGCAGATCGAACCGCTTTGTAAGAAGCTGAGAAACACCGGAGGGGGAGAGCTCGTGACGACACGCGGAAAGTGTTTTTGTGGACAAACCCGTTGGGAATACGATGGGGAACCCAACTGGGCCTGCTATTGTCACTGCGATGATTGTCGCAGAAATTGTGCCGCCCCGGTCGTTGCATGGCTTGGCGTACCTCTGACCAGTTTCAGGTGGTCTGCGCATCCACCGAAGACGCTTGAAAGCTCAAAAGGTGTTTTCAGACATTTTTGTGAAAACTGCGGCTCACCCATGGGCTTTGAGGCTGATCATTATCCGGGCGGGATGCACCTTTACGCGGCTTCGCTTGAGGCCCCGCAGGCGTTCAGGCCGACATTCCATGTGAATTATCAAAGCAAACTCCCATGGTTTGATCTCCAAGATGACCTGCCAAAATATGACGGCACGCTTTTCGACAACCCGAACGAGCATGATCATTACTGAGGATATTCATTGAGTCTCTGCTATGCTGCTGATGCAAAACGGCTAGACCCAAAACTGCATTGTTAGCGATATCTTTCGCCCTTATCTGAGCGTTGTCCACAAAGGAACAAATGGAAACGCCCGGGGAATGCGCCCCGGTACAGAAAGGAAATTAGATATGGCACATACAGCTACTCTGACACATGGCGGCTTCAATCTGAGCGCCCGCATTGCAAACCTGTTCGAGCGCGTAAAAGAAAACCGCGCGCGCGCTGCGGAATACCATCGCACCTATCGCGAGTTGCAAAACCTGAGCAATCGCGAGCTGGACGATATCGGTGTCCGCCGCTGCGATATCGCTGATATCGCGCGTGAACACGCCTATTGCGCGTAACACATCACTCACTCACGGAAGAAGAGGCGCCATCCCGGCGCCTCTTTTGGTTTTGTGCGCTGTGATACAACACATCTTGCAACCAAAGCCGGGACGCTGTAGAGCGCTCCAGTGGATTTCCGTCCACGAGAATCAAAACCAAGAAACGCCGTGGTTGACCCATCACGCTTCGGGGGTCACATCCGGCTTAGGAGAAGCGAAATGAAACTGAATGAATTGCGCGACAATCCTGGCGCAGCACCGAAACGCACCCGCGTTGGCCGTGGTCCAGGTTCCGGCAAAGGGAAAATGGGTGGCCGTGGTATCAAGGGTCAGAAATCCCGTTCGGGTGTGGCCATCAACGGCTACGAAGGCGGCCAGATGCCGCTGTACCAGCGCCTGCCCAAGCGCGGCTTCAACAAGCCGAACCGCAAGGCGTTCGCCGTTATCAACCTGGGCCTGATCCAGAAATTCGTCGACGCCGGCAAGCTGGACGCAAAGGCTGCGATCACCGAGGATGCGCTGGTTGCATCTGGTCTGGTGCGCCGCAAGCTGGACGGTATCCGCGTTCTGGCCAAAGGTGAAATCACCGCGAAAGTGAACCTGGAAGTCACTGGTGCTTCGAAGTCTGCCGTTGAGGCGGTCGAGAAAGCGGGCGGTTCACTGACGGTAACAAAAGCTGCTGCGGCAGAGTAAGCGCTTGTGAGCGGGCCCAGACCCGCTTACATAGACCTCAGAGTTTTCCAAGACGCCGCCCGAGCCGGAAAACGGTTCCGGGCGGTGTTTGCATAAGAGAGACCGATTTATGGTATCAGCAGCAGAACAAATGGCAGCCAACACAAGCTGGGCTGCTTTGGGCAAAGCCACCGATCTGCGCAACCGCATCCTGTTCACGCTGGGTTTGTTGATCGTCTATCGTCTGGGCACCTTCATTCCGGTGCCGGGGATCGACGGGCAAGCGCTGCGCGAGTTCATGGAGCAGGCGGGGCAGGGCATCGGCGGCATGGTTTCGATGTTCACCGGCGGGGCGCTGGGTCGAATGGGTATCTTTGCCCTCGGGATCATGCCCTATATCTCGGCCTCGATCATCGTGCAGCTGCTGACATCCATGGTTCCCGCGCTCGAACAACTCAAGAAAGAGGGCGAGCAGGGCCGCAAGAAGATCAACCAGTATACCCGTTTCGGCACCGTCGCTCTGGCCACCGTTCAGGCCTATGGTTTGGCCGTATCCCTGGAGTCGGGCGATCTGGCGACAGATCCGGGCATGTTCTTCCGCTTGTCGACCATGATTACGCTGGTCGGCGGCACCATGTTCCTGATGTGGCTGGGTGAGCAGATCACCGCACGCGGCATCGGCAACGGTATCTCTCTGATCATTTTCGTCGGTATCATTGCCGAGGTTCCCGCGGCACTGGCGCAGTTCTTTGCCTCGGGTCGCAGCGGCGCCATCAGCCCCGCGGTGATCGTCGGTGTGATCGTAATGGTCATCGCGGTGATCACCTTTGTGGTGTTCATGGAGCGCGCTCTGCGTAAGATACACATTCAATACCCGCGCCGACAGGCTGGCATGAAGGTTTATGAAGGCGGGTCGAGCCACCTGCCGGTCAAGGTCAACCCATCGGGCGTTATCCCAGCGATCTTTGCAAGCTCGCTGCTGTTGCTGCCGGTGACGATCTCGACCTTCTCGTCGGGTGCGACGAACGGGCCTGTGATGTCCTGGCTGCTGGCCAACTTTGGCCCCGGTCAGCCGCTGTATCTGCTGTTCTTCGCCTCGATGATCGTGTTCTTTGCCTATTTCTACACGTTCAACGTGGCGTTTAAGCCGGACGATGTGGCAGATAACCTCAAAAAGCAGAACGGGTTCATTCCCGGTATCCGTCCGGGCAAGAAAACCTCCGAATATCTGGAATATGTGGTCAACCGCGTGCTGGTTCTGGGCTCGGCCTATCTGGCGGCTGTCTGTCTGCTGCCGGAAATCCTGCGGGGCCAGTTCGCCATTCCGTTCTATTTCGGCGGCACCTCCGTGTTGATTATCGTCTCGGTGACCATGGACACGATCCAACAGGTCCAAAGCCACCTGCTGGCGCATCAATATGAAGGGCTGATCGAAAAGTCCCAACTGCGCGGTAAATCCAAGAAACGCGGCAGAAAGGCACCGTCCCGTCGATGAACATCATTCTTCTCGGCCCCCCGGGGGCAGGCAAAGGTACGCAGGCGCGTCATCTGGTTGACACCCGCGGCATGGTGCAGCTCAGCACAGGAGACATGCTGCGCGAGGCCAAAGATAGCGGCACTGAAATGGGCAACCGCGTGGCCGAGGTGATGGCAAAGGGTCAACTTGTAACCGATGAGATCGTCATCGGCCTGATCCGCGAAAAGCTGGATGCCGGTGCCGAGGGCGGTTTTATCTTCGATGGCTTCCCTCGGACGCTGGCCCAGGCCGATGCTTTGGGCGAGTTGCTGGCGAGTACCGGCAACAGTCTTGACGCCGTCATCGAGATGGAAGTGGATGACGCCGCTCTGGTTCAGCGCATCACCGCGCGCTCGACCTGTGGCGGCTGCGGTGAAGTCTATAATGACATCACCAAGCCGATCCCCGCAGAAGGCAAATGCACCAATTGCGGTAAAGAGAATGACTTCAAGCGCCGTGCAGACGATAATGAGGAAAGCCTCAAGACCCGACTGATGGAATATTACAAGAAAACCTCTCCGCTGATTGGCTATTATTATGCCAACGGGCAACTCACCAAGATCAACGGTCTGGGTGAGATCGGAGAGGTTCAAGGTGCGATTTCGGACGTTCTGAACGGCTGACGCAACACGGTTTCTGATATGGGCTTGACGTCAAGTCCAAAAGCCCATATCGACCCACATCCCTCTGGGAATCACTATCGCGCGCGGGATTCGTCCCGGCCGCCCCGACCACCTCGAATAATGCTGGACCCACTGGCGACACTGCCACGGTCAAGCGTTGTGAAAAAAGGTTCTGGAGTTACGGAACCGCAACGAAAAGGAAAGTGACACGTGGCACGTATTGCCGGCGTAAACATCCCGACTGCAAAGCGGGTACCAATCGCCCTCACATATATCACCGGTATCGGAAACACCTCGGCCAAAGCGATCTGCGAAGCCGTAGGCATTGAAGCGCACCGTCGCGTCAATGAACTGTCCGACGCCGAAGTTCTGGCCATCCGCGAACATATCGATGCAAACTTCACCGTTGAAGGTGACCTGCGTCGTGAAGTTCAGATGAACGTCAAGCGCCTGATGGACCTGGGCTGCTATCGCGGTCTGCGTCACCGCCGCAACCTGCCGGTTCGCGGTCAGCGTACCCACACCAATGCTCGTACCCGCAAAGGCCCCGCAAAGGCCATTGCCGGTAAAAAGAAATAAGAGGGGGTCTGACTGATGGCACGTGACAAGACTCGCGTTAAGCGCAAAGAGCGCAAGAACATCGCATCGGGCGTTGCCCATGTGAACTCGACCTTCAACAACACCAAGATCCTGATCTCGGACGTACAGGGCAACGCCATCTCGTGGTCGTCTGCCGGTACCATGGGCTTCAAAGGATCGCGGAAATCGACCCCCTACGCCGCTCAGATGGCTGCAGAAGATGCAGGCAAGAAGGCGCAGGAACATGGCGTTAAGACGCTGGAAGTCGAAGTTCAGGGCCCCGGTTCGGGCCGTGAATCTGCTCTGCGCGCGCTGGCTGCCGTGGGCTTCAACATCACGTCGATCCGCGACGTGACACCGATCGCTCACAACGGCTGCCGTCCGCCGAAGCGTCGTCGCGTCTAAGCGATTTTGAATTAGGCTGGGGCTGTGTTTTTGCACGGCCCCAGCACGTCATTTTGAACCTCGGGCGTCTGCACCTTGTTGGTCATGGGGCGCGGACAGGAATGGAGGGATTACATGATCCACAAGAATTGGGCAGAATTGATCAAGCCGACCCAGCTGGACGGCAAGCCGGGCAACGACCCTGCGCGTCAGGCAACTCTGGTCGCTGAACCGCTGGAGCGTGGCTTTGGTCTGACCCTGGGCAACGCGCTGCGCCGCGTTCTGATGAGCTCGCTGCAAGGCGCGGCCATCACCAGCGTTCAGATCGACAACGTCCTGCACGAGTTCTCCTCGGTTGCAGGTGTCCGCGAAGACGTCACCGACATCATCCTGAACCTCAAGGGCGTGTCGCTGCGCATGGAAGTCGAAGGGCCCAAGCGCCTTTCGATCAATGCCAAAGGCCCCGCAGTTGTCACCGCTGGCGACATCAGCGAAAGCGCTGGTATCGAGGTTCTGAACCGCGATCACGTCATCTGCCACCTGGACGATGGCGCCGACCTGTTCATGGAACTGACCGTCAATACCGGCAAGGGCTACGTCTCGGCTGAAAAGAACAAGCCCGAAGATGCACCCATCGGCCTGATCCCGATCGACGCGATCTATTCGCCGGTCAAAAAGGTTGCCTATGACGTTCAGCCGACCCGCGAAGGTCAGGTTCTGGACTATGACAAGCTGACCCTGAAGATCGAAACCGATGGTTCGATCACGCCGGAAGACGCGCTGGCCTATGCTGCGCGCATCCTGCAGGATCAGCTGTCGATTTTCGTCAACTTCGACGAGCCGGAATCGGCTGGCCGCCAGGACGAAGACGATGGTCTGGAGTTCAACCCGCTGCTGCTCAAGAAAGTCGACGAGCTGGAGTTGTCGGTCCGTTCGGCAAACTGCCTGAAGAACGACAACATCGTTTACATCGGCGACCTGATCCAGAAGACCGAAGCCGAGATGCTCCGCACCCCGAACTTCGGCCGCAAGTCGCTGAACGAGATCAAAGAAGTGCTGTCCGGCATGGGTCTGCACCTCGGCATGGATGTCGAGGACTGGCCGCCCGACAACATCGAAGATCTGGCGAAGAAATTCGAAGACGCGTTCTAAACGCGTCTTCCCCAATGCCCGGGCTTCCGGGGACCATACGGGCACTTCCGCCCCAAGGAGAGCCGGTGACACGCATCGCCGGCCAGACAAAGCAAAACGCTAAAGAAGGATTAAGAAAATGCGTCACGCACGTGGTTACCGCCGCCTGAACCGTACTCATGAGCACCGCAAGGCGCTGTTTGCGAACATGGCTGGCTCGCTCATCGAGCATGAGCAAATCAAAACGACTCTGCCCAAGGCAAAAGAACTGCGCCCGATCATCGAAAAGCTGGTCACTCTGGGCAAGCGCGGCGACCTGCACGCTCGCCGTCAGGCCGCAGCACAGCTGAAAGAAGACAAAGACGTCGCCAAGCTGTTCGAAGTTCTGGGCCCCCGCTACGCCGAGCGTCAGGGCGGTTATGTCCGTATTCTGAAAGCTGGCTTCCGTTATGGTGACATGGCCCCGATGGCGATCATCGAATTTGTGGATCGCGATGTCGACGCCAAAGGCGCGGCCGACAAGGCCCGTGTTGCCGCCGAAGAGGCTGCAGAAGAATAAGATCAGGCATATTGCCGATCAGAAACCTCCGTTCGGGCAACCGGGCGGAGGTTTTCTTTTGGCGCATCGCCTGCTTGCAATCATGGCGCGCGGCCAGCATATCTGGGCTGATCCAAATCCCCGGAGCCCCCATGATCCGCGCCTTTCTGACCCTGATTTTTTTCGCAATTGCGACCCAAGGTACCGCCGAGACGCGGGTGCCCCAGTCGCAAGCCGAAATCAGCCTCGGGTTTGCCCCGGTGGTCAAGCAGGCCTCGCCTGCCGTGGTGAACATCTACGCCAAGATCGTGCGTGAGGGGCGTGTCAATCCGCTGTTTTCCGACCCGTTCTTCCGCGATTTCTTTGGCCGAGGGTTCAATGAGCCCCGGCAGCGGGTGCAGAACTCGTTAGGGTCAGGCGTGATCCTGTCGGCGGATGGCTATGTGGTTTCGAACTATCATGTGGTTGGTACCGCGACCGAGATTCGTGTGGTGACAACCGACCGGCGTGAATACTCGGCGCAGGTGGTTCTGGGCGACAAGGAAAGCGACATCGCGATCCTGCGGCTGGAAGAGGCCGAGGACCTGCCATTCCTGACGCTGCGCGACTCGGATCACGTTGAGGTCGGAGAGCTGGCGTTGGCCATCGGCAATCCGTTTGGCGTAGGGCAGACCGTGTCGTCGGGCATCATTTCAGGGCTGGCACGCACCGGGACAGCGACCGGCAATGCGCGAGGCTACTTCATTCAGACGGACGCGGCGATCAATCCGGGAAACTCGGGCGGGGCGTTGATCGACGTGAATGGTGATCTGATCGGCATCAACACCTCGATCCTGACGCGTTCCGGCGGCTCGAATGGCATCGGTTTTGCCATCCCGGCCAATCTGGTGGCCGAATTCCTGCGGCAGGCGCGGGCGGGCAATGACCGTTTCGTAAGCCCCTGGGCAGGTATCGCGGGTCAGCATATGAGCGCGGATATCGCCGAGTCTCTGGGTCTGACTTTTCCCATGGGCGTCGTGATCTCGGACATCCATCCGCTCAGCCCTTTGGGCGAGGCCGGGTTGCGGGTTGGGGATGTTGTGACCCATGTGGATGGGGATGAGGTGAACTCACCCGCCGAGATGAAATTCCGCATGTCGGTGGCGGGTGTGGGCGGCACCTCGGTCCTCACGCTCCTGCGTGGGGATCAGAGCGATGATATCAGCGTTGCGCTGGTCAGGGCTCCGGAAACACCTGCAGCGGACGAGACCACTCTGGACGACAACACAGTGATGCCCGGCCTGACCGTCTCGCGCATCAACCCGGCGGTGATCACACGGCTGCGGCTGCCCCTGTCGGTGACCGGCGTCGTGGTTGTCGATGCAGCCCGGTACGGCGGGCGTTCGGGCCTGCGGGCGGGCGACGTGATCAGCAGTATCAATGGGGTCGAGATCGCCGAGCCCTCCGACGTGACCAAGGCGCTGACCGACCCCGGCCGCCGTCTGCAGTTTGAGATTCAGCGCGGCGGGCGGTCTGTGTCGCTGCGGTTCCGGTTGTGACCTGTGTCTGATCTGTTCGATACCGGCGGGGCCGAGCCTGCCGCGCCCCACCGCCCGCTGGCGGACCGGTTGCGCCCGCAATCGCTGACCGAGGTGATCGGGCAGGAACAGGTTCTGGGCCCGGACGCGCCTTTGGGGGTGATGCTGGCTTCGGGCAGCCTGTCCAGCCTGATTTTCTGGGGGCCACCGGGGGTCGGCAAGACGACGATCGCGCGTCTGCTGGCGCAGGAAACCGACCTGCATTTCGTGCAGATCAGCGCCATTTTCACCGGTGTGCCCGATCTGAAAAAGGTGTTCGAGGCGGCGAAGATCCGACGCCAGAACGGGCAGGGGACGTTGCTGTTCGTCGACGAAATCCACCGGTTCAACAAGGCGCAGCAGGACGGGTTTCTGCCGCATATGGAGGATGGCACCATCCTGCTGGTCGGGGCCACGACCGAGAACCCTTCGTTCGAATTGAACGCCGCTGTGCTCAGCCGGGCGCAGGTGCTGGTGCTGGAACGGCTCAGCCTTGCTGATCTGGAACGGTTGACCCAGCGCGCCGAGAAAGAGCTGGGTCGTGCCCTGCCGCTGACCCCGGCGGCGCGGGATGCGCTGCATGAGATGGCGGATGGCGATGGGCGGGCGCTGCTGAACCTGATCGAACAGGCGGCGGCGTGGAAAACCGAAAAGGCGCTGACGCCCGAGGCGCTGTCGACCCGCCTGATGCGCCGGGCCTCGAAATACGACAAGTCGGGGGACGAGCATTACAACCTGATTTCGGCCCTGCATAAATCGGTGCGGGGATCGGACCCGGACGCGGCGCTCTATTGGTTCGCGCGCATGTTGACCGGCGGGGAAGACCCGCGCTTTCTGGCCCGCCGCCTGACCCGCATGGCGGTCGAGGATGTGGGGCTGGCTGATCCGCAGGCACAGGCAATCTGTTTGCAGGGGTGGGAAACCTATGAACGGCTGGGCTCACCCGAGGGTGAGTTGGCGCTGGCGCAGGCGGTGGTGTATCTGGCGCTGGCTCCGAAGTCCAACGGAGCTTATGTGGGCTATAAAGCCGCGATGGCGTTGGCCAGGAAATCGGGCAGCGAACCGCCACCCAAGCATATTCTGAACGCGCCGACCTCGCTGATGAAGGATCAGGGATATGGCAGCGGCTATGCCTATGATCACGACGCAGAGGACGGGTTTTCGGGCCAGAACTATTTCCCCGACGACATGGAGAGACCGGCACTCTATCAGCCTGTCGAGCGCGGGTTCGAGCGCGAACTGAAAAAGCGGCTGGAGTATTTCGCCAAACTGCGGGCGCAGCGGAACGCGCGGTAGGGCTGTCTTGACTCTTTGCGCGCGGCGCGCGACAGACGCGTGTTTCGGGGCCGGACATCAGGCAAGGGGCAAGGATATGAGCGGCGTACAGATGATCATCGTGGCGGAAGGCGATGGCGAGCAGCGGCTGGATCGCTGGCTGCGCCGCCTGTTCCCGCATGTCAGCCAGGGCCGGATCGAGAAGATGTGCCGCAAGGGCGAGCTGCGGGTCGACGGCGGACGGGTCAAAGCCTCGACACGGTTGGAGGTCGGGCAGTCTGTGCGCGTGCCGCCGCTGCCCGATGCGGACCATAAGCCGGTTGAGGTGAAGCACCGTGTCTCGGATGCGGATGCGAAGATGATCCAGTCCTGCGTGATCTATCGCGACGACCATGTTCTGGCGCTGAACAAACCCCATGGCCTGCCGGTGCAGGGCGGCAGCGGCCAGACCCGCCATGTGGACAGCCTGTCCGAGGCGCTGCGCTTTGGCTATGACGAGAACCCGCGCCTTGTGCACCGGCTGGACAAGGATACCTCCGGCGTGCTGTTGATGGCGCGCACGCGCGAGGCGGCCAAGGGCTTGACCGCTGCATTCCGCCACCGCAACACGCGCAAAATTTACTGGGCGCTGGTGGCCGGTGTGCCGACGCCCTATCTGGGCGAGATCAAGACCGGGCTGGTCAAAGCCCACGGTCATGGCAAGCAGGGGGAAGGCGAGAAGATGATCGCCATCCATTCCAGCGAAGTGAATGACACACCCGGCGCAAAGCGGGCGCATACGCTTTATGCAACGCTTTATCGCGTGGCGGGTCGGGCCGCATGGGTCGCGATGGAGCCTGTCACGGGCCGGACCCATCAGTTGCGCGCGCATATGGCAGCGATTGGCCACCCGATTATCGGCGATGGCAAATATGGCGGTTCGGGGCAGGAAAATCTCGGCGATGGCTGGGGCGCGCAGCTGGGCGGCGTGATCAGCAAAAAGCTGCACCTGCATGCACGGCGTCTGTCCTTTGAACATCCGATGACCCGGAAGCCGGTGGCGATCGAGGCCCCGTTACCGGAGCATATGAAGCACAGCTGGGATACTTTGGGCTGGACTGAAGACCTTGCCGCTGATGATCCGTTCGAGGAGCTGCGATGAGCACGCCCCTGCGGCTGGTTCTGTTTGATGTGGATGGCACTCTGGTCGACAGTCAGGGGGCCATCGTTTCGGCCATGACCGCCTGTTTCGAGGCGCTGTCGCTACCGGTGCCTGACCGCAGGGCGATTCTGTCGATCGTCGGCCTGTCCTTGCCCCACGCGATGGCGCGCCTAGCGCCAGACCAGCCTGAGAAGGTGCAGGGACAGTTGGTTGAGGGCTACAAACAGGCCTATCACGCGCAACGTCTGGAACAGGGTGCGGCAAGCTCGCCGCTTTATCCCGGTGCGCGCGCGGTGATCGAGGCGTTGCACAGGCAGGACGAGGTTCTACTGGGCGTGGCCACCGGAAAATCCCAGCGCGGCTTGGATGCGTTGCTCGAAGCGCATGGGCTTCAGCGCTATTTCATCACCCGACAGGTGGCGGATCACCATCCGTCGAAACCGCACCCGTCGATGATCGAAACCGCGCTGGCGGAAACGGGAGTGTCGCCCCAGCACGCGGTCATGATTGGTGATACCAGTTTCGATATGGAGATGGCTGCTGCCGCTCAAGTCGCCGGGATCGGCGTCAGCTGGGGCTATCACGACCGGCCTGCCTTGCACGCCGCACACATGGTGATCGACGGGTTTGAACATTTGCCAGACGCACTGGCCAAGATCTGGGAAAACTAAGATGAGCGACTGGAAACCCAAACGCTTTTGGACGGAAAGCACCGTGGTTGAAGCCGAGGGCGGCCATACGGTCGAGCTGGATGGCCGCAGGGTGAAGACGCCTGCGAAGGCTGCCCTGATCCTGCCCACCCGCGCCATGGCCGAGGCTGTGGCCGCCGAATGGGATGCGCAGGAGAATGAGGTTGATCCAACCACCATGCCCTTCACCCGCTCAGCCAATGCGGCGCTGGACAAGGTGCAGCATCAGCATCCCGCGGTCGCCGACATGCTCGCGGATTATGGCGATTCGGATTTGTTGTGCTATCGAGCCACCCACCCGGAAGCGCTCCAGGCCCGGCAGGCCGAGGCCTGGGATCCGGCGCTCGACTGGGCCGCCGAGGCCTTGGGCGTAAGGCTGATCCCGCGGGCCGGGGTGGTGCACCAGCCACAGGATCCGCAGGCTTTGAAAAAGCTGCGCGCGGGGGTTCACGCGCTCACGCCGTTTCAGATGGCGGCGTTTCACGATCTGGTCAGCCTGTCCGGTTCCTTGATTCTGGGTTTTGCGGCTGCTCAGAATTGGCGCAAACCGGATGAGATCTGGCGTATTTCCAGGCTAGACGAACTTTGGCAGATCGAGCAATGGGGCCATGATGACGAGGCCGAAGCCGCCGCGCAGGTCAAAGAGGCCGCCTTTATGCACGCTAAGCGTTTCTATGATCTCTCCATCTGAGACCAGACGGACAAAATGACGATCTCGCCGCTAAATTCCGTCTGATTGACCTATCGATTTCCATGATCCGGCCCTTGACGTTTGCTGATGAATACGCCCAAACTCGGGCCACTAAAGGGGAGACACCTTTTGGGTAACCTTTCTGGTGCGCATGCGCCGGATCGAACCGTTCCGCTAAGGGGCGGAAAATCAGGAAGAGGTAAAAATGAAAAAATCCGTAATCTTGGGCGTGGCGACAATTGCCGGCCTGGCCGCCGGCGCCGCTGCGGCAGGGACCGTTGACGATGTCAAAGCACGTGGCAAGCTGAACTGCGGTGTGACCACCGGTCTGGTCGGCTTTGCTGCACCCGACGCGAATGGCGAATGGCAGGGCTTTGACGTCTCGCTGTGCCGCGCTGTTGCCGCTGCCGTTCTGGGCGATGCAAGCGCTGTTGAATTTGTTCCGACCACCGGTAAGACACGCTTCACCGCGCTGGCCTCGGGTGAGATCGACATGCTGGCCCGTAACACCACATGGACCTTCAGCCGCGATGTCGACCTGAAGTTCGAATTTGTTGGTGTAAACTACTATGACGGTCAGGGCTTCATGGTTCCCAAAGCATTGGGCGTGACCTCGGCCAAGGAACTGGACGGCGCGACCGTGTGCATCCAGACCGGCACCACCACCGAGCTGAACCTGGCGGATTTCTTCCGCTCGAACAACATCAGCTATGAGCCGGTTCCGATCGAAACCAACGCCGAAGCGCAGCAGCAGTACCTGGCTGGCGCATGTGACGTTTACACCACCGACGCCTCGGGCCTGGCCGCAACCCGCGCCACGTTCGAAAACCCTGGTGACCACGTCCTGCTGCCCGAAATCATCTCGAAAGAGCCGCTGGGCCCGCTGGTCCGTCACGGCGATCACGAGTGGGGCGATGTTGTCCGCTGGACCCTGAACGCTCTGGTCTCGGCCGAAGAGCTGGGCGTGACCTCGGCCAATATCGACGAAATGTCGGCTGGCACGGACAACCCAGAAGTCAACCGCCTCCTGGGTACCGAAGGTACGCTGGGCGAGATGCTGGGTCTGGACGCAGACTGGGCCGCCAAGGCGATCAAAGCCGGTGGTAACTATGGTGAGGTCTTTGCCAAGAATATCGGCGAAGAAACCCCGATCGGTCTGGCACGTGGCCTGAACGCACAGTGGACAGACGGCGGCCTGCTGTACTCACCGCCGTTCCGCTAAAATTTCGAAGGAGAGGGCGCGGGGCAACCTGCGCCCTTTTCTCATCAAATTGCTGCGGCGCGCTCGGGAGTGGGGAAAACCCCGCCAATAACGAAGCCTCCGCATGCTACGGGGATCTCAAAATATGTCGACTATGACTGACCCACCGAAGGCTGACTTTCGGTTGTCTATGCTCATAAACGATACCCGCTATCGCTCGCTTACATTTCAGGTGATTGCGGCCATCGTTATTGCGCTTAGCATCTGGTATCTGGGGAACAACCTGATCCAGAACCTCCGGGCCGCTGGCCTGAACATTTCCTATTCCTTTCTGGGCGATCCGTCCGGATACGACATTAACCAACGTCTGATCGAATATGACAGCCAGTCCTCGCACGGGCGGGCTGCGGTTGTTGGTATTCTCAACACGCTGCTGGTGGCCTTTCTGGCGTGTATCACAGCAACGGTGTTCGGTGTTATTGCCGGTGTTTTGCGCCTTTCGAACAACTGGCTCATCTCAAAACTGATGGCGTTTTATGTCGAGATCTTCCGGAACATTCCGGTTCTGATCTGGATTCTCATCATCTTCTTCATCATTACCGCTGCGATGCCAGCACCGAGGGCCTATTTGGGTGAGGATGCCGAGCGTGGAATGGCGCTTGGACTATTTGCCTTTACCAACCGGGGCATTTACGTACCGTTTCCGTACTTTACCGGCGGTTTTGGCGGCGTCGCGAATTGGTTGCTGGTAATCGCCGTGTTGGTTGCGTCCTATTTCTCGACGCGGGTTGTGAATAAAAACGCACAGCTAAAGCAAGAGAAAACAGGCGACAGGCCGAATACGTTGCTTTTGAATGCAGCGATCTGGTTCGTGCCGCTGATCATTGTTCTGTTTTTGCTGGGACTTTCCTGGGACCTGCCTGATCCTTTGGCAAACCGCTTCAATCTGCGCGGGGGTCTTCAGATCGGTGCGCCCCTGATCGCGCTATGGTTTGCTCTGTCGATCTACACAGGCGCCTTTATCGCGGAAAACGTCCGCGCGGGTATTCAGGCGATCAGCAAAGGCCAGACCGAGGCTGCCGCTGCGCTGGGTCTACGCCCTGGTCGGATCATGAATCTGGTGATCCTGCCGCAAGCTTTGCGCGTGATCATCCCGCCGCTGATTTCGCAATACCTGAACATCACCAAGAACTCGTCGCTGGCGATTGCTGTGGGATACGCGGACATCACCGCGACCTTGGGCGGCATCACGCTGAACCAGACCGGTCGTGCGATCGAATGTGTTCTGTTGCTGATGCTGTTCTACCTGACGGCCTCGCTGCTGATTTCGCTGGTGATGAACGTCTACAACGCATCCGTCAAGTTGAAGGAGCGCTGAGCCATGAGTGATCAAACGACAAATTCGATCGCCTTCGTGGCAGAAGGTACGATCCCTCCCTCACCGCCCCCGGCAAACGAGGTCGGTGTGGTCAAATGGATGCGCGAGAACCTGTTCTCGGGCGTGACCAACACGATCTTGACGATCCTCTCGCTGATCCTGATCTACCTCATCTTGAAGAATTCGCTGCCGTGGATTCTGAATGGGGTTTGGAATGCCAACTCGCTGGCCGAATGCCGCGAGATACTGGCAGGAAAAACAGGGGCCTGCTTTGCAGTTCTGACCGAACGTTGGCCACAGCTGATCTATGGATTCAAATATCCAACGGATGCCTATTGGCGGCCCAATCTTGCCTTCGTGCTGATGCTGGTTGCTTTTGCTCCGGTCCTGTTCTTCGACCTGCCGCGCAAGATGCTGATCTTTACCGGACTATACCCGTTTATTGCCTTTTGGCTGATCTGGGGCGGCACGATCCTTGCGCCATTGGTTGCTCTGGTGGGTTGTATCGCTGCGGGCGCGGTGTTTCAGAAACTGGGCAAGAACAGCTTTGCCGCCGGGTTCTTCGGTGCGATCATCGTTGCTTTGATCGTGTGGAATATTGGCGCGGCTCTGATCCCTGAAGGTGCGTCGGAAAATGCTTGGCTAAGCTATGTTCCCAGCCGGGATCTGGGCGGCTTCATGTTGAACATGATGCTGGGCGTGACCTGCGTGTCGCTGTCAGTGCCGCTTGGGATCGCTCTGGCGCTTGGTCGTCAGTCGAACATGCCGCTGATCAAATGGGTCTGTGTCATCTTCATCGAATTCATCCGTGGCGTGCCTCTGATCACGCTGCTGTTTGTGGCTTCGGTGATGCTGTCATATTTCTTCCCGCCTGACAGTACGGTCGACCTGTTCCTGCGCGTGGTGATCATGATCACCATGTTCTCGGCCGCTTATATCGCCGAGGTGATCCGCGGCGGTTTGGCTGCGCTTCCACGGGGACAGTACGAGGCTGCAGACAGTCTGGGTCTGGATTACCCGCAGGCGATGCGTCTGATCATCCTGCCGCAGGCTCTGAAGATCTCGATCCCCGGTATCGTGAACGTGGCCGTTGGCCTGTTCAAGGACACCACACTGGTTTCGGTCATTTCGATGTTCGATCTGGTGGGCATGATCCGCGGCCCCATTCTGGCGTCGACCGAATGGCAAGGTATCTACTGGGAGCTGTTTGGCTTTGCCGCGCTTCTGTTCTTCGTCGTCTGTTACGGCATCTCTCAATATTCCCAGTGGCTCGAGCGTCGCCTTGCCACGGATCATCGTTAAGGAGTTCAACATATGTCTGAACTTGCAGTAGAACGCGAAATCGACCGCTCGAAGATGCAGGTGAGCGACGAGGTCGCCATCGAAATCAACGGCATGAACAAGTGGTACGGGTCTTTCCATGTGCTGCGCGACATCAATCTGACCGTCAATCAAGGCGAGCGGATCGTGATCGCGGGGCCCTCAGGATCCGGTAAGTCGACTCTGATCCGCTGCCTGAACGCGCTGGAAGAACACCAGCAGGGCACGATCGTGGTGGATGGGACTGAGTTGTCGAATGACCTCAAGAACATCGACAAGATCCGGTCCGAGGTTGGCATGGTGTTCCAGCACTTCAACCTGTTCCCGCATCTGACCATTTTGGAGAACTGCACGCTGGCCCCGATCTGGGTACGCAAGACGCCCAAGAAAGAGGCCGAAGAGCGCGCGATGCATTTCCTTGAGAAGGTGAAGATCCCCGATCAGGCGTTGAAGTACCCGGGACAATTGTCCGGTGGTCAGCAGCAGCGCGTGGCGATTGCCCGCTCGCTTTGCATGATGCCGCGGATCATGTTGTTTGATGAACCGACATCGGCGCTGGATCCCGAGATGATCAAAGAGGTGCTCGACACCATGATCGAACTGGCCGAGGAAGGCATGACCATGCTGTGTGTGACGCACGAGATGGGCTTTGCCCGTCAGGTCGCCAACCGCGTGATCTTTATGGATGCCGGGCAGATCGTTGAACAGAATGAACCCGAAGAGTTCTTCAACAACCCGCAGAGCGAACGGACCAAGTTGTTCCTGAGCCAGATTCTGGGTCATTGAACCCGTAAACTTTAATAGGGTTTTCGGCGATCACGTCGGCATGACGAACTGTAAAGAGCCGCCACTTGTTTGGCGGCTCTTCTCGCAGATTTAAGTGCTTTCGCACCGGTTTGAAGTTAAGTGCAACAAGCTGCTGCTTAGAAAAGCACCTCTACTTGAGTTTCCATGTGTTCTTTCTCGGTTGTCCGTCTTCATAGATACGAAATTCGTTTGTGCTAATGCGTTCAACGCTCCAACACTTCTGACCCCAATCCCCTTTTTCGCACCACTGGTCGCCTTTGACGAACCAATCTCCGGAGTACTTGTCCTTTCCATTCCAAAGGCCATTGAGCTTGCCATTCTTCTTGCTTGTCGCCTTGCTATAAGCTTGTACCCAAGGCGTTTTTCCGTCGTTGTTGGATATCCCGGATATTTGGGCGCCGGGTATGGTCGCAAGAAGCTCTTCTTGGGTCATGAATTCCTGAGCAGACGCCATCGTCGCGGATGTGACACCAAGGGTTACTACCGCAAAAACCACTCTCGAAATGGCGCGCAGGTTTGTTAAGTTGAAGTTATAAGGCCCAAAAGACATGTAGTAGCCCTTTCTGATAAATTCGAAATTGTAGTCAATGTCCCGTGATCAAAAGACTGGAACGGCTAGTGCGCCGACCGTAGCACATAGCCTACAAATCACCAAAATCCCGGTCTGAGGGGTGCCGTAAACTCAGGCGGTCTCAGGGAGCGCATCTGACTGGCGCGTCGCGTGCTTGCGTTTTTTGGCCTTCACGCGCGAAGCTTCGGCGCAAGAGCTTGAGAGTTATTGTATCAATCTCTTTGGCAAAGATCGTGCTCACTCAGTGCACTGCGTTATTCCAGAAACTCGCGTGGGATGGCAAAGCCCAACACTTTTCCGCTGTGCCATTTTAGCTCTGTCCAGCCTGATATGTCGAACCGGATCACCGTCGTTGCACAGGTGGGATAATCATGAAACCGGCTATGATCCGGCGCGAGGGCCACGGCGCGGCCTGCAAACTCGCCGATTCCCGGATTGTGCCCCAGCATCAGCACGGTGGCCCCGGTTGCGGCTGAAAGCGCGCGCTTCATGTCTGCAGATCCGGCATGATAGAGCGATTTGTCGAAACCAACCTTACCCGCTTGCAAGCCCATGCGGTCCCATGTTTCTCGGGTGCGCGCTGAGGTTGAGCTTAGAACCTGATCCGGTAACCAGCCCTTTTCACGCAACCACAATCCGATCGCACGGGCCGATTTGCGCCCACGCTTGGTCAGGGGACGGTCGTGGTCGGCGAGCATGGGATCATCCCAACTGGATTTCGCATGGCGGGTCAGGATCAGGGTGCGGGTCATGATGGGTGAAAGGCCCGCATGTGATGGGCGGATTGCTCCGGATCACGCTCTGCCCCGGCGCTGAGCGGACAGGCAAGCCGGGCGAGGCATCCGCCAGTCATGCAGGTTTGGCCGTCTGGCGTATCCAGATGGTCGTGGCATGCCGCCACGTTGTAGAAATCCTCGGTGTTCAGCGCCTCAACCGGGCAAGCCGTCGCGCAGGGGGCGGGGCACGTGATACAAGGCGAGGGGCCAGGGGCTTGCGGGATCCCGAATTCATCAGGAAAATGCAGCGCGCCGCGATACGATATCAGCATCCCCACGGCATCATGTACCAAAGCGCCGACCGGACTGCTGAAGGCCCGCCCGGATTTCAACGCCCAGTCGATGAAGGGTGCATAGGGCGGACCACCGAAGGGAAAATGGGCCTGGGCACCTAAAGCCCCGGCCAGTTCTCCGATCACGCGGATTGACCAGCGATCGACCGGATCAGGGCCATCCCATTCCGGCGCGGCTTGCAGCACCGGCCAGAATGCTCCGGCGGTGCCCAGCAGGACTAGGGTGCCACCATCCAGTTGTTTGGCCTTGGATATGCGGGGATGAAGGGCCCCCATGACGATCAGGCCAACAGACCGGGCCGCCTTGTCAACGCGCGTGAATTCGGGGCTGGCGTTCGTCTGATCCATCTCGCGCCCCTAGTCCAATCAATCCGGTCGGATCAGCGAGCCGGCGCCGTGTTCCGTGAACAGCTCTAACAGAACGGCATTGGGCGCGCGGCCATCCAGAATGACCACCGCACGCACGCCGCTGTGCAGGGCATCCAGCGCGGTTTCGGTCTTGGGGATCATGCCGCCCGCGATGGTGCCTTCCAGCGTCATCTCGCGGATCTGACCGGCCTTGAGCTCGGTTACGACCTCTCCGGCGGCGTTCTTGACGCCTGAGACATCGGTGAGCAGCAACAGGCGATCGGCTTTCAGCGCCGAGGCGATCGCACCCGCAGCGGTATCGCCATTGACGTTGAATGTCTCACCCTCACGGCCGGCACCCAAAGGCGCGATTACGGGGATCACATCATGCGAGAACAGGTCGTGCAGCACTTTCGGGTTCATCTGCGACGGTGAGCCCACAAACCCCAGCGAAGGATCGGTCTGATCGCAGACCATCAGGTTCGCGTCTTTGCCGGACAAGCCTACAGCCGAGCCCCCCTGACCGTTGATCGCCTGCACGATGCGTTTGTTAACCAGGCCAGACAGTACCATCTCGACCACCTCAACAGTGGCTTTGTCAGTCACACGCTTGCCGCCGACAAACTCGGACTGGATGTCCAGCTTGCCCAGCATCGCGTTGATCATCGGACCACCGCCATGAACGATCACCGGGTTCACGCCGACCTGACGCATCAGCACGACATCACGCGCAAAGCTTTCCATCGCCTCGTCGCTGCCCATGGCGTGCCCGCCCAGCTTGATGACGACAATCGCGCCATCATAACGCTGCAGATAGGGCAGGGCGCTGTTGAGTGTGGCGGCGGTGGCGATCCAGTCCCGGTTCATGTCTCTTGTCTTCATGGCTATATGTCCCTCTGGCCACCCGTGTTAGGGCCTTTGGGGGGTGCTGCCAAGGGCCAAGCTATTCCAGATGCGCGATGATCGAGCGCAAGGTCGGAATGCCGTCGCCCTTTTCGGACGAGGTCAGCACGATTTCAGGGAAGGCCGCGGGGTGTTTCGAAAGCGCGTCGCGCACCTGAGCCAGCACTTTTTCGCGATCCTTGGCTTTGACCTTGTCTGCCTTGGTCAGCACGGCCTGAAAGGTCACGGCGCTGGTGTCCAGCAGCTTCATGATCTCGGCATCCACCGGTTTCACCCCATGCCGCGCGTCGATCAGCACGAAGGCCCGGCGCAGAGTCTGGCGACCGCTCAGGTACTGCTTGAGCAGTCGCTGCCATTTCTCGACCACCTTCACTGGCGCATTGGCATAGCCATAGCCGGGCAGGTCGACCAGATACAGCTCGGGGCCTTGGGTGAAAAAGTTGATCTCTTGCGTACGACCCGGCGTGTTCGATGCGCGCGCCAACCCTTTGGTTCCCGTCAGCGCGTTGATCAGGCTGGATTTGCCTACGTTCGAGCGGCCTGCAAAGCAGACCTCCAGTCGATCTGGGGCGGGCAGGCCGTCCATGGCCACGACACCCTTGACGAATTCAGACTCGCCCGCAAAAAGCTTGCGCCCCGTTTCTTTAGCAAACTCGTCTGGCTCTTCCGACAAAGAGAAGGGCAGAGTGGTCATAGCACCTGCACCATATCGCCGGTTCGAATGGTGCCGCCTTCCAGAACTTCAGCATAGACGCCAAAATCCCGATGGTTCCAGGTGCTCAATGCGCCCAGTGTGTCGGCGTCGCGTTCACCTGTTTCGGGGTTGGCGGTTGTCGCAAGGCAGCGCGTAATGCGTTCGCGGACGCGGAATACGGCGTCTCCAATGCGAATATCGCGGCCCAGCCACTCGAACTCTTCCCATAGGGGCAGCCCATCAAGCCAGATGTTGCCGCGCCAGCGTGCGATGGATAGATCGCGCCCTAGCTTCTGTTCGACCGCGCGGTGCGTGGCCATGTTGCACAGGCTGATCGAAGGAAAGTCGCTGTCGGTCATGCCCCGGCCGGGGACGCGGACAATACGGGCCGAGGCCGCGCGGTCAGCAGGCATCAGCGGTTTGACCCAATTCAGAAACGCCTCTTGTTGCGTATCGGGCTGAAAGCTCAGATCAGGTCGGTCCGGGTGGCGCAATGTCACCGTATCCCCCTGCAACTCAGCCGAGATTGCCATCAGCTGAGGTGCTTTGGCGCCGCGGCTGAAATTGGCACAGGGTGCCCATTCTGACCCGTCGATCTTGGACGCCTCATGCGCAACCGCCCAAACACGATCCCCGGGCATGGTTTGCCCAGGGGTCATGGAGACGTGATCGAGGTGTTCACGCCCATGGCTTTTGATCGGGTGCCTCCAAAGGCTGGTGACCGCACCGCTCATTTGTCGTCCGTCTTCGGTGTTTTCTTGAAGCCGGATTTGATGTTGCCGAACACATCGGGCGTATAGCCCTGGCTGCGCATGATCAGGTACTGTTGCGTGAACGTGATCGTGTTGTTCGCGATCCAGTAGACCACAAGGCCACTTGCGAAACCGCCCAGCATGAACATGAACACCCATGGCATCCAGGCAAAGATCATGGCCTGTGTTGCATCGGTGGGTGCCGGATTCAGTTTCTGCTGTAGCCACATCGAAATACCAAGCAGAAGCGGCAGGATGCCGATAAAGATCAGCGCCATAAAGCTTTCAGGTTGCGGGCCCGCCCAAGGCAGCCAGCCAAAGAAGTTGAAGATCGAGGTTGGGTCTGGTGCGCTGAGATCCTGAAACGGGCCAAACCATGGGGCCTGGCGCAGTTCGATGGTCACAAATATCACCTTATAGAGCGAGAAGAAGATCGGGATCTGCATCAGGATCGGCAAGCAGCCGGCGGCCGGATTGACCTTTTCTTTCTTGTAAAGCTCCATCATGCCCTGCTGCATCTTCTGGCGATCGTCGCCCGCAGCTTCTTTCAGGGCTTCCATTTGCGGCTGCAGTTCCTTCATCTTCGCCATCGAGACATAGGATTTGAACGCCAACGGGAACAGGATTGCCTTGATGATCAGGGTCAAGCCGATGATGGACCAGCCCATGTTGCCGATCAGCAGGTTGATATTGTGCAGCAGCCAGAAGATCGGCTTGGTCAGGAAAAAGAACCAGCCCCAATCAATACTGTCGATGAACTTCTGCACACCCTCTGACTGATACTCGCGGATTGCGTCCCATTCTTTCGCGCCGGCAAACAGCCGGGTGGTCACCTCTGCTGTTTCTCCCGGTGCAACGGTCAGTGTCGGCAGAACCGTTTCGGTCTGATAAATCTTGCGACGCGAGTCGTATTTTGCGGCGGCCTTGAAGGCTGAACCGGGTTCGGGGATCAGCGTCGTCATCCAGTAGTGGTCGGTGAATCCGATCCAACCGTCTTGCTTGACCTGATAAACTTCGGCCTGGGCACGTTCGTTCGGATCAATATCAAAGTCGCGCACATCGCCATAGTCGACCTCGGAAAGGGTGCCGTCGGCCATGCCGATCACGCCCTCATGCAAGATGAAGAAGTTCTTCAGACCCGGCAGGTCGCCGTCCTCGCCGATGCCATGGCGGGCAAGGATGCCGTAGGGTGCCATGCCAACTTCGGACTGGGTGGCGTTTTCGACCGATTGGGTGACAGTGAACATATAGTCCTGATCGACCGAGATGGTGCGGCGGAAGGTCAGACCGTTCCCGTTTTCCCACGCCAAAGTGATCGGGGCCTCGACACCCAGCGCGTCACCCTCTTCCAGTGTCCACAGCGTGTTGGGACCGGGCACATCGGTGCCTGCAAGACCTGACCCCGGGGCCCAGCCATAAAGAGCGTAATAAGCGGATTCTGTGCCAACTGGGGACAGAAGTTCAACGATAGGTGCCCCCTCGTCGATCGAGACTTTGTAGTCTTTCAGGAACAGCTCATCAATGCGGCCACCCGAAAGGGACAGGCTGCCTTTCAGACGCGGTGTGTCGATCTGTACGCGCGGGGCTTGTGTCTCTGGCTGAGCTTCTTCAGCGGCGGCGGTTGCTTCGCCTACCGGGCTGGCGGCGCTGGGCGTCTGAACCGCTTCGCCTTCAAGGGCGGCGATGTCGGCCTCTTCCTGCGTGGCGGTTGGTTCCGGCGGTGGGAACAACACGAACCAGACCAGGATCACCAGAAAGCTGAGCGCGGTTGCGAGGATGAGATTCTTATTCTGATCGTCCATCGGGGACAGCCACCTTAAGCATTGGAACACACCCGGTGGGTTCAACAGAGTGCAGCCCCAAAGGTCAAGCGGAATCGCCCGCCAATTCGCCGCAACTCAGGATTCAAAGCGTTACAAATGGTGATTTCATCCCATTTTGCGACCGATCTTGGGCGCCCCCTTGATCTTGGCGCGATGTGCGATGATCCAGTCCTGCGTTTGTTCATAGGGCATAGGTTTGGCGATGCCGAACCCCTGCACATGATCGCTGCCCAACTGGGCCATCAAAGCATGCTCTCCGGGGGTCTCAACACCTTCGGCGAGGGTTTCCAGATTCAGTCTTTCCGCCAGAGTCAGGATAGCACTGACCAGCTGCTGCTGGCCGGGGTCCTGATCGGCCTTCGCAACAAATGAGCGGTCGATCTTGATGCGCGAGACGTCAAAGCGCTTGATCGAAGCGATCGAGGCATGACCGGTGCCGAAATCGTCCAGGTCAATGCAGCACCCCAGCGCTGCAAGGCTTGTGACATTGCGGGTGATTACGTCATCCGGACGGCGCGAGAACACGGTTTCCAAAACTTCGACCGCAAGCCGGTCCGGTGTCAGGTCGAATTGATCGAGTTCCCATTTCAAACGGTCGACAAGACCGGGATTGCGCAGTTCATCGGATGAGAAATTGATCCCGATCCGTGGTACAACCAGACCCGCCGCATCCCATTTCTGCATGGCGTCAAACGCATGGTGGCGCATCACCTGGCCCAACCTTTCCATCAGGTCGGCCTGTTCGGCAAATGGCAGGAATACCTGCGGACCGAGAACCCCCTTCTTGGGGTGCTCCCAACGGGCCAAGGCCTCGAACCCGGTGATTTTCCCGGTATCCGTCGAGACCTGGGGCTGGAACCAGGGGCGGATCTCGCCATGGTCCAGCGCGGCTTGGAAATCCCGGCGCAGGTTTGCACGCACAAGCGAGCGCCGCCGCGTCTCGCTTGAATAGGCACGGATTGTCGAGGGCCCGCTCCGCTGCGCCTCGGACAGGGCCGCAGTGGCGGCTTCGATCCAGTCCGCCGCCTCAGCGGTCAGGAGGTCGGAATGCAGGCAGAAACCAACTGAGCAAGACAGATAGACGCTGGCACCGCTCAGCAAGACCGGTTCTTCTATGGCGCTTTGAATACGCCCGGACATCTGGATGCAAGCCTCCAGGTCAAGCTGAGGGGACGGCTGAAGCCCGATCAGAAACCTGTTCCGATCGATATGCGTGAAGATGTCGTGGCTTCGGATGATCGCAAGGATGCGATCGCCGAATTGCAGGGCGACATGGTTCGCCGCTGCCTGACCGTGCGTGTCGTGAAGTTCAGCATACTCATCCAGCGCCACCGCGATACAGGCAGCGTTACTGCCGGTGCTTTGAGCGGTCTTGTGCAGGATCTGAATCTCGGTCTGGAAGACATCGTTGGCCACCAGCCCGCACGGCCGCGCGCCCGCGCTTGTCGCTGTGTGCAACCGGCTTCCCCAAATGCCGGTCGCAGCAAAGACAAGGGGCAGGCCAAGCGCTGCTAAGATCAACGCGCTCTCTCCGCCCAGCCAGAAGGCGGCGAGACAGGTCGCGGGTAAAAAGGCAAGTGCCTGTGGCCCTGTCAGGCCGGTCCGCAGCGTTTCAAGTATTCGGTCGACAGAGACAGTATTCCGCATCGGTTTTGACGGCCTTCGGCTTATGCATGGGTCGCGCAGCCCAACCGTAGGAAACCAATCTGAGTCAGTCGTTAACGCAGCAACGGAATTTCTTCCGAATTTTCGTCTTTTTGACTCGGATCAATGGAAAGACCTGAAAAATCAAAGAGTTTAGGGTCCAGAAGATGCGAAGGCCTTGCGTTTGTCAGTGCCCGGAACATCACCTGTCGACGCCCAGGGGCATTCTTTTCCCACTGATCGAGGATCTGTTTCACCTGTTGCCGCTGCAGGCCATCCTGACTGCCACAGAGATCGCAGGGAATGATAGGATATTTCATCGCCCGCGCGAATTTCTCGCAATCCGCTTCGGCCACATGGGCGAGGGGGCGATAAACAAACAAATCACCTTCTTCGTTTACCAGTTTCGGCGGCATCGTCGCCAGACGCCCGCCATGGAACAGGTTCATGAAAAAGGTTTCAAGGATATCGTCGCGGTGATGGCCCAGCACGACGGCCGAGCAGCCTTCCTCGCGCGCAATGCGATACAGATTGCCCCGACGCAGGCGCGAGCACAGCGCGCAATAGGTGCGGCCTTGCGGGACTTTGTCGACGACGACGGAATAGGTGTCCTGGAATTCTATGCGATGCGGGACGCCCATCTGCTTGAGGAACTCTGGCAGAACCGTGGCCGGAAAGCCCGGCTGGCCTTGATCCAGATTGCAGGCCAAAAGCTCTACCGGAAGCAGGCCGCGCCATTTCAACTCGTACAGAACCGCCAGCAGGGTATAGCTGTCTTTGCCTCCCGACAGACAGACCAGCCAGCGGGGCGTGCAATTGTGGTTCCGATCCACCATGCCGTATTGCTCAATCGCTTCACGGGCCTGGCGTACGATGCGTTTGCGCAGCTTTTTGAACTCGGTGGTCGAGGGCGCGCCAGCAAAGAGCGGATGGATGTCGTCAGCGTCGTCAAACATGGGGCGGGCCTATCGTAGATGGGTGAGCCGGGCAAGGGTCGGGGTTATTCGTCGGGCACAGGATCATAGCCGTCGCCCCCCCAGGGATGGCAGCGCCCAATGCGCCGCGCGGCCAGCCATGTTCCTTTGATGGGGCCATGTTTTTCCAGTGCTTCCAACGCATAGGCCGAGCAGGTCGGCTGATAGCGGCAATTGAAGCCCACCCACGGGCTGAAGATCAGCCGATAGGCCCGCACCGGCAGGGCGAGGATATGGGCAAACAGCGTCATTTTCCGCCATGCAGTTTGCGCAGGGCATAGCGCAGATCGTCTTGCAGCGCATCGAATGGGCGTGCGGCGGTGACTTCGGCGCGCCCGATCAGAACGTAATCCCAACCGTTCCGACCTTGCTGGGGTAAAACCGCGCGTGCGGCTTCGCGCAGGCGGCGTTTGGCGCGGTTGCGGGCTACGGCATTGCCGACCTTCTTGGAACAGGTGAACCCGACGCGAATACCCTGCACTTCGTCCGGGCCACGCTTGCGGGCTTGTACCATCATCGAGGCCGTGCCCTGCCGTTTCGCGCGCGCGGCTTTCAGAAAGTCAGACCGGTTCTGCAGCACTGTCAAAGTTTTAGGTGCGCAAACGGACGCCGCCGGGGGCGTCACCCTCGGCTGGCTGTTACCATCCTCAGGGGCCTCCGGCGGCGTCATGTTCATAACCTGGTCGGTGAGGCGGTTTACGCGCTCAGCGACTTGCGGCCACGAGCGCGGCGCGCGTTCAGGATTTTGCGGCCGGCTTTGGTGGCCATGCGCGCGCGGAAACCGTGGCGGCGTTTGCGAACCAGGTTCGAAGGCTGATAGGTGCGTTTCATCGCTCCGTCTCCAATCAATAGCGGTGGGTGCGGCGCGGATTCGCCTGGCCCTAGTGTTCGAAGCCCGTCCTCTACTGGCAAGACGGGGTTAAGTCAAACCCCTAGGTGGGGGTTTTGGCAGCTTTTGCAACAATTCTGTAACCTGACGGGGCAAAAGGTTTCAAAAACCGGGTTTCGCGCCGAAAACGCTCACATTCCCGGTCATCAAGTTCAACGCCGCGTGAGGCCCCTGTTGCGTGGCCGCCGTAACACGCATGTTGGGGCAGAATGAACGAACAGAAGCCGGAAACTCAGATGAGTGAAACATCCCAGGTGCCGCGCAGCAGCGTGGCGCGGCATATCCCCTTGCTTGTGATTCTGACGGCTGCGGCGGTCGGGTTCTTCACGCTGGGCGACTACCTTACTTTCGAGACCCTGCGCGATAACCGCGAGTCGCTCTTGGCGTGGCGGGATACGCATTACTGGGCCATGGCCGGGGCCTTCGTGGTGATCTACATCGTCATCGTGGCCTTTTCGCTGCCCGGTGCCGCCATTGCCTCGATGACCGGAGGGTTTTTGTTCGGTCTGTTTGCCGGAACCGTCTTCAACGTCTTCGCTGCCACCATCGGCGCATCCGCGATCTTTCTGGCGGCGCGTTGGGGTTTAGGAGAATCGCTGACCGCGCGGCTGGAATCCTCGGAAGGGACCATCGGCAAGCTGAAGGACGGGCTGCGCGAGAACGAAATCTCGGTCCTGTTCCTGCTGCGTCTGGTGCCGGTGGTGCCGTTCTTCGTGGCCAATCTGGTGCCTGCACTTGTGGGCGTGAAGTTCCGTAACTTCCTGATCACCACGGCGCTGGGCATCATCCCGGGTGGCATCGTTTATACGTGGATCGGCGTGGGTCTGGGTGGTGTGTTCGACCGGGGCGAGACCCCTGACGTCTCGCTGCTGTGGGAGCCGTTCGTGATCGGCCCGATTATCGGCTTGTGCGTGCTGGCCGCATTGCCGATTGTCATCAAATCCCTGCGTGGCCGAAAGGACGGCTGATTTCATGCAAGAGCTCAAGACCGATATCCTGGTGATCGGCGCCGGGTCGGGCGGCCTGTCGGTCGCCGCCGGAGCCAGCCAGATGGGCGCCGATGTGATCCTGCTGGAAGGGCACAAGATGGGCGGCGACTGCCTGAATTTCGGCTGCGTTCCCTCGAAAGCACTGATCGCCAGCGGCAAGGCCGCTTATGGGCAGGCGCATTCGGCGGCGCTGGGCGTGGCGGACGTGGTGCCTAAGGTGGACTATGCCGCGGCCAAGGATCACGTTCACGATGTCATCGCCCAGATCGAACCGATGGACAGTCAGGAGCGGTTCGAAGGGTTCGGCGTCAAGGTGATCCGCGAATACGGCAGCTTTGTCTCGCCCACGCAGGTGCAGGCCGGCGATCACCGGATCACCGCCCGTCGCATCGTGGTGGCCACCGGGTCTTCGCCTCTGGTGCCGCCGCTGCCGGGGCTCGATCAGGTGCCTTACTACACCAACGAGACCATATTCGACCTACGTGACAAGCCCGACCATCTGCTGATCATCGGCGGCGGCCCCATCGGGATGGAGATGGCGCAGGCGCATATCCGTCTGGGCTGCGAGGTCACGGTCATCGAAGGCATGACCGCGCTGGGCAAGGACGACCCCGAGGCCGCAGCCGTCGTGCTGGACAGCTTGCGGGACGAAGGCGTGGCGATCCACGAAAACGCCATGGTCGCCCAAATCCGGGACAATGCGGGTGCTGTCGAGGTTGTCACCGAAAATGGCGAGATCTATGCGGGCTCGCACCTGTTGCTGGCCGTCGGGCGCAAGGCCAATATCGACCGCCTGAACCTTGAGGCCGCCGGGATTGATCGGACACGGACGGGCATCAAGGTGGACGCCGCACTTCGCACGTCCAACCGCAAGGTCTATGCGATCGGAGACGTCGCGGGCGGGATGCAATTCACCCATGTTGCAGGATATCAGGCTGGCGTCATCATTCGCTCGGCCCTGTTCGGGTTGCCGTCGAAGGCCAAAACCACGCATATACCTTGGGCTACCTATACCGATCCCGAGCTGGCGCAGGTCGGCCTGACCGAAGCACAGGCGCGCGCGCAGCACGGAGACGCAATCGAAGTTGCCCGCTTTGACTACCACCACAATGACCGCGCCATTTCCCAGCGCAAAACGAAGGGCTTCATTAAGGTCATGGTGTTAAAAGGCCGTCCGGTGGGCGCGACAATCGTGGGGCATCAGGCCGGGGAATTGATCAACTTGTGGTCTCTTGCTCTGGCCAATACCCTCAAAATGGGTCAGATCGCCGCAATGGTTTCGCCCTATCCAACGATTGGAGAGCTTAACAAACGCGTAGCGGGAGCCTATTTCTCGCCAAGGCTGTTTGAGAATCAAACGGTTAAACGGGTGGTCAGGTTTGTCCAGCGCTGGATTCCCTGACCCGAGGAGGAGCGTAAAGTGAACTCGCTGTCGGGCCGATTTCTGATCCTGACGACGGTCTTCGTGATGTTGGCCGAAATCCTGATCTTTGTGCCCTCGATCGCGCGGTTCCGCGAGGATTTCCTGCTGACCCGGCTTGAGCGCGCACAGATCGCTTCGTTGGCGTTGCTGGCCGATGACATGCTGGCTGATGATCTGGAAGCCGAGTTGCTGGTGAACGCGGGCGTCTACAATGTCGTTCTGCGCCGCGATGAGGTGCGTCAGCTGATGCTGTCGTCGCCGATCCCGGACCAGGTCAACCAGACCTATGATCTACGCGACGCCAGTGCCTGGGTGCTGATCCGCGATGCGACCTTGCGCTTTTTCACACCCGAGAACGAAGTGATCCGCGTGATCGGCGCCCCGGTAAAAGATGCGGGCTTGCTGATCGAAGTCACCATGGACAGCGATCCCTTGCGCATGGCCATGACCGATTATGGCCTGCGCATTCTGGGTCTTTCTTTTGTCATCTCGATCATTACGGCGTCGCTGCTGTTTTTGGCTGTGCGGGTGGTGCTGGTGCGACCCATCAAGGGGGTGGTGGGATACATGCAACGCTATGCCAGCGCGCCCGAAGATGCGCGCGGCATCATTTCCCCCAACTCCAAAGTAACCGAACTGCGCGAGGCGGAAGAGGCGTTGCAGATGTTGCAAACCGATCTAACCCAAGCGTTGAAGCAACGCGAAAGGCTGGCGCAATTGGGTGGGGCAGTTGCCAAGGTCAGCCATGATTTACGCAACATCCTGACATCGGCCCAGCTGTTCACCGACCGGATTGAGGCCAGCGATGACCCGCTGGTAGCGCGTATGGCGCCTAAACTGGTGAACTCGATCACCCGCGCGGTTTCCTTGTGTGAAAGCACACTGGCCTTCGGTCGTGCCGAAGAACCGGCCCCCACGCTGACGATGGTGCCGCTGCATGACGTTGCCGCTGATGTCGTCGCCAGCGAGCAACTGGCGATTGCGGATGCCTGCGTGGAAATCCTCAATGACGTACCTGCCGAGCTTGTTGCCCGCGCCGACCCTGAGCAGATGTTCCGCGTTATCATGAACCTCGTGCGCAATGCCCGACAGGCGCTGGTGGCAGCAGGCAAACCCGGCCGCATCACCGTTACCGCGTCCGAGCATGACACCAACTGGTGTATCGAGATCAGCGACACAGGCCCCGGCCTGCCGCCCAAAGCGCGCGAGAACCTGTTCACACCGTTTCAGGGCGGGGTCCGCAAGGGCGGCTCGGGTCTTGGGCTGGCTATTTCGCAAGAACTGGTCCGCGGGCACGGCGGAGAGCTGTTTTTGAAAGACACCGGGCCGAACGGAACCACCTTTGAAATAAGGCTTCCCCGAGGCGACGTGACTTTTTGATGATTTTTTGAAGAATCAGCTTGCACGTCCCCAGCCCGAGGTCTAAACAGCGCCTCACCAACGCGGACCGATAGCTCAGCTGGATAGAGTACTTGACTACGAATCAAGGGGTCGGGGGTTCGAATCCTCCTCGGTCCGCCACTTTTTCGCCTAAAACATTGAAAATAAATAACTTCATTTTTTGAGGTTCGAATCCGTCGCGGGATTTAAACCGATCCCGCAACAAATCCCGCAACATTTGTGTTCAGTAGCCGTTCCTGACTTAGTTCAGAAATCCGTGGTTAATAGACGCTCGGCATCAGAAGGCTTTCCAAGTCAAATCGCAGCTTGAAGTTGAACGCCAGAATTAAGGCACGTTAATAACCGGTACATGCGAGATTAAGCAAAAGACCCGATCTATTCCTTGAACCAAGCGAAAAATCAAAGGGGGAATAGACTATGGCCTACACCGATTATGGCACTGGCAACGGTATCTTATCCAACCTCTTCGCTTCTGCCGATGAAAGGAAGGCGAGGCGTGAAAAGAATGCCGAATACAAAAGGAAAATGCGCGAAATCGACATGATGTCCGAGCGCGAGCTTTTGGACCTTGGTCGTTGTCGACGCGATATGAAAGATATTCTCTATCGCCACTATTTCGCGCGTTAACCAAGAAAGAGTGGTGAAATACACCAAGTTCATGTCCTGCCTTGCGTGATGCTCCACGACTGAGCACTGGCAGAAAGGGACGCTCCTAATTCAGACGCCACATATTCAATTCGACAGCACTCGCGTAGCCGCGTTTGAAATCAGAGCGGATATTTGTTCGCTCAATACTGGGCAATACTGGAAATGTGGCCTTTCTCGAAAGTTGACCGACTGCATAACTCGGAGTCAGAGCAATGTATGACGAAACCAAGACGGAAGCCGGTAACCCACGCGCTTTTTCCCGAAATGATCTGATCGAGATCGGCCTGAAGGCATCGGATCGCAAACTGCGTGATCAGGTGCAAACTTGGGAGCGTTACACAGACGAAAAAACGGATGTTGCGTGCGATTTGATGCGCGGTGTCAAGTCACTCTTGCGCGAAAACCCAACAGATAAAGCCCTAAGAACCCTTTCTATAGGCTCAAGTGAAGAACCGCAGTTTCAACTGCTGCATGCGCTGTCTGATGGTGGACTGTGGCTCTATGATCGCGATCGCGAGGCGCTGGAAGCCGTAAGAAACCGCGTCGAGAGAACTCTGCTGAACAATGTTCATTTGGTGCAAGGTGATTTTCTGATTGATTTCACAAACGAAGAAGCAATTGCCAACGCTTTGAGCAAGCATTTCGGAGGCGCGCCCTTTGACCTGATTACGCTCCACCATGCGCTGTATTATTGTCCAATCGAAATCTGGCCCCGTTTGGTGAACATGATTTGCACCCAGCTGTTGAACAGGCCGGGTAGAATGCACCTGGCGCTTATGTCATCTTCGACCGAGCGCTCCCATACAACTACCTGGCTTTACAATCGGTTTGCCGAAAAATTTCATGGTACGCGCAACAACCAGAATTTGCTTGATCTTCCATCGCAGATGCGAAGCTTAAATGGCTTGGATACCTTCCAGTTTTCTACTCGCAGCAATGCAGTCCGATGCTGTCCCAAAAGATTTGACGAGTTGATGGCAGTGGTTTGGATGATCATGCTCTATCCGTATGTTCATGATTTCAACGTCGACCAAAAGGTCGAGATAACGGAGTTTGTGCTGGATGAATTCTGGCTGACTGGGCGCGACCTCGTACAGCAGCAAGACTATCTGACGATCAGCAGAGTGTAATGCGCTTGGTGTTTGTGCATGGGATGCACAGCCAAGAAATCCCCGGCTACGCAATCAACCTAGTAGGCCCGACCGGCGCCGACTTAGGAGAGGTTTACAACACTCCTGGCCCCGCTGGTCACGCCCGGGACCTGTGCTTTCCGATCCGTACCAGATACTCCCTGATCGATTGGAACGCTGCGTATAGCACCGGGATCATGAGCAGGCCGAGCGTGCTGTCGACGATCATCCCGAATAGGACCGGATAGCCAATGGATGTCCGCGCAGCGGCACCCGCGCCACTGGAAAGCACCAGAGGCAACACGCCGACGATGAAACACAGACCTGTCATCGTGACCGGACGGAACCGGATTTCTGCCGCCTTCAGCGCTGCTTCTTTGATGCTGGCTCCGCTCATACGCTCTTGATTGGCAAATTCGACGACCATAATTGCTTTCTTCGCGGCCAAACCGATCAATAACACCATGCCGACCTGCGCAAAGATATTGCTGGTCAAGAAGGGGTAATACGCCAGTGGTATCAACGCACCTAGCAAAGCAAACACCGTCGAGGTCACAATGGACAGCGGCAGGACCCAGCTTTCGTACAGCACAACCAGGAAGAGGTAGGCCAATATCAAGGCGGATAGCATGATGTAAGGAACCAGACCTTGTGATTTGACCTCTTGCTGGGTCACACCAGACCATTCAATGCGGAACCCGTCGGGCAAGGTATCGTCGGCGATCTTCTGCATCGCGTTGATCCCGTCACCCGAACTGACAGAATCCGCGAGCTGGGCGCTGACCGAGGCGGCCGCGAACAGGTTGTATCGCGGGATCGAATCCGGGGCGAGGACGGGTTCGCTTGTGATGAAGTTCCGCAGTGGCAACGACTCACCCGCGCTGTTTTTGACGTAGATATTGTCCACGTCTTCCAGGGTCTGCCGAAACGGCGCATCAGCCGAGATGATGACCCAATACACACGCTCTGACAGGATGAAGTTGTCCACGAAGTAGGAGCTCAGGTTGGCCTGAAGCGCGGTAAAGATATCTGACACGTTTACGCCCAGAGCTTCGGCCCGATCACGGTCGACCGACAAGCGGTACTGAGGCGTTTGGCCCGAGAAACTGCCATGTGCGCGCACAAATTCAGGTGCGGCGTTCAGCGCGGTGACAAAGGCGTTCATCACCGAATCCAGCTGGCCACCATCGCCTTTTTCAAGATCCAGAAGCTCGACCGAAATGCCCCCGGTCGAACCCAGCCCGTGAATGGTCGGGAAGGGGAACACATAGCTTTCAGCCTGGGGCAGAGTGGCGAGTTGTTCGTCCAGTTTCTGCATGATGGCATTCCAATGCAGATCCGGTGTTTTGCGCTGATCCCAGGGCGTCAGCGTCACGATTGCCATACCTGCATTCGATCGACCACCGGCCAGCATACTTGCACCTGAAACAGTCGTGACCGTGTCTACGCCCGGGGTCTTCTCGATGAGTTTCCCGGCCTCGGCCATAAACGCCTGCGTGCGCTGCAGCGAGGCACCGTCAGGAAGCTGCATCGCTGCAAGCAGTACACCATTGTCTTCCTGCGGGATCAGGCCGGTCGGCACGGTCTTGAACAAGTAAGCCGTGGCACCGACGCATGCTGCGAATACGATCAGCGACACGACCATATAGCGCAGCATCAGGGACACAAGTTTCACGTAAAGCCGCCTGATCGCGCCCACAACCGCGGGGACAAAGCGCAGGGGTCCGATCGGTTTGGTTCCCGACTTCAGGACCATCGCGCACAACACCGGCGCCAAGGTCAGAGCATTCACAGCGGACAGAACGAACGCAAAGATAATGGTTGCGGCGAACTGGTAATAGATGGTTCCGGTCACGCCGGGAAAGAAACACACCGGGACAAAAACCGCGCCGAGAACAAAGGTCGTCGCGATAATTGGCCGGTTCACCTGCGCCATTGCCTTGAGCGTGGCCTCACGCGGACCAAGGTCTTCTTCGCTGGCGATGCGCTCGGCGTTTTCGACAATGATGATCGCATCGTCGACGACCAGGGTAATCGCCAGCACCAGGGCGAACAATGTGATCATGTTGGCGCTGAACCCGATGGTATAAATCAACGCGACCGCCCCCAGCAGCGACACAGGGATCGCGATGGCGGGCACGATTGTGGCCCTGAAACTGGCCAGGAAGAAGAATGTCACTGCGATCACCAAACCGGCGGTCAAAGCGAGCGTTTTCAGGATGTCCTCGATTGAAACGCGAACGGCATCGGTGACGTCATAAGTGATCTCATACGAGACGCCGTCTGGGAACTTCTTCGAAAGCTCACCCATCAGGCTTTGAATGCTATCCGAAATCTCTAGCGCGTTGGCCGTGCTTTCCTGATGCACGGCAATCGCAGCAGTGTCTTTCCCGTCCAGCTGAGAAGACCCGGAATACGTGGCCGAGCCCAGCTCGATACGCGCGACATCCTCAAGCCGTGTAACCGATCCGTCGTCGCCAGTTGCGACGATGATCCGCCCGAACTCATCGGCGTCCCTCAGCAACCCCTCGGCTCGCAGCTTGAACTGAAAGTCGGTACGTGCATCGCCAAACGGGGGGGCGCCGACCTGCCCGGCCGCGGCCGCAACATTCTGGTTTTCAATCGCATCGGCAATCTCGGCCGCAGTAATGTTCAGCGCGGCCATGCGTACCGGGTCAATCCAAACCCGCATGCTGTATTCCAGCTGACCAAATTGCGAGACCCCGCCCACCCCAGGCAAGCGCTGCAATGGATCATGCAGGAAGTTGGCGGCATAATTGCTCAGATACAGCTCGTCCCGCGACCCGTCGGGAGAGGTGAGGTTGATCACAAGGATCATGTTGCCCGATTGTTTGGTGACTTCGATACCTTGCTGTTGAACCACGGCGGGCAGCGCCGAGCTTGCCAGTGCGATCCTGTTCTGGACCTCGACCGCCGCGACGTTGGGGTCAGTCCCCAATTCGAAAGATACGCTTAGGTCATAACTGCCATCGTTCGAGCTGGTGGATTGCATGTACAACATGCCTTCGATGCCGTTCACGCGCTCTTCGATCGGGGTGGCTATGGCTTCCTGGATCACCTGTGCATCGGCACCGGGATAGTTTGCCGAAACATAGACCTGAGGTGGGGTGATGTTCGGGTATTCCGAGATCGGTATCAGGCGCACACAGACTGCGCCGAACAGCACCATCAGGATAGCGATGACAGCGGCAAAATGCGGACGGTTGATGAAATAATGAGAGATCAAGCCCGTCCCTAACCTTGGCTATCAACCGCTTTCACGACCAACCCATCGTGAATTTTCTGCAACCCCTGCACAACAACGCGATCCCCTTCTTTCAGGCCCTTCGTCACTTGCGTTTGGGTGGCTGTCTGAACGCCTATCTCAATATCGGTGCGATGAACCGTGTCTTTATCGTCCACCGAGAATACAAAATATCCTTTATTGTCGAACTGGACGGAATTGCGCGGCACAGTCAGCACTTTGGCGTCTTCTGACCCGCTCAGGCCAACGACAACAAATTGGCCCGGGATCAGCAGGCCATCCGGGTTGGCAAACGTGGCTCTGAGTTCGACTGTATCCGTATCCTGGCCGACATTGGGGCCGACGTAGGTCACCTGGCCTGCTGTCGCATAGGCCTGACCATCGGCCAGTGTGATCTGGGTCGTCAGCTTGATATCTGTCGGGGTGATCGACCCGTTCCGACGCTCGCGCAGCAGCACCGGCTCGCTGACGAAAAAGCTGACCAGTATCGGGTCAATGCTGGTGACAGTCGCCAGCACACCGCTATCAGAGCTAACGAGGTTGCCAGCATCCACGGCAGACAGTCCGATACGCCCATCCAGGGGGCTGGTGATTTCTGTGTATCCAAGATCAATCTGCGCAATTTTCAAAGCGGCTGCGGCCTCATCCACCGCAGCCTGCCCCTCGGCAAAGGTCGCGCTGGCGGTATCCAGAACGGATTGAGCTATATCGCCCTTGTCAAAGAGGGCCTGTTGCCGGTCCAGCTCGGTCTTGTCGCTGGCAGCAGCAGCTTGCGCGCTTTTCAACGCCGCCTGCGCACTGGCGACGCTGGCCTCATAGCTTTGCTTTTCGATCCTGAAAAGGACGTCGCCCTCGGAAACCACGCCGCCTTCGGCAAAATTCACTTCTTGCAGCACGCCTTCGACGCGGGCCTGTAGATCAACGCTTTGATCCGCTACCACGCGCCCGACAAATTCATCCTGTTTCTGGACCTCATTCTTCGATGCAGTCGCAACGACAACACTGGGCGGCGTCGGAGAGGATGATTGCGCCACAGCCGCATTCGCTAGCCCGAATGTAACGAGGGACAAAAGTATCAGGTTTGTGAGTTTCATCCCGCGCTCGACAATCTGGAAGCGAAATCTCATACGTCTACTATTCATTGCGGTTTACCAAGGCGCAACGCAAATCTGCGTGCGCTTTGGAAGTGCTGTAACCCGGCACTCATCCTGTTCCAGGCAATCCGCCAAACGGACCTGAGTAAGGTTCGGACCACCAACCGTCGATGACCATCACGGCGTTTGACATCATTCCGACCGGCTCACCTTCAATAATTGAGTAGGTATATTCTAGCGTGTCGCCAACGGATTTGGGTGCCGAGATCTCAACGATCACAACATGCGCTTTTCCATCTATTTCACCAGACAGCGCTGCGTTCGGAGGGTTTACCGCAAAGCTGTCTTTGCCGAATTTCCAAACATCCAGAAAATGATCCACCGAAATCACGCCCGCGTCGCGATAGGGGCGATCGGCGAACACCGAGACCGCATCATCGACCCCATGCAGCACCAGTTTTCCATCAGCCAATTCGACTGTGTTTGCGGTTTCGACGAACAGATAGCTTTTGTTGGCGGCGTTATCCGCCAGCGCCGTGGACGCAACCAGAGCGCCTAACCCGATGAATAAGAATGGGGCCGCTTTCATACCAATTCCTTTTTTATGTCTGACGTGTTTCTCGCGTTCATTCTGCGGCGAACATTTGGGCCTATGTGCCACAACTCAACCTTAGTGCTAAATTAATAATCGTTAACCCCGTCTTGTAATGTATGCGTGACAGACAATTTATTGGGGTAAGCGGCACTGCCAATACACTACCACCTAAGCTCATTACTTTTTTCGTCGGAAACAGCCACAGTTCAATAAAGGGGCACGTCATGAAGCGCTTGTTCAATTCCATAGCGACAGTCATTTTGGTCGCTGGATCAGCTGGCGTTGCAGCCGCACAATCGGCGGAAAAGGACGATGGCGAAGCCTTGTTTGTTCAGCATGCGGCCTCGGCCACATTGTCAGACGGGGTTTTGACGCTGAGTGATATCGACTCCCACATGATTGCATTTACTGACCGCCCGATGCGCGCCGCTGCTTCAATTCCAACGGCAAACCTGATTGAAGTCTGGACCAAAGGCCAAGACAGTTTCGCCGATGATCCGCCGAACGCTGTTCTGGTCGGCCAAGCAAATGGCGAACCAACCTCGGTTGTTGTCGAGCTGACAAATCCCAAGCTCAGCGATGGCACACTGGTTTTTGACTATAAGGTTCTTGAAGGGCAGGATTCCATCGTGCTGGAGAACAGTTATTTCGTCATCGATGAAACCCCATGGGGCGACGTGCTTTGGTCGATCGACATGGTTGACGGGAATCCGAACGACGCGCAGGCTCTCGAAGCGACAAATGAGTGAGCGTTTCTGACGAGGCGCACGTTATGTCGCCACGCCCATCAAATGAACGCAGTCCAGGTTGAAAAAGTAGAGGCGAAAGCAGTCTCGATAAGTCTAGAGTTGAGCAACGCCACCCGACACACCCCTTGGAATACGCGACGTAAAATCGAATTTCTACCGATTTGAAACGAATGGAGAACCAATGACACACATACTGAAAGTGCTTCACGCTTCACTCGCTACCTTGGCTATCGGAGCGGCCCCCTCTTTTGCGGCGACCGACGAAGACCCGGCGAAGGAAACTTATCTATTTGTTCAGCATTCCGACACGGCGACGATGGAGGATGGTATTCTGACCCTTCTGGATGCTGATCCGCATATGGTGATTTTTGCAGACCGGCCTTATCGCGCTGCAGCAACCGTACCCAGTGCCGATATGATAAAAGGCTGGGGGGAAGGTCACGACAGCTTTGCCAGCGATCCACCGAACGCAGCGCTCATCGGGCAATCGGACGGGAAACCGGTATCAGTCGTTGTCGAATTGACTGAGCCCAAGTTAATCGATGGGAACCTGACCTTTAGATATACTGTTTTGGAAGGTGCAGAGACGCAGTCGTTGCAAGACAGTTATGTCGTAATCGACTCCAGCCCTTCCTACTTCTTCAAAGGCTGGGCGGACTTGGGTTCTCTTGTGACCGGAAACTCATCATCCTTGGTCCCGTTCGAACAGGACATCGGTGCTGCACCACAAGTCAAAAACTGATAAGCCAGATCGCATGATCTTTGGTGCTTGGCGCTATCCAACTCCAAAGCCTTGATGTTTTGAAAAGGGGTAGCCCGGCACCACCTTGTGGCCACGGCAAGTCCCGCGCAATACCGATTGGCTCAGTCCTTGGGAGAGACCGCAAGCTTCCGATCAGTCATCTCACCGGAATAGTCGACAACCGTAGGGACCTGAGAGCAATACCAAAGTGGTGGTGATACCATCCCGTCTGCTGTCTGGGCCTGCGGGGTCGGCAAAGACGGGAAGAGCTTGGAAAATCCGGCCGCCGGGAATGTGACTGACGAACACATCGCCAACGCATGAAGAACGGTTGTGACCCGTGCATGTTCAACGACCTGACCAAAAGTTCTCGCATTCGGCAAACTCATGGCGTTTGCGAGTTCCTGACCGAACAGCGGTGCCGAAATGTCTATGTTGAAATTCGATGCCTGCTCACTTCCGGCTGATGTAAGGACATAGTCGATCCTTTCACTATCCGAGGCCAGTTGGTGAAAGGATTCAAAAACCAAGTTGCTCGAGCAGGAATCAAGAATAAGGGCGACGCGCCCCGGAATCGTCTCCAGTGCGCTCACGAGCTCGCCCGCAGGAAGCCAGTCCTTCTGGGCGATCGCCAGGACCGGCACGGTGGGCTCTTCCTTGGTCCAGAAGACCAACAAATCCTCGCCGGGGTTTGACACTCGATTATTGACATCCCGGATCGTCTGATCGGGGTTGTAGTAATCCGCCCACTGATAGAACGCGTCGCCGTGCAGGATAAGATACACGATCAAACGGTCCTCGGGTTTTATCTTGGCACTCAGATCGTCAATGTTTTTCAGAACATTAACGCCGGTCGAGTGTTCGTCGACAAGTGACACGACGTTGTCGGCGCTGATCCCGAGACCCGATTTGAAATTCGTCACAATCGAGTCGACACCGTTCCTGCAGGCCTCGACCGGAATATGGGTCCGATAGGGCGGACAAACCCCGATCGCCAATAGATAGGTTTCACCGCCCTCAGCCTCGGCCGATGTTGCGTCGGATTGCTGCGCCTGAACCGGTCCCGCGATGAATGCGAAACATAGCAATACCGCATGAACCAAGCGTATGATCGACATAATCCGTCCTCGCAGTTGAATAACGCAACAGTACCCGCGCATTGGGAAAGCATCACCGGGGCTGAATGGCCGATTGACGCTATTTCCCCAGGGGTGGCTCAGTTGTTATCGGTCGTGGTTTCAGCACCATTGGTGGTCGGATTTGAACTTGCGACCTCTTGCACTGTTCCACCAATGGCCGAGCATGCCTCGTCGGTCTGCGCTATCACTGCGACGTCCGGACTTGCGTCCCCGCTATCTGTCGCCGCAGTCGATTTCACCATGCAAACAACCGGGCGTGGGGCTGCAGCCGCTTGTCCGGCATCCTGACTGGCTGCTGGTGCCTGAGGCTGTGGATAAGGCAGCACCGGGGCGTAGACGGGAACCATCCTGTATCCAACAATCGGCGGGCCATATGAGTGCAGCGGCGCGCCTAGCGCAACGGGCCCTGTAACCGGCCATCCAGAAGCTGCCCCGCCCCATCCATACTGAGTTTCCCCAACGCTTGGGCCGATCGTACCCCAGCTTGGCACGCCGGCCGTATAAAATGGCCAACCGGGCAACCCGCCCCATCCGTATTGCGTTTCGCCAACGCTTGGGCCCGCGTTGCTATACCCGGGCAGCCCACCCCAGCCATACTGCGTCTCGCCCTCCGTAGGACCCGCGATGGCCTGGGGTGCCGTGGCACCTACCAGAAGCCCCGTGATTGCAACGCATGTCAGTCGCTTCAAAGTAAGGTACATTTGCAAACTCTCTTAATGGTTGATCGATTGTATCAAGTTCTGGCGAAACCGCATTCGCTTGTGAAGTTAGCGTTGTGGCGGCTCATAACCCGTATTTAGCCGCCAATGTCACTCCAATTACCCGTCATCAGGCAGTACGACGTTCCGGTGATACAGATGTCGTCGATGATCAGTGCTGCGTTTTGCATCTCTCCAACCTCGGGGCCGGCCAGCTGTTTGACGGTGAAGCTGAGCGTGTCATTCTCGTGTTTTGGCTCACTCAACTCTAGGACGAGTCCAACTTCAGCGCCATCGACTACGCCTGTCAGTGCGGCGTTGGGTGGATCAGAGGCCAGATCGTCAGAACCCTTGGACCAGTTCTCCATCATATCCGACAGCGAAAGGGTTTTTGTGTCACGATAGGGGCGATCTGAAAACGCTAGAACCGACCCGTCTATCCCGCCGAGCGTAAGAACGTCTCCTGCGATCTGCGCATTTTGGGCAAGCTCAACGATCAGAAAACTCTCAGGTTTTTGATCCTGAGCCAGTACAGAGCCTCCGGCAATTACAGTAAACACTGCTGCAAGTACGGTTGATTTCATTAGTTCGTTTCTCCGTCAAATCGGGGCCATAGCCAATGTGCGGGGCCTCAGGGTTTGTGGTATGCAAATCGCAAAGAACGACTATTAACGTCGATTGGTAGCTTCCTTTGCGTCAACTAGCAATTGTTCCAACATTAATTTTGCTTTGGAAAACTCAGACGCCATCAAACTGATGGGCGTTTGATAGGCGCGTTGGTTCAAAATGGTGCAGGATGGCGGAGATTTGCAGCGCGCGTCGCAATGGCCCGGCGACCAAATCTGTATCTTGATTGGTCAAGCCGAGGCTGCATGACAGGGCCGTCCAAAGTCAAAACCACGTCGAACAGACGTGGTTTTGACGCTCGGCCTGCGCACAATCGAAAGTTGCTTTGTGGGCGCGTACGTTAGATCCTGCTGCAATACCATCCTGAGTATCGCCCCAGCACCGGCATCGATTTTTCCCCAAAGCAGGTAATTCTGCACTCCGCTACTTCGGAGTTTTGGCGGGATCAATTGTTGCAGTCTTCACCCCACGAAGCCCAACATTGAAACGTGTAATAAATAGAGTCGACAACCAGCGAGACGGACTCGAGCTGTGTTACATCTGTTCCATGCAACGCCTCGTAGTCAAAGGTCAGAGCATCATTCTCTAGCTTAGGATTGCTGAGGGTGACAATCATACCAACTTGCTTGCCAGCGCTCATACCGGACAAGGCTGCGTTGGGCGGATCAGACGCAAAGCTGTTTTCGCCGTGGCCCCAGTTCTCCACGATCGATTCAACAGACATATTCATCGCGTCGCGATAAGGTCGGTCTGTGAACAGAGTGATCTGATCATCAATCCCGGTCAGGACCAATTGACCGTTTTCGAGCGTGGCGTTTTCGGCAACTTCCATCAAAAGCCAACTCTTCGCGTCTTCGGCCGCAACCTGTACGGGGCACAATGCGATGCCCATTCCGATCCCTGCAAGAAACAAGCGAGTTTTCACGTTAGTCTCCTATACGAATTCTTGTTTATGAAGCTGTCAGTTATGTTCCTTCATAGTTTATGGGGCACATCGCTTTGCAACTGCAAGTTACGAATTCTTAAACTCCCACTGCAAGAGTACGCTCCGACTGCAGCCCTTTGAGTTGTGCGACATTTGGAGGGGCTGAAATTGAACGAGCGCCCAGCCGCAAAACCAAGTCTCTAAGAAAGAAGAATTTGCGATCATTTAGCCAGATTAACAGCAGCAGGCAGCGCAGTTCTACGAGAACACTCTCAGGGATCACTTTTCTCAAACCTATTCGCCCGGGCCAGGTGACCGCTTCGTAATCTCCGATAGAATCCGCCGGGCGATGCCCAGAGCACCCATGAGCCATGTTAATCGCCTCAAAAGCCTACGACCCTGCGGCGGCATGCATCTGTTCAAATGCGGTTTGGGTCGCCGTGTCGCTTGGAAAATACAGTTCGACTTTCAAACCATCGAGCAGAAGGTCTTCCGGTGTCCCGAACTGAGAAATGGTCGCGAACATCGACAGGCGCAAATCACCGTGCTTTAGAACAGTCGGGATGACCGGCCCGGGCGTGATAGATTTTGGCTGCGGAACGCCCAGCAAGTATTCGATCACGGCTTCGAATTTGGGCACGCCACCCGAAGCCGCGTTCTCCGTCCGAAGTCGCGTCGCTACGCTATGGGCGACCTCTGCCCAGTTCTCGACGTACTCCGGCAGCGCGCTCATCATCATCAGATCCAACATGCTGTCTCCGACACCGATGCCAAACAGGTCGAAGAGCGCAAGCGCTGTCGTGTTCGCCTCTCGGATCGTCCACAACCGATCAACGGCCAACCCTGGATAGGGCGCGTGCCGCTCCAACTGCCATTGAACCGCGCGGCGTATTGGTGCCATTTCAGAGGTGTTCCAATCGCGACCTTGATAGCGAATGGCAAAGCCTGCGTTTGTCAGCATCTGATTGCGGGCATCAAGCGGAAGCTTCAGCGCCTCACCCAACCGTATGACCATCTCGCGGCTGGGATTGGCGCGCCCAGTTTCCAGGAATGACAGATGCCGCGTGGAAATCTGCGCCTCCATGGCCAGGTCAAGCTGACTGAGACGGCGCGACGCGCGCCAGGTTTTCAGTGCGTTTGCAAATTCGGTCATTGCATAGTGTTAGCCGACGCCGCGACTAAGTGCACTTACCTCTGAGGTAATTGCAGCAGTTACGGGACCGCCGATAGTGTCCAGACGAAACATTGAATAGGGTCACCATGAACACACACGCTGTACACAAGTTCTGGCTGAAGATTTCGGCGATTGTCATCGGTTTTTTGGGCCGGCGCTGATACTTGGTACAATCCCGGCTACGAATGAGCCAGCCAGGCTCGGCCTTGATATCCTGACCTGGCCCATCGACGGCTTCCCGGACTACCAGTCAGAGGAAATCCGTTTTCTGTCGGCGCTTGCAGGCGGGTTCCTGATTGGTTGGGCGGTGATGGTCTGGACGCTTTCGACAATGGCCTACGATCACGCGCCGGAAGCGGTGCGAAAGTCGCTGGTTTATGGTGCTTGTGCATGGTTTGCCGCTGACAGTTTTGGCTCGGTTGCCTCCGGACACTGGCAGAACGTTCTTTGGAACACTCTTATTCTGCTTTTGGCTGTTGGTCCGATGTGGCGGCCCGCCGAAGCTTCTTCCCGCTAATCAGCGCACGTCGCCATTTTCTGTTAATTTGGTCTCTAACGAATTGCGCAGGATTAGTCGTTGCGTTCCGTGCAACGGTAATCGCGGCTTTTTACCAATTCCGCTCTGACGCGCACAACCCAACCTTACGTGTCATAACCACAGCGCAAGAGGTGATACCATGTCAGAGCTTCATCCTATCGTTATCGACATCTGGTCAGACTACGTCTGTCCTTACTGCTATCTCGAATTACCGGTGCTTGACGCATTGAGGGCCGAAAGCGAGCACCCGATTACCGTGAACTGGCACGCGTTTGAACTGCGTCCCTACCCAAACCCAACGCTCGACCCCGACGGAGGCTACTTGCTGGGTGTCTGGGGCCGCTCTGTCTATCCGCTGGCGGAAGAGCGCGGGCTGCCCCTGAAACTGCCGCCGGTTCAGCCCTATAGCAAGGATGCGTTGGCCGCTGCCGAATACGTCAAAGAAACCCCGCATTTCGACAGGTTCCATAGGGCGATGTTCAAGGCTTTCTTCGAAGACGGGCGGGACATTGGATCGCGCGAAGTGATCGAAGATGTGGCGAGGCGGGTAGGTCTCGACCCTGTGGCGATATCTGACGCCATCGACCACGGTGATTACGGGGCGCGGGTGGATGGCTCGCTGCGCCAAGGTCTTGCCCTCGGTGTCCAGGGCGTCCCGTCGATTTTTCTGACAGACACTGTCACAGGGCGGAAGCTGCGGTTACCGGGTGCTGCGAACCTTGCCACCTTCAAAGCAGGCTTGGCTCAACTGAACGCGTCCGATCAGGCCGCATGACCAATGAGGCCTCGGCGCGCCTTTGTACACAGGGTTGCTGTTATCAGTTGTTGACAAAGGATGCGCGACTGACGGCAATTAGCGGTCATGGATAACCTGTCGGACCTCAAACTGTTTGTCCGCGTCGCTTTGACAGAAAGCTTCGCAGCGGCGGCGCGTATTGAAGGAATGACCAGTTCTGCCGTCTCAAAAGCTGTTCAGCGTGTCGAGGCCGACGTCGGCGCAAAGCTGTTCTCGCGTACCACGCGCTCGGTCGCGCTGACCGTGGAAGGTGAACGGCTACTGGAGGGTGCGCGAAAGCTGCTGGATGATGCCGAGAGTCTGAAAACCGAATTCACGGATAGTTTGGACGAGCCCAGGGGAAAACTGGTAGTTTCGGCGTCTGCCGTTTTTGGGCGGATGTGGCTGACGCAGCGGGTGTTGTCGTTCATGTGCCGCTACAAGCATGTCGAGGTGGAGCTTCGCTTTGAGGACCGGATTGTCGATCTGGCTTCCGAGGGGATTGATGTCGCCATTCGTATCGGTGAACTGGGTGACAGTGCCAATCTGGTCGCACGAAAGCTGTTCGATGATGTCATCCACACTGTCGCGGCACCGTCTTATGTAAAACGCTACGGGCACCCACAGCGAATACCTGATCTGGAAGCACATCGGGGCATACATTATCGCGCTCAGAACACAGGACGGTTGTTTCCTTTCATATTCGAGTGTGAAGGCAATGTGGTGCGCCGGACGCTTGATCCGGTCCTGATCGGAAATGATATCGACGCGATCCACCAAGCTGCAGAGGCCGGTCTTGGGATTGCGCAACTCCCGACTTACCTGATCCTTGACTCGCTGGAAAAAGGCCGGTTGGTGGAAGTGATGCAGGAGGTCCGGATGGACAGATTTCCCTACTCCATCGTCTATCTCGACCGCAGACTCGTCGCCCCGCGCGTCAGGGCGTTCGTGGATTTCCTTGTGTCAAACCCTCCAAGCTTTTGAAGATAATAGATTATCTGGCGTCGCTTCAATTGCGTCCTGACGGGAAATAGTGATGGTCCTGCCAACTGGCTACACGAGCGGGTACTAAAAGCGACATTCTACCCACAACCCCGGGCTATTGCCCAAAGGTGAGGATAGAATGATGTCATACAAAGGTTCCCTGTTTTCCGGTATCGCGATCGGCGCCGCTGTTGCCGCTGGTCTTTGGTACGGAGCGAGCAAATTTGAACTTCCCAGTTTTGTAGCTGCGGCGCAGGCCTCCGCACCCGCTGCAGCACCTGTTGCGCCGACGGTTGAGGTTTTTCTGGCGGAAAGACGTGATGTGGATGCTTGGGACGAGTTCACTGGCCGGTTCCAAGCGGTGGACGAAGTTTTGGTCCGCGCCCGCGTGTCCGGACACCTGGACAACGTGCATTTTAAGTCCGGCCAGATCGTTCAGAAGGGCGATTTGCTTTTCTCGATTGACCCGCGTCCTTATCGGGCGATCTTGTCAGACGCTCAGGCCGGCCTGACTGAAGCCGAAGCAGCTGCCGAGCTTAGCCGGGCCGAACTTGCGCGGGCTGAAAGCCTGCGCGAACAAGGCCATATCAGTCAGTCCGTTCTGGACACGCGGAGACAGAACGCGGCGATTGCGAAGGCCAGTGTCGCCTCGGCCAAGGCAGCGATCGAACGCGCACAGCTGGACCTTGAATTCACGCAAATTCATGCGCCGGTCACGGGGCGGATATCCGACGATTTTGTAAGCGAAGGTAATTTGGTTTCTGCGGGCTCTACCTCAACCCCACTGACAACGATCGTTTCCATCGATCCGATTCATTTCGTCTTTGACGTGACCGAACAGCAATATCTTGACTATATGCGCCTTCACGACGAGGCAGGTTTTCGCGGCGTTGCCGGTGATCTGCCGGTCGAGATCAAGCTCACCGGGGCCGTGGATTTCGAGTATCCCGGCCAGATCGATTTTGTCGACAACCGGCTGGATGCAAGCACTGGGACCCTGAGGGGCCATGCGGTGCTGAACAACACTGATGGCCTTCTGGTGCCCGGAATGTTCGGGCGTATGCGGATGGCCGCCGAGACAGATGCGCAAGGCATTGTCATCCCAGAACAGGCAATCAACTCGGATCAGGCCGCCAAGTTCGTCTGGGTTGTCGATGCTGACAATGCGGTCAGCCGCCGCGATGTCGTTCTTCATGATCGTCATGATGGATTGCGCGTCGTCGAGGGTCTGGATGCGGGCGAGCAGGTGGTTGTCAGCGGGCTGCATATGATTGCCGCTGGTGCGAAAGTGCAGGTTCACCAGACATCACACACAGAAACGACCAAGGTCGCGTCGCGCTGAGCGCGAGGCAAAATTCAGGTGAGGACATTCCAATGAAACTGCCCCATTTCTTTATTGACCGACCAATATTTGCGATTGTGATTTCCGCATTTATCACCATCGTCGGAGCTCTGAGCTATTTCACGCTGCCGGTCGCGCAGTACCCCGAGGTTGCACCTCCGACGGTGCAGGTGCGCGCGCAGTACCCCGGTGCTTCTGCAGAGACGATTGCGCAAACGGTTGCAACACCGCTTGAACAGCAGATCAACGGCGTGGAAGGGATGCTCTATCTGTCGTCGCAAGCGACCGGGGACGGGAATCTGACAATCACCGTCACGTTTGAACTGGGCACTGATCTGGATGCAGCACAGGTTCTGGTTCAGAACCGGGTCGCGATTGCCGAGCCACGCCTGCCGGAAACCGTACGCCGCCTTGGTGTGATCACGCAAAAGGCGTCTCCGGATTTGTTGCTGGTTGTGCATATGTTCTCGCCGGATGCCTCACGCGATGCACTGTACATCACCAACGCGGCGCAACGCGTGCGCGATGAGCTGACGCGGCTTGGTGGTGTCGGCGACGTGACCCTGTTCGGTGCGCGGGATTACTCCATGCGCATCTGGCTGGATCCCGAACGTATCGCCGCGCTCGATATGACCCCGGGCGAAGTGATCTCGGCCCTGCGGAGCCAGAACGCACAGGTCGCATCCGGCCTTCTGAACCAGCAACCGACACCGGATGCTGCGGATTTTGAGGTATCGGTGCAAACGGCGGGCCGTTTGACCGATGTATCCGAGTTCGAACGGATCATCGTGAAACGCGGGGATGAAGGCCGGATCGTACGCCTGTCCGACATCGCGCGCATCGAACTGGGTGCTGCGAACTATACGACACGTGCCTATCTCAATAAGGATGCCGCTGTCGCGATGGTAGTGAACCAGCGTCCCGGCACCAATGCACTTGCAACCGCCGCCGATGTGCTTGAAACGGTCGAGCGGTTGAGCCAGGACTTTCCCGAAGGTCTGGCCTATGACGTGATCTATAACCCGACCGAATACATTCAGGCGTCGATTGATGCGGTTGTCAAAACCATGATCGAAGCCGTCGTTTTGGTTGTGGCAGTGATCCTGCTGTTCTTGGGCACATGGCGTGCCGCTGTGACACCCATTCTTGCAATCCCTGTATCGTTGGTTGGCACATTCGCGGTCATGTCGGCACTGGGGTATTCGATCAACAACCTATCGCTGTTCGGGCTGGTCCTTGCGGTGGGTATCGTTGTTGACGATGCGATCATCGTAGTCGAAGGGATTGAGAAACACATCCGCAACGGCGCGTCGCCGCGCGACGCAGCACGTAAGACGATGACCGAAGTCTCTGGTGCACTGGTTGCGACCTCTCTTGTCCTCGCGGCGGTGTTTATCCCGACAGCAGCCGTTGCCGGTATTTCGGGCGAGTTCTATCGTCAGTTCGCCGTCACAATCACCGCTGCCACTGCGATATCTCTGCTGGTGTCGCTGACCCTGTCGCCGTCGCTGGCCGCGATGCTGCTGAAGCCTCATGGTGAACAGAAGCCCGGCCTGCTGATGCGTCCGGTGGTCTTTGCATTGTCCAAGTTTGACGCGGGCTTTGATCGCGCGTCCAACGGCTATGCCTGGGCCACCCGCCGGTTGGTTCGTGTGCCAGCCATCATGCTGAGCCTGTTTGCCGGCCTTCTGTTGCTGACGGATGCACAATTCTCGAAGGTTCCGGGTGGCTTCGTTCCTGAGCAGGATCAGGGGTACTACATTACAGTCGTCCAACTGCCTCCGGGTGCATCGCTGGAACGTACGGACAAGATCGTTCGCCACGCGGTTGATGAATTGCTTGAGATCAAAGGCGTGGAAAACGCCGCTGTCTTCTCTGGCTTCAACGGTGCGACCTTCACCACTGAATCCAACACCGGCGTGATTTTCTTTGCCACCACACCGTTTGAAAATCGTAAGGCACAGGGCGTAAAGGCCGAAGAAGTTCTGGCCGAAGCCCGCCAGCGCATGGCAAGTATCGACGATGCGGCGATCTTTGTCATCGCGCCCCCGCCAGTGCGCGGGATCGGGACCGGTGGCGGATTCAAAATGATGCTGCAGGACACGGGCAATGTCGGTCCGGTTGCGCTGGAACAAGCTGCGCGTGCCTTGTCTGCTGAGGCCAACGCAGATCCCGGACTGGTCGCTGTCTTCTCGCTCTATTCCACCGGCACCCCACGTGTCTGGGCCGAGATCGATCGTGAACGCGCCGAGATGCTGAACGTGCCGGTTGCCAATATCAACGAAGCGTTGGAGGTCTATCTTGGGTCGTCTTATGTGAATGACTTCAACCTGTTTGGCCGCACCTATACCGTGGTTGCACAAGCGGATGCCCAGTTCCGCGAAACCGCCGAGGATGTCGCGCGTTTACGTACCCGGTCTGACGATGGTGCCATGGTGCCTCTTGGAGCTGTGGCAAGCTTTGAGGATACAACTGGCCCGCTACGCCAGCCGCGCTACAACCTCTTCCCCGCGGCCGCCGTGCAAGGCCAGACGATGCCGGGTGTGTCCTCAGCGGAAGCTCTGGAGCGCATGGAGAAACTGGCCGACCAGATTCTGCCCGCCGGAATCAGCTATGAATGGACCGAGCTGAGCTATCAGGAGAAGAATACAGACGACACCGCGCTGCTTGTGTTTGGTTTCGCCGTTCTCTTCGTGTTCCTTGTTCTGGCCGCACAGTATGAAAGCTGGGCTCTGCCCGCCGCAGTGATCCTGATCGTGCCGATGGTACTTCTGTCTGCGATCACCGGGGTATGGATTGCCCGGCTGGATAACAACATCCTTGTTCAGATCGGGTTTGTCGTGCTCGTCGCACTGGCCTCAAAGAACGCGATCCTGATTGTCGAGTTCGCGCGCCAGGCCGAGAATCAGGGTTTGGATCGCTGGCAGGCTGCGGTTCAGGCGGCTCAAACCCGGCTGCGTCCGATCGTCATGACCTCGCTCGCATTCATTCTGGGCGTTGTGCCGCTGATGGTCGCAACCGGTGCAGGCGCTGAGATGCGCCAGGCGCTTGGTGTCTCGGTCTTCTCGGGCATGTTGGGCGTCACGGTGTTCGGACTGCTGTTCACACCGATGTTCTATGTTGCGCTGCGCGCGGTCGAAGAGCGTCTCTTTCGCAAAAAGGCAACACCGGATGTGACGATAAAAGAGGCGTTGAAATATCAAAGCGTCTGACCCTCACCTTCAGATGCCTTGATCAGGCCCGCCACATCGTGTGGCGGGCCTAGTCTGTCCGGCACACCTGTCTGGTTGCAGGCCAGAACTTGGTCCGGCAAGCAACACGCCGCATCACTGCGCGTAGAAATTTCGGTCATAGCGGCCAAGGGCAAATATTTACGCGGGGCGCTGTCCTCAGTGAGCGCGCAGACACCGTCGTAGGGGGTATCGGTATCGCGAGATGCCTGGGTGGCGCAAACTGGAATGAGGTCGTCTACATCCCAGAAAGACCCGCATTCGTGTTCAAAAGAAACTGACGGAAAATCGGGCTGCTCGCGGCTCCGATACCTCGCGCGTTTTCTCCAATCGCGGCTGCTTCCACAACAGGAGGAATCAAACCGCGTTTGTCCTGGTTTGCCAAATACCGGCGCACGCGGGCGACAAGCTCGTCCCGAACGTCGGTCGGGAAAGCCCCGTCGATGAAAATAGCCTCGAAGTCGATGACGGCGCAGATCGACAGCGCCGCCTTTGCCAGTTCCTGGGCGGTGGTTCCGATCCACGGCTCGACATAACGTGAGATGCTGCTCCAATCCTGCGGCTTGTTCCAGAGAATCCTGGGATCAACACCGGCTTCGATTAACCTATCCTCAAGCAGGAACAACGAGGCGGTGTCGATCAATTGCTGGCTTTCACCCAGAGGACCGGTTGTACGCATGGCACCCAGAGCACCCGCATTGCCTTGGTTGCCTTCAAATACGGTGCCGTTCAGTGCGACACCGCCACCGATCATCGAGCCGATAAAGAAATAGAAATAGTCACGGTATTCGGCCCCGCGGCCATACAGGTGCTCGGCGCGGCACGCGGCGGTTGCGTCATTCACAACAAAAACCGGCAGGTCAGTGAATTTGGCAACTTCCGAGAAGAAGTTGACATTTCTCCATGAGCTGAACTTTCTTGCAGCAATTCCCGTAAGGTCGTGCCATTTCCAAAGCTCGAACGGGGTTCCGATCCCGATACCGCAGACACGGTCGCGCAACCTTTGGGGCTCGCGGGCCAAAAGCGTTTCCAAACCGGTTTCGAGAAATCCGAAAATCACATCGGGCAGGGGATAGTCGTAGGCCGTTGTCAGCTGGTGGCGGGGCTTGCCCGTAAAGTCGATCAACAGAAGATCGGCACTGCGCCGCCCGATTTTCATCCCCACAGACAGGATGCCTTCGGGGTTGAGTTCCATCGGAACCGAAGGCTTGCCAACTTTTCCACGCAAAGGGGTTCCGCGTTTGAGAATCTGGTCTTTTTCGAGCTTGCGTAAAATGATCGATACTGTCTGCGGAGACAGCCCCGTCAGCCGTGCGACATCTGCGCCTGCTGTAGGTCCATGTCGTTGTAAAACGGTCAAAATCAGACGTTCGTTGTGGTCACGAACACCGCTTTGACTGACCCCGCCGGTCAGGATTTTGAGCGCCTCTTTCTCCATAATTCTGAACATAAACGCCTTGTTTTCTTATGAAAAGGCGCTCGGGTAAATTAATAAATAAACTTTATTTATTTATTGACACAGAGACCAGAATCACGGTTTCTTGAACAAGACCTTCATTGGAGGATGGAGGCACGTCTTGCGGGCACGCTGGCGAGGCGAAATCTATTTTGGGAGGACAACATGAGAAATCTACTCACGCTTGCCGCATCAGCGACGGTGCTGACGATGGCGGCTGCATCTGCTCAGGCGGCCGGAGAAACCGTATGTCTGATCACCAAGACGGACACCAATCCTTTCTTTGTCAAAATGAAGGAAGGCGCGACTGCCAAAGCAGAAGAGTTGGGCATGACGCTCAAGGCGTTCGCTGGCAAGGTTGATGGCGACCATGAAACGCAGGTCCAGGCCATCGAAACCTGCATTCTCGATGGTGCCAAGGGTATTTTGCTGACGGCCTCTGACACAAGCTCGATCGTGCCTGCCGTTCAGCAGGCGCGGGACGCAGGCGTGTTGGTCATTGCGCTGGATACGCCGCTCAGCCCGATTGACTCTGCCGACGCAACTTTTGCGACGGACAACTACAAGGCGGGTTTGCTGATCGGCCAATGGGCCAAAGCCAAGATGGGCGATGCAGCGGCCGACGCAAAAATTGCCACCCTTGATCTGAACGTCAGCCAGCCGACGGTGGATGTTCTGCGCAATCAGGGCTTTCTGGATGGTTTCGGCGTAGACCTGGCGGACCCGAATGTCATTGGTGATGAAACCGATGCGCGTCTGGTTGGCAGCGATGTCACGGATGGCAACGAGGAAGGCGGCCGTCGTGCGATGGAAAACCTTCTGGCCAAGGACCCTTCGATCAATGTTGTGCACACGATCAACGAACCCGCTGCAGCAGGGGCTTACGAGGCGCTGAAATCCATCGGGCGTGAGAACGACGTCCTGATCGTTTCGGTCGATGGGGGTTGCCCCGGCGTTCAAAACGTCGAAGCCGGAGTGATCGGAGCCACAAGCCAGCAATATCCGCTGTTGATGGCATCGCTAGGGGTTGAAGCCGTGAAGAAGTGGGCCGACGAGGGCGTGAAGCCTGAAAACACGCCCGGCAAGGACTTCTATGACACGGGTGTTGCGCTTATCACCGACCAGCCCGTTGATGGTGTAGAGTCGCTTTCGGTCGCAGAAGGTCTTGATCTCTGCTGGGGCTGATACCGCCCTTTCATGGTGAGGCGTATCAGAGCGCCTCATCATTCCGTTCACCAGCAAACTGAAACTTCCTGTACACTGATTTCGTGGGGGCTATTGCAGGCCACGAAAAAGGGGGAGATATGTCCGAAGCAAACCAAAGCGCCCAGGAATTCGAAGCCGCCGCCAGCAAAACGGAAACAGTGGCAGAGTTTGAGGATCATCGGCGTGGTGTTCTGGGGAAGTTGCAGCATCTTCTCCATGTCAATCCGTCCTTCGTTCCGCTGATCGTCCTGATTGGGGCGATAGCGATCTTTGGCCTTCTGCTGGGTTCAAAATTCTTCTCACCCTTCGCGATGACCCTGATCCTGCAACAGGTTCAGATTGTCGGCATCGTGGCCGCAGCGCAAAGTCTGGTCATTCTGACCGCAGGCATCGATCTGAGCGTTGGTGCGATCATGGTTTTCTCATCCGTGATCATGGGCCAGTTCACATTCCGATACGGTATCCCGGTCCCCGTTGCGGTGATGTGTGGACTTGCAATGGGAACCCTGATCGGTGCCCTCAACGGCTGGCTTGTCAGCCGCGTGAAACTTCCGCCGTTTATCGTCACGCTCGGGATGTGGCAGATCGTGCTGGCCACAAATTTCCTGTACTCTGCGAATGAGACCATTCGCAGTCAGGATATCGAGGCCAACGCGCCGTTCCTTCAGTTCTTTGGCACCAAATTCAGTGTGGGCGGCGCGACATTTACAGTCGGCGTCATCTTTATGCTCGTTTTGATTTTTGTGCTGGCCTACGCGCTCAAACACACGGCCTGGGGTCGGCATGTCTATGCCGTGGGTGACGACCCCGAGGCCGCCGAACTGTCGGGTGTCAATGTCCACAGAACGCTGATGTCGGTCTATATGCTCTCGGGTTTGATCTGTGCGTTTGCGGGATGGGCTCTGATTGGGCGCATCGGATCGGTGTCACCGACATCGGGCCAGTTGGCCAATATCGAAAGCATCACCGCAGTGGTGATCGGTGGCATCTCATTGTTTGGCGGGCGGGGGTCCATTCTGGGGTCGCTGTTCGGGGCGCTGATCGTCGGCGTCTTTACCCTGGGGCTGAGATTGCTGGGGGCGGATGCGCAGTGGACCTTCCTGCTGATCGGTCTTCTCATCATCGCAGCGGTCGCTGTCGACCAGTGGATCAGAAAGGTATCGGGCTAATGTCAGACACAACACCAGTCGTCCAGGGCCGCGGGATCGTGAAGCGCTATGGCCACGTCACCGCAATCGATCATTCCGACTTTGAACTGCGGCAAGGTGAAATCCTTGCGGTGATCGGGGACAACGGCGCAGGCAAATCTTCCATCGTCAAGGCGATCTGCGGTGCCACGATTCCGGACGAAGGCGAAATCCTGATCGAGGGGGAAAAGGTAAACTTCTCCTCTCCTATCGACGCGCGGAACATGGGGATCGAGATTGTCTATCAGCAACTGGCAATGTCGCCGGCGCTGTCGATTGCAGACAATATGTTCATGGGGCGCGAGATCCGAAAGCCGGGATTCATGGGGCGGTATCTGCGTCAACTCGACCGTCCCGCTATGGAGAAATTTGCGCGCGAAAAACTGACTGAACTTGGGTTGATGACGGTGCAGTCGATCAATCAGGCTGTCGAGACGCTGTCAGGTGGTCAACGGCAGGGTGTCGCGGTTGCGCGTGCCGCGGCCTTTGCGACCAAGTTCATCATCATGGACGAACCGACCGCCGCATTGGGCGTAAAAGAAAGTCGCAAGGTGCTGGAGCTTATCCAGGATGTGCGCGCCCGAGGCATACCGATCATCCTGATCAGCCATAACATGCCGCATGTATTTGAGGTTGCCGACCGTATTCACGTGCATCGGCTGGGCAAACGGCTTTGCACGATTGATCCCAAAGACTACACGATGTCGGATGCAGTGGCTTTCATGACCGGGGCCAAAGAGCCCCCGAAAGAAGACGCCGCCTGATCCGGCGAAATCAAGAATGTGCTGGCGGTTTGATCGGTCCTTGGCCACCCGGCTGGGAAAAGGTCAGTCCGGATATCGTTTTGTTTTCTGTACGATGCACCTGCGCCTGCGACGGAAGTAAGTTGATCCCGCCTCGGTGAGGGTCAGCTCGAGGTGACGTTGCTCTGGCGATCACGTAGATTCGTGGTATCCATGCGCCATTGAGTGAATTGAGGATTTACCCATGAAAAAAGTTGTAGCGCTCGTCCTCACGGGCCTGCTTCCCGCTGGCGCACTGGCGCATTCAAAGGTGCAGGAGACGACGCCGGCGCATGGCGCGACAATTGATGCGGCACCTGCTGAAATCGGCCTTACTTTTGACAAGGGCATCAGGTTGACGCGGGTAGAAATGGTGCATGACAATAGTCCCTCAGTCAGCCTCGAACTCGGTGAGCAAACGGGTTTCGATCGGGTGTTTGCGGTTCCCTTGCCGACCGCCGAAACCGGCCTCTACGTCATCGAATGGCGTGGATTGGGTGAGGATGGCCATGTGATGCAAGGTGAGTTTTCCTTTACTGTGGAATGAGCATGCCAGACATCTGGGAAGTTGCGGCACTCCTCGCCAAGCTCATGCTTTATATCGGGTTTGTGGGAGCGGCCGGGCTTGTTCTCGTCAATTGCCTGTATTCGGATCTTGTCAAACCGGTGCGTCTGATGATGAAGCGCCAGGCGATGACCCTCGCTTGTCTCGCTATTGTGGCTGCGATAACCGGCTTCATGCTTGGCGCGGCGGCCTTGACGGGCAGCGTGGAGGGTCTGGTCGACCCTGAGATGCTTGGTCTGCTTTGGCAGACTTCCGCAGGCGATGCGCTGGTGTACAGGCTGGCCGGGGCGGTTTTGATTCTTGTCGGGCTGTCTTTGCCGCGCGTCGGTAATTGGATCGCGTTGCCGGGCGGAGCGCTGGCTTTGTGGTCATTTGCGCAGATCGGGCATGTTCTTCAGATGGACTATCTTTATGTCCAACTCTTGTTGTTTTTGCATCTGCTCTGCATAGCCTTTTGGCTCGGAATATTCAGCCCGCTGCGGGCGTTGGCGCTGCGGCCCGAGTGCATTGAAGACGCGGCTGCGCTGGGGCGTCGGTTTGGGCAAGCCGCTGCGCTGGCGGTTCCAGTTTTGATTGCTGCGGGTCTGTGGATGTCCTGGCTGCTTGTAGGTACGGTGCAGGGTTTGGTTTCTACGGGCTACGGACGCGCGCTGCTGGTCAAAGTCCTGCTTGTCGGGTGCCTGTTGACGTTGGCGGCCGCAAATAAACTGCGATTTGTTCCGGCCCTGCGAAATCGAGACGCCAAAGCGGGCCACCACCTTGCCCGATCTATCGAGGTCGAGGTCATCGTCGGACTGGCGGTTCTGGCCACAACCGCGACACTCACAACCATGCTGACACCTCCAAACTGAGGTCGTCTTTCTTGAAAGATTTGCGCACTAAACCACAAGACTCGGCTGAGATGAGGGCCGAGCTGCCGGACCAGCCGTTCATTGCGCAAGTGGGGGCGGAGTGACTGATTGTGATGCGGTTCAAGATGCAGCTTGTGCAAAGGATGATCAGCCGCAAAGCAATCACTGTTAAGTCGGCGGAACCGGCCCCAGCGACTGGCGTAACCGGATTTCAGTTGGCAGTTCGACGCTCTGACCTTTCAGGCCATCTGTGATCATTTGAATAAGCATACCCGCAGCGCGGCGTCCCATCTCGCGATGGGGGACATGAACGGTTGTCAGGGCTGGTTCGGCAAGCATGGCAATCTCGATGTCGTCAAAACCGGTGATCGATATGTCCTTTGGAACCTTCAGGCCCATTTCGCGCGCTGCGCGCAACGCGCCGACAGCCAAAACGTCGTTCACGCACATCACTGCCGTCGTCTGCGGCGCCGCTGTCATAAGCTCGCGAAATGCGATCTCGCCGGTTTCGATGCCGTAGGCGGTCTCGATCAGAAATACGGAATCCGGATCCTGGCCCGCTTCGATCTTGGCATCACGGATACCGTGCACGCGCCCGCGCGCGCGATCGTTCGACCGGGTCGGAGCGGAGATGCAACCGATATGCTGATGCCCCTGTGCGATGACTTGTCGGGCGAGGGCGTGCATGGCCGCCCGGTTGTCAAAGCCGATCGCGGTCCGCGATTCCTCGGGGTTGAAAGACCAAGCGATCAAGGTTGGCACGCGACGCTTTTCAAGAAAATCGTAGATCTCTGGTTCGCGATCGTACCCGATCAGCAGAAGGCCGTCGGCGCCCCTTGCCACCAACGCACGCACCTGTTGTTCCTCAAGCTCGGCATCATAGGCCGATGATGCAACCAGCAGCGTTTTACCTTGTCGGACAAGTTCTTCCTGAAAAGCCTGCAGCCCACGCGCAAATACGGCGTTTTCCATCGTCGGGATCACAGCGGCGATCGTATTCGTCTGCCGCGCCGCAAGGGCCCTTGCGCCGAAATTTGGCGCATAGCCAAGCTCGCTGACGGCGGCCAGAACGCGGGCGCGGGTGTCCGGCCCGACCCGCTCGGGCGAATTCAGACACCGTGATACGGTTGCGGTGGATACCTTCGCATGACGCGCAACATCTGCGAGCGTGGGGACCGGGTTTTCGTTTCCGCTTTGAAGCATGGTTTTTCTTATCATTCGGGGCGGGCACCTAGCCCAGGTTGCGTGCAAGCAAAAGGGCGAAGTCAAAGGCCAGCTTAGCATAGATATAATGTAAGCGCTTGCATCACAAAATGTAAGCGCTTACATTTGCTGCGACTCGGTGCCGTACATTGGGCGGGTCAGGGAGGGTGCATGCCGTACTTGATAGCAGGGATATTGCTGGTTGCCTTTGTCGCGAATGTGGTGATCGGGGCGGTCTGGAAAGCGCCTCTGGTCAACAACGTCTGGGAAATGCTGATCTTGTTCGCGGCGGCCATCGCCTTCTCGGTCGGCATTCTACGCAGCGAAGCAAAAGAAATTTCGGAGGAAAAACCAAAGGAATAAATCCGAAAAAAAGTCCAACGGGAGGATAACACATGGACAAGACCAAACAGGAGCTGGCTTCGGCTGAGCGTCGGAATTTTCTGAAACTTGCGGGCACCGGGTCGTTCACGGCGGCCATGGTTGCGGGTGCTGCGGGCACATTGTGGTCCAGCGAGGCCGCAGCGCAAACAGCGGCAGAAGAACGTGATCGCGAAAATGCCGCGGAATTCAAGATGACGCTGGCCACCGCATATGTTCTGGGCGCATCGCGGAGCTATCCGATCATGCAGCTGGATCTTAAAGAAAACATCCAGAACATGACGAATGGCAAAGTCTATGTGAAGCTTGCTCCGGGCGGACAGCTTGGTGCGGGCGGGGCCTTGGCGCAGGCAGTCCAAGGCGGTACGATTCAGTGCGCGCAGCACTCGCTGGCCAATTTCGCGCCGTTCGCAAGTGTCGTGGACCTTATCAATCTTCCCTATTTCTGCGGCTCGAACCAGCGGTTTACAAACCTGACCTCGTCCGAGGCCTGGAAGTCGGAAGTCGATCCAAAAATCGCGGCATCCGGGTTTAAGGCGCTGATGTACATCGTGATCGACCCGCGTGTCGTTGCGGTTCGCAAAGGTGGCAATGCGATCATCACGCCCGGTGATATGTCCGGCGTCAAATTCCGTGTACCGGGATCAAAAATGCTGCAGCAGTACTACGGGATGGTCGGTGCAAACCCGACGCCTGTAGCATGGGGTGAGACCCCGTCGGCCATCCGACAGGGTGTTGCAGACGCACTTGATCCCTCGGTCGGCGCGCTGCAAGTCTTTGGTTTCGGGGAGATTCTGAGCCACGTGACCTTCACGCAGGCGGTGCCGGACAGCCAGGTCTATTCGATCAACCTCGAATGGTTCGACAGCCTGCCAACGGATGTGAAGGAAGGTATCGAGTTTGCGGGTGATGTCACCCAGCAGCAAAACCTGTCCAAGGTGCCCTCGGCGCGCGCCTATGCGATGTCGCAGCTGATTGCCAATGGTGTCGAATTCCACTCGCTGAGCGAAGATCAGTTGGCCGAGTGGCAAGAGGTCGGCGGGTACCAGCGCAGCGAATGGGATGGTTTCAAAACCGAATTGGCCGGGTCCATGGAGACCTTCGCCAAGCTGGAAGAAGCCGCAGGGACGCGCGCGAAATACTACGTGCATGACGCCTGATGGCGTCTCTGGGCCGACGCCTTGTGCGTCGGCTCACCCAATTCTTGTTTTACCAAAAAACCCACTAGAACACGTCGCCTCTGCGCGACGGCAGTGAGGATGCCATGTCTCAGCTCTTTAGGGCGATTGATAAGAACGCCGAACGTTGGCTGCTATTAGTCTTCTACGTCATGCTTGTCGGCACGATGTTCATCGAAGTGGTCCGGCGCGAGCTCTTTGCCTACTCATCCATCTGGGGCGAAGAAATCGTCCGGTATGCGTTTATCTATCTTGCATGGATCGGGGCAGCCGCCGCAGTGAAAGAGCGCGGGCATATCCGCATTGATGTTCTGATGCACTACGTGCCGCACACCGTCAAAACGCTGCTCTACATATTCGGCGACATCGTCATGTTCATTGTGGCGCTTGTTGCGATCTACTGGTCTTGGGAGACCGTCCACGTGTCCTGGAAATTCGGGTCCGTCACGCACGGTCTGCGGATCAGTCAGGTCTTTTTCCTCATGGCGGTGCCGTTCGGCTTCGCGCTGGTCATCTTCCGGCTGGTGCAGTCCTTCCTCCGCGATGTTGCCGACCTTCGAGCGGGCCGTCCCGTCTACGAAGGCGACAAGCTGTTTGATTAAGGGAGGGATCGAGCCATGATGTGGCAACAACTCGGCGGTCAAACGCTGGAACTTGGCTGGGATTTCTACGCCTCTGTCATTCTCTTCGTCGTGCTTGTGGCGCTGGCCGTCCCGGTCTGGGCCGCCATCGGCGCCGCGTCGATCACCATGCTGCTCATGTCCGGCGCATTGCCGCTGAGCCTTGTGGGTGAAAAACTGTTCTCGGGCATTGACGCCTTCGCGCTGACAGCCGTTCCGCTGTTCATCCTGACCGGGGATGTGCTTGTCCGAACGGGGCTCAGTCGCAAATTTCTGGACGTAGCCGAGGCGCTGACCTGTTGGGCCAAGGGTGGGTTTGGCTCGGCCACTGTTCTTGTGTGCGGCATGTTCGCGGCGATCTCCGGCTCGGATGCGGCAGGTGCTGCCGCGGTTGGTCGCATGACCATCGACCGGTTGGTCGAAAGCGGCTATCCGCGCCCCTATGCTTGCGCCTTGGTTGCCGCAGGGGCCTGTACCGGCATCCTGATCCCGCCCTCCATCGCCTATATCATCATCGGGCTTGTGCTGGGCATTGCGGTTTCGACCCTGTTCCTTGCAGCGTTGATCCCCGGCCTTCTGATCCTGACCGCGATCTTGATCACCAATGTGGTGATGAACCGGCTCAACCTCTGGGAAGGTGGTGGCATGATGACCGCCGCCGAATGGCGCGCGAACCTGTGGAAGACGGTCAAGTCCGGCTGGTATGCATTCCTTGTGCCGGGGATCATCTTTTACGGCATCTTTTCGGGCAAACTGACCCCGACCGAGGCCGGCGCGGTGGCCGTGGTTGTCACCATCGTCATCGGATTTATCCTAGGCACGCTAAAGCTGTCCGACTTCCCGGCGATGCTGGTCAGTTCGGCCAAGGTCAACGGTGTGATCCTTCCGATCATCGCGTTCTCCATCCCGCTGGCCGAGGCTCTGGCCATTATCGGCGTGCCACAGGGCTTTGTCGGCGCTCTGACCTCGGTCAGCACCAACGAATACGTTCTGATCGGCATGATGGTTCTGATCCTGATCATAGCGGGCTGCGTCATGGAAACGACACCCAACATCGTGATACTGGCGCCGATCCTGTACCCGTTGGCGCAAGAAATCGAAATGAACCAGATTCAGTTCTGCATCATGATGATCACGGCGCTTGGGGTTGGGTTCATCACCCCACCGCTGGGGCTAAATCTGTTCGTTGTCTCGGGAATTACGGGCGAGTCGATCCTCAAGATCGCTTACCGCGCCATCCCCTTCGTCTTCTTCATGCTGATCGTGACACTGATGATCGCCTATATTCCGGCGTTCTCGACCTCACTTTTGCCTGATGTCTATCGTTAAGCCGCCGAAAGACGCGGTAGGAAAAAGGAGTCACTTCATGACCCGTGAGTACCTCAAGAAAGCCACGCTGACCGCGCGCAGCGGCGCCTCGGATGTGAGCGAAATCGTTCAGGGGATTCTGAACGACATCGAAGCAGGGGGCGATGCCAAAGCGTTGGAATACGCTGCCAAATTTGACAAGTACGAAGGCAATGTCATCCTCAGCGATGCAGAAATCCAGGCCGCGATCGATGCGGTCCCGGAAAAGCTGAAGCGGGATATCGAGTTCAGCCACGGCAATGTCAAACGTTTTGCCGAGGCGCAAAAGGCATCCATGACCGACATCGCGGTGGAGGTTGTGCCGGGCCTAACAGCCGGGCAGAAGATGATCCCTGTAGATGCTGCAGGCTGTTACGTGCCGGGCGGTCGGTATAGCCACATCGCCAGTGCAATCATGACGGTGACGACGGCCAAGGTGGCGGGATGCAAGCACATCGTGGCGTGTTCGCCCCCGCGTCCTGATGTTGGTATCGCGCCTGCGATCGTCTACGCGGCGCATATCTGTGGCGCAGACAAGATCATGGCCATGGGTGGCGTGCAGGGAGTTGCGGCGATGACCTTCGGGCTGTTTGGCCTGCCAAAGGCAAACATCCTTGTGGGTCCCGGCAACCAGTTTGTGGCCGAAGCCAAACGCATCCTGTTTGGACGCGTTGGTATCGACATGATCGCGGGGCCGACCGACAGTCTCGTCCTTGCGGATGCCACCGCTGACCCGATGGTTGTCGCGACCGATCTGGTTGGACAGGCCGAACATGGCTACAACTCGCCGGTCTGGCTGGTGACAGACAATCGTGATTTGGCCGAAGAGGTCATGCGTCTGGTGCCGGTTCTGATCGATGATCTGCCCGAGGTGAACCGTGAAAACGCGACCGCAGCATGGCGCGACTATGCCGAGGTCATCCTGTGTGCAGACCGTGAAGAGATGGCTGCGACATCTGATCAATACGCCCCGGAACACCTGACGGTGATGGCAGACGATCTTGATTGGTGGCTGGATCGGCTGACCTGCTACGGGTCGTTGTTTCTGGGCGAAGAGACTACGGTGGCCTTCGGTGACAAAGCCTCGGGCACCAATCACGTGCTGCCGACCAGCCGCGCCGCGACCTATACCGGTGGTCTGAGCGTGCATAAATACATGAAAATCGTGACCTGGCAGCGCTCGACTGCGGACGCGATGAAACCAATCGCCCAGGCCACGGCCCGCATCTCGCGCCTGGAAGGAATGGAGGCGCATGCGCGTACGGCAGATATTCGACTGGCCAAGTTTTTCCCCGGCGAAAACTTTGATCTGACAGCCGAAGACTGAGTCTGCTCGTGACCTATCACCCTGATCTTACAGGACATGTCGCGTTGGTGACCGGGGCCAGTTCAGGCCTCGGGCGTCGCGCAGCCCACATTCTGTCGCAGGCTGGCGCCATGGTTGTTGGCGTCGCCCGGCGTGCTCAGGCGTTGGCAGAGTTGGATCAGGTCCACGCCTTACCTTGGGATCTTTCGGATCGTGATGGGCTGGCCGAGCTGGCGGTTGTTGCGGCACAGCCATTTGGCGCACCGGATATTGTCGTGCATGCCGCCGGGATCAACACGCGCGAAGCTGCGGATGATGTCTCGCCCGAGGGATGGGATATCACGATCGGGCTGAATCTTGCGGTACCCTTCTTTCTGTCGCAGCATCTTGTCGCCGGAATGAAGGCAAAGGGATGGGGGCGGATCGTCAATTTTGCCTCGCTCCAGTCCAGCCGGGCCTTTCCGGGGGGACTCAGCTATGGGGCATCGAAGGGTGGTGTCGCGCAACTGACCCGGGCGATGGCCGAAAGCTGGTCCTCAAGCGGTATATGTGTGAATGCCATTGGTCCGGGGTTTTTCCGAACCGAACTGACGGCCGCTGTGTTCGACGACCCCGAGCGCGCGGCTCGCAACGCGGCCCAGACCTGCATTGGGCGGAACGGTGAACCTGAAGATCTTGATGGACCTTTGCTTTTCTTTTGCTCGGATGCTTGCGCTTATGTGACCGGGCAGGTTCTGATGGTTGACGGGGGGTTCACTGCGAAATGAAAGCGCTGGTCTATACCGATGTCGAAACGCTGGACTACCGCGGTTTTGCGGATCCCGAGCCGCGCCCGGACGAGGTTCTGGTGCGCATCGACAGTGTTGGAATCTGCGGATCGGATATGCACGCCTATCTGGGCCATGACGAGCGGCGTCCGGCCCCGTTGATACTTGGCCATGAAGGGGCTGGAGTGACCTCGGATGGTCGGCGCGTCACGATCAACCCGTTGGTTACGGACCCCAACAGCGCTGCCAGCCGGTCGGGTCGCGAAAATCTGTGCCCCTCGCGTCAGATTATCTCGATGCCGCCGCGTGAGGGCGCTTTCGCCGAATACGTCGCCATACCGGACCGAAATCTGGTTGAAGTGCCCGCGCATATCACGCTGGAGCAGGCCGCGCTGGCCGAACCGATTGCGGTCAGCTGGCATGCGGTGCGGCTTGGGCTTGCAGCTTTGCATCCCGCAGATGACCGGCGCGCCCATGTGATCGGAGGCGGCGCGATCGGCTTGGCCGCAGCGCTGGCGCTGCGTGCGATGGGGGTTGAGCGGGTGAGCCTTTCGGAACCCAACGCAGCCCGCGCCGGCTATCTGCGCGAGGTCTGTGGCATCGAGGTGGTGGAGGCCCCGGAACAGGACATCCCATTGGTGATCGATGCGGTGGGTTTTGCCACCACCCGGGCGGTTGCATCCGCACTCGTCAGCCCCGGTGGGGTCATCTTGCATATCGGCCTTGGCAGTTCCGATGGCGGGCTGGATATCCGGCGTATCACGTTGCAGGAAATCACCCTGATCGGTACCTATACCTATACCGCACAGGATTTCCGCGACACGTGCAGCGCCATGTTTGATGGCCGCCTTGGACCGCTCGACTGGGTGGAAACCCGCACCCTGTCCGAGGGGGCCGCCGCCTTTGCAGACATTCGCGCAGGCCGAACGCTTGCGCCGAAAACAATCCTTAAACCATAGCGAAATCGGAGACGTTGATGTCAAATCCAGCCCCAAACGAAATACCGCACCTTTTGGTGCATGAAGAGGAAGACAATGTCGGTGTGGTGGTTGTCGAAGGTCTGACCGCAGGCACGGACATGCTGTGCTGTATCACCCACGACAACTCGACCTTCCGCCTGACCGCAGGCGCAGACGTTCCGATCGGGCACAAGATTGCCCTCAAGGACCTCAAAGACGGGGATACCGCGATCAAATATGGCGAGGATATTGGCAAAATTATCGCCGACATCCCCCAGGGCGGGCATGTCCACACCCACAATTGCAAGACCAAGCGTTGGTAAGGGATCAATAGCATGAGCAAATATTCAAACATGACCGTCATGGGCTACCGGCGTGAAAATGGCCGGGTTGGTGTGCGCAACCACGTGCTGATCCTGCCGGTTGACGATATCTCGAATGCCGCCTGCGAAGCGGTGGCCAACAACGTCAAAGGCACGCTGGCAATTCCACACGCCTATGGCCGCCTGCAGTTCGGCGAAGACCTCGAGTTGCATTTTCGGACAATGATTGGCACGGGCGCCAACCCCAACGTGCATTCGGTGGTGGTGATCGGGATTGAACCCGGTTGGACCAAGCGCATTGCCGATGGCATTCGCGAGACCGGCAAGGAAGTGGCCGAGTTCTCGATCGAACAAAACGGTGACTTTGAAACCATTCGCCGGGCGTCGTGGGCGGCCAAGGACTTTGTCCACAAGGCCACTGAAATCCAGCGCGAAGAATGCTCGATCAACGAGCTGTGGATTTCCACAAAATGCGGTGAAAGCGACACGACAACGGGTCTGGGGTCCTGTCCGACCGTCGGCAATATGTACGACAAGCTGTTGCCCGAGGGGATTACCGGCTTCTTTGGCGAAACTTCAGAGATCACCGGGGCGGAACACATCTGCCAGAAGCGCGCCATCAACGAAGAGGTGGGCGAGCGCTGGTACAAGATGTGGAAGGCCTATCAGGACGATGTGATTTTCGCGCATCAGACCGATGATCTGAGCGACAGCCAGCCAACCAAAGGTAACATCGAAGGCGGGTTGACCACCATCGAGGAAAAAGCGCTGGGCAATCTCGAAAAGATCGGCCGGACCTCGCAATATATCGACATTCTCGAACCCGCCGAGCAGCCGCAATCGGGCAAAGGGCTTTACTTTATGGACAGTTCTTCGGCGGCGGCGGAATGCGTTACGTTGATGGCGGCGGGCGGGGCCGTAATCCATACCTTCCCGACAGGGCAGGGCAATGTGGTCGGCAATCCCATTGTTCCGGTTATCAAGATCACGGCGAACCCGCGCACCGTGCGCACCATGGGCGAGCACGTGGATGTCGATGTTTCGGGCATTCTGCGCCGCGAGCAGACGATTGACCAGGCCGGAGACGCGCTGATCGACATGATCCGCCGGACCGCGAACGGCCGCAATACAGCGGCTGAAGCATTGGGGCATCGGGAGTTCTCGATGACCAAGCTGTATCGCAGCGCATAAACTCCAAGAGGCGGCGGCTGGTGCAGCGGCCGCCTTTCGGATGAAACCGGGGCTTAGATGGCTGATACGATCCACCTGACGCTTGCAGAGGCGATCTCTCTGCTGACCGCTGTTTTCGAGAGAGCGGGCGTTTCCAATGCTGTCGCGACAAGCGTCGCGCGCGCATTGGTGGCTGCGGAAAGCGAAGGGCAGGTTGGTCACGGCTTTAGCCGTGTGGCCGATTATGTGGCGCAACTGGGCAGTGGAAAGATCAACGCAGATGCCAAACCAGTCGTCGCGCAGCATGCACCCGCAGCGGTGCATGTGATGGCGGATCACGGCTTCGCTTATCCGGCCTTGGAGGCAGCGCTCGAGGCGGGAATCCCCCTTGCGCGTGACATGGGCATTGCCGTCATGACCATCGGCAACTCTCATCACTGTGGAGCGCTGTCGGTGCAGGTCGAACAGATCGCCGAGGCGGGCCTGATCGGCCTGATGTTTGCCAATACGCCTAAGGCGATTGCGCCTTGGGGCGCCAAAGAGCCCATCTTCGGGACCAATCCGATTGCCTTCGCAACGCCGGTCGCCGACGGCTCGCCACTGGTTATTGATTTGTCCTTGTCCGTCGTGGCACGCGGCAAGGTTATGGCGGCGAAGAAGGCGAACACCTCTATCCCGGCAGGCTGGGCGCTGGACGCCGCAGGGCACCCTACCACAGACCCCGAGGCCGCGCTGGGTGGTACAATGTTGCCAATTGGCGACGCCAAGGGCACTGCGCTGGCGCTTATGGTCGAAATTCTGGCCGCCGCGCTGACAGGAAGCGCGTTCAGCCGCGAGGCGGGTTCGTTCTTCAACGCGGATGGAGACACGCCGGATGTGGGTCAAACCCTGATCGCCATCAATCCGGGCGCGCGGTCTGGGTTCGCTGGCCGGGTGGCTGACCTGCTTGGACAGATCAGCGCGCTGGATGGCGCACGTCTGCCGGGCGAGCGTCGCCGCCGTGCCATCGCGTTGGCTGACAAGGACGGGTTGCGCGTTCCGGCGCATCTTTATAGGCAAGCCCTGCATCTGGCTGACCCCGCCGATCCGGCGAGTTTGTGAGATATATGATGAGCCATCAGCCCTACACCCTTGCGCAGATTGCCCGTGGACAGGATGCGCCGCGATTGGATCCAGTTGTCACGCGGGCATTTATGGGGCGGCCCTCAGACGACACCTCTTCCCAGTAAGGAGCACCTTATATGTTCAAATCCGTACTGATACCCGTTGCCATTGATCACGAAGAACTGGTCGGCGAAAAGATCGCTACCGCCCGAAACCTCTTGGCCGCGGGGGGGAAGATCACGCTTTTGACCGTGCTTGAACAAATTCCCGGGTTCACCGCGGAATTTGTGACCGTGAAGTCTGAAAATCACCTGACCGACAAGATCATGACAAAGCTCAGATCGCTTGCAGCGGATACCACAGATATCGATTGTCAGGTTGAAACCGGAAAACCCGGTATGCGCATCACCGAGGTCGCGCGTGAAATCGGCGCTGACCTGATTATCGTCGGCGCTCATCATCCGTCGGCCATGGACTACTTTCTTGGTTCGACAGCCGCGCGTGTCTCTCGCAGGGCTTCGTGTTCGGTTCTCATCCAGCGTCCGCAGACCTCTGGCACGTGACAGAACGTGGCGTGTAGCCCCGTGTCTGTGCGCGTCGGTCGTTGTTGAAAGAAGCCTTTGCAAAACGACCAAATCCATCAGCGCCAATAGCAAAAAAGGCCGCTCTGACGAGAGCGGCCTTTCTGTTCACTGTCTCTCTGGATCAGGATCAGGCGGTCAAAGCAGCCTGAGCTTTGGCGACGATTGCACCGAACGCTTCCGGTTCGTGTACAGCCAGATCAGCCAGAACTTTGCGGTCCACTTCGATACCGGCCAGGTTCAGGCCGTTGATGAAGCGGGAATAGGTCAGAGCCTCGTCATGCGAACGGACAGCAGCGTTGATACGCTGGATCCACAGCGCGCGGAAGTTGCGCTTGCGGTTCTTGCGGTCGCGGGTTGCGTACTGGTTGGCCTTGTCGACGGCCTGGGTGGCAACTTTGAAGTTGCTCTTGCGACGACCATAATAGCCTTTTGCGGCCTTGATGATCTTCTTGTGACGGGCGTGAGTTACGGTTCCACCTTTAACGCGGGACATCTCTCAAATCTCCTCTTAGCGGTCGTAGGGCATGTAGCCCTTGACGATCTTTGCGTCGGGGGCGGACAGGGTGGTGTTGCCACGGGCGTCGCGGATGAACTTCTTGGTCCGCTTGATCATGCCGTGACGCTTGCCGGCCTGGCCAGCAAGGACCTTACCGGTCGCAGTCACCTTGAAGCGCTTCTTGGCGCTCGACTTCGTCTTCATCTTAGGCATTTCCGTCTCCTATTCTCGGGTTCGGTTTCAGACGCGACTCGGCATGCCATCTCGGCCGGTCACGCAACAGATGCGCCGTTTACGCAAGTTCGGTCATACTGGCAAGGGGGTTTCGACCAGAATCTGCGGAATCCGCAACGGTCATGCACCGGGGCAGCTGCGGGCCGCCCCGGTGAAAGCGTTTAGTGACCGAACTTGCGGATCTCGCCGCTTTTCAGCCGTTCCGCGTAGGATGCCAGCTCCTGACGCACCACTTTCATCAGGAAGTAGAGCGCGAAGACGTTCACAACCGCCATGGCAAAGATCGCCGCGTCCGAGAAGTCGATGACCGGGCCAAGGTTGGCCGCCGCGCCAATCACCACGAAGACGCAGAAGATGATCTTGAACACCAGCTCCTTGGTGTGGCCTTCGCCGAACAGGTAGGTCCAGGCCTTGAGGCCGTAGTAGGACCAGCTGATCATGGTCGAGAAGGCGAACAGCACCACCGCGATGGCCAGAACGTAGGGGAACCAGCTAAAGGCGCTTGCGAAGGCGGCTGAGGTCAGGCTGACGCCCGAGTTGCCGTCAACGGTTGCAATCGCGTTACCCGCTTCGTTCAGCATGTAGTTGCCGGTGTCCGGGTCGATGATCAGCTGCTGGGTGATGATGATCACCAACGCGGTCATCGTACAGATCACGACCGTATCGATGAACGGCTCAAGCAGTGAGACAAAGCCCTCGGTGATCGGCTCCTTGGTCCGTACCGCCGAGTGTGCAATCGCCGCAGAACCCACGCCCGCTTCGTTCGAGAACGCCGCACGGCGGAAGCCCTGGATCAGCGCCCCGACCATGCCACCAGCAACGCCGAGGCCGGTGAAGGCACCTGCGAAGATCTGACCAAAGGCCCAACCGATCTGGTCTGCGTGCATGATGATGATGATCAGAGCGGCCAGCACATACATCACACCCATGAACGGCACGACCTTCTCGGTCACGCTGGCGATGGATTTCAGGCCGCCCACGATCACCGCGAAGACGATGCCCGCAAAGACCAGACCCGTGATCCAGCCCGGATAATCTCCGACGATGCCCGCGATCTGCTGGTGCGCCTGATTGGCCTGGAACATATTGCCCCCGCCCAACGCGCCGAGAATACAGAAGATCGAGAACAGAACGGCCAGAATCTTACCGCCCGGCAGGCCCAGCTCGTTGAACCCTTTGGACATATAATACATCGGGCCACCCGAAACGGTGCCGTCTTCGTATTCGTTGCGGTATTTCACGCCCAGCGTACATTCGGTGAATTTCGACGCCATGCCCAGCAGGCCCGCGACGATCATCCAGAAGGTTGCGCCCGGTCCGCCGATACCGACGGCGACCGCCACACCGGCGATGTTCCCAAGGCCAACCGTACCTGACAGGGCCGTTGCAAGCGCCTGAAAGTGGCTGACCTCACCCGCATCATTGGGGTCAGAATAGTCACCTTTGACCAGGCTGATCGCATGGCTGAAGAACCGCAGCTGCACGAAGGCAAAATACAGTGTGAACACCGTGGCCGCGATCACCAGCCAACCCACGATCCATGGGAAGCCGGTTCCCGGAAATGGTGCGAAGATAAAGCTGACAAAGGGGCCGGTGAAATCGGCAAAGGCCTGATTGATCTTTTCGTCCAGCCCGACGGTTTCCTGTGCCATTGCAGGGCCCGCGGCCAGAGTGGTCAGAGCGGCAAGGCCCAGTTTGTTGTGCATATTCATTCTTGTCCCTCCCCTCAGTTCACGACCGTAACCGGAACATCGGCATGCATGACCAGATTCTGGGTCGAGCTGCCGAACAGGCGTTTCTTGAATCCGTCTGCCGAGGCCCGACCGACAACGATCTGCGACCCGCCGTTTTCGACGGTGATCTTGTTCAGCGTTTCAGCCACATCGCCATGACGCACGATGCCATGCGCCTCGAACCCGGCGGCTTTCAGCGCCTCGACCGCAGGCGCGATGATGCGCGTCGTGGCCAGTTCAACCTCTTCCTCGCGCCGCTTGTGACGCAGGGCGTTTTCCTCAGGGGTCTGGAAAGTGAAAGGGGACCATTCGATGACGTAAACCACCAGCAATTCGCATGTTCCGATCCGCTCGGCCATGTCCTTGGCAAAGGCGATCGCGCGCTCTCCGGTTTCTGTCCCGTCCAGTCCTATGACAATTTTCGTTGTCATCTCGTTCCTCCGTTATTGTTGATTTGGCCGGGGCCCTCGCCCCCGGCGGGGCAGCCGGAACCTGGAACTTGTTTGAGTGGACTGCCCCAGGGTCAAGTATCCCGGAAAAACACGGAAAAACAGAGAGATAATTGCAGGATACAACCGGCAAACACCTAACACCCTGTAAAACAAAGCAACTTTTTGCCTAAATTATAGGCAAGATGTAAGGTCTCAAGGTGAAATATCGCTGGCCGCGCCGTGTCTTAGCCCGGATCGGTGTTGTAGATCAGCCGCTCGTCACAGGGCGCGATACGCAGAATATTGGTCGTGCCGGGTACGTTGAAGGGCACACCGGCGGTGACCACGATCTGATCGGCCTCGGATGCGAACCCGCCGGCCCGCGCGGCCCGCGCAGCGCTGACCACAGCGCCTTTGAATCGCTCCAACTCGGGCGTCATGACGCAATGGCATCCCCAGCTGAGGCACAGCCGGCGTGCCGTGCCGGTGGCGGGGGTCATGGCGATGATTGGCACGCCAGGACGTTCGCGTGCGGTCAGCAACGCAGTGGTGCCGCTTTGGGTGAAACAACAGATCGCCTTGATGTCGGTTTTCTCGGCAATCTCACGCGCAGCAGCAACGATACCGTCCGCAATTGTGGTCCCCTTCGCCGTCCGCGAGGCGGCGATGATCTGGTCATAGGTCGGATCGGCCTCGACCTCGATGGCGACCTTGTTCATGGTCTGCACCGCCTCAACCGGATACGACCCGGCTGCGGATTCCGCGCTGAGCATGATGGCATCCGTCCCCTCGTAGATCGCGGTGGCGACGTCCGAGACCTCGGCCCGCGTGGGCATCGGGCTTTCGATCATGCTTTCCAGCATCTGGGTGGCGACGATGACGGGCTTCGCCGCGCCTCGACATTTGCGCACCAGACGTTTCTGGATCGGCGGCACCGCCGAGACGGGCAGTTCCACCCCAAGATCGCCTCGCGCGACCATGATTCCGTCCGAGGCGTCAAGAATGTCGTCAAACGCCTCAACCGCCGCAGGCTTTTCAATCTTCGACAGAATCGACGCACGGCCATCCGCCAGCGCGCGCGCTTCAAACACATCTTTGGCCCGCTGCACAAAGCTGAGCGCCAGCCAGTCCACACCCAGCTGGCACACAAATTCCAGGTCATCGCGATCCTTGGCCGACAGCGCCGCCAGCGGCAGGACCACATCAGGCACGTTCACACCCTTGCGGTTGGAAATCGTTCCGCCAACCTCGACAGTGCAGTTGGCGAAGTCTTGACCGCAATCCTGCACGATCAGGCGGATCTTGCCGTCATTAACCAGCAGCCGTGCGCCCACTTCCAGCGCGGCAAAAATTTCGGGGTGGGGCAGGCACACACGTCCCGCGTCCCCTGGCGCTGGATCAAGGTCCAGCCGGAAGGCCGCGCCTTCCGCGAGTTCCTCGGCGTCGTTGGCGAACACGCCGACGCGCAGCTTGGGGCCTTGCAGGTCGGCCAGAATCGCGATCGGGCTGTCCAGATCCTTTTCGACCTGCCGAATGATACGGTGCCGTTCGCGAATCTCGTCATGGCTGCCATGGCTCATGTTCAGGCGGAATACATCCGCCCCGGCCTCGTGCAGGGCGCGGATCATGTCATAGTCATTGGACGCCGGTCCCAGCGTCGCGACGATTTTCACATTTCTCAGGCGTCGCATTTGTCGGGCTCTCCTCAAACGTCCGTATGTTATCGCAAACAGTTCTTTGCCTGCTTATTGCGCAATTCCCTTTCCGAGGCAACTGCCGTACACCTGCATCAAACAAGATGACAGGCTCATGACATACTCTCCGTTTTTTGTTCATGGCGCGGATCGCCCGTCGCGCTGGCTGATTACCTGCGATCACGCAACCAATATGGTGCCGCCCGACATCAACGGCGGCGATCTGGGCCTGCCGCGCGAAGATATGGAGCGTCACATTGCCTATGACGTCGGCGCTTATGAGGTCTCGAAACATCTGGGCGAGCTTCTGAACACGCCGGTGATCGCGGCCAATTTCTCGCGTCTGGTGATCGATCCAAACCGGGGCGAAGATGACCCGACGCTGGTGATGAAGCTCTATGACGGCTCGATCATCCCCGGCAACCGTCATGCGGACGCGGCCGAGCGCGAACGCCGCCTGCAGACGTGCTATCGCCCCTATCACGAGGCGCTTGCGGAACTGGCGGCATTGCCCCATGCGGTCATCATCTCGATGCACTCTTTCACGCGCCAATTGCGGGGCCGCGAACCACGCCCGTGGCATATCGGCGTGCTGCATACCCCCGATGAACGGTTCTCGCGCCCTCTGATCAACCGGCTGCAGGCCGCGGACGATCTCTGCGTTGGGGTCAACGAGCCCTATACCGGCGTCCTGCCCGGCGATGCGATCGACAAGCACTGCACCACGTTCGGGCGGCCTAATGCGCTGATCGAACTGCGCAACGATCTGATCGCGGATCATGACGGACAACGGCACTGGGCCGAACGACTGGCCGTGATCCTGCAGGATGCGCTGTCCGACAGCGGGCTATAGCGGCTTTTGTTGAAACATCGGGGGCGGGTTGCTACCTCAGACGGGAACACGCCCAACAAGCCGGAGCCCTGACATGGACAAGCAAACCGAAATCGAACTTCAGGCCGCCGCCTTCCGCCGGTTGCAAAAGCACCTGATGGAAGACCGCACCGATGTGCAGAATATCGACATGATGAATCTGGCCGGGTTCTGCCGCAACTGCCTGTCGCGCTGGTATCAGGAAGCCGCCAACGAAAAAGGCATCGAGATGGGCAAGGACGAGGCGCGGCAGGTTTTCTATGGCATGACCATGGATGAATGGAAGGCGAACTATCAGACCGACGCCAGCGCCGAGAAACAGGCCGCCTTCAAGGTCGCCTTCGAAGAGAATGTGGGGAAAGAGGGCTGATCCCCAACCTTTCCTTGACCGTTTCGGAAAGTATCCTAAAGTATTCCTCACAAGAATACTTCATCCCAATCCCGGGTAACACAGGATACCGATGAGCCAGGACCATCACATTCCGCGTCCCGACGAGGCCGCCCTGATCGCGGGCCTGCTCAACCCCGACCCGCTGGTGGGGGAGAGCGCCGGGCTGTTTCTGGCCGCCCCGCGCCGCACCGGCAAAAGCACCTTTCTGCGCCGCGATCTGACCCCGCTGCTCGAAGATCAGGGCCGGTTCGTGATCTATGTCGACCTCTGGGCCGATCGCAGCAGTGATCCAGGCGCGCTGATCACCGCCCGTCTGGCCCGCGCGCTGCAGGAGTGCGACTCGCTGATTGCAAAGCTGCGCCGCAGGGTGCCGTTCTCATCCATCGGGGCGCTGGGCTTTAGCGTGAACCTCAAGGCCGCCGGCGCGTGGGAGGGCACGATCCCCGACGCGCTGATGCTGCTGTGCGAGGCCACCGGCAAGGATGTGGTCCTGATCGTCGACGAGGCACAGCAAAGTCTGGCGACCGAGGCGGGCCGGAACGCAATGTACGCGCTGAAGGCGGCGCGGGATGCGGTCAATCAGGCGGGGTTCGAGACGCGGCTATATCTGGTCATGACCGGCTCGCATCGCGACAAGCTGGCGGCGCTGATCCACAACCAGCAGGCCCCTTTCTTCGGCGCGCGCGTGCGCGATTTCCCGAAGCTGGGGCAAAGCTACACCGCCGCCCTGACCGAACGGATCAATGCGCGGCTGGCCGAGGATGCGCAGGTTTCGGCAGACACCATGGATGCGGTGTTCGAAGATCTGGGCCGCCGCCCCGAAATCCTGAACGACTGCCTGCGCGATCTTATTCTGGAAACCACCCCCGGCGATCAGGCGCTGCGCGCCATCGCCGACCGGAAGAAAGTTCAAATGCGCGAGGCGCTTCTGGCCGAGATCAGCACCCTGACCGACCTGCAACAGGCCATCCTGCGCAAGATGGCCGTGGATGGCATCGACTTCACACCGTTCACCGACGACACCCGGCAGGCGCTGGCCGGTGACCGCAAACACTATAGCAAAGGCGGCATCCAAAAGGCGCTGGACGTGCTGCGCGACAAGGGGCTGGTCTGGCGGCCTAGCTTTGGCAGTTATGTGCTGGAAAACGCCGACCTCGCGCAGGCGCTGCGCGAAGAGGCGCGGGGTTAGACCGCCGCTTTCAGGCTTTCTTCCAGATAAATCTCGCGCAGGCGCTTGGCGATGGGGCCGGGCGTGCCTGCACCCAGCGTCTCGCCGTCAATCTCGACCACCGGCATCACAAAGGTCGAGGCCGAGGTGACAAAGGCCTCATCCGCCTCTTTCGCCTCATCGATGGTGAACAGCCGTTCCTCGACCACCATCTGCGCCTCAGCGGCCATCCGCAGCACGGCCTTGCGGGTGATGCCGTGCAGGATGTCATTGGACAGCGGGCGCGTGACGATCTTGCCGTCCTTGACGAAATAAGCGTTGTTCGAAGTGCCCTCGGTCACATACCCATCTTCGATCATCCACGCGTCATCTGCGCCCGCCTTCTTGGCCATCATCTTACCGAGCGAAGGATAAAGCAGCTGCGTTGTCTTGATATCGCGGCGACCCCAGCGGATATCGTCGATCGAAATGACGCTGATCCCCTTCTGCGCCGCCGGGCTGTTGGCCAGGCCGGGCTTGTTCTGCGTGAACAGCACCAGCGTCGGCTTGACGTCATCTGCCGGAAAGACGAAATCCCGATCCCCATCGCTGCCGCGCGTGACCTGCAAATACACCATGCCCTCGTCGATTTCGTTCAGCTCGACCAGCTTACGGTGAATATTCAGCAACTCATCCTTACTGCAGGGCGCTGCCATGTCCAACTCGTCGAGCGAACGCTTCAGACGTACCGCGTGACCGTCAAAGTCGATCAGCTTGCCGCCCAGAACGCTGGTCACCTCATAAACGGCATCCGCCATCAGAAAGCCGCGGTCGAAAATCGAAACCTTAGCCTCGGTTTCGGGCAGGTAGTCGCCATTCACGTAAACGGTGCGGGTCATGTCGTGTCTCCTCAGCCCCAGAGCACCGCTTTGGGCGGGTGTACTCCGGCGTCATCAAATATAAGCGGGTTGGCACGGTCTTCGGCCAGAAGAAGCGGCCCGTCAAGGTCCGTTACCATCGCCCCCTGCGCCAACAGCGTCGCCGGAGCCATCGCCAGAGAGCTTCCGACCATGCATCCGACCATCACCCGATACCCCTCGGCCAGCGCGGCGCTGCGCAACTCCAGCGCTTCGGTCAGGCCCCCGGTTTTGTCCAGCTTGATGTTGACCACATCATATTTGCCCTTCAAGGCGGGCAGGCTGGACCGGTCATGACAGGATTCGTCCGCACAGACAGGCACAGGCCGCTCCATCCCGATCAGGGCGTCATCATCTCCGGCAGGCAGCGGCTGTTCGACCAGCGCCACGCCCAACCGCACCAGATGCGGGGCGAGGTCGGCATAAACCTCGGCGCTCCAGCCTTCGTTGGCGTCCACGATGATCCGGGCATTCGGGGCCCCCGCGCGCACGGCTTCAAGCCGCGGCATGTCATCGGGCGTGCCCAGCTTGATCTTCAGCAGAGGCCGATGCGCGTTCTGCGCCGCCTGCGCCTGCATTGCCTCGGGCGTGTCCAACGACAGGGTATAGGCCGTGATCTCAGGCCCCGGCACCGGCAGCCCGGCCAGATTCCACACCCGCTTGCCCGACCGCTTCGCCTCAAGATCCCACAACGCACAATCCACCGCATTGCGCGCGGCACCGGCAGGCAACAGGTCCATCAGCGATTGGCGCGAAAACACCTCGGGCAGAGCTGCAATCTCGGCCTCAACCGAGGCTAAGGTCTCATCGTAACGCGCATATGGCACGCATTCGCCCCATCCCTGATGCGCCCCGTCGGTGATCCGTACGGTCAGTACCTGCGCCTCGGTCCGGGACCCGCGCGAGATGGTGAACACCTGCGCCAGCCGAAACACATCACGAGAGACTTCAACCTGCACGCGCCCGCTCCTTCATCTTTTCCCAAATACTCCCGCCGGAGGCAGAGATTTTTCGACGAAAAATCTCCCCCCGCACAGACCGTTCAAATCATATCGCAGCCAGCGCGTCGACCAGCTTGCCCGAGCCAAAGCGGAACGGATCGGTTGCAGGCAGGCCCATATCGGTCTCGATCTGCGCCAGATATGCCACAGCGTCTTCTTCGCTCATATGCTGGGTATTCACCGACACGCCCACAACCTGACAATCCGGATTGGCGACCCGCGCCAATGTCAGTGCCATATCGCGCAAGGCCTCCAGCGAGGGCTGCTGATATCCGGGCAAACCCCGCATATGCGTGCGCGTGGGCTCATGCGACAGGATCAATGCGTCGGGCTGCCCGCCATGGATCAGCGCCATGGTTACCCCCGAATAAGAGACGTGAAACAGTGACCCCTGACCCTCGATCAGGTCCCAGTGATCGTCGTCATTGTCCGGGGTCAGCCATTCGACCGAGCCGGCCATGAAATCCGCGACGACGGCATCCAGGGGCACCCCGTCGCCGGTGATCAGAATACCGGTCTGACCGGTGGCCCGGAAGGTGGATTTCATGCCGCGCTTACGCATCTCGGCATCCATCGCCATCGCGGTGTACATCTTACCAACCGAGCAATCCGTCCCCACCGCAAGACACCGCTTACCGGTCCGTTTGACACCATTGGCAATTGGATAATCGACCTCGGGGACCCGCACATCATGCAGCTTGCGCCCGGTGGCCTCGGCCACGGCGACCAGATCGGGTTCATCACGCAGCAGGTTGTGCAGGCCCGAGGCCAGATCAAAGCCCTCTTCCAGCGCCATGACCAGAACCTTCTTCCACTCCTGGCTGATCACGCCGCCCCGGTTGGCCACGCCAATCACCAAGGTCTTGGCCCCGGCTTCGCGCGCTTCGACAAGGTCCATGTCTGTCAGGCCAAGATCAGCTTTGCAGCCGTCCATGCGGTACTGGCCGACGGCGTTCTCGGGCCGCCAATCCTTGATGCCCACCGCAACCTTGGCAGCCAATTGGTCAGGCGCATCCCCCAAAAACAACAGGTAAGGTGTTTCGATCATCGCGCAGCGCTCCTTTGCTTCCGCTCCAAACTAGAGAACCGATTTGACGAGCTTTTCTCAAACTCTTTCCGCAACTCAATCCTTAGCGCAAATATTTTGCGTGATGGGCAAAGAATCCGGGACGATCTTCGAAGTTTTCAAACTGATCAATCTTTGAGCACCATTTGCGAGCTCCTGATTTTCTGTGCTGCACACGCATTGCCGCAGCTGCACAATCGCGCTTGCGTGCGTCCGCGCAATTTAATATCTCATCACCAAGAACAAACGTAATTTCATTACTCACGCGAGGTCCAGATGAGTTTCCGTATCCAACCTGCCGCTCCGGCGCGGCCCAACCGTTGCCAGCTGTTCGGGCCGGGCTCGAACACCAAACTGTTTCCCAAGATGGCAGCATCGGCGGCGGATGTGATCAACCTCGATCTTGAAGACTCGGTCGCGCCCTCGGACAAGGATACCGCTCGCGCCAACGTCATCGAGGCGCTGAACACCGTGGATTGGGGCAGCAAATACATGTCAGTCCGTATCAACGGGCTGGATACGCCGTATTGGTACCGTGATGTGGTCGATGTACTGGAACAGGCGGGCGACCGGCTGGATCAGATCATGATTCCCAAAGTGGGCTGTGCTGCGGATGTCTATGCGGTCGATGCGCTGGTGACGGCGATCGAACGGGCCAAGGGCCGGAGCAAGCCGATCTCATTCGAAGTCATCATCGAATCCGCAGCAGGTCTGGCGCATGTCGAGGAGATTGCCGCCTCTTCACCGCGTCTGCAGGCCATGAGCTTGGGCGCCGCCGACTTCGCCGCGTCCATGGGGATGCAGACAACGGGCATCGGTGGAACGCAGGAAAACTACTACATGCTGCGCGAGGGACAGAAGCACTGGTCTGACCCGTGGCATTGGGCGCAGGCTGCCATCGTCGCAGCTTGTCGGACCCATGGCGTGTTGCCGGTGGACGGGCCGTTCGGCGATTTCTCGGATGATGAGGGCTATATCGCACAGGCCAAACGCTCGGCCACGTTGGGCATGGTTGGCAAATGGGCGATTCATCCGAAACAGATTGCTTTGGCCAATCAAGTATTCACCCCGTCGGACGAGGCAGTTTCGGAAGCCCGCGAAATTCTTGCCGCGATGGAGCAGGCCAAAGCCAATGGCGAAGGCGCGACCGTCTACAAAGGCCGTCTGGTCGACATCGCTTCGATCAAACAGGCCGAAGTGATTGTGGCGCAGGCAGAACTGATCGCAGCCGGAGGCTGAGCACAGAGCGGCGCCCGAAAGGGCGCCTCTTTTGGATTATGATCCAGCCTCAGCGACCAAAGGCATTGTCTGGCGTCCAGGACAGTTTCTCGCCGCTCTTGCCCCATTTCATCATCAAACACGACGTCGCGTACTTCTGATAATAGAAAATCTTGAGCTCATACCAGCCAGCCTGGGGGACTTCGACCTCAGTTCGCTGGTTGGCATTGCAGGGTTGACGACCGATCACTTTTCCGACCAGTTGACCCCCGATATATGCTTCAATGCCGTCGTTAGACCAGGTTTCAAGCTCATATACTCCAGGCGCATCAAATTTGATGTAGCCAGAGATATCGGCGGCGACGTTATAATGCTCGGTATGGGTCAGGACCGGGTCACCTTCGTCAGTATCCCGATAATCCAGCCCCTTTAGCGGCTTTCCGGCTTCCGAACCGTCCTGAAGCAGCGTTTTTGCTGCAGAGATACTGTTGATCCCCGCAGGCGGGGCACCGGCCCATGCGTATTTCACGTTCAGCCCTGCCTTGGGGCTGGGTTGCGGACTCGCGGGTTTCAATTTCAGCGGCTCCGACAAAGCCGCGCCGGCGATCAATGCGATCGCAGCGGCAAGCGCTCCGACTCGAACAAGTGTCATGGTTTCCTCCCAGTGTTTGGCCTTCGCGCGTTTGAACTTCGTCGGCAGGCCTTTTAGATGACACTATGATGTGAGTTTTAGCCCTGCAAGACAGTTAAAGATCACAATTCAGGCGTCATGCCCGCATGTCCTTGGGCGAACCCATCACGACATAGGATGTGATAGACGTGACATGCGGCAGGGTCCCCAGCACCTCGGTATGGAAGGTTTTATACGAGGGCAGATCGGCGCATTCCACGCGCAGCAGGTATTCAATTGTGCCAGTGATGTTGTGGCATTCCACCACTTCCGGCGCGCTTTGCAATGCCTTCTCAAAACCCTCCTGTGCGGCTTTGGTATGCTCTCCCAGACCAACCCCGATATAGGCCACAAAGCCGATCCCCAGCGCCGCGGGATCCAGGACCGCGCGGTAACCGGCGATCACGCCCGCACGCTCCAGCTCTTGCACCCGGCGCAGGCACGCGGATGGAGACAGCCCGATACGCTCGGCAAGGTCGAGATTGCTGATGCGCCCGTCATGAGAGAGTTCGCGCAATATCCGGCTGTTTATGTCATCTATTTTCGCCATTTATTGCGAGTTTATCCGGTTAACGCACTAATACGCAATTTCATTTGGCCAAAGCTGCGGGATTATCCACCGTATGACCTATGAGATCCTATTGGCGCTGATCACTTTTGCATTTGTCTCGTCGATCACGCCGGGACCCAATAACCTGATGCTGATGGCGTCGGGTGCGAATTTCGGGTTCCGCAGGACAATCCCTCATATGCTGGGAATCGGACTGGGGTTCACCTTCATGGTGCTGTTGGTCGGGGCCGGGTTGGTGCAGGTTTTCAACCGGTTTCCGCTCAGCTTCACATTGCTGAAGATCGCTTCGGTTGTGTACCTGCTGTATCTTGCCTGGAAGATCGCCCATGCCGCCCCCGCCGAGTCGGATGCGCAGCGCGGGACTCCGATGACGTTTCTGCAAGCTGCAGCCTTTCAATGGGTCAATCCCAAGGCGTGGGCGATGGCGCTCACGGCGACCACAGCTTATGCGCCGGGTCACACCGTGTTGGCGATCGTCTTCGTGGCGCTTGTATTTGGCGCGGTGAACTTGCCATCGGTCAGTGTCTGGACGGTACTTGGCCAGCAAATGGCTCGGTTTTTAACAAATCCGAGGCGGTTGTTGGTGTTTAACTGGACGATGGCCGCCCTGTTGCTGGCTTCGCTCTATCCGGTGCTGTGGCCCTGAAAGCCTGCCCGGGCCTATGGGCCTTGAATGGTGCGTGGTCGGTCCTTCACGCGTTTGATCCGCTCGCAGCGCATTCCGCGTTACCTGGCTGTGGTTTCCTCTTGCGACGTTGGCAGTGTTTGCACTCCTATCCCCCGTCGAAGATCTTTGCCGAGTTGCATCCGCGCCGACCTTTAGTCATATAGCAGGGAACTTCCGCGTTGAGAGGCGTCATGACCCAGTATCTGGATTTCGAAAAACCGCTGGCCGAGATCGAAGGCAAGGCCGAGGAATTGCGCGCGCTGGCCCGCGCCAATGAAGAGATGGACGTGGCCGAAGAGGCCGCCGCGCTGGACGCCAAGGCCGCCAAGCTGCTGGACGAGCTTTATGCCGATCTGACCCCCTGGCGGAAATGTCAGGTGGCGCGCCACCCCGAACGCCCCCATTGCAACGATTATGTCGATGCGCTGTTCACCGAGTTTACGCCTCTGGCCGGGGACCGGAACTTTGCCGACGATCTGGCGGTGATCGGCGGTCTGGCGCGGTTCAACGACCAGCCGGTGATGGTGATCGGTCATGAAAAGGGTTCGGACACCAAATCGCGGATCGAACGGAATTTCGGCATGGCCCGCCCCGAGGGCTATCGCAAGGCCGTGCGCCTGATGGAGATGGCGGGGCGCTTTGGCCTGCCGGTGATCACCCTGATCGACACTGCCGGGGCCTATCCCGGCAAGGGTGCCGAGGAACGCGGCCAATCCGAAGCAATTGCACGGTCGACCGAGATGTGCCTGAAGATCGGCGTGCCGCTGGTGTCGGTGATCATCGGCGAAGGCGGCTCGGGCGGTGCGGTTGCATTCGCAACCGCGAACCGCGTGGCGATGCTGGAACATTCGGTCTATTCTGTGATCTCGCCCGAGGGCTGCGCCTCGATCCTGTGGAAGGATGCCGAGAAGATGCGTGAAGCCGCCGAGGCGCTGCGTCTGACCGCGCAGGACCTCTATAAACTGGGTGTCTGCGACCGGATCATCACCGAACCCAAAGGCGGCGCCCATCGTGACCGCCCTGCCGCTGTTGAATCGGTACGCGCAGCCATCGCCGCCATGCTGAAAGAGCTGGACGGCAAGGATGCGGCGGCCCTGATCAAGGACCGCCGTCAGAAATTCCTCGATATCGGTTCCAAGGGTCTGGCGGCCTAAGCCGTCAGCCGCCCAGACGCCGCAGCAATTCAACCGATGGCGTGCCGGTCACGGCCATGCCATTGGCGCGCTGATAGCCGCTGATCGCGGCCTCGGACTTCTTGCCGATCACCCCGTCCGCACCCTGCGTGTCATACCCGGCGGCGGTCAGGCGGCGTTGCAACTCCTTGCGATCCTCCAGCGTCAGCCCGTTCTCATCTGGCCCGAACGAAGCCCGAAACGGTGCCCCCCCGGCAATCCGGTCAGACAGGTGTCCCACGCCAATCGCATAGCTGTCTGAGTTGTTATAGCGCTTGATCACCTGAAAATTGCGGAACACGGCGATGCGCGGTCCGGGCGTCTGCGGCTGCAGAACAGCCACCGGCGTGCCGGAAACCGTACCGGCCTCGCCCCCCCAAGGTTGCCCGCGCACCCAACCGGCGCGGGCCAGATAGGCGGCTGTTGAGGCCAGCGAATCCGCCGGATCCTCGGACCAGATATCGCGCCGCCCGTCGCCGGTGAAATCCACCGCATAGGCCAGATACGAGGTCGGGATGAACTGCGTATGCCCCATGGCACCGGCCCAGCTGCCGGTCATGTTGGCAGGGCTCGTGTCACCCTCCTGAATAATCTTCAGCGCCGCCACCAGTTGCTTTTCAAAAAACGCCCCGCGCCGCCCGTCATAGGCCAGCGTCGATGTGGCCGAGATCACCGGAACATCCCCGCGCCGCGCGCCGTACCGGCTTTCCAGCCCCCAGACGGCAACGACCACCTCTTTGTCGACGCCATACCGCGCCTCGATCTGCGACAGGGTGCCCGCATGGCGCACCATCATCTGCTTGCCGGTGCTGATCCGTTCATCCGAGGCGGCAATGGCCAGATAATCCTCGAGCGAGCGTTTGAATTCGACCTGATTGCGATCGCGTTCGATCACGCCAGGCAGATAGCCCGCGCCCTGAAAGGCCCGATTGAGCGTAGACTGTGAAATGCCCTGAGACCCGGCGCGACTTTTGAAGCTGGCGACCCAGGCATCATACCCTGCGTTCGGGACGGTACGCATGCGGCTTGCGGGGGCGGAACTTGGCGTGCTGCCGCCAGAACAGGCAGCCAGCAGGCTTGCCCCAAGCCCGGCGGAAAATGTGCGACGATTGATCATGGTTGAAATCTGCTCTTGTTGTGATTTGCGAACAGATTACCCCAGCCGGGTCGCGCAGACCAGCGACGCGATACCCGAAATCAACAGGCTTGGCAGATGGGCAAAATGCCGCTCAGGTTACAAGCAGGCGCAGGCCTTGCGTCACATCTGAACGAACCGCCAGCCGCAAGCCCGGTTCATCCCCGGCCTTGAGGGCAGAGATAATCAGGCGGTGATGGTGCGGCGGCTCGGTGCGCCTGAGTTTGCCATAGAGCGCGCGCATCGTCGGGCCCAGCTGCAACCAGACAGTTTCTGCCATCGCCAACATCGCCGGGGCTTGTGCCCTTAGATACAGAGTGCGGTGAAACTCCAGATTGGCGCGGATATAGCCCACCGCATCGCGTTTCGTGACCATCTCGGCAACGCTCATGTTGATGCTTTGCAACCGGTCGATCAGTGCCATATGGGCGCGGGGCAGGGCGCGGCTGGCCAGCTCGACCTCAAGCAGTGCCCGCAGCGCCGCCAGTTCCTCGATCCGGTCTCGGCTGAGTTCGGGCGTCGAGACCCGCCCAGAGGTGGATAGCGATAGCGCGCCTTCCGCCGCTAGTCGCCGCACGGCTTCACGCGCGGGCGTCATCGAGACGCCGAATTCCTTGCCGATCCCGCGCAGGGTCAGCGCCTGACCGGGCGCGATTTCACCATGCATGATGCGGGATCGAAGGGCGCGATACACGCGATCATGAGTGGCAGTGTGCGAGTCGGCGGTGCGTGTGGTCAACATGGGCTTATGTGATCACAAATCCCGCGCAGGTCAACCGCTGGCCTCGAACCGGTAGCGGTGCAGCTGCGTTCCGTGCTCGCGCAGCCAGCGCCGTGGCGCTTTGTATGATCCATAGATGCGCTCAACCTGAGCCCAAAAGGCTGCCGAGTGGTTCATTTCGGCCAGATGTGCCACCTCATGCGCGGCCACATAGTGCAGCACATCGGGCGGTGCGAGGATCAGCCGCCACGAGAACATCAATCCCCCGGCAGAGGTGCAGGACCCCCAGCGCGAACGCGTATCGCGCAGGGTCAGGGTGTTGTACGGGCGGCCAAGCATCGCCGCATAGTCATCGCAGGCGCCGCTCAGCCGATCCCGGGCCAGCTCTTTCAGGAAACGTGCAAGACGGCGCGCTTCGGCCCCTTTGGGAACAGCAATCGCATCGCTGCTCAACTGAACCCGTCTGCCCGCAGCAGGGACGATTCGGCGTTCTATACCTTCAATCGGAATCGTTTGCCCGAATTGCACAAGCAGGGTCTCTGGGCGATCGTCCAGATGCCCCCTGATCCAATCCTCTTTCTGCTGCGCGAAACTCAGCGCCTCGGCCTCGGCGACACCGGTCGGGTAGGTCAGCGTAACCCGCCCGTCCAATTGGGAAATCCGCAAACTGATCCGCCGCGCGCGCCGATTTGCGCAATGTCAGCGGCACCGGAGGCCGTCCCGGCAATGCGTGTCGCCCCATAGGCCGATCTCCTTCGCGCAAAGGCTTTGACAGTGCCTGCCGCATGTGGCAGGTGACCTGAATCATTGTTGAGATTCACCTGATATCAAGGGGATTTGATATGCCCAAGGAAGAATGGGGCGTAAAGCGTGTCTGCCCGACCACCGGCAAACGCTTTTACGACCTGAACAAGGACCCGATCGTCAGCCCCTACACGGGTGAGGTCGTGGAACTGGAAACCGGCAAAAGCCGGATGATCGCTGCTGATGCGGAAGACGCGGCCTCGGTCAAAGCGCGCGAAGCGTCCTCGGACGAAGATATCGTGTTGGACGATGACGACAATGTCGATGTCGAACTGGACGATGATCTGTTGGACGACGATGACGACGACGGCGACAACGTCTCGCTGGACGACATCAAGGATATGTCGTCGGAAGACGAGAACTGACAGGACCCGAGGCGGCCCTTGCCGCCTCGTCCCCCCCCTTGGGGCGCAGGCCGAAACTTTTTGCGCGTTTCGATTTTTAGGTCTTGCACTTGTTTGCTACGTCTCATAAACGTCCGTCCACCGCTGCGGCGGTACCTGAATGGGGCCTTAGCTCAGTTGGGAGAGCGCTTGCATGGCATGCAAGAGGTCAGGGGTTCGACTCCCCTAGGCTCCACCAAATCCCGCAATTTCATCCATCGCTCCAGGCATCGCGCGCTGACAGGTTGTGCCGCTATCTGGCTTGTTTGTGAGAGGACGTGTGGCAAGGCCGTTCACGCTAATGCTGGGCTGAGCGCCCCCGGGCATCACATCGTTATAAAGCGATGCGCCGACTGTGCGCCAAGATCAAGCGCGCTGAAGACGTCAGGTGGCACTGCCGGAGAACGGACGTCCAGATTACCGCACTTCTTCAATTCCTGTTTCATGTCGATCGACTTGCCCAGGTATTTCCAGGCCGCTTTTGATGCGAATGGCATGCGCCTGTGGCTTGCCGTGGTTCCGAAAGTCAGCCCGGTCAGCAGGTTCAATTCGTTGCGATAAGGCGCATAGAGGATCGTTTCGACGACCGAATCCCGTGTCAGCACTTCGAATTCGGAAATAAACAGATATCGCTCAAGATACGTCACCATACCCGAATATTTCGAAATCACGCGTTTGCCTCTGGCTGTCGGTCGGGAGCGTTCGATGGTTCGAGAAAACACGTAGCCGTCTTGTTCGTTCAGACGGACAAGACTGCAGAACACATTATCGGGGGATTCCGACGAGACAAAGTAACTGCGATAGTAGCCCGTGTATTTGCGCAACTGGCGTGGATTGCCGGGGAAAGCGCGCGCGATCAGAGCGTCGGCTTGCATTGGCAATTGCCGCAACGGCTCGTGATCCGAGTTCTGGTATTTGGCGGCGAACTGTGCAGGCTCAAGGAACAGATCATTGGCCTCGACGCGCAGATGTTTGGAGATGCGGTTCAGATTATAGGCCGAAGGAACAGAGGCGCCGCTGAGATACTTGTTGAACTGCTGCCGGTTAACCCCAATCGCGCGACAGATCTGCGATGTCGATTCGTGAAACCCACAGATATGGCGCAGGTTCTCTGCGAAGTTACTCATGGCCAGGCCCCGGTCACCTGTTAGGTATAAACAAACTGCTGCAATCTATATGCTACTTTATGCGGTATGGCGCAATACCGCATAACAGGGTTTAAACTCAACAAATCGCCACCCCAATGAACAGCGGCTAGCCTGTCATTGGAAATAAACTGTTTGGGAACTGGTATGCAGCTGGAAGAATATAGCGGTTATGACGCGATTGGGCTTGCTGATCTGATCGCTCGTGGTGAGGTTTCGGCGCAAGAAGTGCAGCAAGCCGCGCGCGAAGGCCTGGAGCGGCTGAACCCGGCGCTGAATTTTGCGCCGCATATCATCCCCGGTCCCGAGGCGGGGCAACACCGTACAAGTGGCCCTTTTGACGGCGTACCATTTGCGTTGAAGAATCTCGATCATGGTTGGGCGGGGCTTCCCAGCTCGATGGGAAGTCGGATTGGGGTTGGATATCAAGTGCGCAAAGATTCGGCTTTTGCGTCGCGCCTCAGAGCCAGCGGTCTGAAACCGATCGCGATTACCGCTTCTTCAGAATTCGGGATCAATGGACTGACTGAACCTCTGTCGGATGGTCCCTGTCGCAATCCTTGGAACACCAATCTGTCGACCGGCGGATCAAGTGGTGGTGCGGCTGCGGCTGTGGCCGCGGGGGTCTTGCCCATGGCGCATGCAAGCGATGGCGGGGGGTCCATTCGGGTTCCGGCGGCATGGTGCGGGCTGGTGGGTTTGAAGCCGTCGCGCGGGCGCAATCCGCTGGGCGGTGCCCTATCGACCGATGGCAGCAGTTGGATCAGTGCGCAGCACGTCGTTTCAAGAAGTTTGCGCGATACCGTTGCGGCCCTTGATGTCACCGCAGGTCCGGTGCCGGGTGACTACGTGCCGTTGCAATCGCCTGAACACAGCTTTGTGTCGCAGCTGTCGAAATCGCCTGGTAAGCTGCGGATTGCTGTTGCAATTGATCAGCCGGGCGGTCCGGCCGTGGACCCCGAATGCGCCGCCGCCGTGCGCAAGACGGCGAAGTTGCTGGAAGATCTGGGCCATGATGTGGAAGAGGCGTGCCCCCGGATGGACTATCCGCATGTGCGCGATCTGTGTTTCGAGCTGTTCCTGCCGGGTATGATCGAAGGGATCGAACGGATCAGCGATCAGACCGGCCTGCCGCTGGGTCCTGAGACGCTGGAGCCGCAAACTCTTGCAACGCTGGATGCAGGTCGCAGGATGTCCGCGCTGGCGTTCAAAAAACGGTTGACCGAGCTGTCGGCCCTGTCACGGATGATGGGGGCCTTCATGTCGCGGTACGACGTATTTCTGACACCGACCGTGACCCAGCAGGCGCCTGAACTGGGCCTGTATTCCGGCCATGTCTACAGCGACACCTCGACAGACTTCTGGAACCGCGAAATGGACCTATATGCCTTTTGTGCGATTTTCAGCATCTCGGGCCAACCGGCGTTGAGCCTGCCTTTGCACACGACCCGGGCCGGTCTGCCGATCGGCGTTCAATTGAGTGCCGCAATCAATGGCGAGGCCACGCTGTTCCGTCTGGCGGCGCAGCTAGAGCAGGCCAATCCATGGTCTGAACGGCGGCCTGATATTCATGTTGCCCATCATAACGTAAATGAACCCGCCTGATACAGGAGAGCAAAAAATGTACCGTCCTTTGACTTCAGACCTTTCGCGTCGTCATTTCCTGCGAAACAGCCTGGCCACGGGGGTCATGGCCGCCGGCGCTGGCGCTTGGCCGGGTATCTCGCATGCACAGGAAACGCCCAAGAAAGGCGGGACGCTCAAGATCGGGTCGCGCCATGGCTCATCGACGGATACAGTGGATCCGGCGCATCTGGAGAACGGATTTCAGACCGCTCTGACCCGCGCGTTCAGCGATACTTTGACCGAAGTGGATGCGGACGGGAACCTGATCGGGTCGTTGGCGACCAGTTGGGAGGCCTCTGCCGACGCGAAAGAATGGACATTCAATCTGCGTCAGGGCGTCGAATTCCACAACGGCAAGAGTTTCAAGGCCGAGGACGTGATTGCCTCGCTCAACTATCACCGCAGCGAGGATTCAACTTCGTCGGTCCGGCCGCTGATTGACCCGGTGAAAGAGATCATCAAACTGGATGATCACACGATCAGGTTCGTGTTGGAAAGCGGCAATGCAGATTTCCCGTTCAATCTGGACACGCCGGGCTTCATGATCCTGCCCGCCGAACCGGATGGCAGCATCAATTGGCGCGCGGGGATCGGTACCGGCGGATATATTCTTGAAGAATACAAGCCGGGCACATCGGCGACGTTGAACCGCAACCCCAACTACTGGAACCCGGATCGCGCCCATGCTGATCGCGTCGAGCTGTACACAATTGCGGACTCGACGGCGCGATCCAACGCTTTGTTGACCGGAACGGTTCAGGTGATCGATCAGGTGGCGCTGAAGACGGCGGATCGGTTGGCGAGCATTGCAGGTATCACAGTGGAAGAGACTTCTGGCCCGCTGCACTACACCTTCGCGATGCTGACCAAGCAAGCGCCATTCGACGATGTTAACGTGCGGAAAGCTTTGAAACACGCGCTGGACCGTGAAGAGCTGCTGGACAAGGTTCTGCAAGGCCGCGGGACCATCGGCAATGACAACCCGATCGGACCATCCTATCGGTACCATGCATCGGATATCGAGCAAAACAGCTACGATCCCGACAAGGCCAAACACTATCTCAAGAAGTCCGGCCTTTCAGAGCTTGAGGTCAACCTGTCGGCGGCCGAAGCGGCGTTTGCCGGCGCGGTGGATGCGTCAACGCTGTATCAGGCGCGTGCGGCGGACGCGGGCATCAAAATCAACGTGGTGCGTGAGCCAAATGACGGATACTGGTCCGAAGTGTGGCTTAAGAAACCATTCTCGGCTGTCTATTGGGGCGGCTACGCCACCGAAGACACCATGTTCACCACCGGCTATCACCCGACCTCGTCGTGGAACGATACCAACTGGGATCATGAGAAATTCAACGCGCTGCTGCTTGAGGCACGCGGAGAGTTGAACGAAGAACTCCGCCGCGAGATGTATCGCGATATGCAGATCATATTGCGCGACGAAGGGGGCACCGTCGTTCCGCTTTTCGCCAACAATGTGATGGCACGGAATGCCGATGTCGGGCATGGCAAGCTTTCCGCTGCAAGCTCGCTTGACGGGGCCCGCGTTGCTGAGCGTTGGTGGGTCAACACGTAACCGACGACAGGTGCGGGGGCGGCCTTTGCCCCCGCACCGCTTGCCGTTTTGGCAAGCAAACCAGCGGTTTCAATGCTTTTCGTGACGGGTGTGACGGAAACAAGACCGCATTGCGCCGCGACAAAGACGGTCAGGATCAGGCGGGGTATGCGACAGGTCAGCTTGCGTCGGTCAGGCGCCAGACATCATGCTCTCCGAAGCCGCGGATCAGTTTTGGCCCCAGGTCCTCCAGATCGAACTGGTCTTTGAGCACTTGGGCCACCTCGTCTTGTACGGTGATCGACATCGGATCAGAAAACTCCTGCAGCCGTGAGGCAAGGTTCACGGCGGGTCCGAATATATCGTAGACATATTTCTGGATTCCGACGACCGACCCCACGACCGACCCGGACGCCAAACCGATGCGGCAGCGCCATTGATGCGGGTGGCTCAGGTTCCGGCGGTTGAGGTACCGCACAAAACGTATGGCAGTGTTTGCAATCGCCTTGGCGTGATCCGGGGTCGGATCCGGAAGCCCTGCCACGGTAATATACGCGTCACCGATGGTCTTGATGCGTTCACAGCCGAACTGTTCGCCGATCCGGTCAAAAGCGCTGTAGATGTCATTCAGTTCGGTGACGGTCACGCTTGGATCCTGCGAGGCGACCATGTCGGTGAACCCGACAAAATCCAGCATCAGAACGGACACTGGATCATAAAGCTGCGGCGTGACCACGCCGAAGGTCTTGAATTCCTCGTAGACCGCGCGCGGCATAAGGTTCAGCAGCAGCTTTTCGACCTGTTCTTTTTCACGCTTCAGTTCGCGCGTGTTCCGTTCAACCATCATCGAATAGGAATCGATCATGGATTCCAGCTCTTTGATGCGGGTGATGTTCTGGCAGACAAGAACCAGAACGTCGTCATGCGCGACCGTAAAGTCGAGCGCGATCACCAGCGTCCGGCGTTTCTTTTTGAAGCTGATCTCAGACGTATGCCGACCGGTCTCGGTCAAACTATTCTCGACGGCACGGATTTCCAGATCAGGAAAAAGCTGCTGCAGCTCGTCCGATTGGGTATCGCTGCCGAACCATTCGTCAAACGTGTCATTCCGAAAACCGAACCGCAGCGTCCGGCGATCCAGAAGGGCAACACCGACGCCAATCGCGCGCAGCAGTTGTTCATTGATGGCTTCGATGGTCATGATCTACCTAACAATCAGGGGGCGTCGTTTCTCGAATTCCGCGACCACCGCCGCGATATCTTCTTCGGCGACATCGTGTTTTTTCAAAGCCCCGTGCAACACCGTTTCCAGTTCGTCGAAATGGGCATTCGTGATTTCCAGATGAGAATGCAACTGGCGCAGTTGATTGTCCGTGTAAGAGGCAGGACCACCCAGCAGCGACGCGATGAACTTGGTCTGGTGATCGACCATCTTCGTCATGTCCACATCGTCGAAGAACGGTCCGACCTCATCATTGTCCAGCAGTGTATCGTAGAATGAGATCACGATTTTGCTGATCTTGGAAAACCCGCCATACTTTTCGTATAATGTGCGTTCAACCATCGTTACGTCCTTTCTAACCAATACAAAACACATCCGTTCAGCGGTGCCTGGTGTTCAACGCATCCGGGCATGTTTGCCAGAACGCGTTGAACACCACGATATTGCGTCAGCGACGCTGTGCAATGATCTCGGCATATTCGGACGAGATGCACAGGGCGCCATTTGTGGATATATCGAATTTTTCGATCAAAGTCATAATGTCGCTGTGCAGGTCCGCCTGACCTGCGGGATCCAATGCATCAAATGCCTTTTGCATGGGGCCGTAAAAAGTGCGGAAATACTCGACAAAATGGTCTGCAGACCGGTAGCGGAACATGAAGTTCTTGCGTCGGAAAGAGGTTACTTCACACGCCGTGCCAAAAGCGTCTTCGATCCAGTCACGGCTGCCCCACAAGGCGGGCGAGTTCACGCCCGTTGGCGGCGGAACGTGTTTGCCAATGGTCTTGAAAAGCAGCCCGATAAAGCTGTCGGGTGTCCAGTTCGCCATGCCGATCTTGCCACCGGGTTTCACGACGCGCTGTAGCTCGGCTGCAGAGCGTTGCTGGTTGGGTGTGAACATTACGCCAAAAGTGGACACCACCGCATCGTAGGATTTATCCGAGAAGGGCAGGTTTTCGGCATCGGCAACCTTGTAGGTCACAAACAGACCTTCCGCTTTTGCGCGTTGGCTGCTGGCCTGCAGCAAAGTGTCGACGTAGTCTGTCGAGGTCACATCGCAGAACCGTCGGGCGAATGCCAAAGTGGCGTTTCCGTTGCCTGCCGCGACATCCAGAACCTTTGCGCCCGGAACCATATCCATCGCTTCGGCAAGCTCTTCGCCGGTGATCTGAAGTGTGACGCCGACCTTGCTGTAATCCCCTGACCCCCAGGCCGCATTCTGTTTTGCCTTGATGGCGGCAAAGTCGGTCGATGACGCGATTGATGATTGAATACCCATGTTTTCAGTTCCTTTTTTGTGTTTGCCGGTTTGACGCCAGCGGTTTCGGTGAGAAGGAAGGGATCAGGCGGCGTGTTGCTGTGGCCAACTGATCGTTGCAACGGGCCGCTCTGCGCAGGCCACGTGTTCAAGGATGCGCGCATTGATCCACTCCGGCTGGAAAACCGGCGCCATATGCCCAAGCTCCGGCAGCAGCGCGATCCGGGCATTCGGCAGCGCCTTGGCAATGGCCACGGCAGCGTGCTGCGCGATATCGGGGGACTCCAGCCCTGTCATAACCAGCGCGGGCACTTCGATTGCGGCGAGGTCCTTCAACGCCCATGTCTCTGCAAAGCCATTGGCAAAATCGGACATGACGGACGTGATCAGACCGGCAAAGCGGTTTTTCGCTGCTGCAGGCAGGGTGTCCCAAAAGCCCCGGTGGTTCCAGAAGTCCAGAAAGTGCTGCATTCCGGCGGCGGCGTCTCCGTCAGCTGCGGCGGCGGTCAACAGACCACGCACCAAGCGGATTTGCTGGAACAGCTCTTGGCTGCGTTCGTTTCCGTGTTGAAGGAAATGAAAGGCCGCGGGCTCGTACAGCGTCAGGCTTTTGACAAGGTCTGGGCGCATCAGCGCGACCTTGATCGCGACACCGCCCCCATTCGAGTGACCGACCAGATGCACGGGGCACCCGAAAGCTTCAATCTTGCGGATGACCGGCAGCGCGGAAACGGCCATACCCTGCTGAGAGGTATCAGCTGCCATCGGAGCAGCGCCATAGCCAGGCAGATCGAAGGCATGAACCTCAAAGCGCCCATCCAGATCCGAAGTCAGCTGGGCCCATTGGCCACTGTTTGAAGCGGAAGAATGCAACGCGACAATGGGTGCGTTGCTTGTTTCAGAGGACATAAATGAAATGGTCATCGTTCTTACCCAATTGCATGTGTGATGGGCAATAAATGGCCTTTCATTGTTTCAATGTGATTTCTGAAAGTGGGGCCGAGTGTTTCAGTTGTAGCTCTGTGAACCAGGTCACACAGCGCGCTATCTGTTTCGAAATAAATCAGGAATTCGGGCGCGACCGGCGGGCGGGCCTGCCGGATGAAACAATTGAAACACAACTGGCCGATTTTGAAATGGCATTGAAACAATGATATCTTAGAAAATCAGGATGACGATGGACATGGCGAACGATCTGGAAGAAATCGAGAAGGCGAGGGACCTTCTGCGCGATGCCATTGAATCCCTCAAGGAAGGCTTCGCCCTTTATGACGACGACCGTCGCCTTGTCATGTTCAACCAGCGATATGCGGAAATGAACAAGGGGGTCTCGGACTTGCTGCAGCCGGGGCTGGACTGGGAAATTCTGATGCGCGAGACAGCGCGCCGGGGCATCTATGCTGACGCGATCGGAAACGAGCAGCAATGGGTCTCGGACCGGCTGGAAAACGGGATCGAGTTCATTCAGGACTATGAACTGACCGAAACGGATGGGCGAACATATCTTGTTTCTGTTCACCCCACGAAATTTGGCGGCTTTGTCGTCACGCGCGAGGATATTACAGAGCGCAAACAGGCAGAGTTCGAAGAGCGTGACGGCGATCTTCTGATCCGCAAGGTTCTGGATGCCAGCGCGGCAGTCGTCACTATGGCGCAGATCGGAGATGGCCAGATACTGTATCGCTCACCCGCTGCGCTGCAACTGTTCGGCCCCTGCAAGTCTGCAAAAGAACATTACCGTAATCCTGAAGAGCGCGCGGATTTCGTCACGCTGTTGCTGGCGGACGGGCGCGTTGACGATTACAAACTGGATCTGGTGAACGCCTCGGGCAAAACCTTCCCTGCGTCAATTTCTTCGCAGTTGATCGACTACAAGGGTGAAGAGGTTGTTGTCACCAGCATCATTGACCTGACCGTCCAGAAGGAAGCCGACGCGCTGATCCGGCAGGTCATGGAGGCCTATCCGGCCGCGATCAACATGACCCGCGCGGATACCGGCGAGGTGCTTTTTGCAACGCCTGAGATCAAGGATTTGTTTGGTGAACGCGATAGTTCGACGTCATATTATGCCAATCCCGGGGATCGAGAGCTTTATCTGAAAGACCTGCGACAGGCCGGGGCGCTCAGGGATCGGCGGATGCAGTTCATCGACGCAACCGGGCGCAAGTTCTGGGGTGCGGATTCTTCGCGTTTGATCGAATTCAATGGCGAAGAGGTCATCGTGTCGAACACGCGCGATCTTACGGATGAGTTGGCCGTTGAAGCAGAGCTTGAAAAGCAACGCGAGCTGGTTTTCCAGAACGAAAAGATGTCGGCACTCGGCGAGCTGCTTGCCGGCGTGGCGCATGAGCTCAACAACCCGCTATCGGTGGTTGTGGGGCATGCGCTTATGCTCAAAGAAGAAATAACAGACCCGGATTTAACCGCCAGAATAGAAAAGATTGGTACGGCGGCAGAGCGGTGCGCGAAGATCGTCAAAACATTTCTTGCGATGGCGCGTCAGCAGCCTAGCAAAATCGAACAGGTCGATATTGCAAGCCTCATCGAGACCGCCGCTGATGTGGCAGGCTATGGCAGTTCGTCGGGTGAAGTCCGCATCGAACAGAATCTGCCTGCGGATTTGCCGCCGATTGCGGGCGATGCCGATCAGCTGACCCAGGTCGTCCTGAACCTCATAATAAATGCAGAGCAGGCCATGACCGCGTCAGGTGTGGGCGATCGGATCGTGTTGTCGGCCAAGGACCATCCCGATACCGCAATGGTGGAACTTACGGTCGAAGACAATGGACCGGGCATTCCCCGCAACATTGCCCCCCGGATTTTTGAACCGTTCTTCACCACCAAAGAGGTTGGCGATGGAACGGGCATCGGCCTGGCGTTTTGCCACCGGATTATCCTGTCGCATGGCGGTCATATCCGCCTTGATCAGGGCGCAGGAGCCGGCACCCTTTTCCGGATCACCCTGCCCGCCGCCATGCAAGAAGATCACCAAGCAGAAGAGGCCAGCCAACCTGTACCCGAACCCGCAAGACACAGGGCGCTGGTAGTGGATGATGAGGTCGAAGTGGGCGAGTTGCACGCCGAAATTCTGAGAAAAGAGGGGCTTCAGGTCGATCTCGCCACATCCGGAGAGGACGCGTTGATGCGTTTGCAGTCCACCAGATACGATGTGCTGCTGAGTGATCTGAACATGCCGGGCGTGGATGGCCGCAAGATCTACGAAGCGCTGCGGGACCGCTTTCCTCATATGCTGGCGCGAACCGCTTACATCACCGGCGACACGATGGGAGAGAGCTCGCTGGGCCTGTTGCAGGAATCCGGCCTGCCCTACCTTGAAAAACCTGTCTCTCCGTCAGAGCTTCGGACACTCGTTGCAAAGCTGCTTGCCGATCAGAAGGACCAACAAGATGGATGAAACCAAAACCCACGTTCTGGTCTGCGATGATGAGATTGATGTCCGCGAAATGCTTCAGGAATATCTCAGCAAACGCGGCCACACCGTCTCGGCCGCGTCCGGCGGTGAGGAGTTGCGGGCGATTGTTTCGGCAACCGACGTGGATGTCATTGTCATGGACATCAATATGCCAAAAGAAGATGGCCTTTCGATCCTGCGCTCGCTTCGACCGGAAAACACCACGCCTATCATAATGCTGACTGCGGCGGGTGACGTCGTTGATCGGATTATCGGCCTTGAAATGGGCGCTGACGACTACCTGGGTAAACCGGTCGATCTGCGTGAGCTGGAGGCCAGGATCAAGGCGTTGCTGCGGCGTGGCGCGCTCAATGCCTCAGTTGCACCTGTCAGCTCGGACGGTGGCTGCGCAGTTTTCGGCCAATACACGCTAGACACCGAGGCGGCGAAATTGCTTGCACCGGATGGGTCAGAGATTCAGTTGACCGCGATGGAATACAGGCTACTCAAGGTCTTTGCTGACAATCGCGGGCGGGTTCTGAACCGTGATCAACTATTGGAGCAAGCACACGACCGGTCTTGGGATCCATTTGACCGAAGCATAGACATCCGGATTTCAAGACTGCGGCGGAAGATCGAAGCCAACCCCGAAAAACCCGAGATCATAAGAACGGTCCGCGGAATCGGCTATCTGTACGATCCGAACTAACGACCTTCACGCGCATCGGAATCGGGTTGCGCCTCAATGTCGATTGGCTCGCCCTGTCGCGGCACGCTGCGCTCAAGACAGCGTTTTATTCCCAGCACAGCGACACAGCGGACGCCCAACAAGGAACATCGCGAACAGTTCCCGCCGAATCATGAGATCGGTACGAGAGCGTTGATCTGTCGTTAGATAGATGGCTGGGGTGGTAGGATTCGAACCTACGATACACGGTACCAAAAACCGCTGCCTTACCACTTGGCTACACCCCAACGGTGAGCGGCTATCTACGACTGTTGGTTTCAGGGTTCAAGGGCTTTTTTGGACAAAATTAGCATGGACCCGGAAATTGCTTTTACGCAAGCGCCTGTGCCGATGCGCTTTGATCCTGCGGCGGACAATTGGTTTCCGGGGGTTCCGGGTCAGGGTGTCTTTCGAGCGGGTATATTGATCGCCGAAAACAGATTTCCGCGCGAAACTGCGAGTGATACTCAATGGCGAAAACACTTGGTTAAGATGATGTTTTTGCGAAAAAATCTGGCGCCTTATGTTGAGGCCAAGCCGCCGACGCCCTATCTTTGATGCAAACGCCATCCAGTCCGAAGGAGCAAGCGATGAAACTGAATGAAAGAGTCGCCAAGGCGCTGAACAGTCAGATCAACAACGAGCTGCATGCCTCGTATACTTATCTGGCAATGTCCGCCTACTTTGAGGCGCAGGATTTACCGGGTTTTGCCAGTTGGTTTCGCGCGCAATCAGCCGAAGAGGAAACGCATGCCATGCGGATCTTCGACTTTATGGTGAAGCTGGGCGCTCGGGTTGAACTTGATGGGATCGCCAAGCCACAGGCGGACTACCTGTCCGCCGTTGATGTGCTTGAACAGGCACTGGCGCAGGAACAGACAGTGAGTGGGCAGATCAATTCTCTGTTTGCTTTGGCGCAGGATGAGAAAGAGTTCAGTACTCAGAATATGTTGAACTGGTTTCTGGCCGAACAGGTCGAGGAAGAAGATGTGATATCTTCGATTCTGGACAAGGCAAAAGCGGCGGGTGACAACCGCTGGAACCTTCTGCTTCTGGATCAGGAATTGGGCCAGCGGGGTGGCGCAGAAGCTGAGGCCTAGCTAGTCGCGGATCTCGCTTGGTTCTACCCCCCAAAGGTTGCTTTTAAGGGTCCAGCCGCGATATCCGCCCGCCGAAATGCGGCACCAGTCGAGGGTGCAGCTGCCCAGGCGGGCCACGACCCCGGTTTCGAAATGTGCATTCACTTGCGAATTGGGGTCCGGGTTGGCGTAAACCGGCAGCATGTCGGATTCGATCAGGACTGTGCGCACACCGGACAGCAATGCATAGTGGACCCAGCCCCCGGCGCCGTCGCGGTCCTGGACCCTGCGCCAGTTGCCGTACTCGGCCGTGATCTGCAGCGGCATGCCACGCCGTTTGAACACCCAGTCGATTCGATGGGTCAGCGATGGGCCGCGGCGCACGTTGCCCTCAGCCGCTTTCATAGAGACGTAGCGCGGCAGCGGCAGATTCGTGACAGGGCCGCGTGTGCCCTGTGCGAATGCGGTAGCCGCAGCAAACGCCAATACAAACGCTGCAACCCCCGCCACCAAACGGCGTTTCACTGAAAACCTGACACTCACTGCCTGCTCTTGCTGCCTGTTGACCGTGTTTCGAAAAAAGGTCGGGCCTTTGGCCCTTGGGGTTCTTGTGCCCCGTGTCATCCTGCGCCACGATGCCATGGCGCGCGACTGTTTGCAAAGCGGTAGGAGGGCTGAGGTGCCAAGAGAACGTCTGAGTGTTGTCGTTACGCGACGGTTGCCCGAGGCAGTGGAAACCCGGTTGAGTGAGCTGTTCGACGTGCGCCTGCGCGACGACGATACCCCCATGACGCGCGATCAACTGGTCGCGGCGGTGAAAGAGGCGGACGTGCTGGTGCCGACCATCACCGATACGATCGACGGCGGTATTCTGGGGCAGGCCGGCGAAAATCTGCGCTTGATCGCAAACTACGGGGCCGGGGTTGATAACATCGACGTGGCGACGGCGCGGCAGCGGGGCATTCTGGTCTCGAACACGCCCGGCGTGCTGACCGACGATACCGCGGACATGACCATGGCGCTGATCCTGTCTGTGACGCGGCGTATCCCCGAGGGGCTGGGCCTGATGCAAAAGGGCGATTGGGAAGGCTGGGCGCCGACCGCGTTGCTGGGCGGCCGGGTTGGCGGCCGTCGTCTGGGCATTCTGGGCATGGGTCGGATCGGGCAGGCCGTAGCGCGGCGGGCCAGTGCGTTTGGGATGCAAGTGCACTACCACAATCGCCGCCGTCTGCGCCCCGAGATCGAGCAAGAGCTTGAGGCCACTTATTGGGACAGTCTGGACCAGATGGTGGCGCGGATGGATGTCATCTCGATCAATTGTCCCTCGACGCCATCTACCTTCCACCTGATGAACGCGCGGCGGCTGAAGCTGATGAAGCCTTCGGCGGTGATTGTGAACACCTCGCGTGGTGAGGTCGTGGACGAGAATGCGCTGACCCGGATGATCCGCGCGGGTGAGATCGCGGGGGCGGGGCTGGATGTTTATGAACACGGCACGGATGTGAACCCGCGTCTGCGGCAATTGCCCAATGTGGTCCTGTTGCCGCATATGGGCTCGGCCACGTTGGAAGGGCGGATCGAGATGGGTGAGAAGGTAATCATCAATATCAAGACCTTTGAAGATGGCCACCGGCCGCCGGATCAGGTTGTACCGGCGATGCTTTAGGCCGGAAGGGGAAAGACGATGGTGCAGGCATCCACTCTGCCACGGAATGAGGCCGGGATCGAAACGGCTTTGGGGATACTGAAGCAACGGTTCGGGGATCGGCTGCAAACCGGTGTGGCGATCCGCGAACAGCACGGCCACACCACCACCTGGATCGAGAACCAGAGTCCCGATGCCGTGGTGTTTCCACACACGACCGAAGAAGTTGCCGAAATCGTCCGAACCTGCGCCGCGCATAAGGTGCCGGTGATCCCGTTTGGAACCGGTACCTCGCTTGAAGGGCATGTGAATGCGCCCGCTGGGGGCGTGTCGGTGGATCTGAGCCAGATGAACAAGGTTCTCGCCGTCAATGCGAGCGATCTGGATTGCACCGTGCAGCCCGGCGTGACCCGCACCGAACTGAACACGCATCTGCGCGATCAGGGGCTGTTTTTTCCCATCGATCCGGGTGCTGACGCCTCGTTGGGCGGAATGGCGGCCACCCGTGCCTCGGGCACTAATGCGGTGCGGTATGGCACGATGAAAGACAACGTGCTGAGCCTTGAGGCCGTTATGCCCGACGGGCAGATCATTCGCACCGGTCACCGGGCGCGCAAATCCTCGGCGGGGTACGACCTGACGCGCCTCCTGATCGGGGCCGAGGGCACGCTGGGCATCATCACCGAGATTACCCTGCGGCTGCAGGGCATTCCCGAGGCGATCAGCTCGGCCCGCTGTTCTTTTCCATCGGTGGATGCGGCCTGTCAGGCGGTGATGATGACCATCCAATACGGCATTCCGGTCGCCCGGATCGAACTATTGGATCAGATGTCTGTCCGTGCGGCCAACGCCTATTCCGGGCTGACACTGCCGGAAACGCCACTGTTATTGCTCGAATTCCATGGTTCGGAGACAGGTGCCGCCGAGCAGGCCGAAACCTTCGGCCAGATCGCCGAAGAGTTCGGGGGCACGGATTTCGCCGCGACGTCGACGACCGAAGAACGCAATAAGCTGTGGCAGGCGCGGCATGATATGTACTGGGCCAGCCTGCAGCTGCGCCCCGGTGCGCGCGGGATATCGACCGATGTCTGCGTACCGATCTCGCGTCTGGCTGAATGCGTCACGACGGCTCAGGACAAGGCGCAGGAACTGGGCTTGCTGGCCCCGATTGTCGGCCACGTGGGTGACGGGAACTTCCATACCTTGGTGCTGGTCGACATGGACAGCCCGGTCGAAGTCGCGGCAGCGGACGAATTTGTCGGCTGGCTGAACGATCTGGCGATTTCGATGGACGGTACCTGCACGGGCGAGCATGGAATCGGTCAGGGCAAGCGCCCCTATCTGGTCAAGGAATTGGGCGCGGCCACGGCCTATATGTCGGCGATCAAGGCGGCGTTGGATCCTGATAACATCATGAATCCGGGCAAGATTCTCTGACCATTCGGTTGGCACACGGCCATAACAACGCCTCAATTATATGTGAATGATCCGCGCAAGAGCAGTTTTTTGAGGTCATTCATGGGCGCGTTGCGTTTTGTTGGATTCCTGTTGGTTGCCGTAGTGGTGATAGCGGGTCTGGATTACTACCAGCAGGACAAGAAGGTTGATGATCGTCTGTCCCTTCAAGGGTATGTCGACACCATAAATCAACGCTTCAATCTCTATCGGGTCGAGCTTGCCGCGGAAGAAGTCGCGCGTGAGCGGCAGAAGCGTTGGAAAGAGGGGCCAAAGCCATATCTTCCAACGACGGGCGATGGTTGGGTGCGTCGGGCAATTGTCGACGCAGACTATGCCCGTGATGCCCGCGAAGGGGTTTTGCAGAGCAACGTAAGCGAGGCGGCCCGCCCCCTGGCCCAAAAGCTGGCCGTGCAAGAGGCTGAGCAGCTTGCAATCAAACTCGATCGCACCAGCGCCGTTTACGAGGATGGCACCCACACCGTCTGGCTGCAGATGCGGTTCAGGGCAAATGCGCAATCGAATACGCTGGTCGGCAATCTTGCGATGACTATGGATGGTCTGGGCACCGGTTCCCGCGATTACGCCCCGTTTGGCATCATCGGAGGCGTGGCCTACTTCCAATTTGCGCAGAACAAATACAGCCCGATTACCGTTGACGACCGCTCGTTCTGGTCAATGGTGACCGGGAGCATCACGGATCTGGAATCTGAACCCAGCTTTGACATCTACAAAGCGACAATTGGATTGGGGGAAGAAATCCGCCTGCAACTTTACTCGGATGCCCCCGCGCCAAAGCTGCGCAGCTTCCTCGAACGCCTGAACTATGACGAATTGAACGCATTGCTCAGCAAGCCGGTGCCGGGCGTTGGCGATGGGGCGGTCTCCGACCCCGAGCGCGAACGCGAGGTCGCGGCAGAGATGGCTGGCTTGCGCAATGAGTTCACCAAACTGCGCCGGGAATTGGCGCAATTGCGGCTTGAGAATATCGATGAGCTTTCCCTGATGGCGAACACGCTGGCCAACCAGTATGGGCTGCCGGACGGTGCGTTCGATCTTACTGCCAACAGGATCGATTCGTCCGAAGATCTTGTGCAGGTCGGATACCGAAAAGGGTTGGCGGATATTCTGGAAGACCAAGTGCAGAAAGCAGAGGGTGGCAAAGGCGGCCTCATCGGGCGACTTCTCGCAAGCTTTGGTGTTGGTGATTCCGAGTCCGATGAGGTGGAGCCATCAAACAAGGGCGGCGGGTTCCTAAGCGGGCTGATGTCGGGCTTTGGCAAATCGGACTCGAATGAGAAAACGGCGGTCCGCGTCAACAAGGGTGGTGCGGGTTCGGGCAGCGAATGCCTGATGAACGGGTCGTCCAAACGTTGCACGCTTGGCGGCGGATAATCCACGAGTCAGAGCCTACAAAAGCGACCGGGCACATCTGCCGGGTCGTTTTTTTTATATCACTGGTCGGATGAATGTCGCGCCGGGGGCCGCAAATGCGCCATATGGTGTCAACTGAATTCAAGGGGGGAGACACCCGGCTATGAAAACCCAAGTCAAAGCACTGGTCGTTGGCGGTGGCGCCGTCGGCACCTCGATTGCCTATCACCTGGCCAAGGCGGGCTGGGACGATGTGATGCTGATCGAACGCGATGAGCTGACGTCCGGCTCCACCTGGCACGCAGCTGGCTTGCTACCGCTGTTCAATATGTCCTATGCGACGACCCACATCCACAAGTACTCGGTTGATTTCTACAAGCAGCTTGAGGAAGAGACCGGCCTGAACGCAGGCTTCGCCGTCGTCGGCAACCTGCGTATGGCGCAGACGCAAGAGCGTATGGACGAATATATGCTCTATGCCTCGACCGCAGAGACCTGCGATGTGGCCTACGAATGGCTGACCCCCGAGCAGATCAAAGAACGCTGGCCGCTGATCGAAACCGGCGACCTGAAAGGCGCGATCTATCACACCGAGGATGGCTATATTAACCCTGCTGACGTGACCCAAGCGATGGCCAAAGGTGCCCGTCAACGCGGCGTCGAAATCGTTCGCAAGATGCAGGCGGATGCCTTTCACTGGAACGGCACTCATTGGGAAGTCACCTGCACCAAGATGGTCGAGCAGGGCGGCAACCTTGTGCCATCCGACGAGCAGGTGGTGATCACCGCCGAGCATGTCGTGACCGCATCGGGCAACCACGCGCAGCGCACCGCCAAGATGCTGGGCATCAAGATGCCCGCGATCCCGGTTGAGCACACGTTCATCGTCATGGACAAAGACCCTGAGCTGGTCAAATGGCGTGAAGCCGGTAACCCCGAGCACCCCGTTGTGCGTGACGCCGACAATGAATCCTATGCGCGCGAAGAACGCGGTGGCTGGATTTTGGGCATCTATGAACACGGTGCGCCGGCGCGTTTCGAACATGGCGTTCCGGACAGCTTCCGCGCTGACCTGTTCCCGCTGGATATCGACCGGATCGCGGATCAGTACATGGCGATGGCCGAGCGCGTGCCCTCTTGTGCCGAATCCGGTCTGAAAGACGATTTCAACGGCCCGATCTGCTACACGCCGGACGGCAACCCGCTGGTTGGTCCGGCTCCGGGTCTGCGCAATATGTGGCTGGCTGAGGGCTTCAGCTTCGGTATCACCGCTGCAGGCGGTACCGGCTATTATCTGGCGCAGATGATGGTCGATGGCGAAGCCGAGATCGATATGGCCTCGCTGGACCCCAAGCGCTACAGCAGCAACTGGATGACCACCGAATTTGCGGCCCGCAAGAATGAAGAATGCTATGAGCACGTTTACATCCTGCACCACCCGGATGAAGAGCGTGAAGCCTGCCGTCCTCTGCGGACTGTTCCGGCCTATGATCGCCAGAAAGCCCGCGGCGCGCAGTTCGGTTGGGTCAACGGTTGGGAACGTCCGAACTATTTCGGCCCCGTCGATGCGCCGGACAATTTCGACAAGGAAAGCCGTTCGTTCCGCCGTGGTGGCTGGTGGCAATATGCCGTCGAAGAGGCCAAAGCGATCCGCGAAGGCGTTGGCCTGATCGACGCCTCGGCCTTCACCAAGCATGTCGTCAAAGGCCCCGGTGCCACCCAGTTCCTGGATTGGTTCACCTGCAACAAGCTGCCTAAGGTCGGTCGCATCAACCTAACCTACGCGCTGACCTCGCACGGCACCACCCGCACGGAATACACCATCGTGCGCAACGGCGAGAACAACTACTACATCGTCTCTGCTGGTGCCTGGACCGAGTACGACGCCGACTATCTGCGTAAAGCGGCCGAGGACAAGATGGAGGAGTTCGGCTACATCGAAATCCAGGACGTGACCACTCAGTGGGGCGTCTTCGCCATCGCCGGACCCAAGTCGCGTGACGTTCTGAAAGAGGTCATCAAGGACGCCGATCCGGAAACCGCGCTGTCCAACAAGCGCTTCCCGTGGCTGTCGGCGCGTCAGATCGAACTGGGTATGTGCCCCGTGAACGCGATCCGCGTGGCTTATACCGGTGAGCTGGGTTGGGAACTGCACCACCCGATCGAGATGCAGAACTACCTGTTCGACCTGCTGGAAAAAGCCGGTGAGAAGCACGGCATGAAGCTGGTCGGCGCGCGCGCCCAGAACTGGCTGCGTCAGGAGAAATCCTATCGCGCCTTCGGTACCGAACTGGGCCGCGACGCGACCCCGCTTGAGGCCGACCTGCCGCGCTTTGTCGACCTGTCGAAAGACTTCTACGGCAAGGCCAAGCTGGAAGAGACCGGCGTGCGCTTCAAGTGCTGCACCCTGCTGATCGACGGACCGGACGATGCCGACCCGTGGGGCCGCGAGGCGCTGTATACGCCCGAAGGTCAGCGCGTTGGTCGTCTGACCTCGGGCGGCTACTCGGTGGCGTTCGAGAAATCCATCGGCATGGGCTATGTGACGCCTGATCTCGCGGTTGAAGGCACCAAGCTGAAGGTCAAGATTCAGGACAAGCTGTGGGATGCCGTGGTCACCTGCGACAGCCCCTACGATCCGAAGAACGAAACCATCCGCAAGGACGGCTGACACCAAAAATGACCGGGGCGGCGCGTGTGAATGCGCCGCCTGCGGCGACGCATGCCTCGGGCGGCGCCACCAAGTCTGCGTAAGCAGGGTTCCATTGGCGCGATGCTGCGGTGATTTATCGTTTGGAAACAAACGCCAGGTTGTTTGCTGGCAGCTCGGCAATTTCGACTACGTCTAGCCCGCTGTTTTGCAACAGGGCAACGACGTCGGCATCATTCTTGTAGCCGATATCCGCGTCCTGTTGAACGAGGGCGTCGTGAAAACGCCTGTCCCCCTCGCTGGTCAACTCTCCGGCACGCATGAAAGGGCCGTAAAGAACAAGGCGACCGTTGGGCTTCAGGGCCAAAGCGGCCTCGGCGATCAGCACGTTCATTTCGGCATGGCTGATCAAATGCAACAGGTTGATCAGAACGATCAAGTCTTGCGGTTCAAGCCGGGAATGCCAGTCGTGGGATGTCGCGTCCAGATGGATCGGAGCTGCCACGTTGGCTTCGGATTCGGTATAGGCACGGATGCTTGCGCGGCGTTCCTCGGTGATCTCGCTGGGCTGCCAACGTAAATCCGGCAGTGTCTGGGCGAAGGCAAGAACGTGCTGGCCGGTGCCGCTTGCAAGTTCCAGCGCGTGCCCCGATCTGGGGGCGACACGATCAAGCAAATCACAAAGAATGGCCGAATTCCGGGCGGCTGCGGGCGCAATAAGTCTGTTACCTTCCCCTTCGGTGGCGACGCTGGCATTCGAAGGCAACTTACGCTTGGTCATTGGCGGAGCCTTTCGGGCTGTAGTGCTTTAACCGTTGTCGCGCCAATTTGTGGCGCGGTGCCGCTTACCAGATCGGCCACAAGCTGCGAGGCGGCGGGCGCTGTCTGAAAGCCGTAGCCGCCTTGCGCGGCGGACCAGATAAACGACTGATCTGCGGGATCTGGTCCCAAAACCAGGGTGCCGTCCGGGGCAAAGCTGCGCAAGCCTGCCCAGTTGCTCTCGACGCGCACGACAGGTTCGGTCACCATCCCTTCGTAGCGCGCGATCCCAGTGGCCAATACCATATCGTCGGCATAGGCGTCGTGCGGCTCGGTCGGTTCGGCCTCGGCTGGCGAGATCAGCAATTTGCCCGCATCCGGCTTGGCGTACCAGCTTTCCCCAACCCCCAGCATCATTGGCCAGTTTCTGACATCATGGCCCCCGGCGCCGGGATACGCGCCATTGACCGACGGCGCGGAGAAATGCCGATAGGATCAACCCCGGCCATGCGGGCGATCTCATCCACCCAGGCACCTGCGGCGTTCACGATGTGGCGTGCTTCGAACGTTTGCTGGGCTTCGATGATCCAGTGACTGGTTTTTGCGAGACGCACGACGGTCTGGCGGGTCAGAACCACGCCCCCGTTTGCCCGGATCTCGCGGGCGAAATCCTGCAAAACGCGGTCGGTGTCGATATCCCGGGCGTTTTCACTGAGCGCGGCGCAACTCAGCACCTTGGGATTCAGAATCGGTACGCGCTGACATGCATCTTCGATCGATATGGGACGCGCGCCAAGATCTGCGGCGTCTTCGGCGAATTGATCGCGCTGATGCTGAGACCCGACCAACATCAAACCGCGCTGTGTCAGATAGGGTCCGTTCTCAAAATACGATCTGCTGGCTTTGCTCAGTTCGACAACAGTCGTCGGGCCATAGCCTTCTTCGAACATCGCGGCAGATCGGCCCGACGCATGGTATCCCAGCGCATCCTCGGCTTCGAGCACGGTGACAGAGCCAAGCTTGGACAGGCGGGCCCCGGTACTTAGCCCGGCAATGCCGCCGCCGATTACCAGAAAGTCGATCATGTGTGCTCCTGTCCGGTGGGGGTTTTAGCGGTGGGGTCGCCAATTCATCTCATCGGCGGACCATTGCACGGGTATCGCGTCGCGAAAAGACTGAAGTCAAGAGCATTGGAAACTTGATCGCGCGGCTTCAGACTGGTTTTAGTGCACAGTGTAATGGATTTGGAGACAGACGTGACCCCGGCAGACCTTCACCCGATGGCGACGGGCCATATCCCGTCTTACGTTACGCAGGCGGACGGCAGTGATTTTCTGTTCACGTTCATGCTGCTGTTTACCGTTGCAGTGGTGATACTGATCGGCGTGGGGTATTTCACGCTTCACTCGATCCCCGAAAAAATGGCGCATGAAAACAATCATCCGCAATTCCAGCTGGTTGGGATTCTGGCGCTGCTTGCGCTGTTTACGCATAACGGAATCTTTTGGGTTGCCGCGGTACTGGTGGCGGGTTTCCAGTTTCCTGATTTTGCCGCCCCGTTGCGATCGATTGCTGACGCAATCCGGTCGCTGGCTCCGGGGCAGACGCCGGTGGCGGAGCCCGAGCCTGAACCCAAGCCGACAGAAGCAGAAGCACAGGGGCACTGAACCATGATCGAGACGATACTGTGCGCCCTTGTTACGGTGCTTCCCGACTATCTGTTCCGCCGCTTTGTGCAAGGCAAGCGGATCGGGCATGAGATTACCCTGTTTACCATGTGGTACGAACTGCGCTGGGGCCTGACCACATGCGCCATTCTGGCGCTGACGGTGATCACTACGCTGTTTTATTTCCATCCGTCCAGCTCGACCGCGGCGTCTTATTTCCGGACCGTCACGATCCTGCCCCAACTGGGTGGGCGTGTGTCCGAGGTTTATGTGCGCAACAATGAAGTGGTGACAGCCGGTCAGCCGATTTTCCGGATCGAGGATTTCAGCCAGACTGCTCAGGTCGAGGCGGCGCATGCGCAGATCGCGCAGGTTCAAGCTTCGTTGAAAGTGGCCGAAACTGATCTGGCCGAGGCCGACGCTGGGATCGCGGGTGCCCGCGCTGCGCTGGATCAGGCTCTGGAGGATCTGGAGCGCAACACCACCTTGCGCGACGAAGGGTCCAGCGCTGTGCGTCTGGCCGAGATCGAGCGGCTTGAGAACCTTGTTGAAGAACGCGAGGCGAAGGTGGTTGCGGCGCAGTCGCAGCGGGCCGCTGTTGTCCAGCAGATCGAAGAACTGATCCCTGCGCAATTGGCCAGCGCCAACGCACAATTGGATGCTGCCCTGACCGAGTTGGACAAGACGGTGATCAATGCCGGTGTGACCGGTCGGGTCGAACAGTTCGGCCTACAGGTTGGCGACTATGTCAGTCCGCTGTTGCGGCCGGCCGGTATTCTGGTGCCCTCGAACCTGGGTCGCGACCGGTTTCAGGCTGCGTTCAACCAGCTGTCTGCGCAGGTCATCAAACCCGGCATGATCGGAGAGCTGGGGTGTATGACCAAACCCTTCACCGTGATCCCGGTCGTTGTGGTCGAGGTGCAGGACGTGATCCCCTCGGGTCAGTTCCGCCCCTCGGATGAATTGCGGGATGTTCAGAACAACACCAATCCGGGCTCGATCCTTGTTTATCTGGAACCGCTCTACAAGAGCATGGCCGACGATGTACCGCCCGGCAGCAATTGTCTGGCCAATGTTTACACCGACAACCATGAAAGGCTTGAGCATGAGGATCTGGGCTTCTGGGAAGCTGCATTCCTGCATGTGGTCGACACGATTGGTGTTGTCCACGCCGCGGGTCTGCGCCTGCGCCTGATCCTGATGCCGGTGAACACGCTGGTGCTGAGCGGCCATCACTGAGGACTATGATGCGGTCGCGCGGGCGTTGCGCGACCGCGCTACAATTGGGGCGCGCTTTTACCCCGCGCGCTGTTTTCCAGCGATAAGATGTCTGCGGCGGGCAGTAGCGACAGATTGACATGCGCCTCGGTCGGGATCAGGCCGCGCAGCTGCAGGTCCAGATACCTCAGGCAGCAAACCCGCAAAAACGACGTGAAGTTCCCCAGGTCATGCCCGGCATCAAGGCTTTCGTTGTACAGTTTATGCAGCAGCTGAGGCACCGTCAGGGTGTCTCGTGCGCCAATGGTTTCCAGCGTGCGCCAGAACAGCTCTTCCAGGCGCACGCTTGTGACCATCCCGTCCATCCGGAAGGATCGCGTATGCGACGCCCAAAGCGCCGGATCGGCATCAATAAACAACTGGCACATTGGGGTCCTCCGTCTTTAGCGTCCCAGCCGTTCTTTCACATCGGCTGCAAAATCCTCGTATCGGCGCAGTGATTTCACCTCGACCGTCACATGGTGGCCCATTTTCTGCATGATGGGCAAATCAAACAGGATACGATCCAAGGTGTCGGGGTCTTCGACATCGACAATCGCGGTGACCTTGCGCTCGCCCACGACCTTCCACAGGTCTTTGACAACCCCGGCTGATTTCGCACCCAATGCCGCTTCGGCTTCTTCGGCCCAGATGCCCAGAAGACCCTGCTGGGCCATGCTGGCATCGTATTCGACGTTAAAATTCAGTTGGTAAAGCATCTTATCCTCCGCTTGGTGCTTTTTGGAGTTTTCAGGTGAAACGACCGCCCTTTTCGATGACCTCGACCTGATAGCCATCGGGATCGGCGACAAAGAAAAACCGTGCGACACGGGTGCCGCCCGGCTGAAAATCGACGATATTGTTGGGGGCTCCACCAGCCGACGCGACCTGCGCATGGGCGGCTTCCAGATCGTCAACCACAAATGCGATGTGGCCATAGCCATCGCCTAGCTCGTAGGGGTCTGTGCGGTCTTTGTTGATGGTCAGCTCAAGTTCAAATGCCGAGCCGTCGGACACCATATAGACCAGCGTAAAACCTTCAAAATCCAACCGATCCCTGGTTGTCAGCCCAAATGCGGATTCGTAGAACCGGACCGAGCGGTCCTCGTCCATCACCCGGATCATACTGTGCGCGAGTTTTGCCATATCTCACCTCCTGCGTCTTTGTAGCGAAGGAGGGTTCGTGAGTGGTATTAAGCGCTTAATACGCGGTGATTTTCGGTTTAAGCATCTGGCCTAAAATGAAATTTAGTTCATTTGGTGTCATAAAAAAGCCCGCGACAAGGCGCGGGCTTTCCAGATGCTGTGCTATGGCGGTTATTGCGGAATTTCGCCTTCCAGCCCTTCGACGTAGAAGTTCATGCCTGCAAGTGTGCCATCATCGGCCACTTCGCCCTCGGCCAACCAGTCGCTGCCGTCCTGCTTTTTCAGCGGACCGGTGAAAGGATGATATTCACCAGCGGCCATTGCTGCCTTCATCGCAAGCGCCTCTTCCTTGACGTCTGCCGGTACGCGGTCGCTGATTTCACCGATCTCGACCATACCCTCGGCGATGCCATCCCAGGTGTTCACGGTTTCCCATGTTCCATCCATGACCGCCTGCGTGCGGGCGATGTAGTAGGGTGCCCAATTGTCGATGATCGAGGAGACGCGCGGGAACGGGGCGTATTCGCTCATGTCCGAGGCCTGACCAAAGGTGACAACGTTGCCCGCCTCTTGCGCTGCCGCCTGCGGCGCGGTCGAGTCGGTGTGCTGCAGGATCACGTCCGCGCCCTGTTCGATCAGTACGGTGGCGGCGTCGGCTTCTTTCGCCGGATCGAACCAGGTGTAGGCCCAAACAATCTTGAACTCGACATCCGGGTTCACCTTCTTGGCATGGATATAGGCCGAGTTGATGCCGCGGATCACCTCAGGAATCGGGTAGGAGCCGATGTATCCGATGATGTTCGATTCAGTCATCTTACCAGCGATATGGCCCTGAACCGCACGGCCTTCGTAGAAGCGCGCCGAATAGGCGGAAACGTTCGGGGCGGTCTTGTAGCCGGTCGCGTGCTCGAACTTCACATCCGGGAACTTCTTGGCCACGTTAATGGTGGGGTCCATGTAGCCGAACGAAGTGGTGAAGATCAGGTCAGCCCCTTCCAGCGCCATCTGGGTCATCACACGTTCAGCGTCGGGGCCTTCAGGTACGGATTCGACGAAAACGGTCTCGACCTTGTCGCCAAAATGCTCTTCTACCGCCTGACGGCCCTTGTCATGCTCATACGTCCAGCCGCCGTCGCCCACAGGGCCGACATAGACGAAGCCGACCTTGGTCTTGTCTTCGGCCATGGCGCCTGTCGCCAGCCCCAACGCCATTGCGGCGCTTGCCATTAGAGTGGTGAATTTCATGTGTTACTCCCCAAGTTGGTTTGGTTCAGTTGGCCCCTAGTGCGAGGCGTGGAAAGTCCGGCCCAATGCGGCAGGTGCGCTGCTCTTGTCGGCCGAAAGGATCACAAGCACAAGGATCGTGATGATGTAGGGCGACATTGCCAGATACTCGACCGGAATGGCAACGCCCGCTGCCTGCAAATTGAGCTGAAGAACGGTGATACCGCCGAACAAATAGGCACCCAGCAAGGCGCGCCACGGTTTCCAGCTGGCGAAGACAACCAGCGCAAGGGCGATCCAGCCGACACCGGCGGTCATGCCCTCGGTCCATTGGGGCACGCGGATCAGGCTGATATACGCACCGCCCAGGCCCGCACAGGCCCCGCCGAACAGGATCGCCATGATGCGGATCTTGATGACTTTGTACCCAAGCGCATGGGCCGCATCGTGGTTTTCGCCCACCGCCCGCAGGATCAGGCCAACACGAGTGTATTTAAGGGTGGCCCAGACAGCGGCTGTCAGCGCGATACCGACATAGAGGATCGGGTCATGCTGGAACAAGATGGGACCGATCACCGGAATATCACTGATCACCGGGATATGGATGTCAGGCATATCGGGCGGTTTCACACCAACATAGCTCTGTCCCATCAGGGCGCTAAAGCCGAGGCCGAACAGGGTCAGCGCAAGCCCGCTTGCCACCTGGTTGGCCAATGCGACCTGTGTCAAAAGCACAAACAGCAGCGACAGAACCGCGCCGCCGATAGCCGCTGCGACAAAGCCCAGCCAGGGTGATCCGGTTTCAACCGAGATCGCAAAGCCGCTGATTGCGCCCACGATCATCATCCCCTCGACGCCAAGGTTCAGAACGCCTGCTTTTTCGACGACCAGCTCTCCGATCGCGGCCAGCAGCAGGGGGGTTGCAGCCACCATCAACGAGGCGATCAGAAGGACGGGATTGATTTCACCAAGGTCCATATCACGCTACCTCGCTACGGGCCGCACGGATGCGGTAGTTTGTCAGAAGATCGAAGGCCAGCAGGAAGAACAAAAGCATCCCCTGAAACACCTGAATGGCGGCGGCAGGCAGTCCCAGCTGAGATTGCGCGATCTCACCGCCAATATACGTCAGCGCCATCAGGCCGCCGGCCAGCAGGATGCCCACCGGATGCAGGCGGCCCAGAAAGGCCACGATAATCGCGGTAAAGCCGTAACCCACGTTAAAATCGATGCTTACCACGCCCGAAGGTCCCGAGACCTCGAACATCCCTGCCAATCCGGCCAGAGCGCCGGACAGACCCAGACAGAACAGGATCAGCCGCGCCGGGTTCACACCTGCGAACTTTGCCGCACGCGGTGCTTCACCCGTCAGGCGGATGTGAAAGCCCAGCATATGCCGGTTCAGCAGGACATAGGCAAAGATCACCGCAATCAGCGCCGTCACGACGCCCCAGTGCATTCCGGACCCAGCAATCAGTTCGGCATTATGCGCGCTGTCATAGGATTGCAGGTTGCGCGAGCCGGGAAAACCAAAGCCCTCGGGGTTTTTCAGCAGGCCCAATGATACGGAGGCCAGCATCTGCTCGGCCACATAGACCAGCATCAGCGACACAAGGATTTCGTTGGTCCCGAACCGCACCTTCAGGAAGGCGGGGATCATCGCCCACAGCCAACCACCAAAGGCCCCCGCAATCACCATGATCAGAAAGATGTACCACGCGTCCAGTGGGTAGAAGGCCAGCCCGGCACCGGCACCAAAGATGGCACCCATGATGTACTGCCCCTCGGCCCCGATATTCCAGATGCCGGCGCGAAACCCCAGCGACAGGCCAATGGCGATCAACACCAAAGGCGCGCCTTTCACCAGAAGTTGCGGGCGGTAGTAGAACGCAAACTCGCCGAACAACGGTTCCCAGAAGATTGTGCCAATGGCCTCAACCGGGTTCTTACCCAGAATGGCGAACAGGATGCCGCCAAAAACCATCGTGGCAATCACCGCGACCAGAGGGGTCGCGTATGACCACGCCTTCGACGGCTGAGGCCGCTTCTCCAACACAATCATCTGCTCATCCCCCGCCCGTCTTCATCTTTTTTCAAATACTCTCGCCGAAGGCGACGCGACTGCTCAAACATGCGCCACCTCCATGCCATGGGCACCACCCATCATCAGGCCGATTTCATCAACGGTCAGGCCGGTGGTCTCGCGCGGCGCACTCAGCCGCCCTTCGTTCAACGCCGCAAAACTGTCCGAGATTTCCATCAATTCATCGAGGTCCTGCGAAATGCAGATGACTGCTGTCCCCTTAGCCGCCAGATCCAGAATAGCCTGCCGGATCGAAGCCGCGGCGGCGGCATCCACACCCCATGTGGGCTGGTTCACCACCAGCACATCGGGGTTCTGCAGCACTTCGCGACCGATCACGAACTTCTGCAGGTTTCCACCCGATAGCGAACGTGCCGCGTTCTCAGGCCCCGGCGTGCGTACGTCGAAAGCGCTGATGATCTTCTCAGCAAAACTCTTTGTGTCGGCCCATTTGAGGAAGCCGTTGTTCTCCAACCCTTCGCGGACCGATCCGGTCAGCAAGGCATTTTCGGTCAGGCTCATATCCGGTGCGGCGGCATGGCCCAATCGTTCTTCGGGCGCCGTCAACACACCCAGTTTGCGGCGTGCGGTGGGTCCGAGTTTGCCAATCGGCTGGCCGTTGAACTTGATCGCATCGGCAGCCGTCGTGATTTCACCAGACAAGACGCCCAACAATTCGTCCTGCCCGTTCCCGGCGACGCCGCCAATGCCCAGAACCTCGCCCTTGCGAACGGTCATATGGACGTTCTTCAATGCGGTGCCGAACTCTGACGGCGACGGCACTGACAATCCGCTGACATCCAGCGCGACCTCACCGAAGGCGCGCCCCGACCGTTCGGGCGTCTGCAGAGTCGATCCAACCATCATCTCGGCCATGTCCCGCGCCGAGGTCTCTGCCGGAACGCATTCGCCCACATTCTTGCCCAACCGTAGGATCGTAGCGTGATCGCACAGCGTTCGGATTTCTTCCAACTTGTGAGAGATATAGAGGATCGAGGTCCCCTCGGATCGCAATTTGTTCAGCGTCTCGAACAGGATATCAACCTCCTGAGGCGTCAGCACGCTCGTTGGTTCGTCCATAATGAGAAGTTTGGGGTCCTGCAAAAGGCAACGAATGATCTCCACCCGCTGTCGTTCACCGGCGGACAAGTCACCCACCGTGCGATAGGGGTCCAGCGGCAGGCCATAGGTTTCCGACACTTCCCGGATGCGTGAGGCCAGATCACCCATTGGGGGCGGGTTCTCCATCCCCAAAGCGATATTCTCGGCCACATTCAAAGCGTCAAACAACGAGAAATGCTGGAATACCATCGCAATCCCGTCGCCACGCGCTGCACGCGGCTCCGGTGGCGCAAAAGGCTGGCCGCGCAGCAGCATGGTGCCGCTGTCGGGTTTCACCAGACCATAGATCATCTTGACCAGCGTGGATTTGCCCGCGCCGTTTTCGCCCAACAAGGCGTGCACCTCGCCTTCGCCAATATCGAAAGACACCTGATCATTGGCCACGACGCCGGGATAGGCTTTGGTCAGCCCTTGAAGACTCAAAAGTGGAGTGGTCACGCGCTCAGGTCCTTCTTCAACTCGGTCTGTCGGGCCGGGCGCAAGAGCTGCGCGGCGACGCCGACGGCGATCATTTGTGGGTGCTTACCCAGGCCCGGATCGCCGATCGGGCAGGTGATCCGGCTGATCCGTTCGGGCGAGTGTCCAAGGGCCGCCAGCCGCGACCGGAATCGCGCCCATTTCGTAGCCGAGCCGATCAGTCCCGCAAAGCGGAAATCATGCGAAAGCAGCCTGTTGCACAGCTCCAGATCCAGATTGTGCGAATAGGTGAGCACAAGATGCTCGGCTTCATCCGGTGCATGGCGCACCAATTCGGCCGGTTTGGCCGTTGGAACCACGGTCACTCCGACGGGGACGGTATCGGGAAAACGCTCAGGGCCCGTATCGACCCATGTGATCGCGAGATCAGGTAGCGGTGCCAGAACATCGACCAAGGCACGACCGACGTGGCCTGCGCCCCAAATCCATAGGTCGCGGGTCGGTTTGTGGACTGGCTCGATCATCCAGCCGTCGACCAGTTGCGGCTCGGGTGCGATGCCCTGACTGCGGGCCGACGCCAGCAGTCGTTTGACCGACAGGGGCATGTCTCCGCCGGACGGAGCACGCGCGATCACAGCGTCGTCCAGAACGTTGACGGTGTCCCAGTCATAGACCTCGCTCAGCAGCGATACAGCACCGCCGCAGCATTGGCCCATATCCGGACCAAGCGCGTGATGGGTCAGGCGCGCGGGGATCGTTTGGGATCGCGCGCCTTCGGCAGCCTGATACTCCAGCGTACCGCCGCCGATGGTGCCGCTTTGACCATCCTGCCAGACCAGCATTGCAGCGCCCACTTCGCGCGGGGACGACCCCTTGATCCCTGCGATGACGACCCGGACTACGCGCCCATGGTTTTTGACCGCTTCCCGCAAAGCCTCCACGTCAAATCCCATCAGATGTCTCCCTTCATCCGTTGGACACCGCGCCAGACCTCTTCAGCCGTGGCAGGAGCATCCAGCGCAGGGTAGGCAGTGCCGCAGGCGGCCACCGCGTTCGACAGGGCCAGCCATGCCGAGATGCCCAGCATGAAGGGCGGCTCACCCACTGCTTTTGAGCGATAGATCGTGTCTTCGCGGTTCTCGCCATCCCAGAGCGCGACGTTGAAGATGTCAGGCCGGTCCGAACACGCGGGGATTTTGTAAGTCGAGGGCGCGTGCGTGCGCAGGTTGCCCTTGCCGTCCCAGACCAGTTCCTCGGTCGTCAGCCAGCCCGCGCCCTGCACATAGGCCCCTTCCACCTGCCCGATATCCAGCGCCGGGTTCAGCGACGCGCCCGCGTCATGCAGAATGTCTGCGCGCAGGATGCGGTTTTCTCCGGTCAGCGTGTCGATGGCGACCTCGGTGATTGCGGCCCCGTAGGCGAAGTAGAAAAACGGACGCCCCCGCCCCTTGATCCGGTCCCATTCCAGCTTGGGTGTTTTGTAGAACCCGGTCGCGGACAGGCTGATGCGGCCCATGTAAACCAGTGCCGCGGCCTCGGCGAAGGTATAGCGTTCCGCGCCCACCGAAACGTGGCCATCTGCAAAAACCACGCTTGCGGGATCGGCCTGATGCCGCTTGGCCAGATAATCGGCCATCCGGTCGCGGATCGTGTCGCAAGCCGCTTTCACCGCCATGCCGTTCAAATCGCTGCCTGACGAGGCCGCCGTGGCCGAAGTGTTCGGCACCTTGGCGGTATCGGTTGCGGTGATCTTCACCATCTCCAGCGGGATTCCAAAGCGCGAGGCCGCCACCTGCGCGACTTTCTGGAACAGACCCTGCCCCATCTCGGTGCCGCCATGGTTCAGGTGGACCGAGCCATCCTGATACACATGCACCAGCGCACCCGCCTGATTGAGGTGGGTCAGCGTGAACGAGATGCCGAACTTGACCGGAGAGAAGGCGATGCCTTTCTTGATCACGCTGTGTTCGGCGTTCCATTTCCCGATTGCCGCTTTGCGCGCGGCGTAGTCGCTGGATTTCAGCAATGCCTCGGTCATGCCGTGCAGTTCGAAATCACCGACCTCCATCCCATAGGGGGTCGTGTTGCCCCCGGCGGGGAGGGGGCGCACGGGGGCCTCGCCCGTCGCAACCGCGCCGCGGCTGGTCAGGTCCTCATGCGGGTCGGGATGGCCCAGCGGTTCTTCGGCGGTGGGCTGCCCGGCGACCTTGTGCGCCGGTTCGTAATAGTTCCGGCGGCGCAGTTCGACCGGGTCCACGCCCAGCTCATGCGCCGCGTGATCCATCACACGCTCGATGCCGACCATGCCCTGAGGGCCGCCGAACCCGCGATAGGCGGTGGCGGATTGGGTGTTGGTTTTCAGCCGGTGGCTCTCGATCCGCGCATTCGGCAGCAGATAGGCGTTGTCGGAATGCAGCATCGCACGGTCGGCGACGGGCAGGGACAGATCCTGCGCCCAGCCGCAGATCGCGTGGTGCAGGAAAGAGACGCCCTGAATATGCCCATGTTCATCGAACCCGGCCTTGTAGGCGATGCGAAAGGCATGGCGCTTGCCGGTGATGATCATGTCATCATCACGGTCATAGCGCATCTTGCAGGCCTTGCCCGTCGCACGGGCAGCAACGGCGCAGGCGACCGCCAAAGCGTTGCCCTGACTTTCCTTGCCGCCGAACCCACCGCCCATGCGGCGGGTCTCGACCCGGACGGCGTGCATTGGCACGCCCAACGCGTCGGCCACTTTGTGCTGAATCTCGGTCGGGTGCTGGGTCGAGCTGTGCACCAGCATGTCCGCGCCCTCATTCGGCACGGCCAGAGCGGCTTGACCTTCCAGATAGAAATGTTCCTGCCCGCCTAGTTCAAACGAACCCTCGATGACATGGGTCGCGCTGGCGATGGCAGCTTCGGCGTCACCCTTGGCGTAGATGCGTGGGCCGTCTTCGAACCGGCTGTCGGCGGCTAAAGCGTCTTCGACCGTCAGGATCGGTGTCTCTTCGGCATAGTCGATTTTGCCCAGCCGTGCGGCCTTGCGAGCGGCCAGATGGCTGGTAGCGACGACCAGAAAAACCGGCTGGCCGATGTAATGAACGGTTCCGTCCGACAGCAGCGGTTCATCGTGGATGGAAGGTGAAACGTCATTGGCAAAGGGCAGGTCTTCTGCCGTCATCACCATCACCACCCCATCGGCGGCTTTTACGGCTGATAGGTCCATCGCGGTGATCGTGCCCTTGGCAAGCGGGCTGAGGCCGAATGCGAGATGCAAAGAACCCTTTGGCGTTGGGATGTCATCCACATAGCGCGCGGCACCTGCAACATGCAGAGGGGCCGCGTCGTGGGGGAGGGGCTTAGACACGCTCATGCCGACACCTCCAGCACGTTTGTGACCTCGCCCTGATCCTCGAGGAAATAGCGCTCCAGCATCGCTTTGGCCGTTTCCAGACGATAGGTGGCCGAGGCGCGCATGTCCGTGAGTGGAGTGTAGTCGTCGGCAAATGCCGGCAGCGCGGCGTCAATTGTTTCGCGCGTCCAGGGTTTGCCGATCAATGCGTCCTCGACGTTGGTTGCCCGTTTCGGAATGCCCGCCATGCCGCCAAACGCGATGCGTGCCTGCGTGACTGTGCCATCGGAGACGGTGATGTTGAAACAGCCGCAGACGGCTGAGATATCCTGATCGAACCGTTTGCTGAGCTTGTAGACCTTCAGCCGGTCGGGTTGGCGCGGGAAGCTGACGGCTTCGACGAATTCAGCGGGCGCGCGGTCCTGTTTGCCGTAGTCGATGAAGAAGTCCTCCAACGGAATCTGTCGCCGTTCGTCACCCTTGCGCAGATGCAGGATTGCGCCCAACGCGATCAGGGCGGGCGGGTTGTCTCCGATGGGTGAGCCATTGGCGATATTGCCGCCGACGGTGGCGGCGTGGCGCACCTGAACGCTGGCGTAGCGGCGGATCATCTCGGCATAGGACGGGTGATGGTCTGCCAGAGCTTCGCCCATGCGGTTCATGTCGACCATCGCTCCGAAGCGGATTTCATCTTCGGTGATCGTGATCTGTTTCAGGTCCTCACAGCGGCTGAGGAAAATCACGGGGTCGAGGTCGCGCAGTTGCTTGGTGACCCAGAGACCAACATCGGTGGCACCTGCAACCAGCGTAGCGTCGGGGTGGTCCGCGTAAACCTGTGCCAGTTCATCGGATGAGCTCGGCAACATCGGATCGGTTTCCGTTACCTTGGCCGGTGCGTCCTTGATCCACTCGGGAACGGGGTGCTCCTCGGACGCCTTAGCGGCGCGGATGATCGGGGCATAGCCGGTGCAGCGGCACAGGTTGCCTGCAAGCTGGGTGTCGTGATCGGTTGCGCCATTGGCGTGGCCTGCAACCATCGACATCACGAAGCCGGGGGTGCAAAAGCCGCATTGTGAGCCGTGCAGATCGACCATCGCCTGTTGCACCGGGTGCGGTTCCTGATCGGGGCCGCTTGCGCCCTCGACCGTGCGGACCGCTTTACCGTGCAGCTGAGGCAGGAAGAGGATGCAGGAATTCAGCGCTTTGGCCGTGCCATCTTCGGTGACCATGACCGTGCAGGCCCCGCAATCGCCTTCGTTGCAGCCTTCCTTGGTGCCGGTCAGGCCGCGATCTTCGCGCAGCCAGTCCAGCAGGGTGGCTGTCGGATCGACATCCGCCAGCTCCACTGTCTCTCCGTTCAGAAGAAACGTGATGTTCATTCGAGAAACCCGTCGCGTTACCCTGTTGCGCCCGTTGGGCCCTCCTTCGATGCGACGTAGAAAGAGTGGCGGGCGAATTGCTTGCCATCGGATGTTAGAAACTGCGCAGCCGATCTGGCAAGAAAAACTGCCTGCGGAATGCACCATTGCATGGGCTACGCCGAGAATTGCCGCGTTTGTTTGCTATTCAGCCGCCTGAAACTAAAGTGTTTTCTGTCATTCGGGTCTGCGTCTTTCCGAAGCACCTTCTGGAAAAGCCGAATAATCAGAGCTGATTTTTTAAGCATCGCAAAGCGTCGGTTCGCGCTTTTGCAGCGCCCTTGGCTGGGATAGCGTAGGGGGCATGAGCAGTACCCCTCGATTCATTCACCTCCGCGTTCACACCGAATATTCTCTGCTGGAAGGCGCTGTGCGGCTGAAGAAGCTGCCGGGTCTGTGCGAGAAGGCCGAGATGCCTGCCGTTGCGGTGACGGACACCAATTCGATGTTCTCGGCGTTGGAGTTTTCCGTGACCGCCAGCGGTGCGGGTATTCAGCCGATCATGGGATGTCAGGTTGATTTGGCGTTTGTGCAGGCGCAGCCCGGTGAGAAGCCGAAAGCGCCCGCGCCGCTGGTGCTGCTGGCGCAGTCCGAGGCCGGGTATGAGAACCTGATGAAGCTCAGCTCGTGCCTCTATGTGGACAAGGGCGGGCAGTTGCCGCAGGTCACGTTGGATGAGTTGGCCGAGAGGTCCGATGGCCTGATCTGCCTGACCGGCGGACCGGACGGGCCGGTGGGGATGTTGCTGCAGCAGGGGCAGCGCCCGGCGGCCGAGGCTTTGGTGGACCGGCTGGCCGGAATGTTTCCGGATCGGCTCTATATCGAGTTGCAGCGCCATCCCGGTGAGGATGGCCAACCCGAGGCCGAACGCCTGACCGAGCGTGGCCATGTGGAGATGGCGTATGCCAAGAACCTGCCGTTGGTCGCCACCAACGACGTCTATTTCCCGACTTCGGATATGTACGAAGCGCATGACGCGCTGATCTGTATCGCCGAAGGAGCCTATGTCGATCAGCAGGAGGGCCGTCGTCGCCTGACGGCGCAGCATTATTTCAAGTCGCAGCAGGAAATGGTGACGCTGTTCGCCGATCTGCCCGAGGCCATCGAGAACACAGTTGAGATTGCACGACGTTGCGCTTTCATGGCCTATCGCCGCGATCCGATCCTGCCGAAATTTGCCGATGATGAGGTGGCTGAGCTACGGCGCATCGCCAATGAGGGCCTGCAGAAACGTCTTGCGGTTATCCCCCATGCCGTGACGCCTGAGGAGTATCAGGAACGGCTGGACTTTGAACTGGGCATCATCGAGGGCATGGGTTTTCCTGGCTATTTCCTGATCGTTGCCGACTTTATCCAATGGGCCAAGGATCACGACATTCCGGTCGGGCCGGGGCGGGGGTCTGGCGCTGGCTCGCTGGTGGCCTATGCGTTGACGATCACCGACCTTGACCCGCTGCGCTATTCTCTGCTGTTTGAACGCTTCCTGAACCCAGAACGGGTCTCGATGCCCGACTTCGACATCGACTTCTGCATGGACCGCCGTGAAGAGGTGATCCGCTACGTGCAGCAGAAATACGGGCGCGATAAGGTGGGGCAGATCATCACCTTTGGTGCATTGCTGTCGAAGGCGGCGGTGCGCGATATCGGGCGGGTGCTGCAAATGCCTTACGGGCAGGTGGACCGCCTGTCCAAGATGATCCCGGTTGAGGGGGTCAAGCCCGTCTCCATCGAAAAGGCGTTGAAAGACGAACCCCGCCTGCGGGAAGAGGCGCGCAGTGAAGAGGTCGTCGACCGGTTGCTGACCTATGGCCAGCAGGTCGAGGGGCTGTTGCGCAACGCCTCAACGCACGCGGCTGGGGTGGTGATTGGGGATCGTCCGCTGGATGCGTTGGTGCCGATCTATCAGGACCCGCGCTCGGACATGCCTGCGACCCAGTTCAACATGAAATGGGTGGAACAGGCCGGGTTGGTGAAATTCGACTTTCTGGGTCTGAAAACCCTGACAGTGATCCAGAACGCGATGGATATCATCTTCAAATCCGGCCGGCCCCTGCACATTGCGGCGGATGGCACCGAGCTATACGAACCCGCCGAAGGGGCCGAGAACCAGATCAACGCCATCCCGCTGGATGATGAGGCGACATACAAGCTCTATTCGGCGGCCAAGACGGTGGCTGTGTTCCAGGTGGAAAGCTCGGGCATGATGGATGCGCTCAAGCGGATGAAACCTGACTGCATCGAAGATATCATTGCGCTGGTCGCGCTTTACCGTCCCGGCCCGATGGAGAACATTCCCAAGTTCTGCGAGGTCAAGAACGGGCTGAGCCAGCGGGACAAACTGCACCCGTCCATCGACCATATTCTGGACGAAACCCAAGGCATCATCGTCTATCAGGAGCAGGTGATGCAGATCGCGCAGGAAATGGCGGGCTACAGCCTTGGTGGCGCGGATCTGCTGCGCCGCGCGATGGGTAAGAAAATCCAAGAGGCGATGGACGCCGAGCGGCCCAAATTTCTGAAAGGGGCTGCCGAGAACAACGTGGACGAGGCAAAGGCGACCGAGGTTTGGAACCTGCTGGACAAGTTTGCCAACTACGGCTTCAACAAATCCCACGCGGCGGCCTATGCGGTCGTCAGCTATCAGACCGGTTGGCTGAAGGCGAACCACCCGGTCGAGTTCATGGCGGGCGTCATGAACTGCGATATCCACCTGACCGACAAGCTGGCTGTCTATTTCGAAGAGGTTCGGAAGGGGCTGGACCTGCCCTATGTCCCGCCTTGCGTAAACCGCTCTTTGGCGACGTTCGACGTGATCGACGGGCACCTCGTTTATGGGCTGGGCGCTTTGAAAAATGTGGGGGTCGAGGCGATGAACCTTGTGGTCGACGGGCGCGCGGATAAGCCGTTCGTCAACCTGTTCGATTTCTCCCGCAGGGTTGACCTGAAGCGTGTGGGCAAACGCCCGCTGGAAATGCTGGCTCGCGCCGGGGCCTTCGACCAGCTCGACGGTAACCGCCGCCGGGTGTTCGAAAGCCTCGATGCGCTGGTCAACTACTCGGCCGCGATTCACGAGCAAAGGAACTCAAATCAGGTTTCTTTGTTTGGCGAGGCGGGCGACGATCTGCCCGAACCGCGCCTGTCGCCATCACCAGATTGGTTGCCGGCAGAGCGGCTGAGCGAAGAGTTCAAGGCGATTGGTTTCTACCTGTCCGGCCACCCGCTGGACGACTATATGCCCGCTCTGAAACGCAAGCAGGTCATGACACTGGATGAAGTGACCGAGAAGGCGCGTTCGGGTCCATTGATCGCGAAGATGGCGGGTGTTGTCGCCGGGCGGCAGGAACGCAAATCGGCGCGCGGCAACCGGTTCGCCTTTGCGCAACTGTCCGACCCGACAGGGGCCTATGAGGTCACGCTGTTCTCGGACACGCTGGAGAAATGTCGCGAGTTTCTGGAAACCGGTGCGCAGGTGGTTCTGACCGCCGAAGCCACGATGGAGGCCGACCAACTCAAACTGCTTGGCCGTTCGGTCGGCCCCGTCGATTCAGTGGTGGCGGACGCAGGCGCGACCGGATTGCGGATATATGTCGACACTCCGCAGGTTTTGGCCACGGTCGCCAAAATCCTCGAAGACGCCGGAACGGCGGCCAAAGGCGCTGCTAAAGGGCCGATCCAGATGTGCCTTTTGGACAAGAATCTGCCCGGTGACGTCGAGATGGACCTGGGTCAGAGCTTTCCGGTGAACCCGCAGATCAAAGGTGCGATCAAGTCGCTGGATGGCGTGATCTCGGTCGAAGAAATCTGAACCACCCCTTTGTTGCCTCGGCCCATATCCCTCGCTAGGCTAGCTGCGTGGGATTAGAAGGAAGGGCACAGATATGACGATTGCTGGCATGGGGTTCAGGGCGGTAACGGGCGCTTTGGCTGTAATTCTTGTTCTTGCGACGGCAGGGGCCGGGTTGGCGGATGATAAAAAGAAGAAAAAGCAAACCATCGAAGGCGCATTGATCGGCGCAGGCGTCGGCGCATTGATCGGAGACGGGAAGGGCGCGGCCATTGGTGGCGTGGCCGGTGCCATCATCGGCCATAACTGGAAGTGAATAAGATGAAAATCAGCGTTTTCAAATCTGCACTTTGCATTGGCTTCTTTATTGCCCCGACCCTTGCGCTTGCGGATGAGGCCGCCGAGCAAATGGTGCAGGATGCACTGCCTGTGATGCACTATACCTGCGCCTCGATTGCGGAAGAGGCCGATGGGGACGAAGCCTTTGTGGTGAGCGTTGTCGAAAAGATGACGGCCCTGTCGCTTTATAATCGTCAGATCAATATCGAAGATCACGCGACCACCGACGAGGAAAAAGCCCAACTGCGTGAGGCGTTCATCGCCGCTTTGTCCGACGCCTGTGCCGCCGACAAAGATGCCCTGCTTGGGGGAGTGGTCGATTCAGCGGTGAAAACAACGCTGGGGCTTTGACCCCTCAATAATGCGGCGGGCGTTCGTCGCCGTAGACGATTCCGCCTGACCCTTCCTGCGCCCGTTCCGCTTCGCGCTGGAACAGCATTTCGACGCGGCGGGTCAGGCGGTCGATCTCGTCCTGTTGCCGGGTGACGATCGTGTTCAACTCGTCGACGGTGCGGGTCAGGTGGGCGATCTGTTCTTCCAGATGCTGCATTCGGGGGCTCCTGTGCTTGCGCCGGTCATAGCGGCCAAGTGCCCCTATGACCAGAGAAACCGCGCGCCGCGCTTGCCCCGATGCGGGCCATGGGATAGACCGCGCGCGGAACACTCAGCCCCAAGGACGCCCCACATGGCCAAGCCCAAGAAACAGCCCCGCCCCAAGGCCGTCACGCCGAAAGGGTTCCGCGACTATTTCGGCCAGGAAGTCTCGCAGCGCACCGAGATGCTGCGGACGATTGCGGGCGTCTATCATCGCTATGGGTTCGACGCTTTGGAAAGCAGCGCGGTCGAGACCGTCGAGGCGCTGGGCAAGTTCCTGCCTGATGTGGACCGCCCCAACGAGGGCGTCTTTGCGTGGCAGGAGTTTGACGAGGGCGGCAACGGCGACTGGATGGCGCTGCGCTATGACCTGACCGCGCCTTTGGCCCGGGTCTACGCTCAGCACCGCAATGATCTGCCGACGCCCTATCGCCGCTACGCGATGGGTCCGGTCTGGCGCAATGAGAAGCCGGGGCCGGGGCGGTATCGTCAGTTTTACCAGTGTGATGCGGATACGGTGGGCACGGCTTCGATGGCTGCTGATGCCGAGATCTGCGCGATGCTGTCGGACACGCTGGAGACCGTGGGTATCCCACGTGGCGATTATCTGGTGCGCGTCAACAACCGCAAAGTTCTGAATGGCGTCCTTGAGGCGATGGGTCTGGGCGAAGACCTCACCGCCCGCGACAATGTCCTGCGCACCATCGACAAGTTCGACAAGGTGGGCGAGGCCGGGGTGCGTGAGCTGCTGACCAAGGGCCGTCTGGATGCCTCGGGGGCGTTTATCGATGGCGTAGGTCTCAGCGATGATCAGGCCGAGCCCGTGATTGCCTTTCTGACGTCCAAGGCTGCCGATACCGCCGGAACGCTGGCCAACCTGCGCGCAGCTGTTGGCGACAGTAAGATCGGCGCGGACGGGATTGCCGAGTTGGAACAGATTGGTGCCCTGCTGGATGCGGGCGGCTATGGCGCGGATCGTATCGAGATTGACCCCTCGGTCGTGCGTGGCCTCGGTTACTATACCGGGCCGGTTTATGAAGCCGAACTGACCTTTGAGATATTCGACGAAAAAGGCCGCAAGCGGCAGTTTGGGTCGGTTTCGGGCGGGGGTCGTTATGACGATCTGGTCAAACGCTTCACCGGGCAGGAAGTGCCTGCGACCGGAATCTCCATTGGTGTGGACCGCCTGCTGGCCGCTCTGCGCGAGAAGGGCCGGATCACTGCGCAGGCGACGGGTCCTGTTGTCGTTACGGTCATGGACCGCGACCGGATGGCCGACTATCAGGCCATGGTCGCCGAACTGCGCAATGCGGGTATCCGGGCCGAGGTTTATCTGGGCAACCCCAAGAACTTCGGCAATCAGTTGAAATACGCGGACAAGCGGAACTCACCCATTGCGGTGATCGAAGGCGGTGACGAGAAGGCCAATGGCATCGTGCAAATCAAGGACCTGATCCTTGGGGCCAAGATCGCCGAAAGCGCGACGCTGGAGGAGTGGAAGGAACGCCCCAGCCAGTTCGAAGTGCCGCGCGGTGATCTGGTCGCCAAAGTGCGCGAAATTCTGGACAGTCAGGACTGAGTGATGCCCAACCGTTCCCAGATACAGGCCCGCGCCGCGATGATGCGCGTCCGGTTCGAGGCCGCCGGTGCGCAGGTGGTCGATACGCCGCTGCTGCAACCGGCGGAAACGCTGCTTGATCTCTATGGTGAGGATATCCGCGCCCGTGCCTATGTGACCTCGGACGCGCTGCGCGGCGAGCAGATGCTGCGCCCCGATTTCACTTTGCCGGTGGTGCAGATGCATATGTCCGAAGGGGCCGAGCCTGCGCGGTACACCTACTCCGGCGAGGTCTTCCGCCGTCAGGAACACGACCCGGATCGCTCGAACGAATACATTCAGGTCGGGTATGAGGTCTTTGACCGCAATGATCCCGCCGGGGCCGATGCCGAAGTATTCTCTCTGTTCGCTCTGCAACTGCGCGGGATACCGTTGCGCGCGGCGACCGGGGATATTGGCATCCTGACTGCCGCTGTTGCGGGGCTGAAAACCACTGACCGGCGCAAAGCCGCGTTAATGCGGCATCTCTGGCGTCCGCGCCGGTTTCGGGTGTTGCTGGATCGCTTTGCAGGCCGCAAGCCGGGCCCCGAGGGGCGTGACGCCCTGCTGGACGCAGCGGACCCTCTGGCAATGGACGTGCCCATGATCGGCAAACGCCGCACCTCTGAGATTGAGGCGCGCATCGCCGCGCTGCGTGAGGACCGGGATACACCGCCCATTTCGGACAGTGAATTGGTGGGGCTGGAAACGCTGCTGAACGTGCGCGAAACCATGCCCTTTGCTTTGGAACAACTGCGCGACGTCGCGGTCGACCTGCCCCAGATCACCCCTGCACTGGATCGACTGGAAGGCCGTATCGCCGCGCTGCAGGCGCGGGGCGTCGATGTCGAGCGGTTGGATTTCGAAGCCTCCTATGGCCGCACGTCAATGGAGTATTATGACGGTTTTGTCTTTGGCTTTTACGCCGAAGGCCGCCCGGACCTGCCGCCGATCGCCACCGGTGGGCGCTACGATGCACTGACCCGGCAATTGGGCGGCGGCGCAGAAATCCCCGCAGTGGGCGGTGTGCTGCGCCCCGACCTGATGCTCGAGATCGAGGAGGGTGCCCAATGAGCCTGAAGCTGGGCGTGCCCTCGAAGGGCCGGTTGATGGACAAGACGTTCTCGTGGTTCGAAAAGCGCGGCATCATCCTGTCGCGCAGCGGATCGGACCGGGAATATGCGGGCAAGGTCGAAGGGATCGACGGCGTCTCGCTGATCCTTTTGTCGGCCGGGGAAATCCCGCGTGAACTGGCAGAAGGGCGTATCCATCTGGGTGTCACCGGGATTGATCTGGTGCAGGAAAAACTGCCGCGCTGGGAGCAGCAGGTCGAAGAGATTTCGCAGCTTGGGTTCGGCAGGGCCGATCTGATCATCGCGACACCCGCCTGCTGGGTGGATGTGGACACGCTGGATGATCTGGACGCGGCAGCAGCAGCGTTTCGCAAGACTCATGGTCATAGGCTGCGGATCGCAACCAAATATCATCGGCTGGTGCGCGAGTTCCTGACGGACGCTGGGGTGGCCGATTACACTCTGGTCGACAGTCAGGGCGCGACCGAGGGTACGGTGATGAACGAAACCGCCGAGGCGATTGCCGACATCACCTCGACCGGGGAAACCCTGCGCGCGAACCACCTGAAGATCCTGTCGGATGGGATGATCCTGCAGTCGCAGGCGACCTTGTGGCGCAGCCGCGTGGCGCAATACGATCCGGCAGAAAAGGCGGTTCTGAACGATCTGCTGGACCGGATGCGTTAGAGCACGCCGATCTCGGCCAAAGCACGGTTGAGATCGTCGGGCAGAGCATCGTCCTGCTCGCGCCCTTTCGGCAGATCGGCGGGCGTGTCTTCGGGTTTCAGATAGCGCCAGCCCTGAAACGGGCGCTTCAACGCGTTCTGAGTGCGATGCACCTCGGGGTCCAGCACGATGGCGCAGCGGCGGATACCGTCCTCGCCTCGCACTTCGTCCAGACGCAGGATGCGCTGGCGGCACTGGATCACGCCTTTGATCACCCAATAGATTGATCCACCATTCAGAATCTCGGCCTCGCGCTTGGGCCACATGCGGGTGACGTGGCGCGGGCATCCATCCTCATAGAGCGGCTTGCGACTGTCCTGCCACGCCATCAGCGTGTCAACGCTTTCCGATCCGACGGACAGTTTGATGAGGTTTACGTACTTATCCACAGTTTTCCCACAGAGTCGTCCCATGGCGGGTCCCTATATTGTAGCCTTCTGCGCCTTGTCATCAAGGTGTTGTGGTTTACTTGTGATCTGGGGTAATCTGTATCCCTTCGTCAGCACAGGGAATCACCAATGAGCCGCTTTGCCGCCCCCATCGCCGAGCAGATCTGGGACATGAAATACCGTTTCAAACAAGCGGATGGCACACCCATCGATCAGACGGTCGAGGACAGTTGGCGGCGCATCGCCCGCGATCTGGCGCGGGTGGAGAAGGACCCGGCGCATTGGGAAGAAAAGTTCTATGAGGCGCTGGAGGATTTCAAATACCTGCCCGCCGGCCGCATCACCGCGGGCGCTGGGACCGCGCGGCAGGTAACTCTGTTCAATTGCTTTGTCATGGGCACCGTCCCCGACAGCATGGGCGGCATTTTCGACATGCTGAAAGAGGCCGCGCTGACCATGCAGCAGGGTGGGGGGATCGGCTATGATTTCTCGACGATCCGCCCGCGTGGCGCGGATGTGAAAGGGGTCGCCGCCGACGCATCGGGGCCGTTGTCGTTCATGGATGTCTGGGACGCGATGTGCCGGACGATCATGTCCGCAGGCTCGCGTCGGGGGGCGATGATGGCAACCATGCGCTGCGATCACCCGGATATCGAACAGTTTATAACTGCGAAATCTGACCCCGCGCGGCTGCGTATGTTCAACATGTCGGTGCTGGTGACCGATCCGTTCATGGAGGCCGTCAAAGCCGATGGCCCGTGGGAGTTGGTGTTCGACGGCAAGATCTATCACACCGTTCAGGCCCGTGATCTGTGGAACAAGATCATGCAGGCCACCTATGACTATGCCGAGCCCGGCGTGATCTTCATCGACCGGATCAACAAGGCCAACAACCTGAACTACGTCGAGACGATTGCTGCCACGAACCCCTGTGGCGAACAGCCCCTGCCGCCCTATGGGGCGTGCTTGCTGGGTTCGATCAATCTGGCGCGACTGGTCGCGGACCCGTTCGAAGATGCGGCGCATCTGGACGAGGCGGCCTTGCAAGAGCTGGTCGCCACTGCCGTGCGCATGATGGACAACGTGGTGGACGCGTCGAAATTCCCTCTGGCCGAGCAAGAGGCCGAAGCGCAAGACAAGCGCCGTATCGGGCTGGGCGTGACAGGTCTGGCCGATGCTTTGCTGATGCTGGGTCTGCGCTATGGGTCCGACGAGGCGGCGCGTCAGACCGAGCGCTGGTTGCACAGCATCGCTCGCGCCGCATACCTGGCGTCGGTGCAATTGGCGAAGGAGAAAGGGGCATTCCCCCTGTTCGACGCCGAGAAATATCTGGCCAGCGGCACCATGCAGCAGATGGATGACGATGTGCGCGATGCGATCCGCGAGCATGGTATCCGCAACGCGCTGCTGACCTCGATTGCGCCAACGGGCACGATTTCCTTGTATGCAGGCAACGTGTCTTCCGGGATCGAGCCGGTCTTTGCCTATGCCTACACCCGTAAGGTTCTGCAGAAGGACGGCTCCCGCACTGAGGAAGAAGTCGTGGACTATGCCGTCCAGATGTGGCGCGGCAAGTTTGGTGACTCCGAGTTGCCCGACTATTTCGTCAATGCGCAGACGCTGACCCCATCCGACCACGTCAAGATGCAGGCGGCGGCTCAGAAATGGATAGACAGCTCGATTTCCAAGACGATCAACTGCCCCGAAGATATCAGTTTCGACGCCTTCAAGGATGTCTACATGCAGGCCTGGGATCAGGGCTGCAAAGGCTGCACCACCTATCGCCCGAACGATGTGACCGGCTCGGTTCTGACCGTGTCTGAAAGTGACGACAAAGCCCCGGGCGAAAGCGCCGATGCCCCTCATGAGGTAGATGGTGGCGAGGTTGTCTATATGTCAGAACCGCTGGACCGTCCGCAATCGCTGGAAGGGTCGACCTACAAGCTGAAATGGCCGGATAGCGAACACGCAATCTACCTGACGATCAACGATATCGTCATCGCTGGCAGGCGTCGTCCCTTCGAAGTGTTCATAAATTCGAAGAACATGGAGCATTATGCCTGGACGCTGGCTCTGACCCGTATGATTTCAGCCGTGTTCCGGCGCGGTGGGGATGTTTCGTTTGTGGTCGAAGAACTCAAAGCGGTGTTCGACCCGCGCGGTGGTGCTTGGGTGAAGGGCAAGTACATTCCGTCGATCCTGGCGGCGATTGGCGGCGTGATCGAGCAACACATGATCAATATCGGCTTTCTGGAAGGGGAAGGCATGGGGCTGAAATCTGACCCGCAAGCGCAAGTGGTCAATATGGACGCCCCGCGCGGCAGAGCATGCCCGTCTTGCGGTCAGTTTGACATGGTGATGATCGAAGGGTGCATGACCTGCCGTAGTTGCGGTCATTCTAAGTGTGGCTGAGGGCAGGAATGCTTCGGGGCACAGGTTTGAGAGCAATTAAGGGTGCGTGCCCGCAAATCTGACAATCCGGTGGTGAGAATGGTCCAGGAAATTTGGCTTCACATCGGCACCGCAAAAAGCGGCACCACCGCCCTCCAGCATTACTGCAATGAGAATGCGGCTGCGCTGGGACGTGCAGGACTTCTGTACGCAACGGTCAAAAGGCACTCTTCGGTTAACAAGCTTGCTATTGCGATCAATCGAAAACGTTCAGAACAACTGCAGGAGATCTCATCGCATCTGACCCGCCTGATTGAAAGCAGTCGCGCGCCGAAAGTTTTGATTTCTTCAGAGATGCTGTACGGGATGGCCCCCGAGCGCATCATCGAGGCAGTGCCGATCCTTGGCAGCTACCCCTTGAATGTGCTGGTTTATTTTCGCAGGCAAGACCGGTACATCGAAAGTAAGTATTTGCAAAAACTCAAGAATGGCAGGTTCCGGGGAACGATCTGGGACTACATCAAGAAGTTTGATGGATCCGGTTCGGATTATTATGCGGAACTGCGGCCTTGGTTTGATATGGAATGCGACATTCATCCGCGCATATGCGAGCCCAAAAGCCTGGTTGGGGGCTCTACAGTAACGGATGCTTTGTCTGTGATGGGGTTTGAGGCGTTGGCTGGCATGGTGCCGGACACTCGGGTCGAAAACACATCCCCATCTCTGGGGCGCATACAACTGTTGCAGGTGCTGGCTGATGCAGGGCACCCAAAAGTGCGGCGAGTCCAAAGGGCATTGCCTCCGGATCAGCAAGGCAAGGCGCAGGTGCTGACACGGGATCAGCGGATAAGGTATATTGAGAAGTATATGGGCAGCAATGAAGCGCTGCGCCGGTCATTTTTTCCCGCGCGTGCCCAGCTCTTTGCAACCGATGACCTTGCTGAGAGCGCAGAGCAAGTGTCTACGGGCTATACCGAAGCTCAGTTGGCAGAGATTCGGCAGATGTTTGAGGTGCTCCTGAAGACCAAGGGGTAAACGGTGCTTGAGCCGGTTCGCAAGAAAATTGAAGGGCAACCGCGTCCAAGCCGTGTTCAAACGGTACCGCAGGATATCTGTTTCGCGCGTGTTGCCGAGGCCGTTTTCAGAGGGGATTTTGGTAGCGGAGGAGGGACTTGAACCCCCGACACGCGGATTATGATTCCGCTGCTCTAACCAACTGAGCTACTCCGCCATGGGTGAGAGGCGATTTAAGCGAGGGACCGGGGAGGGTCAAGAGGGAAAACATCGCTGGCAGAGATTCTTTGCAAGCCTTCTCAGTTCCGGTTTTACGTCGCAGCCGAGGCGGGTTTTGCGTCCGCGATCTGGCGGATGAAGCGCGCGCAAGCCTCCGGTTCGGTGATGAGGATCATATGCCCGCGATGTTCCATTTTCTCATAGCTCAGCCCGAACTTCGTCATTGCTGCGCCATGGGTCTGAGCCGATAGAATAGGGTCTTCGGTCCCAAACAGGATACCGCCGGGGGTGTTCAGCTCTCCATAGCGTTGCGCAACCGCCTCCATGCTGGTTTGCACTCCGATCACGTCCTGCGACGCGGTGATGAAGGCCGAGGGGCGCAGGCCGAGCGCACCCCCGGCACGATCCAGAAAATCGGCGGGCGCGGGTTCGGGGGCAAAGACCTCTTTCAGCACCATGGGTGCGGTTTTTCGCGCCATCGGAACAGCGATGGTGTTGCCGATCAGGCTGCGCAGCCATTCGGCGCGGATTTCAAGCGGCTTGAACACAGCGGGCGGCGCGGGCATAGGCTGCGTCAGGGGCGCCAGCAGCGCCAGGGCGGCGGTTTTGTCGGGATAGTCCAGTGCCATCGCCAGAGACACCGCGCCACCGAGAGAGTGGCCAACCAAGATGGCCTGGTCGACATCTTTTGTCTCGAGGAACGCATGGATCATACGGGCTTGTTCCGGCAGCGCTGCCAATTCGGCCGCGTCGCGTGTCGAATACCCGCAGCCCGGACGATCAAGTGCGAGAACGTGATACTGCTGTGCAAGGTCATCCATCAGAGCATATGTGAAATGCTGCAACTGACCCGAGAGCCCATGGATCATCACGATTGTCGGATTGGTCGGGTCGCCTTTTTCGACATAGTGGATACTACCGCCGGGCACGGGCACGATCTGCCCCAGTTGCGGGACCATGTTGCTTCCCTGCCGCGTCAGGCGGCGGGTCCAGAGGTGCATTCCCAAAAGGAAGGCGGCCAGCAGAAGAACAATCGTCAGCAGGATCGACATCACGGGTCTCCGTTTGCTTCGCTAAGGGCATGGTATTGTTCCAGGCCTGATCGTGCCATGCGTTTCCTGAATTCCGACACGGTGCCCGGCCAGAGCGTTGTGTTTCGCCCGTCGGCGTCCTGATACCACGAGGTGCAGCCGCCCGCTTGCCAAACGCTTTCAACGTGACGGTCCTGCATCTCTTGCGTGAATGCCGCCTGTTTATCGGCAGCCGGGGTGATGATGCGCAGGCCGTCGCTTTGCATTGCCGACAAAACGCGCCCGATATGGCCGACCTGCGCCTCGATCATCAGCACGACCGAGTTATGCCCCAGCCCTGTATGCGGGCCAAGCAGGATGAAGAAATTCGGAAAACCGGCGATCGCGGTGCCAAGATTCGCCTGCATGCCATCAGACCAGGCCTGTTTCAGCGTCAGGCCCCTGGTTCCGGTGATATCGAGGTTTTCGACCACATCTGTGACATGGAACCCGGTGCCCCAGACCAGAATATCAGCCTCGGTCTGACTGCCATCGCTGGCCGTAATGCGGTTGTGATCAATCGAGGCGACCGCATGTGGCACCACATCCACATTCTGGCGCGCCAGCGTCGGGTACCAGTCATTCGAGCTGAGGATGCGTTTGCATCCGATTGCGTAATCCGGCGTCAGCGCGGCCTTGAGGGCGGGATCGCTGATTGCCCCCTCCAAGGCTTGTCGCCACATTTTCATCGCAAACTCAACGGCGCGTGGCTCGCCCCGGAAGACACGGTGGCGGAACTCGAACAGCATGTAGATCAACTGGCGCCGGACGCGGGGCAACAGTGGAAGATGCCGGTACAGGCGACGCACCCATGGCGCGATTGGTCCGTCCGGGCGAGGCAGAACATAGGGCGCGCTGCGCTGGAAGATGGTGACCCGAGCGGCCGTTTTGGCGATCTCGGGGACAAACTGGACGGCAGAAGCGCCGGTGCCGATAACGGCAACCCTTTTGCCGGTCAGCGCAACGTCATGGTCCCATTGGGCCGAGTGAAAACTGGGGCCAGCAAAGCTGTCGGCCCCGGCAATATGCGGGATGAGGGGCACATGCAGCGCGCCAATCGCCGAGACCAGAAACCGTGCGGACCAGCGGTGGCCATCCTCGGTCTCGACCTGCCAGCGCGTGCCGTCCCAATGGGCGGATTTCAGGGTCTGATGGAAGTGGCAGAGGTCGTACAACCCCTCATCCCGCGCGATGCCTTGCAGATAGGACTGAATCTCGGCCCCGCCGGCATAGGCACGGGTCCAATCCGGGTTCAGATGTGTTGCCATCGAATAGAGGTGCGAGGGCACGTCGCAAGCCACACCGGGATAGGTGTTCTCACGCCATGTTCCGCCAATATCGCCAGCTTTTTCCAGAATGGTGATGTCCGACAAACCGCGCTTGCGTGCCTCAAGCGCCATCGTCAGGCCCGAGAAGCCGGCTCCGACGATCAGCATATCTGTCTGTGTTGCCATCTCTGCCTGCCCCCTCAGATTGTGCGGTGAATTGATGATATGGCGCGCGGGGGTAGTTTGAACAGGCTGCCCTTTGGTCAAGCGTTCCCGCTCAGAACTGCCGCCGAGGGGCGGGGTAGCCGGTCGAGCAGGCCAAACACATTGTCGCGGCAGTCGGGGCCCACCCAGTCCGCCGGATAGAAGGCCGGGGGCAGGTCGGGCTGCCGCAGCACCACCCGTCGCCAGCGGTGCACCAGCAGGGTGCGCAGCGTCGCGCTCTGCAGTGGGGTTGGCTTCCATGTATCCGGGCCTGATTGGGCGGCGCGATTGGTCGCCGCTAGCAACGCCTGACAGGCTGCGCGCTGCTCGGGCGGACAAAGCTTGTCCTGAACCCATTTGGGGGCGCTGCGGGGGGATATGTCCAGCGCCAACAGGCCATCCGTCTGATCCGGCGCAGGGCCTGCGCCCAAAGCGACATTGCGCCCGACGGGGATGTAATCATGGCTCAGCATCACGTCCTCAAGCACCTGCGTGCCCGAGCCGTCATTTGCGATCAGAAGATGCCAGTGTTCAACCGGGGCCGGACCCCGTGCGTAGATGCGGGGGGTGACGGCGGCGGATTGGGTGCGTCCGAACTCGGTCAGAACATGGCGCGAGACGCGGCCGATACGGTCGCTTTCAATCCAGCCATCCTTGCGCAGGCGGTGCAGGGCAACACGGATCGCCTCGGGCTTGATCCCCATCGGCTCGATGATCCGGGTCAGCGCCCCGCCCGAGATCTGTGCGCCGGGCTCCTGCGCCATGTCGCCGAACAGCGAGACAATGATCGACCACACCCGCTGATCCTGCGGGTCCGTCAGCTCGGCCACAGCCGTTTCGAACCACGGGCTTTGATTGGTCATGCGACCAGTTTAACCCATTAGAGCCAATAAGAAAAACAGGTATTCAGCGGGCGTTCATGGTCAGCAGCTCATATTCTGCCACCGGTTCGTCGTCCTGATTGGTCAGCGACACGTGCCAGCGCACCTCGCCATAGTCTTCATTGCGCGGGGTTTTCTGTTTGACGGTCAGACGCACCTTGATGCTGTCTCCGGCAACGACAGGCTTCATGAAGCGCAGCCCGTCCAGCCCGGTATTGGCCAGCACCGGCCCCTCGTTCGGTTCCACGAACAGGCCCGCCGCGAAGCTGAGCAACAGGTAGCCATGCGCCACGCGACCGGGGAAGAACGGATTTCGCGCCGCTGCGTCCTCGTCCATATGGGCATAGAACGTATCGCCGGTGAAATGGGCGAAATGCTCGATATCGTCCAGCGTGATCGTGCGCGGATCGGTGTGCAGCGTCTCGCCGATCTGCAGCTCTCCGAATTTGCGGGTGAAGGGATGCGCTGGGCCTTTGATTTCGGGCGCTCCGGGCACCCATCTGGGGCCGATGCTGCTGAGCATTCGGGGCGAGCCCTGAATCGCGGTGCGCTGCATATAGTGTTTCACGCCGCGCACGCCGCCCAGTTCCTCGCCCCCGCCCGCGCGACCGGGTCCGCCATGCACCATATGCGGCAGCGGCGAGCCATGGCCTGTCGATTCCCCCATCGAATCCCGGTCGTTGATGTAAATCCGCCCGTTATAGGCTGCCGCACCCATCACCACGGTGCGGGCAACATCGGTGTCATGGGTGATCAGCGACGTCACCAGCGACCCCTGACCGCGATTGACTAACTCCACAGCATGATCCAGGTCGCGATAGCCCATCAGGGTCGAAACCGGGCCGAAGGCCTCGGTATCATGCACGCGCTGGGCGTTGTCGGGATCGGTACAGTGGAACAGCATCGGGGGCACGAAGGCTCCGGTCTCGGGGCCTTGGAGGTCGAAGGTATCGGGGTTGCCGAAGACGCGCTCGGCCTCCTGCCCGATCAGGGCGGCCTTTTCCAGCACATCAGCCTTTTGCCCGTTCGACACCAGCGCGCCCATGCGGGTGGTCTCGGTCCGAGGGTCGCCGATGGTGATCTTTGCCAGCCGGTCCGACAGTGCGGCGATCACTGCGTCGACCTGCGCTTCGGGTGCGATGATGCGGCGGATGGCGGTGCATTTCTGGCCCGCCTTGGTGGTCATCTCGCGGCTGACCTCTTTGACGAACAGGTCAAACTCGGGCGTTCCGGGGGCGGCATCCGGGCCAAGGATCGAGGCGTTCAGGCTGTCTTGTTCTGCCACGAACCGGACCGAGTTCTGCAGGATCGCAGGCGTCTGCCGCAGCTTGAGCGCGGTGCTGGCCGAACCGGTGAAGCTGACCACATCCTGACAGCCCAGATGATCCAGCATGTCGCCCAACCCGCCGGACACCAGTTGCAGCGCTCCGGCAGGCAGGATGCCGCTGTCCAGCATGATACGCACCGCCAGTTCGGTGACATAACAGCTGTTGGTGGCAGGCTTCACGATGGCGGGAACGCCTGCCAACAGGGTCGGGGCCAGCTTTTCCAGCATTCCCCAAACCGGGAAGTTGAAGGCGTTGATATGAACCGCGACACCCTGCAGAGGGGTGCAGATGTGCTGACCCAGAAAGGTGCCGTTGCGTGAAAGCTGCTCGGTGTCGCCGTCCAGATAGATCTGCGCATCCGGCATCTCGCGCCGCCCTTTCGAGGCGAAGACAAACATCGTGCCGATGCCGCCGTCGATGTCGATCAGGTGGTCTTTCTGCGTGGCTCCGGTCTCAAAACTGAGGTCATAGAGCGCCTGTTTATGCGCCGATAGCTCCTGCGCCAGAGCTTTCAGCATCCGGGCGCGGTCGTGGAATGTGAGCTTGCGCAGGGCGGGGCCGCCTGAGGTGCGCGCGTAGTCCAGCATTGCCTGCACGTCGAGCGCCACGTTTCCGGCGCTGGCAAAGGGTGCGCCGGTGATGGCCGAGGCGATGGTGCGTGCGCCGTCTCCGGGTGCGATCCATTGGCCTGCGGCAAAGCTGGAAATCTGATGCAGGGACATAGTGTTCTCCTGTGTGAAAGGCGGGGTCTAATGCCCCAACGCGCCCATTTGCTGCGGCAGGTAAAGGACCACGACGGGCACCAGTACGATCAGTGCAAGGCGGAAGATATCGGCGACCCAGAAGGGCGTGACGCCGCGAAAGATAGTGCCGGTCGAAACGTCTCCGACCACGCCTTTCAGGATGAAGACGTTCAGGCCCACGGGCGGCGTAATCAGCGAGATTTCGGTGACCACCACGACGACGATGCCGAACCAGATCGGGTCATATCCCAGCGATGTGACCAGCGGGAAGAAGATCGGGACGGTCAGCAGCAGCATCGAGAGTGACTCGAACACGCAACCCAGAATGATGTAGATGCCGAGGATCATCAGGATCACCACAAAGGGCTCGACATCATAGGCCGTGACCATTGCGATCAGGGCTTCAGGCAACCCGGCCAGATTGATGAAGTTCGAAAAGATTTGCGCGCCGATCAGCACTGCGAACAGGGCCGAAGCGGTAAAGCAGGTCTCCTTTAGCACTTCGAAGGTGGACCCGACCGTCAGGCCGCCACGAAACAGGGCGATCAGGAAAGCCCCGGCGGCGCCCATGCCTGCGGCCTCGGTCGGTGAGAATGTTAGGTTCAGGGGCTCAAAATCGAAGGCACCGTAAAGCCCACCGATGACCAGAAAGAATAGCAACAGCACTGCCCAGACCGAGCCCAGAGCGCGAATGCGTTCGGACCATGTGGCGCGTTCTCCGGCTGGGCCGGAGTCGGGGTTGCGCCAGACGGTCCAGCGCACGGCGAAGAGGTAGAACAAAATGCCAAGGATGCCGGGGATAATGCCCGCCATGAACAGTTTGCCGATCGAGGTCTCGGTCAGCAGCCCGTAGATGACCAGGATGACCGAGGGCGGGATCAGGATGCCCAGCGTGCCACCGGCGGCAATCGACGCGGTCGACAGCTCATCGGAATAGCCATAACGGCGCATCTGCGGCATCGCGACCTTGGACATGGTGGCTGCCGTGGCCAGCGACGATCCGCAAATGGCCGAGAACCCGCCGCAGGCCGCGACGGTTGCCATGGCGATGCCGCCCCGCATATGGCCGAGAAAGGCGTTGGACACTGCATAAAGCTCGCGCGCCATGCCGCCCTTGTTCACAAACAGGCCCATCAGAATGAACAGAGGCACCACCGACAGGCCGTAATCCTGTGCTGTGTCGGTGATCTGGCGGCCCACCATGGACATGGCGGCTTTGAGGCCCCGCTCGGACAGGATCGAACCGCCGCGTTCATAGGCAAAGCCCAGCGTGCCGACGAGGCCCATGGCAAAGACGATGGGCAGGCGCATCAGCACCAGTATCAGGACAATCGCAAATCCGATCAGCGCAGCGGTCATTACAGGGGCTCCGACAGGGTGTTGGGGGCGAAGGCTTTCAGCAGGCCGGTCGCAATCATCACCAGCGCGGTGATGGCGACGGACAGCGCGATGAACCAGCCGATCAGGTAGGTGGGGATCGAGAGATACTCGGTCACATCCCCATAATCCCGCGCGCGTTCGGCCAGAACCCAGACGCGCTGCACCGGCCAGAACAGCATGATGCCGCTGGCCACATAGATCACCACATCGCGGGCGCGTGACAGTTGTAGGCGGTTGAAGAACCCGTCCGTTAGATCGACCGCGATATGCCCGTTTGTGGTCGAGACAATGGGCAGCACCGAAAACACCAGAATGGCCATCAGAATGCGCGTCAGCTCGGTCGCTGCCTCGATCGGTGCGTTGAAGACCGAGCGCAGGATGACGTCGCAAAAGGTCATCACCATCAGGATGAACAGGGCAATGCAGGCCACAATCACGGGAAGGGCGCTGGCACGGCGCACAAGCTGGATTATCGGGGTCATGGGAAACTCGCGCAGGATAAGGCGGGGCGGCGCAATTGGCCGCCGCGCAATCGGATCAGTTCGAGGACATTTCCGATTTGATCATGTCATAGGCCGCCTGTGCGTCGACACCGGTCGCGTCAACTTCGGCGATGACCTTGCCGCGAATGTCTTCGGCGATGGTCGAGAATTTCTCGAGATCCGCGTCGCTGGCCGCGTTGATGGCGTTGCCTTCGGTGGCTTCGGTGGCTTCGCGTCCGGTGGCGTCGATCTCATCCCAGATCTTGCCGATTTCACGGCTCAGGGGTTCGCCGAATACGTTTTCTTCCAACGCCGCCTGCAGGTCTGCGGGCAGATCGGCGAAGGTGTCTTCGTTCATGATAAAGGCAAACGAACCGCGATAGAGGCCGCCGGGCAGTTCATAGACGTTCTGCGCCACCTCGGTCAGCTTGAAGCCCTTGCGGGATTCGAACGGCATCACAACACCGTCGGCGGCTTTCGAGGCCAGCGTTTCATAGACCTTGGGCGCGGGCACCTGAATGCCGGTCGCGCCAAGCGCCGCGCCAACGTCACCGCCAACGCCGCCGGGGATGCGGACCTTGAGGCCTGACACTTCGTCCAGCGAGGTCACGGGGCTGCTGGAATGCAGTTGCGCGGGGCCGTGGGTGTGCAGGGCGATGACCTTGACGCCGCGATGTTCGTCGGCAGCTTTCAGGTGCTGGTCATAGGCGCGCCAATAGGCGACCGAGGCCTCTTCGGCCGAGCCTTCATAGCCCGGCAGTTCGATCAGCTTGGTGGTGACAAAGCGACCCGGCTGATAGCCGTGGAAGATGATCGAGGCATCGGCGGCGCCGTCCATGATCAGGTCCATCTGCGCGGGCGGCGGGGCGATGCCCAGCTTGAGTTCTGCGGTGACTTTACCGTCGGTGGCCTCTTCGACCATCTCGACGAACTTGGGCCACATCTTGGCGTTGATGCCGTGGGTCGGCGGGGCCCAGCTGGAAATCGTCAGGGTGTAATCGGCAGCAAAGGCGATGGTGCCGGACACCGCCAGCGTTGCCGAGGCCAACAGGGTGGTGAGCTTGGTGAATTTCATGACCGGGTCTCCTCCTCAAAAGCGCAAGTCGTGAATTTGGTATTGGTTCGTTTTGTAACTATCAACGGGCCGCAGATGGTCTTGCCGATCCGCCGAGTCACAAAAGCTTGGAGAATTTATTGACCAACCGTTCGGTTTATGCAAGAAGTTTGTTGTAACTTATGCAAAGCGAACCGGGCATGTCTGATACGATTATTTCGCAGAATATGGGGCAATGGGTTGAAATCACACTCAATCGCCCCGATCGCCTGAACAGTTTTACCGACGAGATGCACTATGCCCTGCGCGCCGCGCTTGAGGCCGCGCGGGACGGCGGGGCGCGCGCCGTGCTGCTGACTGGCGCCGGGCGCGGTTTCTGTGCCGGGCAGGATCTGGGCGACCGGAATCCCGCGACGATGGAAGGCCCGCCCGATCTGGGATACACTGTACGCACCTTCTATGCGCCTCTGGTGCGGCTGATCCGGTCGCTTGAGTTTCCAGTTGTCTGCGCCGTCAACGGCGTTGCAGCGGGGGCGGGGGCAAATCTGGCGCTGGCCTGCGATGTGGTGTTGGCCGCCGAATCGGCCAAGTTCATTCAGTCGTTTTCCAAGGTTGGCCTGATCCCCGACACCGGTGGCAGTTGGCACCTTCCGCGTCTTCTGGGCGAGGCGCGGGCCAAGGGTTTGGCGCTGACCGGTCAGCCCTTGCCCGCGCAGCAGGCCGCCGATTGGGGGCTGATCTGGAAGGCGATCCCAGATGCCGATCTGATGGCCGAGGCCCGCGCATTGACCGAACAACTTGCCGATGGCCCAACGCTTGGGTTGGGTTTGACCAAGCAGACGATTCAGGCTGCCGCGACGCATACTCTGACCGAACATCTGGAACTTGAGGCCGACGCAATGAAGACCTGCGGCGAAAGCGCGGATTATGCCGAGGGTGTGACCGCGTTTCTAGAAAAACGCGCGCCGGTATTTCGGGGGAACTAGGATGACGCCGAAGGAACGCGCCCAAAAAGCCGCCGCTGCCATGTGGGGGCGGGACAATGCCTCGAAATGGGCGGGGATGGAGTTGGGCGAGGTTGATGAGGGCCACGCGACCCTGACGCTGACCGTACAGGACCATCACTGCAACGGTCATGGTATCTGTCATGGCGGCGTGACCTTCATGCTGGCCGACAGCGCTTTTGCCTTCGCCTGCAACAGCCGCAATCAGTCCACGGTGGCGCAGCACAATGTCATCAGCTTTGTCGCACCGGCACAGTCCGGCGATCTGCTGACCGCCCGCGCAAGCGAACAAAGCCTGACCGGGCGCAGCGGCATCTATGACGTGACCGTAACCAACCAAACCGGCCAGAAGATCGCGGAATTCCGGGGGTTTTCCCGCGCGGTCAAAGGCCCGGTGTTTGACGAGACCTGAAGACGAAGAGGGATGGCATGAAGGATCTTACTCCGAACAAGGCGGATCTTGATCCGATCGAGATCGCCTCGATTGACGAAATTCGCACGCTGCAACTGGACCGGCTCAAGTGGTCGCTGCGCCATGCCTATGACAACGTGCCCATGTATCGACAGCGGTTTGATGAGGCCGGGGTCCATCCTGATGACCTGCAATCTCTGAGTGATCTGGCGCGATTCCCCTTCACCTACAAGAACGACCTGCGCGAGAATTATCCGTTTGGCCTGTTCGCCGTCCCGCGCGAACAGATCATCCGCGTCCATGCCTCATCGGGCACAACCGGTAAGCCGACCGTCGTGGGGTACACGCAGGGTGATATCGACAACTGGGCCGATCTGGTGGCGCGGTCGTTGAGGGCCAGCGGGTTGCGCCGGGGCGATATGGTGCACAACGCCTATGGCTACGGCCTGTTCACCGGCGGTCTGGGCGCGCATTACGGGATCGAACGCCTTGGGGCCACGGTCGTCCCGATGAGCGGCGGACAGACCGGCAAGCAGGTCGACCTGATCACCGATTTCAAACCCGATGGGATCATGGTGACGCCATCTTATATGCTGAATATTCTTGAGCAGTATCATAAGGTTGGTCTCGATCCGCGCGAAAGCTCTCTGGCGGTTGGCATCTTTGGCGCTGAACCCTGGACGGATTCGATGCGCGCCGAGGTGGAACAAGCTTTCGACATGCATGCCGTCGACATTTACGGCCTGTCCGAGATCATGGGGCCGGGTGTTGCCAATGAATGTGTCGAAACCAAAGACGGCCCGGTGATCTGGGAGGATCACTTCTATCCCGAGATCATCAACCCCGAGACCGGCGAGGTCATGCCCGATGGTGAAATTGGTGAACTGGTCTTTACCACGTTGACCAAAGAGGGACTGCCGATGATCCGCTATCGGACGCGCGATCTGACGCGGTTGCTGCCCGGCACCGCTCGGTCGATGCGGCGGATGGAGAAGATCACCGGACGCTCGGACGATATGATCATCCTGCGCGGCGTGAATGTCTTTCCCAGCCAGATCGAGGAACAGGTTCTGGCGACCGGCGGTCTTGCGCCCTACTACCAGATCGAACTTTACAAAGCGGGCCGGATGGACGCCATGCGCGTGCATGTTGAGGCCACGCCCGACGCGGCGGATGAACTCAGCAAAACTGCCGCCGCCCGGATGCTGTCACGCCGGATCAAAGAGGTGGTTGGCATCTCGACCGAGATCGATATAGGCGAGCCGGGTGAGGTCGAACGCTCGCAGGGCAAGGCCCGGCGCGTGATCGACAATCGGGACATCTGAGCGAGAGAGGGTCAGACATTGGCGCGCACGATAGCAAAAGACCACGACCACAAACGGGCTCGCATACTGAAATCTGCGGCACGCGTCTTTGCGCAAGAGGGGTTTGATCGGGCCTCCATGTCTCAGCTGGCGCGGGAATGTGGGATATCGAAGGCGAATATCTATCACTATTACGACAGCAAGGATGCGATCCTGTTCGATATGCTCGACAGCTATCTGCGGCAGCTGCGGGATCAGATTTGCGGCCTCGACCTTGAAGGTTTGGACCCCGCGGAACGCCTGAAACGCGTGCTGCGGGAAATCCTGCTGGCCTATCAGGGCGTGGATGATGAGCATCGTGTGCAGACCACCGGCATATCCGCGCTGCCAGAAGAACAGCAGAAACTGCTGCGGGGATATCAACGCGAACTGGTGGTGTTTGTCAGCGATATCATCGCCAGCGTTGCGCCCGACACGTTCAAGGGCGACGCTGCCAAACTGCGGGCCACGACCATGTCCGTTTTCGGGATGTTGAACTGGTTCTATATGTGGAACGCGGGCGCAGATGCCGAAGCGCGCGGCGATTATGCGGCGCTGGTGAGCAATCTGACTTTGTCAGGCGTTGACGGTCTTTGACCCTCGGCTGGCGCAGAGTTGATTTGGCTGCGCCGTCCAGATGGGTTTGAATGGGGTCGGAGGTCGCCCATGCAAAGCCCTGATCGTTTCGATAAATTCTACTTCGCCAAAGTGGGTCTGGGCGAAGCGTGCGGCTGCGCCGAACGTGTGATTGATGTGTTCGAGTTCAACAGGAAAGCTGGCGCTCAGACGCAGTCGACAAAGAGCGTCCGGCGCAAACGCCGTTCGCTTCGCGGGTTGGCGGTGAAGTACGGGCTGCTCAGCCGCAAGCGTCAGCCGTGAAGATCAGGGCGCCTTCAGGCCCAGCTTCTCGATCTGTTCGGTCGCTTTGACCACCCACTGATCTTTCATCTCGGCCCCGGTCAACTGCCGCAGGCCCAGCTTGCGAAGCGCCTCGGTTTTCTCGGTGGTCGCTGTCCCGAAGCTGGCCGCAACGCGGGGCCACCAGTACGCGACCGAGGCCTGCAGTTCCGCTGACTTCCCCTGTTCGATCAGCTTGATCGCGCCCTCAAGGGCCAGTTCGCCATGGCGGGCCTCGATCGGGGTGATGTCGCGGAACGCCTCGGCCAGCGGCTGGTAGGATATCTGCGAAAACTGCGCGAGTTGGACTGCAACCGCTTGGCTCATCAGCAGGTTCATGATCACAGCGTCTTCCCATCCCTCAATCGGATAGTTGAAAACGGCAAGGCGCATGTCGTGCTCGGACCGGGTTGCCCCAATATCCGCGTCGCGATCCAGACGGGTGGTCCAGGGGTGGTGAGTGGCATAGCGGTCGGTATTGGCTCCGAACTCACCCATGATTTTCAGAACGCGGTCTGCATTGTCGGTCTTTTCCAGCACAATCTTTGCCGCTGCGATACGTTCCTTGATGCCGGGGCCCTGATTGATCACATCGGCAAAACCCGCAGCCCCTGCCAGCTCGCTGTCCACGAAGGTTGCCATCAGCTTCATCAGCTCCGCGCGATAGCGGGGTGGTACGTTGGTTGGGTTGCTCAGAACGCCACCTGCGGCCAGATAGCTCTCGATTGTCATGTCTTCAGCCATCATACCCTCCGGTCTATTGATCGTAGTCCACGACCACGGTGTCAGTCAGCGGGTAGGCCTGACAGCTCAGGACATAGCCTTTCTCGACCTCGTAATCTTCCAATGCGTGATTGGCGACCATCTCGACCTCGCCCTCAAGCACACGGCAGCGGCAGGTCGAACAAACACCGGCCTTGCAGGCATAAGGCGCGTCCATCGCGTTCTCCAGGGCCGCATCAAGGATCGAGCGATCCTTGGGCATGGTGACCGTCTGCGTTGCGCCGTCCATGGTGATCGATGCCTTGGTCTGGTTGGCTTGCGACGCCGTATCCGCCCCGCTGACCTTGCGCTTGGCGCGACCGGGTTGGGCGCTGGCGAACAGCTCGAACTTGATCTGTCCGTCATTCAAGCCATGCGCACGAAGCGCCGCGGCAATGCCCAGCATCATTGGCTCGGGTCCGCAGATAAAGGCCGTATCCACGTTCTGTACGTCGATCCAGTGTTGAAACAGCTCGGCGCATTTTTCCTGCGTGACCAAACCAGTAAACAACTCGATCTCTTGCGCGTCCGTTTCCAGAATGTGGATCACGTTCAGGCGTCCCATGTAGAGGTTCTTGAGGTCTTCAAGCTCTTCCCGGAACATGATCGTGTTCACGCCTTTGTTGGCATAGACCAGCGTGAACCGGGAATGCGGTTCGCGGGCGAGCGTGGTTTTCAGGATCGACAACACCGGGGTGATGCCCGACCCGCCCGCAAAGCCAAGATATTGCTTTTCCGCAGCTGGATCGATAGCGGTGTGAAAGCTGCCCATCGGCGGCATCGCCTGAACCGTATCGCCTATCTGTAAATCGGTATTAGCCCAGGTCGAAAACGCACCGCCATCCACGCGTTTGATACCGACCTGCAGAACGCCCTCATCCTTGCCTGCGCAGATGGAATAGGACCGACGCAGTTCCTCGCCATCGAAATCGCGGCGGAAGGTCAGGTATTGGCCTTGGGTAAATTCGAAGTCTTCGGTCGAGCCGTTCACCGGTTTCAGCGTCACCACCACCGCGTCGCGGATGGTTTTGTGAATGTCGGTGACTTCCAGATCATGAAAGCGTGCCATCCGGTGATCCTCCCTCAGATGCACTTGAAATAGTCAAAAGGTTCCAGGCAGTCGGTGCAGCGCCAATGGGCCTTGCACGGGGTCGAGCCGAACTGACTGACCTTCTCAACCGCTTTGCTGCCACAACGCGGGCAGCGTTCGGGGCCGCCTGCGGGTTGGGGCGGCGCGATACCGTATTCCTCAAGCCGGGCGCGCCCCTTGTCGCTGAGCCAATCCGTGGTCCAGGCAGGCGCGATACTAGTCTCGATCCGCAGATCTTCGATCCCATGTTCGCGCAGCGCGGTTTCGATATCCATGCTGATGACCGAGGTCGCCGGGCAGCCGGAATAGGTCGGCGTGACCGTGACCTTCAGCGTGTCATTATCCCATTGCACATCGCGCACGATGCCCAGATCGACCACCGAGATCACCGGGATCTCGGGGTCGGGCACAGCATCCAGCCACGCCCATACCTGATCCGTCGAGGCCCGCATCCTCAGTTACCACGTTGCGCCGGGATAGGCGCGCTGCAGCCACTGCATTTGTGTCAGCAGGTGGCCCAGATGTTCGGTATGCATGCGGCCATCACGCCCGCCTTTATGGGCAAAGCGGCTTTCGGGAATGGTCAGGGTGGCCTCGGTCAGCACCCGCTCGACCAGAGCGTCATATTCCGTGCGCATATCAGCCGGGTTCGGGGCGATTCCCGCCGCGACCATTTCAGCATCGACATCGTCGCTGACAAACATTTCGCCGACATAGGGCCACAGGTAGTCCAGCGCCTCTTGCATGCGAGCATGGCTTTCCTCGGTCCCGTCACCAAGCCCGACAACCGTATCGCCCGAGCGTTCGAGGTGATATGTGACCTCTTTGCTGGCCTTCGCGGCGATTGCTGCGACCCGGTCGTCAGACGATTTCATCAGTCGCCCCAGCATGATCGAATGCCATGCGTCGAACAGGAACTGGCGCATCAGCGTGCGCCCGAAATCTCCATTTGGCACTTCGACCAACAGCACATTTCGGAAATCCCACGCGTCACGCAGAAAGGCCAGATCATCGGCGCTTTGGCCTCCGTCGGCCTCTCCGGCAAGGCCAAGCCACATCTGTGTCTGACCGATCAGGTCCAGCGCCGTGTTGGCCAGCGCGATGTCTTCTTCCAGCACCGGCGCGTGGCCGCACCATTCGCTGACGCGATGGCCGAGGATCAGGGTATTGTCCCCCATCCGCAGCAGAAATTGCAGGAACGCCTCATCGCGTGTCATCACATCGCCCCCACTTCATCAGGAATGTCGAAAAAGGTCGGGTGACGGTAGACCTTGCTTTCGCTGGGCTCATAAAGTGGACCTTTGTCACTGGGCGACGACGCCGAGATGTTGTTGGCTTCGACCACCCAGATCGAGACGCCTTCGTTGCGGCGGGTGTAGACATCGCGGGCATTCTTGATCGCCATTTCCGCGTCGGGGGCGTGTAGCGAGCCGACGTGACGGTGGCTCATTCCATGTTGACCGCGGATGAAGATTTCCCACAGGGGCCATTCGTTGTTCATAGTGTGTCCTCCTCGGGTTTATTCTGCCGCCAGATTGCGGGTGCGTTTCTTGCGGGCATGGGCCAGCAACCCGTCCCGCACCCATTGGCCGTCGTCCCACGCCTTATTGCGCGCGGCCAGACGGTCCACGTTGCAGGGGCCGTTGCCCTTGATGACGTCAAAGAATTCGGACCAGTCGGGGTCGGTGTAGTCATAATGGCCCCGCTCCTCGTTCCATTTCAGGTCCGGGTCGGGGATTGTCAGACCCAGATATTCGGCCTGCGGGACAGTCTGATCGACGAATTTCTGGCGCAGCTCGTCATTGGTGTTGATCTTGATCTTCCACGCCATGGATTGGGCTGAATGCACGCTGTCCTTGTCGGACGGGCCGAACATCATCAGCGATGGATACCACAATCGGTTCAGCGCATCCTGCGCCATCCGGCGCTGTTCGGGCGTGCCCTCGGCCATCTTGCGGATCGCGTCATAACCCTGACGTTGGTGAAAGCTCTCTTCCTTGCAGATGCGGATCATTGCGCGTGAATACGGCCCGAACGAGGTCCGCTGCAGCGGCACCTGATTCATGATCGCAGCCCCATCCACCAGCCATCCGACCGCGCCTATATCGGCCCAGTTCAGCGTCGGGTAATTAAAGATCGACGAATACTTCATGCGGCCATCCAGCAGCATCTCGGTGATTTCGTCCCGGCTGACACCCAGCGTTTCGGCCGCGCAATACAGATACAGCCCATGCCCGGCCTCGTCCTGTACCTTGGCCAGCAGGATCGCCTTGCGCTCCAGCGTGGGTGCTCGGGTGATCCAGTTGCCCTCGGGCAGCTGGCCGACGATCTCGGAATGGGCGTGCTGGCCGATCTGGCGGATCAGCGTCGCGCGGTAATCGTCGGGCATCCAGTCTTTGGGTTCGATCTTGATATCGGCGTCGATCTTGTCCTGAAAGGCGCGCTCCTGCTCGGTCATTTCTTCGCGGGATTTCACGCCGGTTCCGGCTGTCTTGATCATCTGAGCATACATGTCGGGTCTCCTCCCTTACACGCGTTCGAGAATAAGTGCGGCCCCCTGGCCAACGCCCACGCACATGGTGCACAGGGCATACCGCCCGCCCGTGCGGCGCAGTTGATAAGCGGCGGTCATCACCAGCCGCGCACCGCTCATCCCAAGCGGATGGCCAATCGCAATCGCGCCGCCGTTTGGGTTCACATGCGGCGCATCATCCGCCACACCCAATTCGCGCAACGTCGCCAATCCTTGCGAGGCAAACGCTTCATTCAACTCTATCACATCCATCTGATCGATGCTGAGGCCAGCGCGCGCCAGCACCTTCTGGCTGGCCGGAACCGGGCCGATGCCCATCACGCGCGGCTCGACCCCGGCAACGGACATGCCGACCACGCGGGCAATCGGTGTCAGATCGTTCTTTGCCGCCGCAGCTTCATTCGCCAGAAGGATCGCCGCTGCGCCGTCATTGACGCCCGAGGCGTTCCCGGCGGTCACGGTCTTGTCCGCCCCATTGATCCCCTTCAGGGCCGAGAGTTTCTCTGCCGTGGTCCCCGGACGCGGATGCTCGTCAGTGTCGACGACGACGGGCTCACCTTTGCGCTGCGGGATTGTGACCGGGGTGATCTCCTCCTGAAACACCCCGGTCTGGTGCGCCGCGGCCCAGCGGGCCTGGCTGCGTTCGGCAAAGGCGTCCTGATCGGCGCGATTGATGCCATAAGTTTCCGCTACGTTATCTGCGGTTTCGGGCATCGAGTCGATACCAAAATTTTTCTGCATCTTCGGGTTCACGAACCGCCAGCCGATTGTGGTGTCGAAAACCGCATTGGCGCGGGAAAAGGCACTGGTCGCTTTGGGCATCACAAACGGTGCGCGCGACATGCTTTCGACGCCCCCGGCGATGGCCATGTCATAATCTCCGGCCCGGATTGCGCGGGCGGCCATGCCGACCGCATCCATGCCCGAAGCACACAGCCGGTTGATCGTGGTCCCTGGTACGTCCACAGGCAACCCGGCCAAAAGTGCTGCCATACGCGCCACATTGCGGTTGCTTTCACCCGCCTGATTGGCATCGCCATAGATCACATCATCCACGCTTGCCCAGTCAACCTGCGGGTTGCGTGCCATCAGGGCCGCAATCGGAATCGCGGCCAGATCATCGGGGCGCACTTGGCTCAGGCTGCCTCCGTACCGTCCGATTGGGGTGCGCTGAGCGTCGCAGATAAAGGCGTCCATGGGGTGCGGGCTCCGAATGTTATGCGATGTCATTAAGTGACCGGTAGGTCGGTTAATACGCGCTGGGCTGATTCGCGGCAAGTAAAATGTAACGCGATTATGCTAACGGCAAAAAATCGGTAACATATTAAGATAACCCAAAGAAAAAGCCCGCAGGATTGCGGGCCGTTTGTCGTGTGCTCTTGGGTGCGGGTTCAGATCACGCCAGCCATGACCAGGCGTACGATATCTGCGCGCCGCAGGTCCCGCGCCGCCAGTTCTTTGTCTGACATTGCCCAGAGAGCCTGTACTTTGCGCACTTTCAACCGCGCAGCGCCAATCTCAAGGAGGGCGTGCCAAATACCTTTGGTGATATCGGTGGTGACTTCGACGGCGGTGTGCAGGGAAAGGCTGTGTGTGGCTGAGGGGCGCATGGGTCCGGGTCTCGACTGGTCTCTGAATCTCGACCGCATCGTTACTGCAGGTAAAAACACTGAGCCATAGGGTCTTAGGCATAGCTGCCGTGCAGCTGGTGCAACCCGTGGCAAGACTCTCGATCTGTCTCAAAAAATAAGGGCAAGGCCAAAGCCCTGCCCAATACATGCGTCAATTTGCCTGCCGGTCGCTCAGACCATGGCAAAGATGCGGGCAGGGCCGCCCGTTCCGCCCCGATGCGACGGGGCGCCAACAATCAGGGTCGCGCCGCTGGCCGGTACCTTGTCGAGATTGGCGAGGTTCTCGATCCCGTACCGGTTGGTGGGCAGCCACGCATAGTGCGTCGCGAAATCAGCCGATGGTCCGTGATCCAGAGACAGGGAATCCACCGCCAGTGCGACCGCGCCAGTTTCATCTATCAGCATTTGTGCGGCTTCGACATGGAAGCCGGGGAAGTGCATTTTGCCCTCGTCATCGGCGTTGCGGAACCCGGCGGTGGCCGTTTTTGCGCCCCAGCCAGAGTGCATCGCCACACAGGCCCCATCCGGGATCGGCCCGTTGGCGTCGATCCAGGCCTTCAGGTCATCCGGCGTAACCTGCGCATCCGCGTTCTCGGCCGCCTTTGCAGCGATATCAACGACGCAGAGCGGACAGACCAGGTTCGAAACCGGTATCTCATCAACCGACTGGCCGTCCGCCGAGAAATGCAGCGGCGCGTCGATATGTGTGCCGGTATGCTCGTTTACCGCAAGGTTGAACAGGTTGAACCCATGATCCTTGAAGTTGAAGGCTTGGGTAGCCTCTATGCCGGGTTCTCCGAAATAGGTTGGGAACTCGGCGTCGTAAATATGGGTCATGTCCACCACTTCGCCATGGCCGGCGGCCAATGCGGGTGGCGCGCTGGCAGTTCCAAGCGCCGTACCGGCTGCGACAGCGGCACCCGCCTTGAAGAAGGATCGCCGCGACATCATCCGATCTTTTACGGCGTTCATCACGCATACATCACACATTTAAGCCTCCCTGTGTTGACGCTGGTCTTTGGATACTGCCCGGTCGGCCCGGCCGAGTCCAATTAAGCCTACTTGCGCTCATGCTATCGTGTTGGGCTTTGGACGGGTGTCACATAAGCGTCAGCGGGGTGCTGGTTTAAAAACCGAACGGTTGGTCGAAAATAAACTTGAATACGCGGCCTGACCGGTTCAGTCTTGGGCAAACAGGCGACGCAGGAAGAGAGGTCAGGCGCATGTCAGGGGTGATCAGCTATGAGAAGATCGGCGATATCGCTGTGCTGGCGGCTCAAAACCCGCCGGTGAATGCGTTGGGCGTAGATATGCGCAAGGGCATTCTGGAAGGGATAGAACGCGCCGAGGCCGAGGCGGCCCGCGCGGTCGTAATCTACGGCGAAGGCCGGACATTTTTTGCGGGTGCTGACATCCGGGAATTCGGCAAACCCCCGCAAGATCCCTTCCTGCCCGCCCTTTGTGATCGTATCGAGGCTTCGCCTGTGCTGATTGTTTCGGCTCTGCATGGCACGGCTTTGGGCGGCGGGCTCGAGGTGGCTTTGTCCTGCCACTACCGTATCGCGGTGCCATCGGCCAAGGTTGGGCTGCCCGAGGTCAATCTTGGCATCCTGCCCGGCGCGGGTGGAACGCAGCGCCTTCCGCGTGTCGCCGGTGTTGAAAGAGCTTTGGACATGATCACGACCGGGCGGCATGTGCGCGCGCCCGAAGCGCTGGAGATGGGGGTGCTGGATCGCGTGCAGGACGGTGAGCCCCGCGAGATCGGTTTGGCCTATGCGCGCGAACTGCTCGACAGCAATGCACCGCGCCGCCCGGTTTGCGATATGCCGAAACCCGCAGCCATCAATTTTGACGCCGCCTATGAAGAAACGCTGAAGAAGGCGCGGGGTCAGCTTTCGCCCGCCGTAGCAGTGCGCGCGGTACAGGCCGCCTGCGAGGCCGAGGATTTTGCGGCCGGGCAGGCGCGCGAACGCGAGTTGTTCAACCAGCTTATGGCCTCGGATCAGCGCAAGGGCCTGATCCATGCCTTTTTTGCGGAACGTGCGGTGTCGAAATTGCCTGATCTTGAGGGTATCGCTCCGCGGGACCTGCACCAGATCGGTGTCGTCGGCGGAGGTACAATGGGAGCGGGTATCGCCGCCGCAGCTTTGTTGTCGGGCTTTCCGGTCACCTTGCTTGAACGGTCGACCGAAGCCGCGCATGCGGCCAAAGAGCGGATCGTGGGAACGCTGAACGGTGCCGTGAAACGCGGCAAGCTGAGCCCGGAGGCGCGTGAGGATATCTTGCATGGCAAGCTGGTATTGGCGATCGACTATGACGCGCTGAGCACTGTGGACCTCGTGATCGAAGCCGTTTTCGAAGATATGGAACTGAAGAAAGACGTCTTTGCGCAACTGGATGCGGTTTGCAGGCCCGGGGCGATTTTGGCGACCAACACATCGTATCTGGACATAAACGAGATCGCTCGGTCGATCAGCCGGCCCCAGGATGTTCTGGGGCTGCATTTTTTCTCGCCTGCCCATGTGATGAAACTGCTTGAGATCGTTGTGGCAGAGCCGACCGCGCCAGAGGTGGTTGCAACCGGTTTTGCATTGGGTAAGCGTTTGGGTAAGGTCTCGGTCCGGTCAGGTGTCTGTGACGGGTTCATCGGGAACCGCATTCTCAGCGCCTACCGTGCCTGCGCCGATCATATGGTTCTGGATGGGGCGTCTCCGTTCCAGATTGACAAGGCCCTGACCGGGTTCGGGTTCGCGATGGGGCCGTTTGCGGTTTCGGATCTGGCCGGTCTGGATATCGGCTGGGCCACGCGCAAACGCAAGCGCGCCGCCGGTTTGGACCCGAGGGCACGAGACAGCTTCTACGCTGACAAGCTGTGTGAGGCGGGGCATTTTGGTCAGAAATCCGGCAAGGGGTACTATGTTTACGAGGCGGGACAACGCGGCGGCTCTCCGAACCCTGAAGTCATGCGGTTGATCGAAGCAGAGAGGGCGGAGCGGGGGATTGTCACGCGCAGCTTCTCGGATGCCGAGATCGTACGCCGCTATATGGTTGCAATGGTGAATGAAGCGGCGCGGGTCGTGGGTGAAGGTATCGCGGGAAGGCCCTTGGACGTGGATGTCGCGCTGCTCTACGGATACGGGTTCCCCCGCTTTTGGGGCGGGCCGCTCAAATGGGCCGACCTGCAGGGGTTGCCTGAGGTTTTGAAGGATATCCTCGAATGGTCGACAGAAGATGCCTATTTCTGGCAACCTGCGCCCTTGCTGGAACAACTGGTGGCTGAGGGCCGCAGTTTTGACGATCTGAACAAACCCGGATGATCCGACAGCGGGGCGTCTCCCGCGTCCACGCAATATTGGCTGCGCCAATACCGCTTATGGACTTGGGCCCGGCATCGCGCGTAGCGCGATGCCGGGCCCAACAGGAGGAGGCGTTCCGTCAGGAACGCTGACAACTGGCGGGAGAGCCCGCGACTACTTTGCTGCGCTTTCTGCGGCCACCCGTACAGCGCGGATGTTTTCGCCGTAGACCGAGGGATTGGCAACGGACCCGCCCTTGAACACTGCAGACCCGGCGACCAGCACATCGGCACCCGCAGCCGTCACCAAGGGGGCGGTGGTGGGGTCAACTCCGCCGTCAATTTCAATATGCACCGGACGATCGCCAATCATATCACGCAGGCGATGCACTTTGGCCGTCATATCGATGAACTTCTGGCCGCCAAAGCCGGGGTTTACCGTCATGACGCACACCAGATCAGCCAAATCCAGCAGATGTTCAACTGCCTCTGCCGGGGTGCCCGGGTTCAGCGCCACACCGGCCTTCATGCCGGCGCCGCGAATGGCCTGCAGGGTTCGATGTGTGTGTGGCCCGGCCTCGACATGGGCGGTCAGGATGTCGGCACCTGCATCGGCGTATGCCTGGATGTAGGGATCAACCGGCGCGATCATCAGGTGCACATCCATCACCGTCTTCACGTGCGGCCGGAATGCCTTGACCGCGGGCGGGCCGAAGGTGAGGTTCGGCACAAAGTGCCCATCCATCACATCGACATGAACCCAATCCGCGCCTTGCGCTTCGATGGCCTGAATTTCCTGCCCGAAATTGGCGAAATCCGCAGACAGAATAGAGGGTGCGATTTTGACGGAGCGATCGAAGCTCATGGCGGTCCTCGTGTGAGATCTGGTTTGCGTGGCCGTATAGCCCGCTGCCACGGTGATGGGTAGCCCTTATGCTGGCGATTTGCGCCAATCCGATCTCAAATCCTGCATGGATGGCGGTACAGCGCCCGAAACCGCTGGCCGCGATGTCAGTGGATCGAAGGCCCGGATACCGCGACCGGCGTTCGGCCTGCGCCCCGATTTCTGATTACGTGCGATAGAACAGATAGCGGTCCGGCGCGATCGTGTCCGGGCCGGAAATCTGGTCGAAGCCCACCAGAGGCTGACCCGAGATCAGTAGCCCTCCGGGGCGCATGACCTTGGCGATTAAAGGGCTGAGACGCGCGGCTTCTGCCACATCTTCCGATTTGATGCCGCGCCCGAAATCATAGTGCGCCATTATGATGGTCGGGCCTTTGGCAGCCAGTTGCTCCAACATGGGTTCAGCCTCACCCTGAAGAAAATCCTCGGCTGGGGGGATGCTGTCTGGATGACACTGCAGCGCCCGGTCCATCACCCAAATCCGGCGCGTTGGCAGGATTTCACGCAGGTGATGATAGGTGCGGCCATTGCCCAGCCCCATGTCCAGCACTTCGCCCTCCAAGTCCTCGATCTTGGCAGCGGCCCAGTTCAGCCCGTCGCGTTGGGCTGTCAGACGGCGCAGCATGGAATCAAGTCTGCTCATTCGGACGTTCCTTCTGTTTTGGTGTCAGGCTCTGCGACCCAGGGAACGCCCGGGCCCTCGCACAGCCGTTGCAGCAGGTCTTTGGTAAAGCTCCAGATGTCCTGATCATGGACCAGATGATGCGTCAATACACCAAACGGTTCCGTGTTGTCGGCTCGCCCTTCGCGGCGATCCTGCAACATCGCGACGGTCTGCGCGATCAGGCCGTCGGGTCTGGCCAGCCCGCGCGTACCGCGCCAGTCGATCGGGTCAAGATGGGTGTTGATCTGCTCAAGCCGGGGCGCCGCCAGGCGGGATCTGCGTGGTGTTGCGGTCGACAGACTCTGGTAGCCCAGATCGGGTAAATACGAGACCACCTCAGGCGCGATCCGGTTCCAGGGTGGAACAAACATCGGGCGCAGCCGGGTGCCGAACAAGATTTGCAAGCGATCCAAGCCTGCAGCCGCATCCGCGGCAATCGCTTCGACAGGTCGGTGCAGGCGGAACTCGGCTTTCTTCTCATGCCGAGGCGCATGGTTTTGGTGCGCCCAACCATGTACGACGGGGATCAACGCAGGCAAAGACCGAACGTAGTCCGCAAGCTCGGCCTCAGCCATATGCGGGATCACCGCAAGGTGTACCGGCAGTCCGAGCTCGTCTGAGAGCGCGGCCAACTGCTCAAGCTGGGGTGTGACTGCTATGGCGTCATCGTCGCGCCACCAAAGCGGCAGGGTCAGATTTGCCTTGCGCCAAAGCTGGAATTCCGTTTCCAGCGGCCGCCAATCCGGGGTCATCGTCTGGTCCTTGCCATTTGGGTTGCAATTTCTACCGCTTGCCGGGCACCGTCGAAACCCTGGGTGATGGCCGCACGTGGGGGATCAGACAAGACACGGGCGACCGCCTTTGCCAGAGATCTGCCGCTCAGCTCATGGCTGCTCAGAACCTCGATGCCGGACAGCTTTGTCAGGCTCTGCGCGCGCAGGCTTTGTTCGACCTCGTTGCCATCGTCAAATGGTATTAGAACCGAGGGAGTGCCACTTTGCAGAAGATCCATTGCGGTATTGTAACCACACATGCTGACTGAGGCTGCTGCTAGGGGCAGCATTTGGCGGAAGTCGGGTCGAACCGGCTCGATTGTTATGGGGGTCGTTCCGGCAGTGTCCGACAGTTCGGCAATGCGCGCCCGTGCGTCTTGTCCCCCGACCAGCAGGCGCCAGCGCCGGTCGGGCATCTTTCGGGCGGCCTCGATGGCCGCGCGAAAGATCGGTTGACCCACCGATCCCCCTCCGGCGCTCACCACGACTTCATCCCGGCCAACGCCATCGGGATGCGGAAGCGGCGCGGGCGCTGCGACAAACCCGGTATAGTGCAGCCTAGAGGCGAGGTCGGGCGACACCGGCCAACTGACCTCCAGCCGCGCAATACCGGGGTCTGAATGAACAAGCACGCCGTCGTAAAACCGGGCAATGATCTCGTCGGCACGTTGGGCTTTTGCAGGCTTTGACGGTGGCGCAAGGATGTCTCGGATCGAACTCAGAATGACCGGCGGGCTGGGCAGGGATTTCGCAATCTCCAATGCGGCGAGAAACTCTGCAGCCAAGACGCGGCGGCCAAAGGGATAGAGCTCGGTGATGAATATCTCGGGCTGAAAACGGCGCAGAGCTTCGGACAGAGCCGAGACGCGCGCGCTCAGGTAATCCTGGTCTGCTGCGGTTCCGTCTTGCGTCAGCAGTCGTGTGAAGTTGGTTCCATCCGACCGCAGAGGCGGCAGCCCAAGCAGCGTCATGCCCGTTGCGTCAAGCTGGGGTGCGGGCATGCCGCCCGACACCACAAAGACCTGGTGTCCTTGCTGCACAAAGGCGCGACCCAAAGTCAGCGCCCGGCTCAGGTGGCCGGTGCCCAGCAGATGCGTGACCGCGATCATGACTCTCATGCAAGCCCCTCGCGCGGGATTAGTCGGATCGGCTCTGCTTCGGGCTGTAAACCGCTCAGGTCAACAATATACAATCGGTTTCGCTTAATCTTGAACGGGGCCGGTCCTGCGAAGTCCCATCCCCAGGCTTTGGCCAGGATCACGCGCATGATGCCGATGTGGCATACGGCCAGCGTGTCACGCTCAAGCGCCTGCAGCCAGGGCGCGACGCGGGCCCAAAGTTCGGCGGGGCTCTCACCGGAGGGCGGTCGGAAATCCCAGCTCCAGTCCTCGATATGTCGATAACCGCTGTCGGGTTGTCGGACCAGGTCCGCTCCGCGCTGCCCTTCCCAATCGCCCCAGTTCATCTCGATCAGGGCATCCGCAGTCTTGGGCGCGCGGCCTGAGACCAGCGCGGCGGTTTCCGCCGCCCGGGACAGAGGGCTAGCCCAGACCGAGGCCGCGTCCCAGGGCGGGGGAAGGCGATAGCCGGACAATTCGGCACGCGCATCGTCGTCCAGCGGGATGTCGCTGCGCCCCTGAATGCGACCCGCTCGGTTCCAGTGGGTATGTCCGTGACGCAGCAAAGCCAAACGGCTCATGGACGATCCTCCAGCATGGGCCTGATCGCAGACCAGAAGGTTTTCGTTGCCGTGGGCAAAAGATGGCGCGTGGCGATATAGCTCCGGGCGCGTTCGCCCTCGGTCCGGCAGAGATCCGGGTCGGTCAGAAAGGTCTGTATGCGTGCTGCCAGACCCATCGCGCCGGATTGAACAGTCGGGTGGTCGGACGGCAATAGAACATCGCGCACACCCGGGCGATCCTGTGCCACGACGGGAACCCCGGCGGCCTGCGCCTCGAGGTAGATCATGCCATAAGCCTCGTTGAAGCCGGGCCAGATCAGCACCGAGGCCTGACCGTAGACCTGCTGCAACGTGGTGCGGTCGAGCTGCCCCAGAAACCTGACGCGTTCGCCGAACGGGGACATCAAACTTTCGACCTCGGCTCTGGCTGGGCCGTCCCCGGCAATATCCAGCCTCCACTCTGCCGAGAGTTGTGTCAGTGCTTCTGCCAAAAGCGCATAAGAGGCCAGCTTGTCCCCTGTCCGCATCATCCCAACCGTTAGCATCGGGCCCGTTTGGGTCGAGGCGTTGGGCAAAGCGTTGATTGGCAGGAAGGGGGGCATCTCGACAAGCCGCTGATCAGCATAGCGTTCCCGTTGCAGAGTGATCAGATCGTTGGCCGTGTGATAGAAAATCACGTCCGCAGCGTCGCAGGCTGCATGGGCCTTGCGGGCGAAGCGATCCCATGGCCCGTTCAGTCGGCTTGTCGCGCGCGTGCTTTCAAGCTGAACATATGGTATTCCGCGCGCCCGGCACAGCGCCGGCCCCAGCAGATCGGGCGCTTTGTAGTAGTTATGATAGGTCACCCACAGGCTTGTCTGCGCGGGCAGTTCTGAGACAAGCCGGTCAACTTCCATCGCTGCCTCGGCCTCAAGCGCCTCTTGCAACTGCACATTGCCGGTCTTGTCGTAGATACGAAGCTGCGAAGCCAGCTCAACCCGGTCCCCTTGAGCTGCGATTGCAGTCATGAGGTTGCGCGCCATTTCGCGATCCCCCGAGGGGGTGTCACTGTCGGGTGATTTCATCGGCGCATAGAAGGCGATCTGCGCCATCAGAGATCATCCGCACAGAGGGCGCGCAGCCGCTTCGACAGTCGCCGGATTCCGGGTGCCATCTGAAACTCTGCGATCAGTCGGTCATAGGCTGCCTGTGCCATCCGCGCGGCTTTGTCAGGCTGCGTGGCAAGATCAGTGATCGCTGCCGCCAATTCCGTCGGCTCATCTTTCGATAAAACGCCATGCTCACCGCTGGTGATGAATTCGGGGATGGCCGAGACAGGTGTGGACAGGATCGGCAGATGCTGCGATGCGGCCTCCATCAACACGTTCGGCAACCCGTCCCGGTCGCCGTCCTCAGCGATGCGACTGGGCAGGACGAACACATCCGCTTGCCGCATTTCGGCGATCACCTCGGGCTGATCACAGGGCCCTTTCCAACGTATGCGGCGGGTCAACCCAGCCGCATCGGCCTGTGCCTGCAACGTATCGCGCAGCGCGCCGCCTCCGATGTGGATCCACTGCCAGTCCAGTGTTTCCGGCAGCAAGGCAAAAGCCTGAAGCAGCCGATCAAAGCCCTTCTTCTCGACGAGGCGCCCGACCGAGAGCAGCCGAAGCGGTGCCGTCGTGGCGCGCGGCGTGCGCTGTGGGTGGGGCGGAAATCGCGACAGGTCCAACCCGTGATAGATCAGGTTAACACGTGTCGGGTCATCCGCAAGCGAGCGAAGATGCGTGGCACCGATCGCCGTGCAGGTCGCGCCGAAAGTGGCACCATGGGTCGCGGCGCAAAGCTTTTCGCGTTTTTCCCATTCGGGCGAGGTCCAGATATCTTTGGCATGGGCCGAAAAGCTCCATGGCAGATTTCGCATGATGGCGGCATAGCGCGCCACCGACGAAGGGGTGTGCATGAAATGTGCATATAGCCCACGGGTTTGATCGGGCAATTCGGCGGCCAGCACACAGGCCTGTCCGAACCTGCGAATGCGGTTGTGGCTTGGATCGCGGCGCAGGTCCTGCCGCCAGACGTCATAGGCCCGACTGTATCCGGGAAGACGTGCCGCAATCCGACGGGCGGCCTGCAGCCGCTGCGGCTCGTCGTACAGGTATTCTGGCAGATAGTGCACCTGACCCTGAAATCGGTCGTGCAGCGGATGGCGTTTGGTATCTGTGGGATGGCGCAGAGACCAGATGTCGAACAGGTGCCCGGCTTCCTGCAAGGCAACCAGTTCCTGGGCAATGAACGTCTCGGACAGGCGCGGCCAGCCTTTGACCAACACCGCCAGCTTGGGCGCGTGGGCGGTCATCCGGTGGCGCGCTCTTGTTCCGCGCCCAGCAGGGCATCAATACGGTGGGTGACGTATTTCAGCCCATCCAGCAATCCGGCGCGAATGGCCTGTGAGGGCAGCGGCTGGTTCGACAGCTCGCGGATCGCATGGATCATTGCATCAGCGGTCAACCCGTCGCGTTTTTCATCCAGCATCTGAACCAGCCCCAAATCCTCGGCGCGCGACGCCCGGATCCATTGCTCAAGCCGCGGGGTTGTACGCGGCACGATGACGGCACGCTTGTCGAATGACAGAACCTCGCAGAAGGTGTTGTAACCGCCCATGCAGACCACACCTGCAGCTCCGGCAAACAGCGTTTCGATCTGAGATTCGAAACCCACAGCCGTGACCCTGCCGTTCAGCGCGGCGACACGGGTCTCGAAGTCTTCGCGCAGTTCGCCCGACAGGAACGGGCCATAGACGAGAACCGCGCGCGGCGACAGGTCTGGGTCTTTTTCGTAAGCCGACAGCACGAGGTTGACCATCGCTTTGCCGTCGCCGCCACCGCCCGGCGTGATAAGGATATAGGGTTGCTCGGGTGGCTCGCCGACGGGTCCAAGATCGCGCCTGAGGTACCCTGTCCAGTGGATGCGCTGCTGTGTGGCCGGGCTCAGCGGCAGGCCCTGCGTCGGGTCGTAGACAGAGCGCAGGCCATAGACCCAGATCTCGTCATAGAACCTTTCTGCTGCTGCAACAGCGTCTTTGCGATGCCACTCGGCGGCCAGTACCTCGGGTTCGTCCAGCACGTCGCGCAGGCCAAGCACCAGTTTGGTCGAACACGAATGCTCGAGATATTCGAGGGTTGGCAGCAATTCCCCGCGAAAGCCGGTGGGTTCCTTGTCGACGATCAATACATCGGGATCGAATTGCTCAACCGCGGTCTGGATCAGGCTCGACCGGAGCTCGGTCACTTCTTCAATACCCATGCCGATGGTCTGCGATGCGTAAGAGCCGTCGGCGCGTTTGGTCACCCCAGGCAGGCGTACGTGATCGACGCGACGCGGGAAAGTAAAGCGCCCGGCCACGGGCGAGCCCGTCAAAATCAGCGCGGACGCCCGCGGATCGGCTTGCGTAATCGCAGCAGCCAGCGCGCGTGACCTGCGCAGGTGGCCCAGTCCAAACGTGTCGTGGCTATAAAGCAGGATGCGCGGGGCGCGGCCGTGTTTTTCGTGTGCTTTTCCTAGGCTCATGCTTTGCCTGTGTCGGTTCCGATGCAACTCCGCGCGTTTGTTGCACCTGTTATCTTATATGTTCAGCGCCCGCTTGCCAAAGGGCCAGCCAGCAGCGTGCAAATTGGCCAAACATGGCGAATTGGCAACATCTTTTTCGCGGCCGTGGTGCCATCGGATGGCCTTTTGCAGGCCAAAGGGGAAAGCAGTTGGTTTCGCCGTGATCCCCGACGTTTGTCATATTCAATTTCCGTTGGATTGAAAACACTTTATCCCCCGGAGATGTTGCAAGAGCACAGCCGCCCATTGACGCGCCACAGGGATTTGAACCGACCCCAGAGGTTATGTAGTGTCATGCGCAATCGCGATCTGGATGGAACGAACTATGAAGAAGACTTTTGTGGCCGGGCTTGTTCTGGCGTTCCTCGCCTTGTCGCTCGCGCTCGGAACGGCTGCTTCGGCGCAGTCTCTGATCCCGGGCTATCCAACTGGAACCGAGGATGAAAGCGCCGCTTCGGTCGACGGCGATGTGGCAGCTGCGATCAGGGCGGCAACCGAAGCAGGCGCCAGCGTCATCGTGATCGACAGTGCGGGTCAGGTGGTATCAACCCCGGGCGCTGACACAGAAGCGACCGGTTCGGGTGCAGCGGACACGATGGGCGAAGGCTCGCAATTGATGAAGGCGCAAGAGCGATTTTCCGACTTCCGCGAGTCGGTGCGTTCGCGGCTTGAGGCACTGCCCTATTCCGTTTTCGAAGTTCAGTACATCCTGCGCCAGACCAGCCCGGACGGGCGCATTCAGACCTATGTCGAAGTTCTGGTGTGGAACGTGCTGTTCCTGCTGCTGGGGCGTTGGCTGTCCACGGAAATCTACGGCAAACGCATTGCCAAGCGCTTTGTCGTGGCGCGGATCAAGGAACAACCGAACGGCTATCGCGAGAAAATGCCATTCCTTGTGTTCCGCTTCCTGATGGGGATCGGGGGCACCGTGTTTGCGATGCTCATGGCCCTGATCGTGGGGTATCTGTTTTTTGGTGAGGCCGAGGATATCTCGATTCAATTCACGGTCACGGCGATTTTTGCAGCATTCTTCCTGTCGCGTACGGTTTCGGACCTATGGCGTATGGTTTTGTCGCCTTATCTTAGCCAGTATCGCTTACCTCCGTTTTCCGACCGGGACGCAAAACGCTTATATATTTGGGCATCGGCGCTTGCGACCTATGACATCTCGGTGGTGCTGTTCGCGACATGGGTCGCGGATTTTGGGTTGAATTACAACGTCTATGCAATGGTCTATGGCAGCCTGACCCTGGCAGGGGCGCTGGGTAATGTGTTGATGATTCTGTTCAACGCCCGGGCCATTTCCAATGCGATCCGGGGTGGGCGAGCACCGGATCAGGTCTCGTGGATATCACGGTTTATCTCGTTTGCATGGGCACCGGTTCTGATCCTTTACATGGTGTTCAGCTGGTTCAAGCTGGCGGTGGATCTGGTGCTTGAGGTCGAAGGCTCGGTCCCGATTGTGGCCAGCAGCTATGCAATTTTCATGTCGGTTGTCGTGGCGTATGGCGCGATGAACTATCTGCTTGAACGCTATTTTGATCGCAATCGACAGATCAAAGAGCTGAATGCGGATGCGCAGGACGCAGTGAGCGACGCTGACGCAGAGGCACCGACACCCGAGGCTGAAAAGCGCAAATACGCCATCCTGACTTACGAGGACCTCGCCCGCCGGGTTGCGGGGATACTGGCCTTTGTCGTTGGTCTCTATGCGCTGGTGGTGATCTGGAACCCGCAGGCAAACTGGAGCGAAGATTTGCCCGTCGGGCGGGCTCTGGATGTGATGGTGATCCTGTTCATCGGCTATGTCCTGTTCCATTTCTTTCGCGTCTGGATCGACAGCAAGATCGCCGAAGAAACTGACGATGGCGGGGCCGAGGCCGAGCTGGGGGATGAAGGCGGCGAAGGCGGGCAGAGCCGTCTGGCAACGTTGCTGCCGCTGTTCCGCGGGGCGATATTGGCGGTGGTTGTGGTGACCATAGCGCTGATCGTGCTCATGGAGCTGGGCATCAACGTCAGCCCGCTGTTTGCCGGTGCCGGTGTGGTCGGTCTGGCCGTGGGCTTTGGGTCGCAGACCTTGGTGCGGGACATCTTCTCGGGCGCGTTCTTCCTGATGGATGATGCGTTTCGGAAGGGCGAATACATCGATATCGGGGATGTGAAAGGCACGGTCGAGAAGATCTCGGTCCGGTCTTTCCAACTGCGGCATCACCTTGGGGCGCTGAACACCATTCCCTTTGGTGAGATCAAGGTGCTGACCAACTATTCCCGCGACTGGGTGATCATGAAACTGCCCCTGCGCGTGACCTATGACACCGATGTCGAGAAGGTGCGCAAGCTGATCAAGAAGCTGGGGCAGGAGTTGCTGAGCGATCCGGTGATCGGGGACAATTTCATCCAGCCACTGAAATCTCAGGGCGTGATCGAGATGCAGGATTCTGCGATGATCATCCGGGTGAAGTTCATGACCAAGCCCGGCGATCAGTGGCTGGTGCGCAAAAAGGTTTATCAGGACATCCGCGAGCTCTTCGCCCGCGAAGGTATCCGTTTTGCCCACCGCGAGGTCACGGTACGTCTGGCCGATGACAAAGAGGCCGAGGACCTGACGCCCAAGCAGCGCGAGGCGGTGACGGGTGCGGTTCAGGCGGCGATTGACGAGGATTATCTGGACGATATCGGACCGGGTGGGGGTGACGACCGCTAGGGCGCTCTCCCGCCCCTTTGATCTGCGTCGCTGACGCGACACCGCCCAAAGCGTTGGGCCGGGCCGCGCGTGCCGCGCGGCGGCTGCGCTAGGTTGAGGGGCTGGCCCAGATTGCGTCTGAGGTTCCGAGTTTGCTGGCGGGCAGCGGCCAGATCATTGCCGCAGAGCCAACCGTCAGGGCGGGTTCCAGACGGTGGCCCGGGCCCCATCCTGAGGCCTCAGTGTCATTACCGTAGTCTGCTGGATTCGCATGGGTGATGTCTTCACCCGCGCTACTTTTGGCGAGGGTTGCCAGTAACTCGGCGGTGCGGGCAAGTGACAGGCGCGCGTCCATTACGGTTTGGCCCGAGGCGGCCTCGGCCAGAGCCGAGAGGACGGCGGCGGCCATCAGGTAGCCGGTGGCGTGGTCCAGCGCCTGTACGGGTAGCGGGGTAGGTTTGTCGGCCCCGGCCCATTCCATGCCGGCATGGGCGATTCCGGCGCTCATCTGGACAAGGCTATCGAACCCGCGCCGCGTAGCCCAGGGGCCTTGCCAGCCATAGGCATCCAAGGTGACCTCGATCCGGTTGGGGGCCAGTTGATCGCGCGTGGCCTTGTCCAGACCAAGCGCGTCCAGCGCGCCGGGACGGTAGCCGTGCACCAGTACGTCGGCTTGGGCGAGCAGGTCTTTCAGCTGCGCCAAACCCTCCGCACCTTTCAGGTCCAGATAGGCGCAGCGCTTGCCCAGCGATATGTCGGGGATCACTCCGGGCTCATCCCAACCGGGCGGGTCGATGCGCAGCACATCCGCGCCAAACCCAGCGAGCGTTCGGGTTGAAACGGGGCCTGCCAGAATCCGCGTCAGGTCAAGCACGCGCAGTCCGGCCAGCGGGCGTGCCGCCGTGGCCTCGGGCCTGTCACGCAGCGTGGCGTGGCGCGGGCCGTGCCAGCCGATCAGTGGTTCGCGGGTTACGGCTCGGCCTTGTGGATGGTCCTGCCATTCGGATCGGCTGCGCATGGCGGCGGCCACGCCACCCTCGGCGACGATGGCGGTTTCCAGATCGAAGATGGACCAGTCCTTGATCGCGCGCGTCACGGCATCCCTGTCCGCCGCGACTTGCAGCACCTTCAGCGCGGCAGCGCGGTGATGGGGCAGGTTGGTGTGTAGCCTGATCCAGCCATCGGCGGCCTTGTAGTCGCCAGCAATCGCATCCCACAGGCTGGGCATGTTCCATCCGTCGGGATTGAAGGAAAAACCGTACCACAGAGACGCGAGGCGTTGGTCCACAGCGATCTCTGGTGGTTTGTCCGCCAGATTGGTCGCCACCATCAACCGTGCCAATTCCTGACCCACGGCGGCAAAGCTCGCCGTGGCCAGTTCGGACACCGCGAAGGCGCTGGGGCGGGCTCCGGCCCCTTTGACCTGATAGCTGTCGGTCGCGGGTAGGGCGGAAAGCAGGCTCATTGCTGATAGGGGTCAAGGCTGTCGCGCAGCCCGTCACCAAGGAAGTTGAAGGCCAGTACCACGACGATGATCGGTAGCATCGGGATGGCTGTCCACGGGTAGATCTCGATCGAGGCGAGGTTTTGCGCGTCGTTCAGCATTACGCCCCAACTGACCGCAGGGGCCCGCAGGCCAAGGCCGAGGAAACTGAGCGCGGTTTCCCCAAGGATCATCGCGGGGATTGACAGCGTGGCCGATGCAATCAGGTGGGACATGAAGTTCGGCAGCAAGTGCTTGCGGATCACTCGGCCCGAACTTGCGCCCATCATCTCGGCAGCGCGCACGTATTCTTCCTCGCGCAGGGACAGGAATTTGGCGCGCACGGATCGGGCGAGGCCGGGCCAATCGAGGATACCGAGGATGATCGAGATGATGAAGAACACCGCAACGGGGCTCCAGTTTGATGGCACGGCGGCGGACAGGGCCAGCCAAAGCGGCAGTTCGGGCAACGAGCGCAGAACCTCGATCACGCGGTTGATGACCCAGTCGATGCGGCCCCCGAAATACCCGGCCATTGACCCGAACAGGATGCCGAGGAAGAAGGACACCGAGATGCCGATCAGACCCACCGTCAGCGACAATTGCGCGCCATAGAGAATGCGGCTGAATACATCCCGGCCCAGACGGTCCGAGCCCCACAGGAACAGCGTGGCGCCTTCGGGGGCGCAGAACAGGTGGGTGTCTGACTTGATCAGGCCCGCCAGTTTGTATTCGGATCCCTCGCAGAAGAACCGGATCGGGCGTGGGTCCTCGGTGTCGGGGACGAACTTCCATTGAAAGGTTTCCAGATCAGCCTCGGCCACGATGGGATAGACGTAGGGGCCGATGAACTTGCCCTCGTGGAACCAGTTGACGGATTGGGGCGGGGCATAGAGGTGCTCGCCATTCCGGTCGTTCGGCCCGTAGGGGGCGATGAAGCCTGCGAAGGGCAGCATCAGATAGCACAGCAGCAGGAATATGCCCGAGATCAGACCAAGCCTGTGCGTCTTGAATTTGCGCCAGACCAGCACCCAGTTGGGCGCGTCGAGATCGGCGCGCTCCAGTTGCTGGATCGACGCCTGCGGGTCAAAAGGCGCATCGTCGACATAGCGGCCATCGGGTTTGTCAGTCATGCCTCGCGCCCCTCATATCTGATGCGCGGGTCCAGCATGACCAGCAGGATGTCCGAGATCATGGTGCCAATCAGGGTCAGCAGCGCCACGAACATCAGGATGAAGGCCGACAGGAACTGGTCCTGCGTTTTCAGCGCGGTCAGCAGGGTCGGGCCGATGGTTTGCAGGCCCAGCACGACCGACACCAGCACCGAGCCGGATACCATCGAGGGCAGCAGGTTGCCGATATCAGCCACGAACGGGTTGAAGGCCACGCGCAAGGGGTATTTGGTCAGCATACGCGACGGGGCCATGCCCTTGGCGATGGCGGTTTCGACGTAAGGCTTGCCTAATTCATCCAGCATATTGGCGCGCAGGCGCTGCATCATTGCGGACGCGCCCGAAGTGCCGATCACGAAGGTCGGCACGATAAGGTGCAACAGGATGGATTTGAGCTTGTCCCAGCTCATTGGCTCGCCTTCGAATTTTGGGTCCATAAGGCCGCCGATGGGCAGGTTGAAATACTGGTGGCCGTAGTAAAACAGGATTAGCGCCAGCAGAAAGTTTGGCGTGGCCAGACCCAGATAGCCGACAAAGGCCGAGGTGTAGTCGATCCATGTCCGCGACTTCGCGGCAGCAAGAACGCCGAGCGGCAGGGCTACGGCATAGACAAACAGAATCGCTGCCAGGTTGACCACCACGGTCAGCCACAGCGTATCCCCTACGATTTCGGATACCGGACGGTCGAATTCGAAGGACCAGCCATAGTTGCCCTGCAGCAGCCCTTCGAACCCATGCGGGCCGGGCCAGAAGCCCATCCAGATCAGGTATTGTTCGGGCAAGGAGCGGTCCAGCGAGTATTCCTGTCGCAGGAATTCAGCCTTCGCCACACCCGCGGATTGCCCCGAGGCCTGCAACTCGGCGATCTGGTTGCTGAGGTAATCGCCGGGCGGAAGGTTGATGATCACGAAGATCAGGACCGACACCACCAACAGAGTCAGCAGCATCGTGAAGAAGCGATACACCGCATAGCGCAGCATGACCATTTAGCTGCTCCTGATCAGTCGGCGAAGAAGAACTCGTCGGGACGGTGGATGCCGAAATGCGCGCCGGGCTCCCATGCCCACATCGCCTGTTCGGGCACGTTGCGCAGGCGGTTCGACACGACGATGGGCTGGGGTGCGCCGTTCAGGATGCCGATCGCGTAAAGTTGCTGGGCGTGGATATCCAGCATTTCGCGCCAGGCGGCTTCGCGCTCTTCGTCGGTGCTGGCGATTTCCCAGTCATGGGCAAGGGTCATCAGGCGCTCGGCCTCGGGCATATCGGGCGCTTCGCCTGCATCACCACCGGTCTGATAATACTGGCCCCATTTCGGCCAGGCCAGAAACACCTGATCCGTGGGCGCCAGATAAGCCGGAGAGGTATGGTTCTGCGGGATGCCATCATCCCAGCCGAACCAGACCGACGCCATCGTGTTGCCCGAGAATACGCGGTTGCGCAGGATGTCGCGGTCCAAAGGCCGCATCACCAGCTTGACGCCAATCTCGCGCCACGTGTCGGTTACGATCTGTAGCGCGTTCTCGACCTCCTGTCGCTCGCCGGCGGTCTCGATCACCAACTCCATCGGGCGGCCATCGGGCAACAGCCGGACGCCGCTTGGGTCGCGTTGGTCAAGGCCTGCCTCATCCAGCAGGGCATTCGCCATATCGACATCATACTGCGCCCAGGCCTGCGCGTTTTCCTCGTCATAGTAGGGTGAGGCTGGCAGAACTGCCATCGCACCCGGCTGGGCCAGTTTGAAATACAGTGCCTGATTGATCGTTTTGCGGTCAATTGCCAGTGACAGGGCGCGGCGCACCCGGACATCGCGCAGTACTTCGCGCCAGCCGTCATCGGCAAAGTTCAGATTGGGATAGATGGCGATTTGCGACGCCACTCCGGTTTTCCAAAGCAGTGTCTTGTAGTCGCCTTGTGCCTCACCCTTTTTTAAGATCGAAGCGTCACGGAACGCCAGCCCGCGCCCCTGCAGATCACTTTCGCCCGCGTTGGTCTTGGCCGCCACAAGGCCCGGTGCCACGATTTCCATTTCGACCACGTCGATATAGGGCAGCTGTGTGCCGTTGGAATCGATGCGGTGGTAATAGGGGTTGCGCACGAAATTGTGCCGGATCTTCTTGCCCGAGCTTGCGTTCAGCCAGGGCTGCAGGGTCGGCAGTTCGTGGTTGTCGAACTTATAGAGGTTATCGAGCTTGTTGTGCAGTGCCGCCCAGCTTTTGACGCGCGCGTCGTCGACCTGAAAGGCCAGTTCTTCGGCGTCCGCGAATTTTTCATGGTATTGCTTGAGGAACTGCGAGGGCCGGTAAATGAAGGGTGGTCGTGCCTGAGCAAGTGATAGCAGGAAGTTGGGGTTGGGGTCTTCCCACTCGAAGATCACCGTGGTCTCATCAGGGAAGCTGACGACCGGAGGTTTGCCTTCGACAATCAGGAAGTCCGGCGGACCCGACGGGCTGAGCAATGCGTTATTGGCCACATCCTCCCACCAATAGCGGAAGTCTTCCGAGGTGAAGGGTGTACCGTCCGACCATTTGTGGCCCGGGCGCAGATTCAGGGTATATTTGCGGTTCCCTTCGTTTTCGAAGGACGCAAGGATATCGGGAACAATGTTGTATTCATGGTCGAACCCGACGAGGCGCGCATAGCCATAGACGACCATTTGCCGAATATCTTTGGATCGGGTGACCATCGTTCGCAATGTGCCGCCTTGTGTCCCGAACTCACGACCCTTGGCGGCCAGATCCACGATCAGCGGCTCCTGCGGTACACGCTCGGCGGCCGGGGGCAGGTTGCCATTGTCAACCTCGGATTGCCAAAAGGCGCTTTCTTGAAGATTCGAAGGGATTTCTGCCGCAGCGGGTAACATCCCGGCAAGGGCCAGCGTCGTGGCAAGAAACAATCGGTGAGTGGTCTCAAACATGGCAACGTACCTTATGGCCGGGCTCCATTTCTACCAGCGAGGGTACCATGGAGTCGGAGAATCGGAAGGCATCATCCCAACTGTCTGGCGAACCTGCGCCGAGTGCGACCAGTTTCAGGTCGATCGGACGGTTGATGTCGGGCTCAGGCTGGGCAGCGATCAATGCCTTGGTGTAGGGATGGTGCGGATTGTAGAATAGGGTTTCTGGCGGGGCCTGTTCGACCACAAGGCCCTGACGCATCACGGCGACCTCATCGGCGATCCGGGCTACAACGGCCAGATCGTGTGAGATGAACAGATAGGATAGGTTAAGGCTCTGCTGCAGGTCTTCCAGCAAGGTCAGAATCTGTTCCTGCACCGAAACATCCAGCGCCGAGGTCGGCTCGTCACAGACAATCAGCGCCGGGTCCAGCATCATCGCCCGGGCAATCGACAGGCGTTGGCGCTGACCGCCCGAAAAGGCGTGCGGATAACGTTTGAGCATATCCGCATTCAGTCCCACCCGCTGAAGCATCTGCGCCGCCTTGTCCCGCTGTTCGGTCGTTGTTCCCAGATTGTGGATCTCCAGCGGCTCGGTCATCGCGTCCTGAATGCGCATCCGTGGGCTGAGCGAGCTATAGGGATCCTGAAACACCATCTGTGCTTTGCGCTGGAACGCCGTACGCTCGGCGCGGGTCATGCGGTGTACTGTGATTGGTTCGGCATCGGGTGCGGTGCGGAACAGTACCTCGCCGCCGGGATCAGGTGGTTCGGCGCCCAAGGCGATGCGTGCAGCGGTGGTCTTGCCAGACCCGCTTTCTCCCACGATCGCCAACGTCTTGCCGCGCGCCAGTTTCATGTCGACGCCGCGACAGGCATGGATAAGCTTATCGGCCTGCCACCCTTTGCTGGAGCGCATCGTGTAGGTTTTTGACACGCTTTTCATCTGCAGGATCAGGTCTTCGTCGGGCATTGGCAGGCCGACGGCATCCTGATCCGGAATCTCGGGCGCTGCATCAAACAGCTGTTTGGTATAGGGGTGCGCCGGTGCGTTCAGAATGGGGGCGGCGGGCCCGGCCTCCATCACGCGGCCTTTGTGCATGACCACGACCTGTTCTGCCATGTTGGCCACAACGCCCAGATCATGAGTCACGAGGATCAGCGCCATGCCGGTCTCGCGCTGCAGTTCTTTGATCAGCCCCAGTACCTGCGCCTGCGTGGTCACATCCAGCGCGGTCGTGGGCTCATCCGCGATCAGCAGTTCGGGTTTGGCAACCATCGCCATCGCGATCATCGCCCGTTGCCGCATACCGCCAGACAACTCGAACGGATAGCTGTCATAGGCCCGCGCCGGATCGGGAAAGCCCACACGTTCGAACTGGGTCAGAACCTCTTTGCGGGCCTGCGCCTCGGACGCGCCGCGATGCAGCCACAGAACTTCGCTGACCTGATTGCCGATCTTGTGCAGCGGCGACAGCGAGCGCATCGGCTCCTGAAAGATCATCGAGATACGGTTGCCGCGAATGCCGCGCATCTGCTTTTCGCTGATCTTGGTCAGGTCCGCCGTACCGCTGGAATCATTCAGCGTGATTGCGCCGCTGCGAATCTGCGCTGTGCGCGGCAAAATCCGCAGTGCCGCGCGACACGAAATTGTTTTTCCCGACCCTGATTCTCCGACCAGGGCCAGCGTCTGCCCCGGCGCAACATCGAAGTTCACATCTTGAACCACGGCTTCGCCCGCGCCAAAACCAATGCTTAGATTCCGGACGGACAACAACGCATTCATACGGGTATTCCACCCGGTTGGCCGCTTGCTAACATCGGCTTAGTGAACTCCCTGACTTTTTTTGTGCAGTTTCGCGCGGTTCGGGCGGGCTAGTCAAACACCTTCTTGCGCAGAAACGTCGCGGAAATACGAAATGCCACCACGGGCACCTACACAAAGTCTTGAGATTTTGTCATCTAAGGCGCGATCGACGCCGTTTAGGGTTGTCTGGCAATAAATGAGGTTCGCACGTGTCCCAGCAACAAAGCCGACTGGATCTGTTCATCGATCGCATGGTGTCACAGCGCGCCTGTCTTGATTTTGCGATTGCGCAGACGGCGGGTCAGACCGGGCCTGTGTTCGAACTGGGCTTGGGCAATGGCCGCACCTATCATCACATGATTCAGCACATACAAGACCGCCCGGTCTATGTATTCGAACGCGCGGTGGCTTCGCATCCCGACTCGACGCCGCCCGATGATCTGGTGATTCTGGGCGATGTGCGCGAGACACTGCCCGAATCTGTCCAGCGCTTTGGTGCATCTGCCAGCCTGATCCACGCTGATCTGGGCGGGCATAACCGGGAAAAGAATGACGCTTTTGCGCGTTTCGTGTCCCCTCTGATCGAACCCCTGTTGGCTCCGGGCGGGTTGATGGTGTCCAGCGACCGGATGTATTTTGACGCGCTGACAGAACTGCCGCTGCCTGCTGGCGCAGTCGAAGGGCGTTGTTTCATCTACCGGCGTTAAATGCCGTAGGGTCACGCTGGGCGTTTCGCCGGAAGCGCCGCTAACCTTCGGGGCCTAATCCCCTGAAGGAGGCTCTTTCATGCTGTTCTACGATTGCTCGACCGCTCCGAACCCGCGTCGCGCGCGGATGTTCATCGCCGAAAAGGGACTTGAAATCGAAACCCGTGACATTTCGATCGCCAAGGGTGAGCAGTTGGGCGAGGCGTTCCGCGCCGTGAACCCGCGCGGGACACTTCCGGTGTTGGTGACCGATGAGGGCGGGGTTCTGACCGAAAATCTTGGGATCGCTGCCTATCTCGAAGCGCGGTTTCCTGAGCCGGCGTTGATGGGCCAGACACCGGACGAGAAGGGGCTGGTGCTGATGTGGAACGCAATTGTCGAACAACAAGGCGGCTTGCCGATTGCGGAAACGCTGCGCAACAGGCATCCGGCGTTCAAAGACCGGGCCATTCCCGGCCCGGTGAACTATGCGCAGATACCCGAATTGGCCCAGCGGGGTGCCGCGCGGGTGCGCCAATTCTTCGATCTGCTCGAAGACCGTCTGTGCAACAGCGCTTACCTCGCCGGTGAGGCATTTTCGCTGGCCGATGTCACAGCCTTTGTCTTCACCGATTTTGCGCGTGTCATCAAAATGCGCATCCCTGACGGCCATACGGCAACCCAAGCCTGGTTTGACGCCATTCAGGACCGCCGCAGCGCCCAGCTATAGGTGGCTTTGTGGGTAAACGCGGTCAGATCACGAACTGTACAGAAATGTCTAGACAGAAGTGAACAGTGCTACTAGCGTCCTTTGCGAGCCATGCAGGGGAGCGCAGGATGAAATCTCAGTATCGTGTTGTAGTGATCGGGGGCGGCGTTGTGGGGGCCTCGGTCCTGTATCATCTGGCCAAGTTCGGCTGGTCCGATGTGGTTATGTTGGAACGGCGGCGTCTGGCCTCGGGGTCGTCGTGGCACGCGGCGGGCGGTATTCATGCGCTGAATGCGGACCCGAACATGGCTTCGCTGCAGGCCTATACGATCGACCTGCTGAGTGAGATCGAGAAAGAATCGGGTCAGAATATCGGTCTGCACATGACCGGCGGGTTGACGCTGGCGGGCACGCCCGAGCGGTGGGAGTGGTTGCAGGCGAACTATCGCATTTTCCAGTCCATCGGCATTGACGATTGCGAGTTGCTGTCGCCCGAAGAGGCGCAGAAACGCTGCCCGATCATGTCCACCGATGGCGTTCTGGGTGCGATGTGGGCGGATCGAGAGGGCTATATCGACACGACCGGAACCGTGCAGGCTTACGCGACCGCCGCTCGGAAACGTGGTGCGGAATACTACGAAGAAACCAAAGTTGAAAGTCTGACGCAGACGGCGGATGGGTGGGAGGTTGTGACCGACAAGGGCACCATCACCTGCGAACATGTGGTTAACGCTGCAGGTCTCTGGGCCAAGCAAGTAGGCCGTATGGCGGGCGTCGAATTGCCCGTTTCTCCGCTGAAACACCACTACCTGATCACCGACACGGTGCCCGAAGTGGCGCAGGCGGATTTCGAGATGCCGATGACCGTGGATCTGGAAGGGTTCACTTATATGCGGCAGGACCAGAAGGGCGTTCTGGTCGGCATTTATGAGGTCGAGCATGAACACTGGGCCATGGACGGCGCGCCCTGGAACTATGGCGAGGAACTGTTTCAGGAACAGCTTGACCGGATCGAGAACGAATTGATGCTGGGCTTTGAGCGGTATCCCTCGATCCAGAATGTGGGCATCAAGACTTGGGTGAACGGCGCGTTTACCTTTGCGCCGGACGGGAACCCTCTGGTCGGGCCGGTGCCGGGCAAGCGGGGCTATTGGTCGGCCTGTGGGGTGATGGCGGGCTTCCTGCAGGGCGGCGGCGTCGGTAAAACGCTGGCCGAGTGGATGATCCATGGTGAGCCCGAAGCCGATGCCTGGCCGATGGATGTCGCCCGCTTTGGCGATTTCGCGCAGAACAAGCGGTATATCCGTGAAACCACGGGGCAGTTCTATTCGCGCCGCTTTGTGATGACCTATCCGAACGAGCAACTGCCCGCAGGTCGCCCGCTGAAAATGGCCCCGGCGCATGATGCGATGACCGAAGCCGGGTGCAAGTGGGGCGTCAGTTGGGACCTCGAAGTGCCGCTGTATTTTGCGCCGAAAGGGTTTGAGGAAACGCCAACGCTTAAACGCTCGAACGCGCATGACATCGTGGCCGAGGAATGCAAGGTCATCCGCGAGGGTGTGGGCTTGCTGGACATCTCGGGCTTTTCGCGGTTCGAGGTCACGGGGCCGAATGCTGAGGCGTGGTTGGACAAGGTCATGGCCTCAAAACTGCCCGCGCCGGGTCGGGCCAAGCTGGCTCCGATGCTGGGTGAGAATGGGCGGCTCAAGGGTGATCTGACCGTGCTGAACTGGGGCGATGGCACCTGGTGGATCATGGGCAGCTACTACTTGCGTGCTTGGCATATGCGCTGGTTTAACGATCACATGATGGATGGCGTCACCATCCGCGATCTGGGCGAGGAATATTGCGGCTTTGCCGTTGTTGGCCCGAAATCGCAAGCGGTGGTCGAAAAGCTGGCGGAACAGGAGATCTCGGGCCTGAAATTCATGGGCTGCGGGGATTTTGACATTGGCCTTGTTCGCGCCCGCGTCGCGCGGATGTCAGTGACGGGCGAGAAAGGGTATGAGATCAACTGCCGCTATGGCGACCATATCAAGCTGCGCCGCATGCTGCTGGAGGCAGGCGCTGACGAAGGTATCCGCGAATGCGGCTTCAACGCGATGCTCTCGACCCGTCTTGAAAAGAGCTTTGGCATCTGGTCGGCGGAATTCACGCAGCTCTATACGCCGGGAATGACCGGGATGGACCGCTGGATCGACTGGGATAAGGATTTCGTCGGCAAAGAGGCGGCGCTGGCCGAACGAGACGGCAATGGCCCGGCGCAGGTTCAGGTGACGCTTGAAGTGGATGCAGCAGATGCGGATGCAAGTGGTTACGAACCTGTCTGGGCTGGGGGCGAGCGCGTTGGTTTTGTCACATCGGGCGGCTATGGGCATTACACCGGCAAGTCGCTGGCCATGGCTCTGGTCGACCGTGACAAGGCCGAACCGGGGACCGATCTGTCAGTGCACGTGGTTGGGGTTGAACGTTCGGCCCGCGTGGTGGCGCCGTCACCCTATGACCCGCAGGGCAAAGCGATGCGGGGCTGATCATGGCAACTGACAACCGCAGGCGCCGCAGGCGCGGGGCTGATACCGCCCCGCCCCCCCATCGCGAGGTGAATTATCGCCAGCTCCGCAATCCGTTCCCGCAGATGGAGGTTTTTCCGGCGGATCAGATCGCGGACATGCACGACACCGCTTTGCGCACGCTGGAGGAGCTGGGCGTCAAGGTTCTGCTACCGGAAGCGCGCCGGATCTACGCCCAGGGCGGAGCCCGCGTGGATGAAGACAGTGAAATGGTCTTTATCGGGCGGGATATGGTCGAGGCCGCCGTGGCCTCGGCCCCGAAATCCATCACCTGCCGGGCGGGGGCGCGGCGACGGGATTTCACGCTGGAACTGGGCAGTCTGGTGTTCCAGCCCGGCGCGGGTGCCCCGAATGCCACCGATCTGGAACGCGGGCGGAGGCCCGCGACAGGGCAGGATTATCTGGAGTTCCTGAAACTGACCCACCATTTTGATGTGTTCCAGATGATCTCGCCTCAGGTCGAGCCGCAAGATGTGCCGACGAACCTGCGCCACTATTTCACGACGCAGGCGCAGATGGAGCTGACGGACAAATTCCCGTTCTTCTTCTCGCGGGGCACGCCGCAGGTGATGGATTGCTTTGAAATGCTGTCGATGGCGCGCGGTCTCAGTGATGAGGATTTCCGGGCCAACCCCCATTGCTACACCATCATCAACACCAACAGCCCGCGCACGCTGGATATCCCGATGGCGCAGGGCCTGATCGACTTTGCGCGCCATGGGCAGATGTCGATCATCACGCCGTTTACGCTCATGGGGGCAATGGCACCGATCACGGTGGCCGGGGCCATAACCCTGTCCCATGCTGAGGCGCTGGCGGCGCTGACACTAACCCAACTGGCCAATCCCGGCGCGCCGGTGTGTTATGGGACCTTCACCAGCAACGTGGATATGAAATCTGGCGCACCCGCCTTCGGTACACCTTCGCATTTTCAGGCCTCCTTGGCGGCGGGCCAATTGGCCCGGCATCTGGGGCTGCCGTGGCGGTCTGCGGCGGGATCTGCGTCGAACATCAACGACGTTCAGGCCGCGAACGAAAATCAGTTCGGCCTGTGGGGGTGTCTGATGGCCGGGGCGACGGTGATCATTCATTCCGCCGGGTGGCTCGAAGGCGGTCTGACCGTTTCGTTCGAGAAACTGGTTTGCGATGCCGAAGTGCTGAACATGGTGGCCGAGCTGTGTGCGGGCGCGCAGGCCGGGGCGTCCGAGATCGGCTTTGACACCGCGCTGGGCGAGGTGGACCCCTCTGGACATTTCTTTGCCACCAGCCAGACGATGGAGCGTTACAATACGGCGTTCTACGAACCTCATCTGCATGATTATGCCAATTTCGGGACGTGGGCTGAGCGCGGATCGGTCGACGCAAATCATCGGGCAACCGGCGTTTGGAAGGATATCCTGTCCAGTTTCCAGCCCCCTGAGCAGGTCGGTGACCGGATCGCTGAATTGAAGGACTTTGTTGGAAAACGCACCGCCGCGGGCGGTGCACCACCGGAGAGTTGAATGAACACGAAACCCATCCTCCACCGCGATGACCCCGATGCAGAGCCTTTGGTTGGCAACATCAAGGTCACGCGCGACGATTGGCTGAACGTGGCAATGGACGTGTTGATCTCGGATGGGGTGGATCAGATCAAGGTCCTCAACCTCGCCGAGCGTATGGCCGTGTCGCGGTCGTCGTTTTACTGGTACTTCAAATCCCGGCAAGAGTTACTGGACGCATTGCTTGCACGCTGGCAGGCAACGAATACGGCGGCTCTTGTTGCGCAGGCTGAGGCCCCGGCCGAGACGATCACGGGCGCGGTGTGCAACGTGCATCGCTGCGTTGTGAACACCGATCTGTTTGATACGGCGCTGGATTTTGCTGTGCGCGACTGGGCCCGCAAATCCGGTAAGGTGCGCCGCGCGTTGGACCAGTCCGACACGCGCCGGCTTGAGGCGCTGCACGCAATGTTTGCGCGATACGGCTATCCTGAGATCGAGGCTGAAACCCGCGCGCGCGTCCTGTATTATATGCAGATCGGGTATGATCTGGCGCAGCTGAATGAACCGATTTCTGTGCGGATTTCGATGGTTCCGCACTATCTGTATGTGTTCACTGGCGTCGAACCGCGCGCGGTGGAAGTCGCAGAGTTCAGCGCATATTGCCGAAAGCACTGGAAAGGAGACCCATCATGAGCCAGCCTGATGCCATCATCATCGGCACCGGAGTCATCGGCGCCGCCATTGCATTCGAGATGTCAAAAGCGGGATGGAAAACCCTCTCGCTGGATCGAAACGCACAGGTCGGGCATGGCTCGACGGCGGGATCATGCGCGATTATCCGAATGCACTATTCGACGCTGGACGGGACGGCATTCGCTTGGGAGGGCTATCACTATTGGCGCGATTGGGCCACGTATCTGGGGCTGCCCAAAGACGCAAATCTGGCGCAGTTTCGCCAAACCGGCTGCCTGGTCATGAAGACAGACGCCAACGGATATCTGGACAAGCACAAGACGTATAGCGCCGAGCTGGGTTGCCCGTTCGAAGAGTGGTCGCTCGACGAGATTACGAAGCACTTGCCGATCTATTCGCTCGACAGCTTTGCTCCGGCAAAACGTATGGACGATCCGGCATTCGGGCAACCCAATGGCGCGCAGATGCAAGGCGCGGTGTTCTGGCCGAAGGCGGGGTATGTGACAGACCCGGCCCTGTCGGCGCAAAACCTCATGGACGCTGCCAAACAACATGGTGCAGAGGCGCGGACCGGCGCAGAGGTGGTTGAAATCCTGATGGAGCAGGGGCGCGTCTCGGGTGTCAAGCTGGCATCGGGTGAGGAAATCCGCGCGAAGGTTGTTGTGAATGTTGCCGGACCGGGTTCGGCTATCGTTAACGCGATGGCCGGGGTGCTGGAGGATATGACCATCGAAACCCGGCCCCTGCGGCAGGAGGTTGTGCATGTGCCCGCTCCCGAGGGTTTTGATTTCGAAAATCAGGGCACGATTGTATCGGATAGCGATATCGCGCTTTACTGTCGGCCCGAACACGGCAATCACATCCTGATCGGCTCGGAAGACCCGGAATGTGATCCGCATCAGTGGTGCGAGGATGACAAGACCTATAATCAGGACTTTACCGACCAGTGGACCACGCAGGCGATGCGCTATGCGCAGCGGGTTCCCAGCCTTGGCATTCCCTCGAAGACGCGCGGTGTTGTGGATTTGTATGATGCGTCGACCGACTGGATTCCGATCTATGACAAATCCAGTCTTCCGGGTTTCTACATGGCCTGCGGCACCAGCGGGAACCAGTACAAGAACGCGCCGATTGCGGGCAAGATGATGGCCGCACTGATCGACTATTGCGAGGGTGGTGCGGATCACGATGCCGACCCGCTGCAGTTCGAGTTGCCCTATATCGGGCGCAGCATTGACGTCGGGTTCTATTCGCGCAAACGACCAATCAATGCCGAGAGCAGTTTCTCGGTTCTGGGCTAGACGGGTCGAGGGATCGGCCTAACTGTCCGGGGAACCGGATAAAGGCCGTTCCCATGGCAGATCAAGCTCCGTATGTTCTGATACTCGGCAGCGCACCCTCGGCGCTGACGGCGCGTAAGTGGTCGCGGCATCCGTTTACCCATATCGTCGCCATTAACAATGCCTGGCGCATCCGCGATGATTGGGATGTGCTGGTCCACCCCGAGGACTTTCCTTCGGAAAATCGTCCGCTCGGAATTGGACCCGCGCAATCCATAGTCAGCGCAAGTGATTATGTTCCGCTGCAAAACCGCTATGGTGGTTTTGTCTATGCAGGGGGTACGATGGCGTTCACCGCAGGCTATTGGGCCTTGGCGGCGCTGCGTCCGGCAGTTGTGGCATATTTGGGCTGTGATATGGTTTACCCGGCTGTGGGGCGAACGCATTTCTATGGCACCGGTGCCGCCGATCCCTTACGCGAGGATGTCACTCTGCGGTCGCTCGAAGCGAAGGCGGCGCGACTGGCTCTGTTCGGCGCGGCGCAGGGGTGCCGCATCCTGCGTTTGTCAACCGGCGAGAGCCGCCTGGTGTTTCCGCCAGCCTCCCGGACTGAGCTGTGCGCGACGCCGATGCCAGATGTCTCGGCGATGCAGCCTGCTCTGAAGCGCGAGGCTGAGTTGGGCTATTCCGTCCTGTCGGGCCGCTATTGGGAGACGGACCATCGGTTCGACGCGGCTGAAATCGATGCGCTGGACCGGCTATGGCTGGACGCTTATCGATCGTCCCGCTTGGATCAGGTCGCCTGAGCGTTCCGCTTTGCCAGCAACTCGGCCACGGTCAGCCGCGCTGTGCGGGCGCTCTCGATACGGACCGGGCCATATCCGCGAACCTCATCCGCACTGGCCAGGGCATCATGCCAGATGCCCTCGTCTGCAGTGCGATACGTCGCCTGCAGGTCATCCAGCAAAGACCGATACCATTCCAATAACGTCCGGTGCAGCCGTGCCTCGGCGTGATAACCGAAGGGATTGAACACCGAACCGCGCAAACCGCGTAGCCGTGACAGCCCCCAAGGATCGGGCGTACCCATGGGCCCAGCCCGAACTTCCGTGGCCTTCCGCGTTCATCCTTTCGCCAGCTCAGCATCGGCGGGGCAAAATGGTATGTGGTTTTGATATCGCCTGAGAATTGCTGCGCCAGTTCATCCGCGAAGACGGGAGACGTGTGCAGACGGGCCACCTCGAATTCGTCCTTGTAGGCCATGAAACGGAACAGGTTACGAGCGATCGACGTAAGAATCCGGTCGGATACTTCCGGTTTGGCGGCTCGGATTGTCGCGATGCGCTGCGCATAGCGTTCAGCATAACGGGCATCCTGATAGTCTGTTAGATATGCCACCCGGCGCGCGATCATCTGATCCAGCGTTTCTTCTGCCTGGGGCGCTTTTGGCTGCGCTTGAACCCGGTCAGGGTCGGCCGCCAGGCACCGTCCAAGTGCAAAGGCCAGCCGGTTCTTTTCGACGGCAACGCCATTGAGCAGAATGGCTTGGGACAGGGCCGTATGCGATACGGGAACCAGAGCCTTTTGCCACGCATAGCCCAGCATGATGACATTGGCGAAGACGGCGTCGCCCAACATAGCCTCGGCAATGCTGTTTGCATCAAGGCTGGACAGATTGGTGTTGCCCACAACATCTGCAATGGCCTGTTCGCGCGCATCGACCCGCAATTGCGCATCACGACGCAGCACCAGATCGCCGGTGGGCATCTCGGCCCGGTTCAGCACAACCTGTGTGCCGTGCGCGTAGTGGGCCGAGGCTTTGGGCGCCGAACTAACCACCACGTCGCAGCCGATCACCGCATCCGCGGCCCCCTGATCAATGCGCACCTGATTAAGCACGTCAGGAGCCTTAGCGATGCGGATGTAGCTGAGCACTGTCCCGAATTTTTGCGCGAACCCGGTGAAATCCAGAACCGAGGCCCCTTTGCCTTCCAGATGTGCAGCCATGGTGATCAGCGCGCCAACCGTGACGACACCGGTGCCGCCGACGCCGGTGACCAGAAGATCGAAGGGTGTGTTCAGTTTGGGCAGGTCGGGGTTTGGCAGGTCGGCCTCCAGCGCGTCCAGATCCAACGCGACGGCCCGCTTGCGCCGCGTCGCGCCTTCCACGGTGACAAAGCTGGGGCAGAACCCGTTCAGGCAGGAAAAATCCTTGTTGCACGAACTCAGATTGATCTTGCGCTTGCGGCCCAGAGGGGTCTCGCGCGGCTCGACACTCAGGCAGTTCGACGCGACTGAGCAATCGCCGCAGCCTTCACAGACCAGATCGTTGATCCAGACGAATTTCTGCGGATCCTGCAGCGTACCGCGCTTGCGGCGGCGGCGCTTTTCTGTGGCGCAGGTCTGTTCGTAGATCAAAACGGTGACGCCGGGGATATCGCGCAGCTCGCGCTGCAGGGTATCCATCTCGGCGCGGTCATGGAACGTGGTCCGGGTGGGGAAATCCGCGCGGCGGAACTTGGTGATATCGTCCGAGACCAGCGCGATCCGGTCCACGCCCTCGGCGCGGCAGGTCTGGGCGATACCTGAGACGCTGACCGGGCCATCCACCGGCTGCCCTCCGGTCATCGCCACGGCGTCATTGTAGAGTATCTTGTAGGTGATATTCGTTCCCGCCGCGACCGCCTGCCGGATCGCCAGCGAGCCGGAATGGTACCACGTCCCCTCGCCAAGGTTCTGGAAGATATGCTTACCGCCATTGAATTGCGAGGCCACCACCTGCGGCACACCCTCGCCGCCCATCTGGGCATAACCGACCGTCTCGCGGTCCATCCACGAGGCCATGACATGACAGCCGATGCCGCTGGCCGCGGTCGAGCCTTCGGGCACCTTGGTCGAGGTGTTGTGCGGGCAGCCCGAGCAGAAATAGGGCGTTCGCACCGCCCCCGGCACGTTGATTAGGGGCGGGGGTGTTTCGGTCAAAGCCTGTGCCTTGGTGGGCAGGTTTTCTTCGGGGAAAAAGCTGTCCAGCCGCGCGGCGACGATGGGGGCCAGCATCAGCGGGCTCAGCTCTCCGGTCCAGGGGATCAGCGGCTCGCCATGGCTGTCGTATTTGCCCACCATCTTCTGCGGTTTGTCGCCGGGCCAGTCATAGAAATACTCTTTGAACTGGCTTTCGATGATGCCGCGCTTTTCTTCGACGACCAGCACCTCGGCCTTGCCTTTGACGAACCGCAGGGCGTTGCGGCGGGCCAGCGGCCAGACCATGCCAACCTTGTAGATGTCGATGCCAAGACGGCGGCAGGTGGCCTCATCCAGACCCAGCAGACGCAGCGCCTCCATCAGGTCCAGATGTCCTTTGCCGGTGGTGACAAAGCCGAACTTGGCGGTGTCGATGTCATAGATGCGCCGGTCGATCGGGTTGGCTTCGGCAAAGGCGCGCACGGCGCGCAGCTTGTGCTGAATGCGGGTTTCGATCTCGGGCGAGGGCAGGTCGGCGGTACGCACATGCAGGCCGTTTGGCGGCAGGTCGATTTCGGGCAAGGTGAATTCACGGTCGGGGCGCAGGTCGACCGACCGGGCGCTTTCGACCGTTTCCGAGATCGCCTTGAACCCGACCCATGTGCCGGAAAAGCGCGACAGGGCAAAGCCGTATTCGCCGAATTCTAAGTATTCCTCGACGGAGGCCGGGTTCAGCGTGGGCATGAACCACGCCATGAAGGCCACATCCGACTGGTGCGGCATCGAGGAGCTGACGCAGCCGTGGTCATCACCTGCCACCACCAACACGCCGCCCTTCGGGGCCGAGCCATAGGCGTTGCCGTGTTTCAGCGCGTCGCCTGATCGGTCGACGCCCGGACCTTTGCCGTACCACATCGAGAAAATCCCCTCGACCTCGCAATGCGGATCGAGGGTGGCCTGCTGCGCACCCAGAACTGCCGTCGCGCCGAGGTCTTCGTTCACCGCAGGCATGAAGGTGATGCGGTCGGTTTTGAGCCGGTCCTTGGCGCGCCACAGTTCAAGATCCAGCCCACCCAGCGGCGATCCGCGATAGCCCGAGACAAACCCCGCCGTATTCAACCCTGCCTGCCGGTCGCGCCGGGCCTGATCCATCATAATCCGCGCCAGGGCCTGCGTGCCGGTCAGAAAAACCCGGCCTTGGGCCAGGGCGTAACGATCTTCAAGCTGATAGGTGCGGGGGGTGTCGTGGTGACTCATCGCTGCCGTCCATGGGTGTTGCCGTTGGAGGCCGGTAGCATAAGCCGCTTGGTATGGATTATTGTGCCTGACTTTGCGACTGGATAAGAAATTTAGGATAATTTAGTCGATAACTGACGGATTATCGGGTAACTGAACCGGTATGATCGAAATCGATGACCGTGACCGCCGCATTCTGACCTTGCTCCAGAAGGACAGCCGTATCTCGAACGCCGATCTGGCCGAGGCGGTGGGCATGTCAGCCTCGGCCTTGTGGCGCCGGGTACGTGCGCTGGAAGAAGCTGGGGTGATCGAGCGATATGGTGCGCTGGTGCATCCTCCGGCTATGGGGCTGACGTTTGAGGCGATCGTGCATGTCCACCTGACGCGTCACGACCCCGAGAAGATCGTCGATTTCATCCGGGCGGTCGAGACCAGCGCCGAGGTGCAGGAATGCTATGCCACGACCGGGCAGGCGGACTACCACCTGCGCGTTCTGTGCCGGGACCTCGCGGCCTATAATGTGTTCCTCGAGGATTTTCTGTTCCGCCTGCCCGCCGTTGCCAGCGCGCAGACCAATGTGGTGCTGCGCACGATCAAGCGGAACCGTCCGGTTGTGCCCTGATCCTCAGGCGGCGAACGCCACCCAGGCCCACGCCATGCCGATATAGGTTAGATTGTGCATCAACTGATCCAGCCCTGCGGCGCGCCAGAACGCGGCCTGATTGGGCTGCAGTTTTTTGCGGTCGGAATAATGCGCTTTGGCAAAGTCGATGTGGAAATGCACGATCCATTCCAGCGCAGCGATGATCAGGATGAATTCAAGCGGTGCGCGAAACAGCGCGAATATCGCAACCGATCCCACAACATGCACCACCGCATGTTGTGCGCGTCCCATATGGAAATACGACCCTCGCCCGGAAAGCATCTTGGGCGTCTGTAGATAATAATCGGCAAACATATGTTTGATCTGAAGCAGGCAAAGCAACAGAAACACAGTGCCAAAACTGGCAGGCAAATGAATCCTCCCGATATCGTCCTGAATCAGAAGAGTAGGGGGTAATTGTCTGCCGCGCAAATGAACTTGTTCACACAAGGGCATTTCAGCGCGATTTGGAAATTTAATTGCGTCTCCGGATACGATTGCGGTAGTTTCGACCTGTTGTATTTGTGTCCAAAACATCCCTTTGAGCGACGGATCAAAAGCAGGGGCGGGTTTCATAGAACGAACGATTTTTCGGTTCATTTGGAAATACTCCAAACGCGACCAGTTGATCTTGCTGGCCGTGACCTCGACGCTTTTTCCTCTTTTGTATCTGACCTTGGAGCTGCCCAAGCGGATCATCAATGATGCGATCGGGGCTTCCAGCCAGATCGTGAATGTCTGGGGCTATAACCTGCAGCAGACCACGTTCCTGATGATCCTGTGTTTTGCGTTTCTGGCGGCGGTGCTGGCCCACGGCCTTATGAAAATGCGCATCAACACCATGAAAGGGGTGCTGAGCGAACGCATGCTGCGCCGGTTCCGGTATCAGCTGATCAGCCGGGCGTTGCGCTTTCCGCAACCCTATTTCGAGCGGGTCAGCCAGGGCGAGATGGTTTCTATGATCACCGCCGAAAGCGAACCGATGGGTGGCCTGATGGGCGATGCGATCAGCCAGCCGGTGCTGCAGGCGGGGCAGATGATCACCATTCTGTCTTTCTTGTTCCTGCAAAGCGTCTGGTTCGGTCTGGCGGCGGTCGCGCTGATCCCGCTGCAGGCCTGGCTGATCCCGCGCCTGCAGCGCCAGATCAACCTGCTGAACAAGAAACGCATTCAGGAGGTGCGCATCCTGGCAGCCCAAATCAGCGAGAACGCGGCAGGGGCTTCGACACTGCGCGCCAACGGCGGCTGGCGCTACCGCCGTGCGATGATCTCGGACCAGTTGGGGCGGTTGTTCGGCATCCGGTTCGAGATTTACCAGAAGAAGTTCTTTATGAAGTTCATCAACAACTTCATTTCGCAGCTGACGCCGTTCATGTTCTATCTGGTGGGCGGTTTTCTGGTGTTGCAGGGTTCGGTCTCGCTGGGCGCGCTGGTTGCGGCGCTGGCAGCTTATAAAGACCTGAGTTCGCCGTGGAAGGAACTGCTTACCTACTACAACCAGACGCAAGATATGTCGCTGCGCTGGGACGTGGTGATCGAACGCTTTGCGCCTGACGGGATGGTCGATGAGACCTTGTTCGACAGCGACCCCGATCAGAGCCCGCATCTGAACGGTGATATTGTCCTGAGCGATGTCTCGGTGCGTGACATTGATGGCAATCAGGTGCTGGACGATCTGCAGCTGACGTTTCCGGCGGGCAAGACCATCGGTATCTCTGCCCCCAGCGAAGAAGACCGCCATGCCATGACCGAATTGCTGACGCGCGAGATTCTGCCCACCTCAGGCAAGATCGAGATCGGCGGCCTCAATATGGCTGAGCTGCATCAAAGCACTGTCGCCGCGCGCATCGGCCTTGCGACGTCGCGTCCGGTGATGTTCCAGGGAACGCTTGGTGAGAATGTGATGATGCCAATGCGTCCGCGCCCCTTGGCCTCAACCACCCCGGATCCCGACTTTGCCGAGACATTGCGCTCCGGGAACAGTGCTGATCCGTTCAAGACAGAATGGCTTGATCCCGGGCTTGCCGGTTTTGAAGACACCGTACATTTGCGCGAATGGTGGTTAAAGCTGATTGATGTAATGGGGTCGGGCGCGGCCCTGTTCCAGCGCGGGGCCGAGCAGGTATTCAACGCTGACGAGCGCCCGGCTTTGGCCGCAAAGCTGATTGAGCTGCGCCCGCTGGTGCAAAAAGCGGTGCGTGATGCAGGACTCGAGCAGCAGGCGTTGGTGTTCGATCGGTCGACGTACAACCCGGCCCTGCCCGTGGCCGAGAACCTTCTGTTCGCGACGCCTTGCGTCCCGGTCACACAGCAATTGCTGGCGCAGCAGACCGTGTTTCTGGGGCAGTTGCGTGAACTGGGTCTGGACGAAACGCTGACGAACCTGACGCGCGATGTAATCGAAATGCTACGCCAGATCTTTGGGCTGGACGGCACCGATCACCCGCTGTTCCGCAAGCTGGGCCTTGATGTCAAAACCTACGAAGCAGCCGCTGAGCTGATCGAACAGACCCGCAAAGAGGGCGTCAGTGGGCTGAATGATGAGCAATTGGCCAATCTGCTGGCGGTGCCGTTTGTGATCTCGGCTGAACAGATTGGTCCGGCGTTCTCGGAAGAACTGAAAAACCGTATCCTGGAGCTGCGTCACAGCCATTCGGAAAAACTGCTTGAACGGTTGCACAATGTCTTTGTGCCTCTGGATGAGACCGCCTTTGCGCCCGGTTTGACGGTGATGGAAAATGCGCTGTTCGGCAAAGTCAGTCAGATCGGGGGCGCGCGCACCGACGAGGCGCGCAAGCTGATCGTGGACGTATTGGCCGAGAACGGCGCGCGCCCGATGGTGGTCGAGCTGATCTATGATGTGCCGGTGGCATTGGGCGGGCAGAACCTGCCTGCGGTGTTTGCCGAACCGCTGGCCTTTACCCGCGCGACCATCAAGAAACCGGATATCCTGATCCTTGAGAACGCGCTGGCCAGCTATGACATGCAGACACAGGTTGCGGTCTACAAGAACCTCCGGGAATTGCTGCCCGAGGCGACGGTAATCTATCTGAATGACCAGTTCGAAAACCCGGATGTCTTCGATATGTATGTGGAGATCCGCCAAGGCCGCGTCGTCAGTGATGACGGGCCCACTGATATCGAAGGCGACGGCGCGGCTTCGGCTGATCTGGGACGCAAGCTGCGGGCGCTGGAACAGACGCCGCTGTTCTCGGGGCTTGACCGGCGTCAGTTGCGCCTGCTGGCCTTTGGTGCGCGCTGGTTCGACGCAAAACCGGGGCAGGTCGTCTTCCTCAAGGATGATCAGCCGACCGACGGCGCTTACGTCGTTCTGAGCGGTGAGGCGGGATTGTACCTGCCGCAGCCGGGTGCATCAGACCAGCTGATCACCAAGGTCGGGGCCGGGGCGCTGGTCGGTGAACTGGGCCTGATCCGCAAAGAGCCACGCGCGCTGAGCATGGTGGCGGAAACCGAGTTGTCTTGTCTGCGCATCGGGGAAGAAGAATTCATGGCCGTTGTGGAAAACGACGCTGCCACGGCGTTCAAGCTTCTGCAGGTGATCGCGGGCTATGTTTCCAGCTGACGCGATCAGCTTTCGGCGGAGCAGAACAGATCGTAAAGCAGGGCAATGACGCGCTGGGGTTTCCCATCGTTCAGCGCATAATAGATGGTCTTACCGTCGCGCCGTGCCTTGACCAGCTGTTCTTCGCGCAAGCGGGCGAGCATCTGACTGACCGCCGCCTGGCGCATACCAAGCAATGCCTCCAACTCACCGACCGAGCGTTCGCCGTCGCTGAGATGACAGAGGATCATCAGGCGCCCTTCATGCGCCAGTGTTTTCAGAAACGCTGTCGCCTGCGCGGCGCTGTCTTTCATGTCCGCAGGGATTTCGCCGGAAGGTGCAAGTGTTTCGGGGGGCTGTGTTGTCACAAAAAAACCGGTCTGCCGTTAGGGGGTCCGGTTAATATGCCTCATCAGGGGGTCAATTGTCACCCCTTGGTTGCAGGTGCGCCGCCCTGAAAGGCGTTTCCATGCGCATAGTCGCAGGGTGCCTCCTGCATCTGCAGGTGCAGATCTTTGCCGGTATAGGGGTTGGCGCGGGCCAGCGCTTCGTCCACCTCGATGCCAAGACCGGGGGCGGTTGGTGGGGTGACGAACCCGTTCTCGACACGGATCGCGCCGTTGATCAGTTGATCGTGGAACGGCGTTTCGATGGTTTCCAGCAGCAGCAGGTTGGGGATCGAGGCGGCCAGATGGATATTGGCGGCCCATTCTACCGGTCCGGCATAAAGGTGCGGAGCCATCTGGGCGTTGAACACTTCGGCCATCGCGGCGACCTTCTTCATCTCCCATATGCCGCCTGCACGTCCCAGCGCCGGTTGCAGGATTTCCGCCGCACCTGCGCGCAGAACCGCGCCGAATTCGGCCTTGGTGGTCATCCGCTCACCCGTGGCCACGGGGATGCGGACGTTGCGGGCGACGCGTGCCATATCCTCGATCATATCGGGGGGCGTGGGTTCCTCGAACCAGAGGGGCGAATAGGGCTCCAGCGCCTGACCCAGCCGGATGGCGCCCGCCGTGTTGAACTGCCCGTGGGTGCCAAACAACAGGTCGGCCTTGTCGCCTACGGCCTCGCGGATGGCTTTGCAGAAGGCCACAGACAGCGAGATATCGGTCATCGCAGGCATGTGCCCGCCGCGGATGGTGTAAGGCCCTGCGGGGTCGAATTTGACGGCGGTATAGCCACGCCGCACCATCTCGGCGGCGCAGTCCCCCGCCTGTTCTGGCGAGGTCCAGAAATCGGTCAGATTATGCTGGGGCAGGGGGTAGAGGTAGGTGTAGGCCCGGATACGGTCGTTCATCCGCCCGCCTAGCAGGGCATAGACCGGGCGGTCCCGGTCCTTGCCGAGGATATCCCAACAGGCGATTTCGAGCCCTGAAAACGCGCCCATCACGGTCAGATCGGGGCGCTGGGTGAAGCCGCTGGAATACGCGCGACGGAACATCAGTTCGATGTTTTCGGGGTTTTCGCCCAGCATGTGCCGTTCGAACACGTCGCGGATGACGTGGGTCATCGCCTCGGGGCCAACGGATGAGGCATAGCATTCCCCCCATCCGGTCACGCCGGTATCGGTGGTGACCTTGACCAGTATCCAATAGCGCCCGCCCCAGCCGGGGGCCGGAGGCGCGGTGACGATGATATCGAGATCCTGCAGTTTCACGCGGTGCTCCTTTCGGGGTCAGCCCCTGTCGAACATGATCACATTGCGTTTGGCGGAACCGGATCTGGTGTCCTCGATCGCCTCGTTGATCTGCGACAGCGACCAGCGGCCCGAGATCAGCTCGTCCAGCTTCAGCCGCCCCTGTTCATAGAGGTCTATCATCCACGGAATATCCCGCTGAATGACCACATCGCCCATTTTTGAACCGACCATGCCCTGACCCAGAGCGGCCAGTACCACGGGTTCATAGCTGGACATATCCCCCGAATGGGGCATCCCGATCATGATCGCCTTGCCGCCTCGGCCCAGATAACGCGGGGCCTGATCATAGGCGGGGATCGCGCCGACGGTGATCAGAACTGCATCCGCGCCACGTCCGCCGAGCGCCTTGTAGACGGCCTTCCACGGCTCTTTGAGGCTGCCCAGAACGCCGTGGGTTGCGCCGAATTCCTTGGCGATCTCCAGCTTGTCCTCGGTCATGTCGACGGCGACGATGCGGCGGGCCCCGGCGATGCGCGCGCCCTGAATGGCGTTCAGCCCGACGCCGCCTGCACCGATCACCACCACATCTTGCCCGGGGCGCAGTCCAGCGGCGTTCACAGCAGCACCAACCCCGGTGATAACACCACAGGACAGCAGGCTGGCGAGGTCTTTGGGCAGGGTTTCGGGGATTTTGACGATCTGGCGATGGCTGACCACGACCTTCTCGGCAAAGGCCCCGCAGGCCATGGCTTGCTCCAGCGCGCCGCCATCGGCAGTCCGCAAGGGACCTTTGACCGTGTCATAGGGCGTTTCGCAAATCGTGGGCTTGCCGCCCGCGCAGGACGGGCAAGACCCGCAGGCGCGGATCAGGGTTACCACAACCGAGTCGCCAACCTTGAACCCTTCGGCACCTTCGCCGACCGCCGAGATGACACCGGCTGCTTCGTGCCCGTAAACGGCGGGTAAGTGGCCGCCCCATGCGCCGCTGGCGAACGAGATGTCCGAGTGGCAGATCGCCACTGCGTCCAGCGTGACCTCGACCTCGCCCATTCCGGGCGGTGCGATCAGAATGTCCTCGATCACCAGAGGCGCGCCGAAGTCCCGGCACACGGCTGCTTTGATGGATTGCATGTCTGTCCCCGTTTCGTTTCAGGCCACGGTGACCTTTTGGGGACGGACCTGCAAGACGGAATCCGTCACCCCTATGTCGTTGTTATGCCAAAGCCGCGCGCGGACGCAGGAACATCACCAACCCGACCGCCATCAGGACCAAAGCCAGCAGAAACGGCGCGCCGGGCAGGTAGATTGGCGGGTTCTGGCCTGCGAACTGGGCAAAGACGCTGGTCATGACCAACGGCGAGATGATCATCGACAGCGCGTGCAGGGCTGCAAGCACGCCTTGCAACTCGCCTTGCTGGGAATCAGGCGTGGCGCGCGACATCAGGGCCTGCAGGGCCGGGGTGACCACCGCCCCCAATGCGGCGACGGGGATCAGCATCAGTGCGATCAGGCCGTTGGTCAGAAAAGCCAGCAGTAGGAAGCTGACGATTCCGAACGCCATGCCCCAGATGATCGTGACCCGCTCGCCCAGATACCGGGTGGCGGGGCGGATCAGACCGCCTTGCACGGCGGCCATGCCGATCCCGTATACGGCCAGAGACAGCCCGATCATCTGCGGCGACCAGCCGAAGCGTTCGAGCGTGAAATAGGACCAGATCGCCGGGTAGACATAGATTGAGATCGAGTAGAGGAAATAGACCCACAGCAAGGGCCGGATGCCGGGCAGCGCCGCGATGGCACGAAGCGATCCCGCCGGGTTGGCGCGTCGCCAGTGAAAGGGGCGACGGTTTTCCTTGGTGACAGTTTCCGGCATCACCAGCAGACCCAGCAGGAAGCCTATGGCAGACAGCCCCGCCGCGGCCCAGAATGGGGCGCGGGTGCCGAACTCGCTCAGCAGCCCGCCCATCAGCGGCCCCAGCACAAAGCCCAGTCCGAAGGCCGCGCCCAGAAGACCGAAATTGGCGGCTTTTTCATGAGGTTTAGACACATCGGCCATGAAGGCGGCAGCGGTTGCATGGGTTGCGGCGGTGATCCCTCCGACAATGCGTCCTGCCAGCAGCAGCCAGATACTGCCCGCAACAGCCATCACCACATAGTCGAGCGCCATGACAAAAAGCGAGACCAGCAGAACCGTGCGTCGGCCATAAGCATCCGACAGGTTGCCCAGAACTGGCCCAAAAAGGAACTGCATGGTCGCAAAGGCAGTGCTGAGCACGCCACCCCAGATCGCGGCGGTGGCCAAGGTGCCACCCTGCACCTCGACAATCAGTTGCGGCATGATGGGCAGCACCAGACCGATGCCCATCGCGTCGATCATCACGGTACCAAGAACAAATAGAAAGGGCAGGCGCATGAGAGTCCGAAACTGGTTTGACCGGACCCTAACGGTAGGGCCACCCGGTGCAAAGCCTTAGATCCGCTGCGAGATTTGATGTAGCAGCCCGGCCAGATGTTCTGGGTGTGAGAAGAACGGCGAATGAGAGCTGTCGATGGTCAGGCTCAGGTCCGGACCCGCGCAGTCGGCCATCTGAGCCTGATATTCGGTTGGAACCGTGCGGTCATCGGTGGTGCGGATATAGGCCTTGGGCACACGGTCGAACTTTTCGCCAACCTCCAGCGGTGTGTCTTGCGGTGTGATCGCCTGCGGGCAGAGACGGCCCAGCGCATAGGTCACCACCTCGCGTGGACAGTCATGATAAAACAGTCCGTGCACCCGGTCCGGCAGGACGCTGTAGGACAACCCGTCCGAGGATATCTCGACCGCGTCCCCGATCAACTGGCGGGGCGCACGTTTGCGCATCTCGATCATAGACAGCCCGGATTGCGGAACGTAGGCGCACAGATAGACCAATGCCCGCAGCGCGCCGGGTGCAGCTTCGGCGGCCGCGCTGATCGGGTATCCGCCCCAAGAATGCCCCACGACTATGGTATCGGGGGTGCAGGCGGTAAGGACTGCATCGCGGCAGGACGCAAGCGTGACATCCGCAATCGGCGTTGGGTCTGATCCGTGGCTGGGCATGTCAATCGCACGCGCCGTATGCCCGAATGTGGTCAGTTCGGGGATCAGGTCACGCCAGCACCAGGCGCCGTGGCATGAGCCGTGAACCAGCAGGAAATCGGCCACGTCTAAGCTCCTTGCAGATGTCCGGTTTCGGTCAGAAACCCGTTGAGGAGGTCCGCGTATTCGGCTGGCCGCTCGACGCAGGGCAGGTGGCCCGCCTTGCGGATCAGCGCAAACCGCGCGCCGGGAATCAGGTCAACCGTTTCACGCACCAGATCGGGCGGGGTCGAGCCATCCTCGCTGCCTGCGATCCCAAGGGTCGGCAGGCGCAGACCGCTGGTTGGGGTATAGAAATCCGTGCCTGAAATCGCGGCGCAGCAGCCAAGATAGCCGTCCAGAGGTTGCCGGACCATCATGTTGCGCCACAGCGCCAGATCGGCACTGGCGCGGAAGGGTTTCGAGAACCACCGCTCCATCGTGGCATCCGCCAGCGCCTCGATCCCACCCGCGCGGGCGGCTGCGATGCGGTCCTGCCAGATTTCGGGCGTGCCGATCTTGGCGGCGGTGTTCGACAGGACCATCGCGCGGATTTGGTCCATGCGCTTTACCGCCAGCCCTTGCGCGATCATCCCGCCGATCGACAGGCCGACGAACATGCAGTCTTTGACCTCAAGATGGTCCAGCAGCCGCTCGGTATCACGCACCAAGGCACCCATCGAATACGGACCATCGGGTTGCGAAGACAGGCCATGGCCGCGTTTGTCAAAACGGATGATGCGCAGGCCCTTGGGCAGCAATGGCAGGATCGGGTCCCACAGGCGCATATCCGTGCCCAGAGAATTGGCGAAGACCAGCGGCGCGCCGTCGGGGTCTCCGTCAACGCGGTAGTGTATCTTCACGTCTCCAAGGTCGGTGATGTGCATCGGTGAGGGGTCCGCCTTAATGTGTTTGCGGCGGAATAGTGCACCGGTTCACGCCCGTTGTCAGGTCAGGAATTCCAACGCTTGTTCAAAAACCTGCGGGTCCACATTACCGCCCGAGGCGACGATGATCACCGCGTCGCCCTCGATCTGGTCCTTGCGGAACAGCGCCGAGGCCAGTGAGACCGCACCGCCGGGTTCCAGCACAATCTTGAGCCGCAGGAAGGCCTGTGCCATGGCCTGCAGCGCCTCTTGTTCGGAGACGGACAGGCCCGGGCCACAGAGCCGATTCAGGATCGGGAAGGTGATCTGCCCCGGCTGCGGTGTCAGGATCGCGTCGCAGATATTGCCCGACGAGGCGTTGTTGTTCTGAATGGTCCCCGACGCCAGAGAGCGTTTGACGTCATCAAAACCCTCAGGCTCACACGGGCGGGCGCGCAGGCCCGGCGCGTGTTGTTCCAGCGCCAGCGCGATGCCAGAGGTCAGCCCTCCACCGCCGCAGCAGACCAGCACATCGGCCTGCGTGACGCCTTGTGCCTCGGCTTGTCGGGCGACTTCGAGCCCGACCGTCCCCTGACCGGCGATCACCTGCGGTTCGTCATAGGGCCGGATCAGGGTCAGGCTGCGCTGTGCGGCCAGCGCCTCGCCGATCTCTTCGCGGCTTTCATTGGCGCGGTCGTACAGAACCACCTCGGCCCCCAGGGCGCGGGTGTTCTCGATCTTCAGTTGCGGCGCGTCCGAGGGCATGATGATGACAGACGATATCCCGTGCTGGCTGGCTGCATAGGCAACCCCCTGCGCGTGATTGCCCGAGGAATAGCCGATCACGCCCCGCTGGCGTGCGGCCTCATCCAGTGCCGAAATCGCTGACCACGCGCCGCGAAATTTGAAGCTGCCAGTGTGCTGCAGGCATTCGGGTTTCACCAGCACCCTGCGCCCGGCGATCTCATCCAGAAAAGGTGAAGACAGCAGCGGTGTTTCGCGTGCGTGTCCGGCCAGCCGCTGTGCGGCGGCTTCGATCATTTCAATACTGCTCATGTCGCGTCCAGTGTTTTGCGGATGACGTCCAATGATTGAGGTTCATTCAGAAAGGGTACATGCCCCCGGTCTGCGATCTCGGCACTGATCAGACCGGGATGGCGGTTTTGCATCTCAGCCAGCGTTGCGGCCCCGAACAGGTCCGAATTTGCCCCCCGGATCACGCCGGTCGGGATATCGCTGAGCGCGTCAAACAAGGGCCAGAGATCAGGCGGAGGGCCTGCGGCGGCCTGCTGGATCAGCGCCTCGCGCAGGGCGCTGTCATAGCGCAGGGCGAGGCCCGTGTCGGATTGCAGATATTGATGCTCAACCTGCTGGCGCCAGATGGCGCGGGGTACGCCGGGGAAGTTCGGTTCCATCATGTGATGCAGGGCCTCTGCGGCCGCGTCATAGGTCTTCGCGTTGGGCGGTTTGCCGACATAGTCCATGATCTTGGCGATCCCTTCGGCCTCAATCACCGGCCCTACATCGTTCAGGATGACAGCAGCCAGACGATCCGGGTGGCCCGCAGCCAGCGCCATGGCGATCAGCCCGCCGCGCGAGGTGCCGAGGATCGTGACCTTTTCCAGTCCCAGATGGTCCAGCAACTCAATCGCGTCCTGCCCTTCACGCAGGATGTTGTAGTTCATGAAATCCGGGTCGTAGTCGGATTGCCCGCGCCCGCGATAATCCATCGCGATCATGCGCAGATCGCTGATATGCGGGGCAAGGAACGAGAAATCCCGGCTGTTTCGGGTGAGCCCAGCAAGGCAGAGCAGGGGCTGTCCCGATCCGGTATCCTCAAAATAGAGGCGTTTGCCATCCGAAGTGGTGAAAACCGCCATCAAAGCCCTGCCAGTTGCGGGATGCTTGTCAGGTCGGACAGCACGTGTGCCGGTTTCCACGGCAGACGATCCATCGGCTCGCCTGCGCGGTTGACCCAGGCGGTGACGAAACCATAGCCGCTGGCCCCTGCCGCGTCCCAGCCATTGGAACTGACGAACAGCACCTCGTCGCGGGCGCAGCCGAACCGGCCTTGGACCAGATCATAGACGCGGGCGTGGGGTTTGAAGACGCCGACGCTTTCGACCGATAGCACATCGTCCAGCACATCCCCGATCCCGGCGGACTGCACCGCCCCGTCCAGCATTGGGGGTGAGCCATTAGACAGGATGGCTGTCTGCAATCCGCCCGTCTTCAACGCCTTCAGCATCTCGGGGACCTCGGGGTAGGCCTGCAACTCCCAATACAAATCCAGCAGGCGTTGGCGCAGGGTGTCGTCGCCCTGCAGCCCGACCGCCTCAAGCGCCCAGTCCAGTCCGTCTTGTGTCACATCCCAGAAATCGCCATGCGCATCGGCCACGGCGCGCAGCCATGTATATTGCAGCTGTTTCAGACGCCAATGGTTCGCCAGTTCGGGCCATTTATCGGCCAAAGCCTCGAACCCCGGCTCGGCTGCGGCCTGTCTGGCGGCGGCGGCGACGTCGAACAGCGTGCCATAGGCATCGAATACGCAGGTTGTGATAGCCATATGATCCTCCCCTGATCGGGCGCAGGTAAGCACAACTGTTTCACAGGTTAAAGAGGGCAGGGTTTACAATGCCGTGTCAGCCTCTAGGCTGCGCCGCTTATTCCCCTTGAGGCCGGAGGCCCCCATGACCGCAATCAAAGAAGGCGACACCGTTCGCATCCACTACACCGGAACACTGCTGGACGGCAAAGTCTTTGACAGTTCCGAAGGGCGCGATCCGCTGCAGTTTGAGGTCGGATCGGGCCAGATCATTCCCGGTCTGGACGTGGCGCTGCCGGGGATGGAGATCGGCGAGAAAAAGCGCGTCGAGATCGCCTGCACCGAAGCTTACGGTCCCATCAACCCCGGCATGCGCCAGCAAATCCCGCGCGAAGGTATCCCGGACGATATCCCGCTGGAGCCCGGCACGCAGTTGCAGATGCAGACACCCGATGGGCAGGCCTTGCCGGTGACGGTTGTTGAAGTCGATGAAGCGACCGTGACACTGGACGCCAATCACCCGCTGGCAGGTCAGGACCTGATCTTCGACATCGAGATCGTCTCGGTCAACTGACAATGGCCGGGGTCAGAATCCCGGTATCATCCCAAGCATCGGCTCAACCGCGTTGCGAACCTGCGGTTGGGTCAGAAATACGACCGCAATCAGCAGCGCGGTCAGCGCCAGCAGCATAATGCGCGCGCGGCCACCGCTGGAATTGCGTCGGAAACGTTGCGGTCGCCCGTTGCTGGCGAGGATCTGTTCAAGTTTGCTCATATCGCAATCTCTGCGGGGGAAAGATGGTCAAATCTTGACCCCCACAGGGAAAGAAATGGTCACATGGATTCGGGCTGCGGCATGCCCAGAATGTGATAGCCACCGTCGACGCGAATGATCTCGCCCGAGGTGTAGGTTCCGGCGTCTGAGGCCAGATAAACGGCGGTGCCGCCCACCGCCTCAAGCGTCGCGTTCGAGCGCATAGGCGCGTTCTGATCACAGAACTTGTAGGTCTTGCGCGCACCGCCGATGGCGGCCCCGGCCAGCGTTTTCATCGGACCGGGCGAGATGGCGTTGACGCGGATACCGTCTGGGCCCAGATCGTTGGCCAGATAACGGGTCGCCGATTCCAGCGCCGCCTTGGCCACGCCCATGACGTTGTAGTTCGGCACAACCTTGTTCGAGCCCTGATAGGTCAGCGTCAGCAGCGTGCCGCCATTATCCTTCATCAGCGGATAGGCGCGGCGCGCGACCTCGATAAACGAATAGGCCGACACATCCATCGAATGCTTGAAGTTCGCCCGGGTGGTGTTCAGGAAACGGCCCGTCAGCTCGTTCTTGTCCGAATAGGCGATGGCATGGACGACAAAGTCGATGGTCGGCCAACGCTTGCCCAATTCGTCGAACGCGCGATCCAGCGAGTCGTCATCGGTCACATCGGCATCGACCATGAAATCGCTGCCGAGGCTCTGGGCCAGTGGTTCCAGCCGCTTGCCGAACGCCTCGCCCTGATAGGTAAAGGCCAGTTCCGCGCCGGCTTCGTGCATGGCCTTGGCAATGCCCCACGCGATCGAGCGGTCATTCGCCACGCCCATGATCAGGCCGCGTTTACCCTTGAGAAGTTCCGACATCTTGTTCACCCGTTATACTTCGACAGAACCATGGACCCGTTGGTGCCGCCAAAGCCGAAGCTGTTGGTCATCACGCTGTCCAAGCCTGCGTTTTCAACTACTTGAGTTGCAATTTCACCGGGCAGGATGCCTTCGGCAAGTGTGTCGACATTGATCGACGGAGTAATGAAATCATTGTCCAGCATCAGCAGGCAGAAGATCGCCTCAAGCGCACCTGCTGCACCTTGTGCGTGGCCGGTCATCGACTTGGTCGAAGAAATCGGCGGCACGTTGCCCTCGCCAAAGATGCGGCGGACGGCTTCGACCTCACCCACGTCGCCGACCGGGGTCGAGGTGCCGTGGGCGTTGATATAGCCGACCTTGCGTCCCTCGGGGACCGTGGACAGGGCAAGACGCATCGCGCGCTCGCCGCCCTCGCCGGACGGGGCCACCATGTCGTGCCCGTCAGATGTGGCCGCGTAGCCAGTGACCTCGGCGTAGATCTTGGCACCACGGGCCAGAGCGTGATCGAGGTCTTCCAGCACGACGATGCCGCCGCCGCCCGAGATCACGAACCCGTCGCGGTTCTGATCGAACGCGCGCGAGGCTTTATCGGGCGTGTCATTGTATTTGGACGACATCGCGCCCATCGCGTCGAAGAGGCAAGACAGGGTCCAGTCCAGTTCCTCGCCGCCACCTGCGAACATCACGTCCTGTTTGCCCAGCATGATCTGTTCCGCCGCGTTGCCGATGCAATGCAGCGAGGTCGAGCAGGCCGAGGTGATCGAATAGTTGATGCCCTTGATCTTGAACGCAGTGGCCAAGTTCGCCGAAATGGTCGAGCACATGCATTTCGGCACTGCAAACGGCCCGATCCGCTTGGTCGCGCCGCTTTTCAGCACGGTCTGATGCGCGGTCAGCATGGCGCTGGTCGACGGCCCGCCCGAGCCCGCAACCAGACCGGTGCGCGGGTTGATCACTTGTTCTTCGGTCAGACCGGAATCGGCAATCGCCTGGCTCATTGCGATATGGGCATAGGCGGCACCGGGGCCCATGAAACGCAGGGTGCGCTTGTCCACATGCTCGGCCACGTCGATCTTGAGCGTCCCGGCGATCTGGCTGCGAAAGCCATGCTCGACCATCTGCTCATTGGCCTCGATCCCGGATTTGCCTGCTTTGAGCGAGGCCAAGACCTCTTCGGCATTGTTCCCGATGGAGGACACAACCCCCAGACCGGTGACGACGACGCGACGCATAAGCGTACTCCTGTGTTCCGTTTAGTGCTGTTGGTCCGTCAACTGGGCTCAGCTTTCGGACAATGCAACCTTCATGTCCTTGACCTGATAGATCAACTCGCCATCGGCCTCGACCCGGCCATCCGCCACACCCATGGTCAGGCGGCGGGTCTGAACGGCTTTGGTGAAATCCACATAATATGTCAGCATCTTGCGGTCGGGGCGGACCATGCCGGTCAGTTTGACCTCGCCCACACCCAGCGCATAGCCACGCCCCTGCCAGCCACGCCAGCCGAGGTTGAACCCGGTCAATTGCCACAGACCATCCAAACCAAGACAGCCGGGCATGATCGGGTTGCCGGGGAAATGGCAGTCGAAGAACCAAAGGTCCGGGGTAATGTCGAACTCGGCCACCACATGGCCCTTGCCATGCGCGCCGCCATCACCTGACACTTCGGTGATCCGGTCCATCATCAGCATCGGCGGAGCAGGCAGCTGTGCGTTGCCGGGGCCGAACAATTCGCCGCGCGCGCATTTCAGCAGATCGTCCTTGTCAAAGCTGCTCGGGAATTGGGCCATTCTGCCGCCTCTCCTGCCAGGGGTCCGTTTGTAACATTTGGCCTCGTCTATCACCCGTATGCAAGGTCCTGCAAGAGCGGGACGCCATATCATGTTGTGCTTACGACATTCTTTGCGAATGAATTTCATTTGAAATTGCTGTACCAGCGCACTTATATAAAGGGTAGCAAAACACAGGTATCGGATTCATGACGCCTCAGAGCCGGGAAATCGCTACGAATTGGTTGGTCGACGCAGGATTGCGGCCGACACGTCAGAGGTTGGCTCTGGCAGAGCTGCTTGTGGGCGATGGGCTGCATCGTCATGTGACGGCAGAAAGCCTGTTTGAATCGGCCAAGAAGAAGGGCGACACGGTGTCGCTGGCGACGGTTTACAATACACTCCGCGCGTTTTGTGAAGCGGGCGTTTTGCAAGAGATCACCGTGGACGGCTCGAAAAGCTATTTCGACACCAACACCCACGATCACCCGCACTTCTTCTGGGAAGATGAAAGTCGTTTGAGTGATGCGCCCTCGGATCAACTTGTGATCCAGCAACTGCCCGAGGCTCCCGAAGGGGTTGAGATCGCCTCGGTCGACGTGGTGATCCGGCTGCGGAAAAAGAACTAGCGGTACAGCGGGTGCGATTCGCCTGCGATTGAACGTGACGGTCAGATATGCGCAGATCGGCGTGACTGATTCACGGAGACCGATATGCCGCACCCCCTCGTTTCACAGGATATGATTGAGACCTATCAGGCCGATGGGGTTGTTCTGGTCAAAGGCTTGTTTGCCGACCATGTCGACACACTGCGCGATGGTGTCGCTGCAAACATGGCCGAGCCGGGACCCTATGCGTCTGAAAACAAGAAGCAAGGCGAGACGGGGCGGTTTTTTGACGACTATTGCAACTGGTCCCGTATTCCGCAGTTTCGCGCGGTGATCGAGGCCTCGCCCGCCGCCGAGGTCGCGGCTGATCTGATGCAATCGGACATGGTGCAGATGTTCCACGATCATGTGTTGGTGAAAGAGCCGGGCACCTCGATGGCGACGCCGTGGCATCAGGATGGGCCCTATTACTTTGTCGAGGGGCAGCAGACGATCAGCTTCTGGTCTCCGCTGGACCCGGTGAAACAGGCGACATTGCGCTGTGTGGCCGGATCGCATCGGTGGGAGAAAGAAGTGTTGCCGACCCGCTGGGTTTCGGAAGAGGGCTTTTTCGCCGATGAGGGCCAGTACATTCCCGTGCCCGACCCGGATGCCGAGGGCATGCGTGTGATCGAGTTCGAGATGGAGCCCGGTGACGCAGTGGCCTTCAACTATCGCACGCTGCACGGGGCGCGTGGAAATCAATCAGACAGCCGCCGCCGCGCGTTTTCACTGCGTCTGGTCGGGGATGATGCGCGGTATGTCGAGCGGCCGGGGCCGACATCGCCTCCGTTCCCGGGGCATGACATGGTGCCGGGGCAGCGGTTGCGCGAGGATTGGTTTCCGGTTTTGTTGCGGCGGTGATTTGGGGGCGCTGCCCCGCCGCCTGCGGCGCCTCCCCGGGATATTTTTGGCCAGATGAAGGGCGGATCAGAACCACTGGCCGGGTTCGATCAGGCCGAGTTGCAGCAGCTGGGATGAGTGCCATTCAAACGGCACTGAGTGAGTCCAGCGGAAATCCGAGATGTCGAACGCGGAACCGGCGTTGGTTTTCAGGGCCTTGGCGGCGCGGAACGAGCAGATCGCGGCGGTCAGGTTGTTGTGCCAGGGGCAGGCATAGGTGTTGTATTCGGCCTCGTTGAAGCTGTGATCGGGAAGCAGTTCGAGGCCCGGTTTCGGTTTGAACAGGGCGATGCGGTCTATGCGGCGGCGAGCATAGGGGATGTGATCCTCAAACCGCCAGCGCAGGCCACCGGACATGTCCAGCTGCCGCTCGAGCTGGGAGCCGTTGGCGTCGTGGCGGGTGCGCGCGTAATATCCGGTGCTGTCGAGCATGGCGCGATCCGGTGCGACCCCATTGGGGAAGGTTGTCAGATCGTCGGCATAGAGGTCGATTACATGAGCCAGCATCGCGCGGCGGCGTTCCTCGGCGTGGAAGGCCAGCAGTTCGGCGACCGTGCGTGTCTCGCAGAATGGGAAGAACAGGTATTCCGCGTTGTAGCAATAGTAGAGCCAGATTTCGGGCGCTGTCTGCAGGATGCGGTTGATGGTGTCGAACACCACGCCGCGGGGCGCGCAGGTCAGGGGGATGCGGTGGATCTGATCGCTGAGGTCATCGCTGAGCGTGAACTCGGCGGGCATGAAGCCGATCACCGAGTCAAAGCCAAGCCCCAGATGGTGGCGCAGGGTGCCGTCGAGCTCGATATCATCTTCGGCGAAGATCAGGGCCACGGGGCCTTTGGCCAGCGCGGACTGGCCGGTTTTCAGGAAGTGATCGAGGGAATCGTATTGCATCGCCTGTCTGCGTTTCGCGTCGCTGGAAATTCACGCCAAATTCGGGTAATTGCGCCGGCATTGCAAGCGGCGTTCGTTGCGTATAGACGACGTCGATCCAGCGAGTGCAAAGGCCCGATCCATGTCCGAACCCAAGAAGCTGTTTATCAAGACCTATGGCTGTCAGATGAACGTCTATGACAGTGAACGCATGGCGGAAGCGCTGGGCGGGCAGGGGTACGTTGAGACCAAGTCTGCGGACGATGCGGATATGATCCTGCTGAACACCTGCCATATCCGCGAGAAAGCGGCTGAGAAGGTCTATTCCGAACTGGGCCGCTTCAAGGGGTTGAAGGCCGAGAAACCTGATCTGAAGATCGGTGTCGCGGGTTGCGTGGCGCAGGCCGAGGGTGAAGAAATCATGCGCCGCCAGCCTCTGGTCGATCTGGTGGTGGGGCCGCAGAGCTATCATCGCCTGCCCGAGATGGAGGCCAAGACCCGCGCGGGCGAAAAGGCGCTGGATACCGATTTCCCCGAAGAGGACAAGTTCGAGAAGCTCAAGAACCGGCCCAAGGCCAAGCGTGGCCCGACGGCGTTTCTGACCGTGCAGGAAGGGTGTGACAAGTTCTGTGCTTTCTGCGTGGTGCCCTATACCCGCGGGGCCGAGGTCAGCCGCCCCGCCGATCGCATCATCCGCGAGGCGCAGGACTTGGTCGAACGCGGCGTGCGCGAGATCACTCTGCTGGGTCAGAACGTCAACGCCTATCATGGGGCGGGACCGAATGGGGATATGACTCTGGCCGGTCTGATCTGGGAGCTGAACAAGGTTGATGGGTTGGAGCGTATCCGCTTTACCACCTCGCACCCCAATGACATGAGCGATGATCTGATCGAGGCGCATGGCACCTGTGACAAGTTGATGCCCTATTTGCATCTTCCGGTGCAGTCAGGATCGGACAAGATCCTGAAGCGGATGAACCGCAGTCACACGGCTGAAAGCTATCTGCGGCTGATTGAACGGATCCGCGCGGCGCGACCCGATATTCTGATGTCAGGGGATTTCATCGTCGGGTTCCCCGAAGAGACAGAACAGGATTTTCAGGCGACGCTCGATCTGGTGGAAGAGGTCAGGTATGGCTACGCCTATTCCTTCAAATACTCGACCCGTCCAGGTACGCCTGCGGCAGAGCGGCCACAGGTTGACGCCCAACAGGCGGATGACCGCCTGCAGCGCCTGCAGGCGATGATCACCCGGCACCAGCGCGAGATCCAGGATGCGATGGTGGGGCGCACGGTGAGCGTTTTGTTCGAAAAGCCGGGGCGCCAAACAGGGCAGATGGTCGGAAAATCCGAGTATCTTCATGCGGTTCATGTGGCCGACGCTGATGTTGTCGCCGGAGACTTACGTAAAGTAAAGATTACCGGGTCCGGTGCTAATTCGCTGGCAGGCACATTGCTCTGATCCGGTGCCAGAACGTCGACGGGGGCATCCGGGGCAGAATTTAACCCTTGATTTATGATTCAGAACTATGTTCGGAGAAGCGCCAGACCGTCAGCGGCTGGTTTGTTGATGGGGGTTATCGGTATGGGCAGTGCCATCGCCCATCGCGACGGAGGTGTGTGAGTAGTGAGCCGTAGTTATTTTCAGATCGTTAAGGCCTCTCGGGCCGTCGTCGCATTTGTCCTTGCGCTCAGCTGCGCGGCGCCGACTTTTGCCGGTGACGTCATCGGTGATGTGACCGAACCGGATGTAATTTCCCCAGACCGGTTTTCACGCGACGTGAGCGCGTTTTATCTTGGCGTGAGCGGCGGGCGTGCCTCGGGTGGTTCGGATGATTTTGGACTACGCGTAGACGGCGAGACGCTGTTTGGTCTCGGCAATCTGAGCCCCAGCGGAAACTACGGAGGATTTCGTGGCGGCTGGCGTGGCATTCTGCCGGCTGCGGGCGGGCGCGATTATGTCTACGGCGTCGAGCTTGGATATGACTACGGCACGCTTGACGACAGCACGACGACGATGATCGGCGGGGCCACGGTCTCGGGCCGGTCGGCAATTTCGGATGTGTTTTCAATTCGCCTGAGGAACGGTTTGACAAATCGCAGCGGCAGCGTGTTGTATTTTGTTTCTCTGGGATATGTGCGTGGCGATATCACGACGTCGACTTCTATCACCGATATCGGAGGATCATCTCGATTCGAGTCTGAGGATCGGCGGCAGGGTTTTTCGGCAAGCTTGGGAGCCGAGCACAAGCTGAACGATCATTGGTCGATCACGGGTGAGATTGAGTACCTTCAGTTCGAATCGAAAACTGTCGAGCTTGGCCCGCAGTTCACAACCGAATCGACGCCGAAGTATCGCGGCTTGCGCTTTGGTCTGAACTATACGTTCTAGGCAGCCTTCAAGGATGTGTTGCAAGCCCGAGACTTACAGGGCCGAACGGTGCTTTTGTCATCGATCACGCAAAAATTGAAACTGCCGCTTGCGTCCCCCTCGGGATGTTGTCTACGCTCGGGGTGAAACGCCAAGACAGGAGAACGTATTGGCCATCGGTGCCCTGACCCCACCGCAAGATGACATGCCCCCGCGTGAGGCGCTTGTTGAATTTCCAGACAACAGATTATTGATCGATTTGTGCGGTGAGTACGACCGCAACTTGACCGATATCGAACAAAAGCTCTCGGTTCAGATCGTTCGGCGTGGCAACCAGTTGGTTGTGCTTGGCGATGAGGAGTCGCAGAAGCAGGCGATTGAGGTGCTGCAATCGCTTTACACCCGTCTGGAAGGCGGGCGTGATGTCGAGGCCGCAGATGTGGATCGCGAGCTGCGCATGGGCAACTCAGAGGTCGGGACCGGCACGCGGGACGGCGATCAGCTTGAGATGTTCAAAGGCGGCACGGTTGAGATCAAAACCCGCAAAAAACTGGTCGAACCGCGCACGGACGCCCAGAAGGCCTATGTCCAGTCTCTGTTCAACAACGAACTGGCCTTTGGGATCGGCCCGGCAGGAACGGGCAAGACCTATCTGGCGGTCGCTGTCGGTGTCTCGATGTTCATCGGCGGCCACGTCGATCGCATCATCCTCAGCCGTCCAGCCGTGGAAGCCGGGGAAAAGCTGGGCTATCTGCCGGGCGACATGAAGGACAAGGTCGACCCGTATATGCAGCCGCTTTATGACGCGCTGAACGATTTCCTGCCCGGCAAACAACTGGCCAAGTTGATTGAAGAAAAACGGATCGAGATCGCGCCGCTCGCCTTCATGCGCGGACGGACGCTGGCCAATGCGTTCGTCGTACTGGATGAGGCGCAGAACGCGACCACCATGCAGATGAAGATGTTCCTGACCCGTTTGGGCGAGGGCAGCCGGATGGTCATCACCGGTGATCGGTCTCAGGTTGATTTGCCCCGCGGCGTACAGTCGGGCCTTGCGGATGCCGAACGTCTTCTGAAGACGATCCCGAATATCAGCTTCAATTACTTTACCTCGAAAGATGTCGTGCGGCATCCGCTTGTCGCTGCCATCATCGAGGCGTATGAGGCTGACGCGGGTCGCGAGAACGGGTAAATCCCCGTGGCCCGGGTTTTGTCTGGGCGCGGGATCGCTGCATGAATCTTGAAGTTACGCTGGAAGACAACCGTTGGAGCGGCCTTGAGCCGCTGGCGGTGCGCGCGATCACCGCTGCTCTGGATCATCGCGATCTGGACGCAGCATTGTGCGCTGTCAGCCTGCTGGGGTGTGATGACACGCGCATCTCGGAACTGAACGCTGAATTTCGGCAAAAACCCACTCCGACGAACGTGCTCAGCTGGCCGGCCGAAGACCTGGCCGCCGACAACGCCGGAGAGCTTCCTTTAGCGCCGCAAGCGGATTTCACGGGTGAAATCGCGCTGGGGGACATTGCGATTTCCTACGACACCTGCGCCCGCGAAGCCGCAGAAGCCGGTAAAGCCATGGACAATCATGTGATACATTTGCTTGTTCATGGAACATTACATTTGCTGGGTTATGATCACATTCGTGACTCTGACGCCACTTTGATGGAAGCGCTCGAAACCGAGATACTTGGCAAACTGGGTATAGATAACCCATATAATACATGACAGGGGCAACTTTGCCCGATCATTTGGAACAGGATAATGGGCGATACAGACGGCAGTTCTAGGGCGGCGCAGAGCGCGCAATCTCAGGACAGCAGCAATGACAGCGACGAGCGAGGCGGATTATTTTCCCGCATCTTCGATGCTTTTTCTTCTCAGGATGATACGGCGAAGCAGGTGAACGGAGCCGAGGTTATCGTCCCGCAACCGCGCGGTATGATAAACCTGCGCAGGATGCGGGTTGAGGATGTCGCGATCCCGACCGCCGAAATCATCTCGGTCCCGTCAACCACGCAGAAGGATGAACTTGCGCAGATCTTCCGCGAAAGTGGCCTGTCACGGATCCCCGTATACGAAGGCACGTTGGATACGCCGCTGGGATTTGTTCATCTGAAGGATTTTGCGTTGACCCATGGGTTCAACGGAAACTCGGCAGAGTTCGAGCTTACGTCGATGCTCAGGACGTTGTTGTTTGTGCCTCCGTCGATGCCGATTGGTGTACTGCTGACAAAGATGCAGACCGAGCGTCGCCATATGGCGCTGGTTATCGATGAATACGGCGGCGTTGACGGTTTGCTTACGATTGAAGATCTGATCGAACAGGTCGTAGGTGAGATCGCGGACGAGCATGATGTCGACGAAGATCAGTTGTGGATACAGGAAAAACCTGGCTGCTATGTGGTTCAGGCCCGCGTCCCGCTGGAAGATTTCGAGGCCGAGATCGGGCGCTCGCTGACACGTCACGAAGACGTGGACGAGGAAGAGATCGATACGCTGGGTGGGCTGGTCTTCATGCTGTCGGGCCGGGTTCCTGCGCGCGGCGAAGTCGTGTGTCACCCCGAGGGCCCCGAGTTCGAGGTGCTCGATGCCGATCCGCGCCGGATCAAGCGCTTGCGGGTTATGCTGCCGGATATCGTTGAATGAACCTTGCCGACGGTTGGCCGATATGGCTGAGATGCCTGTTGGCCGGCGTGCTGGGGGCGTTCGGTGCATTGGGCCTTGCGCCGTTGGGATATTGGTTTGCAACGCTTGTTGCGTTGGTTCTGATTGCGCCGCTCTATCTGGCCAGCGAAACAGCGCGCCGCGCCGCCTTTGTGGGCTGGGCTTTTGCGACCGGCTATTTCGTCCACGCGCTTAGCTGGATTGTTGAACCGTTTTTGGTCGACGCTGAACGGCACGCATGGATGGCGCCCTTCGCCTTGATCTTCATGGCTGGTGGGCTGGCGCTGTTCTGGGCGGCGGCATTTGGCGCGGCAAAGCGGATCGGGGGGTGCCCGATCGCACAATCCGTACTTCTCGTGCTGATCTGGTCCATAGCAGAATTTGGGCGTGGTTATCTGCTTACGGGCTTTCCATGGGCAGGGCTTGCGCAAGTCTGGGTGGATACGCCCGTTGCGCAGGTGCTGTCCTTGGTGGGCCCCTACGGTTTGAACGCGTTGACCCTGCTTGCAACATTGCCGCTGGGGGTGGCGCTGTTTGCGGGTCGCGGCGCGCGGATGATTGTGATCTCTGGCGCGGCGACAACCTGTTTGGCTATTGCGGCGCTGGGCTACGCCACGTCGCGCCCCGCGCCCATCTATTCGGAGCATGTCGTCCGTCTGGTCCAACCCAATGCGCCGCAGCACCAGAAGTGGGACCCGGACTATATGCCGCTGTTCTTCGCGCGCCAGCTTGAGTTCACAGTGGCCACGCCCCGACCGGACCTGATTGTCTGGCCGGAAACATCGGTGCCCGCATGGCTGCAAAGTGCGCAGCCCTACCTGTCTGCCATAGCCGATGCGGCGCAGGGTACTCCGGTCTTTCTGGGTATCCAGCGTGCGGATGGTCTGCAGATTTACAACTCTATGGTCTATCTGAATGAAAAGGGCGAGCAGGACGGGCTCTATGACAAGCATCATCTAGCGCCCTTTGGGGAATATGTGCCGTTCGGCAACCTGATGGCTCGGTTCGGCATCCATGGAATGGCATCGACTGCGGGCAGCGGCTTTAGCGCCGGGCCCGGTGCCGCGCTGATGGCTGCAGGGCCGCTTGGCAAGGCGCTGCCGCTGATCTGCTATGAGGCGGTGTTCACGCAAGATGTGCTCTCGGCGCCGGGACGCGCGGATTTTATGCTTCAAATCACGAACGACGCGTGGTTTGGCACGTGGTCCGGTCCTTATCAGCACCTCGCGCAGGCACAGATGCGCGCCATCGAACAAGGCTTGCCGATGATGCGCGCGGCCAATACCGGCGTGTCCGCGATGATTGATCCGCTTGGCCGGATCACGGCGTCGCTGGCGCTGGGGCAAGCCGGGTTTGTGGATGCAGAGCTGCCTTTGCCTTTGGCAGCGACGTTCTATGCACGGATTGGCGATTTCCCGGTCTTTATTGCGTTATTGGTTCTGCTGGCGCTGTCCTGGCGACACAGCAGAACGCAGCGGGGGGCAAATACGGATTGACCCGGCCTGACAGGCCGCGTATTCGGTCGGTCGCCCGTCACAACGGCTTCCTGGCGTGACGGGGAAATCTTAATGGAGCACATTCATGTCCCGACAGAACTATATTTTCACTTCGGAGTCCGTCTCCGAAGGACACCCCGACAAGGTCTGTGACCGTATCTCGGATGCAGTACTGGATGCATTCCTGCGGGAAGAGCCAGAGGCGCGTGTTGCGTGCGAGACCTTTGCCACGACCAACCGCGTCGTGATCGGCGGAGAGGTCGGCCTGTCGGATCAGGACAAACTGCATGATTACATGGCGCATATCGACGATATCGCGCGCGCCTGTATCAAGGATATCGGGTACGAACAGGACAAGTTTCACCATGAAACTGTCGAGGTGACGAACCTGCTGCACGAACAATCCGCCCATATCGCGCAGGGCGTGGATGCATCGGGTGACAAGGACGAGGGTGCTGGTGATCAGGGCATCATGTTCGGCTATGCCACGACTGAGACACCGGCGCTGATGCCCGCTCCGATCCAGTATTCGCACGCGATCCTGCGCCGTCTCGCCGAAGTGCGCAAGAACGGCACCGAGCCTGTGCTGGGTCCCGACGCCAAATCGCAGCTATCGGTTGTGTATCGCGACGGTAAACCGGTCGGCGTCAGCTCGGTGGTGCTCTCGACACAGCATCTGGATGCCGCGCTGAGCTCGGATGATATCCGCGCTATTGTCGAGCCCTATATTCGCGAAACCCTGCCCGAGGGCTGGCTGAGCGCCGAGACCGAGTGGCATGTGAACCCCACCGGGAAATTTGTGATCGGCGGCCCGGATGGCGACGCTGGCCTGACCGGACGCAAGATCATCGTTGACACTTATGGTGGTGCCGCACCGCATGGCGGCGGCGCGTTCTCGGGCAAGGACCCGACCAAGGTTGACCGCTCTGCCGCTTACGCTGCGCGCTATCTGGCGAAAAACGTTGTTGCCGCTGGCATGGCCGAACGTTGCACGATCCAGCTGAGCTATGCGATTGGTGTGTCCAAGCCGCTTTCGATCTACGCCGATACCCATGGCACTGGCCAGATCGCTGATGCGGTGATCGAAAAGGCTGTTGATCAGGTGATGGACCTGACCCCGCGCGGTATCCGCGAACACTTGCAGTTGAACAAGCCCATCTATCAACGCACCGCCGCCTATGGTCATTTCGGTCGCGAACCGGAAGCAGATGGCGGCTTTAGCTGGGAGCGTACCGACCTGGCTGCCGCGCTGAAGGCGGCGGTCTAACAAGCTACCAAATTGTGCGCCCTGACGGGCGCGCTCTATTTCTGTTTAGAAATAACTCGGGGCCGCTATCGGCTGCGCCTTTGGTCCGAGACACCAATGGCGGCGGCCTGGCCCCAACACTCACCCTTGCCAGACAGAGCCCGCCGCAGTATGGCCACCGCCATGAGCACCCCGACCCCAGAACGCCCGCGCAGAAATTTCTATGGCCGCTTCAAGGGCAAGACCCTGAAGCCCAGCCAAAAGACCTATCTGAACGAGGACCTTGCCGCTTTGTCGCCGGGTGCGGTCGACTGGGACAGCAATCCCGAGCGCAATCCGCTGGACCTTGACGCGTTGTTTGGCGGCAAGCCCGTCTGGCTTGAGGTTGGCTTTGGCGGCGGTGAGCATCTGGTACACCAGGCCCTGAGCAATCCAGATATCGGCATCATAGGGGCCGAGCCCTATATCAACGGCGTTGCCATGCTGCTGGGCAAAATCCGTCAGGCCGGGGTCGAAAACCTTGCCGTCCATCCCGGTGACGTACGCGACCTGTTCGACGTCTTGCCCGACGCAAGCATTTCGCGTGCGTTCCTGCTCTATCCCGATCCTTGGCCCAAAAAACGCCACCATCGCCGCCGGTTTGTCACGCATGAGCATCTCGAACCGTTGGCGCGGGTTCTGAAACCCGGCTCGATCTTCCGGGTTGCCACCGATATTCCCGACTATGTCCGCCAGACGCTGGAAGAGGTGCCGCGCGCCGGGTTCGAGTGGCTGGCCGAAGGTCCCGCCGACTGGCGCGAGCCCTGGGGCGACTGGATTTCCACACGCTACGAACAGAAGGCCCTGCGTGAAGGCCGGACCCCCCACTATCTGACCTTCCGCCGCACAGGCTGATTGCCGCTGGACCAACCGGCCCCAATTCGCTAATCCGCCTTGAACTGATAGCGAAAACAGGAGCCCCCATGTCCGGACACGGCACGCCCATCCCGATGACCTCGCATCCCTGCGGTCCGCTCACCGGCACGGCAGAGGTGCCCGGTGACAAGTCGATCTCGCACCGGTCGCTGATTCTGGGCGCGTTGGCGGTGGGCGAAACCCGCATCACCGGCCTGCTGGAAGGCGAAGACGTGCTGGACACCGCCAAGGCGATGCGCGCTTTTGGGGCAGAGGTGACCGACCACGGCGGTGGCGAATGGTCTGTGCACGGTGTGGGTGTTGGTGGTTTTGCAGAACCCGATCAGGTTATTGATTGCGGCAATTCCGGCACAGGAGTGCGACTGATCATGGGCGTTATGGCGACCTCTCCGATCACCGCGACCTTTACCGGGGATGCCAGCCTCAACAAGCGCCCCATGGCACGGGTGACCGACCCGCTGGCGTTGTTTGGCGCACAATCCGTTGGCCGCTCGGGCGGGCGTCTGCCCATGACCATTGTGGGCGCCGCTGACCCGACCCCGGTGCGCTATGAGGTGCCGGTGCCCTCGGCGCAGGTGAAATCCGCTGTGCTGTTGGCTGGCTTGAATGCTCCCGGCAAAACGGTGGTGATCGAAAAAGAGGCCACCCGCGATCATTCTGAACGCATGTTGGCGGGCTTTGGTGCGGAGATCACGGTCGAGAACACGGATGAGGGGCGCGTCATTACCCTGACCGGTCGGCCAGAGCTGAAACCGCAGGTTATCGCCGTTCCGCGTGACCCGTCCAGCGCGGCTTTCCCAGTGTGTGCGGCCCTGATCACCCCCGGATCGGACGTGCTGGTGCCAGGTATCGGCCTGAACCCGACCCGCGCCGGGCTGTTCACTACGCTGCGTGAAATGGGCGCGGACCTGACCTATGAAAATGAACGCGAAGAGGGCGGAGAGCCGGTTGCCGATCTGCGGGCGAAATACTCGCCGGATATGAAAGGCGTCACCGTACCGCCGGAACGTGCGGCCTCGATGATCGACGAATACCCGGTGCTTTCAGTGGTCGCGGCTAACGCTACGGGCACCACGATGATGGGTGGCGTGAAAGAGCTGCGGGTGAAGGAAAGCGATCGTATTGACGCCATGGCTCGTGGTCTGCGCGCCAATGGCGTAAACGTCGATGAGGGTGACGATTGGTGGTCGATTGACGGGCTGGGCATCGGCAACGTTCCCGGTGGCGGCACGTGCGCGAGCTTTTTGGATCACCGTATCGCCATGTCCTTCATGGTGATGGGTATGGGGGCCAAGGCCGCTGTTTCGGTGGATGATGGAGGGCCGATCGCGACCTCTTTCCCGATCTTTGAGCCGCTGATGGCCGCATTGGGGGCGAAGGTCGAGCGCGTATGAGCTTTACGGTCGCCATTGACGGCCCGGCCGCGGCAGGGAAGGGCACGATTTCGAAGGGCGTGGCCGCGCATTTTGGGTTTGCACATCTGGATACCGGTCTTTTGTACCGTGCCGTTGGTCGGCGCACGCTGGACGGTACGGACCCGATCGAGGCGGCACGGGCTTTGACGGCGCAAGAGCTTGAACAGGGTGATTTGCGCACCGCTGAGATTGCACAGGCCGCGTCCAAAGTGGCCGTGATCCCCGAGGTGCGCGCGGCTTTGGTCGACTTCCAGCGCAGCTTTGCGCGTAGGGCCGAAGGTGCTGTGCTGGATGGGCGCGATATCGGCACGGTGATCTGTCCTGAAGCCGAGGTAAAGCTGTTCGTAACCGCCAGCGCCGAGGTTCGGGCTGAACGGCGGTTTCTTGAGCTGGACGCTAAGGGGGCAGACGTAACACTGGAACAGGTGCTGGCCGATGTACGTGAGCGTGATGCCAGAGATGCAGAGCGCAGCACGGCGCCGATGAAGGCGGCCGAAGATGCGATTCAGCTGGACACATCAACGCTGAGTATCGCTGAGGCCTTGGCGCAGGCCATTGCAGCCATCGAAGAGAAGAGGCCCGCAGCGTAACAACGCTACGGGCGGGAGCGGTTTACAGCTCGCCGACTGCGATGCTTTTGATTTTGGCCCACTGGTCATCCGCAGTTTTTGCGGTTCCGGTCACATCTTTAAGAAAGGCCGCGCGGGTCTCGGCGTTCAGGAAAAGGTATAGCTTGCCGTCTGCGATCAGGTACTGGTCGGGGTCGCCATCGAATTTCTTGCCTACAGACACACCGAACGAGCAATAGCCCCCATGCTGGGGCAGGTATGCCGCGGGGTTGGCTTCGAACGCTTCGCGGTTCTCTGCGCTGGTAAAGTAATAGGACGCGCCGTCATAGGTGGCCGAGTGATTGGCGAAGCCTTCGACGGGGTTTCCATTGGTGACAAGCGCAACCAGATCGACCCCGTGCGCGGCCAGAGGTGCGCCCGCGGCAGAGATCCCTGTCGAGACGTTGATTTCATCCGCCGCAAAGGCTGGGGCGGCCAGGGTCAAAGTTGCGGCAAGCGCGGTGAGTACTAGTGATTTCATGGCAACAGTCCTTTCAGGTTCACATCAGGGCCGGTTTGTCCGCCGACCGATGTGACAAAGCTAGGACAGGCTGGGCGGACGCGTAATCGCAGATGAACCGCAAAAGATTGCAGATCGTACAAAGGTACGGATTGCGGGCAAAGACTGCTCACATAGCTTTGTTTGGCCAGACGCTGGCAGGCGGCTTAAGCTCATGTCGCAAGCGTAGGAGTTGCCCATGATCCGACTAGCCTTGATACTTTTCTTTCTGGCAGGCAGCGCGGCTGCTCAGGAAACCGATGCACCGGTGCCCGAGGCCGAGCCTCCGATGACATATGAGCGTCTGGGCAAGATCATCTTCGCGCTCGACCCCGAGGCGCAGCCTGTGGGGCCGGGGTTCGAGTTGACGGTTTCTAATTTGAAGGTACTGGTGATCACAGACACGGTGGCTGACAGGATGCGGGCAATGGTGCCGATCGGCAGCGCTGCAGATTTGTCGGCAGCGGACTTGCAGCGCATGATGCAGGCGAATTTCGACAGCACGCTGGATGCGCGCTACGCGATTGCCAACGGGACCTTGTGGGCAGCTTTTATCCATCCGCTGTCATTGCTGGAAAAGGACCAACTGATTTCGGGTCTGGCCCAAACCGTGAATATCGCCCGGACCTATGGCACCCTGTATTCCGGCGGGGCGGCGGAGTTCGGAGGTGGCGATAGCCAGGATTTGCAGCGTGACCTGATCGAAGAGCTATTAAAAAAAGGTGAGGAAATCTGATGCAATCCGCGTTTGGGGATGCGCGCTGATCTGCGCCCGATCCGTAGCCCGGGTAAATCGCCATCAGTGGCGCATAAGCTATGGCTGCAGCACCGAAAGCTGCTATAGTCGCCCGAGCAAAGATGGGACTGCTGTCATTCAACCTCCAACACTCACAACTGGAGGAGGCAGCTTTAGAATCCCCCGAGCCAACAGGGACACCAAAATATGAATAATCGTTTGCGTAAAATCACCATCGTTGGTGGGGGTACGGCTGGTTGGATGACCGCCTTGCTTCTGGATATGGTGTTTGCCCGCACATCCGCCCCCAAAGATCGCCCGCGCCTCTGCCTGATTGAAAGCCCGAACATTGCAACCGTCGGTGTGGGCGAGGCCACGGTGCCGCGCATGCCGCGCACGCTGCGCGAAGCGGGTATTTCCGAGCGCGACTTCTTCCGCGAAACCAACGCGTCTTTCAAGCTGGGTGTGAAGTTCTGCAACTGGAACAAGGATGCCAAGGGCAACCGCATCGACTATGTGAACCCCTTCGCCCATGGTCAGACCCTGTATGGATTGGAAGCCGCCGAGTACTTCCTGCGTTTCGGCAACGGGGACCGCGACTTTACACAGTCGATCTCGCCGCATGACGATCTGGGACGCTTGTGCAAAGGCGCGCGCCAGTTGGGTCAGCCCGAGTTCGAACAGCGTTTCGGGTATGCCTATCATTTGGATGCGGTAAAATTCGCGGGCATGTTGTCCAAGGTCTGCACTAAGCGCGGGGTCGATCACATCCGGGATTGAGGTGACCTCGGTCGAGTTGAACGAACAGGGCAATGTCAGCCATCTGATGCTGGAACGCGCGGGTCGTCATGACATCGAGATGGTCGTGGACTGCACTGGCTTCCGTGGATTGATCATCAATCAGGCTCTGGGTGAGCCGTTCATGGACTACTCGGACTATCTGCCCAATGACCGCGCCATGGCCTTGCAGGTGGAACACCCGGATCCTGAGAAGATCGAGAGCCTGACCCGGTCAACGGCGCTTGGCGCGGGTTGGACGTGGCGCGTGCCGCTCTACAACCGGGTTGGGACGGGCTATGTGTACTCGTCCGCGCATCGCACGGATGATCAGGCAGCGGATGAATATCTGGAATGGTTGGGCGACAGCGGCAAGGGCCTGACACCGCGCGTGATCCCGATGCGGGTCGGACGCGTGCGCAATGCCTGGGTCAAGAACTGTCTGGCCGTCGGGTTGTCCGGCGGCTTCATCGAACCGCTTGAGAGCACCGCGATCCATATGATTGATCACGCTGTACGCTGGTTCGCCGAGCATTTGCCGACGCGCGAGATCGAGCCGTCGCTGCGCAGCAGATATAACCGACAGGTGAACAAGCTGTATGATGAGGTTCTGGATTTCATCTGTCTGCACTATCGTCTGGGCAACCGCACCGATGACCCGTACTGGATCGACGCCCGTACACAGATGAAGGTTCCGGACCGGTTGGCCGAGAATCTGGAACTGTGGCAGTACCGGTTGCCGATGAACCACGATACCGAGTTCACAACGCTGTTTGATGACCGCGTGTACCAGACTGTTTTGCTGGGCAAGCAGGTCTATGATACCGGCTATGGCCCGGGTATCCGCGACCGGCTGCGCCCTCTGAAGAAACCGATCTGGTATCAGGGGATGAAGCAGGCCAAAGCGGATCTGGCGCAGATCATAAAAACGATGCCCGATCATAAAACGCTGCTGCGTGATATCCGCGGAGAGCTAGACGCACCCGCTTATGGCATGGCGGCCGCAATGAACCCAAAGGCCCAGGTTCCAGCGGCGCCGATGAAGCCCGAGAGCATGCCGAACCTTGCTGAGATTCAGAGCGGCAAGAAGGACCTCCAGTTGTTCTAGGCCGCGCGGTCGATCACACCGGATTTTCCAGAATAAGGGGCGGAGACTTTGGTCTCTGCCCCATTTTTTTGTGTGTCTATTCAAGATGGTCCCCAAATCTATATTGCACGTGATTGAAGGGAATGTAATATCATCACATCATGTACTATTCTGAATACAGGCAGACCTCATCTGGCACGGCCCGCAATCTGCGCAGTACGCTGAAACGTCGGCGCCGGCAGGTTTCGCCGATGCAACGCTATGATGCGTTGCCGCGGCCGCTGCGCCGATGGCTGGCGCAGGCTTGTTTGCCGTGGAGCCCGACTTCGGCCCTCAAGATATGGAACCAGAACGGTGGCTGTGATGATCCGGCAGCTGCGATTGGCAGGCTGAACGCCGTCGAGCAGGCGATGCTGCAGCGCGACGCAAAGACATGGGCCCATAAGGCGTAATGCCGCTGGACATTGCACATATGGGCTTTGCCCTTGCGCATGTTGCGGAATCCGCCTATACGCGCGCTGTCGATACAAGGGCGGTCAACGTCCGGATGACGTTTCTGAGCAGGGCCGGGTTACCTCGGCCCTTTGTGTTTGTTTGCTCAAAGGCGCACCGGGTCACGTCTGAAGACATCATGAAACAAGACCGGCGGAGACAACCGCTCGGCCAGCAAAAACGTATGTAAAGGAAAAGAACGCCAGATGGCTAACGCATCCATGGAGGAATTCGAAGCCCTCCTTAACGAAAGCTTCGAAATGGACACACCCGAAGAGGGTTCTGTTGTCAAAGGTAAGGTTCTGGCGATCGAAGCCGGCCAAGCCATCATCGACGTAGGCTACAAAATGGAAGGCCGCGTTGATCTGAAAGAATTCGCAAATCCCGGCGAAGCCCCTGAAATCGCTGTTGGTGACGAGGTTGAAGTTTACCTGCGCGCCGCAGAAAACGCCCGTGGCGAAGCCGTCATCTCGCGCGAGATGGCCCGCCGTGAAGAGGCATGGGACCGTCTGGAAAAAGCATATGCCGACGACCAGCGCGTCGAAGGTGCAATCTTTGGTCGCGTCAAAGGTGGCTTCACCGTCGATCTGGGTGGCGCAGTTGCGTTCCTGCCCGGCTCGCAGGTTGACGTGCGCCCCGTGCGCGATGCTGGCCCGCTGATGGGTCTGAAGCAGCCGTTCCAGATTCTGAAAATGGACCGCCGCCGTGGCAACATCGTTGTGTCGCGCCGCGCAATCCTGGAAGAATCGCGTGCCGAACAGCGCGCCGAGGTTATCGGCAACCTGTCCGAAGGTCAGACCGTCGAGGGTGTCGTCAAGAACATCACCGAATACGGTGCATTCGTTGACCTGGGCGGCGTCGACGGCCTGCTGCATGTCACCGACATGGCATGGCGCCGTGTGAACCACCCGTCCGAGATCCTGACGATCGGCGAAACCATCAAGGTTCAGGTCATCAAGATCAACAAAGAGACCCACCGCATCAGCCTGGGCATGAAGCAGCTGCAAGAAGATCCGTGGGATCTGGTTGCTGCCAAGTATCCGCTGGGCTCGGTCCATCAAGGTCGCGTCACCAACATCACCGACTACGGCGCGTTCGTCGAGCTGGAAGCCGGTGTCGAAGGTCTGGTGCACGTATCCGAGATGTCCTGGACCAAGAAAAACGTCCACCCCGGCAAGATCGTTTCGACCAGCCAGGAAGTCGACGTCATGGTTCTGGAAATCGACGGCGCGAAGCGTCGCGTGTCTCTGGGCCTGAAGCAGACTCAGCGCAACCCGTGGGAAGTGTTTGCAGAAACACACCCCGAGGGCACCGAGGTCGAAGGCGAAGTCAAGAACATCACCGAATTCGGTCTGTTCATTGGTCTCGAAGGCGACATCGACGGCATGGTTCACCTGTCGGACCTGTCCTGGGACGAGCGTGGCGAAGACGCGATCCAGAACTACCGCAAGGGCGACGTCGTTCAGGCGGTTGTTTCGGAAGTTGATGTCGAGAAAGAGCGTATCTCGCTGTCGATCAAAGCCCTGGGCGGTGACAAGTTCGCCGAAGCCGTGGGCGGCGTGAAGCGTGGCTCGATCGTGACCGTTGAAGTGACCGCAATCGAAGATGGCGGCATCGAAGTCGAGTACGAAGGCATGAAGTCGTTCATCCGCCGTTCGGACCTGTCGCGTGACCGTGCCGAACAGCGCCCCGAGCGTTTCTCGGTCGGTGACAAGGTCGACGTTCGTGTCACCAACGTCGACAGCAAGACCCGCCGTCTGGGTCTGTCGATCAAAGCACGCGAAATCGCCGAAGAGAAAGAGGCCGTGGAACAGTACGGTTCCTCCGACTCGGGCGCATCGCTGGGCGATATCCTGGGTGCAGCGCTGAAATCCGGCGACTGATCTCAGGCGTCAGTCTGAAGTTGATTTTCGGCCCCGTGCGACAGCGCGGGGCCGTTTTTGTTGCGAATCAATATGTTCCGATTTTCCGGGTTATCGCGCGTCAGGTTCGCTCAATACGGGTGGAAATCCGGGGCATTGGCAAAAAAACGCGCGAGTTTGCCATAATTTGAACCCTGATGGCGCAGAGTTTACGTTCCCCCGAACCCGGTTTTTTCTTATACTACGCAAAACGATAGACTTGGAAAAACGGTCACCTGGGAGGGTAACACGCATGATCCGTTCGGAATTGATTCAGAAAATTGCTGACGAAAACCCGCATCTCTATCAACGCGATGTCGAGCGGATTGTGAATACCGTCTTTGAAGAAGTGACCGATGCCATGGCGCGCGGCGACCGCGTCGAACTGCGCGGCTTTGGCGCGTTCTCGGTGAAAAAGCGGGACGCCCGTGTGGGTCGCAACCCCCGCACCGGCGAGACCGTGCAGGTCGAAGAGAAATGTGTTCCGTTTTTCAAAACGGGCAAGTTGCTAAGGGACCGTTTGAACGGTAAAGCCTGACCTTATGATGCGCTACATTCGTTATGCTTTTCTGGCTGCTTTGGGGATCATTCTGGTCTCGGTCTCGCTGGCCAATCGACAGATCGTTGAATTGAAACTGATGCCGGACGCTCTGTCCGAATTGCTCGGGTTCAACCTGACCACGTCTTTGCCACTATTTCTGGTGGTGCTGGGCGGTGTCGTCGCTGGTCTGATCATCGGATTTCTGTGGGAATGGCTGCGTGAGCACAAGCACCGCAAGGACGCCACGGTCAAGAAAAGCGAAGTGCGCAAGCTTGAGCGTGAGGTCAAGAAGCTCAAGAAAAAGCAGAATGAGGGTCAGGATGACGTTCTTGCTCTGCTGGATGAGGCAAGTTAAAGCCCGTCCATGTCTGATATCAGCGTGAAAATCTGCGGTCTGACCGCCCCCGATCACGTGCGCGCAGCGGTGGATGCGGGCGCGCGATATCTTGGGTTCAACTTCTTTCCCAAGTCACCGCGATATGTTTCGCCCGAACAGGCTGCGGCGCTGTTTGCGTCTGTTCCCGCAGGCGTCGCCAAGGTCGCCCTGGTGGTCAATCCGTCGGATGATCTGCTGGACAGTATTACCCAGAACACCCCGTTCGATATGCTTCAACTTCACGGAGGCGAAACCGTCGCGCGTGTGCAGCAGGTCAAAGAGCGGTATGGCCTGCCCGTGATGAAGGTGATCGGGGTTGCCGACGCGGGTGATCTGGCTGCGATTGATGCCTATAGCGACGTGGCCGACCAGCTGCTGATTGACGCAAAACCCCCAAAAAACGCGGTTTTGCCGGGCGGGAATGGGCTGGCCTTCGACTGGCGCTTGCTGGCCGGTCGCAAATACTGGCGCAAGCCTTGGATGCTCGCCGGTGGCTTGACCCCGGACAATGTGGGCGAAGCCATCCGCATGACCGGGGCGCGTCAGGTCGATGTGGCGTCCGGCGTGGAAAGCGCGCCGGGGGTTAAGGATCCGGATCTTATCAAGGCGTTTGTTGACGCGACTCGGTAATCCGCCGCACGTTTTTGCCATGGCAAATCGCGCGCCTACCTCCTATGAACAACAGGTACGACGCGGGAGACTTCCATGGCCAACGATCTTTTCAATTCCTTCATGTCCGGCCCCGATGAGCAGGGCCGTTTCGGCATTTTCGGCGGACGGTTCGTCAGTGAAACGCTGATGCCACTGATCTTGTCGCTGGAAGAGGAATATGACAAAGCCAAGGATGATCCGACCTTCTGGGCCGAGATGGATGATCTGTGGGCCAACTACGTGGGCCGCCCCTCGCCGCTGTACTACGCGGAACGCCTGACCGAGCATCTGGGCGGGGCGAAGATCTACCTCAAACGTGATGAGTTGAACCATACTGGCGCGCATAAGATCAACAACGTCTTAGGCCAGATCATTCTGGCGCGCCGTATGGGAAAGACGCGGATCATCGCGGAAACCGGGGCAGGGCAGCACGGCGTGGCCACCGCCACTGTCTGTGCCAAGTTCGGCCTTAAATGCATCGTCTACATGGGCGCACATGACGTGCAGCGTCAGGCTCCGAACGTGTTCCGCATGCGCCTGCTGGGTGCCGAAGTGATCCCGGTGACCTCGGGCCGTGGCACGCTGAAAGACGCGATGAACGACGCGCTGCGCGACTGGGTGACCAACGTGCGCGACACGTTCTATTGCATCGGTACAGTGGCCGGCCCCCACCCCTACCCGGCGATGGTGCGGGACTTCCAGTCGATCATCGGCAAGGAAGCCAAAGAGCAGATGATGAAGGCCGAGGGGCGCTTGCCCGACACGATCATTGCCGCGATTGGTGGCGGATCTAACGCCATGGGTCTGTTCTACCCGTTCCTCGACGACAAGGATGTCAACATCATCGGCGTCGAAGCGGGCGGCAAAGGCGTGAACGAGAAGATGGAGCATTGCGCCTCACTGACTGGCGGTCGTCCGGGTGTGTTGCATGGGAACCGTACTTATCTGCTGCAGGATGATGACGGGCAGATTCTGGAAGGTTATTCAATCTCGGCCGGTCTCGATTATCCCGGCATTGGCCCGGAACACTCTTGGCTGCACGATATTGGTCGCGCCAACTATGTTTCGATCACCGACAAAGAGGCGTTGGAGGCCTTCCAGCTGTGCTGTGCGACCGAGGGCATCATCCCGGCGCTGGAACCCTGCCATGCGCTGGCCCACGTGATGAAAATCGCGCCCGACCTGCCCAAGGATCACCTGATCTGCATGAACATGTGCGGACGAGGAGACAAGGACGTACAGACCGTCGCGCGCTATCTGAACTTCGATATGTCCGATACCGAAGGCCGGGCGGTCGATTGATCTGATTGAGGCAGGCCTGTGCCGGGCCTGCCGCCTTAATCAAGCGCGTTTTGTTTCAGCACATCCAGCGGAACGATCTCAAGTGCGCGCTGATGTGTCGCCTCAAGATGTACTTTCGGTGCGCAGCCCTCGTCATGGGCCTGCATGAAACGACCTGCGCATAAACACCAACTGTCACCTGGCTTGAGGCCGGGAAAATCGAACTCGGGGCGTGGCGTGCTGAGGTCGTTGCCGACATATTTGGAATAGGCCAGAAACTCGGCTGTCATGACTGCGCAGACCGTGTGGCTGCCCTGATCTTCGGGGCAGGTGTTGCAAGCCCCATCCCGAAAGAACCCGGTCAGAGGATCGCGCGAACAGGGCGCAAGCACCCCGCCCAGAACATTGATACTGTCTTGCTTTTGCATGACGCTACTTTACAGGCTTTGTGCGATTTTGCGGAACATTTCGACATTCTGTTCGCTGACACCAGCGTCACGGAAGTTGCGATCCGCACCCGTCGTTACGATCAGCACACCCCGGGTGCGATCAAAATACATATACTGCCCGTAAACGCCACGCGCCATGAACTCGCCATCTCGTGCGCCGACCGGGATCCACCACTGATAACCATACCCGATCTTGCCGGGTTCGGTGGGGGCGCTGGGCCACGTCGAATCATTGATCCATTGCGCAGGTACGACCTGACGCCCGTCACGCAGCCCGTTCTGCAGGATCAGCTGCCCGAATCGCGCAAAATCCCGTGTTGTGAAATTCAGGCCGCCCAGTACAAAGGCTACACCCGCACCATCGGTGATATAGTAGCCGTCTCGTTCCAAACCGATGGGGTCAATGATCTTCTCAGTCAGCAACTCTGCAATGCTGCGCCCGGTTGCGCCCCGGATGACCATCCCGATGACATGGGTGTCAATCGATACGTACTGCCAGGTTTCGCCCGGAGGCGCAAAACTGTCTTGCAGCGAAGCAGCGAAGTCGTCCAATTCGCCACCCAGCGCCACGACACGGCCCATCCGGTTGATATCTGAATTGTAGTCCAGATAATCTTCGTCAAAGGTGACGCCGCTGGCCATATTCAGAACATTGCGGATCGTCGCGGTTTCATAGGCACTGCCTGTCAGCATCGGTGCATATTGCACGACCGGGTCATCCAGTGAGGAAATGGCACCTTCTTCCATCAGAATGCCCAGCAAAGCCGAGAGATAGCTTTTGGCAACCGACCACGAAATCCTGCGATCTTCGGGCGCGGTGCCCAGATAATACTCCTCAAATCGAATATCGCCGTTCTGCATGACCAGCAAAGAGGTCACGGCGCGGTCTTCGATCCACTGGTCCGTGCCCGCCGGCAGATCGAAACCGGTGCCATAGGGCAGGTCCCATGTGGGGCCATTCCCGCGCGGCAGATCGACGGTCAAAAAGGCCTCATCCATGTGCGAGAAATTGTGAATGATCTTGTCTTCTGAGAACAGCGAATTGACGGCCATCAACCGCTGGATTTCTTCACGTTTCCAGATCCCGACAACTGCGGCGGCCAGAACCAGAGCCAGCACGATACGCATCAGCCATTTCAACACGGATTTCATAAAATACCTCCGATCGTTCCCAGCATTGGACCTCGGTCCGGCGTTTCGCGCAATCGCAACGTGGCGGCAAGACTACCTGAACTTGTCCAGAAGCTTCTGCATCGGAGAGCGCTCATCCGGCGCTGGTTCGGTGTCCGGTACAGCCTTGGGTGTGGTATCGGCCTTAGCGGGCGATTTTGAAGACCGGGGCGGGGCGGTGCGCAGTGCGACCGCATTCATGAACTTGCCGTTGTCGTCCGTTGCCAGATACGCGGCCCCGTCCGAAACACCCTGCAGCACATCCTCCAGCCACTCGGAATCCGCCTTGGCAAAATCACTCAGGACATAGGGTGAGACCATTTCTTTCCGCCCCGGATGCCCGATCCCCAGCCGCACGCGATCATAGGCGGGGCTGATGTGTTCATGGATCGATCGCAGACCGTTATGCCCTGCATGACCACCACCGGCCTTCACGCGGACCTTCCCGGGGGCCAGATCCAGCTCATCGTGAAATACGGTCACATCGGTAGAGTCGAGCTTGTAGAAGCGCATCGCCTCGCCCACCGACTGACCCGAGCGGTTCATGAACGTCTGAGGTTTAAGCAGCAGAGCTTTCTCGCCACCAAGGCGGCCTTCGGACAGTTCGGCCTGAAACTTGGATTTCCAAGGGCCAAAACCATGATCCTGCGCAATCCGGTCCAACGCCATGAAACCGATATTGTGTCGGTTACGCGCATATTTTTGCCCTGGATTGCCCAAACCGACAAAGAGTTTCATTGCTTCCGTCCCAACTGCAGTGCGGACCCACTGATCGCATAATTTGCAGCCCAGAGGCCAGCCCAATGCGGCATAAAAAAACGGGGCCCTGGCAGGCCCCGTCTCATTATCAGGAAGATAGCCGGACTTATTCTTCAGCGTCGTCCTGACCGATGACTTCGACTTCATCTGCAGCGACTTCACCCTCTTCGCCCTCTTCATCGTCGCTGGACGACAGGCCGGTGGGTGCCGAGATGTTCGCGATCACGAAATCGCGGTCGATGGTCGGTTTGGTGCCTGCAGGCAGGTCAACCGCCGAAATGGTCACAACGTCGTTGATTTCCAGGCCGGTCAGATCGACGGTGATTTTCTCGGGGATGTCGCCAGCGGTGCAAACCAGTTCGACCTCGGGGCGGACAACGGTCAGAACGCCGCCTTTCTTGATGCCGGGGGCTTCTTCTTCGTTGACGAACTCGACGGGGATGAACAGCGCGATTTTGGTTGTCCGACGCAGACGCATCAGGTCCAGGTGGGTCGGCAGGTCTTTGACGATGTCACGCTGAACGTCGCGGCAGATGACGCGAACGTCTTCGTGGCCTTCAACCTTCAGGTTCCACAGGGTCGACTTGAACCGGCCTGCTTTCAGACGCTTGAACAGAACGTTGAACGGGATGTTGATCGGCAGCGGGTCTTTGTCGCCACCAAATACAATGCCCGGAACCATGCCGTCGCGGCGTGCCTGACGAGCGGCGCCCTTGCCTGTCCCCGTCCGTTCCAGAGCTACGAGATCAGGAATCTCACCAGCCATGATATATCTCCAATGTTAGGGCGGGCATCCTCCAAGGCTGTATGCCCGCGTGAAGCCGCGTCCTTAGCTTGATTCATCCGGATTGGAAAGAGGTTTTTGTCCAGCTTGGATTTTTGCGAGGCTCTGCCTCGCGCTCCGGGATATTTATAGCCAGATGAAGTGCGGATCCCCTGCTTCATCTGGCCAAAAATATCCCGGGGGAGGCGCCCGCAGGGCGGCGGGGGCAGCGCCCCCATCCTTGGGTTCAGCAAGCGATCAGGCTTGCCAGCGACCGCCAAAATCTTCGGGGATCAGCAGGTTGTGACGCCCCAGATTGGCCACGTCGCGTTCTCCGCACAAGGCCATGGTTGTGTCGAGTTCCTTCTGAATCACTTCCAGCGCGGTTGTCACGCCTTTCTGACCCATCGCTCCCAGGCCATAAACAAAGGCGCGGCCGATGAAAGTGCCCTTGGCCCCAAGTGCCAAGGCTTTCAGAACGTCCTGACCCGAGCGGATGCCGCTGTCCAGGTGTACTTCGACGTCGCTGCCGACTGCGTCCATAATCTCGGGCAGGACCCGGATCGAGCTGAGCGCGCCGTCCAGTTGCCGACCGCCGTGGTTCGACACCACAATCGCGTCAGCCCCCAGCTTGGCCGCCATTTTGGCGTCCTCGGCGTCCAGAATGCCCTTGAGGATGACCTTACCGCCCCACTGTTCCATCAGTTTCTCGACCTTTCCCCAATCCAGGCTGGGGTCGAATTGTTCGGCCGTCCATGTGCCCAGCGATCTGGTGTCGGTGACATTGTGGACATGGCCCACGATATTGCCGAATTCCCGGCGTTTGGCCCCCAGCATCTCGATGCCCCAGGCCCATTTTGTCATCAGGTTGGCGATGGTCTTGGGGGTCAGCTTTGGCGGGGCGGACAGGCCGTTCTTAAGGTCCTTGTGCCGTTGACCCAGAATCTGCAGATCAAGCGTGATAACCAGCGCCGAGCATTTTGCATCTTTGGCCCGTTGGATCAGCCGCCCAACGTAGTCTTGGTCCTTCATCGTATAGAGCTGGAACCAGAACGGTGCCGAGGTGCTTTCGGCCACATCCTCGATGGAGTTGATCGACATAGTGGACAGGGTAAAGGGTACACCAAAGGCCTCAGCCGCCTTGGCCGCTTTGATCTCACCATCTGCGTGCTGCATACCTGTCAGCCCCACCGGGGCCAATGCCACCGGCATCGACACGTCCTGCCCGATCATTTGCGAGGCTGTTGTGCGCCCGGTCATGTCCACTGCAACGCGCTGCCGCAGTCGTATGTCTTCGAAATCCGAGCTGTTTTCGCGAAATGTCTGCTCTGTCCAGCTGCCGCTTTCGGCGTAGTCGTAGAACATGCGCGGAACGCGGCGTTCGTAGATGCGTTTGAGATCTTCGATAGTCGTAATCACGGGCATGATATCGGGCCTTTGCAGGATTGGTTAAGTTTCTTTACCAATTTCTGCGACGCTGCGCAACACAGCATGATGCGGTTGGTTGCCGCGCTGTCCGACGGTATGAAAACGAAAACCCCCAGCCGAACTGATGTTCGCTGGGGGCACCCGGATTTTTGTAAGATTTCAGTCTGTGGCTCAAGCAGAGTGGGCGCCGTCAGCCAGAGATTTGACGAAGTCCAGAACCTCGGACACCGAATTGCCTGCGCCTATCTTGCTGACTATGGCGGACCCGACCACGGCGCCATCTGCCACGCTGGCTATGGCGCGGGATTTCTCTGGGGTATTGATGCCAAATCCGACGATGACAGGCAGGTCGGTTTGGTCTTTGATCCGAGACACCTCGGGCCCGACATCAGTGGCTTGGGCCTCGGCAGCTCCTGTGATCCCGGTGATCGAGACATAATACACGAACCCTGATGTATTCTGCAGTACGCGCGGCAGGCGTTTGTCGTCGGTGGTGGGCGTGGCCAGTCGGATAAAGTTCAACCCGGCGGCCTGCGCGGGCAGGCAGAGTTCGGCGTCTTCTTCCGGCGGCAGGTCGACCACGATCAGCCCGTCGATGCCGGCTGATTTTGCATCCTCAAGGAAGGTGTCGACGCCGCGGCTATAGATAGGATTGTAGTATCCCATCAGCACAATCGGGGTGACGTCATCAGTTTCACGAAAGGCCCGTGCCAGATCCAGCGTGCGCTGCAGTGTCATCCCGCCGTCCAGAGCGCGTTGCCCTGCGGCCTGAATGGTCGGGCCATCCGCCATCGGATCAGTGAATGGCAAGCCCAGCTCAATCACATCCACACCTGCGCCGGGCAGGCCTTTGACCACCTCAAGCGAGGTTTCATAGTCGGGATCGCCCGCCATGATGTAGGCGACAAACGCCTTCTTGCCTTCGGCTTTCAGGGCGGCGAATTTGGCGTCGATACGGGTCATCAGATGTCCTTGCACACGAGGTTTGGACCTGATGTGCAGAAACTCGGCCCGAAAATCAATCCCGCTTGCTCAGAACGCGTAGTGATATCTCAGAAAGACCGAGTTCACGCCGGGATTGTCCGAATCTGTGCTGGCGTTCGAGATATGCGTGATCGCGACCGAGACCTTGTTGCCGCTGTCCAGCGTGTATCCAAGGCCCAGAAGGCTGCGAATCTGAAACTCGCCACCCAGATCGTTCGCGGCGTTTGACTCATTATAGTAACCGGGAAAAACGCTGCCCTCGACGAACCAGCGGTCCGCGAAACTATAAAGCCCGACCAGACCAGCGCCCAGATGAGTATCGCCATCGGTATCGACAGTCAGCGCCGCGCCCCATGTTGCGCTGAAACGCGTTGCCTCGTGAAACGGGCGGTGCTGATACTCCAGCGAAAATACGGCCTGATCATCCGCGTCCGCTGCGGAAAAGTCCGCATAGCCTGCGCCAAAAATTACCGATTGTGCCTGTGCAGCACCTGCTGCAGCCAGCGTAAAGGCCAAAACAAGAAGGGATTTCATCGTCACTACTCAGTCCGTCGTTTATTCATATGTCTTTTATTGGTGAGCTTAAGTGCGCATTTTCAATGGAGGCAAGAACACAATACGGTCTCGGTTTCGTGATGTGGCAGAATGGACTCGGGTTTGTGCTGCGCGGTCTACCTTGCGCATTACCCCAGACCTGCATAGAAGCAGCGCGCTAGTGTTATGCAGGAGGCCGGGATGGGCTTTAAGATGGGAATTGTGGGTCTGCCGAATGTAGGCAAGTCGACCCTGTTCAATGCACTGACCAAAACCGCAGCCGCACAGGCGGCGAATTTCCCATTCTGCACCATCGAGCCCAACGTGGGCGACGTGGCCGTTCCCGATGACCGGCTGGACAAGCTGGCGGCGATTGCGTCCTCGAAACAGATCATTCCCACGCGCATGACCTTTGTGGATATCGCTGGTCTGGTGAAGGGGGCCTCGAAAGGCGAGGGACTGGGCAATCAGTTCCTGGCCAACATCCGCGAAACCGACGCCATCGCCCATGTGCTGCGGTGTTTTGAAGACGGTGATGTGACTCATGTGGATGGTCGCGTTGATCCTGTGGCTGATGCCGACACCATCGAGACTGAACTGATGCTGGCCGATCTGGAAAGCATCGAAAAGCGCCGCGCCAATCTGGTGCGTAAGCTGAAAGGCAACGACAAAGAAGCGGCACAGCAGGACCGTTTGCTGGCCGAGGCGCAGGCGATGCTGGAAAATGGCAAACCCGCCCGTCTGGTTGAGGTCTCGGACGAAGACGCCAAGGCATGGAAGATGCTGCAACTGCTGACCACCAAACCGGTGCTCTATGTCTGCAACGTGTCCGAGGAGGAAGCCGCCGAGGGCAATGAATATTCCGCCAAGGTCGCGGAAATGGCCGCAGCGCAGGGCAACTCGCACGTGATCATCAGCGCCAAGATCGAAGAAGAGATCAGCCTGCTGGAAGATGACGAGGCGCAAATGTTCCTTGAGGAAATGGGTCTGGAAGAACCCGGCCTGGACCGCCTCATCCGTGCCGGTTACGACCTGCTGAAGCTGGAAACCTATTTCACCGTCGGCCCGAAAGAGGCCCGGGCTTGGACCATCCGCACCGGCACTGCCGCGCCGCAGGCCGCAGGCGTCATCCACGGTGATTTCGAGAAAGGCTTCATCCGCGCCGAGACCATCGCCTATGACGACTATATCGCTGCGAATGGTGAACAGGGCGCCAAGGAAGCAGGCAAGATGCGGGCTGAGGGCAAAGGCTACATCGTCAAGGACGGCGATGTGATGCATTTCTTGTTCAACACCTGATAGCGCGTTGACCCTGCGTGCGGCAGAACTGTCGGATGCCTCCAGCATTGCGGCGATCTCGATCGAGGTGTGGGTAGGTACATATCTCAAATGTGGCGTCAGCGGCTTTTTGCCGATTACGCTCTGTCAGAATTCACGCAAGCCAAGATCCGCAACCAGATTTCTGACCCTGAAGAGTTCCTTGTGGTGTCGGAAAATCAAGAGGGGATAGACGGGTTCATCCGAGTCTCCTCGTCGCGCGATGCCCCGGTGGACGGTTGGTCGGGCATGGAGATCGCCACCTTCTATGTACAGCCGCGCCATCACGGAAAAGGTATCGGCAAACGCCTTTTGGCGGCTGCGTTGCAACATTGCAGGGATCAGCAGGAACACGTGGTCTGGCTGACGACCAACGCCGCAAACACCCCGGCCATTGCGTTCTACCTTGCTTGGGGCTTTGAGCAGATCGGCGAGACCCAGTTCCGGATCGGGGATCAGGGGTATTTAAACAATGTCTACGTCCTGCGGCTGACCTGATCACTGCCAGGGGATTTTCCGTTGGCGCAATAGCGGTTACACTGATTTTTGGCGTGACCCAGAGAAACTCCAAATGATCGAAATCCGCGACCTCCAACTCCTCAGCGCCCTTGCGCGGCATCGCCATTTTGCCAAAGCGGCCGAAGAGTGCGGGATTTCACAGCCGGCCTTTTCCATGCGCATCCGTAACCTCGAAGACCGGCTCGGCGTCTCAATCGTGCGCCGCGCCAACCGGTTTCAGGGTCTGACCGAAGAGGGCGAGATGATCGTCCTGCGGGCGCGGCGTATTCTGGACGAGACCAAGGCGTTGGAACAACAGGTGCTGGCCTCGAAGGGTGAGATCACCGGGACACTGATCCTTGGGGTGATTCCGACTGCGATCGCGTTTACCGGTCGGCTCATCAAGCGGCTGCGCGACGCCCATCCGCGCATCGTCGCGCGGATCGAGACTATGTCGGCCACCGCCATTCAGCACCGGCTGGATGAGGGCAGTCTGGATGCGGGCATCACTTATGGCGACAGCATCGGAACCGATTTGCGCGAAGTTCAGCCGCTTTATGAAGAAACCTATGTGCTGTTGATCCCGTCCCATATGACCGGGGAAACCGGTCCGATCCCATGGGCGCAGGTTGCCGAATTTCCCATCAGCCTGCTTGAGCCGCAGATGCAGAACCGGCGTATTCTTGACCGTATCTTCGCCGAACAGGGTCTGCACCCTCATGTGGTGGCAGAGACCAGCGGCTTCACCGCCTCGATGGTCATGGCACGCGAGGGGTTGGCAGCCACGGTTGTGCCCCGGGTTCTGGTACGGGCGCTGGGCGAGTTGAAGGGAACGAAAGTGCTGCCTCTGATCGATCCTGTGGTCAGCAAGCCGATATGTCTGGCCACGCTCAGCCGTGATCCTGAATTGCCAACAGTCGAGGCGCTACGGGCCATTGTCGCCTCCTTACGGTGATAAGATGTCGTTATCGTGCGATTGAAATATGCGATTTGACGATATGCTGATCTGATGAGACACGGGGCCTGAATCGGAGGGCATCATGGCACCATTAGACACCAAGCCATCAGGCGCACCCAAGGGCGTTTGGAAGTCAGGTAAAGGCAAGGGGCGGCACACGCCCAAAGGCCGTCAATTCACGGATGAGGCGCAGGCCGAGATCGCGCGCCTGTTGGGCGATCGCCCGCGCCGTCGTGATCTGCTGATCGAATTCCTGCATTTGATTCAGGATGCGCACGGCCATATCAGCGCCGATCACATTGCCGCTCTGGCGGTTGAGATGCGGGTTGGTCAGGCCGAAATCTATGAGACCGCGACCTTCTATGCCCATTTCGACGTGGTGAAAGAGGGCGAAACACCTCCGCCCGCGCTGACGATCCGTGTCTGTGATTCCCTCTCCTGTGAGATGGCAGGCGCCCAGCAATTGCAGAAGGCTTTGGAAGATGGTCTGGATCCGTCCGAGGTGCGTGTTGTTCGCGCGCCCTGCATGGGTCGTTGCGATACCGCTCCGGTGCTTGAGATTGGCCACAACCATATCGACCATGCGACCCCCGAGAAGGTGCAGGCTGCGATTGCTGCCGATGACACCCATGCACATGTGCCCGATTACGAAACCTTCGCGGCCTATGAGGCCAATGGCGGCTACGCAAAGCTGAAAGAGCTGCGCGCGGGCGGCGACTGGGAGAAGGTGCAGGAAGACGTTCTGTCCTCGGGCCTGCGTGGTCTGGGTGGTGCCGGTTTCCCGTCCGGCAAGAAATGGGGCTTTGTTCGCATGAACGAGGGCCCGCGATATCTGGCCGTCAACGGGGATGAAGGCGAGCCCGGCACATTCAAAGACCGTTACTATCTGGAGCGCACGCCGCATGTCTTCCTTGAGGGCATGCTGATCGCTGCATGGGCTGTCGAGGCCGAGACTTGCTTCATCTATATGCGCGACGAGTATCCGGCGGTTCTGGAAATCCTGCGCCGCGAGATTGCCGCGTTGGAGCAGGCCGGGATTGTTGAGCCCGGCTATATCGATCTGCGCCGGGGTGCCGGTGCGTATATCTGCGGTGAAGAATCCGCGATGATCGAGTCGATTGAAGGCAAAAAGGGCCTGCCGCGGCATCGTCCTCCGTTTGTGGCGCAGGTTGGGGTCTTCAACCGCCCGACCTTGGTGCACAATGTCGAGACGCTGTATTGGGTCACGAAGGTTTGCCGCGAGGGGCCGGAATGCCTCAACAGCACCGAAAAGAACGGTCGTAAAGGTTTGCGGAGCTATTCGGTCTCGGGCCGTGTGGCGAAGCCGGGTGTTTACTTGCTGCCTGCTGGTTCGACCATTCTGGACGTGATCGAAGCCGCTGGTGGCATGGCCGAAGGTCAGACCTTCAAGGCGTATCAGCCGGGTGGTCCTTCCTCTGGTCTGTTGCCCGCGTCGATGGACGACATCCCGTTGGATTTCGACACGCTGCAGCCGCATGGCACCTTCATCGGCTCCGCCGCTGTCGTGGTCCTGTCCGATCAGGATACGGCGCGCGATGCGGCGCTGAACATGCTACGGTTCTTCGAGGATGAAAGCTGTGGCCAGTGCACCCCCTGCCGGGCAGGCTGCGAAAAGGCGGTCAAGTTGATGCAGGCTGACAAATGGGACACCGATCTGTTGGAAGACCTTTGTCAGGTGATGGGCGACGCCTCGATCTGCGGTCTGGGGCAGGCGGCTCCGAACCCGATCCGCCTTGTCATGAAACATTTCGCTGACGAAATCTGAAGGGAGACAGAGCCATGCTAGACGCAAGCCCGAACAAAACCGTCACCTTCAACCTGAACGGCGAAGATGTCACCGTGCCCGAAGGCTGGACCATCTGGGAAGCCGCCAAGGGTCAGGGTTTCACCATCCCGCACCTGTGCCACAAACCGCAGCCGGGTTATCGCCCGGACGGCAACTGCCGCGCCTGTATGGTCGAGGTGGAAGGTGAGCGTACGCTGGTTGCCTCGTGCATCCGTCCTGCGGCGGACGGTATGGTGGTGAAAACCGACACCGAACGGGCCGAGAAATCGCGCGCCATGGTCATGGAGCTGCTGGTCGCGGATCAACCGGAAGAGGCGCACGATACCTCAAGCCATTTCTGGGACATGGCTAAGCTGAGTGATGTCAGCGACAGCCGTTTCCCGGCGAAAGAGGCCGAGAAAATTCCGCTGCTGGATGACAGCCACGTGGCGATGCGCGTCAATCTGGACGCCTGCATCAACTGCAACCTCTGCGTCCGCGCCTGCCGCGAAGTGCAGGTGAACGATGTGATCGGCATGGCCGGTCGTGGTCATACCGCGCAGGTTGTGTTCGACCAGAATGATCCGATGGGCGATTCAACCTGTGTGGCCTGCGGTGAATGCGTTCAGGCTTGCCCCACCGGCGCGCTGATGCCTGCCACCGTGTTGGACGACCAACAGCGCGGAGACAGCAAGGACTACGATAGCGAAACCGAAAGCGTCTGCCCGTTCTGCGGCGTGGGCTGCAAGGTTTCGCTGAAGGTGAAGGACGGTAAGGTCAAATATGTCGAGGGCATTAACGGCCCCGCAAACGAAGGCCGCCTGTGCGTCAAGGGCCGGTTCGGGTTCGATTACATCCATCACCCGCACCGCCTGACCAAGCCGCTGATCCGGCGCGAGGACGCCCCCGAGAAGGGCCTGAACGTCGATCCAAGCGATCTGTCGACCCATTTCCGCGAAGCGAGCTGGGAAGAGGCGATGGACCTCGCGGCCTCCAAACTGGTGGCCCTGCGCGACGAAGACCCGCGCAGCGTTGCAGGTTTTGGTTCGGCCAAATGCACCAACGAAGAAGCGTATCTGTTCCAGAAGTTCATCCGTCAGGGATTCCGTCACAACAATGTCGACCACTGCACCCGTCTGTGCCATGCGTCCTCTGTTGCTGCGCTGATTGAAAACGTCGGATCGGGCGCGGTGACCGCTGCGTTCAACGATATCAAGGACGCGGATGTGGCGATCATCATCGGGGCCAACCCGATCGAAAACCACCCGGTTGCGGCGACCTATTTCAAGCAGTTCGCCAAGCGTGGCGGCAAGCTGATCGTGATGGACCCGCGCGGCGTTGGCATGCGCAAGTTCGCCGACGAAATGCTGCAGTTCCGTCCGGGTGCAGATGTCTCGATGCTCAACGCGATCATGAACGTGATCGTCGAGGAAGAGCTCTATGACAGCCAGTATATCCACCGCTGGACCGAGAACTGGGAAGCCGAGAAAGAGCATCTGCGCCAGTTCACGCCAGAAGCGATGGCCCCAATCTGCGGCATTGAGCCGGACCAACTGCGCCGCGTCGCGCGCACCTTTGCGCAGGCCAAGGCGGGGCTGATCTTCTGGGGGATGGGCGTCAGCCAGCACATTCACGGCACCGACAATTCGCGCTGCCTGATCTCGCTGGCTCTGATGACCGGCAACGTTGGCAAACCCGGCGCGGGTCTGCACCCGCTTCGCGGTCAGAACAACGTGCAGGGGGCCTCGGATGCGGGTCTGATCCCGATGTTCCTGCCTGACTACCAGACTGTCACCGACGACGGCATCCGCGCCAAATTCAATGAGGTCTGGAATTCGGACGACTTTTCAAACGAAAAGGGTCTGACGGTGACGGAGATCATTGATCAGGCCTATCAGGGCAACATCAAGGGCATGTACATCATGGGTGAAAACCCGGCCATGTCCGACCCGGATGTGAACCACGCCCGCGATGCGCTGGCCAAGCTGGACCTGATGATCGTGCAGGACATCTTCCTGACCGAGACGGCGAACTATGCCGACATCATCCTGCCTGCCTCGGCGCTGTATGAAAAGAACGGCACCGTGTCGAACACCAACCGTCAGGTACAGCGCGTGCGCCCTGCCGTGCCGCCTCCGGGTGAGGCGCGCGAGGACTGGGCGATCACGGTCGAATTGGCGCAGCGCATCGGTTTGAACTGGGATTATACCGATGTGTCCCAAGTCTTTGCCGAGATGAAGTTGACGATGAATTCGCTCGATAACATCACGTGGGAGCGTCTGGAGGCCGAGACGATCACCTATCCATCGCTCAGCGAAACTGACCCCGGTCAGTCTATCGTATTCGGCGATGGCTTCCCGCGTGCGGACGGGAAAGCCCGGTTTACTCCGGCCAGCGTGATCCCGCCCGATGAGGCACCCGATGACGAGTTCCCGATGATCGCCACGACCGGCCGTCAGCTCGAACACTGGCACACCGGGTCAATGACCCGCCGCGCCAAGGTTCTGGACGCTGTCGAACCCGAGGCGAACTGTTCGCTCAATCCCCGCACGCTGAAACTGATGGGGATCGAACCGGGTGAGATGATCCGCTTGACCACCCGTCGTGGCTCGATCGAGATCATGGCGCGGGCCGACCGGGCGATTGCCGAGGATATGGTGTTCATCCCGTTTGCCTATGTCGAGGCGGCTGCGAACATCCTGACCAACTCGGCCATCGACCCCTATGGCAAGATCCCCGAATTCAAGTTCTCGGCCATTCGCGTCGAGAAGATCGAGGATGCCATCGCGGCAGAATAAAACGAGCACTAAGCAACTTTGGAAAGGCGGCCCTTTGGTCGCCTTTTTTACGCGCATCTCCGGTGTGCAAAACAGTGTCGATTTGCGGCCGCTTGAGCGCGGCGCGTCAGTAATCACGCTCGAAGAAAATACCCAGACCGGTTTCGCCGCGCCCATCCACCGTGCCTCGGACTGTGAAGCTATCGGTCACATCCAGGTTCAGGTTGACCTCGGTATCGCCTTCGGTATTGACGGTGAAATCGGTGTAAAGATTGTCACTCAGATAAGCTCCGGCGCCCAGACGCCCGGCACCGCCGGATGTAGCACCGATATCAACGGTATCTACACCGGTTGCGTCGCGTACACCCTTGGTCGCGTCCCCTCCTGCACCGCTGAGCTGCGCCAGCGAAGCTGCCATCTGCGCAATGACGAAGGGCGACAGTTCCGAGAAACGATTGCCGAAAAGCAACATCGCCAGCGCCTCTTCGGTGGGGCGCTCGGGGTCCGAGAATACGTCGATTTCCGGCGAATCCAGCGGACCCGCGATTTCGATGGTCGCGGTGCCGTCGGATGTGCTGGTCGAGGATTCAAACTCGATATACGGGGTCAGGTCGCCTTGCAGGGTGACCAGCCCCTTGGTCAGTGCCAATCGACGGCCGAGGATGTCAAAATTGCCTCGGATCAATTCGATTTGGCCGGATGGGACCACGGCTGTCGTGGTGCCGCCGATATTGATCCGCCCGCCAAGCTCGGCGTTCACCCCCCGACCGCGGACAAAGACTGCCTTCGGGGCCAGCAGATTGATGTCCAATGCGATACGCGAGTTGCTTTTTTCGGCGTTTTCGCTTTCGACGAGATTGGCGCGTTCGCGGGTCAGGAACCCGGCACGGCTTTCGTTCAGATGCTCCATCGGCGGGATCGGGGCCGCACCGACGGCACCTGCGGCGGCGGCGAGGTTGATGTTGGTCTCGCCGAAGTTGATCTGCCCGGCAATCGCGCTGTTGCCCGCCAAAGCCCCCGTCAGTGCGATCTGGCCGTTGAGTGTGGTCTCATAAAGCAGCTTGTCGGTCAGCACCAGATTGTTGAGCGCGGTGGTGATCTGCGCATTGAAGGGCGGCGTCAGGTCGACGGGGCCAGTGACCGTAAAGCCTCCGCCCGCGCGGACGCCGCCCCGCAGATCAATCGTTGCGCGGTTTTGGGCCAGCGTGACGGCCCCCGAGATGCCATTGATGGTCTGACCCACCTCTGGCAGCGCCATCGAAGTGCCCGAGGTCGAGATTGTACCGCTGAGCGCGCTCAGCGATGGCGCGCCCTTCAGGGCCAGATCGAAGCGTGCCGTGCCTTGCAGGCTGTTGGGCGAGATAAAGGCGTTGGCGATGCCGATATTGACCCCGCCTTGCATTTTCAGATCGGCGGTGCCGCTGGTTTCGTCAAACGTGCCTGCGACGGTGCTGTTGATCTGGGCTGGACCTTCGGCCTTGGCGTCGATTGTCCATTGGCCGGCGTCCCGCTTTGCCGTGCCCGTGGCCGAGACGGTGCCGGGGAAATCGGGGGCAAACCGTTCGATCCGGTTGAGGCGGGCGTCAAAATCCAGATCGGCCGCACCGTTTGTGTCGACGCTGCCCGACAGGCTGGCATACGAGCTTTCAGGTCCCAGAAGCCGGGCGGTGCCTTCCAGCCCCGAGCCGGTGGGGGCCACGTTGCCCTCAAGCCGCAGCGGGCCGGACAGGGTGGGCGAGAGGCGGTTCATGTCGTCCAGAGCTGCCGAAAAGGTCAGCCCGCCCGCGTCGCGGTCCAATTGGCCCGACGCATCGGCGGTCAGTGCCGTGCCGTTCAGCTGGAAGGTGCGGATGTTCAGGCCCTGCTCGTCATTCACTGCATCTATGTTCAGTGTGGTGCGGCCTTGCACCAGCCCGTCAACCAGATCGATACCGGTGCCGAGATCATCCGCCGTTACGTTGCCTTTTACATCAAAGGTCTTGCTGCCTTTTGCGCCCTGACCCGCAAGATCGGCCTTGACCGAGCCCGCTAGCTCACGCCCTACCAGCCCGGAAAACAACGACAAATCGGGCGCGTTCACCTTGGCCGAACCATCCACGGCAAGCTCACCCGTCGGGTCATCGATCGTCGCCGCGACCTCGGCGGTCAGGGCCTTGCCATTGATCGTCGCGCTGCGAATGACGATCTGATCATCCGAGCGCGCACCGTCAAAGTTGATCGTGGTGCGGCCCGTCAGCAGCGGATCGATATCGCTCATCCCGGTCTGGATATCGGTGCCGATCACGCTGGCCTGCCCGTCGAATTCCAGCGTCTGAACGGTGCCCTTGCCATCCAGCCGGGCCTGAACGGCTCCGGCCAGTTCGCGCTTGGCCAGACCTGAGAACACCGACAGGTCCGAGGCATTGACGCTGGCCTGCCCGTCGATCGAGACATTGCCATCCGGCGTTGTGACCGTACCGCTGGCTTGTGCGGTCACCGCCTCGCTGCTGATGGCGAATTCGCGGATGGTCACGCCGTCGGTGCCGCGCTTGGCGTCCAGCGTGATCTCGGTCTCGCCCGAGATCACCGGGTCGATATCGTCGCGCCCGGTGGACAGGTCGCGCCCGCTGATCACCACCTTGCCGTCAAAGCTGCGCTCAAGCGGTGAGCCGTTGCCCTGCACCCGGATCGAGGCCTCTCCGCCCAGTTGCAGTTGTGCCAGATCCGAGAATCGCGACAGGTCGCTGGCCCGCAACGTGGCGTTGCCATCTACCTGCAGCCCGGTCGCCAGACCGCTGATCACCGCATCCGCGCCCAGCGTATAATCGCTGCCGACCAGTTCGAACCCCGACAGTTCCAGCGACTGGTCGTTGCCGTAATCGAACTGGCCGTCCAGCGTGATCTGATCGCCTATCGCTACGCCCAGCGCCGGGTCGGCCATATCCAGCCCGTCCAGCACCGCCTGAAGATCGCCATCGACCGACAGCCCGTTGCTCTGATCCAAAGCGCCCTGACCGGTGATGCGTGCGTGATCCAGTTTCAGATTGGGTGTCGAGACAGCATTTGTGGTCAGGCTCAGGTCCCACAGATTGCCATTCTCGGCATTGAACAGCGCCGAGATTTGCGCCGCACCGATCGAGGTGTCGCCACCGCTGATGGGCAGCACAACACTATCGCCCTCGGGCGGCGTGATCCGGCCCTGCAGCGCAGCCAGTTGCAGCGTGCCGCCCGCGCCGAGACTGAGTTGGCTTTTCAGCTCCAACGCCTGCGAGGTGACTTCGATATCCGAGATATCCAGCGCGCCGTCGGGATGGGTACGACCATCGACGAACAGCTTGGTGTCGGTGCCAAAGAACGTGTCCATGTTCTCGGCCATAAACGGCGTCAGATCGCCGCCCAGATCGGCGGTGAAGGCGATGCCATCGGCGGCGGTCCCACCCTCTTCGGCGCTGCGCAGCCGGACCTGACCGGTGACGCGCAACTGCTGATCGCTGCTGAGGCCGATATCGGCAGTAAAATCGCTGACAGGCCCGGACCCTTTGGCCGTCAGTTCGATGGGCGGCGTGTCGGGCACGCCCAACGCGGTCGCGATCAACCCGCCCGAGGCTTCGGCGACCGTCAGGTCCAGATCGATCTGGCGGCTTGAATTGTCAAAGCCTGCCGTCAGGTCGATGGTATCGCCCGCCCGGTCCAGCCGGTCGATATCCAGCGTGGTGTCCAGCGCACCATCTGCGAGCGATAGGTTCCCGTTCACCTGCAGATCAGCCGCGACTCCGATCAGCGGCTCTCCCAGCGCCAGATCGTCTACGCGCAGCTCGCCGATCTCGATCGAGACCGGCAGCTCGGGCAGTTGAAACGGTTGTGTCTCGGCCGAGGGTGGGGGGCCTCTTTGGTCGTCGTGCCAGGCGCGCGGGCGATATCGATCTCTTGCGCCGTCAGCGCGTTGACCGAGAACCTCCCCCGCAGAAGCCCCAGCCGGTTCCAGTCCAGCTCGGCGTTCTTGATGGTCAGCCAGACGCCTTCGTCATCGGCAACCGTGATCTCCTGGATGGTGGCGCGGGAACTCAGCGCGCCCTGCAACCCGATTACGCGCACATTCTGGTCGTCGCCCGACAGGGTGTCTTGCAGGAAACGCTCGATCATGCTGCCGCCGTCTTCGTCCTGCGCGGCCACGGGGGCGGCGAAAGCCACCGAACTCAGCAGCAGGGGATATGCAACACGACGCATCAAAAGGCCTGTCCGATCCCAAGATAGAATTGCAACCCTGTGCCGGTGTCGCCCTGAACCGGTACAGCAAGATCAAAGCGCAAAGGCCCAAAGCCCCCCAGATCATACCGGATACCGATGCCCGCACCAGCGTGTTCTTCGGATCCGCTGCCGATGAAGGACGAAGTGTCGACCACGCCATAGTCGTAGAACCCGACCAATGAGATCGCGTCGGTCACGCGACCGCGCACCTCGGCTGAAAGTCCCAGAAAGGACTTGCCGCCCGCGACCCCGTCCCCGATGGGAATGCCGAGGCTTTCGAACGGCTGACCCCGAACCGTGCCCGCGCCGCCCGAGAAGAACAGGAAGTCTGGTGTGACCCCATCCAGCGATGGCCCGATGACCGATCCCAGCTGTACCCGCCCCGCCAGCACCAGCCGCCCGTTGGTGCCCAGATCGTTATAGGTGCGCCCGTCAAAGAACATGCGCAAACCGGTATCCGTTTCCGAAAACCCGATGAACGGCATCACCTGAGCGTCCAGAAAATACCCGCGGGTGGCGCTGACCTTGCTGTCGCGCTCGTCCCATTCGGACCGGAATGGCAGGATGAAATATCGGAATTTGCGTCCATCGCCGAATGCGTCGTCCGCGTCGGAATACTGAAACCCAGCCGAGGCTTCGGCATAGAACCGGTCCGAGAAGGTGCGCCGCGCGCCGTAAGCCAGCGAGGCGACGGTGACGTTGTAGTTCTCAGTATTGCGCCGTTCCAGCAGGGCACTCCAGAACGTGTTGTCATCGGGGCCCAGACGGTCGGGCTGATCCAGACGCAGGCCGATACGTCCGTCAATGTCCTCGGCCCCGCCGATGTTGCGGATGGCGGCCTCGAACCGCAGACGCTCGGCGCGGCGGAAAACGTTCCTGTGCGTCCATGTCGCCGTAAGGTCCACGCCATCGCGTGAGGCGATCTCGGCCCCGAAGGTCAGTCGGCGGGGGGGCAGGTCCTCGAATGTGGCGTCGAAATCCAGCGTGCCATCGGGGTTGGGGGTGTCCCGTTCCTGCAACGACACCACGCTGAACGTTCCGGTCCGGCGCAGCCGTGTACCGACCTTTTGCACCTGCTGAGGCGAGTAGACCTCGCCCGACGGGAAGCCAGCGATTTTTTCGATCGACTCGTGCCGGACCCGTGTGTCGCCCTGAATGATCATTTTGCCGAAAGTCAGTCGCGGCCCGGGAGCCAGATCAATCGTCGCATCCAGACGCGCCTGCGCATGTCGGGCGATGACTTTTTGATCGGCAACCCCGGCTTTGGCATGACCCGCATCGCGCCAGCCCTGTACGCCCGTCGAGGCAGCCTGCTGGATCGCGCCGGTTGTGGCGCGTTTGCCGGTGGCGAACTCTTCGGGCAGCACCGTATCAGGGGCCAGAGGTTGCACCACTGCTGTGCCGAATTTGAACCGCCGACCGCGCTGCACCGTTATCGCGGCGCGTCTGAATTGTGCGGGCACGTTCAGAGAGTTGATGTTCGCCGCTTCCTGACCGTCCAGTTTGATGCTGACCACCGGGCTGAAATATCCCTCATCGTACATGATCTGCACGATGGTGCGGTAATCGGACAACGCGGCCGAAAGGATCTCAAGTGATGTATCCAGACCTCGCGAGTCCGCATTGAGCACAGAAGAGGTTTCTTCAAGCCGATCAACGAGGTCCTCGGAAGCTCCGGGCGCTGTCAAGCTGGTTTCAAGTGCGGAAACAAGCGTTGGGGTCAGGGCTGCCAGTGTGCCAAAAAGCCAGCACCTCAGAACGCTGTGCGGTCCGCTCCGCTTCATCTTCCGGCTCCAACTGCCCCAAGTCGAAATCACTGTTGCCGCAAAATGCGTTGCTGCGGCTTGTTGACCTCATGTTAGATCATCTGTCGGGGCACAGGGGAAGTGCTAAAAGTCAGATGCCGGGCATTAGCGGCCTATAGGTCAGCGTTGCGGAACCAGCGAATGATCGCTGCGCGGTCTTCGGGCTCCATGTAGGTCACGTTGGCAGGGGGCATGGCGTGGGTGACGCCGGATTGCAGATAAATCTGTTGCGCGTTGCGGGCGATGTCGGCTTCGGTTTCCAGCAGCACCCCCTTGGGAGCCCACAGGATACCCTCCCAAACCGGCTCGCGCGCGTGGCACATCGAACAACGGCCCAGCACGATATCATGTGCGTCTTCGAACCCGTCGGCAGCAGCGAACTTCTGTTCGTAAGGTGTGAGCGCTGCAGCCTCGGCCTCGTCCAGCGTTTCGTGCATCGTGGCGGTCGAAAGCCACATGATCGCAAGGAAAAGCAGCGCGGTGACGGCCCATGTCCAAGTCGGGTTTCCGGCGCGGGCGTGGCGGGTGTTGAAGTAGTGCCGGATGGTCACCCCCATCAGGAACACAAGCGCTGCGATGATCCAGTTATACTCGGTCGCGAAGGCCAGCGGGTAGTGGTTCGACAGCATCAGGAACACGACCGGCAGGGTCAGGTAATTGTTATGGGTCGACCGCAGTTTGGCGATCTTGCCGTATTTCGGGTCCGGCGTGCGCCCGTTCTTGAGGTCATCCACCACGATGCGCTGGTTCGGCATGATGATGAAGAACACGTTCGCGGTCATGATCGTGGCCGTGAACGCCCCCAGATGCAGCATCATGGCGCGGCCGGTGAAAATCTGGTTATAGCCCCAGCCCATGACCACCAGCAGCGCGAACAGCAACACCATCAGCAGGGTCGGGCGCTCGCCCAAACCGGATTTGCACAGGTAGTCATAGATCAGCCAGCCGATGGTCAGCGATGCCGCTGAGATCAGAATACCCTGCCACAACGCCAGATCGGCCTTTTGGGCGTCGATCAGATACAGCTCTCCGCCGACCCAATAGACGATCATCAGCAGCGCAGCACCGCTTAGCCAGGTCGCGTAGCTTTCCCATTTGAACCAGGTCAGATGGTCCGGCATCCGCTCGGGCGCGACCAGGTATTTCTGGATGTGATAGAAGCCGCCGCCATGCACCTGCCATTCCTCACCATCCGCCGGGCCGGGGATGTTGCGGTTCAGGCCAAGATCCAGCGCGATGAAGTAGAACGATGATCCGATCCAGGCGATTGCGGTGATCACGTGCAGCCAGCGCACGCCAAAAGCCATCCAGTCCCAGAACACGGCGAAGTCGTACATGAAAGCTCTCTCCGATCAGTTGCCGTCACACTAGGCAAAGGGGCTTTTCTTCGGTATTCCCGTATATTGTCAAACTGTATCAAAAAAAACGATAAGATGTCCTATCTCGACAATATCCGCACCTTTGTTCGCGTCTACGATCTGGGCAGCATGTCCGCCGCCGGGCGAGACTTGCGAATTTCGCCGGCTGTGACCTCGGCACGAATTTCTCAGCTAGAGGATCATTTGGGCGTCCGCCTATTTCAGCGGACCACGCGGAACCTGTCGCCAACCGAGCAGGGCAAGGCGTTTTATCCCGGCGCGGTAGCTGTGTTGGATGCGGTAGACGAGGCCGAAGCACAGGTCACCCATCTGACCGAAGCGCCGCGCGGGTCGCTGTTTGTGGCCGCGCCTCTGGGAGTCGGGCGACGGCTGCTTGCGCCGCATGTCCCTGATTTTCTGTCTGAATATCCCGAGATCGACGTGCGTCTGCGGCTGACAGACCGGTCTGTCGATCTGACCACCGAAGGGCTGGATTTGGCGTTTTTCATTGGCCAGCCTGAGGACAGCACGTTGCGCATCCGCAAGATCGCAGATTGCCAGCGCGTGCTGTGCGCAGCGCCGGACTATATCGCGCGGCGTGGCATGCCGACGACCGGAGCCGAGCTGATTGCTGACAAACATGAATGTCTGAACCTGCGGTTTCCGGGCGCGACCGAGTTCCAGTGGATGCTGGAAACGCCGGAAGGTCCAAAACGGTTCGCCGTGTCAGGCCGGTTCGAATGCGACGACGGGGATGTGCTGACCGATTGGGCACTGTCGGGGCAAGGCATCGCGATGAAGCCGGTCTTTGAAGTGGCCGATCATCTCAAGGCAGGGCGCTTGGTGGCCGTAGCGACGCAAACCCCGCCTGTTCCGGTCCAGATGGCGTGCCTTTACACGCACCGGCGGCATCAGGATCCCAAGGCGCGCCTGTTCATGGATTTCATGATTGAACGGATCGGCAAGGTGGTCCGCACCTCGGAGCAATCAGCCTAGACGACCGGTGGAAGCGCGCTGCTTTAGCTGCCGCGATAGGTGGAGTAACCGTAGGGCGACAGCAGCAAAGGCACATGGTAATGCGCCTGAGGGTCGGACATGCCGAACCGAATGGGCACCTGATCCAGAAACAGCGGATCATCCCCGTCCTGACCGGATACACGCAAGTAGTCCCCGGCGTAGAAAACCAGTTCATAAATACCGGTTTCAAATTCATCCTGCGGCAGGATCGGGCTGTTGGTACGCCCGTCCGCGTTGGTCTCGGTCTCAGCGATCTTGTCACGGGCGTCGCCCGAAATCCGGTATAGCACAATGCGCAGCCCCTCGGCCGGGCAGCCGCGCGCCGTGTCCAGAACATGGGTCGTCAGATAACCTGCCACGGGGTGTCTCCTTTGAATTGCCTTTCGGTTTGTCACAGTCTGGCGCAAAGTTGAAAACAGTGGAAATGCCGAAAGAACCGGAAACAGCGTTCGGATTGATTTGATAATCCCGCGCGACGATCTGGTTTAAGGCTGTCGGGAACAGTAAACGAATTGGAACAAACCATGCAGCCGCCGCGTTACCCCCGAGACATGATCGGATACGGAGCCAACCCACCGGATGCCAAATGGCCGGGCGGCGCAAAGCTGGCTGTGCAGATCGTGCTGAACTACGAAGAGGGCGGCGAGAATTGTGTTCTGCATGGCGACGCGGCCTCCGAGGCGTTTTTGTCCGAGATCGTCGGTGCCGCGCAATGGCAAGGACAGCGGCATTGGAACATGGAATCGATCTATGAGTACGGCGCGCGGGCCGGGTTTTGGCGATTGCATAGGTTGATGAAGGACCTGCCGATCACGGTCTATGGCGTCGCGACCGCGCTGGCGCGGTCTCCGGATCAGGTTGCCGCGATGAAATCCGCTGGGTGGGAGATCGCCAGCCACGGCCTGAAATGGGTCGAGCACAAGGATATGCCCGAGGACGAGGAGCGCGCGCAGATCGCCGAGGCCATCCGCCTGCACACCGAAGTGATCGGAGAACGTCCGCGCGGGTGGTATACGGGGCGCTGCTCCGAAAATACGGTTCGTCTGGTGGCGGAAGAGGGCGGGTTTGCTTACGTCTCGGACACCTATGCCGATGATCTGCCCTATTGGATGCAGACCGGGGGGCGGGATCAGTTGATCATGCCATACACGTTGGACTGCAACGACATGCGCTTTGCCACACCGCAGGGGTTCAATGCGGGCGATCAGTTCTATTCCTATCTCAAGGACAGCTTCGATGCGCTCTATGCTGAGGGCGAGGCAGGTGTGCCCAAGATGCTCTCGATCGGTTTGCATTGCCGTCTGATCGGGCGACCGGGGCGGGTCATGGCACTGAAACGCTTTCTGGATCACGCGCGCGGGTTCTCGGATGTGTGGTTTGCCACGCGCCTGCGGATTGCCGAGCATTGGGCCAAGACGCATCCCGCCGCCCGGCATCCCAAACCGTCGCAGATGGACCGAGAGGCGTTTGTCGCAGCTTATGGGGGCATTTTCGAGCATTCAGCATGGATCGCGGAGCGTGCTTTTGATCTTGAGCTTGGCCCGGCGCATGATACGGCGGGCGGGCTGCACAATGCTCTCGCGCGGATGTTCCGTTCGGCTTCTGAGGCGGAACGCTTGGGCGTGTTGACAGCCCATCCCGACCTTGCGGGCAAGCTGGCGCGGGCCAAGCGGTTGACGCAGGAGAGCACGTCGGAGCAGGCCTCGGCGGGCTTGGATGCGCTGACGGATGAAGAACGGGCGGCGTTTACTAAACTGAACCAGCGTTATACCGAGAAATTCGGGTTCCCGTTCATCATTGCCGTGCGGGATCATGACAAAGCCTCGATCCTGCAAACCTTTGAGCGGCGGATCTGTCAGGATCGGGATACGGAACTTGCCGAAGCCTGCCGTCAGGTTGAACGCATCGCCGAGTTCCGGCTGCGGGATGTGTTGCCCTCATGAAACGGATCGTGGTTGAGCCGATCTCGGTCGAGGCATTCGCACCCTTTGGTGATCTGATCGAGGTTGTGGGAGAGCCCGACAAGATCATCAATCAGGGACAATGCGGGCGGTATCACGACCGTGCGGCGTTTGAATTTGCGGACGGTCGCGCGGGGCTCAGCCTGTTCAACGCCAATCCGCGTGCGTTGCCCTATCGGCTGGAGATGGTCGAGCGGCATCCCGAAGGCAGTCAGGCGTTCATCCCGATGACGCATCAGCCGTTTCTGGTGGTTGTAGCGCCGGATGAGAACGGGCGACCGGGGCGGCCTCGGGCCTTTGTCACGCAGCCGGGGCAGGCGGTGAACTATCATCGCGGCGTCTGGCATGGTGTTCTGACACCGCTGCATGGGCCGGGGCTGTTTGCGGTGGTGGACCGGATCGGGGCGGGGGATAACCTGGAAGAGTTCTGGTTCCAGGACCCTTACGAAGTGACCGAACGCTGAACCCGGACGCTCCCGCCCGGTCCGGGTGCATCGAAGATGCCCCCGGACCCGTTGGGCCGGGCAGCGCGCGGGCAAGCCCGCCCGCTGCGGTCAGGCGTCGGCCATCAGGCGGGCCACATCCAGCATCCGGGCTGAGAAGCCCCATTCATTATCATACCAGCCGAAGAGACGAACTTGATGCTGTCCGATCTGGCGGGTCTCGGGGCCTGCGAGGATCAGGGATTCAGGTCGTGCGCGCAGGTCGGACGAGACAAGGGGGTGGTCGGTCCAGCCCAGAACCTCTGAGGCCGCGATTGCTGCGCGCAGCGCGTGGTCAAACTGTTCGGCGGTCATGCCGCGTTCAAGCGTCGCCACGAGGTCAACCGCCGAGACGCTTGCAGTTGGAACCCGAACCGCCGCCCCCGAGATGCGCCCGGCCAGATGGGGCAGGACCACATCGATCAGATGCGTGGCGCTGGAGGTTGTGGGCACCATCGACAGCGCACCGGCGCGGGAACGCGCGAGGTCTCCGCGCGGGGCGTCGACCATGGGCTGGCTGTTGGTATAGCAGTGGATCGTGGTCATATGGGCCGACACCAGCCCGCCCAGCGTATCTAGCAGCTTGACCAGCGGGGCCAGACCATTGGTGGTGCATGACGCATTGGACACGATCCGCGCATTGCCCAACTGGTCCTCGTTTGCCCCCAGCACCACGGTCAGCTCAGCCGCGGGAGAGGGGCCGGAGATCAACACCTTACCAGCACCTGCGCCCAGGCCCCGGCCGGCAACATCCGACGTCCGCGCAATGCCGGTGCAATCCAACATGACGTCGACACCAGACAGGTCCACCCGCGCCAGATCGGTGCTGTGCGACATCGGGATGATACGCTCATCAATGACCAGCGCGGCATCCCCGCACGTGACGGAACCGGGGTAGGGGCCGAAGGTGCTGTCGTATTGAAACAGATAGGCGCAGGTCTCGATCGGCGCGATATCGTTGATCAGTACCAGTTCGATGTCCGAATGCTGCGGCAGGCTGAGGACCTGACGCAGAATCGTGCGGCCAATACGGCCGAATCCGTTGATCGCAATTCTCATGGCTCAGCTATGGCAGGCCGGTTATGCGACCTCAATGATTGGATTGTACCAATTTTCAGCCGCAACTGACCTGCGAGAAAAACTGGCCCGAGATGTTCTGATACATGCTGGAACGGATCACCTTGCAGCCGGTCGCCTGCTGGATCGCGGCAATCGCCTGAATGGTCCGCAAACGGGGCGGAGGGCCGAACGGGTTCAGATTGTTATTGTCCCGCGTCGCCCGGTAGACCACAGGAGCATCCGAGACCTGCGTGACCGCCCAGGTGCGGCTCATCACGGAGACGGATTTGGTTTCCTCCTTGGCGGCGACTGGGGCCGCGTTAAATGCCGTAAGGCCAAGTGTGGTTGCCAGTGCAATCGTCGTTCCGCGCAGTAACATCGAACTCTCTCCAGTGCTGAAATCTTATTTGATTTCATCAGATTCCAGCGATTCTGGGAACCCCCGCACGGCAATTTGCCGCCACAGCAGGCCGCGCTTTGGGTCAGCGGACAGGTGGCGCAAGCGGCATATGGCGGTTCACATCTTTATACAGCAGATAGCGGAACCGCCCCGGACCGCCAGCATAACAGGCCTGTGGGCAGAAGGCGCGCAGCCACATATAGTCGCCCGCTTCGACCTCGACCCAGTCCTGATTGAGGCGGTAAACAGCCTTGCCCTCAAGCACATAGAGGCCATGCTCCATCACATGGGTTTCGGCGAAAGGGATCACGCCGCCGGGTTCGAACGTGACGATGTTGACATGCATGTCGTGGCGCAAATCCTGCGGGTCGGCAAAGCGGGTGGTGGCCCAGCGCCCCTCGGTTCCCGGCATCGCAATGGGGGCGATATCACGCTCGTTGGTGATGATCGGATCTGGCGCGGGCAGGCCTGGTACTGCCTGATAGGCTTTGCGGACCCAATGGAAGCGAGCAACGACGTCAGATCGGTTGTGCAGCGTCCAATCGCTGCCTGGCGGGATATAGGCATAGCCGCCGGTTTCCAGATCGTGGGTTGTTTCGCCCAGCGTCAGGCGCACGCCACCTTCCACCACGAAGATCACGCCTTGCGCATTGGGATCGGTTTCGGGCTGGTCGCTGCCGCCGCCGGGCTGAACCTCCATGATGTATTGCGAGAAGGTCTCGGCAAATCCGCTGAGCGGGCGGGACAGGACCCACAGGCGCGTACCCTCCCAGAAGGGCAGAAAGCTGGTGACGATGTCCCGCATCGTGCCTTTGGGGATCACCGCATAGGCATCAGTCAACATGGCGCGGTCGGTCAGAAGCTGTTCTTGCCCCGGATGCCCGCCTTTGGGCGCATAGTAGTTTGGATATGTCATCGGATGCCTCTGGTTCGTCTTGCGTCACTATCTTCCGAATGCGCGTGCCATCCTAGCGGCAGGCTTGCGATAGGTTTGTTCGGGATATTTTGAAGGTGGACGGCAGGGGCTTGGCCGCGGTCGCGCAGAGGTATATCCTTGAGAGCAAATGTATTTCAGTTCAGAGAGGCGCTCATGAAAGCCCGGATTTCTATTGCGATGGCCACCGTACTGGCCCTCGGCGTCAGCGGGGCCGTACAGGCCAAGCCGATTTCACGAATCATCGCCGAGATGGGGCTGACGCCTGCCGATTTCGAAGTGGTGAACGCCGCCTCCAATGCGTTGCTCAGTGCGGGTGCGCCTTCGGTGGGGCAGCAGCGGGCATGGGTTAATGACGCCACCGGCTCGAACGGGACAGTTCGCATTCAAAGTGTAGAAGGCAACTGCGTGATCCTGCAGCATGTTGTCCAACCCGAGGGCTCCGGCGAAAGCCGCGATATCCGGACGCGCCGGTGCAAGACTGCCGATGGCAATTGGTTGCTGGCCCCCTGAGGATCAGTAGCCGAGCTGCCGGTCGACCTCATGCAATAGGGCGGCACCGGATTGCAGCCTGCGGAAATTCTCGGCCACGTCGGATAGCGCATCGCCCAGATGCCAGCCCGAGACATGCGGTGTGATCGTGATGCCCGGATGTTGCCACAGCGGGCTGTCCGACGGCAGCGGTTCCTGCCGAGTGACGTCCAGAACCGCATGAGCGGGGGAGCCCTGGTCCAGCGCCGTGATCAGCGCGGCCTCGTCAATCAGGTCGCCGCGACCGGCGTTCAGCAAATGGCTGCCGGGTTTCATCGCCGCCAGCATTGGCGCGTCGAACAGGTTCACCGTGGCAGGGGTTGAAGGCAGGATGGCGCAGACATAGTCGCATTGGCGCAGCATCTCGGGCAGCGCGTCGTCGCCGTGCAGGCAGGTGACCCCGTCGAAGTGTTTGGGGGACCGGCTCCAACCCATCACCTGAAATCCCACCGCGCGCAGCATCTGGGCGGTGCGCCCACCGATGTGGCCCAACCCCAGAACGCCGACCACGGTATCAGGGGTGAACAGAGGGGCCTGAGGGGCCCATTCGGCGCGGGACTGTGCGGCCTCGTATTGCTGCATGTGGCGCTGGGCGCGCAGGATGTAGGCTACAAACCACTCGGCAATACCCTGCGCCGGGGCGTCGGGTTTAAGGCGAGCGACGCGGACGTGATCCGGCAGGTTCGGATGGCTGACGATGGTTTCGACCCCGGCCCCAAGTTTTTGCACCAGTTGCAGATTGGGCAGCCGCTGCGGAAGGTCAGACCGAAGAGTTGACACCGCAACCATCTTGATCTGGCCAGCATCCCCAATGGTCTCGGGCGTGCGCACATCGGCTGCAGGATCGTGCTTTCGGATTTCGCGGGCGATGTTTTCGTTTGTCAGCCAACCCGAGTGGCCCGTATCCACCAACAACGCCATATGCGCAGCTCCTTCGTTCATTTTGTCCAAGTGACGTGCCGTCACGCAACTGGACAGCCCGCGTGCAGCTAAGCCATCCTTTGCGCAAAGGTAAAGGCCGGTGCGTTACGGCGGGGAGGATTTTCATGACCATGACATTTGGACTGCGCGACGAGAACCGCGCCCTGCTGCAGCGCGTGGCCGACATGATCCGCGATGAGGTCATGCCGCTTGAGGCGGAATATCAGGCCGAAATCAACAAAGGCGATCGCTGGCAATATACCGCGCGTCAGACTGAAATCCTTGAGGGGCTCAAGACCAAAGCCAAGGCGGCGGGTCTTTGGAACTTCTGGCTGACCGACAGCGACAAGGGCTTTGGTCTCAGCACCGTTGAATACGCCTATTTCGCAGAAGAGATGGGCAAGACTCCGTTGGGGGCCGAGGTGTTCAACTGCTCGGCCCCTGACACGGGCAACATGGAAGTGTTCGAACGCTACGGGTCGGACTCCATGAAAGAACAATGGCTGAAGCCGCTGCTTGAGGGTCAGATTCGCTCGGCCTATCTGATGACCGAACCGGATGTGGCCTCGTCCGATGCCACGAACATCTCCATGTCCTGCGTGCGGGATGGGGAGGGCTACGTTCTGAACGGCGAGAAATGGTGGGCGTCGGGGGCGGGTGATCCGCGCTGCAAGGTGTATATCGTGATGGTCAAGACGGGCGGAGACGATCTGCCCAAGCACCAGCGCCAGTCGATGATCGTGGTGCCCGCGGACACGGCCGGGATCGAGGTGCTGCGCCCGATGGAGGTCTATGGCCATGACGACGCGCCTCATGGGCATATGCACATCCGTTTCACCGACGTCAGGGTTCCGGCGGAAAACATGCTGCTGGGCGAAGGGCGGGGGTTCGAGATTGCGCAGGGCCGCTTGGGACCCGGGCGTATTCATCATTGTATGCGCGCCATCGGTCAGGCCGAAGCTGCGTTGGAGCAGATGTGCAAGCGATCGCTGCAGCGCGAGGCCTTCGGCAAGAAGCTGGCGCAGCTGGGCGCAAATTACGACATCATCGCTGAATGCCGGATGGAGATCGAAATGGCCCGTCTGCTGTGCCTGAAGGCGGCGTGGTACATGGATCAGGGCGATGCGCGGGCGGCGGCCCCGTGGATCAGCCAAATCAAGACCGTGGCCCCTCGGGTGGCGCTGAAAGTGATCGACGAGGCGGTGCAGATGTTCGGCGCGCAGGGGATCAGTCAGGACACCCCGCTGGCGATTGCGTGGACTCATGTGCGCACCTTGCGGCTGGCGGATGGGCCGGATGCGGTGCACCGCCGTCAAATCGCGCGAGCCGAGTTGAAGAAATACACGCAGGAAAAGGTCTGAGGCGACGGAACCGCGATGACAACGGATGTATTGGGGCAGGCCTATTTCCATCAGAATGCTCAAGGCGTGTTTGTCGGCAATGATCCCGCACGCGGGCCATGGTCTGCCGATCACTGCCACGCGGGGCCGGTCAGCGGCCTGATCGTGCGGGCGGCAGAAACCGAGGTCGGCCCTGAAAAGATGCTGACCCGGCTGACGGTCGATCTGCTGCGCCCGCTGCCCTTGGCCGGGCTGCGGGTCGCGGCCGAGACCACGCGCCACACCAAGACGCTCGCCACCACGCGTGTCACGGTGCATGATCTGGACGATACGCTGTGTGCCACGGCCACGACGATGCATATGGTGCGCAAGACCCTTGGCGATGTGCCCAATGTCGATCTGCCAGCGCCACGATTTGAGGATGTGGTCGAAGGGCCGTTTCCAATCGGCGAGATGCGGCACGATCTGCCCGGCTTCGCCCATCATTCGCAGATCGCATATCCCAAGGGGGGCAATCAGGGCGCGGGTCCCAAGACGGTCTGGATGCGCACACCATCCTTGCTGGAAGGCGAGGAGCCATCGCCGATTCAGGCGCTCTGCCCGCTTGCGGATTGCGGCAATGGCATTTCGTGGAACGCACCGACCCGAGAGATGGGGTTCATGAACACTGATCTGACGGTGCAAATCCACCGTCAGCCGGTTTCAGACTGGCTTGCCTCGGATTCGATTTCGCACTGGCAGCCCTCGGGGATCGGCATGTCCCAGTCGGTGCTGTTTGATACGCAAGGTCCAGTGGGAACGGCGCTGCAGACGCTGGTTCTGTTCCCGCCGGGCTGAGGCGGCAGGTTTCTGCACGATCGCGTGCAATTGGATTGCCGATACTCGCCGCGCATCCTATCTTCGCGTCATGCGCTGGATTGTCCCTTTGCTTGCCTGCTGCCTGCCGCTTCCGGCTTTGGCCCACCCGCATGTGTTCATCGACACCGGGTTGGAGTTCATCGTCGACGACGCAGGCAACCTGACCCATGTCCGGGTGACCTGGGCGTATGACGAATTCTACTCGCTTCTGATTCTGGAGGACATGCGTCTGGATCAGGATGGCGACGGTGTACTGAACGCCTCTGAAGAACAGTTTCTAAGCGGTTTTGATGCCCAATGGGTCGAAGGGTATAATGGCGATCTGGTCATTCGTATGGATGATGCCGTGATCCCACTGTCAGGTCCGCTTGAGCCACAGGCGACAACCGAGGATGCCCGCATCGTGACCACGCATCTGCGCGCGGTCGAGGGTGCGCCGATCCCGGCCAACGGGTTGTCGATCAAGGCTTTTGATGAAAGCTTTTACACCGCTTATGAAGTGACGCGCCCCGTGATTGTCTCGGGGCCTGTTACCTGTCAGATTGAGCGGACCGATCCAGACATCGACGCCGAGCTTGCGCAGATGCGGGCGTTCCTGTTGACGCTGGATGCTGACTATGACCTTGAGGAAAACGATATCCCTCTGGTCGGTGAGAAATTTGCAACCGAGATCAGGCTTTCATGTCCAGGTACCTGATCGTACCCGTTGCCATCGCCTGCGGTGTGCTGCTGTGGTTCTGGGGCAGTGGTGGCTTTGACCATCTGGCCGCGTGGGCCGCTGGCGAGCAACGCGATTTCCAGAACCAGATTGCCCGCTCCCTGCGCGCCGCTCGCGCAGAACAGCCCGAGGCCATCGCGACCCTGCTGACCGTCTGTTTCGCCTACGGCTTCTTCCACGCCATCGGCCCCGGCCATGGCAAGGTCCTGATCGGCGGCTACGGTCTGGGCCGTCGTGTTGCGTTCTGGCGCTTGTCCGCGATCAGCGTCCTGTCCAGCCTCGGGCAGGCCGTCACAGCGGTTGTGCTGGTCTATGCGGGGGTTCTGGTGTTTCAGATGTCGCGCGAGGCGTTGGTGGGCACGACCGAGCAGGTCATGGCCCCGATCAGCTATGGCGCGATTGCTGCCATCGGCCTGTGGCTGATCTTTCGCGCGCTGCGCAGCTTCGCGCGGCGTCACAAAAGCCAGACATCGCATGCACATCACCACCATGATCATGACCACGGAACCTGCTCGGACTGTGGCCACCGGCACGGTCCGACCGCCGAAGATGCCGCTCAGGTCGGCAGCCTGCGTGAGGCGCTGATCCTGATCGCAGGCATCGCCGCACGCCCCTGCACCGGGGCGTTGTTCGTCCTGATCCTGACTTGGCAGATGGGCATCGCCATGGTCGGCATCGCCGGAGCCTTCGCCATGGCGCTGGGCACGGCAACCGTAACCACTCTGGTCGGTTGGACGTCCTTCGGTTTGCGCGGCGGATTGCTGGCCTCGGCCTCGGCCACGCGCTTTGCCTCGGTACTGGCCCCGACCATCGAACTTGTCGCCGGCCTCATCATTGCGGTGATCGCAAGCGGCCTGTTGCTGCGGGCGGTGTGACTTTAGCCAAACACCGGTTCAGGATACCCGACCCGCGCCAGATAGAGCCCCTGCGGCGGGCAGACCGGCCCGCAGGCCGCGCGGTTGGCCGCCTCAAGCGCATCCCGCACATCCTCGGGTGTCCATGCCCCGGCACCGACGCGTTCTAACGTGCCGACAAAGCTGCGCACCTGATTGTGCAGGAACGACCGGGCGCGAACGTGGAAATGGATCTCGGGGCCCGAGAAGCCCTGAACCTGTTCCACCCGCAGCTCATCCAGCGTTTTGACCGGGCTGGCGGCCTGACAGATGGACGACCGGAAAGTGGTGAAATCATGCCGCCCGATCAGCATATCGGCCCCGGCCTGCATCGCCGCGACATCGAGCCTATGATTGATCTGCCAGACCTGCCCCCGATCATGGGTCGCAGGTGCGCGGCGCATCAGGATGCGGAACAGATACTGCCGCTCAAGCGCTGAAAAGCGGGCGTGCCAGTCATCCGCGACCCGCGCGGCTTTGACGATGGCGACAGGCTGCGGCTTGAGATGATAGTTCAATGCCTCGGACAGGCGGAACGGGTCCCAGTCCCTGACCAGATCGCAATGCGCCACTTGCCCCAGCGCGTGGACCCCCGCATCGGTGCGACCGGCGGCGGCGATGGTATGGTCTCCGGGTTCGATCCGCGACAACGCGGCTTCAATCGCGCCCTGAACCGAGGGCAGCTCTTTCTGCCGCTGCCACCCGGCGAACGGTTCCCCTTGGTATTCGACTTTCAGCGCGTATCTGGGCATGCGCCGCTGGTAGCGCGCCTTGGCCGGACGGACAAGAGGGGTGAAAGCGCTGGCATGTCCTGCGACCGCTACCTATCTTGGGTCAAACGATAAAAGCGGGGCGACAGCTTGGTCATCTCATCCTTGGCAGACAGTCTGGTACGCGGGGTCGAATCCGTGGGCGACCGCGTGTCCGAGACGTTTTTTGAGCCGGTCATCCGGCTGGGCGTCACCGGATTGGCGCGCTCGGGCAAGACCGTCTTCATCACGTCTCTGGTCGCCAACCTGCTGGATCGGGGCCGTATGACCGGATTGGTGGCGCAGCAAGAGGGGCGGATCACCGCCAGCTATTTGCAACCTCAGCCCGATGACACCGTGCCCCGGTTCGATTTCGAAGCCCACCTGTCCGCGCTGACCGGTCCCACACCGCACTGGCCGGACAGCACGCGTGCCGTGTCCGAGCTGCGCCTTTCCTTCAAGGTGCAGCCTGCGGGCTTGCTGTCAGGGCTACAGGGCCCGCGGACGCTGCATCTGGACATCGTGGATTATCCCGGTGAGTGGTTGCTGGATCTGGCCTTGCTGGACAAGTCTTATGACGACTGGTCGCGGGACACGCTCCAACATATTGCGAAGCGTCCAGAGGCCGAGGCGTTTCTGGCTCAGACGCGGTCGACTGATCCAACCACCGCGCATGATGAACCGCTGGCCCAAGACCTTGCCCGCAGCTTCACCGCCTATCTGAATGCCGCGCGTGAGGCCGGGTTTTACGATTGCACCCCCGGTCGGTTCCTTCTGCCGGGCGATCTGGCGGGGTCGCCTGTCCTGACCTTTGCCCCTTTGCCTGTGTCCGAGGCATCGCGTCGCCGGTCCCTGCATCGCGAGATGGAGCGACGCTACGAGGCCTATAAATCACAAGTGGTCAAACCCTTCTTCCGCGATCACTTTGCCCGAATTGACCGGCAGATCGTTCTGGTCGATGCGCTGGGCGCGATCCACAAGGGCCCGCAAGCGGTCGAGGATATGCGCCGCGCGATGGGTGATATCCTGTCGGCCTTCCGACCGGGTCGCAATGCGTGGCTGAACAGGCTGCTGCTGGGCAAACGGGTCGAGCGTATCCTGTTTGCCGCCACCAAGGCCGACCACCTGCACCACCTGCAACACCCGCGCCTGACCGCGATCATCGAAGCGCTGACTCGCGACGCGCGCGACCGCGCCAGCTTTGCCGGGGCGGAAACGGCGGCCCTGTCGCTGGCCTCGCTGCGCACCACCACCGAAGAGATGCGCAACCATAACGGGGCCGATTTGCCCTGTGTGCGCGGAACGCTTTTGGACAGCGGCAAACAGGCGGCCTTTTACCCCGGCGAGCTGCCGGAGGACCCCGCTCATTTGCTGGGCCCCGCGCGCAACGGGGCTGATGGTTGGCTGGGCGAGGACTATGGCAACATGGCTTTCGCCCCCGCGCATCTGACGCTGAACCCCGGCGATGGCCCTCCGCATATTCGGCTGGATCGGGCGGCGCAGTTTCTGATCGGAGATCGGTTGTGACAGTGATCCTCCGCCCCGCGCGCAGTACTGATGCCGGAACCACGGGCGCCATTTTGCATGGGTTTGCCCGCGAAAACGAGTGGATGCCCGAACTGCATACCGAGGCTGAAACCATCGCGTTTTGTGGCCGGATGATCGATCTCGGCTGGGTAACGGTGGCCGAAATGCCGGGTCAGGTGATAGGATTTCTGGCGCTGAACGGGGATGAGGTGCATTCGCTCTATCTGGTGGCCCCGGCGCGCGGGCAGGGGATCGGGCGGCAATTGCTGGATCATGCCAAAGGGCGGCGATCCGAGCTGATCCTGTTTGCGTTTCAGGCCAATCACCCCGCCTGCCGGTTCTATGAACGCAACGGCTTTGTCGAGGTCGCCCGAGGCGATGGGTCCGAGAATGACGAAAACCTGCCGGATATCAAATACGTCTGGATACGCGAGGAGGCGGTCTATGGCTAAAGGCCCTGTGCTGATTGATCTGGAAGACGACGCGCCCGCAGCTGACGTGTCGACTGCGCCTCCCGTGCCGGATGTTGCGCCACCGCAGGGGCAGGCGATGCAAGCGGCGGCTCGGTTTGCAGCCCGTAAACCCTCTGCGCTGTCGCGCTGGTTCTGGGGATTGACGCTGGCGGTAGTTGGGGCGGTGGTCTCGGTCGCCGCGTGGGATTTCGCCGTCTCTCTGCTGGAGCGCGCGCCTATTCTGGGATGGATTGTCACCGGCCTGATCGGCGCGCTGTTGCTGGTCGTGCTGATCATTGCGCTGCGCGAACTGGCCGCGATCAGCCGTTTGTCGCGCGTTGATGGTTTGCGCCGTGCCGCTGATACGGCCTTGACAGACGAAGACCTATCAACGGCCCGCACCGTCACAAACCGCCTGATCGCCTTCTACCAAGGGCGCGACGAAACCCGCTGGGGCCGCGACCGCTTGCAAGAGCGGATGGGCGAACAATTCGACGCCTCGACGCTTCTCACCCTGGCCGAAGACGAGCTTCTGGCCCCGCTGGACGTCGCCGCCAGCCGCGAGGTCGAGGCAGCAGCCCGGCAGGTCGCGACGGTGACGGCTCTGGTGCCGCTGGCGCTGGCGGATGTAGCGACCGCGCTGGCAAGTTCTTTGCGGATGATCCGGCGCATCGCGGAAATCTACGGCGGGCGCGCGGGTTTTCTGGGCAGTTGGCGCCTGACCCGCGCGGTGTTCGTGCATCTGGTTGCCACCGGCGCCGTGGCTGTCGGGGACGATCTGTTGGAACCCATTCTGGGCGGTTCGGTCCTCAGCAAGCTGTCGCGCCGTTTTGGCGAGGGGCTGGTGAATGGCGCGCTCACCGCCCGCGTGGGTGTTGCCGCGATGGAGGTCTGCCGGCCTCTGCCGTTTTCGAAACGTCACAGGCCTTCGACCCGGGGCATGATCAAACGCGCGCTCAGCGGGCTGTTTTCCAAGACTTGATCTGGCGCAAAGCCCGCGCTGGCCGCGTCCTGCATAAACAGGGCGGAGCCAGCCATGACCGATCACGGCCACAGCCAGCAAGAGATATCCGACCGGATCAATGCCCCGCCAGGGCGTGGTGTTCTGCGTGATGTGGTCTATGGCGGTATCGACGGCTCGGTCACGACCTTTGCCATCGTCGCCGGGGTGGCCGGGGCCGGTCTGTCCCCCTTCGTCATCGTGGCGCTGGGGCTTGCCAATGTGCTGGCAGATGGGTTTTCGATGGCTGCTGGGAACTATTCCGGCACCAAGGCCGAACTGGACAACATCCACCGCATCCGCGCCATCGAAGAGAGGCATATCCGCCTGTATCCGGACGGAGAGCGGGACGAAGTGCGCGAAATCCTTGCCCAGAAGGGTCTGTCAGGCAGCGTTCTGGACGAGGCGACCGAGGAAATCACTTCGAACCACGACAACTGGATCAACCTGATGATCGAAGGCGAATACGGGCTGGGCAGCGTCGATCCGCACCCGCTCAAGGCGGCGCTGGCGACGTTTTTTGCCTTTCTGGTTGCCGGTATGATCCCGTTATTGCCGTTCCTGCTGTCGATGGCGAATGCGTTCACCCTGTCCGCCTGGATGACAGCGGGCGTGTTTTTCGCCATCGGCGCGATGAAGAGCCGCTGGTCTCTTGCGCCGTGGTGGCGATCGGGGGGAGAAACCCTGCTGATCGGAGGCGCAGCCGCTGCCATCGCTTATTGGGTCGGGTCGCTGTTTCACCCGTGATGAACTGCTCCGAACCCGGGTCGATCAAAGCCACACATGATATCCGTCTGGATTTCCAGACTGTTAAGCTGCGAATGAGAGGCGTATTTTCAAGCGACCACTGTTCGGAGGTTTTGGTTGGAATCCTTGCTCGCTCTCGTTGGCCTCGTTGTGCTGGCGATTCCCGTCTCGATCGTTGTTTTGCTGGTCGCCCAGTCGCGCCTGCGCAAACGCGTGGAACAACTGGAACGCCAACTGGCGGGGCAACAGCCTGAGGCTGCCGCCGAAGACACCGCACCGGTTCAGCCCGTTGCCGCAGAGCCGAAGCCGGGGCCGTGGGCGTCACGCCCCAAGGTCGAAACCCCGGTCGAAGAGCCACAGGCCGCCCCTGACGATCCTCCCGCCGCCATCGTCCTGCGCGAGGACCGGTTCGCCGCTCTGGCGACGTGGCTGCGCGAAAACTGGTTCTACGCGGTCTCTGCGCTGTCGCTGGCTCTGGCGGGGATATTTCTGGTTCAGTACGGGGTCGAAAACGGGCTGCTGCCCCCGACTGCTCGGGTACTTGCGGCGCTGGGATTCGGTGCGGCGCTAATAGGTGCCGGAGAGATTGTGCGCCGCCGTTTTGGCGATGACGAAGACGTGGCCACGGCCTATTTGCCCTCGGTCTTCTCGGGCGCGGGGCTGGTGACTTTGTTTGGGGCCACGCTTGCAGCCCGCACGCTATATGACCTGATTGGGCCCGAAGCGGCGCTGGCTGGCATGGTTAGCATCGCGCTTGTTGGACTGGTTCTGGGCTGGTTCCACGGCCCGCTTTTGGCGGCGGTGGGCCTGATCGGAGCCTTCGCCGCGCCGTTTGTTGTGGGTGGGTCTTCGGACGATCCGACGTGGCTTTATGGCTATTTCTTCGTGATCGCGGTACTAGGGCTGGGCATCGACACGGTTCGGCGCTGGGCGTGGATTTCCGTCCTGACCCTTGTCGGAGCTTACGGCGCGGCGTTTCTGCTGGTGCTTTCTTCACCCTTGACCGAGCCCGGATACCTGATCTGCATCACGGCCTTCCCGCTGATCACCATCGCGATCCCGGCGAGGCGGGTCTGGCCCGATCATTCCGGCCCGATGATCACGCAGATGATCCGCCGGAAGAAAAGCGACCCGTGGCCCGAATTTCCGACCCAGCTGGCCTTTGCAGCCGTGGCGGCCAGTTCGGCGATCCTGTCGATCCACTGGGCGGATTCGACAAGCGAATTCTGGCTGGGCATTGCGCTGCTGGCCGGGCTGACGCTGGCGCTGATCATCTGGGCGAAGGGTGCGCAGGCGCTGCAGGATGTGACGATTATGCCTGCGCTGGGCCTGATCTGGTTCGTGCTGGTGCATGGTCTGGACTATGGCGCTGCGGCACGCGTCTTCGCGGACACCTACGCCGAAACGGCCGAGGCGGATTTCCCCATGATCGCCACGGTACTGGTGGCGCTGGGCGCGCTGATCTCTGTGCTGGCGGCGTGGCGTTCCTTCGGGGCCGGGCGCTATGGCGTGGTCTGGGCCGGGGCCTCGGCCCTGTTCGCGCCGCTGATGGCCATCGCGCTGGAGGTCGGCTGGCATCCGGCAGAGGTGATCGGGACTTACCCTTGGGCGCTGCATGCTGTGGCGCTTGGGGCGATGATGGTGGTTCTGGCCGAGCGGTTTGCGCGGGTCGATGGCGACGACCGGATGCGGCCCTCGCTGGCGACGCTGTCGGCGCTGTCCTGTCTCAGCTTTGCCTGCATCATCGTGCTCAGTTCGGCTGCCCTGACCGTGGCTTTGACTGTGATGATCGTCGTGGCTGCCACGCTGGACCGGCGCTTTGATCTGCCACCGATGAGCTGGTTCATCTGGGCCGGAGTGTTTACCGTAACCGTCCGGCTCGTGCTGGATCCGGGCCTGGACTGGGCCAATGAAGCGCCGCTGGCCGAAATGGTGCTGGTCTATGCCGCTGCCGTGATAGGCTTTGTCGTGGGCTGGATGCTTCTGAAACCGCTGAATCGCCCCATCGCCACGCTGCTCTTGGAAAGTGCTGCGTGGGCGACAGTGGGTATCCTGCTGTCGTTGCTGCTGCTGCGCTGGCTCGAAGGGTTCGGCGAGGGCGGCGCTAAAGACAGTCACTGGGGTCTCGGCCTGTTGGCGGTGATCTGGCTGCTGCTGGCCTATGCGCAGGTTCAGCGGTTCGCGCTCGGCGGTAAGCTGAATTATGCGCGCTACCTGCTGGCAGGCTTCTTCGCGGAACACGGTCTCGCCCGGCTGGCGCAGGCCCTGTCCGAGGCGAACCCGCTGATCAACCCGCTCACCGATCCGGTGCTGGGTCCGCCGGTCGTGAACACGCTTGCGGTGGCTTATCTTCTGCCCGCATTGGCCATCGGGTTCTTGGCCTGGCGCATCGGTGCGATGCCGATATTGCTGCGGCGGATCAGTTATGCAGCCGCCGGAGCACTGGCCGCTGTCTGGCTTGGTCTGGCGATCCGGCATGTCTGGCAGGGCGCGGGCGGAATGTTCGAAGGCAACGGCGTCACCCAGCCCGAGCTTTACACATATACCCTTACCCTTTTGGTCATCGGGGCCGCACTGTTCTACCAGTCGCTGGCCCGTCGGTCCGATCTGATGCGCAAGGCGGGGCTGGCTGTGATCGGGCTGGCGGTGGCCAAGGTGTTTCTGATCGATATCGCGGGTCTGGGCGGGCTGATCCGGGTGTTCTCGCTGTTGGCCTTGGGGCTGGCATTGGCGGGTCTGGCGTGGCTCAACCGCTGGGCCAAGCTGCGCCATTTGCCGCAAGGGTCGGAACCTCTGGACCATTAGGCGTGGCCGTCTTATAAGCGCGGCCATGCATGACCGTTTGGCCATCATTATTCGAATTATATCCCCGGCGCTCTGATACCACGAGACGCCGGGCAAAGGTGCTTGAGATATCGCACTGACCGCTTCGATCCACATGACGACAAGACCATCCTGAGGACGCCCCAAATGTGCGCCGAGACACCTGACTACAAAGACACGCTGAACCTGCCCAAAACCGATTTCCCCATGCGCGCAGGCCTGCCCAAGCGCGAACCTGCATGGCTGGAGCGCTGGGAGAAGATCGGCGTCTATGACCGCCTGCGCGAGAAAGAGGGCCGGACGTCCTTTACCCTGCATGACGGCCCCCCGTATGCGAACGGCCACCTGCATATCGGCCACGCGCTGAACAAGACCATCAAGGACATGATCGTGCGGTCGCATCAGATGATGGGCCATGACGCGCGTTACGTGCCCGGCTGGGACTGCCACGGCCTGCCCATCGAGTGGAAGATCGAAGAACAATACCGCAAGAAGGGCAAGAACAAGGACGAGGTGAATATCGTCGACTTCCGTCAGGAATGCCGCAAGTTCGCCGAGGGCTGGATCGACATCCAGCGTGAAGAGTTCAAGCGTTTGGGCATCACCGGCAACTGGCCCGATCCCTATATCACCATGGACTATCACGCCGAAGCGGTGATTGCCGACGAGTTCATGAAGTTCCTGATGAACGGGACGTTGTATCAGGGCTCAAAACCCGTGATGTGGTCGCCGGTTGAGAAGACGGCTCTGGCCGAGGCCGAGGTTGAATATCACGACAAGGAAAGCTTCACCATCTGGGTGAAATTCAAGGTCGTGAACACGGGCGACGTGACGCTGGATAACGCTTACGTGGTGATCTGGACGACGACTCCGTGGACCATGCCGTCGAACAAAGCGGTGGTTTATGGCGAAGACATTTCCTATGGCCTCTATGAGGTAACGGGCCGCCCCGAAGAATGCTGGGCGCGGATCGGTGAGCGTTACCTGCTGGCCGATGACCGCGCTGCGGATGTGTTTGCGCGGGCGCGGCTGGACGATTCCATGTATCGCCGCCTGTGTGATGTCACACAGGAGGATCTGGCCAAGATCCAACTGACCCACCCACTAGCCGGGGCCGAAGGTGGCAACGGCGAATGGGACGACATCCGCGATTTCCGCGCCGCTGACTTTGTGACGGATACCGAAGGCACCGGCTTCGTTCATTGTGCGCCGTCGCACGGGATGGAGGAATTTGAACTCTACCGTGATCTGGGCATGTTGGAACAGGTCATCACTTATAACGTGATGGACGATGGCTCGTTCCGCGCCGATCTGCCTTTCTTTGGCGGCACATACATCCTGTCTCGCAAGGGTGGCGAGGGCGACGCAAACAAGGCGGTCATCGACAAGCTGGCCGAGGTCGGCGGGCTGCTGGCGCGGGGCAAGATTAAGCATAGCTATCCGCATTCATGGCGCTCTAAGGCTCCGATCATCTACCGCAACACGCCGCAGTGGTTTGCGTCCGTTGATCGCAAGCTGGACGACGGAATGGGTGAGATGGGAGACACCATCCGTGAACGCGCCCTGCGATCGATCGACGAGCTGGTGAAATGGACGCCGCAGACCGGCCGCAACCGCCTTTATTCCATGATCGAGGCGCGCCCGGACTGGGTTCTGTCCCGCCAGCGCGCATGGGGTGTGCCGCTGACCTGTTTCACCAAGAAAGGCGCTCTGCCGACCGACGCGGATTACCTGCTGCGCAATGAGGAACTGAACGCGCGCATCAAGGCGACGTTCGAGAAGGATGGCGCGGATATCTGGTACACCGATGGGTTCAAAGAGAAGATCCTCGATGGCATCGCCAACCCCGACGACTACGATCAGGTGTTCGACGTGCTGGATGTGTGGTTCGACTCCGGCTCGACGCACGCTTTTGTTCTGCGGGACCGTGAGGACGGGACCGAGGACGGGATCGCCGATGTCTACATGGAGGGCACCGACCAGCATCGCGGGTGGTTCCATTCGTCCATGCTGCAGGCTTGCGGCACCAAGGGCCGTGCGCCTTACCGCAACGTGGTAACTCACGGTTTTACGCTGGATGCCAAGGGCAACAAGATGTCCAAGTCGCTGGGCAACACCATCGTGCCGGAAGAGGTCGTCAAGCAATATGGCGCCGATATCCTGCGGTTGTGGGTGGCTCAGACCGACTACACCGCCGACCAGCGGATCGGGCCTGAAATCCTGAAAGGCACCGCTGACAGCTATCGCCGCCTGCGCAACACAATGCGGTTCATGCTGGGCTCACTGGCCGACTTCACCGAGGCTGACCGTGTGGACCCCGAGGATATGCCGCGCCTCGAACGCTGGGTCCTCAGCCGTCTGGCTGAGTTGGATGAACAAGTGCGCAAAGGTTATGCCGCATTTGACTTCCAGGGCGTCTTCAGTGCGGTTTTCACCTTCGCCACGGTTGACCTGTCTTCGTTCTATTTCGATGTGCGCAAGGATGCGCTCTATTGTGATGGTGATACCCTGCGTCGTCGCGCGGCGCGCACTGTGCTGGATATCCTGTTTCACCGCCTCACCACATGGCTGGCACCTGTGCTGGTCTTCACCATGGAAGAGGTCTGGCTGGAGCGTTTCCCCGGCGATGAGAGCTCGGTCCATCTGGTGGATTTCCCGGAAACACCTGCCGATTGGCGCAATGTCGATCTGGAAACGAATATGGCCAAGGTCCGGCGCGTCCGCCGTGCCGTGACGGCTGCGCTGGAGGTGCAGCGGCAGGACAAGGTCATCGGCTCCAGCCTTGAGGCCGCGCCCATCGTTTATGTTGAAGATGCGGAAACCCGTGACCTGCTCGCAACGTTTGACGTGGATGATCTGTGCATCACGTCCGGTCTGACGGTCACCGGCGATCCGGCACCCGCCGAAGCCTTCCGTGTGCCCGAGATTGAGGGGATCGGTGTGGTTTTCGAGAAAGCCGAAGGGGCAAAATGTCAACGTTGCTGGAAAATCCTGCCGGATGTTGGGCGTCACGCGCATGACGCTGTGTGCGGGCGCTGCGATGAAGCGTTGAGCTGATCCGGCATCGGAACGCGTGTGGCAGGGCTTTTTGCGAGGCTCTGCCTCGCGCTCCGGGATATTTTTGGCCAGATGAAGGACGGATCGTCAGGATTCGGGTTGCAGGGGCTGTGATGCATCTGACACCGTGCGTTCATGCCTATGATCGCGGTGGATACGCAGTTCGGACGCCTTGGCGTCGAGGAAAATGACGGTGCCATTACCCGTCTGGTCTGGAATGGCCGGGATGAGGGAGGCTCGACGGCTTTGTTGCGCGAGGCGGCGGCGCAGTTGGTGGCCTATGACGCGGGGCGGCTGCAGCGGTTCGACCTGCCATATCGCATTGCGGGGTCAGGGTTTCAGCGGCAGGTTTGCGATATCATGTTCGCCATCCCGTTTGGTGAGACACTGACCTATGGCGATATAGCCAAACAGTTGGGGCAGCCAGCGCAGCCAGTCGGGCAGGCCTGTGGAGCGAATCCAATTCCTGTTATTGTTCCGTGTCACCGGGTGTTGTCTGCCACCGGGCTGGGCGGGTTTTCCGGGGATGGGGGGATTGAGACCAAGGTCGCTCTGTTGCGCCACGAAGGGGCGGCAAGCCTGTTGATCTGATTTGCAAATAGATGTTGCATTCGGTGGGGGGCGACCTCAACTTATATGAAAACCAGAATTTGAAGGACCAGACTACATGACCGGTCAGACAGACCCCGCCGCACGCAAGAAAGCCATTGTTGATCGCCTGATGTCGCTTGAGGCTGAGGAGCTTGCGACCGCGCAGGCGCATTATGATGCGTTTTTGAAGGACTCCCAGTTGGATGACCGCGAAGGGCATGACAAGGACGATATTGCCGCGTCGCGGGAAAATGCGGACCTGGCGGCAGCCTTTGATGCTCCAGTGCATGCGCATCACGCCAAGATCGATGTGATTGAGAACACCGATTTCGGCCTGACCGACACGGTGCAGCCCGGAGCGGTGGTTAAATTCAACAACCGCCGCTTTGTGGTTTGCGTATCAACGACCCGCTTCGAGGTGGACGGGAAAACCTATATGGGTATTTCGACCCAAAGCCCGATCTATCTGGCGATGACCGGGCTGCAGGAAGGCGATGTGTTCACCCACAATGGCACCGAGTTTGAGGTTCAGGAGGTTCTGTAAAGATCAGGCTTTGCGCGGCGGGATGACCTGCTGCGCGATGCCTGCGAAGACCAAGTAAAGGCTGGTGACCACAAGGCCCCAATGGGCCCAGCTTTCGGGGTGGAAGTCGACCCATGCGGCCCAGCCTGCAAAGAAGGTCCAGGCGAAGGCCATGGGCAGGGTGAGGGGGCGCCAGCGCTCGGTCCGGACGGGGTGTACGAATTTCAGCGGCAGGAACATCGCCAGTGACAGCAGTGTCACCAGCATCAGGATGACCCAGAAATTCGGCTCGAGCGCGAAGATCACGATCACGAACATGTTCCAGCAGCCGGGAAAGCCCGAAAAAGAGTTGTCCTTGGTCTTCATGCGCGTATCGGCAAAATACATCGCGCTGGCAAAGGTGATGACGATGATCGCGAACCATCCGGTCCAGCCATCCATCAGGCCTGATTTGAACAGCGCAAATGCCGGGATGAAAACATAGGTCAGGTAGTCGATGATCAGGTCCAGAAGCACACCGTCAAACTCGGGCGCGTTTTTCTTGACGTGGTAGTGACGGGCCAGCGGCCCGTCGATCCCGTCGACGATGAAGGAGACCACCAGCCAGAGATACATCAGGCTCCATTTCTCTTCGACGGCGGCCAGCATGGCCAGCATCGCAAAAACGGCGCCAGTGGCGGTGAAGAGATGAACGGAAAGTGCTTTGAATCTGAGTGTCATGGGCGTGTCATGACTGATGCCCGGCGCAGATGCAAAGCAAAAAGCGCGGCGTGGGGATTTTGCCTCAGGCCTTGGGGTGGGCGCGGTTGTAGACCTCCATCAGACGGGCGGTGTCCACGGCGGTGTAGGTCTGGGTGGTCGAGAGCGACGCGTGCCCCAGCAGCTCCTGAATCGCGCGCAGATCGCCCCCGGCGGACAGCAGATGCGTGGCAAAGCTGTGGCGCAGGGCGTGGGGAGTGGCTGTGGCGGGCAGGCCGAGTTGCATGCGGGCTTTGGCCATAACGCTTTGGATCATACCCGGATTAAGGGCGCCACCGCGTACACCACGGAACATCGGGCGCTCGGGCGATTGCGGGTGGGGGCAGAGCTGCAGATACCGGTCCACAGCTGCGCGGGCGGCTGGAATAACGGGGACGATCCGCTCTTTTCCGCCTTTGCCCAGAATGCGCAGGGTGTCCGGCAAGGGCGCGTCTTTGCCGGTGAGCGAGAGCGCCTCGGAGATGCGCAAACCGCAGCCGTAGAGCAGCGTCACCACCGCCACATCCCGCGCCGCGACCCAGTCCGAGGACGATTGCATTTCGACCGTTTCGATCATGGCGCGCGCGGCGTCTTCGGCCAGCGGACGGGGGAGTTTCTTGGTGAATTTGGGCGCGCGGGTGGACAGGACGGCGGTGGGCTCGAACCCTTCGCGTTCGGCGAGCCAGCGGTAGAAGGTTTTAACCGCCGAAAGCTTGCGCGCCAACGACCGTGCGCCGACGTCGGAATTGCGCTGATCGGCCATCCAGGCCCGCATGTCCGAGATGGTTATGCGTTCCAGTGCGGCCAGCCCCTGCCGTTCGTTGTGGTGCAGGGTCATGAACGACAGAAACTCGGTCACGTCGCCGCGATAAGCGTTCAGGGTGTTCTCGGACCGGCCCGCCAGTGCGCGCAAACTGTCCAGCCAGTGCTGCAATGCGTCGCGACAGGCTGGAGAAATGAGGCTCACGACAGCCAGTGGCGCATGGAGCGTTCGAAGACACCCGCAAAGAAGGCAAGAAGATCGGTGCCTAACTGCGGTGTAAAGTGCCGCGGATCGCGCGCGCCCATGACGATCATACCCGGCAGGCGGCCTGCGCCGAGATCCAGCTTGAGGCAGGCCTCGGACCGCAGGTCATCGGCTTGGGTACCATAGACCTGAGGGTTGGGGTGGGTGATTTCGCGTAGCGTGACCTCGCGCGTTGAGCCGCTGCGGTCGGTGTTGAGGTAGTTGTCGATAAAGCCGGGCTCGACCACGGTGAGTACGCCACCCAACTGGCTGACGGCCGGGTCGTCCTGAACCAAAGTGGTTTCCAGTACCAGCGTGATGTGATCGACGCGCAGAATTTCGGCCACGTCATTGCCGAGGGCGCGCAGGAAGTCCTCGAATACCGTGGGTTCCAACAGGCGCAGGATGGCGCGGTGCACCTGATTGGTGCCTGCGAGGTTTTCATAGGCTGCTGCGATGACCGAGCGGTGGGTGTCTTCCAGCCGGTCCAGCCGTTGTTCGAGCCGCTGCATGGCGATGCCGCGCAGGTCGATCACGTTGTCGCCGCGCGCCTGTTCGTTGGCGGCCACGAGGGCCTGCATCAGGTCCTTGTCATCCAGCACGGCGTCAGGCTCGGCCAGAATCGCCGCACGAAGGTTGTCTTTTAGCTTGGGGTCGCTGCTCATGTCCCGTCCGGTCGTTTTTTGTTTTGCGGGCTTATACCACGCCTTGCCGGATTTGCCTTGGGAAAAATGCACGTGAAAGGCGAATTTCGCCTGTGATGTGGCAGGGGCTCCCGCCGGTCAGGCGCTGATCAAAGATCAGCTTTGCCCGTTGGGCCGGGCGCGGTACCTGACGGCACCGCGCGGCAGTACAGATGTCAGAGGATTTTCTGACCGGTTTTGGCCCAGTCGGCCAGAAAGGTTTCCAGGCCTTTGTCGGTCAGCGGGTGGTCTGCCAGTTTCTTGATCACGGCAGGGGGAGCGGTGATCACGTCTGCACCGATACGGGCGCTGTCGGTCACATGGTTCACGGTGCGGATCGAGGCGGCGAGGATTTCGGTCTCGAACCCGTAATTGTCATAGACCTGACGGATATCGGCGATCAGGTCCATGCCGTCGAGGTTGATGTCATCCAGACGTCCGATGAAGGGTGAGATGAAGGTCGCACCGGCTTTGGCGGCCAGAATCGCCTGATTGGTCGAGAAGCACAGGGTCACGTTGACCATCTGGCCTTCGTCGCTGAGCGTCTTGCAGGTTTTCAGGCCGGCCCATGTCAGCGGCACCTTCACGGCGATGTTGGGCGCGATCTTCGCCAGCTTGCGGCCTTCGGCGATCATGTCTTCGGCCTCGGTGGCGACAACTTCGGCAGATACGGGGCCGTCGACCAGATCGCAGATTTCTTTGGTGACTTCCAGAATGTCGCGACCCGATTTCAGGATCAGCGAAGGGTTGGTGGTGACGCCGTCCACCATGCCCAGATCGTTCAGTTCGGCGATGGCGTCGATCTCGGCTGTGTCTACGAAGAATTTCATGAGGGCAGTCCTTTGATGGGTTGGCCTTGGTCGCGGATGGCTTTACCCCAATAAGACCCATGCTGGAACCCCCTGCGAAGGATATACCGTGAGCGCTAACGGATTTTTCGACGAAGGAGAGCTGGTGGCGGTGTTGACCACGCAGCCTCTGGACCGGACGCTGGATTACAAAGCGCCCGAAGGCGGGTGTTTTCTGGGTGCGTTTGTCGAGGTGCCTCTGGGCCCACGTAAGGTTCTGGGTGTGGTCTGGGGGCCGGGGCAGGGGGGCTTTGATCTAGCCAAGGCACGGTCGGTGATCCGGGTGCTAGAGGTCGCGCCGATGCGGGAAGAGATGCGGCTGTTTCTGGGGAAAGTGGCCGATTATACCCTGACGCCAATGCCTGCGATGCTGCGGTTGGCGACCCGCGCGCCGGGGTTGGGCGATCCGCCGTCGATGCGGAAAATCTACCGTTTGGGCGGCGCTGAACCGGACCGGATGACGGATGCCCGGACACGCGTGCTGGAGGTTTTACGTAACTATGGCGGCTTGGCCTTTACGTTGAAAGAACTGGCCGAGCAGGCGGGCGTGACATCGTCTGTGGTCAAGGGTTTGGTGAAACAGGGCGCCGTTCGCGAGGAAGACAGCCCGCGTGATCTGCCCTATCCGCATCTGGACCCCGATCTGCCGGGGAAAGCGCTGACCGAGGATCAGGCGGCTGCCGTTACGCGGCTACAGGCGGGCCAGCGTACAGGCGACTACGGAACAACGCTGCTGAAAGGCGTGACGGGCTCGGGCAAGACCGAGGTTTATCTGGAAGCGGTGGCCGAAGCCCTGCGCATGGGGCGGCAGGCGCTGGTTCTGCTACCCGAGATTGCGCTGACCGCAGAATTTCTGACACGGGTCGAGGCGCGGTTCGGTGCACGCCCGGCGGAATGGCACTCGGGTGCAACCATGACCGAGCGCCGCCGGGTCTGGCGGATGGTCGGGCAGGGGGATGCGCAGCTGGTTGTGGGGGCTCGGTCGGCGTTATTCCTACCGTTCCGCGATCTGGGGCTGGTGGTTGTGGATGAGGAACACGACACCTCGTACAAACAAGAAGACGGGGTGCATTACAGCGCGCGGGATATGGCGGTGCTGCGGTCCTCGATCTGCGGGGCGCGGGTGATTTTGGCCAGCGCGACCCCCTCGCTGGAAAGCTGGGCGAATGCCGAGGCCGGGAAGTATGAACGGCTCGATCTGACGGCTCGGTTCGGGGCGGCGGTCCTGCCCGAGATGAAGCCCATCGATATGCGGGCCGAGCAAATGCAGCCGGGGACGTGGATTTCTCCGTCGCTGCGACAGGCGGTCCGACAGCGGATTGAACGCGGGGAACAGTCGCTGCTGTTTATCAACCGCCGTGGGTATGCTCCGGTGACGCTGTGCCGGGCTTGTGGGGAACAGATCGCTTGCGACCATTGCGACGCGCGGATGGTCGAGCACCGGTTCCTCAAGCGCCTGATGTGTCACCAATGCGGTGAAACCAAGCCGATGCCCGACACCTGCCCGTCCTGTGGCGTCGAAGGCAAGCTGGCCCCGGTCGGGCCGGGGATCGAACGGCTGGCGGAAGAGGCCGAGGCGACTTTCCCAGAGGCCAAGATCGCGATGCTGAGTTCTGATCTGTTTGGTTCGGCACGCGCGCTGAAGGCCAAGATTGAAGAGATTGCCGAGGGCGATGCGGATATCGTCATCGGCACGCAACTGGTGGCCAAGGGGCATAACTTTCCCAAGCTGACCCTTGTGGGCGTGATCGACGCGGACCTCAGTCTGCATGGGGCTGACCTGCGGGCGGCAGAGCGGACCTTCCAATTGATGCGGCAGGTTGCGGGGCGCGCAGGTCGGGCGGAGAAACCCGGTCAGGCGCTGTTGCAGACTTTTCAGCCGGAACACCCGGTCATCCGCGCGATTCTGTCGGGTGATGAGGAAGGGTTCTGGAAAGCCGAAGCCGCCGGACGCCAGGCGGCGGTGGTGCCGCCTTATGGCCGTATGGCGGGCATAGTCTTGTCGGGGCCTGAGGTCGGCCCGGTTTTTGACATCGGCAACGCCATGGCGCGCAATGATGCGCCGCTGCGGGCGATTGATGCTCAGGTCTTTGGTCCCGCGCCTGCGCTCATCGCACGCATCCGGGGGCGCCATCGCGTGCGCCTGCTGGTCAAAGCTCCCAAGGGCGCGCCGATACAGGACGCCATCGCGCGCTGGATTGCCCCGCTGCGGCTGAAGGGCGATATCCGCCTGACCGTCGATATAGACCCGCAGAGTTTCTACTGACCTCTGCGCAGGCGCAGACCGGATGTGCGCGCCACCATCCCCCCTCGCCAAACCGGCGAAATGGGCGTACAGGAAACCCATGCTGAACCCCATGCCGCTTTCCGAGGCGCAGAGCCTTCCGTTCTGGCGCCGCCCCATGACGCTTCTGTTCATGATGGCCTTGATGATGCCAATTGCGTTCAACGGTTGGAGTGCGCTGCTGAACAATTTCGTCATCGAGGTGGCGAACTTCGACGGGGCAGATATCGGCCTGCTGCACACAGTGCGCGAAATTCCAGGCTTTCTGGCCGTTGGCGTCATCGCGGTAATCATCTTCATCCGCGAGCAGGTTCTGGCGATGATCTCGCTGATGATGCTGGGGGTGGCAACTGCGATCACGGCGTGGTTTCCAAGCCTCGGTGGGTTGCTGTTCGTCACCTTGTTCAGTTCGATCGGCTTCCACTACTTCGAAACGGTCAACCAATCGCTGCAATTGCAATGGCTGCCCAAGGATCGGGCGCCGCAGGTGCTGGGCTGGCTGGTCGCCATGGGCTCGGCAGCTACGGCGGTGGTGTATGGGCTGATCGTACTGACATGGGACCGGTTCGATCTGTCCTATAACTTTGTTTTCATGGCCGCAGGCGGTGTGACAGCTCTGCTGGCGCTGTTCTGTCTGTTTGCCTATCCGCAATTCGATGCGCCGACGCCGCAGACCAAGAAGCTGATCCTGCGCAAACGCTACTGGCTGTACTATGCGTTGCAGTTCATGGCCGGGGCGCGGCGGCAGATATTTGTCGTCTTCGCGGGGTTCATGATGGTCGAGAAATTCGGCTTTGAAGTACACGAGCTGACCAGCCTCTATCTGATCAACCTGATGATCAACATGATGGCGGCCCCGCTTCTGGGCAAAGCGGTGGCACGGTTTGGCGAACGCCGCACCCTGATCTTCGAATACGCAGGTCTCGCCATCGTTTTTGCGGCCTATGGCGGCATCTACTGGTTCGGATGGGGCGTGCTGCTGGCGGCGATCCTGTATGTGATCGACCATGTGCTGTTCGCGCTGGCGCTGGCGCTGAAGACCTATTTCCAGAAGATCGCCGACCCGGCGGATATTGCGCCGACGGCTGCTGTGGCTTTCACCATTAACCATATCGCCGCCGTGTTCCTGCCTGCGCTGCTGGGCCTGTTGTGGGTGGTGTCGCCGGGTGCGGTCTTTGGACTGGCAGCGGCCATGGCGCTGATTTCGCTGGCGCTGTCGCTGCTGATCCCGCGCCATCCAGAACCGGGGAATGAAACCACTCTGTCGAAATACGCCCCGGCCCCTGCGGAATAACGTCCTGCGCTTGACCTTATCGGTCGGTGGCCCTAGGCGCAGGGTCAGCAGATACAGGAGGCCGCGATGCCCACATTCACAGCGCTGACCACTCTGACCGGTAAGAAAGCCGCCGAAGCTCTGGGCGAAGCCATGGAGCGGCTGGAGCCTGAACCGACCGGTGTCGGCGTGTTCGAGGTCGAGGACGGCTCGGGCCTGTGGGAAGTAGGCGGCTATTTCACCGAGGCCCCTGACGCGGCCGCGCTGGCGCTGCTGGCCGCTGCGTTCGAAGCCAAGCCTTTTGTGGTCTCGGAACTGCCCGAAACCGATTGGGTTGCCCATGTGCGGCGTGAACTCGCACCGGTCGAGGCCGGACGGTTCTTTGTCTACGGCAGCCACGATGCCGACAAACTGCCTCAAGGCCGCATCCCGCTGCTGATCGAGGCCGCTATGGCCTTTGGCACCGGCCATCACGGCACGACGCTGGGGTGTCTAAAGGCGCTGGATTATCTTTTGGATCAGGGCTTCTCGGCCTCCAAGGTTGCCGATATCGGCTGTGGCACCGCGGTTTTGGCGATGGCGGCTGCTCGGGTCTGGGACGGAGATATCATCGCCAGCGATATCGATCAGGTCGCCGTCGATGTCGCCGAGGCCAACTTGAAAGCAAATGGCATGGCCGGGCAGGTCCATTGCATCGAGGCCGCCGGTTTCGATCACCCTGACCTGAATGCGCATGCGCCATACGATCTGATCTTTGCCAACATCCTCAAAGGGCCGCTGGTGGCTCTGGCGCCCGAAATCGGGGCGAATCTGCGTGCCGGGGGGCAGGCGATCCTGTCGGGAATCCTCAATGAGCAGGCCGATGACGTGATCTTGGTTTATCTACAAAGCGGGTTCAATCTGGTCCGTAGGGCCGAGATTGGTGAGTGGACGACGCTAATCTTAAGCAAACAGGGCTAAATCGAGGCCATTTACGGGAGTTTTGTGGTTTTTTGCCACGTTTTTGGCACATTCTCTACGTAACGTCACTGGATGCAATCGGGGGGCGGTTTTTCGGAGGCTGCCATGATGGGAAAACAACTGGAATTCGATCAGCGCGTCACGCGTCTGAACAAAAAACACCAGAAACTCAGCCGAGGCTATCGGGCCACGATGCGCTCGGACGGGTTGGTGGTGATGAAACCGCAGCGGATGCGCTCGGCTATTCCGGCCAAGGTTCTGCTTCTTTGCCTGCTGGGCTTTTTCGGCTTCAAGGCGGTTCTGCTGGCGCATCTGGGGCCCTCGGCCTATGACAGCCGTGTTGACAGCCTGAATCAGGGCACGCCTGTCGAACAGGCCGGCGCGTGGATCATGCAGGCTGACCCGGTAACCGAGTTCTTTGCGATCCAACTGAACAAATACCTGTTCTAGGAATCGTCAGCACGTTTACACAAAAAAACACCGCGGACCGTCGGGTCGCGCGGTGTTTCTTTATACCCCACAGGGAGGAGGGTGGGGTGTGTGAGTGGTGGTCCGTGGTCTTAACTGCGGCGACCTTCGGCGAAGAGGTCGATGTCGCCGCGGCACATGCCGATATCATCCAGTTCACGGTCGGTCAGACCGTTCAGCGCATTGCGGGTCATGCGGGCGTCGTTCCATTCAACAACGATATTCACGATCGATGCGAACACTGCGCCAATACGGCCAACGAGACCGAACGAGCCAGTGGTAATGCGGGTGGTGTCCAGTGCAGCCATATCCTGTTTCCTTCTGGTTTGTGTTAAACTCTGAACTTGCGATCTGACGGGCATCTAGAGATGTGTACCGCCCCATACAAGCGTAGAAATTGCATGTGTCCTATGCGTTTTCTGCAATGCTCGAATTCGGTAAAAACCCTTTAAATCGTTGATTAATTTCCGTTTAGGAAAGCGTCGAAAACAGGCAGATCTCTGTCGCAAACAGGCCGCGATACTGCGGGCGCGACATGAATGTCGTTTTCAGACCGGACGTCGATTTTCTTGGAAAATGTTCATGCTTCGTGCTAATCGATGAAAAAAGATCACATAAACCCGAGCAGGCCGAAGCAAAACATGCGAATTCTGGGCATTGATCCGGGTCTCAGGACCTTGGGATGGGGCGTCATCGAATCGACCGGCAGCCGGCTGAGCCACGTGGCCAACGGGTTGTGCAAATCCGATGGCGACGATCTGGGTGAGCGGCTGTTGTCGCTGCACAATCAGATTGTCGAAGTGATCGCCGAACATCAGCCCGATCAGGCCGCCATTGAGCAGACCTTTGTCAACAAGGACGGCGCAGGGACCCTCAAGCTGGGGCAGGCGCGCGGTGTGGCGCTGCTGACGCTGGCGCAGGCCGGTCTGCCGGTGGGCGAATATGCCCCCAATCGGGTCAAGAAAACCGTCGTGGGCGTCGGGCATGCCGAGAAGGAGCAGGTCTTGCACATGGTCAAGCTGCAACTGCCCGGCTGTTCGCCCAAAGGCGCGGACGCGGCGGATGCGCTGGCGATTGCGATTTGTCATTCCTATTATGGGGCCGCTCCGCAGGCGCGGATGAAAGAGGTGCGCGCATGATTGGCAAACTCACCGGACGGCTGGATTATCGCGCTGCGGATCACGTTCTGATCGACGTGCGCGGGGTGGGCTACATCGTCTATTGCTCGGACCGGACCATGGCGGCGCTGCCGGGGGTCGGTGAGGCGGTCTCGATCTACACCGACATGGTCGTGCGCGAGGACCTGATGCAGCTCTATGGGTTCTTGTCGCTGGTCGAGAAGGAGTGGCACCGCCTGCTGTGTTCCGTGCAGGGCGTTGGGGCCAAAGTCTCGCTGGCCATTCTCAGTGCGCTGGGGCCGGATGGCGTGAGCCGCGCGATTGCTTTGGGCGATTGGGGCGCGGTGAAGGCCGCCAAAGGGGTCGGGCCCAAGACGGCGCAGCGCATTGTTCTGGACCTCAAGGACAAGGCCCCCGGCGTGATGGCCATGGGCGGCACCGTGACCGAGGCGATGGACGGACCAGCGCTGGAGGTGGTTGAGGCTGAACTCGCACCTGCGCCGCGGCGTGCGCCGAAACCGGCCTCGGGTGCGGCGGCGGCTTCGGCCGGGGCATTGTCGGCGCTGGGCAATCTGGGCTATGGCCCGTCGGATGCGGCCTCGGCCGTGGCTGAGGCGGCGGCCAGCCTGCCCGACGCGGGTGAGGCTGATCTGATCCGCGCCGCGTTGAAACTGCTGGCTCCGAAAGGGTGACCCGATGGTAGACGCCGATCCCACCCTGCGCCCCGAGCCCATGCCCGAGGACAATGACCGCGCCCTGCGCCCGCAGGGGCTGGATGAGTTCATTGGTCAGGCCGAAGCGCGTGCGAACTTGCGCATCTTTATCCAATCGGCCCGACAGCGGGGTGAGGCGATGGATCATACACTGTTCCATGGCCCTCCGGGGTTGGGAAAGACGACGCTGGCGCAGATCATGGCGCGTGAGTTGGGGGTGAATTTCCGTATGACCTCGGGGCCGGTTCTGGCCAAGGCGGGGGATCTGGCGGCAATCCTGACCAATCTGGAATCGCGTGATGTGTTGTTTATCGATGAAATTCACCGCCTGAACCCTGCGGTCGAAGAAGTGCTTTATCCGGCGATGGAGGATTTTGAGCTGGATCTGGTGATCGGTGAAGGCCCCGCCGCGCGGACGGTGCGGATTGAGTTGCAGCCCTTTACGTTGGTCGGGGCCACCACGCGCATGGGTCTGCTGACCACACCGCTGCGCGACCGGTTCGGCATTCCGACGCGGTTGCAGTTCTATACGGTCGATGAGCTGCACGAGATCGTTACCCGCAATGCCCGCAAGCTGGGTGCTCCGGCGGATGATGAAGGCGCGCGCGAGATTGCGCGGCGGTCACGCGGCACGCCTCGGATCGCGGGGCGGTTGCTGCGGCGGGTGGTGGATTTTGCCATTGTCGAGGGCGACGGACGGATCACCCGCGAATTAGCCGATGGGGCGCTGACCCGGCTGGGCGTCGATAATCTGGGGCTGGACGGGGCCGACCGGCGGTATCTGAAGCTGATCGCCGAGAACTATGCGGGTGGGCCCGTGGGGATTGAAACCCTGTCGGCGGCCTTGTCCGAAAGCCGGGATTCGCTGGAGGAGGTGATTGAGCCCTATCTGTTGCAGCAAGGCCTGATCCAACGGACACCGCGCGGGCGGATGCTGGCGCAGAAGGCGTGGACGCATTTGGGGATGGCCGCCCCCAAGGGGCAGAGCGATCTGTTTGGTTGATACCGCGCGCTTTAGATTTTATGCCTCCGGCGGGAGTATTTTTGAAAAGATGAAGGGGCGGGCGTGACTCCGGATCAGATCGAGGCGCTGTTTACCCGCGAGAGCGGAGAGTTTCTGTTTGCGCGCTGGGGGCGGCCCATTGTGCCGATTGTGTTTGGGGTTGAGGATGAGACCTTGGCCACCGTTAAAGGGGCGTTTGAGGCAGTTGTGACATTGGCGGGCCATATGATGGCCGAAACCGATCCCGAACTGGGGGCCAATTGCATGGTCTTTTTCTTCCGCGACTGGCAGGAGCTGCTGGAGGTACCCGATCTGGATCGTTTGATCCCTGATCTGGCCCCGCTGGTCGAACGGCTGGTCGCAGCTGACGCAAATCAGTACCGTATTTTCCGCTTCGAAGAAGACGGGGCCATCCGGGCGGCTTTTGTATTCCTGCGGATGGACAAGGAATTGTCCAAGGTTCCGGCGGAGACTTTGGCACTGAGCCAGGTGGTGCAAACGGTTCTGTTGTGGTCGGATACCGCTTTTCGCAGCCAGTCGCCATTGGCCATTGCCGGAGAGGCGACGATTCTGCGGCCCGATGTTGCCGCTTTGATCCGAGCCGCTTACGATCCGGTTCTGCCCGGTGCCGCGCAGGATCCGTCCCATGCGTTGCGCTTGTTTGCCAGATTGGATCCGCTGCAATGAAACATATCTACCCGGTCCGAGTTTACTATGAAGACACCGACATGGGCGGGGTGGTTTATCATGCGAATTATCTGAAGTTCATCGAGCGCGCCCGGTCGGATTGGGTACGTAAGCTGGGCAATGATCAGAACGCGATGCGCGATGCAGGCATTGTATGGGTCGTGCGGCGGATCGAGGCGGATTATCTGGCCGCCGCTCGGTTCGAAGATGAATTGGTGGTCGAGACCGAGATGACCTCGCTGTCGGGGGCGCGGCTGACGATGTCTCAGCTGGTCAAACGCGGTGAGACCGAGGTCTTTCGGGCCGAGGTGACTGCCGTGTGCATGAATGCCGAAGGCAAGCCGGTGCGTCTTCCGGCAGAGATTCGCGCATTGATGTAACAATTTCGCCCCTCTGGGTGGTTCTGTTGGCTTTTCATATCCATCTGCGTTAGCGTTTGGCAAAACAAGGCCAAATGGCCATCAGGCAAAACAAAGAGCAGGTTCATGGAAGCTGAAACGCTGGCGCTGGCGCAGGAGATCGATTTCTCCATGTGGGGGCTGTATGCCCGCGCGACCTTTATCGTCAAACTGGTGATGCTGATGCTGATCGCCGCGTCGATCTGGTCATGGGGCATTATCATCCAGAAGCTGATCAATTACCGGGCCGCGCGACGCGAGGCACAGGTATTTGACGAAAGCTTCTGGTCCGGAAACCCTCTGGATGAGTTGTTCGAACAGATCGGAACGCAGCCCGATGGCAGTTCCGAAAAGATTTTTGCGGCCGGGATGATCGAATGGCGACGCTCGCACCGGACCGATGGCGGGCTGATTGCTGGGGCCACCGCGCGGATTGACCGGTCGATGGATGTGGCCATCGCGAAAGAGGCCGAAGGGCTGCAAAAGGGGCTGCCCATTCTGGCGACCGTGGGTTCGACGGCCCCGTTTATCGGGCTGTTCGGCACTGTCTGGGGCATCATGAATGCGTTCATCGAGATTGCCGAGCAGCAGAACACCAACCTCGCAGTTGTGGCCCCCGGTATCGCCGAGGCACTGCTGGCCACCGGTCTGGGCTTGCTGGCCGCGATCCCGGCGGTGATTTTCTACAACAAACTCAGCGCGGATAGCGACCGGATCGTTGGCGGGTATGAGGCCTTTGCCGACGAATTCGCCACCATCCTGTCGCGTCAGTTGGACAGCTGAGCCATGGGTGCGGCGGTTCAGCAAAGCTCGGGCGGGAATGGACGCAGGCGTGGGCGGCGGCGCGGGCGCGCGCAACCTATGGCCGAGATCAACGTGACCCCGTTCGTGGACGTGATGCTGGTGCTGTTGATCATTTTCATGGTAGCGGCCCCTTTGCTGACAGTCGGTGTGCCGGTGGACCTGCCCAAGACCGCCGCAAGTGCTTTGCCCGGTGATAATGAGGAACCGCTGACCGTGACCCTGACCGCCGACGGCCGGGTGCAGATTCAGACCACGGACGTTCAGCGCGAAGAGTTGATTGGCCGGCTGCGCGCCATTGCGGCAGAACGCAGCAGTGACCGGGTGTTCCTGCGTGCGGATGGGGCCATTCCCTACGCGCAGGTAATGCAGGTCATGGGCGCGCTGAACGCGGGCGGGTTTTCCAATGTGGGCCTTGTGACCGATACCGGCGGGCCGACGCTGGATGATGGGTAAGAGTGAGGTCGCGCGGTGGATACCGGCACCAAGATTTCAGCAATTGCGCATGTCAGCCTGATTGGCTGGGCGATGTTCGGCGGCACCTTCCGGTCCGAGCCGTTGCCAATGACTGTGCAGGACGTCTCGGTGATTTCGTCTGAGCAGTTTGCCGCGCTGAGCGCGCAGCGCAATGCGCCTGAGGTGCCGACTGATCCCGAAGATTTGCAGCAGCCCGATACCCCGGATGAGATCAATGCGCCCGAGCCGGTCCCGGACACTCCGCCCGAGCCCGAGGCAGTGCCGCAGCCGGAACCAGAGCCCGAGCCGGAGATTCAGCCGGAAGCGGTTGAAATCGCGCCCGAGCCCGAATTGGTCGAAGAGCTGCCGACCCTCGACCAGCCTGAGCCAGAGGTTGCTGCGCTGCCCGTTCCTCCGGGGCCAGAGGCCGAGCCTCAGGCGGCGGACAAGGTCGCGCCTGAGGCCATCGCGCCCCCTCCGCCCGAGGCAAAGCCGGATGATGTCGAAACCCCTCCGGTCTCATTGGATGAGGGGGCTGAGGTGCAACAGGAACAACAGGATCAGACTGCCCCGGAAGAGGCGGCACCAGAGATCGTGACCGAGGCGGAAGAGGTTGATGATCCGGCCCCGCGCACCTCTCCGCGCCCGCGCGTTCGCCCGAACCGCCCGGCGCCGCAGCCCGAGCCCGAGGTGGCCGAGACATCCGAACCTGCCCCGACCGAACCCGCGCAGGATGAGCAGGCGATCAACGATGCGTTGGCCGAGGCATTGGGCACAGGGACGGAACCTTCGGGCCCGCCTCTGACAAGTGGTGAGAAAGACGCGATGCGCGTCGCCGTCTCGCGATGCTGGAATGTGGGTTCGCTGTCGACTGACGCGCTGCAGACCGTTGTCGTTGTCGGCTTCTCGCTGACACCGGATGGAAAGGTTGTTGGAGGTAGCGTGCGGATGCTGGACAGTTCCGGCGGCTCGGCCGCGTCAGCCAAACAGGCTTATGAGGCTGCGCGGCGTGCGATATTGCGCTGTGGGGCGAGAGGATACGACCTGCCTGCTGACAAATACAGCCAATGGCAGGATATTGAGATTACATTCAATCCCGAGAGGATGCGGATCAAATGATGAAACTTCTGACCAGCCTCTTTGTTGGCCTGACTCTGATGACAGCTACGGCCTACGCCCAAAGCGGACCGCTTCGACTGGAAATCGACGAAGGCATTATTGAACCGATGCCTTTCGCAGTGCCAGATTTCGTGCCCGACACGACCGCGGCGGCGCAATTCGCGCAGGATATCTCGCGCGTGGTGGTGTCGGACCTGACGGGAACGGGCCTGTTCCGTGAGATTTCACAGGATGCCTTTATCAGCCGGGTCAGCAGCTTTGACACTCCGGTGCAGTTTGCCGATTGGAAGGCGATAAACGCTCAGGCGCTTGTGACCGGGGCGGTGAATGTCTCGGGCAAACGGCTGACGGTGCGGTTCCGGGTGTGGGATGTGTTCTCGGGCGCAGAACTGGGCAATGGGTTGCAGTTCGCGGGCACCACGGATGGCTGGCGGCGCATGGCGCATAAGGTGGCCGATCAGGTTTATAGCCGGATCACGGGCGAGGGTGGCTATTTCGACAGCCGGGTGGCCTTTGTCTCGGAAAGCGGGCCCAAGGATCAGCGGGCCAAGCGGCTGGCGATCATGGATTATGACGGGGCGAACGTGCAGTACCTGACCGACAGCTCGGCCATTGTGCTGGCCCCGCGCTTTTCGCCCACGGGTGACCGGTTGCTGTATACCAGCTATGAAACCGGCCAGCCGCGGATTTACCTGCTGGATGTCGGGCGGGTGCAGCGGCAGGAGCTGCCGACGCAGGAGGGTACGATGAGCTTCTCTCCGCGCTTTTCACCAGATGGGCGGTCAATCGTCTATTCGTTGTCTCAGGGCGGCAATACCGATCTGTGGAAGATGGATCTGGCTACACGACAAAGCGTTCGCCTTACGAATACACCCGCTATCGAAACTGCCCCAAGCTATTCGCCAGACGGAAGCCGGATCGTGTTTGAAAGTGACCGCTCAGGGACGCCGCAGCTTTACATCATGCCTGCAAACGGCGGTGAGGCGACGCGGATCAGCTTTGGTCAGGGCCGCTATGGCACCCCCGTGTGGTCGCCGCGCGGTGATCTGGTGGCGTTCACCAAACAGAACAAGGGCCGGTTCCATATCGGGGTCATGCGCCTCGACGGGAGCGAAGAACGTCTGCTGACTGCCTCCTTCCTTGACGAAGGGCCGACATGGTCGCCCAACGGTCGCGTCATCATGTTCACGCGGGAAACGCAAGGGGCCAGCGGACGCTCGACCCTGTATTCGGTGGATATTTCTGGGCGCAACCTGCGCCCGGTGCGCACGCCCGATGGCGGCAGCGATCCCTCCTGGGGGCCGTTGCAGAATTGAATTCCACGCGCTGTGGATGTCGTTCACAAAAAACATGCGATGTGGTAGAACCGCGTCAATAATCAAAACGAAACACGAGGCACTTGAGATGAACCTTCTGAGCAAATTCGCTGCTGTCGGGGCGCTGGCCCTGATTGCGGCCTGTACCAATAATGATCCATCGGCGCTGGGCGGTGGCGCAGGCGGCGCCGGGGCCAACGGCGCTTTGGTCCCGGGATCGCCCAGTGATCCGCGCTCGCCAGCTTATTTCCAGCAGACGGTAGGGGATCGCGTTCTGTTCGCGGTTGATCAATCCACGCTCAGCCCGCAGGCGCAAACCGTGCTGCAGGGGCAGGCCGACTGGCTGCTGGCCAACCCGGATTTCGTTGCCACCATCGAAGGCCACGCCGATGAGCAGGGCACGCGGGAATATAACCTCGCGCTGGGGGCGCGCCGGGCCAATGCGGCGCGGGAATACCTGATATCGCGCGGGGTGGCGGGCAATCGGCTGACCACCGTCAGCTTTGGCAAGGAACGCCCGATCGAAATTTGCAGCACCGAGGAATGCTATTCCAAAAACCGCCGCGCGGTGACGGTGCTGACCGGCTCAACCTTGGGGTAAGATGATGCGATTTGCAGGTTTGGTTCTGGCGGCGGTTGTGGCCGCCGCTGGTGTGGCTCAGGCGCAGGATCAGCAGACCTTGGCGGATATCCGGCAAGAGCTGACGGTGCTGCATGTGGAAATCCAGCGTCTCAAGCGCGAGTTTTCGACCACCGGGTCACCCGCGCCGAACCTGTCCGGCAGTTCGGTGCTGGAACGCGTCGATGCTATCGAAGCTGAGCTGCAGCGCCTGACGCGTCAGACCGAGCAGTTGAACCAGCGGGTGCAGAACATCGTCGCTGACGGCACCAACCGCATCGGCGATCTTGAGTTTAGGCTGGTCGAACTGGAAGGCGGCGATCTGAGCACGCTGAGTGAGACCTCGACGCTGGGCGGTGAAACCTCGACCGAGGTTGCCGTTGCCCCGACGCCAACGCAGCCCGATGCGGTAGAGCAGGGCGAACTGGCCGTTGGCGAGCAGGCGGATTTCGACGCGGCCTCGCAGGCGCTTGCGGACGGAGATTTCCAGACCGCCGCCAACCTGTTTTCGCAATTCGATCAGGCCTATCCCGGCAGCCCGCTGGCGGCACAGGCAAACCTGCGGCGTGGTCAGGCGCTTGAAGGCACCGGCGACACGCGCGAAGCGGCGCGGGCGTTTCTGGCCAGCTTTACTGGCGATTCCGAAGGCCCCTTGGCCCCCGAGGCACTGTTCGAACTGGGCGCGGCACTAGGGCGTCTGGGGCAGACAGATCAGGCCTGCATCACGCTGGGCGAAGTGGGCGTGCGCTTCCCAAGCTCGGCCCCGGCAAACTCGGCGACACAGGAAATGGCCGCGCTGGGCTGTTCTTGACCTCTGACGCCGATACGCTTCGGTCTGAGATTCGGGCGCGCCTGCCCGACCCGCTGCCGCGCCGTTTGGGTGTGGCGGTGTCCGGGGGCAGCGATTCGACCGCTCTGTTGAAGCTGCTCTGTGAAATTGCGCAGCAATCCCAAATCGACCTGTTTGCCGCAACCGTAGATCACGGACTGCGGCCCGAATCCGCGGCTGAGGCCCAATCGGTCGCGGCGCTGGCGCAAAGCTGGGGCATTCCGCACCAAACACTGACATGGCAGGGCTGGGACGGCTCCGGCAATCTGCAGGATCAGGCGCGGCGGGCGCGGTATCGGTTGCTGACGGAATGGGCCGGTGCGCAAGGCCTTGAGGCGATTGCGCTGGGCCACACAGCAGATGATCAGGCGGAAACGGTGCTGATGCGGCTGGCGCGATCCGCCGGGGTTTCGGGTCTGTCGGGAATGGCGGCTGAACGCGCCGAGGGCAGCATTACGCTGCTGCGTCCGATGCTGTCGACCACGCGGGCGCGTCTGCGCGACTATCTGACGGGGCAGGGGATTGGCTGGATCGAAGACCCCTCGAATCACGACCCCCGCTTTGACCGGATCAGGGTTCGGAAGGCTCTGAGCGGGTTGGATCAGGTCGGGATCACCGCCGATGGCCTGTCGCGCGTGGCTGAGAACCTTGCACAAGCGCGTGAGGCTTTGGCGCTCTACGCGCAGGAATCCGCCCGTCGCCATGTAGAAGTGCATCCGGGCGAGCTGTGTTTCGATCGTGCCGGGTTCGCAACGTTGCCTGAAGAAATCTGTCGCCGTCTTGTTGTCGCCGCAGTCACATGGCTGACGGGGCGGGAATACCCACCTCGGCAAACCGCTGTCGATCAGGCCGTGCAGGCCTTGCTGCACGGTCAGGCGACCACGCTGGCTGGCTGCCAACTGGTCCCAGATGGCAAAAAACTTGGGTTTTCAGAGAGCTAAACGCCTTGCTGTCTCAAACTGCTTCCCCCGGCGCCGTATGGGATGGCCGCTGGGTTGTGGATGGGCCGGGCACGCCCGGCGCCGAAATTCGCGTGTTGGGCGAAGAGGGGATTTTGCAACTGGACGACTGGCGCGCTGTGGCGAAACCCCGCGCTGTGGTGATGGCGACCCCCGCCGTATGGGTCGAAGGGGCGGTTCTGGCGGCTCCGCTGGCCGGTTTTGCCAATGGATGGCGGGTTAAGGCAGCTTCTGAGTGGCCAGACTTCTATACCGTGATTTTATCGCATTGAACCTGCCACAATCCTCTCTATTTTAAGGAACAACGCCGGTGAACCTCATCCGCCGAAACCTTCTGGGAGATTTTCCTTGGGCAACGCTCGCAACATCGCCTTCTGGGTCGTTCTGTTTCTGCTGATCCTTGCACTGTTCAACCTTTTCAGCGGACCGGGTGGAACGCTTCAAGGCAATGAAAAAACCTATTCCGATTTCGTGACCGCCGTTCAGAATGGCGAGGTCAGCAAAGTCACGCTGGATGGCGAGCAGATTCGCTATGCCACGCAGAGCGGCGCGACCTACACGACGATCAAACCCGGCGATGCCGAGGTGACGAAACTGCTGATCGAAGAGAACATTCCTGTCGAGGCTGTGAAACAGCAGCAATCGGGCTTCCAGTCGTTCCTGATCACGCTTCTGCCCTTCCTGCTCCTGATCGGCGTTTGGGTCTATTTCATGAACCGGATGCAGGGCGGTGGCAAAGGTGGTGCAATGGGCTTTGGCAAGTCCAAGGCCAAGATGCTGACCGAAAAGCATGGCCGCGTGACCTTTGACGACGTCGCGGGCATCGACGAAGCCAAGGAAGAGCTTGAAGAGATCGTCGAGTTCCTGCGCAACCCGCAGAAATTCTCGCGTCTGGGCGGTAAGATTCCCAAGGGCGCGCTGCTGGTTGGCCCTCCGGGTACCGGTAAAACTCTGCTGGCCCGCGCCATTGCCGGTGAGGCCGGTGTTCCGTTCTTCACCATTTCGGGCTCGGATTTTGTTGAGATGTTCGTGGGTGTCGGTGCATCCCGTGTGCGCGATATGTTCGAACAAGCCAAGAAAAACGCGCCTTGTATCGTGTTTATCGACGAGATTGACGCCGTAGGTCGCCATCGTGGCGCCGGTTACGGCGGTGGTAACGACGAACGCGAACAGACCCTCAACCAGTTGCTGGTCGAAATGGACGGGTTTGAGGCCAACGAAGGTGTGATCATTCTGGCCGCCACCAACCGTAAAGACGTTCTGGACCCCGCTCTGCTACGTCCGGGCCGGTTTGACCGGAACGTGACCGTCGGCAACCCTGACATCAAAGGTCGTGAGAAGATTCTGGGCGTTCACGCGCGCAAAACACCTCTGGGCCCCGATGTTGACCTGCGCATCATCGCGCGGGGTACGCCGGGCTTCTCGGGTGCCGATCTGGCGAACCTCGTGAATGAGGCCGCGCTGATGGCAGCCCGCGTGGGTCGTCGCTTTGTCACCATGGAAGATTTCGAGAACGCCAAGGACAAAGTGATGATGGGGGCCGAGCGCCGCTCGATGGTGCTGACGCAGGATCAGAAGGAAAAGACAGCGTATCACGAGGCCGGCCATGCCGTGGTCGGTCTGGCGCTGCCGGAATGTGATCCGGTCTACAAGGCGACGATCATTCCACGCGGTGGTGCGCTGGGGATGGTTGTCTCTCTGCCGGAAATGGACCGTCTGAACTATCACCGCGATGAGTGCGAGCAGAAGCTGGCCATGACCATGGCGGGCAAAGCCGCTGAGGTCATCAAATACGGCGAGGACCATGTCTCGAACGGCCCTGCCGGTGATATCATGCAGGCCAGCCAGTTGGCACGCGCGATGGTGATGCGCTGGGGGATGTCGGACAAGGTCGGTAATATCGACTATGCCGAAGCGCATGAGGGGTACTCGGGCAACACCGCCGGGTTCTCTGTCTCGGCGCATACCAAAGAGCTGATCGAGGAAGAAGTGAAGCGCCTGATCCAGCAGGGATATGAGCGTGCGCACGAGATTTTGACCGAAAAGCACGAGGAATGGGAGCGTCTGGCCCAAGGTCTGCTTGAATATGAAACTCTGACCGGTGACGAGATCAAGCGCGTCATGAATGGCGAGCCGCCCAGTGAAAGCGATGATGAGGGTGACAAGCCTGACGAGGGCAATGCACCGAGTGTCACGGCGATCCCGAAGACCAAGCCCAAGAAGTCTCCGCCCGAGGGCGGGATGGAGCCGGAGCCTTCGGCATAAACGAACAAAACCCGGGGTAAGCCCCGGGTTTTTCTTTTCAATCCGCCTCGAATGACTTTTGGTGTGCAGGCAATCAGAGGGGGATAATATGCCGGTCCTGAAAGAAACTGACTATGTGGCTGAAATCGTTTGGCTGGGTCATGTCCCTGCGGGTCAATCCCTGCGCGCACAACCCGTCGATGCGCTGACGCTTGGGTTCTCGGGCGACGCAGGTGCGCGGCACGAGGGTGAGACGCGGGCATCCTGCGTGCGGGTCAAGAACCTCTATCCTCAGGGCACTGAGATTCGCAATGTGCGGCAACTGTCGGTTCTTTCTGAAGAAGAAGTGCAGGCGATCGCGGCTGAGATGGGGATGGATCAGCTGGACCCTTCCCTGATGGGGGCCAGTATCGTACTGCGCGGCATTCCGGATTTTACCCATGTGCCGCCGTCCTCGCGCCTTCAGGCCGCAAGCGGTTTGACCATCGTGATCGACATGGAGAACCGCCCCTGCATCCTGCCGGGGCGCGAGGTCGAGGCCGAGGAGCCGGGCAAGGGCGCTGCGTTCAAGCCAGCCGCCAAGGATCGGCGCGGCGTGACGGCATGGGTCGAACGGCCGGGGGCGCTGTGTCTGGGCGACCGGATGAAGCTGTTCACCCCGGATCAGCGCGCGTGGGCCCCCTGAGGTTTCCGATTAGAAACGCGTGACTGACCTTACGACGCTTCGCGACGCCAGAATGTCGGAATCCAGAGCTACCGGAATTGTACACAACGGTATGAAACGCCCAGCGCCGGCGCCACTCGTCGGTTATGCACGGTATTCAATCAAGGACCCCGGCCAATGAGCTACAAATCCGACATCGAAATCGCTCGCGAGGCGAACAAGAAGCCGATTCAGGAAATCGGTGCAAAGATCGGCATCGAATCTGCGGATCTGCTGCCTTATGGCCATGACAAGGCGAAGGTCAGCCAGGACTTCATCAACTCGGTTCAGGACCGCGAAGACGGCAAGCTGATCCTTGTCACCGCGATCAACCCGACCCCTGCGGGTGAAGGCAAGACCACCACCACCGTAGGTCTGGGCGACGGCCTGAACCGCATCGGCAAAAACGCGATGATCTGTATCCGCGAAGCCTCGCTTGGCCCGAACTTCGGTATGAAGGGCGGCGCTGCAGGTGGCGGTTACGCACAGGTTGTTCCGATGGAGGAAATGAACCTGCACTTCACCGGCGACTTCCACGCCATCACCTCGGCCCATTCGCTGCTGTCGGCAATGATCGACAACCACATCTATTGGGGCAATGAGTGCGACATTGACATCCGCCGCGTTGCATGGCGTCGCGTGGTCGACATGAACGATCGCGCGCTGCGTCAGATCACTGCCAGCTTGGGCGGCGTGTCGAACGGTTTCCCGCGTGAAGCAGGTTTTGACATCACCGTGGCGTCCGAAGTTATGGCGATCCTCTGCCTGGCCAACGACCTGAAAGACCTGGAAAAGCGTCTGGGCGACATCATCGTTGCTTACCGCCGCGACAAGACCCCGGTTTACTGCCGCGACATCAAGGCAGAAGGCGCAATGACCGTTCTGCTGAAAGACGCGATGCAGCCAAACCTGGTACAGACGCTGGAAAACAACCCTGCCTTCGTCCACGGCGGTCCGTTCGCGAACATCGCGCACGGCTGTAACTCGGTCATCGCGACCAAAACCGCGCTGAAAGTCGCTGACTATGTCGTGACCGAAGCAGGCTTTGGTGCCGATCTGGGTGCCGAGAAGTTCATGAACATCAAGTGCCGCAAGGCAGGTATCGCTCCGTCGGCTGTGGTGCTGGTCGCCACCGTGCGCGCGATGAAGATGAACGGCGGCGTGGCCAAGGCCGATCTGGGTGCGGAAAACGTCGAAGCGGTTCAGTCGGGCTGCGCAAACCTGGGACGTCACATCGAGAACGTGAAGTCCTTCGGTGTGCCGGTTGTTGTGGCGATCAACCACTTCGTCACCGACACCGACGCCGAAGTGCAGGCCGTAAAAGACTATTGCGGCGAACACGGGGTCGAGGCGGTTCTGTCGCGTCACTGGGAACTGGGTTCGGAAGGCTCAGCCCCACTGGCCGAGAAAGTTGTCGAAATCGTCGATGGTGGTTCTGCGAACTTCTCGCCGATCTATCCGGACGAGATGGCGCTGTTCGAGAAGATCGAAACCATCGCCAAGCGCATCTATCGCGCGGATGAGGTTCTGGCCGACAACAAGATCCGCAACCAACTGCGTGAGTGGGAAGAAGCGGGCTATGGCAACCTGCCGGTCTGCATGGCGAAAACCCAGTACTCGTTCTCGACCGATCCGACCCTGCGCGGCGCGCCCACCGGGCACTCGGTTCCGGTGCGTGAGGTCCGCCTGTCCGCAGGTGCCGGTTTCATCGTGGTTGTCTGCGGTGAGATCATGACCATGCCCGGTCTGCCGCGCAAACCTGCTGCGGAAACCATCTGCCTTAACGACGCAGGTGAGATCGAGGGCTTGTTCTAAGCCGCTGAATAAGACATCTCGTGGTCCGGGGAGTGCCCCGGGCCATGAGGAGACCACGATGCCCACTCTGACGCCGCCGCAAGACTGTCACTCTATGCAGGAACTGCGGGTTCAGATCGACAAGCTGGATCGCCAACTGATCGAGATGCTGGTGACGCGGGCGGGATATATCGACCGCGCGTCTGAGCTGAAACCGGCCGAAGGGCTGCCCGCGCGCATCCCCGACCGCGTCGAAGAGGTGGTGGGCAAGGTCTGCGCCAGCGCCGATGAGCTGGGCCTTGATCCCGCTCTGGCCGAGAGACTGTGGCGCATATTGATTGACTGGTCGATTGCGCGGGAAGAGCGCGTGATCGGAACCGACTGAATGGCTCGGGCGCAGTTTGCGCCCGATTGATTTTGAAAGAAGGGATCGAAGGATGGCAGCCCAAATCATCGACGGTAAGGCCTTTGCGGCCAAGGTCCGCGCGCAGGTGGCCGATCAGGTTGCGAAGCTGAAGGAAGAAAACGGGATCACCCCCGGTCTGGCGGTGGTTCTGGTGGGCGAAGACCCGGCCAGCCAGGTCTATGTCCGCTCAAAAGGTAAGCAGACCGTTGAAGTCGGCATGAACTCGTACGAGCACAAGCTGGATGTCGACACGTCCGAAGAAGACCTGCTGGCGCTGATCGATAAGCTGAACAATGACCCGGCTGTGCATGGCATTCTGGTGCAATTGCCGCTGCCCAAGCATCTGAACGAAGATCTGGTGATCAACTCGATCGATCCTGCCAAGGACGTGGACGGGTTCCACATCTCGAACGTGGGTCTGTTGGGTACAGGCCAGAAGTCAATGGTGCCCTGCACACCGCTGGGCTGTCTGATGATGCTACGTGACTATCACGGTTCGCTGTCGGGTATGGACGCGGTTGTGATTGGCCGGTCGAACATCGTGGGTAAGCCCATGGCGCAGCTGCTGCTGGGCGATAGCTGCACCGTAACCATCGCGCATTCGCGTACCAAGGACCTGCCCGATGTGGTCCGCCGCGCCGATATCGTCGTCGCCGCGGTTGGCCGCCCCGAGATGGTGCCGGGCGACTGGATCAAGGAAGGCGCGACCGTCATCGACGTTGGCATCAACCGGATCGAACGTGACGGCAAGAACAAACTGGTCGGCGACGTCGACTTTGCCAGCGCATCCGAGCGTGCCGGTGCCATCACCCCGGTCCCCGGTGGTGTCGGTCCGATGACCATCGCTTGCTTGCTTGCGAATACCCTGACCGCCTGCTGCCGGGCCAATGGTCTGCCAGAGCCGGAAGGTCTGACAGCCTAGTACCGATTCTCAGAGGGATTCTTTGACCTCGTCTGACATCAGTTTTGGGCCGAAAAGCACCAGCGCTTTTCGGCCCAAACTATTTGAGCGTATTGAAACATTAATTCGGACATTACCTCCGTTGACCTAACGTTAGTAGGTGATAAACCTTCTGTTCCAGCCAGTTAGAGGGATAAGATCGCCTTCATCCAAGCGAATGCAGGAATGCGTTGGGAGGCGTGCGGATTTGTATGAGTTTTAGACTGGAAACGATATTGGCGCATCTAAGCCTGCAGCGTATTCTTGCGGGGCTCGTTTTCATTCCTCTGATGGCTTATTCTTTCGCCCCGTTTCGGGACCTTACGCTGTCCTTCCCCCAGCGCCTCGTATACTGGTCGGGGGTCATGTTGTTGGCTTTGGCCGCGACATGGGCAGCGGGCAAGCTGGTGCGCCAGAAGCTGCTGCACTCGGATCTGCTGGTCCGGGACCTGGCGTTTGCGCTGTTGATCCTCATGTTGTTCGCGCCCTCGCTATGGTTGCTGACATGGGTTCAGTTCACGCTGAATGGTTTGATGGCTCCGGGTCTTTTGATGGTGGCCCCGTATGGCGTGTTGTTTGCAACAGGTCTTCTGCTGGTCCGGCAGCGGGATCGGGTGGATGTGCCAGAAAGCGAACCGAAACCGCGGCTATATGCGCGGCTGCCCGAATCCTTTCAGGGTCAGATTTATCGGCTGACCGTACGGGATCACATGGTTGATGTGGTGACATCTGAGGGAGTGTTCACCATTAGGTCGCGCTTTACCGATGCGATCGCCGATATGGATACGATAGCAGGCCATTGTACCCATCGGTCGCACTGGATCGTGGATGCCGCCATCGTCGGCAGCGAGAAGCAGGGGGGTAAGGCTTTTCTGCGCCTGTGCAATGGCGACCTCATTCCGATCAGTCGTAAATACAAACCAATGCTTGAACGGGACGGGCTGCTTTAGCTGTCATCGGGGCATAGGAATCATCCGGGGGGTCGCGCCCGTAAGGATTGCCATGGCGTTCGGTGCCATGAGATGCGAAAGCGCTTTGTTCGAGCTTCGCAAGCCGCCGGTATAGGTGCCGTAGGCGGGCAGAATCACGCGCCTCTCATCCACCAGAAAGGCGGGTCGTGAGACCTGACGACCTTTGGCGGACAGGCCCACCTTGGGATGGTAGTGCCCCGAAATCTCGTTTTGTCCATCAGGTGCTGCAATATGGCGAAAGGTCAGACCCCGACAGCGCCATTCCGCGCGATGTGCCCCGCCCAGCTCGACCGGGCCGGGGTCGTGATTGCCCTCGATCCAGACCCAGCGTCGTCCGGCCTGTAGCGTGGCGATATGCAAACGGTCCTGCTCGGACAGGGCTTGCGAGGCATGAAGGTCGTCAAAGCTGTCGCCCAGACAGATTACGGTCACTGCATTGGTTCGGCTCAGATCGTCCGCCAGACGGGTCAATGTCTCGCGCGTGTCATAGGGGGGCAGGGCAGGACCGCCCCGGCGGGCCATCCGCTCAGATTTGCCCAGATGCAGGTCCGAAACACACAGCAGACGCTGGTCGGGCCACCATAAAGCCCCTGATCCTAGGGCGGATAAACTATGGTCTTTGAAGCTGAAGGTCAGAGTGTTCATGATCCGTTCGTTACTTGTTTCGACCCGCCGCGCAAGAAGAATCACTCAGGCGCAAGGCCCGCAGCGCTCATCAGGCGCGCACTTTCTTCGGCAAGCAGGCGTTCTTCGGCTTCGCCTTTGACGGGGACTTTTTCAACCTCCAGAAACAACGGTGCGGCGAGCGGGGAAACCCTCTTGAGGCGCAGCAGATCAACGCGATCCCCGATCCGGGCGATCATTTCCTCGATGCGCCCAAAATCGACGAGACCACGCATGGCTTCTTCGCGGGTGATCTGCATCAGAAGGTGGTCGGGGTCGTATTTCAACAGCGTGTCATAGAGGATATCCGACGAAAACGTCGCCTGCCGCCCGCTTTTGCGGTGCCCACCCGTATTGCGCTCGATCAGGCCCGCGATGGTGGCCGAGGCACGAAAGGTCCGTTTCATCACCGCATTGCCCGCCAGCCATGTTTCTAGCCCGTCGCGCAGCGCATCCAGCCGGAACAGGGGGCGCGGATCGGTCACCGCATCCAGTCCCCAGATCAGCGTGGCATAGTCCGTGGCGACAAAACCCAGCGGGGCCAGTCCGGTTTCCTCCATCCGTTTGGTCAGCAACAGCCCCAGCGTCTGCTGGGCGTTGCGACCGGCAAAGCCGTAAACACACAGATGTTCGCGGCCCTGATCGGGAAAGCTTTCGATCAGCAACCGGTCACGCTGTGGCAGGCGTGAGACGTCGCGCTGCAAGGCCAGCCAGTCGGCCGTATGCGCAGGCAGCTGTGGCCAGTCAGGTTGTGCAAACATACGCAGGATGCGGTCGCTCAACTGTGTCGAGGTGGCAAATTTTGTGCCCATGAAGGTGGCGATCTTGGGCTTTTTGTCGGCCCGGCGGCTAACCTCGACAACCATCTCGCGCAGACCCTCATAGCGCACGATCTGGCCGCCGATCAGGAAAGTGTCGCCGGGGGTCAGCGAGGCGGCAAAACCTTCCTCGACCTCACCCAGAGGTTTGCCGCCGCGATTGCGTTTCAGGCGGACCTTCAGGGTGTCGGTGTCCTGAATCGTGCCCAGATTCATACGAATACGCTGCGCCGCGCGCGGGTCCCGCAACTGCCAGCGTCCGTCGGGTCGTTGTTGCAAACGCTGCCAGCGATCATAGGCGCGCAAGGCATAACCACCGGTGGCGCTGAACTCGAGACAAGCATCAAACGCGGCGCGGCTCAGGTCTGCGTAGGGCCCCGCCGCCGTCATCTCAGCATAAAGCGCATTGGCGTCAAACGACCCAGCCGCCGCCGCAATCAGGATATGCTGGCACAGCACGTCCCGGGGGCCAGACCCGCGCGGTTCACCGTCCAGATCATGCTCTTGCACCGCTTGCAGCGCGGCCACGCATTCGACCACCTCAAATCGGTTGGCGGGCACCAGTAGAGCCTTGGACGGCGCGTTATAGCGATGGTTCGCTCGCCCGATCCGCTGCACCAGACGTTTGACATTCTTCGGCGCACCTATCTGGATCACTAGGTCGACATCCCCCCAGTCAATCCCCAGATCGAGGCTGCCGGTGCACACAATTGCCCGCAAATCGCCGCGCACCATCGCGGCCTCAACCCGTTCGCGCTGTTGCCGGTCCAGACTGCCGTGATGGATGCCGATGGGGAGGCCTTCATCGTTCGCAAGCCAGAGGTTATGAAAGAAAATCTCGGCCTGTGCGCGGGTGTTGTGAAAGATCAGCGTGGTCTTGTGCTGCCTGATCTGCTGCAGCACCGCTGGGATGGCATAGGCCGCACCGCCGCCGGACCACGGGGGCATCTCGTCGGTTTGCAGCATGGCGATATCAGGATCAGGTCCGGGATCGGCCTGAATGATGCGGCACGGGTCGGGGTGGCGCGCCAGAAAGCGTGCAATGCCTTCGGGGTCTTCCACGGTGGCCGACAGGCCAACCCGGCGCAGACCGGGGCAGAGCGTTTGCAGCCGCGCCAACGCCAGCATCAACTGATCACCGCGCTTGCTTTCGGCCAGCGCGTGTATCTCGTCAACAATGATGCGCTGTATCCCGCGAAACATCCGTGGCGCATCCTCGTATGAGGTCAGCAGGGCAAGGCTTTCTGGCGTGGTCAGCAGGATATGCGGTGGGTCAGCGCGCTGGCGTTTCTTTTGCGTGGCCGAAGTGTCGCCGGTGCGGTCTTCGATGCGGATGGGCAGGCCGATTTCATCTACGGGCGTGCGCAGGTTGCGGCGGATATCGGCCGCCAATGCCTTGAGCGGTGAGACATAGATCGTGTGCAGCCCGTCATGCGCCCCGTCGGCCAGTTCGGACAAGGACGGCAGAAACCCGGCCATCGTCTTGCCTCCACCCGTTGGTGCGATCAGCAGGGTCGCCGGGTCCTGCGCCCGGTCGAACATCTGTTGCTGATGGGGATGGATCGACCAGCCTTTGGTGGCAAACCAATCGCTAATCCGGGCGGGAATCTGCGTCATGGGTGCAGATTACCCGCCAAGGATCAGAAGGATAGGGGGTCAGTGGATGATCTTTTCTTCCCTGACGAACATATTTGCCCAGGCTCGATCAATCAGATCGGGGCTCATCTGATAGGGTATGCCCTCGAACTCGCAAATCGCGATCATTTGGTCGATCAGGAAGATCGGCTGATAGTTCGCGTAGATATTGTTGATGGTCGGATACTTGACCTTCAACAGATGGACCAGAGCGGCCTCGTCCAGCGGGATGCCGCGTTTGCGTGCCACCATGGCAAAGATTTTCAGGAAGTTTTCCTGGTTCGGGCCGTCGATCTTGATCTTGAAGAAGATCCGGCGCAGGGCCGCCTGGTCGAAGATTTCATTCGGGTGGAAGTTGGTCGAGAAGATGACCAGCGTGTCGAAGGGAACTTCGAACTTCTCACCCGATTGGAGGCCAAGGATGTCCTTGCTTTCCTCCAGCGGAACGATCCAGCGGTTGATCAGGGCCTGAGGGGGCTCGGCCTGACGTCCAAGGTCGTCCACAATGAAGATGCCGCCGGTGGATTTCAGCTGCAGCGGCGCCTGATAGGTCCGTGCGGTGGGGTTGTAGACCAGATCCAACATGCTGAGCGACAGTTCACCGCCCGTTACAACAGTGGGGCGTTCGCATTGCACGTAGCGCGTGTCGAACCGTTTGCGGCGGCGCAGGCTGTTGGGGTCGTCGGCCTCTTGCTCGATCGCGGTGTGCACGATCGGATCGTAAACCGTGATGACCTGGCCGGCGTATTCGATCGCCCAGGGAACATAAACACTGTCACCCAGCGCGTCCCGGATACCGTTCGAGATCGAGGATTTACCGTTGCCCGGTGGGCCATACATCAGGATGGAGCGGCCAGCGCTGACGGCGGGGCCCAGATGGTCCAGCAGACTGTCGGGCAGAACCAAATGGCCCATTGCCCCTGTCAGCTGGTCGCGTGTGACCTGAATGTTGCGGATCGACTGGCGTTTGACCTGCTCGCGGTAGACGTCCAGCGGGACCGGCATCGCGCCGAAGTACTCGGACTGGCTCAGCGCATCCAGCGCGCGCGCCTTGCCCGCATCCGTGAGTTGATAGCCCATCTCGTTGCCCGAGTTGGCATTCAGGGTCCCTGTGGCCTCAAGCAGTTTCTGTTCGCGCGCGATATCAATCAGTTCCTGCGTGACCGAGCCAGGCAAACAGACCGCAGCTGCGACCTCGGTCACTGTGTCGACGTTCTTGCGAAAGATCGTTTTCAGCAGGATGTCCCGCATCATCACCAGCGGAAGCTGCATTTCAGCCAACCCTTTGGGGGCAGGGGGGGCCATAACCGAGGTCGTCTGCATATTCATGAGCGGGACTCGTTCGTCAACTATCACATCAGAAGCCCGTAAACGGGCCGTTTGAGGAAAATTTGACGCCGCTTTGTGGCAGGACCAAGGCGCGCAAAAGGCGCACTGATGATTGTTTACGATCCTTGAATTGTCCCAAGGATCAGATAGATGGCAAGACTACCTGCAAGCGGCAATCCCATCGGAAACTGCTTGCCACGATCCCAGCTTTCCCAGTGCGGCGCAACCTGACGCAGGCGGGTGTGCTTGGCCAGCCGGTGGGCCACAAAAGCGCCAAGGGTGGTGGCTGCGAGAATCACCATTCCCAACATCAGGTCTCCGGTCCAGACGAACGGTGCAGCGGCGGCGCAGAATTTGGCGTCGCCCGCGCCCATCACACCGGCGGCGTTCAAAACGATGCCGAGCAACAAAACCACGAAGATATGAAGCAGTTGCCAGCCGTAAACAGGCAACGCTACCGATAGTGGACCCAAACGCCCCGCAACCCATTCGCCGGACCAGGGCGGCAGAGCTATCAAGCCTACGACGACAAAAACCAGGGTCAGTGCAAGGACAGCGTGATTTTTGATGCGCATTTCGCGCATATCCGTGAAGGCAACGTAGAAGCAGATTGGCAGGACGAAGGGCAGGAACCACGTCGCCGCTGCCGCAGGGATCACCATAGATCAGGCATCCTCAAGCGCACGCAGCGACCGGACAGCTTCGTCGAAGTGCTGCGGATGAGTCGAGATCGCTTCGCGGTACAGGTTCTTTGCAAGGTTGATGTCTCCTTGCTTGACCGCCGAGATCGCCATCGTGTTCAGAAGACGTGCACGCTCGATCTGTGTCATTGGAACAACCGGTACGCTGTAGTTGCCCTGCGCGCTGCGGGCCAGCACCAGATTGTTCTTCGCGGTGAACAACGATTGGTCGTTTCGGATGGCTTCAGTGAACAACCGTTCGGCTTCGGAATACTGACCACGTGTCAGCTTGGAATAGCCCCAGTTGTTCATGACACCCGCAGGGCGTGTGGTCAGGCCGACCGCGGTCTCATAAAAGTGATCCGCGCTTTTCCAGTCTTTGCGGGAATCGGCGACCAAGGCCTCAAGCCGATAACGCTTGAACGTTTCATACGTCGGAGGGATGCTGTCGAGCGTCGCCTTCGCGCCGTCCCAATTGCCACTGCGCACCTGTGCATCCGCATATTCAACGCGATCCGAATTGTTTGCGCCTTTCATGCCCAGAACGCGCTTCCAGGCTGCGGCCGCTTCGGTGTTGCGCTTGGCGCGTGTCAGGCTGATTGCCAATCCGCGATGCAGGTCGATCCGGTCAGGATTTTTGGTGGCTGCACCGTGGAAATAGGTGACAGCTTCGTTCGGGTCGGCCGCATTCAGCATCACGTCATTCAGGTTGGTCTCGTCAATGACGTTAACCTCCTGAAATGTCCGTTCGACCTTTTCTTCTTGGGTTTCTTTTGCGCAGGCGGTCAACACCAGCCCGCACGCAAGCATCGTCGGAATCAAGAAGGGGTGGCGCATTTTTGCGTCCTTTTACTGCTCTGCCTCTGTTGCCGGTATTCTGCGCAGAACGAATTCCCCGTTGCCACGCTGCTCCAGCTCAAATTCTTGTTCTTGTGGGGTATTATTAACAGGATTTTCCATTTTTGCGAGTGCTAACCGCAAATTGTCTCGAATTGCGTCACTTTCGCCATTGTCCAAAGCGAAGGCCCTGCGAAACACCTGCGCGGCCTCGGCATATTCGTTGGTCTCCATCAGAAAGACCCCCAGATTGTTCCATGCGACGGGCCAGTCCGGATCATCCTCTACGGCGCGGCGCAGCAGAGGCTCTGCCTGACCAATCCGGCGCAGACCCAGATTGGCGGTGCCAAGTGAGGTCAGGACCTCAGGGGTCATTCCCTGCTGCAGGGCAGCTCGCGTGAAGGAATCTAGGGCCAGTTCATACTCACCGGCAGCCATCAACCGGTTGCCTGCCGCGATTTCATCAACCGCCGGCCCATCTGGGTCTATCCCGGGCGCGAAAGGACCGTTGGCCGAAGGTCCTTCGGTGCAAGAAGCCACCATGGTCAAGACCATGGTGGCAAGCAGTACTTTTCTAAGACTGAGGCTGCAGAGCCTGAGCACTTCGATAAGTGTCAAACTCGATCTGCTAGTTTCCAAGCTCCGATATGCCTTTTGCCGATGGACCAACCAAGATTACCAATAGCGGAGGAACTGTAAGCGTCATAGTCGCCAGCGTCATTTTCGTTGGCAGTTTGTTAGCGGCTTCCTCAGCGCGCATCACGCGCTTGTCTCGCATTTCATCGGCATAGACACGAAGCGCGTCGGCAATTGGTGTACCAAAAGACGCAGATTGGATCATAACCGTGACGAAGGCGCTGACGTCTTGTACCCCACACCGCGTTGCGAAATCGCGCAGGACCGTATCTTTCTCTTTACCTGCCTTCATTTCGTACGCCACAACTTCAAATTCTTCGGATATTTCGGGGTACGACGCCTTCATTTCTGCGGCGACCCTTACAATCGCCTGATCCAGCGATTGTCCGGCTTCCACGCAAACCAACATCAGATCCAGTGTGTCGGGGAAACCTGCGGTGATGGCTTCCTGACGCTCTGCAACGCGCCGGGTGATCCAGTACTTCGGGAAGAAGTAACCGATCGCGCCGGGAACAAGCACGCGGATTGCCATATCCTGTGCAGTCAGCTCCTGTCCGTCGGTAAAGAGGGTCACGAACAAAACACCCAAAATAATACCAAAGATACCAAGCGCAAACTGTGCAAAATGATAAAACCGGACAGAGTCTTTGGATTGATAACCGGCCTGCCGAAGCTTGAGTTCTACTGCGCTGTATTCTTCTTTGTTCTGCGGCTCCAGAAAGTTCGCGAACTTCTCAAGCTGTTCGTTCCGACCTGCAGTTCTGAGGCGTTCTTTCTTGTCCTTTTTCTTTGTTTTCTTCGGAGCTGCCGTCGAGCGTTGCAGTTTCTTCAATGGGTCTTCGGGCTGGTTCAGCATCAGCGGTATTGTGACCAGGATCATGAACAGCCCCAGAACACCAATGATGATCAATGGCCCGAATTCACCGAGATGTTCGGTGATCATATCATTGATTGAATAAAGGAATTCCATAACCTGCCCCTCAGACCTTGATGTTGGTGAGAACGCGCATGACGATCAGGTTAAGCGTCAGCATGATGCCGACAAAAAAGCATGCGGGGATGAAGTAAGGGTGGTCGATGACGTTGTCATAGTACCCTGGATCTTTGACCATGATGAAACCCAAGCAAAACAGCGGGAAGCCGGACAGGAATTTACCTGACCATTGTGCTTCTGCGGTGATCGCTTTCACGCGGCGAAACAGACGGAACCGTGCCCGGATGACCTTCGCCAGACCGGCAAGGATTTCAGCCAGGTTGCCACCGGATTGTTGTTGGATCGAGACAGCAACGGCGAGAAATCGCAGATCTTGCATGTCCAGCCGCTCGGCGAGGTCTTTAAGCGCTTCGCCTACATCCCGACCGTAGGCGCATTCGTCCGAAATCACACCAAATTCGGTTGCCAGCGGGTCCTCGACCTCGTTCGCCACGATTTGGACCGAAGAAACGAAGGGGTTACCAACGCGAAGGGATCTCACCATCAATTCGACGGCGTCAGGCAGCTGCTCTTCAATCAGAGACATGCGCTTTTTCGCTTTATTGCTTACCCAGGCATATACAGCACCTACCCCGATCGCGATGGAAATGGCGATGCGAAGTGCTGTTTCTGTAGCGGTTGCGATACTCAGGCCAAAGAATGCGACCACTGAAACCAGCACCATAATCATGATCAACTGCGCAGGCGAGAAGGCAATTGCAGCTTTTTGCGCCTTGTCTGCCAGCAGAGAATACAGCGGTATCGTCTGTGATTTCATGTGCTGCTGCATTTCCTTGCGCAGCTGTTCCAGGACCTGCTCGCGCCCGATCCCTTTGTCAATCATGTCCAAACGACGATTGACGCGGCTGTTCAGGCTGATCGATTTGCCAAAAGCAACCAAGTAGATACCTTCGACCAGGGCCAGAACCCCAACGAATATGCCAACATATATGAGAGCCTCAACAGGCAGTTGCATTTCCCCGGTCTCCTACATCGTGGTTGGGTCGTAGATCGAAGCGGGCAGGTCAAAGCCCCACAGGCGGAAGCGCTCGGAATAGTGGCTGCGCACGCCAGTGGCCGTGAAGTGACCGATGATCTTGTTGTCTGGCGTCAGGCCAACACGTTGAAATCGAAATATTTCCTGCATCGAGATCACGTCACCTTCCATCCCCGTAATTTCGGTGATCGACGTCATCCGGCGTGAACCGTCCTGCAGACGGCTGGCCTGGACGATCAGGTTTACAGCGGAGGCGATCTGACTACGAACCGCCTTGATTGGCATCTCAATCCCAGCCATCGCGATCATGTTTTCCAGACGCGATATCCCGTCGCGGGCAGAGTTGGCGTGGATCGTGGTCATCGAGCCATCGTGTCCGGTGTTCATGGCCTGCAGCATGTCGATCACTTCGGCGCCACGCGTCTCGCCCACGATGATGCGGTCTGGACGCATCCGCAGGGCGTTTTTCAGACAGTCACGCGGGCTGACTTCACCTTTGCCTTCCACGTTGGGGGGGCGGCTCTCCATTCGTCCGACATGAGTCTGCTGCAGTTGCAGTTCCGCCGTATCCTCGATGGTCAGGATGCGTTCGGCATCGTCGATGAAGCTGGACAAAGCGTTCAGCGTGGTGGTTTTACCCGAACCGGTACCGCCTGAGACGATGATATTCAGGCGCGTCGAGACGGCGGCCTGCAAATAGGCGGCCATTTCTTCGGTGAACGCACCGAAATTGACCAGATCATCAATACCCAGCTTGTCTTTTTTGAACTTACGAATGGAAACCAGCGAGCCATCAACGGCAATTGGCGGCACCATTGCGTTGAAACGCGACCCATCGGCCAGACGGGCGTCAACGTAAGGGTTTGATTCATCGACACGGCGACCCACGGCGGAGACGATCTTGTCGATGATCCGCATCAGGTGCTTTTCATCCTTGAACGTGATGTCGCTGATTTCCAGCTTGCCGTGACGTTCGACGAAAATCTGTTGCGGTCCGTTCACGAGAATATCGTTGACGGAGTCGTCCTGAAGCAGTGTCTCCAGCGGTCCGAGACCAGTGACCTCGTCGTAAAGCTCTTTGTTGAGCTGACTGCGATCTTCCCGGTTCAGAACGATATTTCGTGCTTCAAGCACTTCACTTGCGATTGCGCTGATTTCGGTGCGCAGCTCGGCCTCGCTGGCCTTTTCAAGCGCCGCGAGGTTGAGGTTTTCAAGCAGTTCGCGGTGCAGTTCCAGTTTGATTTCGCCCAACCGCTCTTTGCGCTTGCGATCTTTGTCGTTGCCCACAACCTCGGCGGCTTTTTTCTTAAGCGGTTTGCGTGCCACAGCGGTCGCCGAAGATGCGGCGGTGGGTTCGGTTGTCGGCGCCGGGGCGGGCGTTTTGGCTTGAACCGGCTGCGCCGGAGGCTGTTTCTTGTATCTTGAGAACACGGGCAGCTCTCCTTCGTGTTAAGCGGCTTCGGCGTCGCTGCTGCCGAGGCTATGGAGGGACTGGGCCAGCTTCGCGATTTCGCGGCGCAGCGGGTTTTTGGCTGCGGAACTCGCCAGCGGCAGGCCGTGGTCTCCGGCTTGCATCACGGGTTTTCCACCATCCGGCAAAAGCAGATCGATCGAAATGCCAAGGCTTTCTCCCATCCGTTTGACGCGACTTTTTCCATTCAGATCGGTGAACTTCGGCGCGCGGTTCATTGCAAAACGCAGCTTGTTGAAGGGAAGCTCCTCGGCCTGCAGCGCACGCTTGAGGCGCAATGCGTTTTGCGCCGAGCGCATGTCCAACTCGATCAGTGCGAAATAGACATGGGCGGCCTGCAAAACCGTTTCGGACCATTGCACAAGGGTTTTGGGCATGTCGATCACGACATAGTCGAAATGGGTGCGAGCGGTGTCGATGACGCGCTGAATATCCGTCGGAGTGATAATGTCCAGCGGGATCATATCCGATGGTGAGGTCAGCACCTGCAGCTTGTCCTCAAAGCTTTGTAGCGCTTGCCCAAAGGATTCCTCATCCATTGAATCGGTGTCCGAGAGCATTTCGAACACAGCTTCGTGGCGGGGCAGGTCGAGATAAGTCGACACGGTGCCGTATTGCAGATCCAGATCAATCAGGCAGACCTTTGGGGCCTCTTTGTTCGAAACTGTCGCCAACTCCCATGCCAGATTGACGGCCATGGTGGTTGAACCGACGCCTCCGGCCAGCCCCTGAACGACAAACAGTGCGCCTTCCTTCGACGTGCCGTTGACCAGAGGCGCGCCTGCCGCCTGTGGGGCGGCGACAGGGTCAGGCTTATTCATACGGTTAATGGCTTCCTGAAGCTCGTTTTCGGGAAGCGGGTAAGGCACAAACTCATCCGCGCCTTTGCGCAGAAGCTGGTGCAACGCAGCGGGTGTGACGTCTTCGGCGATCAGAACGACCTTGATACCCTTTTCTTTGGCCTGGGTAATAATCTCACCCATCAAGGTCAGGTTGTCCTCGTCATCGCCGTCCAGAGCAAGTGCGACAAACTGCAGTGATTCTGCTTCGGGTTGACTGAAAAACGCAAGCGCCTCAGCAAATCCAAGGTCACCCCAGCGCTCTCCCAGTGCGGTCTCCATATCTTCGATCAGCAGATCGAAATTCTGGACATCGCGGCTGATCGTACAGGCCAGAATGGCGGTATTTTCGTCTTGCGGCGTCGCGCTCGTCATTAACACAATCCTCGTCGAGAGGGCTGGGCAAACCGAGGTGAACGTAGGAAAGGTCAGTTCTGGTTTGCTGTCGCCCGATGCGGTCAATTTTGGCCGCAGGTCACCCAATTGTTCACAACGTCGCTTGGAAGTTGGGCAAGAATTGGGCGCAAAAGAACCAATTGTAGGGAAATGGGCGACAATGTCGCCCATGACCTGGGGATTATCAGCCGCCGGTATCTTGCTCGGCATTGATGTCGCTGGCTGTCTCCGCGCTCGTAACATAATCGCGGTAGACGATCTCAGCATACTTCCCGTCCAGAACGCTGGGGTGACGACCCACAAAGCCTGAGACTTCGGTAACCGTTCGGCGATTGCGTCGGTCCCGATTCTCGGTTGCGACGAGGGGTCTGGACTTGCCGAACGAAACAACAGCTTCAAGCCGTGAACGCGAGATACCTTGTTGCGTCAGGAAAGCAACCGCAGCATTCGCGCGGCGTTGTCCCAGCCGTTTGTTGTAGGCGGTTGAACCAACCGCATCGGTATGGCCGTAAACCCGGAACCGAGCTTCTGGAAACCGCTTAATCCAAGCAGCTTGTTGCAACAGGATGCGTTGGGCCGAAGCGTCCAGAGTTGCGCTGTCAAACGCAAAGTTTATCTGCGTCGGCACCTCAGCGGCGAAACGTTGCGCCAAGATTTGGCCATAGGTCAGTTCGCCGTTGAGAACCTGAATATTATTCAGCGTGGCGTTCCCGAAAGTTCCGGCGTCGATCTCGTACCCGGCCTCGCGTGTGCAACCTGCAACTGCGACCGAAAGAGACAGCGCTATTATCCACTTATCCATTGGTCCTATCCTTTCCCATTAGTCCAGGACATAGCCGTAAGACTGACCAAAATCCTGTTTGGCGACTTCGGATGCAGCGCCATTACCGCTTCTTTCAGTTCGAGCGACTTTGCCATTTACAAACAAATCGAACTCGCTGGGCGGTTTCACCCGATCAGTGGGCAGGGCCAAAGCCTCGCCGCGTGTTGGTGAGACCAGATGCGCTGTGACGATAATGACCAACTCGCTTTGCTCACGCTGGTACTGTGCGCTGCGGAACAATGCGCCAAGGACCGGCACATCACCCAACCAGGGTACCTGATTACTCAGATCTGAGAAATCATCCTCGATCAATCCGGCGATTGCGAAGCTTTCGCCGTCGCGCAGTTCAACAGTTGTTTTTGTCTCGCGAACGATGAAGCTGGGGACTGTGTCGCCGTTGATCGTGAAATTGGAGTTGGGGTCGATGCTAGAGACCGATGCACCCATCTCGAGGTTGATCAGATCCCCATCAACAACACGAGGAACGAACAACACCTGCACGCCGAATTGGCGATATTCGATTGCAACAACCCCGTCGTCTTGTGGCACCGGGATGGGGACTTCACCACCAGCCAGGAACTCGGCTTCTTGTCCAGAAAGCGCAGACAGGTTTGGTTCTGCCAAACTCCGAGCTAAGCCTTTGGATTCAAGCGCTTCCAGCAGCAGGCGAATCTGAGTTGAGCCAGCTCCGAAGCCGAACAAGATGGCACCGGTATTGGTTTGAGCGATTGGAATGTTGTTCGCCAAAGCGTTCGATAGCGCGCCCTGCGTATTCAGCGTGTTGAAACCAGCGGTTACATCACCACCGCCGAAACCCAAAGACGCCGACAGGTTCTTGGCGACCGAGCGGTTCATCTCGGCAAAGCGAACTTTCAGCATGACTTGCTGCACGCCGCCGACATTCATGAGATTCGATACGCGCTCAGGTGCATAGCGTTCTGCAAGCTCGAGTGCGCGCGCAAGGCGGGCGCTGCTCGAAACGGTGCCAGAAAGAACGATGCCGTCATTCGCGGTGCGTACCTCGATTCGTTCGTTCGGCAGAATTTGGCGAAGTCTTTCCTTGAATTCGGTCACATCCGGGGCAACCCGGACACGTACGTTGGTCAAAAGATTACCTGCGCCGTCGAACAACGTCAGCGTTGTCATGCCCGGCGCGCGGCCGAGTACATAGATCGTGCGATCTGAGAGTGTTGAAACGTCAGCGATGCCAGCATTCGCGATGCTGATCTCGGCAAACGGTTCTTCGCTTTCAACAACGATTGCGCGATTTACCGGGACATCCAGCGATTCGGCTGTACCCTTCTTGACCACGCGAAGATTTTCGGCCCAAGCAGCATTGCTGGTTAAGCCCATTACAAGCGTCAACCCCAGCAGGGTTGCGCTGATCCAGGAACGTATTGTCATGTGACCTGCCTCTCCGATCACCACTCATTTTCATGGGTCTTTTGACCTCTATCCAAGAACCCTGCGCGAAAACCAGATTTATTGCAATAATCAAGGGTTTCTGGAATTTTCTTTATGTGGACAATGGGCAACATCAAAATGAATGAGGCCGCGCGTAGTGCGCGGCCCTTATCCTGTAACAGTCTGAATTAGTGTCAGTTTGTACAGGGGATGGGGGTCTCGACGATCTCGCTGCCACGGCGTGTACGGATGGTGCAGACCTTTTTCTGTGGTGCCACAGGTTCGGGTGCGACTTCTTCGATTCCAAGCAGCTTGCGCTGGTCGATCTCGATAGCGCTCGCAACCTCATCATCTTGAGCCCCGACCAGGGCAAGAGAGAGACGTCCAGTGTTTTGCGCCTGTGCCAGCGCTGCGATTTGTTCAGGTGTGGCAGATACAGTGACCGTTCGGGCAATCGTAGTACCCGTTAGGTCTGAGCCTGCAGTCTGGTCAACAGCAATCAATTGAATGTTGGTCTGAATCAGACGAGTGATTTCGCCATTTGCACTGGAACCTGTACCGCGGACCGAACCTGTCCAATAGACATCTATTCTGTCTCCGGGGCGCAGGAAGCCCGATACACCCGACGCAACATCGACACTGATCGCGAATGCACGCATACCTTTTTCAAGTTGTGATGTAAGGCCTGCGGATTCACCGGGCCGGGTCACTTTAACCTCCATGACCGCTTCATCTTTTTCCATGGCGCGCAATACAAAGCGTTCTTTGTCACCGGTCTCAGGAAAAAGTACCGTCAAATCCGTAAAGCTACCTTCAGGGATTGCATCTTCTGGCCAATTGACGATTCGGATATCTTCTTCTTTTAAGAGTTCTCCGTACCTCAAGGCTTTGTCGGCTACGAGTACACCTACAGTTTTAACGTTATTCACTTGCGCCAGAGCATCTTGTGCTGCTTGGCGCTCACGGGCGAGCTGGTTCTGATGCTGTGAGATGTAATCACGGGCCATGTAAACAGCACCCCCGGCCAAAGCCACCCCGACTAGCAGGACAAGTCCAAATACCGCGCGCATCTACATCCCCTCGCATCACTTTCTTTGAATCGTTCCGCCATAAACTTACGACGACGTTTAGCTTTGCCTATATGCGAATTGTGTCGAAAAGGGGGACAATGTGTGATTTTGTTCCCGTTCGTGCATTTCGCACCAATAAAACCCCTCTGCTCAGGGGCCAGAAGACCTGAAGTTTACAGTAATGCTTTGAGCTTCCAAGGCCGTGAGTTTCTGGCCAACTTCTTCATCAATGTTATCGACGGGTTGCGCAATGTAGAGCCCGATGAAGACTCCCATACCCACGACAGCCGCCGTAAGCACCACCCAATCAACTGTGACTGCGCCGTCTTCGCTTGTCGAGAATTTTGCGATTCTTTTCAACATATGAACGCCAAAATTTGAGTTTGCAAAAGGAAGGGGGCCAAGCCCAAGAAAGCATGGCCCCCACCATATTGTTCAAATCTGCAAGACTATTAGAAGTCTGTGCTCAGGTTCTGGTTGCCTGTGTCAGTTGCAACGGTACCCAGTTCGGTGCCGATTGCAGCAGAGATGTTCGAGGTGCCGGTGCCAATTGCGTTGTAAGCAACAGCTGCCAGGCCGACTACGGCTGCGGTCAGAACGACCCAGTCTACAGTTACGGCGCCGTCTTCGTCTTTGCGGAAGTTCTTGATGAACTTGATCATGTTACGTCCCTCCTAAAGGATCAAAAAAGTAATCTAAACCTCGGCGTCTTTCAGAGCTTCCTCTCTCAGTCCGCTCCCGATCGTCTCGGTATGGACCTATGTTTGACCCTTGTGCGTGGCAGGAATTGGGCCGATCCCGATTTTTTTCACTCAAAGCTTAACTTTTTGGTGATAAATTTTATAACCAACAGAAAAATAACGAAAAATTATCCTACCTTTTTTTGCCAGTACCGCTCAAGCGATGCAAAATAGCGGCAAATGAGGCGAAATTGCCCCAATTCGCTTTGTTTTTCTGGTGTTGTGAGGCGTTCTGGGGTTCAAACTGACTCAAAAGATAAAAATCGAGGCAGGCAAATGTATATCCGTAACGCGCTCTTTTGCGCCGGAGCGGTAATGGTACTGGTTGGTGCCATATCCCCGGCGTCCGCGACCGAGCAGGAACCACGCGGTGTGTACAAACGACTTTCGGCCCCCAAGCCGGGCGAACGTGTGCGGGTCACCATTCAGATCACACCAGAACAACATGCCGCTGCACCGTCGGCGCCCAGCACCGGTGTCGAACTTGAGACACCAACTGAGGTCACGCCCGCAAAGGTGCCCGCCTCGATACCACCAAAAATCGCCGGGACCGGCCAGGAAAAGCCGGTTGGGTCTTACAAAGCGTTCTGGAACCGCGTCTCGCCTGAGCTGGCACAGGCCAATGCCGGCCGGCTAAGAGCAGCCGTGCAGGCAGTGACCTCTGCAGGCGTGTCCGCGCCGCGTTTGCAAACCTTACAGCAAATTGTGAACGAGCGAGGTGTCGATATCCTGCGCTCGACCGTAGGGACCGACGTGTCTCCGGCCTTGGTGTTGGCGGTGATTTCGGTGGAATCAGCCGGCCGCGCGGGGGCCGTAAGCTCGGCCGGGGCGCAGGGCCTGATGCAGCTTATGCCCGCCACGGCTGAACGGTTCGGGGTAAAGGACAGTTTCAGGCCCGAGCAGAACATCGAGGGCGGAGTACGCTATCTGCATTGGCTGATGGAAGAATTCGGACAGGACCCGATTCTGGTGCTTGCGGGCTATAACGCAGGTGAAGGGGCGGTGCGCAAACACAGTGGCGTGCCCCCATATGCCGAGACGCGGGACTATGTACCAAAGGTGCTCGCGGCGTTTCAGGTGGCAAGCGCTTTGTGCACCACGCCGCCGCAATTTGTCTCGGATCCTTGTGTTTTCCAGACGGCAAACTGATAAAGGCCCGCATCGCAGCGGGCCTTTTCGCACCAGTCGGACAGCTGATTATCCGACGATTGCCGCCTGCGTCGCCGCTCGCATGTCCTCTTCGCTGACGCCATCGGCCAGTTCGACGATCTTCAGACCACCTTCGACCACATCCAGCACACCCAGGTTGGTGATGATGCGATCAACCACGCCCTGACCGGTCAGGGGCAGCGTGCATTCCTTCAGCACTTTGGAATCGCCATGTTTGTTGGTGTGGTCCATCACGACAATCACGCGGCCAACACCGGCTACCAGATCCATCGCGCCGCCCATGCCTTTGACCAGCTTGCCTGGAATCATCCAGTTGGCCAGATCGCCCTTTTCGTCCACCTCCATCGCGCCAAGCACCGCGGCGGCGATCTTGCCGCCCCGGATCATGGCAAAAGACGTGGCGCTGTCGAAGTACGAGGTCCGCGGCAATTCCGTGATCGTCTGCTTGCCTGCGTTGATCAGGTCGGGATCCTCTTCGCCCTCAAACGGGAAGGGGCCCATGCCCAACATTCCATTTTCAGACTGCAGCGTGATGTCCTTGTCACCCACGTAGTTCGCCACCAGCGTCGGAATCCCGATGCCGAGGTTTACATACATGCCGTCTTCCAGTTCCTCTGCCGCGCGCGCGGCCATCTGATTGCGGTCCCAGGGCATTATGCGTCCTCCTTCTTGCGGGTGGTGCGCTGTTCGATGCGCTTTTCGTGGCTGCCCTGAATCAGGCGATGCACGTAAATGCCGGGCAGGTGGATCGAATCGGGGTCCAACGAGCCACGCGGAACGATTTCTTCCACTTCGGCCACGCAGATCTTGCCGCAGGTCGCAGCGGGCACGTTGAAGTTGCGCGCGGTCTTGCGGAACACGAGGTTGCCGGTGTCGTCCGCTTTCCAGGCCTTCACGATGGCGAGGTCGGCAAAGATGCCTTCCTCCATGATATAGGTCTCGCCGTTGAAGTCCTTGTGCTCTTTGCCTTCGGCGATCACCGTGCCCACGCCGGTCTTGGTGTAGAAGCCGGGGATGCCTGCGCCACCGGCACGCATACGCTCGGCCAGAGTGCCTTGCGGGTTGAATTCCAACTCAAGCTCACCGCTCAGATACTGGCGCATGAACTCGGCGTTTTCGCCGACGTAAGAGCTGATCATCTTCTTGACCTGCTTGGTCTGCAGCAGGATGCCGATGCCGAAATCATCCACGCCCGCGTTGTTTGACGCAAATGTCAAATCCTTGGCGCCCGAGGCCTTGATCGCCTCAAGCAGCATCTCCGGGATGCCGCACAGGCCAAAGCCACCCGCGGCGATCAGCATGCCGTCCGAGATCACTCCATCGAGCGCCTCAGTGGCATTGGCATAGACTTTCTTCATGGAAAACTCCCCCAATGACGTGGTGTTGGGCCGAGTTGTGCCGCCACGCCACAGGGAAGTCAACGAATCCAGAGGGGTTGTGGTATTTCTACCTAACCCGCTTTTTTGGCCGCCTTCTTGGACGCGGCTTTCTTCTTGGGGGCCGCCTTTTTCTTGGTGCCTTTCTTGGCGGCACGCTCGTTTACCAGTTCGACGGCCATCTCCTGCGTTACGTCCTCGGGCTTGATATCCTTGGGAATGGTCGCGTTGACCTTTTCCCATTTGACATATGGACCGTAACGCCCGTCCAGAACCTGCATCGCACCGCCATCGGGGTGTTCGCCCAGCTCTTTCAACGGTTTCGCTGCCGCCCGCCGTCCGCGTCCCGGGTTGGCGCGCTTTTCGGCCAGCAGCTCGACGGCACGGTTCATCCCGATCTCGAAGACATCGTTGGGGTCTTTGAGGTTGGCATAGACCGGCTTGGCTTCGTCGGCCAGTTGGTGCATCAGATAAGGTCCGAAGCGCCCAAAATTCGAGGTGATCATGCCGCCTTCGGGGTGTTCACCAATCTGGCGAGGCAGGGACAAAAGCGTCAGGGCCTTATCCAGATCCATGTCATCCTTGCTCCACCCACGGGGCAGCGAGGCACGTGGCGGTTTCTTGTTCTCGGGCGTTGGCTCGCCGCGCTGCACGTAAGGCCCAAATCGACCGGATTTCAGCCAGATCTCATCTCCGGCATCCTCACCCAGCAACCGTTCGTCGCCTTCAGCTCCTTCACCCGCGATGGGGCGGGTATAGGTGCATTCGGGGTAGTTGCCGCAGCCGACAAACCCGCCTGTGCGCGAGGTTTTGAGGTGCAACTGCCCCAGACCGCATTTGGGGCATATACGCGGATCGGAACCGTCCTCGCGCGGAGGATAAAGCTGAGGTGCCAGTGCCTCGTCCAGCTTGTCCAGCACTTCCGAAATGCGTAGTTCCGAGGTCTCGCCAATTGCCGCCGAGAAATCGCGCCAGAACTTGCCCAGCAGGTCCTTATAGTCCCGGTCGCCTGCGCTGACGTCGTCAAGCTCTTCTTCCAGGTTGGCGGTGAACTCATAGCCCACGTACTGCCGAAAGAAATTCAGCAGAAAGATCGTGACGATCCGGCCCTTTTCCTCGGGGATCAGCCGGTTCTTGTCCTTGCGCACATATTCACGGTCCTGAATCGTTGTGACGATCGACGCATAGGTCGAAGGGCGACCGATCCCCAACTCCTCCATCCGCTTTACCAGAGTGGCTTCGGTGTAGCGCGGCGGCGGTTGGGTGTGGTGCTGCAGCGCCAGAACGGCTTCATTGTCGGACAGGATTGCGGCCTTGTCCTCGGCCTTCGCGAATTGATCCTTCAGCGAGGTCTTGGCAAAGCGTGCAGGATCGCCCTGCATGATCTGCGGAAGGCGTTTTTCGTCATCGTCAGCCACGTCATCGCGGCCTTCCTCATAGACGCGCATGAACCCGTCGAACAACACCACCTGACCGGTGGCGCGCAGGCCGACCTGGCCGTCGTCGCTGCCGATCTCGACCGTTGTCCGCTCTAGCCGGGCGGCGGCCATCTGGCAGGCGATGGTACGTTTCCAGATCAGATCATACAGCTTGCGCTGATCCTCATCCGTCACCTTCAGCGCCTTGGCATCCCGCGACATATCTGTGGGACGGATACATTCATGCGCTTCCTGCGCGTTCTTGGCCTTGTTTTTGTACATGCGAGGGCTGTCAGGCACGTATTCCGCGCCGTACCGGTCGGTAATCGCATCGCGCGCCGCCGCTACGGCTTCGGGTGCCATATCGATGCCATCGGTCCGCATATAAGTTATGTAGCCCGCCTCGTACAGCCGCTGCGCGACTTGCATCGCGTGGCGAGCGCCCATGCCGAATTTGCGGCTGGCTTCTTGCTGCAGGGTCGAAGTCATGAACGGCGCGCTGGGGTTGCGGGCGGCGGGTTTGGCCTCGACCGACGTCACGCTGAGCGCACGGCTGGTGATCGCCTGTACCGCCAGTTCGGCTTGCGTGGCGTCTTTGAGGTCGTGCTTGTCCAGCTTCTTGCCCGCATAGGTGACGAGACGCGCCTCATAGGTCTGTCCACGCGGGGTTTCGAACTGCGCCTTGACCGACCAGTATTCAATCGGTTTGAAGGCCTCGATCTCCATCTCGCGTTCCACGATCAGGCGCAGGCAGACCGATTGCACCCGGCCTGCGGATTTCGCGCCGGGCAGTTTGCGCCACAGGACTGGCGAGAGATTAAAGCCCACCAGATAATCCAGCGCGCGGCGGGCCAGATAGGCCTCGACCAGGGGCATATCGACCTCACGCGGGTTCTGCATCGCTTCGGTCACGGCATCCTTGGTGATCGCGTTAAAGGTCACGCGGCTGACCGGCGTGTCTTTCTTAATCGAACGCCGCTTGGTCAGTGCCTCCTGCAGGTGCCAGCTGATCGCCTCCCCCTCGCGATCGGGGTCGGTGGCGAGGATCAGGGCGTTGTCCTCTTTCAGCGCGTCGGCGATGGCTTTGACGTGCTTGCGGCTGTCATTGCCGACCTCCCATTTCATCGAGAATTCTTCGTCTGGATCGACTGATCCGTCCTTGGGCGGCAGGTCCCGCACATGGCCGTATGAGGCCAAAACAGTGTAGTCGGGGCCGAGATACTTATTGATTGTTTTTGCTTTGGCCGGAGATTCTACAACAACGACAGGCATTTAAGGGGAAACCTCGCTCGACGAAATGGACGCCTTCTATGGTGCTGCAAAATGTGTGGGGCAAACCGGAATTGTCAATGCGTTCCTTTCGCGATCACAAAAGTGGCTTGTTTTCAGTGATCTAACCGATATCGCTCGATGTATGTCGGTAACCGCGCGACGGTCAACCAGCCAGCGACAACAGCCCGCCCGGCTGACGCTGGATTCGACCATCGAGCTCCAGATCGATCAACGCCGGGCCGAGGTCCCCGGCCGAGGCCGCGATGTCGCGCAACAGCTGGTCCTCAGCGATGGGAGAGGGCCCGAGCCGTTCCAGAATCTGCGCCTGGAGCACTGCTGCAGGGGTCGGGGACGCAGGTCGTGGTGGTTCCGCGTGGTCGCGAAACAGGTCTTCCTGCTGGGGCAGGGCTTCGATCACGTCTTCTGCCGAACATACCAGCGTCGCCCCTTCCCGAATCAACAGGTTGCACCCGGCGGCGCGTGCGTCGAAGGGGTGGCCGGGCACGGCCAGAACCTCTCGGCCCTGATCCAGCGCATCACGGGCGGTGATCAGGCTGCCGGATTTGGCTGCGGCCTCGACCACTACAACCGCCTGCGCAAGGCCCGAGATAATCCGGTTGCGTCGCGGAAAATGCCGAGCTTGGGGCGTGACGCCCATGGGCTGTTCGGACAGGCGCAGGCCCTGTGACGTGATCTGTCGCGCGAGATCCGTATTCTCTGCCGGATAGATCACGTCCACGCCGCCCGCCATCACGGCAATGGTGCCGGTTTCGAGTGCTGCAAGATGGGCCGATGTATCAATTCCCCGGGCCAGACCTGACACGATGATATGTCCTCGTGTCCCCAATTCGGCCGCCAGCCCGCGCGCCATCCGTGCACCGAGGGAAGAGCAGTTTCGCGCACCGACCATGGCGATTGCAGGTTTCTGCGCGAGAGAGATATCTCCGATCGCCCACAGCAGAGGGGGCGCGTCCGAAAGGTCATTCAGGGACTTGGGAAAATCGGCGGCCCCAAGGCACAAAAGCCGCGCATTGGCGGCTTTTGCGGCCTTGAGTTCCGCCTCGATTACGCCGGGGGGGCAGATTTCATAGCCCTCTATCCCGGCAGCGCGTGCCATTTCAGGCAGCGCGGCCAGCGCGTTCTGCGCCGAGCCATGTTCACGCAGCAGCCGACGAAACGTTGCCGGACCAACCTTCCGCGAGCGCAACAGACGGAGCCAGGAAAACCGGTCCTCTTCCGTGGTGGGTGGGAGTGGGGGGTGATTGGAAGAAAGCTGCTCTTCGGTCATCCGATGCTCCGCCTGATTGCAGAACTGGTTTACGGGGTTTGGGGTTAACAGCTTGTAAATCGAAGAAAATTAGATGCGATTTATTCAGGTGTCGCCTATGAGAGGTTCCTTATGTCTTTGAGATGGTGGAGAAAATTCGTACGAATTTTCTTGGCGCGGATTGCGATGGTCGCGCCTATTAGGGGCGCACGGCGTTAACCTTGCGCCCCTGTGCGTTCGCTGATTCTGACTTAGGCCGCCGAACCGCCTACCGTCAGCCCGTCCATCAGCACGGTCGGTTGACCGACACCGACCGGAACCCATTGGCCATCCTTACCGCAGGTGCCCATCCCCGGATCCAGCGCCATATCGTTGCCCAACCCACGGATGCGTTTCAAAGCCGACGGCCCGTCGCCGATCAGCGTGGCGCCTTTGACCGGGGCGCCGATCTTGCCGTTTTCGACGCGATAGGCCTCGGTGCAGGAGAAGACGAATTTGCCGTTGGTGATGTCCACCTGACCGCCGCCGAATCCCACCGCCCAGATACCATCCTTGATATCGGCCACCAGCGCGGCAGGGTCGGCATCTCCGCCCAGCATGATCGTATTGGTCATGCGCGGCATCGGTTTATGCGCATAGCTCTGACGCCGCCCGTTGCCGGTGGGCGAAACGCCCATCAAGCGGGCGTTCTGGCGGTCCTGCATATAGCCGGTCAGGATGCCGTCCTCGATCAGCACCGTCCGCGAACTTGGCGTGCCTTCGTCATCCACGGTGATCGAGCCCCGCCGGTCCGCAATCGTGCCGTCATCGACCACCGTCACCCCTTTCGATGCAATCTGCTGCCCCATCAGACCGGCAAAAGCCGAACTGCCCTTGCGGTTGAAATCTCCCTCAAGCCCATGCCCGATGGCCTCGTGCAGCAGGATGCCGGGCCAGCCGGGGCCGAGCGCGACCTCCATCACGCCCGCGGGGGCGGGCACCGCATCCAGATTGACGAGGGCAATACGCAGCGCCTCGCGGGCCTTGTCCTGCCAATCGGCCGGATCAATGAGCCCGTCCAGCCCGACGCGGCCGCCACCCCCGGCCGAGCCACTTTCGCGTCGCCCGTTCTGTTCGACGATGACCGAGACATTGAGGCGCGTCATCGGGCGCACGTCGCGCACCAATACGCCATCGGGGCGCAGAATCTCGACCTCTTGCACGGCGGCTGCGATGGTGGCGCTGACCTGCACTACGCGCGGGTCCAGATCGCGGGCAAAGGCGTCGATGGCGCGCAAGGTCTCAATCTTGACGGGGAAATCTGCGGATTCGATGGGGTCTTCGTCTGTATAAAGCCGGATATTCGTGGCGCGCGGGGCTGCGGACAGAGTGCCGCCGCCGTCGCCAACCGCCAACCGCGCCGTTTCAGCCGCGCGTTTCAGCGCCGGGATCGAAACATCTGTGGAATGGGCATATCCGGCCACCTCGCGCTGTACGGCGCGCAGGCCAAACCCCTCGGACGCGTCATAAGATGCTGTGCGCAAACGGCCATCATCAAAGACCAGAGATTCGGATTTCCGGCGCTCGACAAACAGCTCTCCGTCCTCGGCTCCGGCAGTGGCCGATTGCAGAACCGCAAGCGCCTCATCCTGCGGAAGTGTGCTTTCAAAGGGGCGAAACGGGGCCTGAGTCATCGGTTGCGACCTTTCCGGTTTGATCCAGATCAAAAATAGCGTCTGTTTGACGCAAGCATTTTGCTTTATCTACCCGCAGGAATATGGTTTTTAACGCGGCCAAAGACAACGGGAGAGGTGCGACCGATTCACACCTTTTCGCCAGGGACGCAAAGATCAAACGATCAGGACAGAAAATGAAGAATGCTTTGATGCTTTCGGGGCTTGTGACAGCCCTCTCCAGCCTTCCCGCCATGGCTCAGGAGCTTGAGATTATTGGCAAGCCGGTTGATGGCGGCATGGGCTTTCAGCCCGCTGCCACCAGTCTGGCCGAAGGTATCCACTCGCTGGATGCGATGATTCTGGTGATCATCACCGCGATCTGTGTGTTCGTCGCGGGTCTGCTGGTCTACTGCATCGTGCGCTACAACCAGCGCGCCAACCCGACGCCGGCGCGATTCTCGCACTATACCCCGGTCGAGGTTGCATGGACGCTGGGTCCGATCCTGATTCTGGTTTTTATCGGTGCCTTCTCGTTGCCTGTGCTGTTCAAGCAGCAGGAAATTCCCGAAGGCGACGTGGTGATCAAGGTCGTGGGCAACCAGTGGTACTGGACCTATGAATATGTCGATCATGATTTCGCCTTTGACAGCTATCTGCTGGGCCACCCGGCCACTCTGGACGAAGGCGCGCGCCCGGCGGATGCAGACGTGACCCCGTTTGTTCTGGACGATGCGATGCGCGCCAAGCTGGCCGATGCCGGTTATGGCGAAGACGAATGGCTGCTGGCCACCGACACCGCCGTCGTCGTACCCGTGGGCAAAGTCATCGTGATGCAGGTCACCGCGTCCGACGTTATCCACTCGTGGACCATCCCCTCGTTCGGCGTGAAACAGGACGGTGTGCCCGGTCGTCTGGCCGAGCTGTGGTTCCAGGCCGACAAGGAAGGCGTCTATTTCGGACAGTGCTCGGAACTGTGCGGCAAGGACCACGCCTATATGCCGATCACCGTCAAAGTGGTCAGCGAAGAGGCCTATGAGGAATGGCTGCAGGGCGCCGTGGAAGAGTATGCGGGTCAGCCTGCTGCGTATCAGGTGGCCTCGAACTAAGCCCGTTGCGGGTTAGGTAAGACATGCGGGCTGCGCGGGTTTCGCGCAGCTTTTGCCCCGAAAAGGACCGGATATGAGCGACGCAAGCTTCAACGCCAGCACCGTCACCGCGCAGCCCCGCGCGGACGAGGCCAGCTTCGGCGATTACTTCGCCCTGCTGAAGCCGCGGGTGATGTCGCTGGTGGTGTTTACCGCTCTGGTCGGGCTGCTGGCGGCGCCGGTGCCGGTGCATCCGTTCGTGGGCTTCTGCGCCATCCTGTTCATCGCCATCGGCGGCGGTGCGTCTGGCGCTCTGAATATGTGGTGGGATGCGGATATTGATCGGGTGATGAAGCGCACCAAGGGCCGCCCCATCCCCTCGGGCAAGGTTGAAGAGGGCGAGGCGCTGGCGCTGGGTCTGGCGCTGTCTGGCTTGTCGGTGATCATGCTTGGGCTTGCGACCAACTGGTTTGCAGGCGCGTTTTTGGGCTTCACCATCTTCTTCTATGTCGTTGTCTATACGATGTGGCTGAAACGCTCGACACCGCAGAATATCGTGATCGGCGGTGCTGCAGGGGCTTTCCCCCCTGTGATCGGATGGGTCGCGGCTACGGGATCGATGACGCTTGAGCCGTGGTTGATGTTCGCCCTGACCTTCATGTGGACACCGCCCCATTTCTGGGCTTTGGCACTGTTCATGCGGTCCGACTACGACGATGCAGGCGTGCCGATGCTGACAGTAACCCATGGCCGCCGCGCAACGCGTTGGCACATTCTGGTCTACACAGCTCTGCTGGCGATGCTTGCAGTTGGGACGTCATTCTCGGGCATTGGCGGGCCGATCTACCTAACGGTTGCCGTGGTGATGAATGCTCTGTTCCTGCGCGGCGCATGGCAGATTTCCCGCCGGACCGAGGACGACTCGGAAGCAGACAATTTCAAGGTCGAGCGCAGTTTCTTCAAGCTGTCGCTGTTGTACCTGTTCCTGCATTTCGGCGCGATTCTGGCCGAGGCCCTGCTGAAACCCTACGGATTGGGGGGCTGGTCATGAGCCTGCGCAAAAGCCACGAACTGCATCAGCGCCGGTTCAGCCGCAATTTGGGTGTTGGCCTGACGCTTGCGGCGTTCATCGTGATCATTTTCGGCCTGACCGTGGTCAAGGTCTCGGGCACGAACTTCAACATGGCGACACAAGAGGTGCAAAACTGATGCCGTTGTCCGGTCCCCAAAAAACAGTTGCTCAGACGGTTGGTACGGTTGTCCTTATGGGCAGCCTGGCATGGGTGGCAGTGCCTTTTTATGACTGGTTCTGTCGGGTCACCGGGTTTGGTGGAACAACCGGAGTTGCCGAAGCGGCCCCCGATGACATCCTTGATCGCACCATCACCGTGCGTTTTGATGCGTCAAAAGCCAAGGGCATGGGATGGGAGTTCAAGCCGGTCGAGCGTGAAATGGAAGTCCGCATCGGTGAAACCGGTCTGGCCTTCTACGAAGCTTACAATCCGACGGATCGCCCGATTGCGGGGCAGGCGTCCTACAATGTCGCCCCGTATTCAGCCGGTGGATACTTTCAGAAAATTGCTTGTTTCTGCTTTGAAGAGCAGGTCCTGCAGCCCGGTGAGCGGGTCGAGATGCCGGTGACATTCTTCGTCGATCCGGAAATGGTCGAAGATCTGGAAGCCAAATATGTGCATACGATCACGCTGTCGTATACATTCTACGAAATTGACCTGCCCGAGGGCTATGCCGCTCTTGACGTGCAGGCTGAGACAAACAAGAACTAACGCCTGTAGGTGAGGGACGCTGATGGCACACGCAAAAGATCATGATTATCACATTCTGGCACCGTCGATCTGGCCGCTGGTCGGTGCGGTTGCCGGCTTTGTGATGCTGTTGGGGGCCGTTCTGTGGATGCACGGGATCACACCGTGGATTTTCTGGATGGGAATGGTCGGCGTCTTGTACACCATGTTCGCCTGGTGGTCCGAAGTGGTGGCTGAAAGCCGCCAGGGCGATCACACTCCGGTCGTCCGCATTGGTCTGCGTTACGGCTTTATCCTGTTTGTGATGTCCGAGGTGATGTTCTTCTTTGCCTGGTTCTGGTCGTTCTTCAAGCATCGCATGTACCCGATGTACGACTATGCCGGCACCGAGTATATCCAGCCGGATATCCACGCGGTCGATCCGTTCCATCTGCCGCTGATCAACACTCTGGTGCTGTTGCTGTCGGGCTGTGCGATCACCTGGGCGCACCACGCGCTGGTGCATGACAATGACCGCAAGGCGCTGATCAATGGTCTGGCGATCGGCATCGTTCTGGGCATTTTGTTCACGCTGTTGCAGGCCTATGAATACTATGAACTGCTGGCCCATGAGGGCTGGGAATTCGGTGGCGACCAGTTCTATTCGAACTTCTTCATGGCGACCGGGTTCCACGGGGCGCATGTGATTATCGGGACCATTTTCCTGACGGTCTGTCTGATCCGGGCGCTCAAGGGTGACTTTACACCCGAGAAGCACGTGGGTTTTGAAGCGGCGGCGTGGTACTGGCACTTTGTGGACGTTGTCTGGCTGTTCCTGTTCTTCGCAGTCTATATCTGGGGTCAGGCCCCGCTGATGTAGCGCAGCCGGGATAATCCAATTGCAAAAGCCGCCCCAAGGGGCGGCTTTTTCACGATAAGGGGCGCAAGATTGCGCCCCATACAATTGCGTGGTTGCAATTCGGCCCGCACGCCCCTTAACAAGACGCCGGTTCCCGCAACAAGGTAGGATCCTGTCATGCGCCGCACTCTATTCCTGCTGATCTTCGGTCTCGCCGGTCTGGGCGTGCTGCTGTCGCTGGGTGTCTGGCAGGTAAACAGGTTGGCATGGAAACAGGGTGTGCTTGCGGAGATTGACAGCCGCATCTCTGCCACGCCGGTGCCGCTGCCGCAGACGGTCTCGGAACAGGCTGACAAATATCTGCCCGTGACTATCAGGGGTGAGATGGAGCCAGGCGAAATCCATGTTCTGGTGTCGGTCAAACAAGTCGGGGCGGGCTATCGGATCATTCAGCGCTTCAGCACCGGCGAAAGGGCCATTCTGGTAGATCGCGGATTTGTACCCACAACGGCGAAACAGGCCGAGCGTCTGACGGGCCCGATGGAGGTCACAGGCAACCTGCACTGGCCTGATGAGATCGACAGCTATACACCCGATCCTGACATCGACAGCAACATCTGGTTTGCCCGCGATGTGCCGGCTCTGGCCGCTGCATTGGGCACCGAGCGCGTCCTGCTGATCGCCCGGTCCGAGACCGACCCGAATGTAACGCCTCTGCCTGTGGACACGGCGGGCATCCCGAACGATCACCTGCAATATGCAATCACCTGGTTTGGTCTGGCTCTGGTCTGGGCTGCGATGACCGGGTACTTCCTGTGGCGCAGCCGTGCCGATTCTGAGAGTGATGAGCCATGAGATACATCTCGACCCGAGGGCAGGCGCCCGAACTGAGTTTTGAAGAGGCGATGCTGACCGGGCTGGCCCGTGATGGGGGTCTTTATCTGCCTGCCGAGGTTCCGGTGATGAGCCACGATGACATCGCGGTGATGGCCGGATTGCCGTACGAGGACATCGCCTTTCGCGTCATGTGGCCCTATGTCAGCGGATCGTTCACCGAGGAAGAGTTCAAAGACATCATCGCCCGTGCCTATGAAGGTTTCGGCCACGACGCCCGCGCGCCGCTGAAGCAGTTGAACGAGAACCACTTCCTGCTGGAGCTGTTCCACGGACCCACGCTGGCCTTCAAGGACTTTGCCATGCAGCTCATTGGGCAACTGTTTCAGGTGGCCCTGAAGAGGCGCAATGACCGTGTGACCATCGTTGGCGCGACCAGTGGTGATACCGGATCAGCAGCGATTGAGGCGTTTCGCGGGCTGGACGCGGTGGATGTGTTCATCCTGTTCCCGCATGGTCGTGTCTCGGAGGTGCAGCGCCGTCAGATGACCACTCCGGCGGACAGCAATGTCCACGCGTTGGCCGTGGATGGGGACTTTGACGATTGTCAGGCCGCGCTGAAGGATATGTTCAACGATTTCGACTTCCGCGACGGGGTGAAACTGGCGGGTGTGAACTCGATCAACTTTGCCCGGGTGCTGGCGCAGATCGTCTATTACTTCTCTGCCGCCGTCAGCCTCGGCGCGCCGCATCGCAAGGTCAGTTTCACGGTGCCCACCGGCAATTTCGGCGACATCTTCGCGGGCTATTTGGCCAAGCGCATGGGTCTGCCGATCGACCGTCTGGTGGTGGCGACCAACCAGAACGACATTCTGCATCGGTGCCTGTCGGGTGAGGGATATTTCAAGGGCGAGACGATCCCGTCGGTCAGCCCGTCGATGGACATTCAGGTCAGCTCGAACTTTGAGCGCGCGTTGTACTATGCCTATGACGAGGATGGCGGTGCCGTCGCACAGTTGATGGACGAGCTGAAAACTGGTGGCTTCAACGTCAGCCAGGGCGCGATGGAGGCATTGCGCGAGAGCTTCGACTCGGGTCGTGTATCCGAGGATGAAACGCTGGAGACGATCAAGCATACGCTGGCCCATAGTGCTGAGCTGGTCTGCCCGCACTCGGCCATTGGCATCAAGGTTGGTGAGGATCACCGCGCCGCTGACGTCCCGATGATCACTCTGGCCACCGCGCACCCGGCGAAATTCCCGGCAGCGGTCGAGAAGGCGAGCGGCGAACATGCCCCCCTTCCATCCCGCATGTCTGATCTGTATGAACGTCCGGAACGGGTGACACGGATTGCCAACGATCTGGGTGCCCTTGAGGATCATATCAGAAGGCATATCGCTGAGTGACAGTCAGACAAGACCAGCTGAAGAACGGCTTTCGTATCGTCAGTGAACATATGCCGGGGCTGCAATCTGCTGCCATCGGCATCTGGGTGACCGCCGGTGGGCGGCATGAACGGATCGAGCAGAACGGTATCGCGCATTTCCTTGAGCATATGGCGTTCAAGGGGACCGAGCGTCGTTCCGCGCTGCAAATCGCCGAGGCGATCGAGGATGTGGGCGGGTATATCAACGCCTATACCTCGCGTGAGGTGACGGCCTATTACGCGCGCGTTCTGAAAGACGACGTGGCGCTGGCGATGGATGTGATCGGTGACATCGTTCTGAACCCGGTTTTCGACCCGCGCGAGATCGAGGTGGAGCGCGGCGTGATCCTGCAAGAAATCGGTCAAGCCTACGACACGCCCGACGATGTGATCTTTGACTGGCTGCAGGAGCAGAGCTATCATGACCAACCCTTGGGTCGGACCATTCTGGGGCCAACCGAGCGGGTTAGCGCGTTTTCGCGCGAGGACCTTTCGGGGTTTGTGGCCGAGCATTATGGCCCCGAGCAGATGATCCTGTCGGCGGCGGGTGCCGTGGATCACGACGCGCTGATGAAAATGGCTGAAGAGATGTTTGGGCATCTGCAGCCGCGCAAAGGTCTGATACCGGAAACCGCCCGCTTCACCGGTGGCGAAGCACGGCAGGAGAAAGAGCTGGAGCAGGCTCATTTCGCGCTGGCGCTGGAAAGCCCCGGCTATCGCGATGATGCGATCTATACCGCGCAGATTTATTCGACGGCATTGGGCGGCGGCATGTCCTCGCGCCTGTTTCAGGAAGTGCGCGAGTCGCGCGGGCTGTGCTATACGATCTTTGCGCAGACCGGGGCTTATGCTGATACCGGTACGACCACGATCTATGCCGGAACTTCCGCTGATCAGGTGGGGGAACTGGCGACGATCACCATCGACGAGATGAAGCGCGCCGCTGAGGATATGAGCTCCGAGGAAGTCGCCCGTGCGCGCGCGCAGATGAAGGCCGGGATGCTGATGGGTTTGGAAAGCCCCTCGAACCGGGCCGAGCGTCTGGCGCGGCTGGTGCAGATCTGGGGGCGTGTGCCGTCGCTTGAGGATACTGTCGCCAAGATCGATGCCGTCAGCACCGAGGATGTGCGAGCCTTTGCTGAGAACATTGCAGTGCAAGCCCCGGCGGCGCTGGCGCTTTATGGTCCGATCTCGGGGGCGCCGACGCTGGCCGGTCTGCAGGAGAGGCGTGCGGCGTGATGCTGTTGGGCAGACGCAAGCTGAAACTTGAAACCGAGCGCCTGACCTTGCGCCCGCCCGTGCATTCCGACTTCAACGACTGGGCCGCGCTGCGGCGGGCGTCAAAAGACTATCTGGTGCCGTGGGAGCCGGTCTGGGCCAGTGATCACCTGAGCCGCAAGTCGTTTACCAACCGGGTCTATTGGGCACAGCGGTCCGTGGCCAGCGGAACGGCGATTCCGCTGTTTCTGTTCCGCCGCAGCGATGATCTGTTGCTGGGTGCGATCACGCTGGACAATGTACGCCGAGGGCCAGCTCAGGCCGGGACACTGGGCTACTGGACCGGGCAGGCTTTTGCCCGCCAGGGTTTCATGCGTGAGGCCATCGGAGCGGTTGTGCATTATGCTTTCGCCCGTCTGGACCTGAGCAGGATCGAAGCTGCGTGTCTGCCCGAGAATAAAGCCTCACGCGGCTTGCTGGAGAGCTCGGGGTTCAAGTACGAAGGCGTGGCGCAGTCCTATTTGCAGATCAACGGGCGGTGGCGGACGCATGTTCTCTATGCTTCTTTGCGGTCGGACCGGCGTGGCAGGACGGATGTGGGGTAGGGGGCTCTGCCCCCGTCGCGACAAGTCGCGCCTCCCCCGGGATATTTTTGGCCAGATGAACAAGGGGCATGACTTGGCCGCGTTTCGCGCTAGACTTGGGTCATGCGGTGGAGTGTTGTTGGGCTGATAATGATTGCAGGTGGGGCGGTGGCGCAGGAGCGCCGCCCGAGCCATTGCATTGCAATCGCTGATGCGGCACCCGGTATTGAGTATTTGCACAAGGCCGCCTGGCAGGATCCGGTGCCGGAGTTTTCGGTGCGGATCAGTTATGTCGCCCATGCGTCGTTTTTGATCCAGACGCAGGGCGGGTTGAATGCGGTCACGGACTTTACCGGGTTCATCGGGGGTGCGGATCTGATCCCGGATGTGGTTACCATGAACCATGCGCATAGTACCCATTGGACGGCACATCCCGACCCGGCCATCCCGCATGTTCTGCCGGGCTGGGGCGAGTTTGGACAGGGGATTGATCACTACCTTGATCTGGGCGAGATGCTGGTGCGCAACGTCTCGACCGATATCCGATCGTTTTATGGGGGTGTAGAGGAGCGCGGCAATTCGATCTTTGTGTTCGAGGTCGAAGGTCTGTGCATCGGCCATCTGGGCCATCTGCATCATATCCCCTCGGACGAGCAATTTGCGGCGTTGGGACGGCTCGATGTGGTGATGGCGGCGGTCGACGGGGGCACGACGATGCCTTTGCCCGAGATGATCGAGGTGCTCAAGCGGCTGAAAAGCTCGGTCATTATTCCGATGCACTGGTTCTCGGGGTTTTCGTTGGAGCGGTTTCTGGTGGATATCCGCGAAACCTTCCCGGTCGAGCGCGATGGGGTGTCTGAGATAGTTGTGTCACTGAAAACCTTGCCGGACCGCCCGACGGTGGTTGTGTTAGAGCCGCAGTATTTGATCGATCTGGAATAGGGCTTGTCGCTGGTGATCGCCTTTGGCAGGGATGGGGCATGGAACTGAACCCTGCCGATGAATCTTTTGCCCGTACGATCCGCGATGGGCTTGGTGGTGATGTGCTGCGTCCGTTGGCGGATCGCTATCTTGAAGAACCGCGTCGCCGGTTTGCTGGTCAAGGCGGGCTTTTGGCGATGCCACGTTCCGTCGAAGAGGTCTCGGCCCTGGTGCGATATGCGCATGGGGCGCGGGTGCCGGTGGTGCCTTATGGTGGCGGGACCGGGCTTGTGGGCGGGCAGGTCATGGCCGAGGGCCCCGCGCCGCTGATCCTCTCGCTTGAGCGTATGACTGAAATCCGCGCGATTTATCCAACCGAGAACATCATGATTGCCGAAGGCGGTGCTATTCTGGCGGACCTGCAGGCTGCAGCGGATCAGGCCGGGCGCTTGTTTCCGCTGTCGCTGGCGGCGCAAGGATCGTGCCGGATCGGCGGCAATCTGGCCACCAATGCGGGCGGTGTAAATGTGCTGCGCTATGGGAATGCGCGCGATCTGTGTCTGGGGTTAGAGGCCGTTCTGCCCAGCGGTGAGATATGGCATGGGCTGAGCCGATTGCGGAAGGACAACACCGGCTATGACCTGCGCAATCTACTGATTGGCTCCGAAGGAACGCTTGGCATCATAACTGCAGCGGCACTAAAACTGTTCCCACAACCCAAAGCTGTCGGAACGGCCATGTTTCGGGTGGCATCCCCTGAGGCTGCGATCGATCTGCTCTCGCTGATGCGCAACAAGGTGGGCGAAGCGGTGAGCACTTTTGAGTTGATCCACCGTCAGGGTCTGCAGTTCTTGACCGAGGTTTTACCGGACATACGACAACCTTTTGCCGTGCAGCCGGAATGGACCGTTCTAATCGAACTGGGTCTGTCAGAGGGACAAGAGCCCTCAGAAACCCTTGCAGCGATCTATTCCGGTGCCGAGGCGCGTGGTTTGCTGGAGGATGGTGTGATCGCGCAAAGCGAGGCGCAGCGCGCCGATCTTTGGGCAGTGCGCGAGAACATCCCGGAAGCCAACCGTTTGATCGGTTCCGTATCAAGCCATGACATATCGGTTCCGATCTCTGATATCCCCGCGTTCATAAGGCAGGGCAAGCAGGTGGTAGCGGCGCTGGGGCCATTCCGCGTGAATTGTTTTGGGCATTTGGGGGATGGAAATCTGCACTATAATGTTTTCCCACCGCCGGGGGGCGACCGGTCGGACTATGTCGATCGAAGGTCGGCGATCAAACGCGCTGTGCATGACCTTGTGCATAAGTTTGGCGGTTCCGTCAGCGCGGAACACGGTGTGGGGCGTCTGAAGACAGACGACTTGGGGCGGTATGGTGATCCGGCCAAGTTGAACGCGATGCGGGCCATCAAAAGCGCCCTCGATCCCATCGGAATAATGAATCCGGGCGCGGTGCTGCCGGATTGAACGCGGCCTGACACTGGGTCAGGCCGCGATTAAGCCTTAGGTTTCAGGCAGAATGACTTTGTCAATCACATGGATCACGCCGTTTTCAGCCTCGATATCAGCTTGGACGACGTTCGCGTCGTTGATCATGACGCCGTTGTCCAGATCCACGGTGATATCTCCGCCCTGAACGGTTGCGGCTGTCATGTCATCGGACAGATCGCCTGACATCACCTTGCCGGGAACAACGTGGTAGGTCAGGATCGCGACCAACTGATCCTTGTTCTCGGGTTTCAGCAGGTTTTCAACCGTACCTTCGGGCAAGGCGGCGAATGCTTCGTCGGTCGGAGCAAAGACGGTGAACGGGCCGTCGCCCTTCAGGGTATCAACGAGTTCGGCAGCCTGAACAGCGGCAACAAGCGTTTCAAAGCTACCCGCATTCACTGCAGTGTCTACAATGTCTTTCGAGTGACCGCCCGCGAGGGCAGAGGTGGTCAACAGAATGCTAGCTACTCCGGCAACAGCGTATTTGCGCAACATGATAAGGTTCCCTTGTTGAGAATGCCCTAAGTGGCATCAACGGGGCTACGTGGTCAGGTCGGCAGGGGATCACAGATTTCGAACGCTGATGTTTCTTGAATGCGTTTCGCGGCGCGCTAAGCCAGCGCGTTGCTGATATTCCAATCACAATTATGTGAAGAGCGTAACGGTCAAAGCCCTTCGAACGCGCAAAGAACGTGCACGTCCATATCCATGTCTTCCAGGATTTTGCGCCCACCAAGCTCGGGCAGGTCGATGATGAAGGCACAGGAAATGATCTCGCCGCCCAACCGCTCGATCAGTTTGATGCCGGCTGCCGCAGTGCCGCCAGTGGCCAGAAGATCATCTACGACCAGAATTTTCTCACCCGGTTGAATGGCGTCATCGTGAATTTCCACGATTGCTTCGCCGTATTCCAGCTTATAGTCTTGGCTGATCGTGGTGCCGGGCAATTTACCCTTTTTGCGGATTGGAACGAAGCCTACGCTCAGCTGGTGCGCGATAGCACCGCCCAGAATGAAACCGCGCGCCTCAAGGCCCACGACCTTGTCGATCTGTTCGCCCGCGTAAGGATGCAGCATCTGGTCGATCGCCATGCGGAACCCGCGCGGATCGGCGAACAGGGTGGTGACATCGCGGAACATGATCCCTTCGTGCGGGAAATCGACGATGGTCCGAATGTAATCCTTGACCGTTTTGTTTCTGGACATGGCTCACCCCTTTGGCATCAAACACGCGGCGGTGTTTGGCCCATAAGGGTCGACCATGCAAGAAATGTTTGCCCCCTGCGGCTACTTGTGGCGGCCGCGAATGGTGTTGGGCAGACCGTAGTAACGGTACAAGGCGTCCGGCAACCACGAAAGATGCGGTTTGCGCCAATTGCGTTGATCCCGAAGAAGAAAAGCCTGCGCGACATGAAGGTTCATTGCTTTGATCTCACTTTTGGTGTTATGTGCCCGATATCTACATCTTATATGCTATGTATATACATTGCATCTCGATATGAATCAAGGTCTGAACGGGGTCAGGGCGCGTGGCGAAGAAAGACGGTAAGAAATCGACCAAGAAAAACAGCCAGTTGGTTCTGCGGCTCGACAAGGATGAGCGCGATGCCTTTGTCGAGCTGTGCAAAGAGTTGGACACATCCGCCGCACGGGAAATCCGCCGGTTCATCCGGGGGTTCATGAAGGAAAACGCCGAAGACTAAGCTCAGGCGGGGCGCCGCAGGACCGCTGTGGCAACGCCCATGCCAATCAGGGTCAACCCTCCGAACCGGGTCATAGCGGTGATCACACCCGTGCGGCCGATCATCCGGCGCAGACGGTCCGCCAGCAGCGCATAGGCCAGCGCGTTCAGCCCGGCGAGGCCGACGAACGTGGCGATCAGGATGGCGAATTGCGGACCCAGCGGGTCAGCAGGGCGCAGAAATTGCGGCACGAAAGCGATGAAGAAGGCGATGGATTTCGGGTTCAGCGCGGTGACCGCTGCAGCATGGCCAAAGACGCTGCGGGCCGTCACATCGCGCCCGGTCTCAACCGTCTGCAAACCGCCCGAGGGTGCGCTGCGCAGCAGCTTGATACCCAGCCAGACCAGATAGGCCGCGCCCACCCATTTCAGCACCGTAAACAGCGTGGCCGAGGCCAGCACCAGCGCCCCAAGCCCCAGCAGCGAGGCGGTCATCGCCACCAGATCCCCCAAAGCCACCCCGGTGGCCGAGGCAACGGCGACGCTGCGCCCTTTCGACAGCGCATAGCTGAGCACCAGCAGCACAGTCGGGCCGGGGATCAGCAGCAGGGCGGTCGATGCGGCCACAAAGGCCAGCCAGAGATCAAGCGACATGGGTCATCCTATCGGGGCGTTTCCCACACCAAGCCCGGCGTTGGCGGTCAGGTCAAGCCCGCTCGGTCACGCGCCGCATCAGCGCCTCCAGCGGGCCGCGCTTGAATTTGCGGAACCAAAGCAATGCGAACACCGAGGACAGCGCGCAGAACAGCACCGCATATCCCACGATCTGCGGTGCGCTCAGCGATCCGTTCAGCAGCCCAAGCTCGTCCAGCAGCCCCATCCCGATCAGAATATGCGCCATGTAAAGCGTCAGGCTCTGCCGTCCCGGTGCGGTCAGAAACCGTGCAATGCCGAGGCGTTCGATCACAGGCCAGAGTTTCAGTAACAGCCCGATCACCACGCAGGCCGAACCCGTGCCAGCGAGGATATAGAACGGGCCGGGCGGGATGGATTCGGTTCCCAGATAGGCCACCAGATCTGGGTCCGACACCAGCATCTGCGGAAACAGCGCCAGCACCGCCGCGCCAAAACCCCACATGATCAAGCGGTGCTGAATGCAGATCGTATGCAGTTCAGACCGGCCAATTGCCATCCCGATCAGCAGGAACGCGGCCCAGGGCAGCACCGGATGCCAGCCGTTGAACAGCGCGTTGCGCAGAAAGCCGGGCAGGGTCCAGAGGTCGGTGTAGGCCAGCGCCTGCCAATCCCAGCCCCGATCATAGTCAAAGATCAGATTGGCAATAACCGCCAGCGCCACGATCCCCAACGCCCCCAGCCACAGCCCGCGCGGAGCGGCGGTCAGAAACGCGGACCCGACCACGAAATACAGCGCGTAGAAATGCAGGATGTCAGCGTCGAACACCGTCATGTTGATCAGCCCGACCCCAAACAGGAACGCCGCCCGACGCAGCAGCAGCCCGGCCGCGATGCGCGACAACCCGATGCCGATCCCGGCCAGCACGACAAACAAAGCTGCCGCGCGCCCTTCCAGTGCATCAATCAGGGTCGACGCCCAATCCGACCCCGGCGCGACCTCGGCTGCGATGCGAAAGTTCACCAGCACCATGCCGCAAAAGGCCAGAAATCGGGCGGCATCCAGTGCATCGAGTCGTTTCATCAATCCTCGCAGACCGCTAAGTGCCTGCCTTTTAGTCATTAATCAGCGTCAACATGGCAAGGGCCGGGGCCATTTCAAGCAACACGAACGCAAAAGCCCGGCACATTGGCTTTGCGGCAACAGGTTAAAGATTGGATTAAGCCTCATCCCCGCATCTTGAAACCCGCGCCGACCTGCCCAACCTCAGAACCAAAGGAGAGGCCGATGGTGCAGATTCAACACGCAAACCCAAGCGCGAGCCATCGCGGGATCGAGCGCGCGAAAGCCGTGCTGCTGGGCCTCGTTCTGGTGGGGGCGGTGCTCTATGCTGGCATCCTCGGCTATATGTATTTCAACCAGCAATCGCTGCTTTACAAACCCGACGGCGAATTGCCCGATCCCGCCAGCGTGGGTCTGGCGGATGTGGATGCCCTGTCGCTGCCCATGGCCGATGGCACCGTCCTGACGGTCTGGAGCGCCCCCGCGGCTACCTCGGATGCGCCCACGGTGCTGTTTTTCCACGGCCAAAGCGGCAATCTGGGCGACCGCGCCGACCGGATGCGCGAAATCCTCAACTCGGGCTACGGGCTGCTTGCGCCCAGCTATCGCGGGTTTCCGGGCAGCGAGGGCGAACCCTCGGAACCAGCGCTGATCTCGGATGGTGTCCAGCTGTTCGACCGGCTGCAGGCCGAGGGTAAAGACGTGGTCTTGCACGGTCAGAGCCTCGGCACCGGTATCGCCGCCGCTGTCGCCGCGGAGCGCCCCAGTGCCGAGTTGCTGGTGCTTGAGGCGCCCTTCACTGCAACCGTCGATGTAGCGGCTGAACGCTATCCGTTTCTGCCGGTTTCGGCCCTGATGAAAGACCAGTTTGCCACCCGCGATCTGATCGAACGCATCACGGTGCCGACGCTGATCTTCCATGGAACCGAGGATGAAACCATCCCCGTACACCACGGCAAGGCGCTGGCTGAGATGTCCGACACGGCGCAGCTATACGTGATCCCGGACGGCACCCATAACGACCTCTGGTCGTATGGGCTGTGGGACGACGTGCATCAGAAGCTACAGCAAAACTAAGCTCAGAGTATCCGCCCGGCCACCGCATCCAGCTTGACCAACAGCGCCGGATCGCGCTTCTCGGGGGCGGTCAGGATGGCGTATTCCAGCGCTCTGTCACAGCCATGCGGGCAGGGCGCGCGGTCAGCCCCCAACAGTGCGGGCAAACCCTTGACCAGCGTCCGGCCTTTCTCGGCATTGCCGGTCAGGGTGGCGATGATAGCGGTCACGTCAACCTCACCATGATCCGGGTGCCAACTGTCATAGTCGGTCACCATGGCGATCGAGGCATAACAAAGCTCGGCCTCGCGGGCGAGCGTCGCCTCGGGCATGTTGGTCATGCCGATCACATCACAGCCCCAGTGTTCGCGGTACATTTTGGATTCCGCCAGCGAGGAAAACTGCGGTCCCTCCATCGCCAGATAAGTGCCGCCGCGATGCACGGTGATGCCCGCTGCCTTGCCAGCAGTCTCACAGGCATCCGACAGGCGCGGACAGGTCGGATGAGCGACACTGACATGGGCCACGCAGCCGGTGCCAAAGAAACTTTTCTCGCGCGCAAAGGTCCGGTCGATGAACTGATCCACGATCACGAAATCACCGGGTGCCATATGCTCGCGAAACGATCCGCAGGCCGAGACCGAGATCACATCCGTCGCCCCCAGCCGTTTCAGCGCATCGATATTGGCGCGATAGGGTACTTCGGTCGGCGAATGCACATGGCCGCGCCCGTGGCGGGGCAAAAAGGCCATCTCGACCCCGCCCAGCGATCCGGTCAGGATCTGATCCGACGGATCACCCCAGGGCGTTTCCACTGTGACCCATTCGGCATTTTCCAGACCGTCGATGTCATAAATGCCCGATCCTCCGATGACGGCGATTTTTGTTTGGGTCACGCTGGCTCTCCGCTGAAAATAACTGTTGTAAGAGTTCTGAGGGTCGGGGCGGTTTTTGACAAGTGGCTTCAACGGTTTGTGTGCCACGAACACCAGCCATGCACCTGGCGCATAACAGGTTCCCGTCTGGCGCCGTATCTCGCGCCACGTTTGACCGCTAGAAGGCCCCTTTCGCGCGAACATATCTGACCACAGGACGTCCAATGCCCCGAGCCTTGCTGGCAAGCTTTGCCAATCGCCTAGCCATACCCGATCTGCGCTGGGTCCCCGACGAAGGCCTGACCTTCTCGCGCCTGCGGATCGAGCTGCTGTCCGGTTTGACCGTCGCGCTGGCGCTTGTGCCCGAAGCTGTGGCGTTTGCCTTTGTCGCCGGGGTGCATCCTTTGGTCGGGCTCTACGCCGCTTTTCTGGTCGGTCTGATCACGGCGCTGATCGGGGGGCGTCCGGGCATGATCTCGGGGGCGACGGGTGCATTGGCGGTCGTCATGGTTGCGCTGGTGGCCCAGCATGGGGTCGAATACCTTTTTGCTACGGTTGTCCTGATGGGGATCATGCAGATCGTTGCCGGTGCAATGCACTGGGGCCGTTTCATTCGTCTTGTGCCGCACCCGGTGATGCTGGGGTTCGTGAACGGTTTGGCGATTGTGATCTTTTTGGCCCAGTTGGGTCAGTTCAAAGTTCCCGGCACCATGGAAAACACCGGTCACGGCATGGGGGGTGGAGAGTGGCTCTCGGGCATGCAGCTCTATACGATGCTTGGTCTTGTGGCGCTGACCATGGCGGTGATCTGGGTCATGCCCAGAATTACACGCATCATTCCAGCGCCTCTTGCGGGCATCGTGGTCGTGGCGGCCCTTGTGATTGGCATTGGGCTGGACGTCCCACGCGTCGGTGATCTGGCCTCGATTGAAGGCGGGTTGCCCAGCTTCCACATCCCGATGGTGCCGTTGAACTGGCAGACCTTGGAAATCATATTGCCGTATGCCCTGATTCTCGCCGCTATCGGGTTGATCGAGTCTCTGCTGACGCTGAACCTTGTGGGTGAGATTACCGGCAAACGCGGGGGCGCGTCGCAGGAATGCATCGCGCAGGGCACGGCAAATGTGGTGACCGGTTTCTTCGGCGGCATGGGCGGCTGCGCGATGATCGGGCAATCCATGATCAATGTGAAATCGGGCGGACGCACGCGCATTGCGGGCATCGCTGCGGCGCTCTTCCTGCTGCTTTTCATTCTTGTTGGCTCGCCGCTGATCGAGCAAATCCCACTGGCTGCGCTGGTTGGTGTTATGTTCATGGTGGTCATCGGAACATTTGCCTGGAACTCGCTGAACATCCTGCGCAAGGTTCCCCTGACGGACGCTTTCGTGATTGTGCTTGTGACAGTGGTAACGGTCATGGAAGACCTTGCCGTGGCGGTTGTTGTGGGTGTGATCGTGTCGGCGCTGGCCTATGCGTGGAATAACGCAAAACGTATCCATGCCGTCACTCGTGAGTCCGCGACCGAACAGGGGGCGAAGGTCTACGAAATTCAGGGCCCGCTGTTCTTTGGCTCGTCCGAAGGATTTGTAGAGTTGTTTGATGTTCCAAGCGATCCAGAGACGGTGATCATCGACTTCGCAGCCAGCCGCGTGGTGGACCAATCCGCCTTGCAGGCCATCGAGAATATCGCCGGAAAGTATGAGGCAGCGGGCAAACGCGTTATGCTGCGGCATCTGAGCCGCGATTGCCACAAGCTTCTGAACAAGGCCGGTCACCTGATGGTCGACAGCGATGACGACCCGGATTACGAACTCGCCGTGGATTACTCGGTCCGCACCGGTATTCTGGGTGGCCACTGAGGATTTTGCGAGGCTCTGCCTCGCGCTCCGGGATATTTGGGGCCAGATGAAGAACGGATCCCTGCTTCATCTGGCTATAAATATCCCGGGGGAGGCGCCCGGCGGGCGGCGGGGGCAGAGCCCCCATGAACCACGTGTCAATCGTCGGGACGGTCGAGCGAGAACACTTCGCTGATAACCGCATAGTCGCGATACCCCAATCGCGAGAGCGGGTTGAAAGAAGTCACGTCAAACTTGCCGTCGCGGATGTGATTATCATCCAGATGTACACCGATGACCTCGCCGAACACCACGCGGTTCGCTTCACCCGGAAGGGTCACGATCTGTGTCAGTTTGCATTCCAGCGCTGCAGGAGCCGCTGCCACCCGCGAGCAAGGGATGGTTTCGCATTCAATGGCCGTCAGACCTGCGTGCACGAACTCGTCAATCTGCTTCGGCAGGCCCGCCGAGCTGGCATTCATTGCGTCGCGATGCGCATGTGCCACGACGTTGACGCAGAATACGCCGGTCGCTTCGATATTTGCGATGCTGTCCTTGCCGTTGTCCTGGTCGTGTTTCGTGCTGGTCGTGGCGAACATCACTTGGGGCGGTGTATAGGCAACGCCGTTGAAGAACGAATAAGGGGCAAGATTGTTGATCCCGTCTGCGTCCCGGGTCGAGATCCAGCCGATCGGTCGCGGTGTTATGATGGCGTTGAACGGGTTGTGCGGCAGGCCGTGGCCGTCTTCGGGGCGATAGAACATAAGGTCTCCAAGCGTTTGCCCAAGGCGTACCGAAGTGCTAGGGCGAATTCCAGTAGGTAAAAGAGGGCGCGCGTGCAGCAATTCAGGATCAGGCCGGAAGAGCCAGACGACTGGTGGGAGGTCGAAGCGCTCTATGACCTGTGCTTTGCGCCCGGACGAGAGGCGCTGTCGTCCTATCGGCTGCGCGATGATGTGCCGCCGGTGGCCGGGCTGTCTCAGGTGGCGCGCGACGGGCAGGGCATTCTGGCAGGAGCGATAAGATTCTGGCCTGTGCATGTGGGCGAGCACGACGCCTTGTTGTTGGGCCCGGTTGCGGTTCATCCAACGCACCAAGGAGAAGGGCTGGGCGGGTTCCTGATTCATCAAGGGGTCGAGGTCGGCTGCGCGAAGGGTTGGGATCGCGTCATGCTGGTCGGAGATGCTCCGTATTACGCGCGGTTTGGCTTCACCCGGCTTTCGGAGATCGAGATGCCGCCGCCCACAAACCCTGATCGGGTGCTGGGATTGGAACTGAGACCCGGGACATGGGCCGGTGTTCAGGGGCCCGTCACGCGTTGGACCCGTTAGTGCTATTGAAAATGCACCGGGACGTGCCGATGTCTTTGGGACAGGAGGGCTCGGATGCAGGACGTAGTGTTTGTCGAGAAACTCGACCTTGAAGCCGAGCTGGATCGCTTGGCTGGGCTGCATGCTTCGGCTGGCGGTGCCGGGGTATCTTTGCTGAACAAACTGGGTGACGGGGCAGAGTCCCTGTTGGATCAGTTGCCTTTGCCAGTACGGCACGGGCTGACCGAGGCGACCGAACAGGCGCTATGGCTTGCTGTGCGCGCCGCGGATAGATCCCGTCATGCGGTTCCGGATCAGAAAATGTGGGTCAATACGGCTTTGACCACCGCGATGGGGGCGGCTGGCGGTTTTGGCGGTGTTTCAACCGCCTTGGTCGAGTTGCCAGCGACGACAACCATGATCCTGCGTGCGATTCAGGGTGCGGCTGCGCGCGAAGGATTTGACCCAGCCGCAGAGAACGTGAAGTTCGATTCGATCCGTGTTCTGTCGGCTGCTGGACCATTAGAGGCTGATGACGGCGCTGATCTGGGCTTTTTCTCGACGCGCCTGACGCTGACGGGATCCGCGATGCAGCGCTTGATTTCGATGGTGGCACCGCGCCTTTCGGTGGTGCTAGGTCAGAAACTGGCGGCGCAATCGGTGCCGGTTCTTGGGGCTTTGGCCGGAGGCGGTACGAATTTCATCTACACCAGATATTACCAGCAGATCGCCCATGTTCATTTCGGTCTGCGCCGCTTGGCTATTGATGCGGACCTGCCACCTGAATTTCTTCAGCAACAGTTAACGCGCCGCCTTAAAGCTTAAGCCGGGAAAGTGCATAAAACTTGGCACAGCCTTCATGATATGGTAACTTTCGCTGTATAAACCGCAACATAAGCGGGACGAGCAGTGAGTATGACGCGTGTTTGACGGGCGCATGAATCAACTTGATAGCGGGCTTTTGGCCGAAAACCTCTCGCTTGCGGGGGCTTTGCCGGTTTATGCGCAATCTGCGGCGCTATGTTATCGCATCGAAGCGGGGCAAGCTAAGATCTTACTGGTCACAAGTCGCAAGGCAGGCCGCTGGATTATCCCGAAAGGCTGGTTGATCAACGGTTTGAGTGCGTCTGAGACGGCGGCCCGTGAGGCCTGGGAAGAGGCAGGTGCGCTGGGCGTGTGCGGTACAGAAAGTCTGGGGCGCTTTGCCTATGTCAAGAAACGTCCCAACAAACCGTCCGCCGTGTGCGTGGTGGACGTTTTTCCGCTGCATGTGCGACGGTTGGCCACCACTTTCCCAGAGGCGGGGGAACGCAAGCGCAAGTGGTACTCTCCCAAAAAGGCAGCGCAGCGTGTGGCGTCCGCAGACTTGGCGGCATTGTTACGTGGATTCGGACGCCTGACGCACTAGTGCGTCAAGATCAAGACTTGATATTGCCATGTTGGTCGGTATCTATTCGCCCAACGAATGCTGGACTTGCAATGATTCAATACGCCTTGAAATGCCACGACGGCCACAGCTTTGATAGCTGGTTTCAATCTGCGGCCGCTTTTGACAAGCTTTTGGCTGCTGGCATGATCAATTGCGCAGTCTGCGGGTGCGACAAGGTCGAAAAGGCCGTTATGACGCCAAGAGTGCAGCCTGCAGGTCGTGCGGCATCTGATGCGACTACGACATCGGCTGCGCCCGATCGGGTTGCCATGGCCACGTCCTCGCCCGAGATCGAGAAAGTACTTTCCGAACTGCGGCGCAAGGTCGAGGAGAACTCGGACTATGTCGGTCGGGATTTCGCCAGCGAGGCCCGAAAAATTCACTTGGGCGATGCACCAGAACGCGCGATCTATGGCGAAGCAAAGCCCGAGGAAGCCCGTGCGCTGGTTGAAGATGGTGTGCCGGTGGCGCCGCTGCCTTTTGTTCCATCCCGCAAGACGAACTGAAGCATGCATGTCGTGATCACAGGCGCGGGCCGCGGGATCGGCAAGGCCCTTGCAGATCGCTATCGTGAAACGGGCCACGCCGTTACTGGAACCGCGCGTGACGGCAGCGCAGATGTTATACTAGATGTCGCCGACCCGCAGCAGCAAAGAGCGATGGCCGGGCGCCTCAAGGATCGTCCCGTTGACCTGCTGGTCTGCAATGCGGGTGTGTATCTGGACAAAGGCCAAAGTTTGGACGGATATCCGGCTGAGATGTGGGCACAAACCTTTGCGGTCAATGTGACCGGAGTGTTTCTTACGGTTCAGTCGCTGCTGCCAAATCTGCGCGCAGCGCAGGGGCGTGTTGTCATTCTGTCGTCTCAGATGGCCTCTCATACCCGCGCGCCGGGTGGCAGCTATATCTATCGCGCCTCAAAAGCTGCTGTGTTGAATCTGGGCCGCAATCTGGCGATGGACTTGCGCGGTGACGGGATCGCAGTGGGCATCTACCACCCCGGCTGGGTGCGGACCGATATGGGTGGTGCGGCAGCGGACCTGTCCGTAGCGCATGCGGCGGACGGCCTGATCACACGCTTCGATGCCCTGTCACTTGAGACCACGGGATGTTTCGAGACCTGGGACGGTCGACCGCATCCTTACTGAGTGTTCAACGCGGCCTGCGGGATTTCATAAACCTCGCCGGGGTCGACGAAGATGATCATCAGATCGCCCCGTGTTTCATAAGTCACCTTCGACGGGGAACTGCTCGACTCGGGCACGCCGTCAGCGAAGTAAATCCGGCGCACTTCTCCGGTTTTCAGCTGCACGGCCAGGGTGATTGTACCGTCTTCGCGCTTGCGCAATTCAGCAGGGCAGCTTTCCAGCGTTTCGCCCGCATGTGCCGCGCAGGGTACGGTTCCCAGCGCGTTCTGGCCGTCAGTACCCGACAGGGTCGCGACCTGCGCGTGGGCAGCGGTTGAGATCAGGGTCAGTGCAGCGGCGAAACGATACATGGAAATCCTCTTGGGCGAATGGTTGTGCGCAGGCTGACACCCGGGCGGTGCAATGTAAAGCGGCCCCGCGTCGCAGGCGAAACTTCTTTGCGCCCTTGCCCTTACGCCCCCCCTCGCATAAGACGCTCGGGATCGGAAATCCAAGGCGCGGAGACTTTTGCCCCCATGCCCGTACTCGTGATGAAATTCGGCGGCACTTCGGTCGCCAATCTGGACCGTATCCGCCGCGCTGCCAAGCGCGTGGGGGTCGAGGTTGCCAAAGGCTATGACGTCATCGTCATCGTGTCGGCCATGTCCGGAAAGACCAACGAACTGGTGGGCTGGGTCGACGAAATCTCGCCGCTTTATGACGCGCGCGAATATGATGCGGTGGTGTCGTCAGGTGAGAATGTCACCGCCGGTCTGATGGCGCTGACCCTGCAGGAAATGGATATCCCGGCCCGCAGCTGGCAGGGCTGGCAGGTGCCGCTGATCACCAATGGCGCGCATTCGGCGGCGCGGATCGAAGAAATCCCGCCCGAAAATATCACCCAGAAATTCGGCGAAGGGATGCGTGTCGCGGTTGTCGCGGGCTTTCAGGGTATCAGCCCCGAGGGACGCATCACCACGCTGGGCCGGGGCGGCTCGGACACCACCGCCGTGGCTTTTGCCGCAGCGTTCGAGGCTGAGCGTTGCGACATCTATACGGATGTGGACGGCGTCTATACCACCGACCCGCGCATCTGTGAAAAGGCGCGCAAGCTGGACAAGATCTCGTTCGAGGAAATGCTCGAACTGGCCTCGCTGGGGGCCAAGGTGCTGCAAACCCGCTCGGTCGAGCTGGCGATGCGCTACAAGGTGAAACTGCGTGTTCTCTCAAGCTTTGAAGAACAATCCGACGAGGCCGGCACGCTGGTCGTCGACGAGGAGGAAATCATGGAATCGAATGTAGTCTCGGGCGTCGCCTATTCGCGGGATGAGGCCAAGATGACCGTGGTCTCGGTCGCCGACCGCCCCGGTATCGCTTCAACCATCTTCACCGCGCTCAGCGATGAGGGTGTGAATGTGGACATGATCATCCAGAACATCTCGGATGAAGGTCGCACCGATATGACCTTTTCCTGTCCCACCAATCAGGTGACCCGCGCCGAAAAGGCGCTGCTGGCGATCAAGGAACAGGGTGAGTTGAACTATGCCGAACTGGTCGCGGATGAGGATGTCTGCAAGGTGTCGGTTGTGGGCATCGGCATGCGTTCGCAGTCCGGTGTTGCGGCCAAGATGTTCAAAATCCTCTCGGACGAGGGGATCAACATCAAAGTCATCACAACCTCCGAGATCAAAATTTCCGTGTTGATCGACAGGAAATACATGGAACTTGCGGTTCAGGCGCTGCATGATGCCTTTGAACTGGACAAGGCGGCCTGAGCTGATCGGCCAAGGTCACGCCTGATACCCTAAGACGGTTGGGCCATGGCGGACGGAACGGAAACAGAATCCCGCAAGCTGCTGGGTCGGTTGCGCGAAGAGATGGCCAGCGAGGCCGCCGGTCAGGAGCGTCTTGACCGGATCACGCAATTGATTGCTGACAGCATACGGGCCGAGGTTTGCTCGATCTATCTGTTCCGCGATGAGGACACTCTGGAACTCTGCGCGACGGAAGGTTTGTCGCCCGAGGCGGTGCACAAGACACGGATGCGCATGGGCGAGGGGCTGGTGGGCCGCGTGGCCAAGTCCGGTAAGGTGGTGAACGCTGCTGACGCGCCCTCGGCCAAGGGCTTCCGCTATATGCCCGAGACGGGCGAGGAACGGTTTTCCTCCTTTCTGGGTGTCCCGGTACAGCGTCTTGGCGAAAAGCTTGGCGTTCTGGTCGTGCAATCCCGCGACGCGCGCGAGTTTTCGGCGGATGAGGTCTATGCACTGGAAGTGGTCGCCATGGTGCTGGCCGAGATGGCTGAGCTGGGTGCTTTCGTGGGCGAGGGCGCGGCCCTGTCGCCGCTGCACCAGCAATCGGTCCAGCTGACCGGCGGCCCGGCGCAGGAGGGCTCGGCCGAGGGTCATGTCTGGCTGCACGAACCCCGCGTGGTCGTCACGAACCCCATCGCCGACGATCCGCACCGCGAACGCGAACGGCTGACCGAGGCGGTCGAAGAACTGCGCGTCGGTGTCGACAAGATGCTTGAGATTTCGCAGGGAGGCGATACCGAGCAACTTCAGGTGCTCGAAGCGTATCGCATGTTTGCCAATTCCAAGGGCTGGATGCGCCGGATGGAGGAAGACATCGCGCTCGGCCTCAGCGCCGAGGCGGCGGTCGAGAAAGAACAATCGCAAGCCCGCGCCCGCATGGGTCAGGTGACCGACCCCTATTTGCGCGAACGGCTGGCCGATCTGGATGATCTCAGCAACCGTCTGTTGCGTATCCTGACGGGGCAGGGCAACACCAACGGGGCCGACCTGCCGCCCGATCCGATCCTGATCGCCCGCAATATCGGACCCGGAGACCTTCTGGAATATGGTCGCGCGCTCAAGGGTATCGTGCTGGAAGAGGGGTCGGTCGGCAGTCATGCCACCATCGTCGCCCGCGCGCTGGCGATCCCGCTGGTGGTGCATGTGGGCCGGATCACGACCGAGGCGCTGAACGGCGATCATATCCTTGTCGATGGTGACAACGGCGTGGTCCATCTGCGCCCTGAGGACACCGTGGTCAGCGCTTTCCGCGACAAGGTCGCCATGCAGGCCAAGGCGCAGGAACGCTATGCCTCGATCCGCGAAACCCCCACCGTTACCCGCGACGGGGAACGGATCAGCCTTGTGATGAATGCTGGCCTGATGGCCGATCTGCCCTCGCTGGGCAATTCAGGCGCCGAAGGTGTGGGCCTGTTCCGGACCGAGCTGCAGTTCCTGATCCGCAACCAGATGCCCAAACGGTCGGAACTTGTGACGCAATATCAGCGCGTACTGGACGCGGCAGGTGACAAGCGGGTGGTGTTCCGCACGCTGGACATCGGGTCCGACAAGGTGCTGCCCTATATGAAGCATGTGGCCGAGCCGAACCCGGCGCTGGGCTGGCGTGCCATCCGGGTTGGTCTGGACAAGCGTGGTGTGATGCGGATGCAGCTGCAGGCGCTGATCCGCGCCGCCAATGGCCGCCCGCTGACGGTGATGTTCCCCTTTGTGGCGCAGGCTGATGAGTTCCGCGAGGCCCGCTGGGAGGTCAAGAAAACCATCGAGCGCGAACGGCGGCTGGGCCATGTCCTGCCCGAAACGCTCGAGGTTGGCGCGATGCTGGAAACCCCGTCGCTGGGTTTTGCACCGCAGAAATTCTTTGACGAGGTCGGGTTTATCTCGATCGGCGGCAATGATCTGAAACAGTTCTTCTTTGCGGCCGACCGCGAAAACGAACTGGTGCGCCGCCGCTATGACACGCTGAATGTCAGCTTTCTCAGCTTCATCGAACGCATTGTCGAGCGGTGCCAGATTTCGGACACCCCGCTCAGCTTTTGCGGCGAAGATGCGGGCCGCCCGGTCGAGGCGCTGTGTCTGGCCGCCATGGGTATTCGCACCCTGTCGATGCGCCCGGCCTCGATCGGGCCGGTCAAAAGCCTGCTGCTGCGGTCCAACCTGCAGGATGTGCGCAAGATCATCGCCGACGCGCGCCATCGGGGTGAACAATCGGTGCGCCCGGCGGTGATGGATTGGCTGCGCACACAGTCCTGACCTGCGCTGACTGATACTGTGTAAGTTTCAGGTAGGGTTCTTCTGACCAAACCACAGCACTGGTTTCGGCGCTGCAGACAAATCCGGGCTTGATTTTTGCCCTTGGGTTACTTATCCAACCGATGAATGTTAGCGTTAACAGAGAAAAGCAACGCTTCACCCATACATATTCGGGCAGCCCGCTGCTAAACAGGCGGTGAACCCCGAAAAGGAGCCTCACCATGGTCTCACGCGTTATTCCGGTGGATCCGTTCGACCTCGTGCTGTTCGGCGCGACCGGCGATCTGGCGCAGCGGAAGATTTTGCCGGGGCTGTATCACCGCTTCGAAGTGGGCCAGATGCCCGAGGATGCGCGGATTATCGGCACCGCGCGCTCGGATATGGACAGTGACGCATTCCGCGACGTGTTGCGCGCCTCGATGCAGAAGTTTGCGCCGCAGTTCCAGAAGGAGACGTTGGATCGGTTCCTGCGCCAAGTGGAGTATGTGCCGGTGGATGCTCTGGGAGAGGCGGGCTGGTCCGACCTGACCGCGCTGCTGCGTCCCGATGTGGTGCGGGCCTTTTACCTCTCGGTCGGGCCCAGCCTGTTTTCGGGCATCGCTCAGGGCCTGAATGACAATGGGCTTGCCACGCCAGACAGCCGCATCGTGGTTGAAAAACCCTTCGGGCACGATCTTGCGTCGGCCAAAGCGCTGAACGAAGGGCTGCGCGCCTGTTTCGAAGAGCATCAGATTTACCGGATCGACCATTATCTGGGCAAGGAAACCGTACAGAACCTGATGGCGCTGCGCTTTGCCAATTCCCTGTTCGAACCGCTTTGGAACGCGACCCATGTGGATCACGTTCAGATCACCGTCGCCGAGACCGTCGGCGTTGAAGGGCGCGGGGCCTACTACGATCAATCCGGCGCGATGCGGGACATGATCCAGAACCATCTGGTGCAACTGCTCTGCCTGACCGCGATGGAGCCGCCCTCGAAATTCGCGCCCAACGCGGTGCGCGATGAGAAGGTTAAGGTGATCGAGGCGCTGGAGCCGGTCGAGCCCAAGGATATCGCGCGCGGTCAGTACCGAACGGATCAGGGCGGCGACGGTTATCTGGATCACGTCGGAAACCCGGCAAGTCGGACCGAAAGCTTCATTGCGCTGAAGGCGCATATCGGTAACTGGCGCTGGGCGGGCGTACCGTTCTATTTGCGCACCGGCAAACGCCTGCGGGCACGCGAATCCGAAATTGCGGTGTTCTTCCGCGATCCGCCACATACGATTTTCCCGAATGTGGGCCCTCTGCACGGCAACGTGCTGGTGATCCGCCTGCAACCGGACGAGGGCATCACCCTGCGCACCACCATCAAAGAACCGGGGCAGGGTGGTTTCCGCCTGTCCGACGTGGCGTTGGACATGAGCTTTGCGGACGCGCTGGGTGACGACTCGAAGTCTCCGGACGCCTATGAGCGCCTGATCATGGATGTGATCCGGGGCGATCAGACGCTGTTCATGCGCGGGGATGAGGCCGAGGCCGCATGGGCCTGGGTCGATCCCATCATTCATGGGTGGGAGGAACGCGGCGACAAGCCCGCGAAATACGACCAAGGAAGTTCGGGACCCGAAGAAGCATTGATGCTGATGCATCGCGATGGCCGCCGTTGGCGGCAGATCGGAGGTTAATCATGGTCAATACAGTAATATCTGACGTCACCAAACGCATCATCGACCGCAGCGCCGATCTGCGCGGCCCGCATCTTGAGCGGATGGAGCAGGCCAAGTCCAAAGGCCCCGCCCGCGCGCATCTGTCCTGCAGCGGTCAGGCCCATGCCTATGCTGGCGCTGGCGAGGATCAGCAGTCCATGGCCACGGGCACGGCAGGCAATCTGGGCATCGTCACCGCCTATAACGACATGCTCTCGGCCCACCAGCCGTTCGAACGCTACCCCGCCCTGATCCGAGATGCGATTCGTGCGGCGGGTGGCACGGCGCAGGTCGCAGGGGGCGTGCCCGCCATGTGCGACGGCGTCACGCAGGGCGAGGCGGGGATGGAACTGTCCCTGTTTTCCCGCGATGTGATCGCGCTGGCCACTGGCGTGGCGCTCAGCCACAACACCTATGACGCGGCCGTGTTCCTCGGCGTCTGCGACAAGATCGTGCCCGGTCTGATCATCGGCGCGCAGGCCTTTGGCCATCTGCCCGCGGTGTTCCTGCCCGCCGGTCCGATGACCAGCGGCCTGCCAAACGACGAAAAGGCCAAGGTCCGTCAGCAATTCGCCGCCGGAGAGGTGGGCCGCGACGCCCTGATGAAGGCCGAAATGGCCGCCTATCACGGCCCCGGCACCTGCACCTTCTACGGCACCGCCAATACGAACCAGATGCTGATGGAGTTCATGGGCCTGCACCTGCCGGGCTCCAGCTTCGTCAACCCAAACACGCCCCTGCGCGATGCATTGACCGAGGAAGGCGCCCGCCGGGCGCTGTCGCTGAGCGCGCTGGGCAATCACTACACCCCGGTTTGCCAGATCCTCGACGAACGCGCTTTCATCAACGGCATCGTCGGCCTCATGGCCACCGGGGGCTCTACCAACCTGCTGATCCACCTGATCGCCATGGCGCGCGCAGGGGGTATCGTGTTGGATTGGGAGGATTTTTCCGATATCTCCGCCGTCGTCCCTCTGGTCGCGCGGGTCTATCCGAACGGTCTCGCCGACGTGAACCATTTCCACGCCGCAGGGGGCTTGGGCTTTACGATCGGCACGCTGCTCAACGAAGGGCTGTTGCACCCCGACACCCTGACCGTCGCCGGGCAGGGCCTGCACAATTACACCAAGGAACCCAAGCTGAAAGACGGCGAACTGGTCTGGGAAGACGGCGCGGGCCACAGCCTGAACGAAAAGATCGTCCGCCCCGCCAATGATCCGTTCCAGCCCACCGGAGGCCTCTCGCGCCTGACCGGCAATCTGGGTACCGGCGTCATGAAAGTCTCAGCCGTCGCACCCGAACATCAGGTGGTCGAAGCCGCCGTGCGGGTCTTCCACGACCAGAACGCCGTCAAAGACGCCTTCAAAGCAGGGGAATTCACCGGCGACACCATCGTCGTCGTCCGCTTTCAGGGCCCCAAGGCCAACGGCATGCCGGAACTGCACTCGCTGACCCCAATGCTGTCGATCCTGCAGGGCCGAGGGCACAAGGTCGCGCTCGTCACCGATGGCCGCATGTCCGGCGCGTCGGGGAAGGTCCCCGCCGCCATCCATGTCTGTCCCGAGGCACTGGATCAGGGTCCAATCGCCTATCTGCAAGACGGCGACCTCCTGCGCGTGGATGCTGTGAAGGGAGAACTGGAAATCCTCACCCCCGGCGTCCTCGACCGGGTGCCAGCCACCGCCGACCTGACCGCGAACCAGCACGGCGTCGGGCGCGACCTCTTCGGTGCGTTCCGCCAGAACGTCGGTTCCGCCGACACCGGTGCCAGCATTTTCGGAGTCTGAACCTCATGTCCAAGACCCAACGCACGCGCGAGATTTGCGCACTGGCCCCCATCATCCCGGTACTGGTCGTCGATGACGTCGCCCATGCTCGTCCGCTGGCCCAAGCGCTGGTTGCCGGGGGCCTCCCCGCCCTCGAAGTCACCCTGCGCACCCCCGCCGCGCTGGACGTCATTCGGGCCATGGCGGACGTCTCCGGCGGTGTCGTCGGCGCAGGCACGTTGGTCACGCCCGAAGACGTGCGCGCGGCAAAGGAGGCTGGCGCGCAATTCGGCGTCTCGCCCGGGGCAACCGACGCGCTGATTGCGGCGTGCGAGGCCGAAGACCTGCCGCTGCTACCCGGTGCTGCCACCGCGACCGAGGCCATGGCCCTGCTGGAAAATGGCTATGACATGCTGAAGTTCTTCCCCGCCGAGGCCTCAGGCGGTGCACCGGCCCTGAAAGCCATCGGCGCGCCCCTGCCGCAGATCACCTTCTGCCCGACCGGAGGCGTCTCACCGTCCAATGCCCTCGATTACCTATCGTTGTCCAACGTGATTTGCGCGGGTGGTAGCTGGGTCGCTCCGAAACAGATGGTCCAAAACGGCGACTGGGCCGGGATCGAAACACTTGCGCGCGAGGCCGCCAGCCTGATGGATTGACGCCACAGGGCGACGCGCTAGGGTAAGCCTCAATTCAAACAGGTTGCCCCCATGACAAACCATATCTCTCTCGCGCATGGGCGTGAGTATCTGGCCATTCCCGGCCCCTCGGTCATGCCCGACGCGGTGTTGCAGGCGATGCATCGCGCCTCGCCCAATATTTATGAGGGCGCTTTGGTCGAGATGATGCCTGCGCTGCTGGAAGACCTGCGCCGCGTCGCCCGCACGCAGCACAGTGTCGCGATCTACATCGCCAACGGTCACGGTACATGGGAAGCCGCGTTGTCCAACGTCATCGCCCCCGGAGAGACCGTGCTGGCCCCGGCTTCGGGGCGTTTTACCAATGGCTGGGCGGAAATGGCCGAAGGGATCGGGGCTGAGGCGCAGCTGATCGACTTTGGCACCGCGTCGCCGTGGGATTTCAACCGGATCGAGGATGCGTTGCGGGCCGACACAGACCATAAGATCAAAGCGGTTCTGGCGGTCCACGTCGATACATCCAGCTCAATCCGAAACGACATCCCCGCACTGCGCGCCTTGCTGGACGACCTGCAGCATCCCGCGCTTCTGATGGCCGACTGCATCGCCTCGCTGGGCTGCGACCGGTTCGAGATGGACGCCTGGGGGGTCGATGTCACCGTAACCGCCTGCCAAAAGGGCTTGATGACACCCGCAGGCACCGGTTTCGTCTTCTTCAACGAAAAGGCACAAGCCAAACGGGCCGCTATGCCACGCGTCTCGAGGTATTGGGACTGGGAACCACGCGCCAACCCCGAGCTTTTCTACCAGCACTTCAACGGCACCGCGCCGACGCACCATCTCTACGGCCTGCGCGCCGCGCTCGACCTGATCCACGCTGAAGGGATCGAGCATGTCTGGGCCCGCCACGAACGTCTCGCCCATGCTATCTGGGCCGCCTGCGAGACCTGGGCCCAAGGCGGCGCGCTTGAGATGAACGTGCCTGACCGCGCCTATCGCAGTCACGCCGTGACGGCCTTGCGCCTGACCGACGGGCGCGGCACACCATTGCGCAAATTCACCGAAACCCAACTTGGTCTGACACTCGGCATTGGACTGGGTATGGAGGATTGGGACGGCTGCTTCCGCCTTGGCCATATGGGCCACGTCAATGCACAGATGGTCATGGCGATGCTGGGCAGCATGGAAACCGCTATGGCCGCGCTCGACATCCCACGCGGCTCAGGCGCGCTCGAAGCCGCCGCCGCGACACTCGCCAGCTAACACCGATCCGCCTCTTCATCTGGCCAAAAATATCCTCGGGGGGAATCGCGCCAAAAGGCGCGATGGGGGGCAGACAGCCCCCCTGCACCGATCAGCCACACTGCTCCGCAGCGATAGTCAGCGCCTTGGGTAAGGCTGACGCAAAAGCCCCCAAATCCGCGGATTCACCGCAGCTGATCCGAATACACCGGTTCTGAGGCGCCGCGAAGGGCATTCGCACGAACACCCCTTGTACCACCAGCGCATCCAATACCGCTTTGGCGAACGCCCCATCGCGCCCGCAATCAATGGCGACGAAGTTGGTGGCCGAAGGCAGCGGAGTCAGGCCGTTCTCACGCGCGACTTGGGCAATCCTGTCGCGCGCACCTGATATCTTGCCCTGCACCTTCTGCAACCATTCTTGATCCTGCAACGCCGCCAAGGCCCCGGCTTGCGCCGCGCGATTCATGCCAAAATGGTTGCGCACCTTGTTGAACGCCGAGATCAACTCCGGCGCACCGATGGCATAGCCCACCCGCGCTCCGGCCATGCCGTAGACCTTGGAAAACGTCCGCATCCGGATCACGCGCGGATCATCCGCCGCAACCGGCGCAGCGGTCCCCTCGGGCGCACACTCCACGTAAGCTTCGTCCAAAACCAACAGGCATCCGTCCGGCAAAGCCTCCATCGCCGCAACAATGTCAGCGCCCGAATGCCAACTGCCCATCGGGTTGTCGGGATTGGCCAGATAGACCAGCTTGGCATCCACTTCGGCGGCCGTGGCAAACAAGGCTGCCGGGTCCTCGTGATCATCGCGATAGGGAACCTTGTGCACATCGCCGCCGAATCCGGCCACATGATAGTTGAACGTCGGATACGCCCCGTCCGACGTCACGACCGCATCACCGGGGCCAACAAGCAATCGCACCAGATAGCCCAGCAACCCGTCAATACCCTCACCCACCACGATGTTTTCGGGTGCAACCCCATGATGGACGGCGAGGGCATGGCGCAGATCGTGGTTCTCGGGATCGCCATACATCCAGATATCTTCTGCCGCCCGCTGCATCGCTTTGATGGCGTGCGGCGAGGCGCCAAAGACGCTTTCATTCGCGCCAAGCCGCGCGACAAAGGGCGCGCCGCGCTGGCGCTCCTGCGTTTCGGGGCCGACAAAGGGCACGGTTGCGGGCAAAGATTGCGCAAGCGGGGTATAGCGAGGACCAGTCATGGCTGCAGGTAAGCGCAACCGTGCAATCAGGGCAAGCCTTGCAACGCCGGGCAATCGCCGTCAGGCTGCGCAGCAAATGAGGGAGGCGACATGCGGTATCTGCTTGGATTATTTCTACTTGGCCTTGCATATCTGCTGATCTGGCCCGTCCCGGTCGACCCCGTCGCTCACCAAATGCCCGAACCGCCCGGTTTCACCGGTGAGTTTGCCGAGAACGCGCATCTGGACAAAGCCCAACTGATCTCGTTGCCGGACGGTGAGATCGGACCTGAGGACATTGCGGTGCTGCCAGACGGCGCGATCTATACCACCAGCCAGACGGGCACGCTCTATCGTATCGATGGGGACCAGCCGGTTGCAGTTGATCAACTGGGCGGTCGCCCCCTTGGTCTGCGGGCGGGGCCGGACGGTGCTCTTTACATCGCTGACAGCTTTCGTGGGTTGATGCGCTGGACCGGGCCAGCGACGTTGGAAACACTTGTTTCAGAGATCGATGGTGCACCGGTGATCTATGCCAACAATCTCGACGTGGCGCAGGACGGAACAGTCTATTTCTCGAACTCTACGGATCGGTTCGACCCCGAAACCATGGGCGGGACCAAACCCACTTCGGTTCTCACTATCTGGGAGCAATCGCCCACAGGATATGTCGCTCGCTATGCCCCCGATGGCAGCGCCGAGAAAATCGCCGAAGGTTTCGTCTATACCAATGGTGTCGCCCTTTCGCCGGACGAAGATTTCCTGCTGATTGCCGAAACAGGCCGGGCACGGGTGCACAAACTCTGGCTCACCGGTCCCAAGGCTGGGACGCAAGAGGTTCTGCTCGACAATCTGCCGGGCTATCCCGACAACATAAAGGCGCAGGGCGACGGCACCTATTGGATGGCCTTCGCCAGCCCGCGCGTGCCGTCCGAGGTGCTGATGCCTTACCCTTTCCTGCGCAAGGTGATCTGGCGATTGGGCCCGATGGTGCGCCCCGCGCCGATCCATCGGGGAATGCTGGTTCAGTTCGATGGCGATGGGACTATTCTGCGGACCCTTCAGGATCCCGATGGGCGTCTGGGGATCACCACGGCGGGCCAGATCGTCGGCGATCAGTTCTACGTCATGACGCTGGACTCGCCATGGTTCGGGCGTATCCCTGTCGCTGATCTGCCCTGACGTCGCGGTGGCGCTTGGGCCAGCGGTCTGGCAGGGTTGGCGCAACACAGCTGTCCGGAGGTCCCCATGTCTCGCGTTTCCATCGAATACAAAGATCACATCGCCCATGTCACGCTGACACGTGGCGACAAGATGAACGCGCTGGATGATGCGATGATCAAGGCGATCCTGTCGGCGGGGCAAGAGGTCGCCGCCGCCGATATCCGCGCCGTTGTGCTGTCGGGCGAGGGCAAAAGCTTTTGCGCCGGGCTGGATATGGCCAGCTTTGCGAGCATGGCCCACACCGACCCGACCGAATGGCTGATGACCCGCAGCTATGAGGATGCCAATGAGATGCAAGAACTGGCCTTGATTTGGCGGCGCGTTCCGGTTCCGGTGATCTGCGCCATTCAGGGCGTGGCCTATGGTGGAGGTCTGCAGATCGCGCTGGGTGCCGATATCCGCATCGCGCATCCCGAGGCCAAGCTGGCGGTGATGGAGATGAAATGGGGCATCATCCCCGACATGGGCGGCATGGTGCTGCTGCCCGAGCTCGTGCGCTCGGACGTGCTGCGCCTGCTGACATATACCGCCCGTCCCATCGGCGCACCGCAGGCTGCGGATTGGGGGCTGGTGACGAAGCTGTCGGATGATCCCCTGACCGAAGCGCTGGCATTGGCCGAAGATATTGCAGGCAAAAGCCCTTCGGCCATTCGGGCGGCCAAGCGGCTGATCGACGTGGCCGAAACCCGCAACCGCGCCGATGTTCTGATGGCTGAGTCCTCGGAACAGGTGGACCTGATCGGCAAGCCGGATCAGATGGAGGTCGTCATGGCGCAGATGCAGGGCCGCAAGCCCGAGTTCAAATAGTCACCGCATGAACGCCCGCCGCGCATCGCGGGCCATGTTGTACTGCATCTCAAGATCAGCGATTTTTGCCATCGCGGCCTTGCGCTCCTCTGCCTTGGTCAGCGTGGCATAGTCCTTACGCGCCGCGTCCAGCTGTTTCTTGATGTCGAACTCTTCGGGCAACACGCCTGCCTGCGCCATGATCCGGTGACCGGCGGCAATGGCCGGATCGCTTTGCGCCTCGCCCGAGCGGTCTGGCAGGGGTGCGCCTTCGCCTTCAAGGCCTTCCAACTGGCCCTCGGCCTGCGCCTTTTTGATCTGGCGTTCCACCAGTTTTCCAAGCGATCCGAACATGCCTCTATCTTACCGATTAGGGTCACAAGGCGAAAGGGATCAGCGTATTCTGTTGGTCGCAAGATACGCGATGCCGCCAGCAAGAAGCCCCCAGACCGCTGCCCCCAGCCCAAAGACAGTAATGCCGGATGCGGTGATGGCCAGCGTCAGGATTGCCGCCTCGCGTTCGGCTGGCACGTCCAGCGCGGCGTGCATGGAGTTGGCCATCACGCCGATCAGCGCGACCCCGGCCAGCGTGCCCATCAGCAAAGGATCAGCATGAGCGGCAAAGCCAGTGATCGCCACCGCAAAGACGCCGAACAGGCAGTAAAATACCCCGCCCATGATTGCGGACCAATAGCGCAGAGCCGGATCGGGATGGCTGTCCTCATTCGAACACATCGCGGCGGTGATGGCGGCCAGACAGGTCGCGGGTGCTCCAAACGGGGCGGACAGAAGGCTCGCGCCGCCAACGGCTGAGAACAGCTTGCCCGGAGCAGGAGAGAACCCAAAGCTGCGCAAGACAGCAACGCCCGGGATATTCTGCGTTGCCATGGTGACGATGAACAATGGCACGCCGATGCCGATAGCGGATGCGACCGAGAGCGTCGGTGTGGTCCAGACCGGGGCCGCGATCAGGCGGTCTGGCATCAGTTGCGCCTCTCCGGCGTTCAAGGGCACAACGAGGGCAGCGCCAACAACGGCTGCCGGGACAGCAAAGAAGCGGTTGAACCGACCCGCGATGAACCATGTCAGGATCACCGGCAGGGCCTGCCACGGGACCTCGATCGCCGCCTTGAAAGGCACAAGGCAGAGCGGCAACAGCACCCCCGCCAGCATCGCTTGCGCCAGCGTTGTGGGGATCGCCGCCGCCAGCCGACCGAGCGGTTTCCACCAGCCCGCGAGAACAGTCAGCGCCCCTGCGGACAGGAAAGCTCCGATAGCTGCGGAATAGCCTTCGACCGGGGCGGTAGAGACGGCCAGCAGAGCGGCTCCGGGGGTGGACCAGGCGACACTGATCGGCATTTTGTAGCGCAGGCTGAGGATGATGGCCGCAAGCCCCATGGCAATCGCCGCACTCATCAAGCCCGAGGCGGCTTGGGCCGGTGACGCGCCCATTGCGCCCAGCCCTTGCAAGACGATGGGAAAGGAACTGAAGAACCCAACGATGGCGACCACCAGACCGGTTGAGATGGTCTGCATTGGGGGAAGCGGGGCATCAAACTGGGTCATGTGCCTGTGCTAACAACCGCCCGTGCGGGTGAACAGGGTAAAACTCTGGTAGGGCACGAAAAACCCCGCCGTCAGTTTGTGCGGCGGGGTTTGGGATTTGAGTATTTATGAAAAGATGAAGATCAGGCGATTTCGGCCAGACGAGCGAGGGCTTCGTTCAGTTTCGCCTCTTCTTCCTCGCGGGCGGCGAGGTTGGCTTTGGCTTCCTCAACCACCTCTTCCGGGGCCGAGGCCACGAATTTGGGGTTGTTCAGGCGCCCGCGCAACCCGCCGAGTTCCTTGGCCAGTTTGCCCTTGGCTTTCTCCAGCCGTTCCTTTTCCGCGCCGATGTCGATGATATTGGCCAGCGGCAGGCCGAAGGATGCGCCGGGGGCGGCGATCGAGATGGTGCCCTTGGGCAGCGCGTCCGCTTTGGTCAGGCTGTCGATCCGGGCGAGGCGTTTGATCAGCGCCTCGTTGCGGTCCCATGCGGCCTGGCCGTTGGTGTCGATCTCGGTCACGATCATAGGCACATAGAGGCCCGCCGGAACCCGCATCTGCGCGCGGGCTGAGCGGGTGTTTTCGATGACCGAGATCACCCAGTTCATCTCACGATCTGCATCCGCGTCGATCAGGTCGGCGGCGGCGTAGGTGGGCCAGTCGGCGTGGACGATCATCTTGGCGCGGTCGCCGGTCAGGCCCCAGAGTTCCTCGGTGATGAAGGGCATGATCGGGTGCAACAGGACCATACACTGATCCAGAACCCAGCGCATGGTGGCGCGGGTCTCGGCCTGTGCCTCGGCGTCGTCGCCTTGCAGCAGGGGTTTCGAAAGCTCGACATACCAGTCGCAGACCTTGCCCCAGACAAAGGCATAAAGCCCGTTGGCGGCATCGTTGAAACGATAGCTTTCCAGCGCCGCGTCGACCTCGGCCCGCACGCGGGCGGTTTCGCCGATGATCCAGCGGTTGACCGCGGCTTTGGGCTTCAGGTCTGCCACGTCCAGTTGCGGCACGGCGTCGGTGAAGACCTCGTTCATCTCGGCAAAGCGGACGGCGTTCCACAGCTTGGTGCCGAAGTTGCGATAGCCGGTGATCCTGTCGCGCGACAGTTTCAGCACACCGCCAATCGCCGCCATCGAGGCGTTGGTAAAGCGCAGCGCGTCGGCACCGAATTCGTCCACGATCTCTAGCGGGTCGATGACGTTGCCGGTGGTCTTGGACATCTTCTTGCCCTTCTCGTCGCGGACAAGCTGGTGCAGGTAGACGGTGTGGAACGGGATCTGATCGACCACGGCCAGTTGCATCATCATCATCCGCGCGACCCAGAAGAACAGGATATCCGCGCCTGTGATCAGAACATCCGTGGGGAAGTAGCGTTCCAGTTCCTCGGTCTGCTCGGGCCAGCCCAGCGTGCCGATGGGCCAGAGGCCGGAGGAGAACCACGTGTCGAGGACGTCGGGGTCGCGGGTGAGTTGCACAAACTTGCCAGTTGATACAAGTTTCTCCCTCTTTTCGTTGAAGATAGGGAAGCCTGCTTTGTCGCCGAACCTGTATGCAGGAAGTCTGTCAGATGGTTCGCGGTTTTCATCCAAGCCATCAAAGTAGAAACCAATGTCAACATCGGACCCGTAGTATTTCTGTGCTTGCAGATAGATTGATGTTTCAGTTGGTCCGACGAATAGTTTGCCAGCCGACAGGTTGTTTACTGTTCTACCTGTGTCGCCTGGGCAGGCAGCTAGCTCTTCTTTGGTTGGCCCATACCAAACCGGAATTTGATGCCCCCACCACAGCTGGCGCGAGATGCACCACGGCTCGATGTTTTCCAGCCAGTGGTAATAGGTCTTCTCGCCCGACTCGGGGATGATCTTGACCGTGCCGTCCTTGACCGCATCCAGCGCTGGGCCAACGATCTTTTCGGCGTCGACGAACCACTGGTCGGTGAACATCGGCTCGATCACAACTTTTGAACGATCACCGAAGGGCTGCATGATCGGTTTGCTCTCGACCAGAGGCACCAGCGCTGCCGGGTCGTCATCCTCACCCAGCCTCACACCCAGACGCGGATCATCCGCGCGGGTCATCACGGCGAGGCCGTCCGCGGTGATCTCTTCCACCACCTTCGCGCGCGCCTCGAACCGGTCGAGCCCGCGCAGGTGATCGGGGATCAGGTTGATCGCGTCGATCTCGTTCTCGGTGAATTCACGCCCACGCGCATATTCCTGCGCCTTGTCGGCCTCTTCGGCATAAGGCGCGCCGTCGGCCCGCATCGCACCTTTGGTGTCCATCAGGCGGTACATCGGAATGCCGCCGCGCTTGGCGACCATGTTGTCGTTGAAGTCATGCGCGCCGGTGATCTTCACCGCGCCCGAGCCGAAATCGGGATCGGGATACTCATCCACAATGATCGGAATCTGACGGCGATGCTCTTTCGGACCAACAGGGATTTCGCAGAGCTTACCGACGATTGGCGCATAGCGTTCATCCGACGGATGAACCGCAACCGCGCCATCACCCAGCATGGTTTCGGGGCGTGTCGTGGCGATGGAAATATAGTCCCGCTCCTCGCGGAAAATCACATTCCCATCTTCATCTTTTTCCAAATACTCATATGTCTCACCGCCCGCCAAGGGGTACTTGAAATGCCACATATGACCGGCGACTTCGACATTCTCGACCTCCAAATCCGAGATCGCGGTCTCGAAATGAGGGTCCCAGTTGACCAGACGCTTACCGCGATAGATCAGACCTTTCTCGTACATATCGACGAAAACCTTGATCACCGCGTCGTGAAAATTCGCAGAATTTTCGTGGCCCGTGCGCGGATCACCCGCCGCACCAGCCATGGTAAAGGCATTACGCGACCAGTCACAGGACGAGCCCAGACGCTTCAACTGCTCGATGATCGTGCCGCCGTATTCGCCCTTCCATTCCCAAACCTTCTCAAGGAATTTCTCACGCCCCAACTCACGTCGACCCGGCTGTTGGGTCTGCATAAGCATCTTTTCCACCTGCATCTGCGTGGCGATGCCCGCGTGGTCCTGCCCGGGCTGCCAGAGCGTGTCGAACCCGCGCATCCGGTGCCAGCGGATCAGGATATCCTGCAGCGTGTTGTTGAACGCGTGCCCCACATGCAAAGCACCCGTCACGTTGGGCGGTGGGATCATGATGGTAAAGCTCTCGTCGCGCGAGCGGTTCGCGCCGGCCTTGAAGGCTCCGGCCTGTTCCCAGGCCTCGTAGATGCGGGCCTCGGCCTCGGCCGCGTTGAATGTCTTTTCCATCGCCATGGGGTGCGTCCTGCGTCATCAATCCTTGATCAGCGCCTGCAATAACGAATGCGTGCCGGAAGGGGAAGGGTCTGCGCGCGCACTGGACAACGAAGTCCTGCAGCCTAATCTCGCCCCTGACGCAGCCCAAAGGATTACCCCATGGAAAAGTTCGGCAAAAGCCAACCCGTCAAACGAACCGAAGACCTGCGGTTTCTGACCGGGCGCGGCCAGTACATGGATGATACGGTGCCCGAAAACGCGCTGCACGTGGTCTTTTTCCGCAGCCAGGTGGCGCATGGTGAAATCACGGCGCTTGATCTTGAGGCCGCGCGGGCAGCGGATGGCGTGCGGCTGGTGATGGCGCTGGAAGATCTGCAGGCAACGGGCATCGATACTGTGATGAACGGGGCGACGGTTCCGAACAGAGATGGCTCACAGGCCGCCGCGCCGGAGCGTCACATGCTGGCCAGCAAACGGGTGCGCTTTGTGGGTGAGCCGGTCGCGATTGTGGTGGCCGAGACGCAGGCACAGGCTCGCGATGCCGCCGAACTGATCTGGATGGAGACCGAGGATCTGCCCGTCAAGCTGGACGTGGACGCGGGCGGCGAGACGCTGCATCCCGAAGCCCCCTACAACCGCGCCTTTGACTGGGGCCTGGGCGACGAGGCCGCGACCGACGCTGCCTTTGCCTCTGCCGCCCGGACCGTCTCGCTGAACGTGGTTGATAACCGGGTCATCATCACCTCGATCGAGCCGCGCGGGTGCCAGGCCAGTTGGGCGGATGGACGGCTGCATTTTTCCTATGGCGGGCAGGGGGTCTGGGCTATGCGGGCGCAACTGGCGCAGAAGCTCAAGCTTGAGACGGAAGATATCCGCGTCACCACCCCGGATGTGGGCGGTGGGTTCGGCATGAAGGTGATGCCGTACCCCGAGTATTTCTGCACTGCCGTCGCCGCCATGAAACTGGGACAGCCGGTTCACTGGATGTCCGACAGGTCCGAGGCGATGCTGTCCGATCACCATGGCCGTGACCTGATCTCGGTGGCGGAACTGGCCTTTGATGCGGATCACCGGATCACTGCCTATCGCGTGCACAGCAAGGTCAATCTGGGTGCCTATAACAGCCATTTCGGACAGGCAATCCAGACCAGCCTGTTCAGCAAGGTTCTGATGGGGGTGTATGACGTCCAGACCACCTATCTGCGGGTCGAGGGGTTCTATACGAACACCACTCAGGTTGACGCCTATCGCGGCGCTGGACGCCCTGAGGCGATCTATGTTCTGGAACGTGTTATTGATCGCGCGGCGCGCGAGCTGGATGTCGACCCGTGGGAGTTGCGGCGTAAGAACTTCATCCGGCCCGCCGACTTCCCCTACACGTCGGCCACCGGCGAAACCTATGATGTTGGCGATTTCGACATGGTCCTCAGCCGCGCTGCCAGCCAGACCAGCGGCTTTGCCGCCCGCAAGGCCGCGGACGCAGCGCGTGGCCTGATCCGGGGGCAGGGCCTCTGTTACTATATCGAAAGCATTTTGGGTGACCCTTCCGAAAACGCCAAGGTTGAATTTTGCGAAGATGGCACCGTGAAGCTCTATGTTGGCACCCAATCGAACGGGCAGGGGCATGAGACGGTCTATGCCCATTTCCTGTCCGACCAGACTGGCATTCCGATGGATCGGATTACGGTGATACAGGGTGATACGGACAAGCTGGCGCATGGCGGTGGCACGGGGGGCTCACGCTCGGTCACGGTGCAAAGCACGGCGACGCTGGCCACCATCGACACCATGATTGCCGCATTCACGCCATATCTTGCGGACAAGATGGGGGTCGAGGACGATGACGTGCATTTTGATCATGAGACATTCCGGGCACCCGGCTCGAACCTGACACCAACCTTGACCGAAGCGGCGGAAATGGCGCGTGCAGACGGGCGCATGGATTTGCTGCAGCACGAAGCCCGCGCCAACCTGGATGCACGCAGCTATCCCAACGGTGCCCATGTTGCCGAAGTCGTTATCGATTCTTACACTGGTGAAACATGGGTCGATCGCTACACCGTCGTGGATGATTTTGGCAATCTTATCAACCCAATGCTGGCCGAAGGGCAGGTTCACGGCGGGGTGGTTCAGGGCATAGGTCAGGCCCTGACCGAGCATGTGGTGCATGATGAACACGGCCAACTGCTCACGGCTTCGTTGATGGATTACGCCTTGCCGCGCGCCGCTGAGATACCCATGATTAAGTTTACCTCGGCGCCGGTGCCGTCAACGTCCAACCCGATGGGGATGAAAGGATGTGGCGAGGCCGGCACGGTGGGCGCGCTGGCCGCGGTGGCAAACGCGGTTCAGGATGCGCTCTGGGATCACGGGGTGCGGCAGGCGGATATGCCGTTCACACCCCTTAAAGTATGGGAGTTGCTGACACATGGGTCTGTCGCGGCTGAGTAGAAAGGTACTGGGATGGCTTGGGCGGCCTCTGCGGTCCGAGCACTCGGGTGAAACGCGCCACCGCGAACCCATCAGCCACGTCATCATTCTGGACGGCACCATGTCCACGCTGGAGCCGGGCCGCGAAACCCATGCCGGGCAGACCTTCCAGCTGTGCTGCGAGATGGGCAGCAAAGTCTCGGTCTTTTATGAGGCCGGGGTGCAATGGGAAAGCTGGAAATCCTCGCTGGATGTTATGATGGGCCGGGGCATCAACCGTCAGATCCGCCGCGCTTATGGTTATCTGGCCTCGCGTTACAAACCCGGCGACAAGATTTTCTTCATCGGCTATTCACGCGGCGCTTATGGGGTGCGCAGCCTTGCGGGTGTGATCGACATGATCGGCCTGCTCAAGGCAGAACACGCGACCGAGCGGAATATCCAGCAGGCGTATCGCCACTATGAATGCAACGCCAGCGGCACCGCCGCAGCCGCGTTCCGCAGGCAGTTCTGCCATGAGGATGTCGCCATCGAAATGGTCGGTGTCTGGGACACGGTCAAGGCGCTGGGCCTGCGCCTGCCGCTGCTGTGGCGCTGGGCCGAGGAACGCCACGCCTTCCACAACCACCAGCTTGGCCCCGCCACCCGCCACGGCTATCACGCCATGGCACTGGACGAGACCCGCGAGGTGTTCGAGCCGGTGCTGTGGAAATGTACCCCCGATTTCAAGGGCCATGTGGAACAAGTCTGGTTCCGCGGCACCCACGGCGATGTCGGAGGCCAATTGAACGGCTTCGAAGAGGCCCGCCCCCTCAGCAACATCTCGCTGATCTGGATGCTGGACAAGGCCGAACTGCACGGGTTGCCCCTGCCCGAAGGCTGGCGCGACCGCTTCCCGACCGACACCCACGCGCGCTCGGTCGGTACATGGCGCGGCTGGGGCAAGATTTTCCTGCTGCGCAAGCACCGGAAGGTGGGGCGGGACAGGTCCGAGCGTCTGCATGTATCGGTTTCGCCGGATGAACTGCCGGGGTGGGTGCCGATGCCGGATTTGCCGTCGCACCCGGCGCAGTAGGGGTCAGTTTGGAACGCAGACCTCGCGGACAGTTATGATCAATGCATCTGGGCGTTCAACCAGATCGAACCTCCATCTTCTTGGAGACCAGTTATAGATGCGCTGCTCATCAGGGTGATCGACGATCATCAGACCGTGAAAGTACCATTCCGACGTGGATTTATAGCCTGTTGCCGTGGTGTAGAAAGAGAATCCACGTAGTTCGTGCAGGTCCTCGATTGGAGAACTCTCCGAGTGTTCGGCGATGCAATAGGGTGATCCATCCGCTATGACCCGCGCCTGCACAAGTATCATTGGGACCGTCAACAACGACCAGAGCGCAGCAATGGTCGCTGCTGCAATTCCCAGCTTCGCTTTCTGCGACGGACACGGTTTGCCATATTGACCCGACCAAATGGCAAAGCTGGACGCCACGGAAATCGTCAACATGACGCCATGCAAAAGCTGGGTCGTGGAGGCCAGCGAAAAAACGCCAGATGCCAAGGTCAGGATCACGCCAGCGACAACCGAGATCACGACAAACACTCGGGCGAGCATTGCCGGTATCACGCGCATCCCCAGCAATGCGCACCCGGCCAAAATCAATGGCACGGCAGGTGCGAGCCACGCACATAGATACATTAACTGTATAAAGATGGACCGCGACCTACCGAACCGATCAGGTTCGAAAACCGATCCATCCAAGGGCTGCATATAGGCTAAGAAAACCAAGGCAGCGTAGATGCAGAACAAAACTGAATATTTCAATCTGGGCTTAATAGGAAAATCTCAGATCAAATTTGTTTTGAGAGTCTGGCCATTTGCCTCAAGCTCATGGCCAGCCATGTCGTGGTTCCGTTCGATGGCAAAAAACGCAGCACTAAAAATAACGTTCTGCGTCAGATGCTTGCTTACCGCCGCCGATCCCGGCGCGAACTCATCGGCTGGAACGCCACACCCACATGCGCCTCGCAATAGGGCTTGCCGGCCTCAACCGGCAGGCCGCAGAACCAGAAATCCTCGGTCGCGGGGTCGCCGACGGGCCATTTACAGGTTTTCTCGGTCAGTTCCATAAGCGTCAGCTTCTTGGCTTTCTTTTCGACCTCGTTGACCTTGGCCAAAGCCTCAGGGCTGATCTCGTTGGCCGAGGGCTGCGGTGGCAGCGGCTGGCCGGCGGGGATGATCTGGCGGCGAGCCGGGGTGGCTGGTTTGGCCTCAGGTGCGGGTGCAGGGCGCGCCGGTTCGGTTTTGGGTGCGGGTTTGGGTTTGGCCTCGGCCTTGGGGGCTGGGGCCGGTTTCTCCTTGGGCTCGGCCTTGGCAGGGCTTGCGCCGGTGGCGCGGTTCGACAAGCCCAGACGGTGGACCTTGCCGATCACCGCGTTGCGGGTCACGCCGCCCAGTTCCTTGGCGATCTGGCTGGCCGACTGGCCCTCGCCCCACATCTTTTTCAGCAGCTCTACACGCTCGTCAGTCCAGGACATCATTTGCCTTTCAAAAGCGGAAAGCGGCCCCGGATTCGGGCCGCCTTGGGAATTCATCTCAGCGCCCTATTCTAATCACTGCGGGCCGAGTTACAAGCGGTCATCGAATCAGGTATGGGGCAGACATGCAGAATCTTGTGGATGAGAACACGCGTCGGTTCGGCGCGATCAACTGGATGGGCCTTTACACGCTGGCGCAGCGCGAGACGCAGCGCTTTCTGGCGGTCTGGACGCAAACCCTGCTGGCCCCGCTGGTCACGGCGGGCCTGTTCCTGCTGATCTTCAACATCGCCATCGGCCCCAGCCGGTCAGACGTGATGGGCGTGCCGTTCCTGACCTTCCTTGCGCCGGGCATCATGATGATGACGGTGATCCAGAACGCGTTTGCCAACACCTCGTCCTCGATGGTGATTTCCAAGGTGCAGGGCAACATCGTCGACACGCTGATGCCGCCGCTGTCGCCGCTGGAAATCCTGCTGGGCTATCTGGCAGGCGGGATCGCGCGCGGGGTCCTGATCGCACTGGTCGTCGCCATCGCGCTGGCGCTGGTGCTGGGCATCGTGCCGCAGAACCCTCTGATCGCATTGATCTTCGTGGTATTGGGCGGCGCGTTCATGGGCGCACTGGGCCTCTTTGCCGGGATATTTGCGAACAAGTTCGACCAGATGGCGGCGATCACCAATTTCATCGTCACGCCTTTGGCGTTTCTGTCGGGCACCTTCTATTCGGTTCAGGCATTGCCGCCCGTGCTGAACCGCCTGAGCCATGTGAACCCGGTTTTCTATCTGATCGACGGGCTGCGCTATGGCATGATCGGTGTCTCGGACAGCTCGCCTTGGCTGGGGATGGTGATCTGCGCAGGTGCGACGCTGCTGGTGGGCGCGCTGACATGGCAGATGTTGCGCACGGGCTACCGGCTCAAGGCGTAATTGCGGCGATGCAGGGTTCTTTGTTGGCCTGACAGCAGGCGCGGGTTAGGGATTTGGTGTGCAATGACCCATATGGTGCCAGTGTCACGTGTCGAATAGTGAGGGTTGAACAGTGCCAACGCAGGAACTTATCGTCGGCGGAGATTTCCAGTCACCCGGGGTACGGGGTGGGTTTCAGATATTCGATTCCTACGGCAGCTGGACCGGCACCGAGATCGAAGTGGGCCAGGAACAGCTGTATTTCCCGGGCGGGGACCGCACCAACCTTGCTGTCGAGCTTGACGGCACGGACGATGAAATCAGCGTTGTCGAGCAAAGCTTTACCGTGCCCCGCGACAATCAGGGCGCAACGCTCAGCTTTGATATCGGCGCGCGGGTCACAAGCGGCGGCGCGGCAGACCCGGTTCTGGTCGAGGTTCTGGACGACAGCGGCACCGTCATCTTCACTCAGATCGTGACTCCCACAACCGCTGGCAGCTTCGAGACGTTTGAGTTCGAATTCGCCTTTGGCGATGCTGGCGATTATACGCTGCGGTTTACCGAACAGGGGCTCAATAACAGCCTTGGCACGATTCTCGACAATGTCTCGCTGATGGTCTGCTTTGCCGCCGGGACCGGCATTCAGACCCCCAAGGGCGAGGTTCCGGTCGAGGATCTGAAAGTGGGCGATCTGGTCTCGACCATCGAGGGCGTGCCGCAGCCGCTGAAATGGATCGGGTCCCGGAAACTGGGGCCGCTTGACCTGATGCTCAATCCCCGGATGCGGCCGGTTCTGATCCGCAAGGGTGCGCTGGGCGACGGGATGCCGGGGGCCGATCTTGTGGTCTCGCCCCAGCACCGGTTGCTGGTGCGCTCGAAAGTGGCGCAGCGGGTTCTGGGGGATATCGAGGCGCTGGTTCCCGCCAAGAAACTCACCAGCTTGCCGGGGGTCGAGGTGATCGAAAGCTGGGATGCGGTCGAGTATTTCCATTTCGCCCTCGATCAGCACTCGGTCGTCATGGCCCATCAGGCTTATACCGAGTCGCTCTACATCGGGCCCGAGGCGCTGAAGATGCTCAGCCCCGAGGCGGTGGAAGAGTTGAAATTCCTGTTCCCCGATCTCTTCGATGGTCTGGGGGCGGCGACCCCGGCACGCCCGCTGCATTCGGGGGGCAAGCATATCGACAGGCTGTGCCAGCGCCTGATCCAGAACGACAAACCCGTCGTGGATCTTGCCCTATGACGCAGGACCTTTTCTTTGAGACCGCCGGGCCGTTTGTGCTGGATAGTGACCGGAACCTGCTGTCGCTGGCCGGGTTTCTGGCCGACACCCACGGCATCCCCCGCAAGCAGGCGGTGGATGAGATCGAGGCCGCCTATATCCGCGCCGCCGAGGCCGAATATGGGTCCGATTACACGTTCTGGGCGCGGGTCAAACCCGATGGCGCGATCTCTGTGGCGCAGGTGCTCAAGATCGTCGAAGTGATGCAGGATGAACGCCGCGAGGTGGCGCTGGGCGACCTGTCTGACACCCATCCGGATGCAAGGCTCGGCGCATTCATCGTCAACCCGGTTGCGCCGGTACATCCGGCCCACATCGCCGAGTGGTTGCAGCCGCGCCAGACCACGCTCCGGAATGTCCGGGTCGTGGGCCGCTGAACCCGCGATCAGGCCCGCTTGGCCAGCGCCTCTCGCCAGACAAGGATCAGCCCGCCGGTCAGGATGATGGCTGACCCGATAAGGCTGATCCCATCGGGGACCACGCTGAAGACCGCGAAATCATAGAATGCCGCAAAGATCAGTGCCGCATAGCTGATGGGTGCCACAAAGGACGCATCCGCCCGCGCCATGCCGTTGACGAAACAGGCCTGCGCACAGGCCATCAGCACGCCGATCCCCGCCAGCGCCGCCCATTGTGCGGGCGTCGGCCACTGGAACACGAAGCTCACCGCGACCGAGGCGATGGTCAGCCCCATCGCGTTGTTGACCAGCAGGATCTGGATCGGCATCTCCCGGCCCGAGAGCTTTTTGATGAAAATCAGCTCCATCCCGATCGACATCGCGGCGGCCAACGCCAGCAGCGCGGCGGGCTGAAAGCTGTCGGGCGTGGGCCGCAACAGCACCAGCGCCCCCGCCAGCGCCACACCGGCGGCCGTCCAGCGCCACGGGCCGACGCCCTCTTTCAACAGCGGGATCGCCAGCATCATCGCAAAGACCGGGTTCAGGAAGGATATCGCCGTGGCATCGGTCATCGGGATAAACGCGACCGAGGCGAACATCAGCGTGATCCCCATCCAGCCAAAGCTTGTCCGCCCCACATGCAGGCCCCAATGCGGGCGACTCAGCCGTGGGCGCAGAACGCCGACCGCGCTGAGGATCACCAGAAAGGCAAACAGAAACCGTCCGTGACTGATCTGCATCGGATGCAGCGCCGGCCCCAGAGTGTCGGTCCCCAGCGCCTTGGCCAGCAGCGTCGTGCCCGCGATAAAGGCGCTGGCAGCGACAATCAGCAGCGCCGCAAGCGGCGGGTTATGAGCCTTGGCAACGAACATGGCCCAGCGGTGGGGCAGGGCGCGGCAAATGGCAAGCGGGAAATGCCGCGTCTCCCTGAAATTTCCCGCAGGCCGATTTTACGGCTTCCCAGACGGCGCTCGGCCCGCTATACGGCCCGCATGATCAAACGCACACATATCGTCCGACGCCGACGCCTGACCGCGTAACCGGCCCCGTTTGATCCCTTTGCGCCCGGCAAAACGGCGCATTCCCCGCCAAATCAGTTGACGAACCCGGCCCCGGTGTATCACTCACTTGGGCTCAAGCTACGTAAAAAGGATGATCCGATGATCCCGTCCGTTCTGCCGACCTATAACCGCGCGCCCCTGACCTTCGTGAAGGGCGAAGGCGCCTGGCTGACCGAGGCGGATGGCCGACGTTTCCTTGACCTCGGCGCAGGGATTGCGGTGAACGCGCTGGGCCACGCGCACCCGGCGCTGGTTGCGGCGCTGACCGAACAGGCGCACGCGCTGTGGCATGTCTCGAACCTCTACCACATCCCGCAGCAGCAGGCGCTGGCTGACAAGCTGGTGGAACACACCTTCGCCGACACGGTGTTCTTCACCAATTCCGGCACCGAGTCCTGCGAACTGGCCGTGAAAATGGCCCGCAAATACTTCTATGACAAAGGCCAGCCCGAACGGGTCGAGATCATCACCTTCGACGGCTCCTTCCATGGCCGGTCGTCCGCAGGCATCGCCGCCGCCGGGTCCGAGAAAATGACCAAAGGCTTCGGCCCCCTGCTGCCCGGTTTCGTGCACCTGACATTCGGAGACCTCGACGGCGTCACCAACGCCATCACCGACGAAACGGCAGCAATCCTGATCGAACCGGTGCAAGGCGAAGGCGGCATCCGCCCCGTCCCCGACGTGGAACTCAAAGCCCTACGCCAGATCTGCGATGAAAACGGCCTGCTTCTGATCCTTGATGAGGTTCAATGCGGCGTCGGTCGCACCGGCAAACTCTTCGCCCATGAATGGGCTGGCATCACACCCGACATCATGATGGTCGCCAAGGGCATCGGCGGCGGCTTCCCTCTCGGCGCGGTGCTGGCCACCGAAGAGGCCGCCTCTGGCATGACCGCAGGCACCCACGGCTCGACCTATGGCGGCAACCCGCTGGGCTGCGCCGTCGGCTGCGCGGTGATCGATCAGGTCGCCACGCCGGCTTTCCTCGAAGGCGTCAACCGTAAGGCGGGCCTCCTGCGTCAGAAACTCGAGGGTCTGACCGCCGACCACCCGGATGTCTTCGAAGAGGTGCGCGGCACCGGCCTCATGCTCGGCCTCAAGTGCAAGCCCACCAATATCGACGTGGTCAACGCAGGCTACGATAATCAGGTCATCACGGTCCCCGCCGCCGACAACGTCATCCGCCTGCTGCCCCCGCTCACCCTGACCGAGGATGACATCGCCCAGGCCCTGATCCGCCTCGACAAAGCTGCAAAGCAGATCGAGTCCAATCTTGAAACCGCCTGACCCTTCTTCTGTTCAAAAATACTTCGGGTGTGGGGGCTGGCCCCCACGCGACCTTAACCAAAAGCGAAACGATATGAACCACTTCCTTGATATCCACAAAACCGACGCCACCGCCCTGCGGTCCATGATCGACCAGGCCGCCGCGATGAAGCAGGCCCGCCTTGGCCGCCCTAAAGCCGCCCCCGACGACGAACAGCCACTGGCGGGGCGCATGGTCGCACTGATCTTCGAAAAACCCTCGACCCGGACCCGTGTGTCCTTTGACGTCGGCGTCCGGCAAATGGGCGGCGAGACCATGGTGCTGTCGGGCAAAGACATGCAGCTTGGCCATGGCGAAACCATTGCCGACACCGCCCGGGTGATGTCGCGCTATGTCGACATGATCATGATCCGCACCTTTGACGAAACCATCCTGACCGAGATGGCCGAATACTCGGACGTGCCCGTCATCAACGGCCTGACCGACCGCACCCATCCCTGCCAGATCATGGCTGATATCCAGACCTTTGAAGAACACCGCGGCCCCATCGCAGGCAAAAAGGTGGTCTGGACCGGCGACGGCAACAATGTCTGCGCCTCATTCCTGCACGCCGCTGGCCAGTTCGGGTTCGACCTGACTTTCACCGGCCCCGCCCAGTTCGACCCCGAGGATGAATTCATCGGCTTCGCCCGCCAAAAGGGTTCGACCATCGCCATCGAACGCGACCCGTTCAAAGCAGTCGAAGGGGCCGATCTGGTGGTCGCGGATACATGGGTCTCGATGCACGATTCCCAATCCGCCAAGGAACGCCGCCACAACATGCTGCGCCCCTATCAGGTCAACGCCGAGCTCATGTCGCACGCCAAGCCCGACGCCCTGTTCATGCACTGCCTGCCCGCCCACCGCGAGGAAGAGGCCACATCCGAAGTCATGGACGGCCCCAACTCGGTCATTTTTGACGAGGCCGAAAACCGGTTGCACGCGCAAAAGGCGGTGATGCGCTGGTGTCTCGGGGTCTAAAAGGACTTCATTATGCCCCATGTGACTCTGGAATTTTCGCAAGGCATCGAACAAACCCACGATGTTCAGGCGCTCTGCGATCGGCTGTTTGAAGTCTTGGCTGATCATCCGGAATTCGATCCCGAAACGATCAAGATCCGCGCCACCCCGGTCGCGTATTACCGCATCGGCTCCGAGCCCCAGAGCTTTGTCCACGCCACGCTTATGCTTATGCACGGGCGTGACGAGGCCACGCGAACCGCGCTCAACGCCCTTGTTCTCGACGTTCTGGCCACCGCGCTGCCGCAGGTCGGCAGCATCACGGTGCAGGATGTTCAGATGAACCGGGCCTCATATGCCAAACGGCTGGCCGGACCATAACACTCACCCGGCGGCGCATCCAAACTCAGCTGCGCCGCCCCGTCTCCCAGATTCGAAGCCTGATCACCGTCGCTACGCTCGCCAACACGACCAGTACGCACAGCGCCACCTTGGTCATGACCTCCATCGTGCCCTCGATCAGCAGCGCATGCACAACACTGCCCGATATGGTGACAACCGCCAGCACGGCATGGCCCAACTGCCACAAACGAAACCGGACGCCCAGCCGCTGCCGGTAAACCCCCAGCAACACGGCGGCAAGCGCCGCCCACATGGCCGTCACACCCCAGACGGAAAACGGCGTAGGGGATACAAACAGCAGTGCATCCACAACGTCCGGCGGGCTGGTCAGCCACAGCCCGATCACATGCACCACAATCATCGTGATCAGCATCAACCCGCAAGCCCGGTGCCAGCGACGACTGGCCATCGCAGACAGCGGCAACCAACGCCCGGCCAGCAACGGCTGCATCAGCAGCAAGCACATCGCAATGATCCCGGCAAACCCCGCCACAATGTAAATCGGCTGTCGCCACGCCAACAATGGACTGAACGCCGCCGCGATGACCGGCACCAAGACGGCCACGACCAGCGCAGCCCAGATCAGACCATTGCGCAGCACCAAAGTTCAGACAGGCTGCAATACGAAATGCGCGGCTAGCGTCTTGTCCCGTGAACTGGCCATCACGGGCCGCAGGAATACCGTCTCAAACTCGCCGCTGTCATACGCCAGATGCCCATGCGCCTGCCCAAAGGCGGGTACGATCTGCGGCATCTCCAGCCGGAATTCCCCATTGGCGTCGGTCAGCGTCGCCCCATGGCTGCGCTGGTCGCGCTCATGCCCTTCGGTCGTATGCGCCCAGATCTGGATGCGCTGACCGGGCAGGGGGGCTCCGTCACCCGCGCGCCGCACGGTACCGGTCATCCAGAACCCGCCGCCACCGATCCGTTCGACAATCGGCGCGCCGGGGCGATAGTTGTTCGCTCCGCCTCGCATCGTGGGGGTTGGTGCCAGTCCGCTGGCCCGTGCGGGAACCAACAAACCCGAAGCCAGAACCGCGCCGCCCGAGGCGATCAGAGAACGACGCGTAAGCAATGAACCGGTCATGGAACCCTCTTTGTGCGACCTCAACTGTGTCTCAGATATAGCACGCCCCCCGCGCATTCCGAGGTTTCGTAGCGAATTGTGATTTGCTTTGACGCAGGACCAAACCGCTGCAATCCTGATTTCATTCTGCACACCTGCCCGAAAGGTCGCGGACATGGAATCAACAAACCGCATCACACCGGAAGAGATCGCGGCCTTCAGGCGCGACGGGGCCGTGGCCCTGCGATCCAGATTTTCTGACCACTGGCTGACCCGGTTGCGCAACGGCATCGATGCTGACCTCGCCCACCCGACCGAGAATCTCGCGCGGCACACCAAAGACCCCGAGGCCCCGGCTTACATCGAGGATTACTGGGCTTGGAACAAAATCCCGGAGTTCACTGACTTCGTCCATAACTCCCCCTGTGCCTCGCTGGCGGCCCAGCTTTTGGATGCGCCTTCGATCAATCTGGTCATGGACAACTGGTTCCTGCGCGAGGCGGGATCGACCTCGCGCCCGCCTTTCCATCAGGATCTGTCCTATTTCGATTTCGAAGGCACGATGTGTGTGTTGTGGCTACCGCTTGAACCGGTGACCAAAGAAAACGGCATCGCTTTTGTCCGCGGCTCGCATCTTTGGAACAAGCTGTTCATGCGCGTGCGTTTCGCCGATGGGCACCCCAGCTATGCGCCGACCAAGGTTGCCGGCCTGACCTATCATCCGCCCCCCGATGTCAACGCCAACCCCGCGGCCTATGACCTGCTGCAATGGGACATGGAGCCGGGCGATTGCATCTTTTTCGATATGCGCACCCTGCATGGAGGGCTGTCCTCGGTCACGCCAACTGAAACCGTGCGGCGCTTTACGCTGAGGATGACCGCGCCTGATGGCGTAATCCGGTATCGTGGGGATTGGGCCAAGGATGAACGCGCACAATTCGAAGCCCATGGTTACCGCGAAGGGGATCGCATCGAGGGCGCGTTCTTTCCGAAGCTGTGGCCTCGTGACGCTGAGGGGGTGTTCCCTGGCAGGTAATCTGCACGATATATGTGCATTTATGCCGATTACTTTCCGATATTTTGACCTATATCCTGCATAAGTGAACGTAACCTCTTGCCAATGGGAGACGCAGGAATGAGCTGGAACCCGACCCACAATCCCGAATGCCAGTCAGAGAATCCCGCACTCGAGACGTTGATCATCCCCCGTGCCCGCGATCTGGGTGGGTTCGAAGTGCGCCGCGCGCTGCCCTCGGTCAAGCGGCAGCTGGTTGGACCGTTCATCTTCTTTGACCAGATGGGCCCGGCTGAGTTCATCACCGAAGGTGGTATCGACGTGCGTCCGCACCCTCATATCGGCCTTGGCACCGTGACGTATCTGTATCAGGGCGAGTTCGAACATCGTGACAGCATCGGCACCCATCAGATGATCTATCCCGGCGAGGTTAACTGGATGGTCGCCGGGCGCGGCGTGACCCATTCCGAGCGAACCAGCGACGAGACCCGCGCGCGGACCAACAAGCTGTTCGGTATCCAGACATGGATCGCCTTGCCCGAAGCGCATGAGGATATGGCCCCCGATTTCGAGCATCACAAACAGGGCGCGCTGCCCCATATTGAAGACAAAGGCGTCAGCGCGCGCCTGATCCTTGGCTCGGCCTATGGAGAGACCAGCCCTGTGACCATGTTGTCCGAGACGTTCTATCTCGACGTCCAGCTCGATCCGGGCGCGTCCTTTCCGCTGCCCGACAACCACGAAGATCGGGGCGTGTATGTTACCGAAGGGTCAGTCGAGATTGCAGGCGACAGCTTTGATGCAGGGCGCATGATGGTGTTTCGCCCGGGCGACCATCTGGCGGTCAAGGCCGGGCCCTTGGGTGCGCGCCTGATGCTGCTGGGCGGTGCGACTTTGAGCGAAGATCGCTATATCTGGTGGAATTTTGTATCGTCTTCGAAGGAAAAGATCGAACACGCGACCCGCGAATGGAAAACCGCTGATTGGGCAAACGGGGCTTTCCACCTGCCACCGGGGGACGATCAGGAGTTCATTCCGATCTCTGAAGAACTTGAGCGTACTCGTCCGAGGCTGGCGCGCGTCTGACCCTACGTTACGCTGGCCTCCTGCGCTGGTCCCGACGCATCTTTGCTGATTTAGGAGGGGTACGCCATGAAGATTGTCATCGCTGGGGCTGGCAGCATCGGCTGCTATTGCGGTGCATTGCTGGCGGCGGCGGGCCATGGCGTGACGCTGTTGGGGCGTGCCAGGGTTCTCGATCCGATCCGCGCCCAGGGTCTTACGGTGACCGATTTCACCGGGCTGGTCCGAACCATTCCCGCTGATCAGCTTACGCTCACAGAAGACCCTGATTGCCTTAGCCGCGCCGATTTGATCATTGTCACAGTCAAATCCGGCGCGACCGGTCGGATGGCGGAGCTCATCGGGTCTCATGCCCGGGCCGAGGCGGTGGTTCTGTCCTGGCAAAACGGGATGGACAATATCCAGATCCTGCGCGCGGCCCTGTCTGACCACGATACCCGCGCAGGTATGATTCCCTTCAATGTCGTCCCGACCAAGGACGCGCACTACCACCGCGCGACCTCTGGCGAAATCATCATTGAAACCGGTCCTGGTGCTCTGGCCGATCACCTCAGCTCATCCGATCTGCCGGTGCAGGAGAGTGACCGAATTGAGGCGGTGCAATGGGGCAAGCTTTTGATAAATCTCAACAACGCATTGAACGCGCTTTCGGGACTTACGCTGCAGGCACAGTTGCGCGACCGCGATTGGCGCCTCTTGATGGCCGATCAGATGGCTGAGGCCCTGTTGGTTCTCAAGGCCGCTGGCAAGCCCGCCGCCTCTACCACACCGCTGCCTGTCTGGATGACCCCATACATCTTGCGCCTGCCCACGCCTATCTTCACCCGGATCGCGGCCAAGATGTTGACCATCGATCCAGCCGCACGCACCTCGATGGCATATGATCTGATGGCGGGCCGCCCCACCGAGATCGACAGTTTGCAGGGCGAAATCATCCGCCTAAGCCGCTCGTTCGATCTGCCTGTGCCGATCAACCGTCGGGTCGCGGACCTGATACGCCAGTCCCCGAAATCGCCCCTCACGACAGCAGAGATAAGGGCTTAGACCCCTACTTTTTCTCCTTCAAAAAGCATCCGATCGTGAGGCAACGCTTCGCAGGCTTCCAGTGTCAGCCAAATACGGTCAGCACCCAGTAAATCGCTGCTGACATCGCTGCGGCTGCCGGGACGGTCACCACCCAAGCGGCCACGATGGTCATAAAATGCGATCGCCGAACCAGCTTGCGCCGGCGGTGCTCTTCCCGGGCCAAGCGTAACTCGGCCGGGCGCTGGCGATTCGACAGCTTCCACCGGCGATCCGCATGCCATTCCCGATAAAACCCGACGCCAAACACCGCACCCACGGCGATATGTGTCGAACTGACCGGCAATCCCAACCAGCTTGCGACGATCACGGTGATCGCGGCAGAAAGCGCAACGCAGAAGGCGCGCATCGGGTTCAGCTTGGTGATCTGGCTGCCCACCATGCGGATCAGTTTCGGCCCAAACAGGAACAACCCGAAGGAAATCCCGAATGCTCCGATCACCATCACCCAACTTGGGATCGAGACCTTCGCGGCAAAATCTCCGAACTCGGCCGCATGCACAATCGCCGCCAGCGGGCCAACCGCGTTTGCCACGTCGTTGGCCCCATGTGCAAAGCTCAGGAAAGTCGCAGATATCACCAACGGCAACCCGAACAGGGTTTTCAAAGATCGGGTGCGGTTTTCCAATCCTTCAGATTTGCGGCGCACCCAAGGCACCGTCGCGGCCCAGGCCAAACTGCCGGATGCCAGCCCGATAAGCAAAGCCATTTGCAGATCAATTTTGACAATCCGCTTCAATCCCTTGACCGCAAGGTAGGTGGCAAAGGCACCTGCCATCACGGCCACCAGTATCGGCACCCATTTCCGGGCCGCCGCGATTTTGTCGTCCTGATACTGGATTTTCGATTTGATCAGCGCCAGAAACCCTGCAGCGATCACTCCGCCCAGCACCGGAGAGATCACCCAACTGGCCGCAATCGCGCCCATAATGCCCCAGCTTACCGCGCTCAGCCCTGCCGCCGCGATACCTGCGCCCATCACGCCCCCCACCACCGAATGGGTTGTCGAGACGGGCGCGCCGACCCAAGTTGCCAGATTGACCCACAGCGCGGACGAGATCAGCGCCGCCATCATAGCCCAGATGAAAACCTCGCTGTTCTGGACAGAAGCGGGATCGACGATGCCTTTTGAGATGGTCGAGACAACGTCGCCCCCGGCCAGAAGCGCGCCAGCGCTTTCGGCAATGGCCGCGATCAGGATGGCACCGCCCATGGTCAGTGCGTTGGCGCCAACAGCCGGGCCCATGTTGTTGGCAACATCGTTGGCCCCTATGTTGATCGCCATATAGGCGCCGAACGCGGCTGCGGCCGCCACAATCAGCCCACCTTCGGCCTGACCAAACAGCACAGCTGCGGTCAGACCTGCCAAGGCAATGAAGGCCAAAGCAATGCCGGGGGCAAGCATGGGGCGGGCAACGTATGCGTTGGCATGTTCGACGCGCGAAATACGGTGAAGATCACTGTCCAGTGCGTGCCAGCGGGATTTGGGGGTCGTGTCAGACATCTGAAGTGCCGGGGCCTGTTTAGATTGGCTCAGGCCGCTACTCCTTTCATCAAGGGGCGGCAACAGCTGTCATCAATATTTTACAATATTGTTACATCTGCCGAAGCAGATCCTGCAACTCGGGCTCTTGCACCCGCTCTGCAGCGACCCCGGGCGAGACCCAGCAGCGCGTGCGTTGGTCGACTTCGGGATAGTCGTCAGCCAGTTCGCTAACCTCAATATGGTAGACGCTTGTTTGCACCGGCTGGGCCGAGCCATCTTTCAGGATTTTATTGTACGAATATTGGCCAACCGGGTCTTTGCGAACATCCGTCGCGCGCACGCCAGCCTCTTCCCACGCTTCCTGCAAAGCGGTTTCAGCCCCGTCCAGCCCGTCAATTGGCCAGCCTTTTGGGATGATCCAGCGACCGGTATCGCGGCTGGTGATCAGCAGAACCTCATCATCTGCGCCAGAGCTTCGGGTGCACAGTGCTGCAACCTGCACCCGGCTGGGGCGCAGGATCATCGGTCGGGCGACTTCTTCCCAGATATTACGCAGCCATTTCGTCATAGAGCGCCTGTCTGAACCAGATCATTCTTACATTGAGATACTAACTAGTAATGTATACCGCCCGAGACAATATTTCTGTTGGAAATTGGGTGATTTTGACCGAATTAAATGGAATAGGGGTGGGAATGTGACCTTTAAGTCAAGATTTGCGCAGGTTTGGCCGGAAAACCCACGCGCCCCTGCTTAGGGTGTCCGCCGTTTTGCACGCAGGGTTGGGTCAGCCAGAGTCGGGTCTTCGGGCCATGGGTGTTTCGGGTATTGGGCCCGCATGTCCTTGCGCACATCGGCATAAGACCCGGCCCAGAAACCGGGCAGATCACGGGTGATCTGAATCGGGCGCTGGGCGGGTGAAAGCAGTGTGATCTTAAGCGGCTCTTGCCCGATGACCGGATGCTGCGTGACGCCGAACAGCTCTTGCAGCCGAACTGAGATCTCGGGCACCGCGCCGCCGTATTCGATCGGAACCTTGCGGCCCAGAGGCGTCGTGAACGATCCCGGTGCGCGGCGGTCCAGCTCCTGAGCTTGTGCCCAATCGAGCCGGGCGCGCAGCGCGGGCAGCGGATCAAAGCGCTTCCAGTCCTCAGCGCTGCGCACACCCGAGAGCATTGGCAGCAGCCAGGTCTCAAGCCCATCCAGCAATCCCTGTTCCGAGAAGTCGGGCAAGTCGCCGCCGCCCGCCCGCACCAGTTCGACCCGCGTCGCCAGCCGGGCCGCAGCCCCCTGTAGGCGGAGGCCCAGATCGCGCACTCCGTCCAGCATCGCGCGCGCCACATCGTCTTCGGGAACGTCTTTCCAGGTGCGGTCGTCCAGAGTAATCGCCCCGAACCGCTCTTGCCGACGAGCTACGACGCGGCGGTCGCGCTTGGACCATACGCAGCTGTTGACCCACACGATCTGGTCGCTGAACAGATCGCGAAGTTCGCCTTCGGTGATTTGCGCGGCCATGCGTCCGCGCGCCTCGCGTGGATTTCCATCCGTATCGATCACTACAAGATAAGGCGCAGCCGCCAGCGTATCATCGCTCTCAAGTACCACGCCCTTGCCACCCGACAAGACATAGCGCGGCGCATCGCCCTTGCGGCGCTGCCCGATCCGATCGGGATAGGCCAACGCTGCCATCGCGGCCGGGCCCCGATGGCTTTTGCCCGTGGTCTTTGCCTTCAGGCGCCTGGCCTCAGCTTTGATCCGGTCCAACGCCCCCGGATTGACCTGCCAGACCCGGTTACGCTGAAACGCACGGACATCGCGCAGCGCCTCCAGCCGCAGCAACACGTCAACCGGGGCACCTCTGAGCGGGTCGCGGTCCGCCATGAGCGCGGCCAAGGGCGCAGCGTCTGGTCCTGCACGCACAAGCATATGCCCTAGGCGGGGGTGCAGCGGCAGCGCCGCCAGCTTGCGCCCATGATCCGTGATCCGCAAGGTGCTGTCCAATGCGCCCAGCATCTGCAGCAAAGCCCGCGACTCGGCCATCGCCCCTTCGGGTGGAGGCGTCAGAAACGCCAGGTCCCCGGGTCCAGCACCCCACAGCGCCAGTTCCAAAGCGAGCCCGGTCAGGTCAGCCGCCTCGATTTCGGCCGGTGGGTAGGCGGCAAGTGCACCGTCTTCGCCCTTGGCCCATAAACGATAGCAGACCCCGGCCGCCACACGGCCCGCGCGCCCCGCGCGTTGTGTCGCTTCGGCACGTGTCACCCGTTCGGTCACCAGCCGAGACATTCCCGAACCGGGATCGAACCGGGCCCGCCGCGCTTGCCCAATATCGACCACAACACGGATATCGGGAATAGTCAGCGAGGTCTCGGCGATGGACGTCGCCAGCACCACCTTACGCCCACCTTTGACGGGCGTAATCGCCGCACGCTGAGCCGCGAAGGGCAGGGCGCCGAACAGGGGGCGTACCGTGCATGTTTCGGGCAAACGGCTGGCCAACGCGGCCTCAGCGCGGCGGATCTCACCCTCGCCGGGCAGGAAGACCAGCATCCCGCCTGACGTTTCGCGCTCTGCCCGTACCACCAGATCGATCAGGTCATCCAGCCGCCGCGCCTGCGCCCCCAAAGGCCGATCCAGCCAGCGGGTTTCAACGGGATAGCTGCGCCCTGCGGATGTCACCAACGGCGCATCCATCAGCCGCCCCACCGGTTCGGCATCAAGGGTGGCTGACATGGCAAGCAACATCAGGTCATCCCGCAGTGCGCCGGCCACCTCAAGGCACAACGCAAGCCCAAGATCTGCGTTCAGGGACCGTTCGTGGAACTCATCGAAAATCACCGCGCCGACACCCGGCAGGTCTGGCTCGGTTTGCAGCATGCGGGTCAGAATACCCTCGGTCACGACTTCGATCCGTGTGCTGCTGGAGATTTTGACTTCACCGCGCATGCGATAGCCAACGGTCTGCCCCACCGGTTCGCCCAGCGTCTCGGCCATGCGCTCGGCGGCGGCGCGCGTAGCCAGTCGCCGCGGCTCGAGCATCACGATCCGACCCCCGCAAAGGTTCGCCTTCAACATCTCAAGCGGCACACGGGTGGTCTTGCCCGCACCCGGAGGGGCTTGCAGCACGGCGCGGCCATGGGCGCGCAGCGCATCCAGCAGTTCGGGGATTGCATCATCAATGGGCAAGCGCGTCGTCATCCGCGCTTTATCCGTCAAAGGCGGGCAGAGGTCCAGTTCCTGCTACTTCCGCACCATCGTCGCGTCTCCGAACACGGTGTCCGCATCAACTCGCACCGCCCGCATCACCGGCCCCGCAGGCGCATAGGTCACGGTGACGGCAAACCGGCTGCCCTGCCGCAGATCCCCCGGACGATATCCCGCAACCCGCGTGAAATACCCGCTGCACAGCACGTTATCGCCCTGCGCGCTACGTTGGGTCAGGGCGATCTCGGTCAGCCGCTCTCCGTCAAAAATCTTCTGCTGCAACCCGCACAGTTCCTCCGGTGGCTTGTCCCGCAGTACCATGAAGATAGCGGTCAGCGGGTCCACAGCCCCGCGTTGCTGTGCATCCGTCACCGCGTGATTGCCATGGTTGCTGATCTCGGTTCCGCTGGCCCGCGCCACACCTCTCGTGTAATCCAGTCGCACGCGCGTCTCGCGCTGGCCCGCCACCTGCTCCTCGACATAGCGCTGTGGAACAAATCGCGCACCCCGACGATCGCCTTGCGCCGCGATCTCGAACCGCACCCGTTTGATGGCCGAGGCCAGCCCCGTGGTCTCCAGTCGCGACGCCACCGCATAGCGACTGGCACTGATCTCAGCGTTCAGCGTCAACTCGCCAGCTTTGACCCCCAGCGCGCGCAGGGCAAAGCGGCTCTGGTCCACTTCGGCGAGCGCCGCCATCGGTAGACTTAGCAGCAACATCAGCACAACAGGCGCGCGAACAGTCTGTATCACGGTCATTCCTCAGCGCTTGGCTCTGGACAAATCACCTTTGGCAAAGGCAACTGGTCCTGCGGAATACAATTAGGTTCGGAATGCAGATGGACAGCCTTGGTGACAGGATTTTGAACGGAGACCGCCGGGCGTTGGCCCGCGCCATCACGCTGGTCGAAAGCGGTCGCGCCGATCACCGCGAACAGGCGACGGCGTTGCTGGAGCAACTGGCGCGGGCCGAGAGACAGGCGCTGCGCATCGGGCTGTCGGGCACGCCGGGCGTCGGCAAATCCACCTTTATCGAAGCCTTCGGCATGATGCTGACCGGGCAGGGGCTGCGCGTCGCGGTTTTGGCGGTCGATCCCAGCTCAGCCCGTTCCGGCGGGTCGATTCTGGGCGACAAAACCCGGATGGAGCGCCTGAGCCGCGAGAAAAACGCCTTTATCCGCCCCTCTCCCAGCCAAAGCCACCTCGGCGGCGTCGCCCGCCGCACCCGCGAGGCCATCGCTTTGTGCGAGGCGGCGGGGTTCGACGTCGTGCTGATCGAAACCGTCGGTGTCGGCCAATCGGAAACCGTTGTGGCCGAGATGTCCGACCTGTTCCTGCTGCTGCTGGCCCCGGCGGGCGGCGATGAGTTGCAGGGCGTCAAGCGCGGCATCATGGAGATGGCGGATATGATCCTCATCAACAAGGCCGATGGCGACCTCAAAGCCACCGCCACCCGCACCTGCGCCGATTATGCCGGGGCGCTGCGCCTGCTGCGCAAACGCCCGCAGGACCCCGAAGGGTTCCCCAAGGCCATGACCGTCTCGGCGGTCGAAGAACACGGGCTGGAACAGGCTTGGGACGAGATGCAGGCGCTCAGCGCCGCGCGGCGCAAGGCCGGGCACTGGGATGCCAACCGGGCGCAACAGGCGCAATACTGGTTCGAACAAGAGGTCCGGCAGGCCCTGCTGGCGCGCCTTTCGGCCCCGCAGGCCCGCGCCGAGATGGAGCGTTTGGGAAGTGAGGTCACCACCGGACGGCTCAGCCCCTCGGCTGCCGCCGATCAGATGCTGCGCGCGCTGATGCCGGAACAGGCCTAGGTGTACCGGCCTGGCAACGGTTAACCCTCCGATTGCATCCCGGGCTGACCGGTGGCGAAAATCGTGATACGATAGGGCATTACACCCGCTGACCGAGTGTTCAGGAGCCGCCGCATATGCCCAATATCAACGGCACGAATGGCGATGACGATATTGAAGTCACAAATGACTCCGGCACCCTGAACGGGACGCCGCAAGGGTCTCCGATTGACAATATCAGCGGGCAGGCCGGCGATGACACGATCACCGTTACCGGCAGCACCGTCACCGGCAGCATCCGCGGCAATCAGGATAACGACGATATCGTCATCACCAGCAGCACCGTCGGCGGCCTGATCGCCGGCGGCAGCGGCAGCGACACCGTGACGGTGCGCGGGTCCGACGTAGACAGTATTCGACTGGGCGGCGGCAACGACACGCTGAATTTTCAAAGCACCACGGTCAGCGGTGACCTGCGCGGCGGGGCGGGCACCGATACCCTGAACCTGCCGGTGGGGACGGTCGTCACCGACAACAATTTCGGCACCTTCACGGTCGAGGAGGGCGTCAGCTATTCCCTGTCGACCGGTTCGTTCACGCTGCCCTCGGGGTCGACCGTCAGCTATCGCTCGTTCGATGGCGGCGCGGGCATCCCCTGTTTCACCCTCGACACGCTGATTGCCACGGGGCAGGGGCCCGCCCCGGTTCAGTCCCTGCAGGCCGGAGACCTGATTTCCACGCTGGGGCAGGGGCCTCAGCCGATTCGATGGATCGGTCGGCGGCGGTTCGAACGCGCGACGTTGCGGGCCAATCCCCGGCTCTGGCCGGTGCGCATTCTGGCCGGCGCGCTGGGCCGGGGCCTGCCACAGCGCGATCTTCTGGTCTCGCGCCAGCACCGGATGCTGGTGCAGTCCAAGATCGCCCAACGTATGTTCGGGGCCGCCGAAGTGCTGATCCCCGCCATCAAGCTGACCGCGCTGCCGGGGATTTATGTCGATGACACCGTCGACAGCGTCGAATACTTCCACCTGCTGTTCGACCGCCATCAGGTGATCTTTGCCGAAGACGCCCCGACCGAAAGCCTGTTCACCGGTCCCGAGGCGCTGAAATCGCTCAGCCCGGCGGCGCGGCAAGAGATTTTCGCCATTTTCCCCGAGTTGATGGATATGGATCACGCCGCCGACCCGGCCCGCCCGATCCCGCGCGGGCGGCTGCAGGCGCAGCTGATCTCGCGCCATTTGAAGAACAACAAACCCCTGTTGCAGGCCCCCGCGCCCTGCGCCAGAAAGGAATTCGACGGGCGCGCAAAGATTTCGCCGCACCCGTCTTGACCCTTCGGGCGATTCCCACTACACGCATCCAACCAGTTTTCGGGCGCGACTTCGGGTTGCGCCCCTTGTGATTTGGCCGCGGGTCTTGTACCCGGCCTCCAGAAACAAAGGAAGAAACCATGTCGCGCCGTTGCGAACTGACCGGAAAAGGCCCGATGACTGGCAACAATGTCAGCCACGCCAAAAACAGAACTCGTCGTCGTTTTCTGCCCAACCTGAACGACGTAACCCTGCAGTCCGAGACTCTGGGCCGCGGCGTCAAGCTACGCATCTCGGCCGCTGCCCTGCGCTCGGTCGACCACCGCGGTGGTCTGGACGCGTTCCTGGCCAAAGCCAAGGACGATGAGCTGTCGGCAAACGCCCTGAAAGTGAAAAAGGAAATCGCCAAGGCACAAGCCTCGGCCTAAGTCCTTTTCTCACCAGAGATTACGGCCCTGCACCTTCCGGTGCGGGGCCTTTTTCGCTGCTGTCATGACTCGATTGTTTGCAAAACCGCAATAAAAAGCACCTGCTTCGTGATGTTGTTCACAGATAACCTGCTGAATACTGCATATGTTCGTGCATATTCTTGTTGAGGGGGGTCCTCATGTCTTTCAAAGTTACGAATTTCCTGTTGTTCTTGCCATCCGCGATTGCGACCGCAGTGTCCCGCTGCACCCGGATGCAGCGTCGTGTAAATCGTTTGCATACCGGGATGAACGCCAAGACGGTTAAGCCTCCGAAAGGCTGAGTCGGGCCACACTGTCTCAGCCCGGCCTTTCCGCTTGAAGTGGTATCGCTGCGGGGTGTATCCCACGGCTGAGATGACAGGCTTTTTCCGCACATTCCTGCCTTATGCACTGTCCCTGCTGGTGATCCTGACCGGGCAGGGGCTGGCCGTATCCCGTGGTGTGGACCGCCCGGTCGGGCAGATGGTGCTGTGCACCGGGACCGGGCCTGTCGTTGTCTATATGGATGAAGACGGCCAGCCGACCCGCGCGCCGCATTACTGTCCCGACTATGCGCTCAGCCTGTTGGGGGCAATTCATGAGGCACCCGCTGCATTGCCTCTGGCCCCGTCTGTGGCTTTACCAGCCCCATTGTTGCGGGCGAATGACCTGATCGCCGCGCCGCTGCCGCGCCATCCGGCGCGTGCGCCACCGATCCTATTGTAACACTCATATCAAGGTTAATCAGACTGTTACGAAGGAGAGGTTAAAATGACCCTCAAATCCACCCTGCTTGCGACTCTGACGACTCTGGCTTTGACTTCGGGCGCGTTCGCTGCCGATGTCATCGTCGTCGAGGATCCCTATGCCCGCTCGGCAGGCAAACATGCCAAGGCCGGAGCCGCCTTTATGGTGATCGAAAACCAAGGCGATACCGATGACCGCCTGATCGGCGTGACCTCGGATGTGTCCGACCGGGTTGAATTGCACACTCACAAGGTTGACGAAAACGGCGTTGCCAAGATGATCCATGTCGAGGAAGGCTTTGCCATACCGGCCGGTCAGATCCACATGCTGAAGCGTGGTGGGGATCATGTCATGTTCATGGGGCTCAAAGCGCCGTTCGAACAAGGCGCGACCTTGCCGGTGACGCTGATTTTCGAGAACGCCGGAGAGGTAATGATTGAAATCCCCGTCGATCTTGAGCGTCAGGACAGCCACGGGCACTCGAACTGACGCCTGTCTTCGGGCTGCTCTGCAGCCCTCATCCATGCGTCAGGCCGGGCTTTGCCCGGCCTGTTGCCTTAGTGGTTGACGGTTTTCATACCCAACCGGTCGCCGGCCTTTTTGAACCGTGCCGCCAGAAAGAACATCACCACCGCCGAGGTCAGCGCAAAGAATGCTATCGCCCAACCCAGCGCCACCATGCCGCTGCCGGGCCAGAAGATCAGCACCAGCCCGATGATCAGCGCCACGATGCCGGAATTGCGCACCGTCGCGCGCTCGGGATCCTGCGGGTGCATCTGCGGCAGCGCCATGAAGGACCCAATGGCCACAAACAGCGCCATCGCCCCCATCAGCGTAAACGCCAGCCACGCCACCCCCTGTGGCCAGATCAGCAGCACCAGCCCGATCAGCGCCGTGCCAATGCCAACGCCTCCGATCAACCCGCGCCGTCCGAAGCCCAGCCATGTCAGCGCGCCATCCAGAATCAGCAGCACCCCGACCAGCCGCAGCAGAACCGTGATGCTGCCGGTCGGCCAGAACAGCGCCGCGATCCCGATCAGACCGGCCAGTATCCCGCGCAGCAAAAAGGTCCACCACAGGCTGGCCAGATTGTCGCTGAGCGTATCGCGGGCATTGATGCTGGCATCATCAAGGATTTCTCCGTCTTGGGGCGGTAGATCAGTCATATCACTCACTCTTTTCGTGTTCTCAGCACCATAGACGGGAAACTGCGCTGCTGTCTGCCCCTATCGCGTGTCACCCTGCGCCAGCAGCCCGTCCACCCAGCGCGGCACCACTTCGGATGCAGGCCCCAGCAGGGCCTCGTCAAACATCGACGCCCCCGCCGAGGGTTCAAGGTTCAGCTCGACCGTCCGCGCGCCCACGGCTCGCGCCTCTTGCACGAAACCCGCCGCCGGATAGACCTGACCCGAGGTCCCGATCGAGGCAAACAGGCTGGCCTCCGTCAGATGGTCGAATATCTCATCCATGAAATAGGGCATCTCGCCAAACCACACCACGTCAGGCCGGGCCGAGGGTTGCTGACAGGCCGGGCAGGGCTCGCCCACCTGCATCTCGGGCGGTGAGGTCCAGCGATGCCCGCAGGCCGCACACAAAGCCCCGGCCAGCGTGCCATGCATATGGATCACCCGCGCGGCCCCTCCGGCCTCGTGCAGGCTGTCGACATTCTGGGTGACGATGATCACCTCTGCGGGCCAGTTCCGTTGCAACCGCGCCAGCGCCCGATGCGCGGCGTTGGGCTGCGCCTTAGCCGCCTGCACCCGCCGCGCGTTGTAGAACCCATGCACCAAGGCCGGGTTGCGGGCAAAACCTTCGGGCGTGGCCACATCCTCGATCTGGTGCTGCGCCCACAGGCCGCCTTCGTCGCGGAAGGTGCCCAGGCCGCTTTCGGCGGAAATCCCGGCCCCGGTCAGAATGACGATCTTTCCCATACTCGCCTCACGCGCTAGACCCATTGCCATGACACACCGTATCCTATTCGTCTGCCTCGGCAATATCTGCCGCTCACCCGCGGCTGAAGGCGCCTTCCGCGCCCGCGCCCCGCACCACGAGACCGACAGCGCCGGAACAGCGGGCTGGCATGTCGGAAAGCCGCCCTATGGCCCGATGCAGCAAGCTGCCCGCGCGCGCGACATCGACCTTGGCGACCTGCGCGCGCGTCAGTTCGTGGCGCAGGATTTCACCCGTTTCGACCTGATCATCGGCATGGATACCGACAACATCGCCGCAATCGAGGCCCTGCGCCCCGAGGGCAACGAGACCCCCGTCCACCTGCTGACCGATTTCGCACCCCATACCGGCGCGGATCACGTCCCCGACCCGTACTACACCCGCGATTTTGATGGCGCTCTGAACCTGATCGAAGAGGCGCTGCAAGGGCTTGAGGCGCATCTGCGGGCTCAGCAGTAGCGGGGCGTGTATCTTTGACACACCCCAGGCTTAGCGGCGGCTTTTGTCTGAGTGGCGCAACAAGATCCGAAGCGGAGCATCTTCCAATAATCCGAACAACGATACCAGAGCTAAGTGTAGACGTGATCCCCGTCGTGTCTGGCCTTGTCCAGATGCGACAGTGCCAGCGCTAAACTGGTCAGTGCGAACACAATAAACGGCAGCATAAGCACGTTTTCAACCCTTGGATATATTGGGACAATTTCTTCAAAAGTTTCGAATAGATGTGTGTGAAAAACGAACGGGCGCGTGATGAGTTTTATGATGAAGATTGCCGCCACGGCGACGAGGAATTGCAGCGCGATATTCCACAATTTCACAGGTTTTTCAAAGTTCCCCACGCTTAACCGCAAAGAACCAAGGACAGCGGCCAAACAAAACAGCATGATGGAGCATGAAATCGTGAGATTGGTTGTCGGGGCTTTGAAGAAAATGATCGAACCCAAAATGATACCGCTGGTTGCAAATGCAAAAATAGCGGCAAATGCGCGTGCGACCAGATGTGTTTTGCGTAGGGTGACCATACTGTTGGCGTGTTCTTCTTCAGGCATGGGCCAAATGGCGCGAAGGCTGCCGATTATGCCTAAGAACAAGTACAATGTTCCGGGTCCCAACGTCAAAAGCGGCGCACTGTTGGCTGAAGAAAGCCATGTCGCGATTGGAGCGCGAAACGCCAGGAACCCAGTCCAAATGATGAAGGTGGCACCGCATAGACATACGCACACTTGCGTTGGGACATGGCTGACCATATTGGGTGCGATGACGACGTCATTTAGCTTTGGAATACTAAAGAAACCCAAGATGATCGACAGGCCAACAATTGGAAAATGATGCAAGTATAAGTACCTGATTCTGATGTTGCCATCGAGTTGTTGCACAACAAACGATAAAGACAACGCCAGTGTCAGAATGGTGATCACAACGACTGCCCATAGCAAGAGCCGGTGTGTTTTCCTAATTGTCCAAATCATGAATTGGCTTCTAAGCAGGGAATTTGACAAAAGTTAGACTGGTGTTTTTTTGGCAGTGATTTCAACTCCGAAACGAGACTTAGAAAACAGCCCCTCCAAAAAATGTGCCAAACCGAACATTGCTACGCTTGCATTGAAACCAGGTAAAGTCCCGCGGGACAGACGTTCCGCCCGCTGCGTAATCTTTCTTCACCCCATCACCTTCAACTGCCCGCCCAGCCACGGCAACTGCGCAACCGCCGGATCAACGATCTGGCTCTGCATCAGCCGCCGGATCATGTCCGCCACCTCCTGCGGCACCTGATCGGACCAGTCGGTGCGAGTGAACAGCGAGATCATCCGCGAAAACTCGCCAAAGGGCGAGGGATGCGCCTCGATCCCATCATGGAACCGCGCCGCGCGCATATAGCCCAGCGGTGTGGTGATCGCCCAGCCCAGCCCTCGCGCCACCATCGCCATCAGCGCAAGGTGCGAGCCGATCTCGAACCGTTCCTCGAACTCCAACTGCTGCCGCGCCAGATGTGCCTCGATCTGCCGGCTTATCAGCTGTTCGCGGGCGTAGCGCAGAAAGGGCAAATGCTGCATTGGCTGCTCTGCCCCTTTCGGCGCGACCAGAATGAACGGATCCTGCACCAACGGGTATTCGACAACGCCTTCGAGCACCTCACCCGAATGGGCCGAGACCGCCAGATGCAGGCGCTGCGCTTCCAGTTCCTCGAACAGGTCGAGACTGGGCAGCGTGATCAGCTTGAACTTCGACCGGGTCAGACTGTCGGCCAGCAAGGTCGCCAGCCGCGGCGTCAGGTCATTGTCGAAATCGTCGATCAACCCGATGGACAGCGTGGTCAAATGCCCCAGATCCATCACCGCAAGCTCGCTCTGGGCCACCTGCAGCTCACCCAGCACCGCCTGCGTGCGCGCCAGAAAGCTGCGCCCGGCCTGCGTCAGCCGCATCGGCCGCCGCCCGTGATCCACCAGATCGGTGCCCAACGCCTTTTCCAGATTGCGCAACTGCTGCGACACCGAGGGCTGGCTGAGCCCCGTGATCTCGGCCGCCTGTGCCACCGATCCGGTCCGTGCCAGTGCCTCGAACACCTCAAGGCCCCGCAGGGTCAGCCCTTTCATCACCATCAGATACACCTTTCGCTGCGCCATTTCTGAGGCGCAGCGGGCATCAGGTCAAGGATTTGCCTGAGGCTAGCTGCAGATCGCCTGCGCCATCTGGCCAAAGTTCTGATACCGATCCCACAGCGCATCATCGCGCGCGGTCTGCGACATCTTCAACTGCTGCGCCTGATGGGGGTCTTCGAACCACTTCGAGACGGTCTTCTGATCGCTGCGCGTCAACGCCTGATCCGCCACGCGCTGAATGCAAGAACACCGCGCCCGCGTCGCCGCCTCACGATCTGATGCCAAACACGCCTGCTTGATCTTGGCCGCTTCTGCAACCGGAGCAACCGCCGTCAGCGACGCCGCACAACATGCGATTAGGAGGAACTGTTTCATACTCGAGCCTCGTTTTTGCCTGCCCGGACGGGTCTTCTGCCCCTCTCGGTCTGCGCGGGAGTATGAATCAAAGTGGAATCGGGATCAATCGGGTGGTTTTAAAAAGTGATTGCATACTCATGAAACGCCACAATGTCCCAACTATTCGGCTTTCGTTTGCATGTAATGAGCCAGATTGATCATGTTCTTCCGGATGATGCCGCCGTGAAAGGCCTTTGCTTCTTCGGAGAGGCCGCCACTTTCAATGGGATTGAGCAACTTGCCAGTTTCAACACATGAAACCACTTCTTCAAACAAAAGGAAGTCGTCTTCTGGGGTTTCTCCTTCTTCTCCCAATTGGAGGCCAGTCGAATAAGTAATATACGCCGCCTCGACTAGCTGCATTCGAGCCTTGTTCGCCTGCTTCTCAAGCGCTACGTCATTTTCGGTGGCGTTGGGGCGAAGGGACTCCCAGAATTTCGGAAATTCCGCGGCGAGCTGGCTGGCTGTTGCCTCGCAGTCTCTTTCCTCAACGATAACTTCTGCGCCCGACCAGAGCATCGGGCAGTCTGGGCCAAGTTTGATGCACGAGCGGAAGAACAGCTCTCGGCTCTTCTGATCGCCTGGCTTGCTTTGAACTGCGATTTTTAGCACCTCGGCAGCAGCTTCAGGTTGATCCAGCGCCAGCCTCAACCTTCCCAACTGCTGAGGCATCCAGTAATTTCGCGGGTATTCTGATGTTGGATACTGCTCCATCAATTGCGTGTAGTAGTCGTCCGCCTCGTCATATCGCTCAAGCTTGGTTAGAAGGCGAAACTTCCTGCGCACACTGTATTTCTTGGCAGGTTCGATAGCCAAAGACATTTCGATAGCTTCCAGCGCCGCCAGATCTTCGTTTAGCCCGTCAAGCGCGAAACTCTTGCCTTGCCAAGCCTCAAAGTTGTTTGCGTTCAGTTCGATAGCCCGATCGAAGTCGAGGATTGCTTCGTTCCACTTATCCAATCGATCCAGTGCATATCCACGATGTATATGAAGGGCGGCGAGCGTGTTTGAAGACGAAACTTCTGCGTCAATCAACTGCGTGCAGATATCAATGATCAAGTTCGGTTCTTGCTTGCGGTTCATGCACGGTTCAATAGCGCTGTAGTTATTGGCCGCCTGCGAACGCTCAAGTTTCTCGTGCACCACCCAGCCAATCGCCAAAGCCACAAAAACAAGAGCGATCAAACGTATGAGAATCCGGTTCTTTCCTTGCTTCAAAGTTTCAAGTCCATTTCATTGATCTGCCGCTAAGAATGCATTGTAGGCAACGGTTGGGGCGAACATCACTTTCCGGCAGAGTGCATTTCATCGATTTCTCGTCAAGAGAGATTTCGTTGGTGCCACGAGAAGGGTTCCAACATGCAACATTGACCGGGCTCATTAAGGTTGGACGCAGTTTCGGTTTGGCTGGTCTCGGTTAGTACTTGCTTAGCTGCGAGGATATTCTCGTGTACTTTCCTGCATTGACCAAACCACAAAATCTCTACATATCCCCAACCCATGACAGACCTCGCTCATATCCGCAATTTCTCCATCGTCGCGCATATCGACCATGGCAAATCCACCCTTGCTGACCGGCTCATTCAAGAGACCGGAACGGTCAAGGATCGCGACATGAAGGAGCAGCTGCTCGACAGCATGGATATCGAGCGCGAGCGTGGCATTACCATCAAGGCCAACACGGTTCGCATCGACTATACCGCCGACAATGGCGAGGCGTATGTGCTGAACCTGATCGACACCCCCGGCCACGTGGATTTTGCCTATGAGGTCAGCCGCTCCATGCGCGCGGTCGAGGGGTCCCTGCTGGTTGTGGACTCGACCCAAGGGGTTGAGGCGCAGACGCTGGCGAATGTGTATCAGGCCATCGACGCCGATCATGAGATCGTGCCGGTGCTCAACAAGATCGACCTGCCCGCGTCCGACTGTGACCGCGTGGCCGAACAGATCGAGGATGTGATCGGCATCGACGCGACCGACGCCATTCAGGTCAGCGCCAAGACTGGGCAGGGCATTCACGAAACGCTCGAAGCCATCGTCCAACAACTGCCCGCGCCGCAGGGCAATCTTGACGCGCCGCTCAAGGCGATGCTGGTGGATTCGTGGTATGACGCCTATCTCGGCGTCATCGTTCTGGTCCGCATCATGGACGGCACGTTGAAAAAGGGCATGCGGGTCAAGTTCATGTCGAACGGCACCCTGCACCATGTCGACCGCGTCGGCGTCTTCCGCCCCGAGATGGAGATGGTGGACTCGCTTGGCCCCGGTGAAATCGGTTTCCTGACGGCGTCCATCAAACAAGTCCGCGACACTCGCGTCGGTGACACCATCACCAATGACCGCAACGGCACCGAAGAGGCCCTGACGGGCTTCAAACCCGCGCAGCCGGTGGTGTTCTGCGGCCTCTTCCCCGTGGACAGTTCAGAATTCGAAGACCTGCGCGACGCGATCGACAAACTGGCGCTGAACGACGCCTCATTCTCGTTCGAAATGGAAACCTCAGCCGCGCTGGGCTTTGGCTTCCGCTGCGGCTTCCTCGGGCTTTTGCACCTTGAGGTCATCCGCGACCGCATCGAACGCGAATATGATATTGAGCTCATCACCACCGCGCCGTCGGTGATCTATCACGTCTACATGAAAGACGGCGAGATGATCGAGCTGCACAACCCCGCCGACATGCCCGACCCGTCCAAGGTCGACCATATCGAGGAACCGCGCATCAAGGCGACCATTCTGGTGCCTGACGAATACCTCGGCGACGTGTTGAAACTCTGCCAGGACCGCCGCGGCATCCAGTTGGACCTGACCTATGCGGGCACCCGTGCGATGGTGGTGTACGACCTTCCCCTCAACGAAGTTGTGTTCGACTTCTATGATCGCCTGAAATCGGTAACAAAAGGTTACGCCAGCTTTGACTACCAGATGACCGGCTACACGCAGGATAATCTGGTCAAGATGTCGGTGCTGGTGAATGACGAACCGGTCGACGCGCTGTCAACCATGGTTCACCGCGACCGGGCCGAGATGCGGGGCCGGGCGATGTGCGAAAAGCTCAAGGACCTGATCCCGCGCCATATGTTCAAAATCCCGATCCAGGCCGCCATCGGAGGCAAGGTCATCGCCCGCGAGACCCTCTCGGCGCTGCGCAAGGACGTGACCGCCAAATGCTACGGAGGCGACGCCACGCGGAAACGCAAACTGCTGGACAAGCAGAAAGCGGGTAAGAAGAAGATGCGCCAGTTCGGGAAGGTCGATATCCCGCAGGAGGCGTTTATTAGCGCCTTAAAAATGGACAGCTAAAGGCTGGCCATTTTTACGGCGGGTGGGCGAAAGCGGTTGGCGCAGCCAACTGCGTGCCCACGCGGCAAGGTAATGAGCCAATTCGAGGTGGCCGTCGAACTGTTGCAACGCTACTCTTTTAAACCAAAGAGGCTTATCGTAGCACTTTTGTAAGATTTCGGCGCGCTGAGAACCTTTATGTGCTGATGCCTTACGTACTCGGGCAGGTCATTGAAGTTGTCATATCTCGTAAAGTGAATTGGCGCAGCGTTAAGCTCCTCAACATCTATGAAAAGTTCAGTATCATCGTTTTCTGCAACGCTCTTGATGTAAGTTGAGGGAAGGTCGGAAGTGAATCCGAAGTAAACTTCGGGCGACAAACTCAGTGAAATCTCACAGTTTTGTATCGGTAAGATGTTTCCATCAGTTCCATTAAGCCACAAGGGCTCGCCAAACGAAGCTTCTGTCACCACTTTGCGTAAGCTCTCTTCTTCGAATAGCCTTTCGAAGGAGAAATTTGATATTAATTCTGATAGGCTCTTTCCGCATAGTATGCTGCTCAGCCCTATTCTAACTCCAGCGTTTCTATCGCCGGTTATTGGTGAAAATTTCAGACTAAATTTCTCTATGGCAACGAATTTGACAACAAATGGTAGGCTGGCTAGTGGATCACTGACTTGGTTTCTCAACCGATCAATTGTGCAAAGTGAAATTCCTAAACGCTCAGCTTTTTTCATTGCGTTCCGGCTGAAGCCAGTTCGCGATGCGATAACGCCTTTATTTGCCTTAACATCTTGTAAGACCGAGAAGAATGCATCGATGATAGGGAGGTCAACTCTTCGTTTCTTATCCTTGCACTCAACAACTGTAAGAAGTTCGTTTCCGGCGACTTTTGAACGGATCAGTAGGTCTATTTGCCTCTTGCCATCGGGTGAATCTAGGAAAGCATTCTTTTCAACAGAAGAAATGCCATCTTGGGATGCGATGGTTTTGAACACCAACTCGACTTCGTCTTCGAATTTGCTGCCGTCGTTGGAGTGATTACTCAAAGGCGCTCTCCTTCTCATATTAGGCCTGTGTTTATAATTGACCAAATAACTGGTTTGATGTTCGCCTGTCATGTCAACACATAACTTAAATCAATATTGGATAGCTCAATTCAACCCACCCGCCCGGCGGCACCGCCGGGCCGCGCCGACCCGCCCCCATGGGGCGGCGCGTTTGCGCCGCGGGGCTCTGCCCGTTCGGCCCTGAAACGGTCCACTGGACCGTTTCCGAGACGAGCCTCACCCCCCTCGGGCCGGCGCTGCCCTCAGTTCTGCTGATCGACCTACTGTGACCCACCTCACAGCCCCAACCGCAGCACCCTGCTAGACTTGACCCTACGGAACCCCGGCAGGAGGCCCTTATGTCCATGATCCCTATCATCGCCCTCGGATCGGCAGGTCTCTATTCCGTTGCCATGATCGCGATGAAGTTCTGGTGGAAAATTCCCGGCGTCGGCCTGACCCTTCTGATCGTTGCCACGTTGTTGGCGGCTGCGACGCTGGAACTCGCCGCGCTGCGCGAGGAACGGCTGGGCATCATCTATACCGGCATTCTGGGGGCCGAGGTCGTTCTGATCGCCATCGCCTCGTACTTTCTGTTCGGAGAGAATTTCTCGTATCGCGAGGGGATCGGCATCGGTCTGGTCATCCTCGGCACCGCGCTGGCCTGGGCCTGAGGCCTGCATTAACCCCGCATGAACAATCCTTTAGAAAGCTTGCAAGCCCGGCGCGTCCTCCCAATCTGTTGACCAAGGCCAATGACGGCCATGATCTGAAGGAGGAAGACCATGACCAGATATATGACTGCCGGAGCAGCCGCTCTGGCCACGAGCCTCACCCTTGCGACGGCCGCGATTGCCGAAACCACGCCGGACCTGCGCGGCACATGGACGGGCAGCTATACCGCCGTCGGTCCGAACCGAACCACGACCGGGGACATCCCGCGGTTCAACAACGCCGAGTGGGTGCTGGATATTCAGAAACAGCAGGGCAACGTGTTCTGGGGGCCCAGCAAGTGGCGCTCGAACGCAACGCAGGACTGGCGGATGCTGGATGCCACCGGCACCATCAGCCTGGATGACCCGACCCGCATCAGCATTGTCGAAAGCTCGGCCAACCCCGAGATCGGCGTCAACGCCCTGATCGACGCCCGGTATCAGGACGGCAAGATCTATGCTGATTTCCGTAGCCTGCGTCGCGGAACGACCTACAGCACCGTTCTGGAACGTCAGGTGAACTGAAGCGTCTTCGGCCTGGTCGGATGTTAAAGGGGGTATTGCCGCTGAGCATTAAGACTGCGGCAGGAGTAGTAGGTACCCCGATCAGGTCGGAGCGCTTCTCATGACCAGAGGTCTCCACAGGGAGGCTTCGGACCGGGCGGCAACCGCGCCGCCCGCGACAGGGTCTGGTCCCGGTTGGGTGAGGATGCGGCGTTCCTCTGCTCGGGTGATCAGGCTCTCGCGGACCTTCAGCGCGGCGTCGCGCGCGGTGTGGTCTTGTGCGCCCGGTCCAAGTTCGTGTCGCTGTGCGATGACCTTCGGACGGCCGAACGAAACGGACCGGTTTACCTTAGAACGACACAAACGAAGCCTGCCGCAGCGCCGGCACGGCGATACCGCCGCGCCGCGTTTCGGTGATCTGGATCAGAGGTTTTCCTGCACTTCTGTCGCGGCGCCCTGGATGGCATCGCCTGCCTTTTCGATATCCTTGCCTGCCCCTTTTGCCGTTTCACAGGCGGTCAGAGCGAACAGGGCGAGGCCAATCATGAATGCGCGTGTCATTGGGTACTCCATCAGGGCTTGTTTTGCATTGCCTAGCAGCTTTCGGGACATGCGGCTACAGGTTTCGGCGTGCCCAGATCATGGTCGAATTGCAGAGCAAAGCGGGAATGGATGAAGAGGCAAATCTACAGCGTCCGGGCGCCCGTAACGCGGCGTATCAGTAAGTGAATCAGGCGGTTTTCACGTGGATGGTCTGAGCGCTCAATTGGCTTCGCGGTTGCAAAACAACTCATGAACCACTTCAAGCATGCGGACCGGACGATCATCGGCAAGGCGGTAGTAGATCGCCTTGCCTTCGCGGCGGGGTAAAACAAGCCCTTCCAGCCTCAGGCGTGAGAGTTGTTGCGAGACGGCGGCCTGACGGGCGGACAGCAAGTGTTCAAGTTCGGTCACCGACTTTTCGCCGGACACGAGGTGGCAGAGGATCATCAGACGCCCCTCGTGACTTATTGCCTTCAGAAAATTCGAAGCAGCGGTCGCATTTTCCACCATTTGGTCCAGATCGTTGGGCGACATATCCATCGTCATCTCGGAAAGAGCCATTTTTCTTGTTCCCTAGCAAGTCCAGTCGCGCATGTTGGCAACAGGCTGCGATCTGCGCGCAGGCTTATGTAGCTACAGATTTTGCGCATGATTTTCTATATGCATGGATCAAAATAGCGTGATGCGTTGAACACGAATACGCGCGTTTGATGTGATTGATTTGCCAGAGGGCGACAGCCCATAAAGCCTCAGGTCCAGACGAACGCCCGCGCCCCCTTGCGGCCCCCACGCGGCAGCACTAAGACTCGGGTAACTCTTCTTCGGGTAAGGTCCCGATCCATAGCAAAGCAGGCAGGTTTTCCATGTTCGATCCCGTTGACACATACATGAACACTCTGGTCCCCATGGTCGTCGAACAGACCAGCCGGGGTGAGCGTGCATACGACATCTTCTCGCGCCTTCTGAAAGAGCGGATCATTTTCATCAACGGCCCGATCCATGACGGGATGAGCCATCTGGTGGTGGCACAGCTACTGCATCTTGAGGCGGAAAATCCCAGCAAAGAGATCTCGATCTACATCAACTCGCCCGGTGGCGTGGTGACCAGCGGTTTGTCGATTTACGACACAATGCAGTATATCAAGCCGAAATGTTCCACATTGGTGATCGGTCAGGCAGCCTCGATGGGGTCGGTTCTGCTGGCCGGTGGGGAGAAAGGGATGCGCTTTTCGCTGCCCAACAGTCGCATCATGGTGCACCAGCCCAGCGGTGGCTATCAGGGTCAGGCGAGCGACATCATGATCCATGCGGCCGAGACCCAGAAGCTGAAAGATCGTTTGTACGATATCTATGTACGCCATACCGGGCAGACCAAAAAGGCTGTGGAAAAGGCGCTGGATCGCGACAATTTCATGAGCCCCGAAGAGGCCAAGGATTGGGGTCACATCGACGAGATCGTCGAAAACCGGGCCAAGATGGACGGCGACGAAGACTAAGTTCAAAACCCCGCGCTTATTGCGTGAGGGATGATTTTGCGATTGTAGCTGCCAGAACGCTGGCCTAAGCTGCAGGCATTGACGGCAAACGCGGCCCCTTGGGTGGGGTCGCCGAGACGGAGCCCGAGGGGTAAATCATGGCGACCAATTCAGGCGGTGACGGCAAAAACACGCTCTACTGCAGCTTCTGCGGCAAAAGCCAGCATGAGGTGCGTAAGCTGATCGCGGGCCCGACCGTGTTCATCTGTGACGAGTGTGTTGAGCTCTGCATGGATATCATCCGTGAAGAGACCAAGGCCAGCGGCCTGAAATCCTCGGACGGGGTGCCGACCCCCAAGGATATCTGCGAGGTGCTGGACGATTATGTGATCGGTCAGGCCACTGCCAAGCGGGTTCTGTCGGTTGCGGTGCACAACCACTACAAACGGCTCAATCACGCTCAGAAGGCGGGCAGCGATATTGAGCTTGCAAAATCCAACATCCTGCTGATCGGCCCGACCGGCTGCGGTAAGACGCTGTTGGCTCAGACGCTGGCGCGCATTTTGGATGTGCCGTTCACCATGGCGGATGCAACCACTCTGACCGAGGCGGGTTACGTGGGCGAGGATGTCGAGAACATCATCCTCAAGCTGCTGCAGGCTAGCGAATACAATGTCGAACGCGCGCAGCGGGGCATTGTCTATATCGACGAGGTCGACAAGATCACGCGCAAGTCCGAAAACCCCTCGATCACGCGCGACGTGTCAGGTGAGGGCGTGCAGCAGGCGTTGCTGAAGCTGATGGAAGGCACTGTGGCCAGCGTTCCGCCGCAAGGCGGGCGCAAGCATCCGCAGCAGGAATTCCTGCAGGTGGATACCACAAACATTCTGTTCATCTGTGGTGGGGCCTTTGCGGGGCTCGACAAGATCATCGCGCAGCGCGGCAAAGGCTCGGCCATGGGCTTTGGTGCCGACGTTCGGGACAATGACGAGCGTGGTGTTGGCGAGATATTCAAGGAGCTCGAGCCCGAAGATTTGCTGAAGTTTGGCCTGATACCGGAATTTGTCGGTCGCCTGCCGGTACTGGCAACACTCGAGGATCTGGATGAAGATGCGCTGGTCACTATCCTGACGAGTCCGAAGAACGCTCTGGTCAAGCAGTACCAACGCCTGTTCGAACTGGAAGATGCAGAATTGGCCTTTACCGATGACGCCCTGAAAGCCATCGCCAAGAAAGCGATCGAGCGCAAGACCGGCGCAAGGGGCCTGCGTTCTATCCTTGAGGACATATTGCTCGACACCATGTTTGAGTTGCCGGGGATGAAGAACGTGACGGAAGTCGTGGTCAATGAAGAGGCTGTGACATCCGAAGCCCAGCCCCTGATCATCTATGCGGACACTGCCGAGTCAGCCTCTGCCGGCTGAATGAGAGAGGCTCTGGACGCTTTGTGCGTTTCAGCGTTGCAAGAGGGGGCTCTGCCCCCGTCGCGACAAGTCGCGCCTCCCCCGGGATATTTATAGCCAGATGAAGAACAGATCCGCTGCTTCATCTGGCTATAAATATCCCGGAGCGCGAGGCAGAGCCTCGCATCTGCGCTGGCCCATCACATAATCAGATTTGCCGAAGGGGGTTTCATGACAATCAAGCGCATTTCGTCTGGTGGTGAATTTGAATCCAAGGTTGGATACTGCCGGGCAGTTGTCGCCGGTGGCTGGGTGCACGTGGCGGGCACAGTCGGGCAGGGCGCAACTGCCCTGGAACAGTGTCGTTCGGCGCTGGATACCATTGGCAAAGCATTGTCAGAGGCGGGTGCTTCGTTTTCAGATGTGGTGCGCATCACGTATATGCTGCCGGATCGTCAGGAATTTGAAACGTGCTGGCCTTTGCTTGCTGAGACCTTCGGAGCAAATCCGCCAGCCGCGACGATGATTGAATGCGGTTTGATTGATCCAAAATACCTGATCGAAATCGAAGTGACCGCGATTTTGCCGGATTGACGCAGGCAGGTGCCCAGGCACTGGACCTTGGCGCGCCTTTGGTCCATATCTGCGAGAAGAGAAATGCCGGAGGCAGCCGATGGGAATCCTGAACAGTCTTTTGCGGGCCGTGACCTGGTGGAACGGGGCCACCCTGAACACACAGATTTACACCGCGCGCAAGGGCGTCAAAGTCGGCGAAGACAACGAAGGCAACGTGTTTTACCGAAATGCCGACGACAGCAAACGCTGGGTGATATTCAATGGTGAGGCCGAGGCCAGCCGAGTAGACCCGGACTGGCATGGCTGGCTACACCGTACATGGGATGAGCCGCCGACCGATAAGCCTCTGCCGCATAAGTCGTGGGAAAAGCCTCATCAGGAGAACCTGACCGGAACTGCTCTGGCTTACACGCCTGCAGGATCGCTGCGGCGGCCCGACCCGGTTGACCGCAACGACTACGAGGCGTGGACCCCGGAATAGGCGAGGCCAGTATGTCTACTCACACCAAGACCGAAGTCATTGTCGGCGGGGTCGTGCTGGCCTGCGCCGTGGCGTTCGGCGTCTATGCCAGCCAATCCACGGGCCTGTCGCAGAACCGGGCCGGGTATGAGCTTGGCGCATCGTTCCGGTCGCTTGAGGGTGTTGGTGTTGGCACCGATGTGCGCCTTGCCGGCGTGAAGATCGGCACGGTGACCGGCGTTACGCTGAACTCTGACACCTATCGCGCGGATACGCAGTTTTCCGTGGCGGATGGAATTCTCATCCCGGATGACAGCGCGATCGCAATCTCATCCGAAGGCCTGTTGGGCGGCAATTTTGTCGAAGTGATGCCCGGTGGCTCACCGTTCTATTTCGAGCCGGGGGATGAGATTGAGGATACGCAAGGCGCGGTCAGCCTGATCTCATTGCTGGTGAAGTTCGTCGCCGGGGATGGCGGCGAATGATACGGGCCGCTTTGATGGTGCTGCTCTTGTCGGGCAGTATCGCTGCAGCTCAGCAGAAGGTGGAATCTGGACCGGGGGCGATGCTGCGCGGGCTGGACAAGGTCAGCGGGCAGACCGTTGATGTCGAGGTTCAGAACGGGCAGACGGCAGCGGTGTTCGGGCTGGATGTGGCCCTGGGCGATTGCCGCTATCCGGCTGAGAACCCGACGGGTGACGCGTTTGCCTATTTGACGATCTGGGAGCAGGGCAAGGCGCAGCAGTTGTTTGATGGCTGGATGATCGCGACCTCGCCCGCGTTGAACGCTCTGGATCATGCGCGCTACGATGTCTGGGTGATCCGCTGTATGACGCCCTGAGGGCTCTGCTGCAGATCAGCGGTGAAATCGGCGCTGATCTCAAGGGCCTGTTGCAATTCTCGATGATAAGCGGCGCGTGGGATTTCGATGGCCCCTAGCGAGGCCAGATGGGCCGTCAGAAACTGCGTATCGAACAGGGCAAAGCCGGTCTGCCGCAAACGGTCCACCAGATAGGCCAGCGCGATCTTCGATGCGTCGGTCCGGCGTGAGAACATGCTTTCGCCGAAGAAGGCCGCACCCAGAACCACGCCGTAGACCCCTCCGATCAGTGCCTCGCCCTCCCAAATCTCAAGCGAATGGGCGTGGCCAGACTGATGCAGGTCCTGATACAGGCGGCGTAGTTCGGGGTTGATCCAGGTGTCTGCCCGGTCGGCGCAGCCATCGACGACGCCAGCAAAGTCCTGATTGATAGTGATGTCGAACCCGCAGGTTCGCAGACGACGCGCAAGGCTGCGCGAGATATGAAAGCCGTCCAGCGGGAACACGCCCCGGAACTTTGGATCGACCCAGAACAGCTCGGGGTCGTCGCGGTGTTCGGCCATCGGAAAAATGCCGATGGAGTAGCCATGCAGCAGAAGTTCGGGGGATAGGCTCATGCTGGGTGCCCCGGGATCGGAAGGCCGCAGCCCTCCGATCCCATGCGTTTATTGGGCCATGTTCTCCGCAAGCCAGTGCTCCAGCCAGTGGATGTTATAGTCGCCGCTGTGCAGATCGGGTTCCTGCAGCAGCGCGTGGAACAGCGGCACGGTGGTATCGATGCCGTCGACAATCAACTCGCCCAGCGCTCGTTCCAGACGGGCCAGCGCCTCGGTCCGGTCGCGGCCCTGCACGATGAGTTTGGCAATCAGCGAGTCGTAGTAAGGCGGGATCGAGTATCCGTCATAAAGCGCTGAATCCATCCGCACGCCCAGACCACCCGGTGCGTGATATGCGGTGATTTTGCCGGGGCAGGGTGAGAAGTTGGGCAATTTTTCCGCGTTGATCCGAACCTCGATAGCGTGGCCATTGATCTCAAGATCATCCTGGCCAAAGGACATCTCTTCGCCAGCGGCGACACGGATTTGTTCGCGCACCAGATCGACGCCGAAGATGCCCTCGGTGACGGGGTGTTCGACCTGCAGGCGAGTGTTCATCTCGATGAAATAGAACTCGCCGTTCTCATACAGGAACTCGATGGTGCCCGCGCCGATATAGTTGATCTTGGCGACCGCATCGGCGCAGATCTTGCCGATCTTGGCGCGTTCTTCGGGGGTGATGCAGGGGCCGGGGGCCTCTTCAAAGACCTTCTGGTGACGACGCTGAAGCGAGCAGTCGCGCTCGCCCAGATGAACCGCCTTGCCCTTGCCGTCGCCAAAGACCTGAATCTCGATGTGGCGCGGCGTGGTCAGGTATTTCTCGATATAGACCTCATCGTTGCCAAAGGCAGCTTTGCCCTCGGCCCGCGCGGTCATGAAGGCGCTTTCCATCTCATCAGCGCTTTGCGCGACTTTCATGCCGCGCCCGCCACCACCGGCGGTGGCCTTGATGATGACGGGATAGCCGAACTCTTCACCGATGCGCTTGGCGTCGGCCAGTGTCGGCACCCCGCCGTCCGAGCCGGGCACGCAGGGCACACCCAGTTCTTTCATCGTGTCTTTGGCGGTGATCTTGTCGCCCATTACGCGGATATGTTCGGCGGTGGGGCCAATGAAGGTGATGCCGTGGTCTTCGACGATCTGCACAAACTCGGCATTTTCAGACAAGAAGCCATAGCCCGGGTGAATCGCCTGCGCGCCGGTGATTTCACAGGCCGAGATGATAGCAGGCACCGACAGATAGCTCTGCGGGCTGGGCGGAGGGCCGATGCAGACCGATTCGTCCGCCATGCGCACATGCATCGCGTCGCTGTCGGCAGTCGAATGCACGGCAACCGTCTTGATCCCCATCTCGCGGGCTGCACGGATCACGCGCAGGGCAATCTCGCCTCGGTTGGCAATCAGGATTTTGTCGAACATGGGCCCGCCTTACTCAACGATGACCAAAGGCGTACCGAATTCCACGGCATCGCCATCCGCGACGAGAATGCGCTTGATGGTGCCCGATTTGGGCGCGTGGATGTGGTTCATGGTTTTCATGGCTTCGACGATCAGCAAGGTGTCGCCTTCTGACACTGATGCACCAACGCTGATGAACGAGGGCGCGCCAGGTTCGGGCTGCATGTAGACGGTACCAACCATGGGCGAGGTCACCGCGCCCGGGTGGCTCGCGGGATCATCGACAGCAGCGGGCGCTTCGGCGGCGGCAGCAGGGGCAGCGGCCGGGGCAGGCGCTGCGGCCGGGACGGCCACCTGAACCGGAGCGGCAACCGTCTGCGACATCCGGCTCACGCGGACATTCAGGCTGTCTTCTTCGCCATATTCGCGCTTGACCTGCAGCTCGGTCAGGTCATTCTCGCGCAGCAGTTCGGCCAGTGCCTTGATGAACGCCACATCCGCTTCGTGTTTGGTATCTGTCATGAGTGTCCTCGAAGGTTCCCCTATGGCCCGTCTGTTCCGTGCGGGCTTGGTCTGATTACGCAGGGTTATAAGGCATGGCGTCGGGCATGAAAAGCGTCGTTTGAGCCTACAATGTGGGGGTTGCGGGATTTGCAGCACCGATCGCACTCAGAGCGGCATCCCCGAGAGTTTGGCCACCAATTCGGGCAGTTTGCGCGCGCCAAATTTCTCAAGCAGCCGCGCGCGGTAGGCTTCGATCGTGCGATAGCTCAGTCCCAGTTCGACACCGATTTCCTTGGCTGAAAGGCCCCGGCAGGACAGGATCGCGACCTCGCGTTCGCGGGTGGTCAGTTCAACCAGAGGGCGTTCTTCCGAGATGTCTGAAAAGCTCCAGACTCCATGACGGAACGGGTCATCTGGTGTCAGCGACCGGCCCCGTGCGCGGCACCAGAACAGATCGCCGTTGCGGCGGCGCATGACCCTCTCATCGGTGTAATAGCCAGTGTCGCGCATGACTTGCAGGCTGCGTGCGCCAATCCGTTCCCAATCCGCCACCGATGGGTAGAGATGCAGCAGCGGCATGTTGCGATAGTCGGCCTCATCCCCGCCGAAGGTCCGCGCGAATTGCAGGTTGCAGCGCCGGATGATCCGGTTTTCCAGCTCGACAAGGCCGATGGGGGCATATTCGAAGGCGGGGTCGCTCATGGCTTCATGGTGACGCGTATTGCGCGGAAAGAGAAGAGGAGGCAGCGGTTTCGCTTAGGGCTATTTGTTAAGGTTGTAAAGACACTTTGAAAACGCAAAGATAACTGTTAAAAAACACCGGGTAATTCTGCAAAATCGGACAGCGCTCCGAAAGGTTCAGCGGCAATGCGAGACACTCTGACCGGCAGCCGGATACGCGAAAGGCGGCAGATTTCAGGGCTGCGTCAGGCAGAACTGGCGCGGCAGGTGGGAATTTCGGCCTCATATCTGAACCTGATCGAACATAATCGTCGCCGTATCGGGGGTAAGTTGCTGGTCGATATCGCAGCTGCCTTGTCGGTCGAGCCATCTCTGCTGACGCAGGGTATTGAAGAGACGCTGATTTCGGCCTTGCGCGAGGCCGCGGCAGATGCGGTGGGCCAAACGGCCGAACAGGACGCGCTTGAGGAATTCGCAGGGCGCTTTCCTGGCTGGTCCTCAGTTCTGGCGCAGACGCACCGCCGTGTGATCTCGCTGGAACGCACGGTCGAAACCCTGTCGGACCGGCTGACCCATGATCCGCATTTGGCGGCGTCGATGCATGAAGTGTTGTCAACCGCCGCGGCGATCCGCTCAACCGCAGCCATTCTTGCAGAACCCGGCGAAATCGAGGCCGAGTGGCGTGACCGTTTCCATAGCAACCTGCACCAGGACGCCGAACGATTGGCGGAAAGCTCGAAGGCGCTGGTAAACTATCTGGATGACACCGAGGGGCAGGGGGATTTGCGCGGCGTGCCGCTGGACGCGGTCGAGGCGTTTTTCGCCGAGCAGGGCTTTCATTTCCCCCAGATCGAGGCTGGTGGCCACAGCGCCGACGTGCCGCTGGAGGCGCTGGAGTCATCCGCCGCCAGGACGGTGGCTGCCGATGTACTTGATCTCTGCGCATCGGATGCGCGTGCCATGCCGCTGGAACAGGTGCAGGCCGCACTGAGCAACGCAGAGATCGACCCCCTGGCGCTGGCCAACGCGTTTTCGGTCGATCTGGCAACGGTGCTGCGGCGGCTGGCCTTTTTGCCCGAAGGGACGCTGGCGCGCCCGGCGGGGCTGGTGATCTGCGATGCCTCGGGCAGTGTGCTCTTTTACAAACCGGCACCGGGCTTTGGCTTGCCGCGCCATGGCGAGGCTTGCCCGCTCTGGCCATTGTTCACGGCGCTGAACCGTCCTCTGGTGCCGATCCGCAAGCGCGTGGTGCAATTGGGTCGGACGGCGGCTGAGTTCGAGTGTTTTGCGATCGCGTGGCCTCAACCTGCCGAGGCGTTCGGGGATGAGCCGGTCTATCGATCTGTCATGCTGGTTTTGCCGGTCGAGGACACGGCGCAACCAGCCGCAAACGCGGCGCAGGCGGGCGCGAGTTGCCGGATCTGTCCGAAACGTGACTGCAGTGCGCGGCGCGAACCCTCGATCCTGAGCGAAGGGTTTTGACAGGTTCCCGAGACAGCGCTTAATCTGTGCTGGACAGGTGGCCGGGCGTGCGACCGGTCATGGGGAGGAATTGCAAATATGAGCCGTAAGGTTCTGCTGATCGAGGATGAGCCTAATATCACCGAGGCGATCCGGTTTCTGCTGACGCGCGAGGGGTGGCAGGTAGAAACCCATGCTGAGGGCACAGATGCGGTTCAGGTCGTTTTGGCGGCCCAACCCGATCTGGTCATACTGGATGTGATGTTGCCGGGCAAAAGCGGGATGGATATTTTGCGTGATCTGCGCGAACACCATGAAACACAGGGCTTGCCGGTTCTTATGCTGACCGCGCGCGGCCAGTCCCGCGACCGCGAGATGGCCGAGCAGGCCGGGGTCAGCCGCTTTATGACAAAACCGTTCTCGAATGCCGAGGTTCTGACCGCAGTGCGCGACCTGCATGCGCAGGCCTCGCGGTCATGAGCCCGTCGGACGAGCGCAAGGATTCAGCGGGTTCCACCCGTCCGTCACTGTTTCTGGAGCGTCAAAGCTATCGCCGCCGCCGGTTGGCGGATGCGGCAAGGCTGTTGCCGTTTCTGGGTGCTGCGATGCTGGCTTTGCCTTTGCTATGGCCCGATAGCTCGGGCGGGTCCGACGCCGTGTTGCTGTCGTCGGCCATGTTCTACATCTTTGCCTGCTGGGGTGTTCTGATACTGATCAGCCTGATTTTCGGGTTTGCCGCCAGACGCATGGCGGCGCGTGAGAACGCCGAACCCGAGGCCGAGCCATGGCAACGCTGAATGTCCTCATTCTGGTCTGTCTGGGCTATGTCGTGCTGCTGTTCGGCGTGGCTTTTGCAGCGGACCGTCTGGCGGCTGCTGGCGGCGGCAGGTGGCTGCGCTCGCCTTTGATCTACACCTTGTCGCTGTCGATCTACTGCACCGCGTGGACATTCTATGGTGCCGTCGGCAGCGCTGCACGTTCGGGGCTGGAGTTTGTGACCATCTATCTGGGTCCGACGCTTGTCATGGTCAGCTGGTGGTGGGGTCTGCGCAAGCTGGTGCGCATCGGGCGCAGCCAGAGGGTGACGTCGATCGCTGACCTGATCTCATCCCGCTATGGTAAGTCCAACACGCTGGCCGTCTGCGTCACCATTCTGGCGGTGCTGGGCGGCACGCCCTACATCGCTCTGCAATTGCAGTCGATTACACTGTCATTCTCGATCTTTGCCGAGGCGGATCCAACTGGTCTTTACCGTGAGGGCTCAAGCGTGTTCTGGGTGGCTGCCGGTCTGGCGATGTTTGCCATTCTGTTCGGCACCCGAAATCTTGACGCAAACGAACGCCACCACGGGGTGGTGACCGCCATCGCGCTGGAATCCGTGGTCAAGCTGTTTGCCCTGCTGGCGGTCGGCATCTTCGTGGTCTGGGGCATTGCCGGCGGGATCGGACCCATGATGGACCAGATCGATGCATCGGAGATCGGCCAATGGCGTGTGGATGCCGGGCGCTGGACCACTTTCATCTTCCTGTCGGCTGCGGCTTTTGTCTGCCTGCCGCGAATGTTTCAGGTGATGGTGGTCGAGAATGATGACGAAAGCCACCTGCGTACCGCCGCCTGGGCCTTTCCGCTGTATCTGCTGCTGATGAGCCTGTTTGTGGTGCCCATTGCCGTCGTTGGGCTGGACCTGATGCCGGAAGGCTCGAACCCCGACCTGTTCGTGCTGACCGTGCCGCTGTCGCAGGGCAATGACTGGCTGGCGATGTTATCCTTCATTGGCGGGTTTTCTTCGGCTACGTCGATGGTGATCGTGACCGCGATGGCTCTGTCAACCATGGTGTCGAACCATGTGGTGATGCCCATCTGGCTGAATACGCAAGAGGGCGCGGGCTCGGTCTCGGGTGATGTGCGAACCATCGTACTGATCGCGCGGCGGGTCTCGATCGCGGCGATCATGGCGCTGGGTTATTTCTACTATCGCCTCTCCGGCGGAGGGGCGGCGCTGGCGTCAATCGGATTGGTGGCCTTTGCCGGGATTTCGCAGATTCTGCCCGCGCTTGTGGGCGGGCTGTTCTGGCGCGGGGCGACGCGGACAGGAGCGTTGGTTGGGCTGACCGTCGGATTTGTCTTGTGGATATACACGCTGCTGCTGCCGGGCATGGGCGGGGGCCTCATCCCGATCTCGGTCATCGAGAACGGTCCCTTCGGCTGGGGCTGGTTGCGCCCACAAGCCCTGTTCGGGATCGAAGGGATTGATCCCATGGTGCACACGGTCATGTGGTCGCTGTCGCTGAATACGATCGCCTTCTGTGTCGCCTCGATGCTCAGCTTTCCCAGTCCGCTGGAACGCCTGCAGGGCGCGCAGTTCGTGAACGTTTTTGATCACTCTGCTGCGCTGCGCGGCTGGACCGGTTCGGTGGCGCAAAGCGAAGATCTGATGATCATGACCCAACGCATTCTGGGCACCGCCCCGGCGCAGGAGTTCTTTCAGGCCGAGGCCGAGCGGCAGAAGGGCAGACCCGGACGCCTTCCAGAACCCACGCCGCAATTCCTGGAACGGCTGGAGCGCGAGCTGAGCGGCTCGGTGGGTGCGGCCACGGCGCACGCCATGATCGGGCAGATCGTTGGCGGTGCTTCGGTTTCGGTCGAAGATTTGCTGGCTGTGGCCGATGAGTCGGCGCAGCTGCTGGAGTATTCAGGTCAGCTTGAGGCAAAATCCGCCGAACTGACCCGGACGGCGCGGCAACTGCGCGAGGCGAACACCAAGTTGACGCAGGTTTCGATGCAGAAAGACGCGTTTCTCAGCCAGGTCAGCCACGAATTGCGTACGCCCATGACCTCGATCCGGGCTTTTTCCGAGATCATGCGCGATACCGACGGGCTGAGCGACGCAGAGCAGACCCGCTATGCCGCGATCATTCATGACGAGGCGCTGCGTCTGACGCGCCTGTTGGACGATCTGCTGGATCTGAGTGTGCTGGAAAGTGGTCAGGTAAGTCTGAACATGGGCGAGGCTACGCTAAGCCAGATCCTTGATCGTGCCCTGTCCAGTGCCCTGACGGGCGGTGAGAGGAAATTGACCGTTAAACGCGTGCGCCCGTCGGAACGCATCCCGCTACACACCGATTTGGACCGGCTGGGGCAGGTTTTCATCAACCTGATCTCAAATGCGCAAAAGTACTGCAACGCGGCTGAGCCGGTGTTGACGATCTCTGCCCATGATGTGGGCGGACAGGTGCTGATCGATTTCATCGACAATGGCAGCGGTATCCCGTTCGAGGCACAGTCGATGGTCTTCGAGAAGTTCGCCCGCGTCGGGTCGGACAAGGCCGGCGGTGCAGGTCTGGGGCTGGCGATCTGTCGCGAGATCATGCAGCGACTTGGTGGTGAGGTCGCCTATCTGCCGGGGCAGGGTGGTGCGGCGTTCCGGGTCAGCCTGCCGTTGGCTTACCAGCAGGCCGCGCAATAACATCCGCATAAAGATATTGGTAACGACCGCCGGGTTAAACCAAGATTCGAAACAGCGACTAACGGCGGTATCGGACGATGACGGTTCAAGCCAACGCAGCTTTGGCGCGCAAGCTTTCGACAGGGCAGGATCGGGTGGTTGAGCCAAGCCGGTCAATCCTGCGCGCTTTGCGTCTGGGGCTGGCGCGTGCCGCGGGTGAGGGGTTGGGGTTACCTCTTTCAGTGATCGGGGCGAAGCAGGGCCACCGCGCACAGGCCGAATTGGCGGACAGGTTGCCCGACGACTGGTTGCTGCTGCTGTTTGCGTCCGGGCAATCGGGGGCTGCGGCAGTGTGTCTGAACGCCGGATGTGTCGGGGCCATTGTGCAGCAGCAGACCATCGGCATGGTGACACCTGACACCCCGGCCGAGCGCGCATTCACGGACACCGACGCGGCCATGGTCGCGCCATTGCTGGAAGACATGATGGCGCGTGCCTGCAGGCTTGTTGATGCGCCCGAAGATCTTGCCAGTCTTTCGGGATATGAATACGCCTCGCGTCCCGAGACCGTGCGTGCCCTGCTATTGGCGATGGCGGACGAGAGCTATCAGGCCATTGATCTGACGGTGGAACTGGCTGGCGGAACACGTCAGGGAGAGATGTGCATCCTACTGCCCAACCCTGCGGCCGGTGATCAGAAGCAGAGCGCGTCAGAGACCCCTATTGGCCGCAACTTGGAGCAAGCCTCGGGGGTCATGCGGGCCGAATTATGTGCAGTGCTCAGTCGCGTGTCGCTGCCGCTGACCAGCTTGTCGGGGTTGTCTGTCGGGGATCAACTGCCGCTGAGCCGGGCGAAACTGGATAAGGTTGAAATCGTGACCATTGACCGGGGCCGGATGGCTGTTGGTCGACTGGGTCAATGCGGTGGGATGCGTGCAGTTCGGATCAACGAAGATCGGGGCATGACAACCTTGCCCCCAACAGAGCAGCAGCCGTTCCTCGCAAGCCGGTCCGGTCCTGTTCATGCACAAGCGCCGGAGGACACCGGTGATAATCTGGGCGAGCTAACCCCCCTCGGCGACACCAAAGAAGGGAGTGATGCCTCGCCGATCGACGCGGTGCAAATTGTTTCCGAGATTTCGCAGCTCGCTGGGCTTTCAGAAATGGATGACCAAGGCTGATCGCTTCAGCTCTGTCCGCGCATCTGGTCCAGTGCCGGACGGAGGTTCTCCAGCGCGTATCCCGCCTTGCTGGTTGCATCCAGAATATCATCCGTCGTCAGCCTGTCGCATTGACCCAGCGCCCAAACGACAGAGCATCGTGTGCCAGATGCACAATAGGCCAGAACCGGCCCGCTGCAGTTTTCCGCCATATCGCGTTGCAGGGCAACGTTTTCGGGGGTCATCGTCTGGTGCGTCAGCTCAAGCACCTCATATTCCAACCCGGCGTCCCGGACGGCCTGACCGATGGCATCGGATTGCTGGTCCGGGGGCACTTCGGAATTGGGGCGGTTACAGATCACCTTGACAAAACCTGCCTCGGCGATGGCTGGCACGTCCTCAATCTTGATCTGAGGCGAGACAGCGTAGCGGGGGGTAATCGGTCGAATCTCCATGACAATTGCTTAGGCCGGGTTTTCCATCCTGTCCAGTTGCGCCCCCACCATTGGGGCGGCAAACATGCCTGCGATCATGGCGATCAGGAACACAATTCCGCCAGTGCCGCCATAACTCAGCGATGCCATAGCCGGACCGGGGCACAAACCTACCAATCCCCAACCTACGCCGAACAACACTGAACCGACGATCAACCGCCGGTCAAGCTCGACCCGGGGCGGAGCGGGGAACGCGCCACCGACCAGTGGTGCACCGCGGCGGGTCATGCGCCATGCAACCAGCATGGGCAGGATGGCACCGCCCATGACAAAGGCCAGCGTCGCGTCCCAGTTGCCGAAAACATCCAGCCAGCCCTGCACCTTGGTCGTATCGGTCATGCCGGAGATCAAAAGCCCTGTCCCGAACAAGGAACCGGCCAGAAATGCAAACAAGTTGCGCATCAGATCACCCCCAGGCCATGGCGAAACGCCGCGACGGTCAGACCGCCGGCCAGGATGTAGAACACAGTGGCCACGATACCCCGCAGCGAGAAGCGGGAAATGCCGCAAACGCCATGCCCGGAAGTGCAGCCATTGGCGATGCGGGTTCCCACGCCAACCAACAGCCCTGCCATGATGACCAGCGCCAGATCGCCGGTCAGATGGGTTTGCGCCTGCGGAGCGATCAATGGGCGCAGCAAAAACGGCATCCCGATCAAGCCGACCAGAAAGGCCAGCCGTTCCGTCATCGCGCTGCGTTCACTGCGTGTCAGCACGCCAGCAAGGATACCGCTTGCGCCCATGATGCGCCCATTGCACAGCAGATACACGGCTGCGCCCGATCCAATCAAAAGTCCTCCGGCCAAGCCCCAGAGCCAGTCGATATGCATTTCCGGTTCCTCTCTTATCCGGCAGTCATAATTTGTTGACCGGGAGTTTCATGAACACATCGCCATTGTCATCTGCGGGCGGCATCTGCCCGGCGCGCATGTTGACCTGCAGCGAGGGCAGGATCAGACGTGGCATCGATAGCGTTGCATCGCGCGCGTCGCGCATTTCGACGAATTCTTCGATGCTGCGGCCTTGTCCGATGTGGATGTTCAACGCCTTTTGCTCGCCGACCGTCGTTTCCCAGGCATACTCATCCCGGCCGGGCGCCTTGTAGTCATGGCCGACAAAGATGCGCGTCTCATCGGGTAGCGAGAGGATCTTCTGGATCGAGGCGTACAGATCCGCGGACGAACCGCCGGGAAAGTCGCATCGCGCGGTGCCGAAATCGGGCATGAACAGCGTATCACCCACGAAGGCCGCATCGCCGATCACATAGGTCATGCAGGCAGGTGTGTGGCCGGGCGTATGCAAAACATCGCCGCGCATCTGACCGATGTGAAAGCTGGAGCCTTCGGCGAACAGTGCATCGAATTGGCTACCGTCACGCTGAAATTCGGTCCCTTCATTGAAGACTTTTCCGAACGTGTCCTGCACGGTCACGATGTTCTCACCAATTCCGATTTTCCCCCCCAACTTTTGCTGAAGATAGGGCGCGGCCGACAAATGATCGGCGTGGACATGGCTTTCCAGAATCCAGTCGACCCTGAGCCCATTGGCCACGACATGATCGACGATTTGATCTGCCGACGCTGTGTCCGTGCGCCCGGAGGCGTGATCAAAATCCAGTACGCTGTCGATGATGGCACAGGCCTGACCTTCGGGTTCGCGCACAACATATGACACAGTGAAGGTCTGTGGATCGAAAAAGGCGTTCACGATAGGGGTCATGTGGTCCTCCGTCTGGGCAGATTCACATATTGATAGCGGAATGTGACGCAAGTGCCAAATCACGAGTTGATGTCTGTCAAGGCAAGACGCGTGTAATTTGTATATCCTTTAGGCGACCCGCAGCGTATCGCCGGTTTTTGCGGTGTCTCGGCAAGAATTTGCGATACGTTGATCAAGTCTCATGCTGATCTTATTTCTGTTACCTATATCAGGCAAAGTGACACCAATTGGGAGGATGCAAAATGACTGCTCAGGACCTTTACACCGAAGCGGAACGCCTTGAGCAAAGGCTTTGTGGCGCATGTCTCGATACCCGGTTGGAATTGCAACCCAGTGTCAGCAAGGTGATCGACAAGATGCGTGCGCGGGGCGTTCAGATTCCGTCACGGTTGCGGCGGCTGGATGCGGCCCTTGCCGAGGATGCACTTGAAGCGCGCTTTGACAACATGCCCGTCTGATCGGTTGGTCATCCAAACGAGATCCCGAGGATGACCAACATCAGTCCAATGACAGACAAGAAAAGAGAGGCGAGGTTCCAGGGAAGTACCGCTTGAACCGCGGCGCGCAGTTCATCATCACTCAGACCAGATCGGCGCGCCTTCATTACGCGTAAGATGCACCAGACAAGCCCGACCAGCCCGGCCAGAGACAGGGCGGCCCCGCCCCAGACGATCATGTCGAACATGGTTTCCACACTCATCCCTTAAAACTGAGATCGCGCTTAGCGGATCGCGGCGTGCCAGACAAGCCTGCCATCCCGAATGCGCGCTTGCGGTTGGGCGGGCGGCAATGTATCCGGCATCCTGCCCGCCTTCCGGGCATCTTGTTTTTCAGCCCTTGGGAGAGACGCAGATGGATGACATCACCGAAGATCAGGCCGCCGCCAATTATCGCGTAACCGCAGGCGAGTTGCGCCAGTTCATTGAGCGGTTCGAGCGTCTTGAGGCGGAAAAGAAAGATATCGCTGATCAGCAAAAAGAGGTCATGGCTGAAGCCAAGGCGCGTGGCTACGACACGAAAGTGATGCGCAAGGTTGTCGCTTTGCGCAAGCGTGACAAGGATGACATTGCCGAAGAAGAGGCGGTGCTTGAGATGTATAAAGAAGCGCTGGGCATGTAGCGCGCGCCGTTACGGCCGCAGGAACCTGATATCTGGCATGGTTTGCAATCGTGCCAGATCCTGCTCGTAAAGCTCGGTAAACGCCGCCACGACATCCTGGTCCCAGCCGGGCAACTCAACCTCTTCCTCGATCTCATGCGCCAGGGCATGGTCTCGGAAAATGGTGGCAAGCGCCTCTTTTACGGTGGGGTCATTGGGCGAGAGGTCCTGTTGTCTGAGGTCCTGTATCTGTTGGCGACCGGTCTCGGATACAAGCGACGAAAGCAGTTTGTATTCGTTACGCAAGCGCAAGTCCTCTGGCAGCCTGGCCAAGGCGCGGACGATTTCACCTTGCAGTAGCGGCGAGTCTTCGTTGCTCCACAACGTTATCTTTACATCTGGTGCCAAATCCCGCAGGTCTTCGATCACGCTCAACCAGCTCAGACAGCTCAGGTCCGTTGTTGCCAGAATCCTGTCCCGCTCGGGCTGGGAAAGTGACATCAGGACCTTCGGAATATATGTGCCGGGATTGCGCAGTGCGACAAACAGCTCGATCTGAGCGTCCGCGAACAGCTGATCCATCAATGCAATGCGCTTTCCGGCGTGCGGATAAAACTGCCCGTCCATGATGGTGGTAGGGTTTTCGCCCAGATATTCGGCGCGATACAGGATGGCGCGACTGATCTCTCGATCATCTGGTGTGATGGTTTCAAACTTGGCCAGAGTTTCCGCCTCGGGGGGTCTGTCGCCGATCACCCCTAGCGCGGACCGGAATATGTTCTTGTAAGCCCGGAAGCCCCAGAACGCCGCACCGTTGCCGTGAACCACCGCGGCATTTGCCTTGAGCAGCCTGAGCACGTCGCCTTCATCGGTAAAGCGCGTACCGGCATGGATGGCCACCTGCATTGTCGTCTATCCTTCCATACGGTACGAACCGGGTCGGGTTACAATTTGCACCGAGCGTGGTCAAATGCCTAACATGGGGCACCCGAGGGGCATGCTGGCAAAAAAACAACCCGGTGTTAAGATCAGGCAAAAATTCTGTCTTGCAGTTGCCGGGCCAACGCATTAATCGGCATCCAGTGCCCCTATAGCTCAGCTGGTAGAGCAACTGATTTGTAATCAGTAGGTCCGCGGTTCGAGTCCGTGTGGGGGCACCACAAAAGCCGCTTGAAGGCTTTGTTTTTCAAGGATATCAGGCACTTCGCGCCCATCCCGAGACACAAAACGGGACACAAACGGGACACATGCGATGGTGGTGATGGTGAAACTCAAATACGTCGACAACCTGCCGGGAGGCCGCAAGCGCTTTCGTAAGCGCTACTCAAAGGCTGTCATGGAGGTCTTGGGGGAAGAGTTTTTTCAGGTTCCCATGAAGGCACGAGAGGGTTCGGCCCTTGTTTCTGAGCAAGAGGCACTCCTCGCGGAATACAAAAAGATCGAAAAGAAAGCCAAACTGAAGGCGGCTGGTCAGGGTTCACTCTCGCCACTCGAACACTGGCGTGAAGCAGTTGCGGAAGTCACCGCAATGAAGGAAGCCATAGAGGGAGGCCTTAGCGACGACGATAAACAAGCTGTCTTGGCAGAAGACCTGCGCCGTCGTGGTGCTGACCCGACCATGATTAGGGCCTTGATGACCCCTGATGCGGATGAACCGCCAGCTTCTTTGCAAGATGCGAAGGAGATGTATCGCAAATTGCGTGTGGACGGGTCCAGAGGGCGCTACAAACGAAACCAACTGGAACGCGTGTGCGGACGTGTCGAAAAGGCGCTCGGCCCCCTCGGCAAGCTGGCATTGGTGGACCTCAAAAGGGCACATGGGAGAAAACTGGAGGAGACTTACAAGAGCGAACGGAAGAAAGACGGCTCACCTCTCGCGCCCGCTTCTGTTGAGCGAGAACTCAACATGCTCGTGGCGATGGTGAACCTTGCCATCATTGAGTTCGATCTTGAGGGCAAAGCAAAGAACCCCTTCATTGGTCTCGAAACGGTTGACCCTAACGCGCCGCCGGAAAGCGAGGGGCGGAAACGCGACCCTCTGCCAAGCAACGTTATTCTAAAGATGCGCGCACGCCTGAACGATAAGGCAAAAGAACCTGCACTTGTGATTATCTGGCGGTTGCTACAGGGCACCGGCTGCAGGGTTTCCGAAGTTGCTGGTTTACGCGTCGAGGATGTCAGGCTTGATGGCGAACATCCTCACATATGGGTCGAGTGGCACGAAGAGAGGCGTGTTAAAACGAAAGTTTCCATTCGAGCGGTTCCCCTTGTCGGTGACGCCTTGTTGGCCGCTCAGGAAGCCGTGAAGCTGGCCGATGGAGAGCGTATGCTTTTCGCAAGGTATGCGCATGAAGGAGGATACGAAGCAGTATCTCAGGCGCTAATGAAGCATCTTAGACAGATCACAGACGACAAGCGTCACGTTCTTCATTCACTTCGGCACAACATGAAAGACTGGCTTGTCCTCGCAGGCGTTCCAGAGAGAGTTGAGCATCGTCTTCTTGGGCATTCACTTGGTGGTGAGGGTGACCGGGTCTATGGCGGAGATGATGCCAAACTGAAAGCAGGGGCAGAGGCGATGAAAAAAGCAATTGATCTTGCCCCGTAGTCTCGGCTTTCCGCCTAGCGGGTCGCACAACCTTTCATTCATACATCTCACCCCACCGCCTCAGGAGAGGCAGTGAGGCTCGTGTTCGCGGCGTCAGGCTAGGTCATCGTTCGAGAGCCATCGTTGGGGTTCACTCTTAGACCGCCCTTTCGATGCTTTCTTGGCACGCCTGTAGGCCTCCTGAGCGGCCCTCTCAGCGGCTCTCTTGCGCATGGCCCGGGCCGCGACCTCAGCGGCGCTGGGGATAGCAGAAGAGGCAAACTGAGCGCCTGAGGCTCGGTTGCAATTGGGATTGAAACCACCACTTTCGTCTGGTGCGACCTTGGGTTTGCAAATCTCGGCCATGATGTTCTTGGCTCCTTGTCTTAGTTGGGGGAGTGCCCCTGAACGGTGATGCTCGGGGACAGGTTGGGGGCGCGTTAGATGAAACGGATGATCTGCTGCTTTACGGCCACGTCGAAGGACACGAGGGTGCCGTCAATGACGACCTTCAATCCCGATGGTGTGTCTTGGTATTCAAAACCAGCCTCGGTCAGCGCGTTGCGGGTCTCCTCAGGCATGAACCTGTCAGCACTTTCGTAAAAGGAGGTTTGCAAGTCCTTGAGACCCGAGGTGTCATTGGTCATGACGAGCGCGCGTGATGCTTCCATGAGTTTTTGTGCTGTGGCCGGATTGGAGTTGGCCCATTGCCCGAATGCTTCGTCGTCGATACCGCCCTCTCCGAGAATATCTGCACCGGCTTCGTAGAAACCGCCATGTGCAGCTTGCCAGAGCGCGTTAACCTGTGAGGCTTCCATTCCCATCTGTCCCGCCATCCGGCTCAGCGTGTTCGTGTCCACCTCGCCGTGCATGAGGATGCCGTCCACGGCCTTGGTAATGTCTCCGGGCATCGCGGTTGTTGCGATCTTCGTCAGGGCGTCTGTGGTCTTTGTGGATAGGCTCAAGTCGGTTATGCCATCAGAGGTTTGCTTGGGGGTGTCCTGAGAGGGTGCCTTCGCGCTCGCCCCTTCGACAGGATTGCGAATGGCCTCCGGCACTGCCTTGTCCGAGAAAGACCCATCCTGATTGCGAATAAGGTAACCAGCCGCGACGGCTGCGTTGATGGTGGTAGTCATGCCGCCAATGCTGACAATGTCATTGCCATGGGGAGAGCGTCCAATGATCTGTCCTCCGTGGTCGGCTTTAGCAGTGTCCATGATGGACGATTGTTTAGTGGCCTCTTGGCCCATCGTGTAAGTCGAGGAGCGGTAATGTTGCACGGGGCCTGAGCCATTGACCTCAAGTCCGCCGTTGCCGACGACGGCGTGAGGAGTAGTCTTTTCGTCCTTGTTCAATAGGGCTGATGTGTTTGTTTCGGGTGTGCCGGATACGGTTGTCCAGTCAGTCATAGTTTTGATCTTTCACGTTGATTTAAGGGAGAAGCTCAGGCGGGTTTGCCGCCAAAATCTTCGTGGTTAATGATGGTGTTGAGGCCGGTGGCCATGAGTGCGGCCAAGACCTCGGCCTTTGAGATTTCCTTGCCGGTGGCCTTGAGGTGCCGCTTCTGTAGGAGGCTAAGGGTTGCCAACTGGTCGATGCGAATGCGGGTCGTGGTCCAAGTGGGCCTGTTCTGCCAAGGGTATTTGCTTTGGGTCGTGCGCTGACGTCGGATTGCGTTCAACGTCTGGCCCTCCTCGGCAGTCATGAAGTCTACCGGAGACACCAATAAAGTGAGGCGTTCGCGGAGGTAGCGGGACCATCGGCGTCGGTTGCGGTCTCCCACTGCCGTTGCCTTGGACCCGGTTGGGCGTTTGTAGATGTCGGTCATTTGTTTCCCTTTGTCACTTGCGGTGACTGAAAATGAAGAAGCCCCGTCGCTTGGTCCGACAGGGGCATTATCTGATAGTGAGAACCGCGCAATTTGCGTGGTCTATGGTTGCGTGGTTGGGATGTTCTCAGTTGATCCTCGCGGCTCCCTCTTGGGGTCGCGTTGAAGGGTCGCCCAAGAGGTCATGGTCAAAGTCCATGAAGCCGCCTTCATTGATGTCAGGTTCCATCCACCCAACGTCTCTATCGTCCCCGTCATCGCTGCCCCCGAGGTAGTCCGCAATGGTAGCGAACTGGCGCACACCAAGGGCTTCCTGCAGCGCGTCCCCGATGATCTCTACGTCGCGAGTTCTGACCTCGCTCAGGGCCGCTTTGAGAGCTTGAGAGAGGCTTGCCACCATTGCCTGTCTTGCGGCATCCGAGGGTGGTTCGTAGTCGCTCTGAACGGGGAACCTGCGGTCGATGAGCCAGTTGCCATCAGGAACTTCTCCTTCCTCGGCAAACTTCTTCATCTGCTGACGCATGCTAAGGATGGTCCGTTCGGAAATACCTGAGGCTCTTGCTAAGCGCGGCTTAGAGATGCCGTTTCGGTAAGTCCTCACAAGTGTCCACGCTGCGTTTAGGCGTTCCTGCATGGTTAGCGGTAGCGTGTCCTTAGAGTTCGCCATTAGCGCCGCCAGATGGGCCTCCATCCGGGTGCCCACCAAGATCACCACGGGGATACCTCGGCCTTCAATCTTACCGGCGGATTGTTCTGCCCGATAAGCTGCAAGACGGTAGTGACCGTCAAGCAAGACTAACCGACCCGTTGGCGTGCCCTTGCCACAGGCCTCTTGCCAAACCAGCACAGGGTCTAGCCTGCCGGTGTTCCTGAGGGTTTTCCGCAACGCCGCCAAATGTGTGCCACTATCAGGGCCAGAGCGGTGTCTGAATGTGGTGTCCGTCGTGATGTCGTTTCGGTCGATATTAGTGAGGGTCTTGTTCTGCATGTCATTGTTCCTTTTTGCATGCTGGGATGGACGAGAGAGATGATGTGACAAGTTGTGAAAAGGATTGTTCGCACCCCATGACACACGTCCGCTTCCACACGCTTCCTTCCCGGCAGCCGACCAAGCCGCCGAGAAGGTCTCGTGAAAGAAGTAGACATCACGTGTGCCCGAGAGGTGCCGTCCCGTCTTCGCATAGCCACGGCAGCGGGCCATTCCTCGAAGCCGCTTGCCGCGACCGCTCAGGTTCAGTGCTCTCTTGGGTCTAGTATGTGGGTCGCGAGAACACCTGTCTCTCGAACCCTATCGCCCGCTGCCTAGGAACGGGGTTATTGAACTTCAGCCGACTTCGCCTCGTCGAGAATGCGATATACGCTGGATTTCCCTATGCCGAGGGTCTCCGCGATCTTGAGCGGCTTCATGCCGTCGCCTGCCAGCTTGAGGATTTTGTCGGTCTTCGCCACGGCGGTGGGCTTTCTGCCCTTGTAACGACCCTTGGCCTTTGCTTTCGCAATACCTTCGCGTTGCCTCTCCAACATGATCTCACGCTCGAACTGCGCGATGCTGGACAGCATGTTAAGGTGAAGTCGCCCGTTCGCGGTAGTGGTGTCTATCGCGCCGTCGAGGATGCGAAGGGCCACGCCTTTGGTTTCTAAGCGCTCGGTGATTTTGACGAGATGCGCAACCGAACGCGCAAGGCGGTCCAGCTTAGTCACCACCAAAACGTCCCCTTCGCGGGCGAACTCGATGGCATTCTCTAAATTCTCGCGACTTGGCAAATCCACCGACGATACTTGTTCCGTGAAGACCTTCTCGCAACCAGCGGCCTCAAGGTCTCTCTGCTGTGCCTCCAAGCCTGCCTTCTGGTCGAGTGTGGATGTGCGGGCGTATCCGATGATCATGGTCGTTCTTTCCAACTGGTGTCTTAAACTATTTGGGAAAGCCTTCCCAAAACGTCAATACCATTCTTTTGGGAAATCATCAGACACACCCACACGGTTCCCACGAGGCCTTGGTCTATTGGGAATTACTGAAGGTGCGCCGGTAGTTAGTGAGAAAGATGCAGGCGTAAGGCAGATCAATGGCGATCTCTCCTTGCCCCTCACGGGTCACTTTAAAGCTGCGCCAATCAGGTTCGCGCTGGGCGAGGATGGAGAAGCGGCCAAGGTGGATGTCAAAGATGATCATCAGTGTTTCCTTTAAGTGTTTGTTAGGTATGCACCAACACGATGCAGAGACAACATGGTTGCTACCGAAAATAACTTCAAGTTATTGTTTTTATTGCATAAGTGGAGCATTTCCGCAGGTGGAGCTAATGGGTGCAAAAAGGTGCCCATATGGGGGAAATCGCCATCCCATCCATGTATCTTAGGCACTTAAATTTTTGCGGTGAATTCAGTTTAGGGGTGTGTTGCGTTTTCACATCTGCTCAAGTTCGAGATTAAACTCTGGAAACTTGTCCCCGAACCGTGCGCTTGCGGCGCTTTTAAAATTTTTGGTTACATCCCACGAAGCGGGCACATCTTTCTCAAGAAACGCCATGATTTGCCCGAGCAGGTTGTTGGCCCTGCTAGATAGCATTTCAGCGTGAATCCCGGCTTTTCCTTCAAATGATGCCGCAAATCGTGTGCCCTCACTCAACTCACCTTCTGACATGTTTGCGAGTAGGAATTCGTGAAGTTCGGAACGAATTTCGTTATACTTGGCAGCAGACGCCACTATATTGGCAATACGCTTTTGTATTAGGTGGACTTCATTCAGAAGATCGGCCTGCTTTTCGGCTATTAAAAATGAACTCTCACTCGGCTCTATTGTTCTGATTTCGTCTACTGCTCCGACCAACTCCGTAACCTTAGCCCATGGCTCCATGTCTTCAGCGCCGTTCTCGGCAGCCACATCGAACATTTCGTTTATTTGACTCTGTAGGTTCGCAGCGGATTCGTGCGCTTCAAGTAGCTTGAAAAACGTAGCATAAGCACTCTCTGCGCCTTGGCGTTCAATCTCTTCTTCACGTATCATGCGTGCTGCACGATTATTCTGCCATGTAGCACCAAACGACCCTAATAGAGCAAGCACGCCACCTGCTAGCGCTGATATAAGCGGAACCCATACTGCTTCTGTCACAGTCATATCGCCAAGTGTGAAATCCATAGCCAAGCCTCCTGATGCAACCATTGTTTTTTTCCATGCGCTACAAGGCGGGCGGAAGCAAGCTGATCGTCCACGGCAAGCATTATCAGGTATTGCTTCGCTTTTTTGGGCAAGAACCACACCGCTTTGCTCTGCATCCATTGGTGGACATCACCCACATAGTGTGAGACACAAAACATACACGTCTTGGGACACATGACCTGAAGGTCGATCTGATTATCCCTTGAAAAACGTGCCCTTAGGGTTGGTCTGGTTTTCACATGCAGCCCGTGTGGGGGCACCACGTTTTTCCTGCCAAACTCTCAGATCGTTCCCGAGCGCGTTTTCGAGGCGTGGCGTAGCGAATGCTCCTGACCATCCTTGCGTCCGGTGACGGGGCTAAGAAACTCTGGCAAAGGGGGAGATTTTTGAGGCGAGACGTGCTATGATTCCACTATGCCCGAAAGGGCACCTTTAGGGGAGCAAGCCATCGTCTCACAAATGGTAGAGAGTGAAGATGGCGCGAGGGGCTGGATGAGGGGGTCTTGGCCAGCCCCTCTCTCCTAGGGGGTGTCGGAGCGTTGAAAACGATCCGTTGAAGTCAAACTAACACCTGTCTTTGATATCTGAAATTGGGGTTTTCCCTTAGTCAGAGATTTGCTGCCTATAGGTGGCGCTGACTTTGTTTTTGGTCTCGATAGAAGCCCTATGGTGCTTGAAGGGATCGCCGCCACCGGGCGCTCGCCGTCGTGCTGGTCGGTGTGATCGCTACAGCTTTTCCAAGTTTGTTTTGAACGCATGTGAATTGCATCACTGATAACTCTGACAATATGCGTCAGAAGAGAGGTGTTAGTGAGTGAGCGCCTCTTTTTTGTTTCGGGCGTTTGGTTTTTCATAATCCTCCCTTTTTCATAGGGCGCGCTGTGATCAGGCGCGCCCTTCTTTTACCCAACAGCTCAGAATCGGTGTTCGGAATGGGTCAGACAGGAAACCCAAGCCGCTTGATCAGGGCCCAGATGTCAGTGTTGGCTGTCGAGAGACGGGCAACTACATCCTCGATTTCGCGCATCGCGTCATCGTCCACGGTGTCTTCGCGCCCAAGTTTGATGTCTGTCTTGCGGTCTGCGATACGCATCAGGATGGTTTTGGGATTTCCGCTTTCCTGATCGAAGGAATAGATGCAGTGGTTGTATTTGTTTCGGATCGACGACAGGCGCAACAAGCGTTGTGTATGTTCCAGGATCGGATCGCGAACCTCGGCAGGGCGACCCTCCATCTTGGCGAGGCGCTCGACAAGATCGATGCGTGCGCGGGTCGTGTTCAGGGTCAGGAAGATGATGACGGCGACGTCTTTGTTGGCTCCGGTCAGCCCGGCGATCAGATGGATCAGCAGGCTTTCCGTATTCGTCCACATATAGTTCAACCGGCCGACCAGAAGGATCAGCCGGTCAAACCGCGTTTCGAAAGCCTCATCCAACTGAGGCATTGCGCGTCTCGTTCGGTGCGACCTCGAAATAGAAATGGGCGGCTTCGGTCCGGTTGCTGACATCAATCTTGCCCGAAACGTTGTGCATGTGCAGTTTCACAGTGTGTTCGGTGATGCCCAGCTTAGCGGCGATTGCCTTGTTGCTTTTGCCTTGTGCAACGAGTCTCAGCACCTGTTTCTCGCGGCGGGTGAGTTTGGCGTAAAGCAGCAGTTTTTCAGGCGCGCGCGTCCGGGTGGCTGGCTGGTTTTCAATCGAGGTTTCTGCGGTCGCCTGTTTGGCTGCAACGCTGTCTGCCAGGAAACAGGGCAGGTGCAGTTCTTCGTGCATCAAGAGACGCAGAATGGCGCGCCAGACATCGGGCGCGACGTTCATGGGAAGGTACCCGATATTGCCGAACTGGTCGCGCGGCCAGTGTTCAAACAGGAATCTGGCCGAACTTTTCTTACGGTATGCGAACGCCAGACAACCGTCTTGCGCCAGCTTTGCGTAATCGCCCGGGCGGGTCAGCAAATCCTCTATCAACATCTGGTCGACCACGATAATACGTTCGGCCGGCGGCGCAGATCCGCTCTCGCTCAGAAGCGCGTCGATCGTTTCGTAGCGCGCCGCTACGACGCCAAATTCATTCTGGACACTTCTGAGAGTTTGGTTGGAATAGAATAATTCCTTACCGATAAATGTGATCGTCAGGTCTTCTGGGTATTCAATCTGACCACGGGAGTCATCTTGCAATGAGGTCTTCATTGTCCTTCCCCCACTAATAAACGCACCACCTGCTGAAGGTCTAATCGGGTACAGATTCAGATGGCGCCCAACGGTAACTAAAATCTTCAAAATAGAACTTCATGATAACTTAAAGTTCGAATTTCAGCAATAGAACGCCATGCTTCGGTGCTGTGCCATAGAACTTTCGGTTAGTATTGGATTTTGTCGATATCCGTTAATTTATTGTTTTTTATAAATAAAATACTGACAAGGCCGAAATTTGCTCGTTTTTCCTCCGAAATGCCTTGTCTAAAGGCGGTTTCTGAAAAAACCATTATTTAAACAAAGAGTTGCCACATTTAGTACTTTCGGCCAGCTATTCACCCTCCCCCATCGCTGCGACCATGATCGCGCTTCAATTGATGAAGCATCTTTGAACCTGACATGCCCGCGGCCGCTTATTTCGGCGAATTTTCTGTGGTCATGGAATCGGCTGGGCCGAGAAAGGGGGGCTGACCAGACAGAAGACCTTCACTGCCGCGCGAGTGTCCAGTTTGACACTCTGTGCGCGAAATCTGTTTCAACCGCGCCTGTAACCGCTTTGTAGATGAGTGGCGGTCTGGTGCTTCAGTAAAAGTGGAAATTTATTATGGAACGTAGAGTAGCACCTATCACCGATGTCCAAGAAGTCATCGACGATCAGGATCCTATCGTAGATGAGCCGCAAGTCGAAGTAGAAGAAGAGATGGCTGTTGAAGACCTGCAGCAGCAGCAACAACAGCAGCAACAGGGCGATGACAGCAACACCAATGGTGGTAACGACAGCAACACCAACGGTGGTAACGACAGCAACACCAATGGTGGCAATGACAGCAACACCAACGGTGGCAATGACAGCAACTCGCAGTCGAACGGTGGTGACGACAGCAACACCAATAACAACACCGCATCAGTAGACATTGATTTCTCAGGCGGAGAATGGATTCCGCGCGACGATGACAAGGTTGACGTCGATATCGAAGATGTCGATGGCGACGTCGGTGACGTGATCACGGCGGGCGACGACGTCAATTATGATCCCGGCGATGATATCAATATCGATATCTCACTGGACGGGCCCGGAAACGACTTTGCGTCGATCAATCAGCAATACGCCAGCCTGGAAGATAGTGACTCACTGGGCACCGCATCGGTATCGAACTCGGGCGACTTCAGCCAGAATGGCGACGCCAACGGTGGCGAGGCCTATGCTGAGGATGGCATCGACGTAAACAACGACGGTGGCTCTTCTGGTGATGGCGGCATGAGCTACGGCGGTGACGCTTATGGCGATACCAGCGGCAGCCATTCGCTGGCCTTTGGCGGTCATTCCGGAAACGCAGACAGCGCTGCAACCGGTGGCGACGGCGCGTCTTCGGGCGATGCCTATAATGCAAGCCTGGGTCTTGGTCATTCAAGCGCCAGCTCGGACGGTGACAGCACTGGCGGTGAAGGAGGAGCTGCCGACAGCGAATCCAATGCCGACAACTATGGTGAATCAAGCTCAGACAGCGACTCGACTGGTGGCGACGGTGGCGGCGCTGAATCGTTTGGTCTTGGTCTGGGTCTTGGCCTGTCCGGAGCGAACGCAGATGGCGATGCGGACGGTGGTGACAACACCTCGGGTGCATTGGCTGCTGGCCTTGGTCTGGCGGGAACCGATGCTTCTAACGACGGTGCCGATGGTGGCGATGGTGATGCCGAAAACGATGGTTCGGCAGACAACTCCAGCGATGGAACCAACGAAGCCAACGAGTCTTCCTCAGGAGGCAATATTGGTTTGGGTCTGGCTGGTGCTGGCGCCATGGGTTGGAATGATGCCGATGGCGGCGAAGGTTCCGGTGGCGAAGGCGCTGGCGGCGAAGGCGCTGGTGGCGAAGGTGCTGGTGGCGAAGGCTCCGGTGGCGAAGGCTCTGGCGGCGAAGGCTCCGGTGGCGAAGGCTCTGGTGGCAATGCCAATGGTGGTGACGGTACCGGCGGAGATTCCGGTTCGGTAGAAGAAGGGTTCGCATTCCCTGTACTGCTGGTCGAAGAGGAAGAAGATCCTGACGGTGACGAAGCAGCCGGAGATGGCAACTCGAATGGTACCGGCGGAGACGGCGGAACCGGTGGTGCAGGTACCGGTGGTACAGGTACCGGCGGTACGGGTACTGGTGGTACGGGTACTGGTGGTACCGGTACTGGCGGTACGGGTACTGGTGGTACTGGTACCGGTGGTACGGGCACTGGCGGCGCCGGTGGCGGTTTTGTCGACACGGATGCGGCAGCACAAGGTGTTGGTGACCAAGACGCTGCTGGACCGGTGATCACGCAGTCGCCTGGTGATATCGACGGCTCTGCCGACAACGATCAGGACGTAGACGGTTCTGGTGGCAATGGTGGAACCAACACGAGCAACGGATCGGCAGACGCCAGCGGCGATGGTATGGCATCGGCCGAAGGTACGGGTGGCGCTGGTGGTACAGCCAACCCAGACGCAAGCTCGGCCGGAAGCGGTGCCGGTTCGGCTGACGCGACCAACGAAGCCGGAAACGGCGGCGACTCTGAAGCATGGGCCGAGGCAGCCAACGATGGTTACGCCGACAGCCTTGCCGAAGCGATTGCCGGATACGGTGGTGATGCGTCGTCCGATAATGATGCGGACTCGATGGCGTCGGGTGACGCAACAGGTTCTGCGATGTCGGGTGACGGCGGTGCCGGTGGTGCAGCAGCATCGAATGGCGGCACCAGCGGTGACGTCATGGGTACGTCTACTGGTGGTGCAACCACAGGTGCGATCAACACCGGTGGCGAAGCATCCGGTGCATATTCGGGCGCCGGTGGTGCTGGCGGTAATGGCGGCTCCTGGGGTTCGGACAACGGTGGCGACGGTATCGTCAACGGCGAATCCTATGCATCCGCAGCCGCAGTAGTCGATACATCTGCCTTCAACCAATCGATCGTCATGGGTGCCAATGTGCTTGGTAACTCGGTCGATACGACCATGGTTGGCGGTTCGATGACCTCGACTTACTCGAGCGACGACACCGAGGTCTAAGACCAATTCGCGGGGGCCGTATTTTCGGCCCCCGTCTTAATGAAAACGCCGGGGCCGCATTCTGTGGCCTCGGCCCAGCAAATCCAGACCCGGAAATTTCCTGCCGGGGAAGGAGTTAGAGGTCATCGAAATGTCATTCGATAGTGTTACCGAGAAAATTGCACACTTTATTGGAACTTTTGATCTTACGATTGAGCAAACCCGGCTGAGGGATCAGTATGAAGAGTTCACCGCTATGCGCCGCAAGGCCGAGTTGGAGGAACTGGAAGATCCGTTCAAGATTACGGTCAAGGCAGATCTTGACCTGGACCCCGGAAAATATGCGCCGCTGTCTTATTTGATCGACAGCCTCCCTGCCACTCCTGAACTTCCACCTGCGCCTGACGGGCCATATCTCCAATCCAATGTGGTGCTTGCTGCACCGCCCGCGGCAGGGCCACCGCTGCCGGATGGGGCCATCGGCCAGGCCGCGCAAAATACGATAATCCTTGAGCCGCAGATTGTGACCGAGTTGATCGGATCGGCGATCACTTACACCTTCCAGTCGATCTTTTTGCGCGACAATGATGTGGTGGGCGAGGGTGACTTCCGCGATCCCGAAGAGCTTGTGGCGCTGGCCGAGGCCGCGATGCAGGTTGCGACCTCACTGCATGCCTTTTCTGCGCCATCTTTCTCGATCTCGGACTACCTGTCGGTCGAATATGTCGAAACGCTGGCCGAAGACATGCTCTCGCCGATCCAGGTCGAGGTTGAGGGCGCGGTTGTCTATCAGTTCCATGGGGACGACGCGATGGGCGTGATCGTCAACGGCGAATATATGGATGAGGCGCCAGAGTGGGACGACCTTCTGCCTGCGTATCATCAGCCCGAGGAAGATGATGAAGATGCCACTCCGGATCCATTCCCGGTGGAATGGGATCAGGACGCCGACCCAGAGTTTTCGGATGGCCATGAAGTGATCGTAGGGGGCAATCTGGCGATTAATGCTGTTTCTGCCACCGTGGCCTGGGTTGATGCGCCCTTCATTGCGGTTGGTGGCAAGTCGATCGAACTGACAATGGTCAGTCAGGTCGCAGTCGTCTCGGATATTGATAAGGGCACAAATGGCGGGTCCGGTACGAAAGTCATTCAGTCCTCGTCGATCGAGGTCGAAGGCAGCGCTGCCGGTTGGATCTCGGGCGAAGGGGACGATGCGCCGGGCCTCGTGCATGTCGATTGGATCAACGGCGATCTCATCGTGGCGAATTTCGTCAAGCAAACCATAGACGCTACGGATATTGACCATATCGACACCGAGATTTCCGCCACGACCACGCTTTATGCGCTGGGCGACAACGAAATGGTCGATGTGACCGACATTCTGCAGCTTGGCAGCTACTACGATCTGGTCATGGTGGATGGTGACATGATCTCGGTCGACTCTTTTGTCCAGACGCTGGTGCTGATGGATGATGACATCGTGACCGGCGGTCTGCCGAAGCCGATGGAAGGGACCGACGAAAACCTTGTCATGAATGAGGTCTCGCTGCTCACGGAAGGGGACGATACGCACGAGGCGATGCAGAGCGCGATGGCCGACGCGATGGCGCTACAGGAATCCGACATGGAGGCGCTGGAAGATGCGCTGATGAACGATCCGATGTTCGCCGGAATGGAACAGATGCGTGTCCTCAAGGTTGATGGGTCACTGGTGCAGCTGAATGTGGTTGAGCAAGAGACCAAGCTGGCCGATCAGGATGATGTGCATCTGGATGGACCAGGCGCATCCGCGACCGAGGTGATCGCCGGCAGCAACGCATTGCTGAACGCTGCCAACGTGACCAAGGCCGGGGTCGACTCGGTGGTGATGGCGCAGGACGGGTCATATTCGGACCTGCTGTTGCATCAGGCCAGCCTGATCGACATGCCCACCAACGAAGATATTACAGAGATGACGAACGAAGCCATTGCAGCCCTGATGGATGAAATGGGGATGCCTGGTCACGGTGCCGATATCGGACCGAAGGGCAATGACCTGACGCCAAGCGAGATGGCGACCGCTTCGGATGGCCTGCAGTCAATGCTGGCCTGAGTTTTCCGTACATTACGAGTGACCCAAAGGTTTTTTATATATGTCGATCGTTTTTTCGTCGCGCCGGACCCGTTTTGCCAGCCCTTTGGACCGGCACGGAGGCGGAGGCCAGGCGCCACTGGATGACAGCAACCGGGCCAAGGCGCCCGCTAAGGCTGATGCGTTGGGGGCAGAAGCCCGTTTTCGCCTGACCAAGGAGATGCTTTTGTCCAACTCCCAACCCGCTTCTGCACTCGCCATCGAAGAGGGCGTGGAAACGCTGGATTCCCCATCAGACCGGGCACCTGAGGATGCGGTGCCCCAAAAATCACAAGAGCCGGACAAAACCGGGCCGAGGCATGCGCAGCAGTCAGATATTACGTCACAAGCGCGCGCTGGCTCTCCCCTTCAGCGCGCGCCGTCGCAGCCCGCGCAAGATCCGGATCCGGCGGGCGGCGATACTGGGGTGGCCAAGCCAGAGACCCCGGATCGTGAGACAGCCGATCATTCGACAGCGCGTATGACCCCCTCTGCGCCTGCGGACGGCAAAGACCGCATGGGTACCACGATCGAGGCAAAGGCGAACGAACCGTTGATGCGCTCGGGGACGGGCGGCGGCGACGGCAAGGGGCCACCCCAAACCTTTCACAAACGCACTCCGCCCGAAGATTTCCAGAAAACGCTGCGCACCTCGCTGCGCGCGATCTGGCGCAATCTGGCCTTTGTGCTGGTGCTGACCTGCGCCACCAACATCCTGATCCTGGCGATCCCGATCTATCTGTTCCAGATCAGTGACCGGGTGCTGACCAGCCGCTCGCTGGATACGCTGATCATGCTGACCGCAATTGTTGCGGGCGCGGTGATCTTTCAGGCTGCATTTGACGCCGTGCGCCGGTTTATGCTGATGCGTACGGCGGTCGAGGTAGCGGCCCGTCTGGGTGCCCCGGTTCTGAGCGCGGCGGCCCATGCCTCGCTGCATGGTAACGGGCGCGAGTATCAGACGCTGGGCGATTTGCAGCAGGTGCGGGGCTTTCTGGTCTCGGGCACGCTGATTTCCTTCCTTGATGTGCCTTTTGCACCGCTGTTCATCCTGATGATCTTTCTGGTGCATCCGCAGCTTGGCATGATCGTTGTGACCACTGCGCTGATCCTGATGGTGATCGCGCTGGTGAACCAGAAACTCACCGCAAAACCCTTTGCCAAGGCCAATCAGGCCCAGTCGCTTGCCAACCAGCATCTGGATTCAATGTCGCGCAACAGCCAGATCATCAACGCGCTGGCTATGATCCCCGAGGCGGTGCGCATCTGGGGCCGTGATACCGCACAATCGCTGACATGGCAGGTCAAGGCGCAGGATCGCAACGTGATCTTCGCCGCCATCTCTCGCGCCGTGCGTCTGCTGACCCAGATCGGCATTCTGGGGTGGGGTGCTTATCTGGCGCTGCAGGGAGAGATCACGGGTGGCATGGTCATCGCGGCTTCGATCATTGCGGGTCGTGCTTTTGCCCCGATCGAAGGGTCGATCGAGGGCTGGAACACCTTCCTGCTGACCCGTGGGGCTTTTGGCCGGATCAAGGCGTTGCTGTCGAATTCGGCCCTGCAATACGAGAAACTGCGCCTGCCGCGCCCAGAGGGTCGTCTGGATGTCGAGCGCCTGCTGTACGTGCCCGGCGGCACCAAGCGCGTGGTGCTGAACGGGATCACCTTTGCCCTGAACCCCGGCGAGACGCTGGCCATCATCGGTAATTCCGGCGCGGGCAAGACAACGCTCGGCAAGACGCTGGTGGGCTCGATCCTGCCGACCTCGGGCAGCGTTCGGCTGGACCTGATGGACATCCGCAACTGGGACCCGCGCCAGTTTGGTGAAAGCATCGGATACCTGCCGCAGGACGTGCAGCTGTTCCCCGGTACGATCAAGGACAATATCGGCCGAATGCGTGCGGATGCGACCGACGAACAAATCCACGACGCGGCCGTGCTGGCCGACGTCCACAACATGATCGCGACACTCCCACAGGGGTACGAGACGGTGGTGGCCGCAGATGGCTCACCCCTGTCAGGCGGCCAGAAACAGCGCATCGCGTTGGCGCGCGCCTTCTTTGGCAACCCGCGGCTGGTGGTGCTGGACGAACCGAACTCGAATCTCGACGTGGCGGGCGACAAGGCGCTGGCGCGTGCGATTGAGCAGGCCAAGGAAAGCAAGATCACTGTCGTTGTCATCACGCAAAAGCCAACGCTGCTGAGCGTGGTCGACAAGATCATGCTGCTGACCGACGGGCGCGTGGCGCTCTTTGGTCAGCGCGAACAGGTTCTGCAGCAGCTGAACAACTCGCGGCAGCAGCCACCTGAAATTCAGGGCAACGGGGGATAGATCATGAATGAGCTGGTAGTCCGCAAAGATGATCCGGGCGTCTGGTACGCCGAGGTACCGCGATCGATCACCAAGTTCATCGTCATCGGTATGATCATGCTCGTGGTCTGTTTCGGTGGCTTTGGCGTCTGGTCTTTCCGCGCGCCGCTGGCGGCGGCGGTCATCGCGCAGGGCAGCTTTGTCGCCACGGGACGCAACAAGATCGTGCAGCACCTTGAGGGCGGGATCATTGAGAATATTCTGGTCGCCGAAGGCGAGGCGGTTGAGGCAGGTCAGATCATGATGACGCTTGATCAGACCTCTGCCGCGGCGAATGAGCGGGAATTGTTTATCCGCAAAATCCGCCTGCAAGCCATGACCGAACGCCTTCTGGCCGAGCACAGCGAGCAAGAGGATCTGGTGTTCTCGCCCGACCTGATTGAGGCCTCGGACGATGTCGAGGTCATGACCATTCTGGATAACCAGAAGCTCAGCTTCAATGTTTCACGCAAGACGTTGTTGAACGACATCGCATTGCTGCAGCGGAACATGGAGGCGTTGAAGATCCGCGCCACCGGGTTCGAGGCGCAGCTGACAAGCATGCAGCGCCGCTCGGACATCCTGCAGGAGGAATATGACACGAAACACGCGCTGTTCGAGAAGGGTTTGGTGCGCAAAGGCGATTTGAACACCATCCGCCGGGTGCAAGCCGAAGCAGAGGGGCAACTGGCGCGTCTGCATGCCGAAACCGCCGAGGTCAATCAGATGCTGCTGAAGTATGAAGAGCAAATCCTGCGCACCCGCTCGGCCTATCGCGAGGCCGCGCTGGATGAGCTGGGCGTGATTGAGGCCGATCTGGAATCCGTGCGCGAGAAGGCGCGGCAGGCGCGCAGCGTGCTGGCGCGTGCGGTTGTCCGTGCCCCGGTGACGGGCACGGTAGTGCGCTTGCATCACCACACGCCGGGCGGTGTGATCGAAACCGGCGAGCAGATCGCCGAGATTCTGCCCGCCGACGCTCCGCTGATCATCGAGGCGCAAATCCCGCGCACCGAGATCGACAGCGTCGTAACCGGACAGATCGCAACGGTGCGCCTGGTGGCGCTGAACCAGCGCACGACCCCGGTGCTTGAGGGTGAGGTGTTCTATGTCTCGGCGGACTCGCTGGTCGAGGATTCCGCCGGTATGCCGCAAGAGGTCTATCTGGCGCGCATCTCGCTGACCTCGGACGAGATGAGCCGCGTGCGGGGTTTCGTGCCCACACCCGGCATGCCTGCCGAGATCATGATCCAGACCGAAGAGCGCACATTCGCGGCCTATATCGCCAAGCCTGTGGTCGACAGCATGTCGCGCGCGTTCCGGGAACATTAATGTGACGGGCCGCATACGTTAACTGCTACATCTTCCAAATTGCGCATGTTACCCTCTTGCAGATTCAATCTGCAGGAGGGTGCGCGGATGGCTTTGACAGTCAAAGAGATGATGGAGGCCGCCAATGCCGTGGTCGAACGGATTGACGCGGGCAGAGCGCAGGAGTTGCTGGCGCAGGGGGCGCTGCTGCTGGATATCCGGGACGCGCCCGAGCTGGAAAAGACGGGCAGGGCCGTGGGGTCGCATCACATCCCGCGCGGTATGCTTGAATTCCGGGCTGACCCTGACCTGCAATCCTATGACCCTGAATTGCGCAAGGATCGCGTCATTGTCCTGCACTGCGCGTCAGGTGGCCGGGCGGCACTGGCCGGAAAACTGCTGAAGGATATGGGCTATCATCATGTCTACAACATGGGCGGATTTTCGGATTGGGTAAACGGCGGCGGTGATACCGTCGAACCGGTTGATCCGGGGATGTAAGAGTTTGATCTGACACAGGTCAAAGCGAGTTATATGCGATTCCTGTAATGTGATCGTCGAGTGTGACCAAACAGGACAACCGGCCATGATACGCCTTGCAGCTATGCTATATTCACTGATCGCCACCGCCCTTGCCGGAACCGCCGTGATCGCCGTTCTGGCGGCAGGGATGGTTAGCGCGATGGCCATTATCTACGCCGCTATTGCAGGGGCAGTTGTCGCCGCACCTGCGTCATGGCTGGTGGCCAAGCGGCTCTACCAAGGGGCGTGATCAGGCGTTCAGGAAGGTTCTGACAGCAGCTTCGAATTCACGGGGTTTCTCGGCGTGCAGCCAATGCCCCGCGCCGGGGATTTTCGCGAATCGGGCCGAGGGGAAAAGGGCGCGTATCTGGTCGCGGTGTTCGGGCAGGACATAGTCTGACGCGGCACCGGACAGAAACAGCGTAGGGCCGTCCCAATGGCCTGAAACCTCGGGAAAGCTCATGATCTTGAGCATTTCGCTGGCCAGAACGTCCAGATTCAGCCGCCAGCGCCCGCCTTCAACATCCAACGACTGCGTGAAAAAGCTCTGCAGGGATTTTTCGACGCCCAGATCGGCCAGTTGCGCCTCGGCGTCCGAGCGACGCTGGACGCGCGACATATCCACCGCCCGCATTGCCTCGATGAACGGCATCTGACTGTGCCCATAGGTGACGGGCGCGATATCCGCGACGACAAGTTTGCGCACCAGATCACCATGTTCCAGCGCCAGCACCATCGAGGCTTTGCCGCCCATGGAATGGCCCACCACATCGGCCAGGCCTCCGACGCTGTCGATGACTTCGGCCAAATCCTGCGCCAGTTGCGGATAGCCATGCTGATCGTTCCAGAAGCTGTAGGCATGGTTGCGCATGTCGACCGCGATCACCTGCCTCTCATCAGACAGCCGCCGCGCGATGACGCCCCAGTTCCGGGCCGAGCCGTAAAGGCCATGCGCAATCAGCAGGGGCGGGTGGTCGGTCGGGTCGCCATGGATGATCGTATTCAGCATATCCCTGTGATACGCGTCACCGGGCGGAACAACCAGCCCCATTGTCGCCTGCGCGGCAGAGGGCTAGATTACCCCGTCAGGAGGCGCAGATGACGCAGGAAATCGATATCCAGACGCAGATCGCGCAGACCATCCGGTTGCTGCGCAAAAAGCTTGGGGTGAAGGACAAAACACTGATCTCTTCGGTCAAGCGCGCCAAGCGGCGCTTACCGCGCAAGGTCTATAAACAGGCCATGGTGCTGGCCCGGGCCGAGCAGATGGCCGAACACCCAAAGCTGCGGATGGTTCTGGATATGCCGAAGCTTGAGAAAGCGTCTGACGAGGTTCAGACCCATCTGAACGGGATCAATCTGGCCGACAGACGCTTGGGCTGGTTTCTGAGCTTTTTGGGTTCGCTGGCTTTGGGGCTGATCGCGCTTGCAGCGCTGGCGGTCATCGTCTTGCGCTGGCGCGGCTACATTTGAGCCAAACCCAAAAGAAAAACGGCGCCCCTTGAGGCGCCGCTTTCTGTTTCACGACCTGAGACGGATCAGAGATTCGGATAGATCGGGAAGCGCGCGCACAGCTCGGCGACTTCGGCCTTCACCTTTGCCTCGACCTCGGCGTTGCCGTCTTCTCCGTTGGCGGCCAGACCGTCCACAACCTCGATGATCCAGTCCGCGATCTGGCGGAACTCGGTCTCGCCAAAGCCACGGGTGGTTCCTGCGGGCGACCCCAGACGGATACCGCTGGTGATGGTCGGCTTCTCAGGATCAAACGGCACGCCGTTCTTGTTGCAGGTGATATGCGCGCGGCCCAAGGCCTTCTCGGTCGCGTTGCCCTTGACGCCTTTGGGGCGCAGGTCGACCAGCACCACATGGGTGTCGGTGCCGTGGGTCACCGTGTCCAGACCGCCCTTGATCAGCTGATCCGACAGCGCCTGCGCGTTGGTGATAACCTGCTGGATATAGCTCTTGAATTCGGGACGCAGCGCCTCGCCAAAGGCAACGGCCTTACCAGCGATGACGTGCATCAGCGGGCCGCCCTGAATTCCGGGGAAGATGGCCGAGTTCACTTTCTTGGCGATATCTTCGTCGTTGGTCAGGATCATGCCGCCGCGCGGGCCGCGCAGGGTCTTGTGCGTGGTGGTGGTGGCCACATGCGCGTGCGGGAAGGGCGAGGGGTGCTCGCCTGCCGCAACCAGACCGGCGAAGTGCGCCATGTCCACGTGCAGATAGGCACCAACCATATCGGCAATCTCGCGCATACGAGCAAAATCGATCTGGCGCGGGATGGCCGAGCCACCTGCGATGATCAGCTTGGGGTTATGCTCTTTCGCCAGCGCCTCAACCTGATCATAGTCCAGCATGTTGTCCTGCTGGCGCACACCGTATTGCACCGCGTTGAACCACTTGCCCGACTGGTTCGGACGCGCGCCGTGGGTCAGGTGACCACCGGCATCCAGCGACATGCCCAGAATGGTGTCGCCGGGCTGGATCAGCGCCTGGAACACACCCTGGTTTGCCTGAGAGCCCGAGTTCGGCTGCACGTTAGCAAAGCCACAGCCAAACAGCTTTTTCGCGCGGTCGATGGCCAGGTTCTCGGCGATGTCGACGAATTGGCAACCGCCATAGTAGCGGCGACCGGGATAGCCCTCGGCATATTTGTTGGTCATGACCGAGCCCTGCGCTTCCATCACGGCGGCAGAGACGATGTTCTCGGACGCGATCAGCTCGATCTCGTCGCGCTGACGGCCCAGCTCGGATGTGATCGAGCCGAACAGCTCGGGGTCACGATCAGCAAGGGACTGGGTGAAGAAACCGGTATCACGAAGGTTGGCGTTCATAGTGGCTCCACAGGGCTGGGGTTTATCTGGCGGATTTCCTATCGGAAACTGATCAGCCGAGAAAGGCTATAAAGCGACGAATTGGCCTGCTATGGCGTCAACTCTGGCCTAATGCGGAAAGGTATGTTTGTTTCGGAACCAAATGTGCAGCACTGGAAACCGCAGATCATGAGCAAAAGAATCGCCTTTCTGGCCAGCGACGCCAAGGTAGCGCAATCCGCCCGCGACGCGTTGGTGGCACGCTATGGCAATGCGGCCCCAAGGGACGCGGATGTGGTGGTGGCACTGGGCGGTGACGGGTTCATGTTGCATACGCTGCACGGGATTCAGCACCTCGATACGCCGGTCTATGGCATGAATCGTGGCACTATCGGCTTTCTGATGAACGAATACGCTGAAACCGATCTGATGGCGCGCCTTGCCGAGGCCGAGGAAGAGGTGATCAACCCCCTCAGCATGACTGCGATGGACCAGTCCGGTACACAGCATGAGGCCCTCGCGATCAACGAGGTCTCACTGCTACGGGCGGGCCCGCAAGCCGCCCGCCTCAGGATCAGCGTCGATGGCCGTGTGCGCATGGCCGAGCTCGTCTGCGACGGGGCGCTGTTGTCGACGCCTGCGGGCTCGACGGCCTATAATTACTCGGCCCACGGCCCCATTGTGCCCATCGGTGCCGATGTCCTGGCGTTGACACCCATCGCGGCGTTTCGCCCCCGGCGCTGGCGCGGGGCGTTGCTGCCCAAGATGGCGCGGGTGCGATTCGAAGTGATCGAGGCCGACAAGCGTCCGGTTATCGCAGCGGCCGATTCGGTGTCCTTCCCCGATATCGATTGGGTCGAGATCCGTTCGGACCCCAGCGTACAACATCGAATCCTCTTCGACCCTGGGCATGGCCTGGAAGAACGCCTCATTTCCGAACAATTCACATAAATTTGGATGCGTTCGTCCAATTCGCATCTTTTATGTGAACCAGTTCACAGGCGCGCCCTTTATCGTTTGTTAATGTTGTCTTACCCGGAGATCACACCAAGGTGGAAGTGAGTGGCCATCTAAAGGTGTTTTCGAAATGATTGCGCATTTTACGCGCTGGCGAGGGTGGGTGGTGCTACGCTCGTCATCAGGTTTCTGGGCATATTTTATCATGCGGACCCCGGGCACAAAAACCCGGGGTCAATTTTTTGCTATGCGCCTGCATCCATCCTGTCCCAAAGAACCGGAGCCATCTGGCCAACCCGCGCCTCGATGGCGGCGGCGGCATCAACCGCCATGTCCTCGCGCCAACGGTTGGCGGTGATCTGGACGTTGATCGGCTGCGGCCCGGTCGCCAACTCGGCCAACCGTGCCGGCACGCTGGCGGCGGGCAGGCCAAGAAAGTTCATCGCATAGGAATAGACCGCACAGCCCAGTACCTCATGCACACCCTCGGCCCCTTCGGTATCCCGGTCTGGCCGAAAGAAGGGTTGCGGCAGAAACGGCGACAGGACCAGCGGGTACTCCTGCAGAAACAACGACCAGGCCCGCGCATAATGGCTGCGCTGGGCCAGAGCCTGAATCAGTTCAGTGCCGACAATCGGTGGGAATTCCTGAAAATAGACCTCGAAAATCTCACGGATGGTCTGCGAGCCCGCTGCCTCGATATCGCCCTGCATCAGAGTCAGCACTTCGCCCATCAGCGCGCGATAGCCCAGGCGCCCGCATTCAAACACATCGGGCGGATCAATCTCGGTCACCAGATACCCGGCTTCGACCAACGCAGCGCGCGCTGTATCCAGCGCCTTGTCCACCTCAGGGTGCAGCTCATACCCGAATGTGTTCTTGGTAAAGGCAACCTTGATCGGTGCATCCAGAGTGGCTCCGCGCCACGGCATTGGAACATGGAAGGGATCGCGCGCATCCGGCGCGATCAACGCGGGCATCGACAGATGCAAATCCGCTGCCGACCGTGTGATCAGCCCCTGCACCGACATGGACTGGGCCAGCAATCCACGCTCGGCCTTCTGGCTCGGGTTCCACGCAGGCACGCGCCCCAAACCGGGTTTTACGGTAACGGCACCATTGGCTGCCGCGGGAAACCGCAGGCTGCCCCCGATGTCATTGCCATGCCCCAGCGCGCCAATTCCGGCCATAACAGCCGCCCCAGCCCCGCCCGAGGATCCACCCGCCGAGATATGCTGCCCCCAAGGGTTGTGCGTGCGCCCGTAAAGCGGATTATCCGTGTCGGCCCGAAAGGAAAACTCAGGCGTATTCGTCCGCCCGATCACAATGGCCCCGGCCTTCTGAAGGTTCGAAACCACAGGCGCATCATCCGGCGCAATCGCGTCCTTCAATGCAACAACCCCGTTCGTCGTGGCATGCCCTTTCTGATCGACGTTGACCTTGATCGTAACCGGAACACCATGCAACGGTCCGACCGCAGCACCGCCTGCGCGCGCCTTATCAAGACTCCGCGCACGCTCCAACGCCTCAACGCCAAGATCTTCGACCACCGCATTCAGCGCGGGGTTTACCTGATGCATCCGCTCCAACGCGGCCTGAACCGTGTCCTCGGCGCTCAGATCTCCCACCCGCGTCTGGTCCACCAACTCCGCAGCACTCAGCCGCCAGATATCACCATGTGCCATGCCCGTCCTCCCGGCCTCAACCTGCGGCGGAGCGACCCCAATAGCAAGAGCGACAATCCAAAAACGGACCCGCCCTTCATTTGGCCATAAATATCCCGGAGCGCGAGGCAGAGCCTCGCACAACGCGCGTCAGCGCAAATCGGGCGCGCCGCAAGGCGCACCGCATGATTTATTGCGCATACCCAATGGTCTGCAGGGCCGAGGTGATTTCATCCAGAATAGCCGGATCGTCAATCGTGGCAGGCATCTTATACTCTTTGCCATCAGCGATCGAGACCATGGTCCCACGCAGGATCTTACCCGAGCGCGTCTTGGGCAGCCGATCCACAACCACAGCTTTCTTAAAGGCCGCGACAGGGCCGATCTTGTCTCGCACCATCTTGACGACATCGCTTACTACATCATCGTGGTCCCGGTCCGATCCTGCATTCAGGCACAAGAAGCCGACCGGCATCTGGCCCTTCAGCTGGTCTGACACCCCGATTACGGCACATTCAGCGACGTCAGGGTGGGCGGCCAGTACTTCTTCCATGCCCCCGGTCGACAGACGGTGGCCCGCGACGTTGATCACGTCATCGGTGCGCGCCATGATGTAAAGGTACCCGTCCTCATCAATCATCCCCGCATCGCCGGTCTCGTAGTAGCCCGGGAAGTGCTCCAGATAAGACTTCTTGAACCGATCCCCTGCGTTCCACAACGTCGGTAACGTGCCTGGAGGCAGCGGCAGCTTCACCGCAATTGCCCCCAGCTCTCCGGGTTTCATCGGATGTCCGCCTTCGTCCAGAATCTGGACGTCATAACCCGGCATCGGTTTCGCAGGTGATCCCAGCTTTACCGGCAACTCTTCAATCCCAAGCGGGTTCCCGGCGATAGCCCATCCGGTCTCGGTCTGCCACCAATGGTCGATGACCGGAACCTGCAGCGCCTCCTGCGCCCAGACAATGGTGTCGGGATCGGCGCGCTCGCCCGCAAGGAACAGAGCGTTCAGGCAGGACAGGTCGTATTTCGCCATCATCGCGGCCTTGGGGTCCTCGCGCTTGACGGCACGGATGGCAGTGGGCGCAGTGAAGAAGCTTTTGACCTTATGTTCCGAGATCACCCGCCAGAACGTGCCCGCATCGGGCGTGCCAACAGGCTTGCCCTCGAACACGATGGTTGTGTTGCCGTGGATCAGTGGGGCGTAGCAGATGTAGGAATGCCCTACGACCCAGCCCACATCCGAGGCGGCCCAGAAGACATCGCCGGGGTCGACATTGTAGATGTTTTTCATCGACCAGTTCAGCGCCACCAGATGCCCGGCCGTCGGTCGCACCACGCCCTTGGGTGCGCCAGTGGTTCCCGATGTATAAAGAATATAGGCCGGATCATTGCCGCTGACGGGCACACAATCTGCGGGTTCGGTCCCGTATTGGAACCCGTGCCAGTTGACGTCGCGCCCCTCGATCAGCTGTGCGACCTCTTGTTCGCGCTGGAAGATCACGCAGAACTCGGGTTTGTGGCTCGCAAGGTCGATGGCCCCGTCAAGCAGGGGTTTGTAATGCACGACGCGACCCGGCTCCATCCCGCACGAGGCTGCGATGATCGCCTTGGGCTTGGCGTCGTCGATACGCACAGCCAGCTCGTTGCTGGCAAAACCGCCAAATACAACCGAATGCACTGCGCCCAGGCGGGCGCAGGCCAGCATCGCCTCAAGCGCTTCGGGGATCATCGGCATATAGATGATGACCCGATCGCCTTTCTCGATCCCCTTCGCCCGCAGCGCACCAGCCAGATTGGCGACCCTGTTGCGTAGCTCGACATAAGAGATTTCCCGCTTGGTATGCGTGATCGGGCTGTCATAGATGATCGCGGTTTGCTCACCCCGGCCATTCTCGACATGCCGGTCAACCGCGTTCCAGCAGGTGTTCACCTTGGCATCGCTGAACCATTCGTACAAAGGCGCATTGTCGTCAAACAGGGCTTTGCTGGGGGGCTGGACCCAGTCGATCCCTTTGGCGGCGCCCATCCAGAACGCCTCGGGGTCGTTTTTCCAGCTTTCGTAAACGTCCTGATACGCCATCATGCTCTCCTCCAAAATCCTCGGATGATGTGTAAGGTGTCCGGTGGTCGTGCGACAAGCAATGCGACTGACGGCGCGTCAGTTTATCGCAAAGTATTTGCAGATTTCTGTCAGTCTGGCTGCAAATTTTTGCAAATACACCGCCGGAGCACGCCAAAACCGCGCTCAGAGCCGAATTTTGCAAAGTTGCAAATTTTCTGGTGCAAAAAACTGTGAGCGTTCAGAATCACACCGGGTGTTCTTTTGGGAACCCGGTGTGACCCACGATATGTCAGATTCGTGCTCAGCCGTAGTGAGCCACGGGCGTCCCGGCGATTGCAGCCATGTTCAGCAGTCCGCGCGCCGTGATCGAGGGCGTCACGATATGGGCCTTGTTGCCCATCCCCATCAGAATCGGCCCGACCTCAAGCCCGTCGGCCTTCATCTTGAGGATGTTGCGGACGCCGCTGGCCGCGTCTGCGTGGGCGAAAATCAGAACGTTGGCTGCCCCCTGCAGGCGCGAGTTCGGGAAGATGCGCGCGCGCAATTCCGGGTCCAGCGCGACATCCAGGTTCATTTCACCCTCATAGGTGAAATCGCGTGGTTCTGAGTCGAGAATTTTCAGCGCCTCGCGCAGCCGTTTGCCCGAGCCTTCGGCCTGATTGCCAAACTGCGATTGTGAACAGAAGGCGATCTTGGGCTCCAGTCCGAAACGCCGGACGTGCCGCGCGGCGCCGATCGTGGACTCGGCCAGCTCTGCTGGTGAGGGCAACTGGCGCACATGGGTATCGGCGATGAACAACGGGCCGTCTTCGAGGATCATCAGCGACAGCGCCCCGTGCGGGCGCAGGTTGCCACCATCGAGCACCTGCTCAACATAGTTAAGATGCCAGCGATATTCGCCAAACGTGCCGCAGATCATGCTGTCGGCCTCACCGCGATGCACCATGATCGCAGCGATAGCGGTGTTGTTCGTCCGCATGATGGCCTTTGCAAGGTCGGGTGTTACACCCCGGCGCTGCATAATCTGGTGGTACGAGTTCCAGTAGTCATAGTATCGCGGGTCGTCCTGAGGGTTCACGATCTGGACATCCTGTCCCGGACGCACCGTCAGCCCCAGTCGTTCGCACCGCGCGTTGATCACGTCGGGTCGCCCGATCAGGATCGGCGTTTCCGTGGTCTCTTCCAGAATGGCCTGAGCGGCACGCAGGACGCGTTCGTCCTCGCCCTCGGCAAAAACGATCCGGCGTGACGCGGCGGCAGCAGCTTCGAACACCGGCCGCATCAGCAGAGCAGACTTGAAGACAGTCTGATTCAGGCGCTCTTTATAGGCTTCAAGATCGTCGATCGGGCGTTTGGCAACGCCACTTTCCATTGCTGCCTTGGCAACGGATGACGACACGACGCCGACAAGACGCGGGTCAAAGGGTTTGGGGATCAGGTAGTCGGGCCCAAAAGTCAGTTGCTCACCCTTGTAGGCGGCGGCGGCTTCGGCGCTAGTGGTCGCGCGCGCCATCTCGGCGATGCCGTCGACACATGCGATCTGCATGGCGTCATTGATCTCGGTCGCACCCACGTCCAGCGCGCCCCGGAAGATGAAGGGGAAACACAGGACGTTGTTCACCTGATTGGGGAAGTCGCTGCGGCCCGTCGCTATGATCGCATCCGGTGCAACCTCCCGCGCGGCTTGCGGCAGGATTTCCGGGGTCGGGTTGGCCAAGGCGAAGATGATCGGCGTTTTCGCCATTTTCGCCACCATTTCCGGCTTGAGAACATTAGGCCCGCTAAGTCCCAGAAACAGGTCGGCCCCGCCGATCACATCATCCAGCGTGCGCAGATCTGTTTTTTGCGCAAACTGGTCCTTGTGCGGGTTCATATCCTCGGCGCGGCCCTCGTAGACCAGTCCATGAATGTCGCACAGCCAGATGTTCTCTCGTTTCACGCCCAGTTTGACGAGCATGCTGAGGCAGGCGATCCCCGCCGCGCCGCCACCGGTCGAGACGATCTTGATGTCTTCGAACTTCTTGCCCGCGACATGCAAGGCATTCTTGGCCGCTGCACCGACCACGATCGCGGTGCCATGCTGGTCATCGTGGAAGACCGGGATATTCATCCGCTCTCGGCACAGCTTTTCCACGATGAAACAATCCGGGGCCTTGATGTCTTCAAGGTTGATTGCGCCGAAAGTCGGTTCCAGCGCGCAGACGATATCAGCCAGTTTCTCGGGGTCAGGCTGATCCACTTCGATGTCGAAACAATCGATCCCGGCGAATTTCTTGAACAGAACCGCTTTGCCTTCCATCACAGGTTTCGAGGCCAGCGCGCCGATATTGCCCAGCCCCAGGACTGCCGTGCCGTTGGACACCACAGCAACAAGGTTGCCGCGCGCCGTGTATTTCTCGGCATTGGCCGCATCGGCCTTGATCTCAAGGCTGGCTTCGGCAACGCCGGGAGAGTAGGCGCGTGCAAGGTCGCGACCATTCGCCATCGGCTTGGTGGCTTTGATCTCAAGCTTTCCCGGTTTTGGATGGGCATGATAGTCAAGGGCGGCCTGCCGCAGGCTGGGTGTGTCAGACATCGGCGTTCGAACTCCGTTCCAGAATTTGTTTGATCGTTAAACTATTTTTTTCGGCTTGGCTACGCTGCGTCAGCCTAAGTCATCACGCAGACGTTCCTTGCGCTTTGTCGTAAAACTTTTACATTCAGCCAATTCGCCAGACACTTCAAGTTTTGCAGGCGGCAGGACCAAGAACATGAGCTACAAAGACGATCTCTACCCCCCGTTGGTGGATGCTGATCCTGTTGCTTCGAACAGAGCGGGGCGGCTGTTTGCGCGCTTGGCGCTGTTTGCCGGCGGCCTGTTGTTGTGCGTGATCCTGATCTGGCCACAGCAAGCCGCGATCTTCAATCAGGAAGGCGGTCTGATCGAGACGCTTTCAGCAGCGGCCCTGTTTACGGCAGGGCTGGTTGCGCTGGTCAGGTACCGGGGGATCAGCCGCGCCTATATCGGGCTGGTCTGCCTGCTGTTGGCCGAACGCGAGCTTGAGGCGGACGTCTATGCCGAGGGCAGCCTGCCCTTTGTGTTGCTGCACGGTCTGGACGTACTGCTGGATATGACGGCGGTGCGGGTTTTGCTGGGGCTGGTCATAGTCGGTGGGGCCGTCTGGCACGGCATCCCTTCTGCTTGGCGGGCGCTGAAACAGCGGGCTCTGTTCCTGCTGGTGTTTGTTCTGGCCGGAGCGGCCGCCGTTGTGGCGCAGCTTCTGGAAGAGGTCAGCGGTTTTCTTGATGTCGGCGTTTCGTCTTTGATGGCGACGCGTCTGTTTGTTCTGGAAGAAACGCTTGAGATGTACTTTTCGGTTGGTATTTTGGCGGCTGTTCTGATCGGATGGCCGAGATCGAAGACCAAAGAGATGCCAAATGACCTCGACCGAAAGCCAGACACGCGCTGAGATTCGCCTGCCGACACAGGAACTGCGCGACGATATTCCATTTTATACCAAGGTTCTGGGGATGCGGATGGACATGATCTATCCCGCTGATGACCCACGCATAGCTGTGTTTTCGGGGCATGGTCTGCGGCTGCGGATCGAAAAGGACGCGCCCGAGGCCGCAGGCACCTTGCGCATTCTGACCGAGGATCCGGATGGGTTTGCCGACGGTCAGCGCAGCCTTGTTGCGCCGAATGGCACGCGGGTCGAGATCGAGGAACTGAACCCCCCGATGGTGATGCCCGAGACGGTGCACTCTTACGTGGTGCGCCGCCTCAAGGATCAGGCCCCGTGGATCATCGGACGGGCCGGAATGCACTATCGCGATCTGGTGCCGGACCGTCTGGGCGGCTCAATCATTGCCAGCCATATCCGCATCCCGGATGGCGGCCCGGTGCCGGATATGGTGCATTTCCACAAGGTCGGGTTTCAGCTGATCTTCTGCATTCATGGCTGGGTTGATGTGGTTTATGAGGATCAGGGCGAAAAGATGCGCCTGACCGCCGGGGATTGCTTTATCCAACCGCCGGAAATCCGTCACCGGGTCCTGGAAGCCTCGGACAACGTGCAGGTGATCGAGATCGGAGTGCCCGCCGAGCATGTGACCGAGATCGACCATCAGATGGAATTGCCCACCCCGGATTATCGCCCGGATCGTGAATGGCAGGGGCAACGGTTCGTCTACAATCAGGCCAAGGATGCTGCGTGGGTGCCCTTCCGCTTACCGGGTTACATCTGCCGCGACACGACGATTGCCGAGAACACCAAGGGCGTCGCCGGGGTGCAGGTCGTGCGTCGGGGGCAGGGCGACCCGGAGTGGGCCAGCCATGACACGGATATCCACTTTACGTTCGTCATGAACGGCGAGGTGACGTTGGAAGGCGAAGGGCGCGATCCCTTCCGGTTGGAACAGGGCGATGCGTTTGTAATTCCACCGGGTATGCGGACCCGGTTGTCTGACCCTTCGGATGACATCGAACTGCTTGAGGTCACGCTGCCCGGCACCTTCAACACCACGCTGGGCTAGAAGCCTGTGGATAACCGCGCCCTGGGGCTTCAAATCACCGGGCGATTTCCTTTAGGGTGCGGTATTCTGACCAAGTGATCAAAAAATCGGGAATCGCCCATGTCTCTGAAAGATGCCGCGCGCGCCGTTCGGGAAAACGCCCATGCGCCTTATTCCAATTTCAAGGTTGGGGCCGCGATCCGGTCTGGCTCGGGCCAGACGTATGTCGGGTGCAATGTCGAGAACGTCGCCTATCCCGAAGGCACATGCGCCGAGGCCGGGGCTATCGCCGCAATGGTCGCCGCGGGTGAAACAGAATTGACCGAGGTCTACGTGGTCGCCGGCAGCCCGCAGCCGGTACCGCCCTGTGGCGGCTGCCGCCAGAAACTGGCCGAATTCGGCAAAGGCGATGTTGTGGTTACGATGGCAACCGTCGACGGCGTTGAAACCCGCACCACTATTACTGATCTGCTGCCCGGTGCCTTTGGGGCCTCGCATATGGAAGGCAACTGAATGGACGCCCGCTCGATCATTGCCAAGCTGCGCCGGTCTGAGGTGCCCTCGGGCGAGGAACTGCACTGGTTCGCGCAAGGCCTCGCGGATGGGGGCGTCAGCGATGCGCAGGCGGGGGCTTTTGCCATGGCGGTCTGCATGGGCGGGCTGGGTGCGCAGGGGCGGGCCGATCTGACTCGTGCCATGCGCGACAGCGGCGAGGTGCTGCACTGGGATCTGGACGGCCCGGTGATCGACAAGCATTCGACCGGGGGTGTCGGGGATTGCGTCAGCCTCGTTCTGGCCCCGGCGCTGGCGGAATGCGGGGCCTATGTTCCCATGATCTCGGGCCGGGGGCTGGGTCATACCGGCGGCACGCTGGACAAGCTTGAGGCTATTCCCGGCGTGACAACCCAGATTGGTCAGAGCCGTCTGGCGCAGGTTCTGAAAGACGCGGGTGCTGCGATTGTGGGGGCCACCGGCCAGATCGCGCCAGCGGATAAGCGGCTCTATGCGATACGCGATGTGACGGCGACGGTGGAAAGCCTCGATCTGATCACGGCGTCGATCCTGTCCAAGAAACTGGCCGCCAGCCCAGACGCACTGGTGCTGGACGTCAAGGTGGGCAGCGGGGCGTTCATGAAAACGCTCGACGATGCGCGCAGGCTGGCGCAGGCGCTGACCGAGACAGCGAATGCGGCGGGGTGCAAGACTTCGGCGGTGATCACCGATATGAACCAGCCGCTCGCTCCGGCGCTGGGCAATGCGCTGGAAGTGGCCGAGGTGATGCGGGCCATGACCAGCGGGCAGGATTCGCCTCTGGCCCATATCTCTGCCGAACTGGGCGGCGTGTTGATGGCAGATGCTGGGATGTGCGCCTCGGTCGAAGAGGGCACGGCGCAGATCGCCGAAGTAATCCGCGATGGCCGTGCCGCTGAACGGTTTGGCCGGATGATGGCCGCCGTCGGAGGTCCGGTGCATTTCGTCGACACATGGGCGCGGTTCCTGCCCGAGGCCAACGTGATTCAGGAAGTGCCCGCGCCACACGATGGTTATATCTCGGCCATCGATGGCGAGGCGCTGGGCCTTGCCGTGGTTGCGCTGGGCGGCGGGCGTCAGGTCGAAAGCGATGAGATTGACCCGGCGGTCGGATTGTCTGGCATCTTACGGTTGGGCGAGACGGTTCAGAAAGGCGCACCGCTGGCCGTGGTCCATGCCGCACGCGAAGACGCAGCGCGGCAGGCATCTGAGGTGGTGCTGAATGCCGTGACGATCAGCGATACGCCCGTGGATCAACCGCCGCATGTGCATGAAAGGATCAGCGCATGAGCCGCGCTTTCCTTGTGGTGATGGATTCGGTTGGCATCGGGGGCGCGCCGGATGCCGATCAGTTCTTCAACGGCACCGTACCGGATACCGGTGCGAACACGGTGGCCCATATCGCGCAGGCCTGCGCTGAGGGACGCGCCGAAGACGGGCGTTCGGGCCCTTTGCGCCTGCCCAATCTCGATGCGTTGGGTCTGGGGGCTGCGGTGCGGCTGGCCTCGGGTGACGCAACGCCGGGGCTGGACGCCACGCCAACGGGGCTCTGGGGTTGCGCGCACGAATATTCACCGGGCAAGGATACGCCCTCGGGCCATTGGGAACTGGCGGGTTTGCCTGTGCCGTGGGACTGGCACTATTTCCCAGACACCAAGCCCGCATTCCCCCCTGATCTCAGCCGGGCCGCTGCCGAGGCGGCTGGAACCGACGGAATCCTCGGCGATTGTCACGCATCGGGCACGGCCATCATCGCGGAGCTCGGCGCCGAGCATATGCGTACCGGCTGGCCGATCTGCTATACCTCTGCCGACAGCGTCTTTCAGATCGCGGCACATGAGGACAGCTTTGGCCTCGACCGTTTGCTGGACATGTGCCGAACACTGGCCCCGCAATTGCATAAGATGAAAGTGGGTCGCGTGATCGCGCGGCCCTTCGTGGGATCGCCAGAGGATGGTTTCACCCGCACCACCAACCGCAAGGATTTCGCCATCCTGCCGCCCGCGCCGGTGCTGACGAACTGGGCGCAGGACGCTGGCCATCGCGTTCATGCGGTGGGGAAGATCGGCGACATCTTCTCGATGCAGGGGATTGATACGCTGCGCAAAGGTTCGGATGCGAGCCTGATGCGGCATCTCTCGGAACTGGTGGATGAGGCCGAAGAGGGCAGCCTGACCTTCGCCAATTTCGTGGAGTTCGACAGTCTCTATGGCCACCGCCGAGATATCAGCGGCTATGCCCGTGCGCTGGAATGGTTCGACCGTGAGATTGGGGTGATCCTGCAAAACCTGCGCCCCGGAGACCTGATGCTGCTGACCGCAGATCACGGCAATGATCCCAGTTGGACCGGGACCGATCACACGCGCGAACAGGTGCCTGTGCTAGTGGCCGGGCAGGGTGCGGGCGAGATCGGCCAGATCAACTTTGCTGATGTCGCGGCCAGTATCGCTCACCATCTGAACATTCCGTCGCAAGGACCGGGGCGGAGCTTTCTATGACCGTTGCCGACCTGCCCAAGATCGAACTGCATCTGCATCATGAAGGCGCAGCCCCGCCCGCTTTTATCCGTCAGTTGGCGCATGAAAAGAAGGTGGATCTCAGCGGCATTTTCAAGCCCGATGGCTCCTACGACTTCCGTGACTTCGCTCACTTCCTCAGTGTCTATGAGGCGGCCTGCGAAGTGCTGAAGTCGCCCGAAGATTTCCGCCGCCTGACGCTGGCGATCCTCGAAGAAAGCGCGTCGAATGGCGTGGTCTATACCGAGACCTTTCTCAGCCCCGACTTCTGCGGTGGTGGCGATCTGCACGCGTGGCGCGACTATCTGACCGCAATTCAGGACGCTGCGGACGAGGCCGAGCGCAAGTTCAACATCACCCTGCGCGGGGTAGTGACCTGCGTACGCCATTTCGGTCCCGAGCAGGCCAAGCGCAGCGCCTTTTGCGCGGCTGAGACGGCTGGAGACTGGATCACCGGCTTTGGCATGGGCGGCAACGAAGGCGTCCATACGCAGGGCGATTTCGCGTGGGCCTTTGATTGCGCGCGCGAGGCCGGATTGCGCCTGACCACCCATGCCGGAGAATTCGGCGGGCCCGACAGCGTACGGGATGCCATTCGTGATCTGGGGGTCGAACGGGTTGGGCACGGCGTGCGGGCTTACGAGAACCCGGACCTGATCCGCGAACTGATCGACCAGGATGTAACGCTTGAGGTCTGTCCGGGCTCGAACGTGGTGCTGGGTCTGTTTCCCGATTTCGCTGCCCACCCGATTGCCAAGCTGCGCGATGCGGGCGTGAAGGTCACGGTCTCAACCGATGACCCGCCGTTTTTCCATACCACAATGCGCCGTGAATATGAGATGTTGGCTGCAGCCTTTGGCTGGGAGGCCGAAGACTTTGCCGAATTGAACCAGAACGCACTGAACGCGGCATTCTGTGATGAAGACACCCGCGCGCGGGTCAAGAAAAGACTGGAGAACTCATGAGCGAACATCTGACCGTCGTCGACCACCCGCTGGTGCAGCACAAACTGACGCTCATGCGGGACAAGGGCACCTCGACCGCCGCGTTCCGGCAGCTTTTGCGTGAGATTACGCTGCTGCTGGCCTATGAGGTCACGCGTGAGATGCCGCTGACCACCCGCCATATCGAAACCCCGATGGAAGAGATGGACGCACCTATTCTGGCGGGCAAGAAACTAGCGCTGGTGTCGATCCTGCGGGCTGGGAACGGAATGCTGGACGGGGTACTGGAATTGATCCCCTCGGCTCGTGTGGGTTTTGTCGGGCTTTACCGCGATGAAAAGACGCTGGAGCCGGTACAGTATTACTTCAAGGCCCCGGAAGGGCTGAAGGATCGACTGGTCATCGCCGTTGATCCGATGCTGGCGACCGGTAACAGTTCGGCCGCCGCGATTGATCTGCTGAAAGAGGCGGGCGCCACCGATATCCGGTTCCTGTGCCTGCTGGCCTCGCCCGAAGGGGTTGCGCGCATGAAAGAGGCGCATCCGGATGTGCATATCGTCACGGCGGCGCTGGACCGTGAGCTGAACTCGAAGGGGTATATCATGCCCGGCCTCGGCGATGCCGGAGATCGCATGTTCGGTACCAAATAAGCGCTATTGCCCGCAGATATTCTGCAGCCGGACCCAGTCGCGGTCCGGCAATACCTGTTCCAGAGTGCGCCCTGCCATCGGGTCGGCCTCGATCAGGCCCAGAACGGTCTCGCCAGTGATATCGCGGGCATATGCGTATGGCGTCGAGGGCAGGGCAGCCTGTGCGAACACGGCCAGAAGGTCGTTGTCGGTGATCGTCGGGCGCGGCTCTGACAGCACCTGTTCGGTATAGGCGTCCACGATTTCGGGGGTCAGCTCACCCGTGGTCAGCAACCGGAAGGCTGTCGTGGGGCCGGTCCGGTCCAACAGCTCATCCAGCGGGTCTTGTTGCGCCGCGCGCGCGTGCTGCAATCACATAGCCTGCGGCAACGGCGGGGTCCTCGTGATCCTCGACCAGAGCCCGGTTCAACAGAACCGTCCCGCCCGGCAGGCTGAGGCTGTCCGGCACCCCAGCGGGCAGGATCACGATCTGCCGGACTCCCGTCCGGCGCGCCAGTCGATCCAGCGAGTCCTGTGCGTCGGGTGAGGTGCAGGCTTTGCCTGAAACACGTTCGATCCGGTGCAGAATCGCATTACCGATCTCTTGCCGTTTGATCTCGGGCACCACGGCGACCACGTGGCGCTGCAATGCGCCGGGCAGCCAGAACAGCAGCAAGGCAACAACCGCCAATACTACCCCTGCGACACTGAGCCAGCGCAGCCGACCGGGATGCGGTCGCGCGCGGTCGATGGCGCGTTGCAGGCGGTCGATGGCTTCGATCATCGTGGTCTCGGTTTCGGGCAGCTCCAACGTCTCACCCGGGTCGCCGTCGGGGTGGAAGATCGCCGGATAGGCTCCGGGGTTTTGCCGCTCCAGCGCGGCCAGCGACCAATGAGTCAGCGCCCGGTCGTTGAAATCCGAGATGGTCAGTGTGGCCTCGCCAATGGACACCACGACCTCGCGCCGCTGCTCGTCGGGCGTGGGGCGCCACAGACCGGTGGCTTCGATCCGCTGATACTGTTTGAGTGCGGTCATCGGGTAAAGCTGCTCGAGTATTATTTTGCCCCGAGCCTAGCATGTTGAAAACCAACGGCGCAAACCTGTTGCGCGCGGTTTCGAAAATATGCTGACTGGGCCGGATCGGGGCGAGCGTATTTGCGGCAAGGGGGATATCAGGGGTGGAACACGAGAGGTCCTCGGCGCTGGCATCGATGCTGATGGTCTGTGCGATGGCAATCATCGGCGTCATCGACAACTTCGTGATTCGTCTGGCAGGGACCATCGGGCTATGGCAATTCCACCTGTGCCGTGCCCTGCTTATGCTGCCGCTGATCGCTTGCCTGTCGTTGCTGGGGCTGGGTAGCCTGAGACCCCGCCGCTATGGCATCGTCGCGCTGCGTAGTGTTTTGATCACTCTGGCCATGCTGTTCTATTTCAGCGCACTGGCGCTGATGCCGATCGCGCAGGCACTGGCCGGGTTGTTCACGTCACCCATCTTTGTGCTGCTTATCTCGGCCCTGATCCTGAAGCAGCATATCGGGCCATGGAGGATCGTTGCCGTCCTGTTGGGCTTCTCGGGTATCCTGTGCGTGTTGCAGCCCGATCCACAATCCTTCGACATCAAAACCCTGCTACCCGTGGCCGGTGGTTTCTTCTATGCCCTCAGCGCCGTCGTCACGCGCACCCATTGCGCGGGCGAAAGCACCGTCGCTCTGTTGGCCGCGATGGTGGCGACGCTTGGTTTGGCCGGAGGGGTGGGGCTGGTCTGGTTGGCACTATCTCCGGCTACAGCGGTGGCCGGGCCCGAGGGGTTCGTGCTGCGCGGCTGGGTCTGGCCGATGCACGCGGCGGTGCCGTGGGTTGTGGTGCAGGCTGTCGGCTCGACAATCGCGGTGTTCATGCTGATCAAAGCCTATCAACTGGGCGAACCGTCTTATGTGGCGGTGTTCGAATACTCGGTCATGATCTTCGGTCCGCTGTTTGCATGGGTGGCCTTTGGGCAATCCGTGGGCGTGATGCAGATCATCGGCATCGCGATGATCGCAACGGCAGGGGTCTTGCTGGGGTGGAGAGAACGTCGTCTGCTGGCCCAACCCTGAACCGGATTCGCGCCCCGTCGTTTCCGCAGGGCGTCCAAACCCGCGTTCGCCTGCGGCTTTGTCCACCGAAATCCGGCTAAATGCGGCGAAATTAACCGAAATTTGCCCCAAATGTGGCGAAACTAAGCCCCTTTAAGGCACAACACTCAGACCCTTCTGTTTTGTTTGAAGGTGCCAAAAAGGGGAAGGCACGTGTTAGAAGTAGTGAGTGTTTCGGGGTATTCGAAACAGGAAGACAGGGGCCGGGGGGCCTTTTCGGGGACAGCCGTGTCAGTACGTCGTGGGGGCCTACTGCACGGAACCAAGGTTGCAACAACCAGCGGTTGGAAACCGGTCGAAAGATTGGTCGCGGGTGATCTGGTGCGCACACTGGATCACGGCTTTCGCGAGCTTCGGCGCGCCAGCGTCGACCGTATCGTTGTTCCCGGAGATGAGCGACGGGCCGAGCATCTGCCGGTGCTTGTCCCGTCGCGCGCGGCCTATAACGGGCGACCTGTCTGGCTGATGCCTGAACAGGGCATGGCGCTGGATCAGGGCAAGCTGGGTTTGGGGATCGAGGGTATCTCGATTGTGCCCGCCCGCATGCTCAGCGGGGTGGGGCGGTTGCATTCGCAGACACCGGCCCAGACCTTTGATGTGACGTCATTATTTTTCGATCAGGATGAGGTCGTGTTCATCGAAGGCGGGTTTCAGGCCTATTGTCCGGCCGGCCGGATGGTGGCGGCTCTGGGGCCGACAAGCGCCTATGAGGTCGCTGATGCCGAGGATGCCGAACTGTTGATCGAAGCGGTTGCAACCAGGGGCGATATTTCCGCTTTTGCAAACCCATTGGGTGCACTGCCTGCACCCATCCCGCAAGAACCGATTTTCCCGATCCGGCCCCCTTCGGGGATACGCCGACCGGGGCGTCCGGGACGGCCGAGTATGCCGCCTTTGTTTCTGCGGCCTGAATGGCAGACCTGACCTAACACTTCAAAAAGAATGATGCAGGCGCATGACCTTATGCGCCTGCATCTGTTTTCTTACGCGGCCTCAGCTTCCGGGTTGAACCGACCATAGAAGCTTTGGCCTTTTTCGGCCATTTCACGCAGCAGCGGTGGGCAGGCAAAACGTTCGCCATAGGCCTCGGCCAGCTGACCGCAACGCTCGGCTGCGTAGGGCGTGCCGATGATGTCCAACCAGCTCAGCGGGCCACCGGACCAAGGCGCAAAGCCCCAGCCCAAGATCGCGCCCACGTCGCCTTCACGGATGTCTTCCAGAACGCCTTCTTCCAGCGCACGGACGGCTTCCAGAACCTGTGCGAACATCAGACGTTCCTGCACCTCGATCAGGTCAGGCTGCTCGGCGGCCAGCGGGTACTTGTCCTGCAGACCCTTCCAATATTCGACGCGCTTGCCCTTGTCGTCATAGTCGAAGAAGCCAGCATTGGCCTTGCGACCCAAACGGCCCTGTTCCTCCATCCAGAAGATCAGATCGTCCGAGGGGCTTTCGGGATAGGCATCACCCATCGCCGCCTTGGTCGCCCGTGCAATCTTGGCACCCAGATCGATCGAAGTCTCGTCCGTAAGTTGGATCGGTCCGACCGGGAAGCCCAGCTGACGCGCCGCGTTGTCGATCAGGATGGGGCTGACGCCCTCGGTGATCATGCGCGCACCTTCGTTGATGTAGGGGATGATGCAGCGGTTGGCGTAGAAGAAGCGCGCATCGTTGACCACAATCGGCGTCTTGCGGATCTGGCGTACGTAGTCCAGAGCCTTGGCGACCGCGCGATCACCGGTTTCCTTGCCTTTGATGATCTCGACCAGGAACATCTTCTCGACCGGCGAGAAGAAGTGGATGCCAATGAACTGCTCGGGCCGCACCGAGGCCTTCGCCAGATCGGTGATCGGCAGGGTCGAGGTGTTCGAGGCAAAGATGCAATCCTCGGGGATGATCGCCTCGACCTTCTTGGTCATCTCGGCCTTGACGCCGGGGTCTTCGAACACCGCCTCGATGATCAGATCACAGCCTTTCAGGTGCTCCAGATCGGGGGTCGCGGTGATCTGCGCCAGCAGGGCCTCTTTCTTCTCAGCGGTGGCTTTGCCGCGCTTGATGCCTTTGTCCATGTAGCTCTCGCTATAGGCCTTGCCCTTGTCGGCGGCAGCCTGATCACGGTCGACCAGAACAACCTCCATCCCGGCCTGCGCCGAGACCAGCGCGATACCAGCCCCCATCATGCCCGCGCCCAGAACACCGACTTTTTTGACGCGCTGATCGGCCACATCTTTGGGGCGGACCGCGCCTTTCTCCAACGCTTCCTTGTTCAGGAACAGCGACCGGATCATTGCCGATGAGGACGGGTTCATCAGGACATTGGTGAACCACCGCGCCTCGATCTTCAGGGCGGTGTCGAAGTCAACCAGCGCGCCTTCGTAGATCGAACTCAGCAGAGCCTTTGCCGCCGGGAAAGCACCTTGTGTCTTGCCGTTCACCATCGCGTTTGCGCCAACGAAGGTCATAAAGCCAGCCGGGTGATACGGCGCGCCGCCGGGCATTTTGTAGCCCTTCGCGTCCCATGGCTTGACCAGATCGGCGTCCTTGGCATTCAGAACCCATTCCTTTGCTGCGGCAACTGGATCGTCCGCGACCGCGTCGATCAACTGCGCGCCTTTGGCTTTCTTCGAGTCCATCATCTTGCCTTCCAGCAGGACCGGAGCCGCCGCCATCGCGCCAACCATACGGCTATAGCGCATGGTGCCGCCGCCACCGGGGAAGATACCCAGCAGGATCTCGGGCAGGCCGATCTTCGCTTTGGCATTCGAGGTCATAACACGGTGATGACAGGCCAGCGCAATCTCGGTCCCGATCCCGGCGCAGGTGCCGTTGATGGCGCAGGCCACCGGCTTGCCGCCTTTCTTGGTCTTCGGATCCATACCTGCCAGTTCCAACCGACGCAGAATGTTGTGGCCGCTCATGACGAAGTCAAATAGCGCCTGAGCGGGTTCATCACCGGCCTCCTGACGGATCGTGGCAAGCGTGCTCAGGTCCATGCCGCCAGCGAACGAACCTTCCTTGCCGCTGGTAATCACGATGCCTTTGATCTCATCATCCGCCAGCGCCTGATCGATCAGTTCGCCGACCAGAGTGAAGGCCTCGCGCGACAGAACGTTCATGGATTTTCCCGGAACGTCCCAGGTGATGAAGGCGACGCCGTCTGCGTCTTTGCTGAGGGTGAAATCAGTCATTGTCATCTCCAATCTGGTCAGCCGTCAGCGGGCTGCCATCCTTGCGGGTGAAGGCGAACCCGTTCTCGTCGTCCTTCACCATCATGTCTATGTCGCTGTAATAGCCGGTCTCGGTCGGGGTCCGTGTGCCCACCACTAGAAAACTCGCGGGCGCATCGGTTCTGTTCACAAGGTGATGGCCATTGGCCTCACCAGCGGGCCAGGCGGCGCAATCGCCGGGCAGCATCTGGTGCTCACCGTCATCGTCGATCAGCACGCATTCGCCGCTGAGCATGATGGCAAACTCGTCCTGCTCCATATGATAATGGCGCAGTGAGGACAGGGCCTGCGGCTCCAGCCGCACGATGTTGACCCCGAACTGGGTCAGTCCACCCGCATCGCCGACGCCCTGGTTGAAGCGGCCTCCAACCGCCTCGGCCAGTTTGCCGGGATAGGACGAACCGCCCCTGTAGGGGATTTGCGAAAGGTCCAGCTTGGGCATCAGACCCGCTCGATAATGGTTGCCGCCCCCATGCCGGACGCAATGCAGAGCGTGGCCAGACCGGTTTCCTTGTCCTGACGCTCCAACTCATCCAGCAGGGTGCCGATGATCATCGCGCCGGTTGCGCCCAGCGGGTGACCCATCGCGATAGAACCGCCATTGACGTTAACCAAAGCGGGATCGACATCGAACGCCTGCTGGAACCGCAGCACGACCGAGGCGAAGGCTTCGTTCACCTCGAACAGGTCCAGGTCACTGATCTGCATGCCATTGTCAGCAAGGATTTTCTCGGTCACCGGAACCGGGCCGGTCAGCATGATGGTCGGGTCGGTGCCGATCTTGGCTGTGGCCTTGATACGTGCGCGGGGTTTCAGGCCGTATTTCTCACCGAATTCCTTATTCCCGATCAGAACCGCAGCTGCACCGTCCACGATGCCCGAGCTGTTGCCGGCGTGGTGGATGTGGTTGATCCGCTCAAGATGCGGGTACTTCATCATCGCGACCTTGTCGAAGCCCGGCATCTGCTCACCCATCATCGCGAAAGACGGGTTCAAAGCACCCAGCGACTGCATGTCAGTACCGGGGCGCATGTATTCGTCACGATCCAGAATGGTCAGGCCGTTCTGGTCCTTGATCGAGATCACCGATTTCTCGAACCGGTTGTCTTCCCAAGCCGCCGCCGCGCGTTTCTGAGACTCAACGGCCAGTGCGTCGGCGTCGTCGCGGCTGAACCCATACTCGGTCGCAATGATGTCGGCCGAGATGCCCTGCGGCACGAAATAGGTCTCCATTGCCAGCGTCGGGTCCACAGCAATCGCGGCACCGTCGCTTCCCATGGCCACGCGGCCCATCATCTCAACACCGCCCGCGATGTAGGCCTCGCCTGCGCCGCCTTTGACCTGGTTGGCTGCAAGGTTCACGGCTTCCATACCCGAGGCACAGAACCGGTTGATCGCCAGACCGGGGATCGATTGATCCAGATCGGACGCCAAAACAGCCGAGCGCGCCAGACAGCCGCCTTGCTCCATGACTTGGGTGACGTTGCCCCAGATCACGTCCTCAACGGCGTGACCTTCCAGATTATTGCGCTCTTTCATCGCGTTCAGGGTCAGGGCGGACAGCCGCACTGAGGTCACCTCGTGCAGGCTGCCATCCTTGCGGCCTTTGCCGCGCGGGGTGCGCAGGGCGTCATAAATGTAAGCTTCGGTCATGGGTCTTCTCCTCAAGCTCGATCCGACGGATTGCCGGGCATCAGGTCATAGGGGTGTTTCCAGCCGGGCTGTTCGCTGAGGCGCGTCAGCCAGGCGTCGATGTTGGGCCAGTCGGCGCGATCAAAGCCGAAGGGTTCGGGGTAATAAAGATAACCGCAGCAGCTGAGATCGGCATTGGTCACGCCATCCCCAACGATCCAGTCGCGGCCTTCCAGATGTGCGTTCAGCACGCCATAAGCGGCCTTCAAACGCCCTTGGTTGAAGGCGATGACATCCGCATTGCGATGCTCTTCGGGTAGGAAGTTGCACAGAAACCGGGTCAAGCCAGCCACCGAGCTGAGCTTGTGGTTGTCCCACAAAACCCAGCGGAAGATATCATAATTCTGGTCGCGATCTTTGCCGCCGAATTTGCCGGACTTCTCGGTCACATATGCCTGAATCGCGCCCGACTGGCTGGTGCTGAAATCGCCGTCGACCATCACCGGCGCTTCGCCCATTGCATTTACTTCAGCACGGTATTCCGGCGTTCGCGTTGCCCCGCCAAAGAAATCGACAAAGACCGGCTCCCAATCCAGTCCGGACATCTCAAGCGCGAGGGCGGCCTTGTACGAGTTCCCGCTTTCTCCGAAGCAATGAAGCTTGATGGTCATAAGAACGCCCCTCCCATGGCGTGTGCGGTTAGGTCGGAAATGAGTATTTGTGAAAAGATGAAGTTGCTTTCGTAACGTTCAATTAACGGTCTTCTGTCTTCATGACCCTGCGGTACAGGCTGGAGAGCCGATGGCCGTAAAAGGTGAAGTCGTCCCTGTCCTGATGGCGAGTGCGCCCGGTGGCAGGGACGCATCGCATCTTCATCTTTTCAAAAATACTCCCGCCGGAGGCATCTGAGCTCAGAGCTCGCGATGCCGGTTGATTTGCATTTTGTTTTCACCGCTTGCGCGCCTCCAACTCCGAGTTGAAAATGCGCAGCCTGTGCGTCAGGTTTTCGTGATCAATCACGCTGTTGAAGTTCTCGAACAGAAATGACAGTGCTTCACCTTCATCAAGACCGGCCTCGCGCGCGAAGCCGCGCAGTTTGCGATAACCTTCTTCGGTCATGGCGACCGGAAATCGGCGGGTCAGGCGAAAGCGTTTCGGCATCTTGTCTCCTTTGAATGTGGGTTCGGGTTTCAGTGCCCGAACCCACCCTGAGATCAGAAGTTCGCAGCGTCCAGTGCCATCACCGTGTCCGCACCTGTCTGGATGCGGGACAGGTGCATGGCGGTCGCGGGCAGGCGGCGGGCCATGTAGAAACGACCGGTGTTGATCTTGGTCTCGTAGAACTCTTTGTCCGAGGCTCCACCGTCCAGCGCGTCTTGTGCGGCCTTGGCCATCTGTGCCCACATCAGGCCCAGGCACACATGGCCGAACATGTGCATGAAGTCATAAGAACCAGACAGAGCGTTGTTGGGGTTCTTCATGCCTTCCTGCATGAAATACATGCCTGCGGCCTGCAGATCTTTGGACGCGGCTTTCAGTGGTTCGATGAAGGCTTCATCATAGGCCTCGTTCTGGCCTGCGTTTTCTTTGCAGAAGGTTTTGACCATCTCGAAAAACGCCATGACGTGCTTACCGCCATCCTGCGCGAGCTTACGACCAACGAGATCAAGCGCCTGAACGCCGTTTGCGCCCTCATAGATCATCGCGATACGGGCATCGCGGGTGTATTGCGACATGCCCCATTCTTCGATGTAGCCATGGCCGCCATAGACCTGCTGCGCCTGAACGGTCATGTCGTAGCCTTCATCCGTCAGGAAGCCCTTGATGACCGGTGTCAGCAGCGAGATCAGCCCGTCCGCGTCCTTGTCACCCGAGCGATGCGCCTTGTCGATCATCGTTGCGCCCCACAGGATGAACGCGCGCGCACCCTCGGTAAAGCTTTTCTGATCCATAAGGTTGCGGCGAATGTCCGGGTGAACGATCAGTGGATCGGCAGGGCCATCGGGGTTCTTTACGCCGGTCACGTCGCGGCCTTGCAGGCGGTCCTTCGCATACTCCAAGGCGTTCTGGAACGCGGCTTCGGCCTGTGCCAGACCTTGCATGCCCACACCCAGACGCGCTTCGTTCATCATGGTGAACATGGCGCGCATGCCTTTGTGTTCTTCGCCCAGCAGCCAGCCGGTTGCTTCGTCATAGTTCATGACGCAGGTCGAGTTGCCGTGGATGCCCATTTTCTCTTCGATCTTGCCGACCGACACACCATTGCGTTCGCCCAGCGAGCCGTCTTCGTTGACGATGAACTTCGGCACGATGAACAGAGACACACCCTTGATGCCCTCGGGGCCGCCGGGAATCTTCGCCAGCACCAGATGGATGATGTTGTCAGCCATGTCGTGATCACCGGACGAGATGAAAATTTTCTGGCCGGTGATTTTATAGCTGCCGTCGCTCTGCGGTTCCGCCTTGGTGCGCATCAGGCCCAGATCGGTGCCGCAATGCGGTTCGGTCAGGTTCATGGTGCCGGTCCATTCACAGCTAACCATGTTGGGAAGGTAGGTATTCTTCTGCTCTTCAGACCCGTGCGCCAAGATCGCTGAAGCCGCCCCATGGGTCAGGCCCTGATACATCACAAATGCCTGGTTTGCGCCCGAGAAGATCTCGCCCACGGCCGTCCCCATGACGTAGGGCATGTTCTGGCCGCCATACTCTTCCGGCATGTCGAGGCCCGTCCAGCCGCCTTCCTTCATCTGCTCGAAGGCATCTTTGAAACCCGTAGGGGTGTAGACAATCCCGTTCTCCAACCGGCACCCTTCGGTGTCGCCCACCACGTTCAGTGGGTGCAGCACGTTGGTGGCCACTTTGCCTGCTTCCTCCAGCACGGCTGCGGTGAATTCGGTCTCAAGCTCGGAATAACCGGGGATATCTGAGGCCGAGACCTTCAGAACGTCATGCAGGATAAACTGTGTGTCTTTTGTTGGCGCGTTATAGACGGGCATGTGAAGCTCCCTTAATTCATATGTCCGAGAGGGCGGGCTTATTCAGCCGCCTTCTTTTCCTGTTTCATCGAGGCGATAACCTTCTCGCCCCAGCGCAACTGCTCTTTCAGTTCGTCGATGGCCTGTGTCAGCTCTTCGCGGCGTGATTCCATGTCGGCCAGACGCTCGCACGCGATTTCATAGGTGCGGGACATCTGGGTGACCTGCTGGTCGCCCACATGGTACAGGTCCAGAAGCTGGCGGATTTCTTCGAGGCTGAAGCCAAAGCGCTTGCCGCGCAGGATCAGTTTCAGGCGTGCGCGGTCCCGTTTGGTGAACAGGCGCTTCTGGCCCTCGCGGATCGGAAACAAAAGCTCTTTGGCCTCGTAGAACCGCAAAGTGCGGGGCGTGACATCATAGGTCTCGCACATTTCGCGGATGGTCAGCAGATCTTCGGTCATGGTTCAAACTCTCATCACTGGCGTCATGTTGATTGAGTTGCGCAGTCGATGAGCGTTTTACAACACACAAGTGACGTTTACGTAATGTGGACGCTGCGTCACAAATAAGTTGACGTAACATCCGGCCGCGTAAAGGGTGGTTTCGAGAAATTTTCTTGCCGTAAGGGAAGGGCTATTTCAGCAGCTCAACCGTCTGATTGCGAAGCTGCTGCAGCGCGTCCATCGCCTCATCCAGTTGCGCGCGCTGCTGGCGCAGCTCTTCCATCTGGCGATCTGCCATCTCGATAAACGTCGCCATCTGGGCCTGATTGCCCTGATCTTCATAGATCAGCAGCCATTGGCGGATTTCTTCCAGCGGGAACCCGAACTTGCGGCCCCGCAGGATCAGCTTCATCCGGGCGCATTCACGGGGGCCGTAAAACCGCGACCGGCCTTCGCGGTCGGGCTGCAGCAATTCGATATATTCGTAGTAACGCAGGGTGCGCGGAGTCACGTCGAACTCGGCGCACATTTCTTTGAATGACAAACGGGTGTCGGACATTCCGGGTCTCCTCGGCTGCAACCTAGGGTGTTGGGCGGGCAAGCGCAACAGGTGGGCTTGCCCTTGACGCAGGCGCAGGCCCATAAAGGGGCAGGCACAAGGACAGGACCCAACCCTATGGTCGACAAGACAGTTTTAGCGCGCCAATTCATCGAGGCGATCCCGCATGCCAAGGCTTTGGGACTCGATTTGACCCATATCGGTGAGGGTGAGGCCGAAATCTCGATGCCCTATAACGAAAAGCTGATTGGCGATCCTCGCACCGGGGTGATCCATGGTGGCGCGGTGTCTGCGATGCTGGACACCTGTTGCGGTGCTGCGGTGATGAGCCATCCATCCGCCCCGGGCGGCACGGCCACCATCGACCTGCGCATCGACTATATGCGTGCGGCAACGCCGGGACAGAGCATCCGCACCCGCGCCACGTGCTATCACATCACGCGCAACGTTGCATTTGTGCGCGCAACCGCAACGGATGATGACAGCGACCGCCCCGTCGCCACCGCCTCGGGCGCATTCACAGTGGAGGGTCGCTGACATGGCGCGCGCGCGACCCGAACCCATGCAGGTGGTCAAGCACCGCCGCGACGCCGCGCTGACAGCGCTGGTCGAAGGGGTGCCCTATATCCAATTCCTGAACATCACATTCGACCGACGCGGGGATGAGCTGACCGGTGTATTGAATTTCGACGAAAAGCTGATCGGCAATCCGTTTCTGCCCGCCATCCATGGCGGCGTAACGGCGGCCTTTCTCGAAGTCACCGCCGTCATCACTCTGAGTTGGGAGCATATGTTCCCAAGGATCGAAAGCGGTGAGATCGATGCCGAGGATATTCTGACTAACGAAAATATCCGCTTTCCCAAGACCATCGATTTCACCGTCGACTACCTGCGCTCGGGCCTGCCGCGCGATGCTTATGCGCGGGCGTTCATCAACCGGTCGGGGCGGCGCTATGCCTCGGTCCGGGTCGAGGCGTGGCAGGACAACCACGCCAAGCTGTTTGCGCAGGGTACGGGGCATTTCCTGATGCCGCAGCCTCCGACACAGGCCTAAGCGTGGAGGACGCCAACGCGCCCATCACCCATCGGCGCGTGCTGAAAATCGCGCTGCCGATTGTGCTGTCGAACGCGACCGTTCCGATCCTTGGGGCGGTGGACACCGGCGTCGTGGGCCAGATGGGGCAGGCCGCCCCCATCGGTGCGGTCGGCATGGGCGCAGTGATCCTGTCGGCGATCTATTGGATTTTCGGCTTCCTGCGCATGGGCACCACGGGGCTGGCCGCGCAGGCGCGCGGGGCGGGCGATACGGCTGAGACCGGAGCGCTGCTGATGCGTGGCCTGTTGCTGGGCGGCACGGCGGGGCTGTTCTTTATCGCCGCTCAGGTCTGGGTTTTCCTCGGGGCCTTTGCCCTGTCCCCGGCCAGCGCCGAGGTCGAGGCGCTGACCCGCGCTTATCTGGAAATCCGTATCTGGGGTGCGCCTGCGACCATCGCCCTTTATGCGGTGACCGGCTGGCTGATCGCGGTCGAGCGCACGCGGGGTGTGTTCATCCTACAGGTCTGGATGAACGGTCTGAATATCGTGCTGGATTTATGGTTCGTTCTGGGCCTCGGCTGGGGCGTCGAGGGCGTTGCCATCGCGACCCTGATCGCGGAATGGACCGGCCTCGCGCTGGGTTTATGGCTGTGTGGCGACGCGTTCAGCGGCAAACAGTGGCGGGACTGGCCGCGCATTTTCGACGCCAGCCGCCTGCGCCGGATGTTGCAGGTGAATGGCGACATCATGGTGCGTTCGGTCTTGTTAACGGGCGCGTTCACCACGTTTCTGTTCGTGGGCTCAGATTTAGGAGACGTGAATCTGGCCGCCAACCAGGTCCTGCTACAGTTCCTTGAGATCACAGCCTTTGCGCTGGACGGCTTCGCCTTCTCGGCCGAGGCGCTGGTCGGCGGCGCGGTTGGCGCACGTGATCGGCTGAAGGTCCGGCGCGCATCGGTGATGGCCTCGCAATGGGGCGTGGGCGGGGCGGTTGCGCTGGGGCTGCTGTTCTATCTGGCCGGACCAGCGCTCATTGACCTGATGTCGACCTCGCCCGAGGTGCGCAGCGCCGCGCGGGACTATCTGTTCTGGGCTGCGCTTGCCCCGGTGATCGGGGTGGCCAGTTGGATGTATGACGGCATTTACATCGGGGCCACCTGGACCCGCGCGATGCGCAACGCAATGATTCAATCGGTTGCGATCTATGTGGTGGCGCTGTTCGTGCTGGTCCCCACGATGGGCAATCACGGGCTCTGGGCTGCGCTGATGGTGTTGAACATCGCGCGCGGCGTCACGCTGGGCTGGAGGTACCCGAGGTTGGAGGCGCAGATCGCCTAAAGCAGGTCCAGCAGGTTCTCGGGCGGGCGGCCAATGGCGGCCTTGGTGCCTGAAATGCCTAAAGGGCGTTCAATCAGGATCGGGTGCGCTGCCATCGCTTGAATCAGCACCTCTTCCGGGGCGTCTTTGGTCAGGCCCAGTTCTTTGAACACCTTCTCGCCGGTGCGCATCATATTCAGCGCCGGAATGCCCAGCTTGGACAGAACCGCCCGGATTTCATCGACCGAGGGGGCATCCTCAAGGTACTTGCGCACCTCCGGTTGCGCGCCGTTGTCCTGTAGCAGCGCCAGTCCGGCACGGGATTTGGAGCAGCGGGGATTGTGCCAGTATTCGATCACAGCCAGTCCTCGCGTTTGCTGCCGACCGCTTGCGCAACCGACGAGAACCCGTCGCGTGCCAGCAGCGCGTCCAGCCCACGGGCGATTTCGGCAGCCAGTGAAATTCCGCCATAGACCATCGCGGTATAGAACTGCACCGCAGATGCCCCGGCGCAAATCTTGGCATAGGCTTGTTCCGCCGTACTGATGCCGCCAACGCCAATCAGGGGGATATCTCCGCCGGTCAGTCGGCTGAGCTGCGCCAGCACACGGGTCGATTTCTCGAACAGGGGTGCACCGGACAGGCCGCCCGCCTGATCTTTGTGTGCGCTGTGCAAGCCGTCGCGGGACAAGGTTGTGTTGGTGGCAATCACCGCATCCACGCCGGTTTCGCGCGCGACATCAGCGATATCCTGTAGTTCGGTCTCGGTCAGGTCCGGCGCGATTTTGAGGAAAATCGGGATCGGGCGGGGCAGAGAATTGCGGGTCTCGATCACGCCGCCCAGCAGCGCGCTCAGCGCCGCCTTGCCTTGCAGATCGCGCAGCTTTTCGGTGTTGGGGGACGAGACATTGACAGTGGCAAAATCCAGATGCGCCGCGCAATGGGCCAGCACCTTGGCAAAATCTCCGGGCCGGTCGTCGCTGTCCTTGTTGGCCCCAAGGTTCAGCCCGATCACGGCATCCTTAGGGCGGTGAGCCAAGCGACGGGCCATGACCTCCATGCCCTCGTTGTTAAAGCCGAACCGGTTGATGGCGGCGCGGTCTTCGGAGAGGCGAAAAAGGCGCGGCTTTGGGTTGCCGGGCTGCGGCCGCGGGGTCACGGCACCGACCTCGATAAACCCGAACCCCGCGCGTGAGAGCGGGGCCAGCGCCTCGCCGTTCTTGTCGAAACCAGCGGCCAGCCCGACCGGGTTGGGCAGATCCAGTCCTGCGACACGGGTTCTCAGCCGGTCGGACGTCACCGGGCCGGGCGTCGGCGCAAGCCCCGCGGTCAGGGCCCTGATCGACAGCCCATGCGCGGTTTCGGGGTCAAGTCGGTGCAGGGCGGCCAGCCCTAGTTTCTCGGTCAGTTTCATCCGAAGGACACTCCACCTTCTGTTGGTGCGCAGCGGATCAGGCGCGAGGTTTCAACGGCGGCCTGTCGGTGGACCACAGCGGCGCGATAGCCGGGATCGGTCACCATATCTAGAAACGCATGAGCGGTGGGATAGCGGGCGATGAACACTGCGTCCCATGCTTCGTCTTGCGGACCGATCAGCGTGGCCTGAAACGCGCCGCGCCAGAGGATTGACGCGCCGATCCGGTCAATGATCGGCGCAGTTTCCACTCCATAGTTGCGATAAGCCTGCGCGCCGGTCAGCCCGGTATCGGCCAACGGATGATCTGACGGATAGTCTGCCAGATCGCGAAACCTCACCAGATTAAGCATCTCGATCGGATGATCCCGATCAAGGGCCTTGAACGCCTCGAATTGCTCGCGCTCGGGGTCGATGAAGCGGTTCATTCCATCTCCTCCGGGAAGCGATGGGCCTGCCCGTCATATGGCAGGTCGCGGGACCAGACCACATCCGTCATCCGTATCTGGCGATAGAGATGTGGGAACAGGGCACCGCCGCGCGAAACCTCCCATTTCAGATCATCGCCCATAGCGTCCGCATCACAGGCCAGCAGCGTCAGCCCCTGGGTCCCGGCAAAGTGCTTGGCCGCCGTTTCGGCGGCCTGGGTGGCGGTCGAGAAATGCACGAACCCATCCGCCACATCAACGGGCGCACCATCCGAGGCCCCCAGCGCCTGCAGGGTCGCCCATTCATCGGCACGGAAAATCTTGTAAATCAGCATGATGCCCTGATGCCCCGCGCGACGGGCAGAATCAAGCCGGATTTCCCCCTTTGACTCTTCGGGATGCACGGCGCACCATCACGTCAAACAACCACAGGGAGTTACATGATGTTCACCCGTTTTCTGGCCTCGGTTGCCGCTCTGGGCCTGACTGCCGGTATGGCTGCGGCCGAATACAAGTTGACCATTTTGCACACCAACGATCTGCACAGCCGGATCGAATCCATCAACAAATACGACTCAACCTGCGACGCTGAGGGCGAAGCCGAGGGCAAGTGTTTCGGTGGTGTGGCGCGCCTGAAAACTTTGGTGGATGCCAAGCGGGCGGAGCTGGCCGATGAAAATGTCCTGTTGCTGGATGCAGGCGATCCGTTCCAGGGTTCTCTGTTCTACACAACTTACAAAGGCGCGGCAGAAGCCGAGTTCATGGAGGCCATCGGCTATGACGTAATGGCGGTTGGCAACCACGAGTTCGACGACGGCCCGGAGGGTTTGGCGGCGTTCATTGATGCGGTCAGTTTCCCGGTAATCTCGGGCAATCTGGACCTGTCCTCGTCGGCCGAGTTGAAGGGTAAGGTGGACAACCACGTTGTATTGGACGTTGGCGGCCAGAAAATAGGCATCATCTCTGCGCTGGCGACAGACACTATTGAGACGTCCAGCCCGGGCAAAGATGTCGTGTTTCAGGATGAGATCGACAGCCTCTCGGCTGATGTCGCTGCCCTGCAGGAAGACGGTGTGAACATCATCATCGCGCTGAACCACGTGGGTCTGGCCAAGGACATCGAAATTGCCGAGAAAGTGCCCGGTCTGGATTTGGTGGTCGGCGGCCACTCGCACACTTTGCTGTCGAACACGGATGAGGATGCGGCAGGTGCCTACCCGACCATGGTCGGCGACGTACCTGTTGTTCAGGCCTATGCCTACTCGAAATATCTGGGCGAAATCACGCTGACATTCGACGATGACGGCAACCTGATTTCCGCAGAGGGTGCGCCGATCCTGCTGGACGCCTCGGTCACCCCGGACGCGGATATCGCTGCACGCGTCGCGGAAATGGGCGCCCCGATCGAAGAGATGAAGCAGCGCGTCGTTGCCAATTCCGGGGCTGCCATCGAGGGGTCGCGGGATATCTGTCGTGTGCAGGAATGTGAGATGGGCAATCTGGTTGCCGACGCAATGCTGGCGCGTGTCGCGGATCAAGGCGCGCAGATTGCGATTGCCAATGCAGGCGGACTGCGCGCCTCGATTGACGAGGGCGAGGTGACCATGGGCGAGGTGCTGACGGTGCTGCCCTTCCAGAACACGCTGTCGACCTTTGAGATCAGCGGTCAGGGCGTCATCGACGCGCTGGAGAATGGCGTAAGCCAGGTGGAAGAGGTCAAAGGCCGCTTCCCGCAGGTGGCTGGTATGACCTTCACCTGGGACCCGTCGGTCGCCCCGAACGAAGGCCGCATTACCGAGGTGATGGTCGCCAAGGATGGTGGTTTTGAACCCATTGATCCGGCGGCGACTTATCTGGTGGTCACCAACAACTATGTCCGCAACGGCGGCGACGGCTATTCCGTGTTTTCGGGCGATGACAAGAACGCCTATGATTTCGGACCCGATCTGGCGGATGTCACGGCCGAGTATCTGGCCGAAAACGCGCCGTATCAGCCTTATCTGGATGGCCGTATCAAGCAGAAGTGATATCTGCCTGACAAACACCAAAGGCCGCATCCTCGGATGCGGCCTTTTTCGCAAGTCATGACAGGCCAACGCAATGGCGCTTAAATTCAACGATCTTCCGCAGCTTTACGCCCATGCGTTTGACAGCATCATCGATGTCCGCAGCCCGGCAGAGTTCGCCGAAGATCATCTGCCCGGTGCCATCAGCCTGCCGGTGCTGGACAATGACGAACGGGCGCGGGTGGGCACGATCTATGTCCAGCAGAGCCCGTTTCTGGCCCGAAAACTGGGCGCTGCCCTCGTGTTTCGGAATGCCGCAAGCCATATAGAAAACAGCCTGAGCCATCATGAAGGCGATTGGCGGCCTCTGGTCTATTGCTGGCGCGGTGGGCAAAGATCCGGTTCATTTGTCTGGATGCTGCAGCAAATCGGCTGGCGGGCCGAGGTGGTCGACGGCGGTTATCGCACCTATCGCAGGCTGGTGAAGCGCTACCTTTACGATGATCCGCTGCCGCATCGTCTGGTCGCTTTGGACGGCTATACCGGTACGGCAAAAACTGAATTGCTGAGCTATCTTCAGTCCCGAGGCGTGCAAGTTCTTGATCTCGAAGGTCTGGCCAATCACCGCGGATCGTTGCTGGGCGAAAAACCCGGCGGGCAACCCAGCCAGAAGGCGTTCGAATCGGCGTTGGCCAAAGCGCTCTGCAGCCTCGACCCGAACCGGCCTGTGGTGGTCGAGGCTGAGTCGTCCAAGATTGGCTCTTTGATCTTGCCGCCCGTGGTCTGGAGGGCGTTGTGCGGCGCGTCGCGCATTCGGATCACGGCGCCGCTCGAGGCGCGTACTGCATATCTGCTCAGGGCCTATGAAGATATCCTGTCAGATGCAGCACGACTGCGCGACCGCCTGTCGCCGCTGCGCGCTCATCGGGGTCACGACGTTGTCGATGGCTGGATGGCTCTGATCGATGCGGGTGACAAGCCGGGGTTGACGCGGGCATTGATGCAGCAGCACTACGATCCGTCCTATGCAAAATCGTGTCGGGCGCAGACGGCAGAGGTCCGTGCCGAGGTTGAAGCCCTGTCTTTGGATGACAAGGGGCTTTCCGCTGCTGCGGACCGCATTGCGCAGGTGTTGGATCAGCTTTGAAGGCGCAGACCGGGTTGTTGATCCATATGTCCGATGATCTCAGCCGGATAGCCCGCAGCCTTTAACTCTGCACAGATCGATGTCGCTGTGTCGGTGGGCAGTGCGGCCAACAGCCCGCCGGCAGTTTGCGGATCGAACAACAAGTCGGCTTTGCCCCCTTCCGGTAGCTCGGGCGTAAGCACGCGGTTGTCTGCATAAAGGGTCGAGCGGACGCCTTGCTTGCTCAGGTCCAAAGCGCCTTGCATCACTGGAATTGCATTCAGATCCAGAGTCGCGCCGCAACCAGATGCGGCGCACATCCCCTGCAAATGACCTGCGAGGCCGAAACCGGTGACATCGGTCATCGCATGGGCCTCACCCAGCAGGCGAGAGGCCGTGGCCTGTGGATGCGTCATATGCGCGAAAGCTGCCGCAACCCAGTCGCCATCGGCCTCACCGGCCATTTCGGCGGCCATCAAAACACCGCTGCCGATTGGTTTGGTCAGGATCAAAGCATCGCCGGGTTTTGCGCCGCTCAGGGTGATCGGATCGGTGTCGCACAGGCCGGTCAGCGTAAACCCGATGGTCATTTCGTCCCCCATCGAGCTGTGGCCGCCAACGATCTCGGCCCCGGCGTCGCGCATAACCTCGGCCGCAGTGGTCATGATTTCGGCCAGTGTGCGTTGCTGCAACTCTGCCGACATCCGTGGCAGGATAAGCGTCGCGGTCGCGGCCTGCGGCTGTGCGCCCATGGCCCAGATATCGCCAAGCGCATGAACCGCGGCGATCCGCGTCATCAGAACCGGGTCATCGCTCAGGCTGCGCAGGTGGTCCGAGGTCATCACCTGCCGCGCCCCGCCTGTGCTCAACAGCGCGGCATCGTCACCGGGTAGGGGCGTTATGTCCCCGCGCTCAGGTGCTGGTAAGTCGCGCAACGCAGTCTGTAATGCTTCGCGTCCAACCTTGGCGCCGCAACCGCCGCACATGGGTTTGGCACCCAGTGCCTCGTGCATTCCATCGGCACGTAGACGGGGCAGGGTGGGGGCCTGCATTTTTGGCAACGCCCGGAACCTGTTCATAAAGCTCTGATCGATGTGGTTTTTCCACTTCCACATCAGCGGCCCGCTGAACGAAGTGCCCAGACGTTCGGCCAGTGCGGATTTACCACCCAGCGAGATAAGCTTCAGATAGTCCTTTTGCGGCGTGTAACGGCGCATCCTGCCTGCGCCCAAGGCAGCCCTGAGATTGTCGAACAGCACCGGAGCCTCACGCACCGCATAAACGCCCGCCTTGGGGCGTGGGTTTTCCGAGAGGTGGGCGCAGTCTCCGGCGGCGAAAATTGCGGGGTCGCTGGACTGAAGATAGCCGTTCGCGCGTATATAGCCGTCGTGAAGCTCTAGTCCGCTGCTGGCCATCCAGCCATAGGGTCGCGCACCGGCCGCCCCGGTGATGAACGCGGCAGGGATTTCGCGCCCGTCACTCAGGGTGATCTGGCCCGCCGAGATCTGTTGGATTGTGCTCTGTTCAAGAACCTCAACACCCAACTGCGCCATCGCCTGCCGGATCGTGGCGGCGGCCTTTGGGACCGTCGCAGTCAATGCCGTGGCATTATCGATCAGTGTCACCTGTGCGTTGCGCCCTTTGCTGCGCAGCGCGTGCGCCATCGCCATGACAAGTTCGACGCCCGCGACGCCGCCGCCAATCACAGCGACCGAGGCCGGGCCGGACCCGGCCAGATAACTGGCCCATTGCGCCGCAAACGGTCCCAGCGGTTTGGCCGGAACCGCATGGTCGGCAAAACCGGGCAGGGCGGGCATGTCCGAGGTGATGCCCACATTGACCGAGGCGACATCAAATGCCACGGGCGGACGACCGGGCACATGGACCTGCCGCGCATCTGGGTCAATCCCGTCGACTGCACCCAGAATGACGCGCGCACCGGCAAACCGCGCCAGACGGACCAGATCGATATCCAACTCCCACCGCTCATAGTGACCGGCGACAAAGCCGGGCAGCATGCCGGAATAGGGCGCGGTAGGGCCGGGATTGATCACTGTGACCCGTGCGCCGGGCAGCGGGTTCATGCCCCACTTGCGCAGCAGTAGCGCGTGGGTGTGGCCTCCGCCTATCAGAACCAGATCGCGGGTCAGGGGCAGCGGAGGTGTTTTCATGGCTCTCAGTTCGTGCTGTGGTCCGGGACGTCCTCGACCTGTTCGACCGCGTGGGTAGCCCAAAGCTCATCCTCGCCCGCGTCCGGCAGATCACCGGGCTTTTCATGGCGGTGAATGTGCCATTTGGCAATGAACAGGGCTGTGATCGGCGCGGTCAGGAACAAAAACAGCGTGATCAGCAATTCGTGCAGCGACAGTTTACCCTCAAGCAGCACCGAATGCGCGATCGAGGCCAACAGGACGCCGCCCACCCCCAGCGTGGTCGCTTTGGTCGGGGCGTGCAGTCGGGACATGGGATCCTTCAGCTTGATCATACCGAACGAGCCGACAAAACCGAAAATGCCCGAGACGATCAGGAAGAAGGCGATGAGCAGTTCGAAGATGAATGTCATGCCGCCCTCACTCGATGATATTGCCGCGCAGCATAAAGCGCGCATAAGCCACCGTTGAAACAAAGCCCAGCATGGCGATTATCATGGCGGATTCGAAGAATATCTCGGTCTCGACATTCAGCCCGTACAGGATCAACAGCGCAATGGTGTTGATCACCATCGTGTCCAGTGCCAGAACGCGGGTGCCGACGCCTTCGGCCGAGATGATCCGATACAGGCACAGCATGATGGCTGTACCGAAACAGGCAAAGGCAAAGTAAATCGCATAGGTGATCATTCGAAAATCTCCTTCAGGCGGCGTTCGTAGCGTTGCTTGATCTGGTCGCGCACCTCTTCGGGCTTGGGGGCGTCCAGGCAGTGAACCAGCAGGCAATGCCCCTGCGCGGACAGATCGCAACTGACGGTACCGGGGGTCATGGTGATGGTTCCGGCCAGCACGGTAATGGCTTCGGGCGTACGCAACTCTAGCGGGACGCTGACAAAGCCGGGCTGCCGATCCGCATCGCGTTTGAACAGGATGATCCGGGCGACCGCGATGTTGGCCATCACGATATCCCACAGAACCACCAGCATGTATTCGGCTACCATCGGCCAGTTGCGCAGCTTGGGGCGGTCGGGCCAATAGGGCTGGGTGATGAAGGGAATGATGATGCCCAGCAGCAACCCAAAGACCAGCGAGTTAAGGGACCCGTTATTGGCCAGCAGGACCCAAACAAATGTCAGCAGAAAGGTCAGATGAGGGTGCGGAAATATGCGGTGCAGAAGCTTTCTCATTGTTCTCCTCCCAGCACTGACGAGATGTAGTCATCCGGCGCAAAAAGCTGCGCCGAGGTGCCGCTGGCATAATCCAGCGCCGGACCGGCAAACAGCGTCAGAAGCACCAGACCCAAAACAGCGCCAAACACCGACGTAAAGGCGAGACCCGGATGAGGTTCGGGCGCGTGTTTTGGTGCAGCATCTTCTTCGGGATCGGGTGCAGGGTTGTGCTGCGTATCGTGGCTTTTCCAGAAGATCATAGTCCCGGCGCGGGCCAGTCCAACGATGGTGACAAAGGACCCGATCAGGATTACCGCCCAGACCGCGTTGGCATCCGGGGCCCCGCGTGACGCGTCCAGAACCAGCAGCTTACCGATGAAACCCGATAACGGCGGCATACCCGCCATGGCAATCGCGCCGACGAAGAACAGCGCCGAGATCAACCCGGTTTGCGCCATCGGGGCTGTCGGTGAGATGGCACCGCCGCGGCGCTCCATCACCATATCGGCGACAAGGAACATCAGTGCTGTCGCCAGTGTGGAGTGGAAGATGTAATACAGCGCCGCCGCCGTCGCCGCCTCATTGAACAATGAGATCGCGATCAGCAATGTGCCCATCGAGGCGATGGCGCAGAAGGCGACCATCCGCGCGATGTGCTGCGATCCCAGAATGCCGATCGCCCCGACGGCCAGGGTCAGCAGGGCTGCGGGTTGCAGCCACGTTCCGACCAGACCATCGGTGGCGGCGACCTCTGGGCCGAAGACCAGCGTGTAGACGCGCAGGATCGAATAGGCTCCGACTTTGGTCATGATCGCGAACAGGGCGGCCACGGGCAGCGGGGCATTGGCATAGCTGGCGGGCAGCCAGAAATGCAGCGGCAGGACTGCAGCCTTGATACAGAACACCAGCAACAGCAGAACTGCGCCGACCCGCAGCAAGGCGGTGTCCTCAGGAGGGATCTCGGCAACACGGACAGCCAGATCGGCCATGTTCAGCGTCCCGGTCACAGCATAGAGCGTGCCCAGAGCAAACAGAAACAGGGTCGAGCCCAACAGGTTGTAGGCCACATATTGTACGCCAGCTTTCAGCCTCACCGCGCCGCCTGCATGGGTCATCAGCCCGTAAGAGGCGATCAGCAGCACCTCGAAGAACACAAACAGGTTGAAGGCGTCGCCGGTCAGGAAGGCGCCGCAGACCCCCATAAGCTGAAAATGAAACAGCGCGTGGAAATGTTTGCCGCGTTCATCCCAGCCGGACCCGATGGCATACAGAACAATGGGCAGGGCCAGAAGGGCGGTCAGCAACACCATCATGGCCGATAGCTTGTCCAGGACCATGACGATACCGAAAGGGGCGGGCCAGTTGCCAAGCTCGTAGACCTGAACCTCTCCTCCGGCGGCTTGCGCGGTAATCGTCAGCGCAATGCCCAGCAGACCGAAAACGCCCGCGACCGAGAAGATGCGCTGCAGGTCCAGGTGATAGCGCAGGACCATGATGATGAACGGGGCCAGGATCGCGGGCAGGACGATCGGCGCAACGATCCAGTGATTCATGCGTCTTCTCCCGGCGCGTCCACGCTGTCGCTGGCGCTCATGTCGATGTGGTCATCCTTTGAGGACAGATAGGCCGACAGCGCGATCATCACGATCACGGCCGTCATCCCGAACGAGATCACAATGGCTGTCAGCACCAGCGCCTGTGGCAGCGGATCGGTATACGGGACGTCTTCGTATTTGTTCAGAACGGCGGGCGCATTTGTGGCCAGCCGCCCGGTCGCAAACAGGAACACGTTGACTGCATAGGTGATCAGCGACAGGCCAAGGATCACGGGGAAAGTCCGGCGGCGCAGGATCAGGAAAATCCCGGCGGCGGTCATGACGCCTACGGCAGAGGCTACGAGCGCTTCCATCAGGCCTGCTCCTTCTCATTATCTTGGTCCTGAGGGTCATCCCGCAGCGGGTTGATATCCATCGGGAATTCTTGTGCCATGCCCGGCTGCCAGGCGAACCGCGACAGGCTGTCTAGGGCCAGCATTACCGCGCCCAGCACGGCCAGGAACACGCCTGTATCGAACAGGATTGCGGTCGCCCATTCGAACTCTTCCAGTGGCGGCCAGTTGATATAGCCGAAATCGCTGGTCAGGAACGGACGTTCGTTGAACCAGGCGCCCAGACCGGTGGCTGCGGCAATCAGCACGCCCCAGCCGATGGTGCCGTGGTAGTAGAACCTTTGTCGCTCGATCGCCCAGGTATAGCCACTGGCCATGTACTGCATCAGGAACGCAATTGCGACGATCAGGCCCGCGATAAAGCCACCTCCGGGCTGGTTGTGGCCACGGAAGAAGATATAGGCCCCGACCATCAGCGCGATGGGCATCATCACGCGGGTGACGACGACCATCATCAGCGGGTGCGAATCCCCCGATTGCGGCCAATGCGGTTTGCGGTTCAACAGATAGCTTCGAACATTGGTGCCCAGAACCGCCTCGGTCAGGGCAAAGATGATCAGTGCGGCGATGCCCAGCACGATGATCTCGCCAAAGGTATCAAAGCCACGGAAATCGACGAGGATCACGTTTACGACATTGGTGCCGCCACCGCCTTTGTAGGAATTGGCCAGATGGAATTCCGAGATCGTCGGAAAGGCGAAATCCCGCATCATCAGCGCATAGATCAATGCGCCCGAGCCAATCCCCGCAATCACCGAGATCGCGGCATCGCGCCAGCGCCGCGCCGCGCTGCTGTCCCATGGGGTCTCGGTCGGCAAGAAGTTCAGCGACAGCAAGAGAAGGATCATCGTGACGACTTCTACCGAGATTTGCGTCAGCGCCAGATCCGGGGCCGAAAGATAGTTGAAGGCCATCGAAACGATCAGGCCGACCACCCCGATCAGCACCAGAGACAGCAAACGGTTGCGATGGAACCACATGATCGCCAGCGTCGCGACAATCAGACAGATCCAGCCGATGATCGGAATGATCTGGGGCTCCAGCGACACCCGCGTTTCGACGCCAATGGTACCGGTGGAATAGGCATAATAGCCCAACCCGACGGTGAAGGCGACGAAGATGATCGCATAGCGGCTGAGGACACCGTTGTGCAACTCGTCCGTGATCCAGCGGCTGGCGCGGGTCAGCGCCGCTATGAGTGCCTCGAAAATCACCTTGGCTTCGGGACGGGGCAGCGCGTTCCAGATCTGATCCCCACGCTTGTGCAGTGACAGCAGAAACAGGCCGCCAAGCGTCGCGACAACGGACATATAAAGCGCGGGCGTAAAGCCGTGCCACAGTTTCAGCGAGTAATAGGGCAGCTTTTCGCCGCCGATCACGGCGCTGGACACAACCGCGACCAGAGGGCCGACGATGGCAGCCGAATACAGGCCGATCAGGATCACCAGCACGACAAGGAAAGCCGGGGCCAGCCAAAGGCCAACAGGCGGGTCATGCGGGTGCGCCGGGTAGTCGTCGCGCGTTTCCCCCAGAAACACATGGCTGATGAACCGGAAGGAATAGGCTGCTGAAAACAGCGCCGCCAGCAGCGCCAGGCCGGGCACCAGATAATGGGTGTTCAGCCACGTGGTGTGCACGGTTTCCTCAAGCATCATTTCTTTTGACAGGAACCCGTTCAGCGGTGGCAGACCGGCCATCGACAAGGCTGCGATGGTGCCGATGGTAAAGGTGATCGGCATCAGGTGGCGCAGCCCGCCCAGTCGTTTGATATCGCGCGTTCCGGCCTCGTGATCGACGATCCCGGCGGTCATGAACAGGGCCGCTTTGAACGTTGCGTGGTTGATGATGTGGAACACCGCGGCAACGGCAGCGAACTTGGTGCCAAAGCCCAGCAGCATGGTCACCAGACCCAGATGCGAGACCGTCGAAAACGCCAGCAGCGCCTTGAGATCATCCTTGAACAGCGCGATGACCGCGCCCAGCAACATGGTGATCAGACCCGTCGTGGCCACAATATAGAACCACGCATCGGTGCCCGCCAAAACGGGCCACATCCGTGCCATCAGGAACAGACCGGCCTTCACCATCGTGGCCGAGTGCAGATAGGCCGAGACAGGGGTTGGCGCGGCCATGGCGTGCGGCAGCCAGAAGTGGAACGGGAACTGAGCGGACTTGGTGAAACAGCCCAGCAGAATCAGGATCAGCGCGGGCAAGTAGTAGGGTGAGGCCTGGATCAGTTCTTTGTTCTGTAGAATGACGCTCAGGTCATAGGACCCCACAATATTGCCGAGGATCAGCATCCCCGCGATCATCGCCAAACCGCCTGAACCGGTGACGGCCAGTGCCATGCGCGCACCTTGCCGCCCCTCGGGCAGATGTTTCCAATAACCGATCAGCAGGAATGAGCTGAGAGACGTAAGTTCCCAGAAAATAAGCAGAAGCAGGATGTTGTCGGACAGAACGATCCCGACCATCGCGCCCTGAAACAGAAGCAGATAGGTGTAGAACTGCCCCATCGGATCTTCGCGCGACAGGTAGAACCGCGCATAGAGGATGATCAGCAGGCCAATCCCAAGGATCAGCAGTGCGAACAGAAAACCCAGGCCGTCCAGCATGAAATTCGCGTTCAAACCAAGGCCTGGTATCCAGTCAAAGCGTGCGGTCACCACATCTCCGCGCATGACGCTGGGGATGTGGATCAGCAGCCCCATCAACGCCAGAAAGGTGGTCAACCCGGCGGCCGAGGCTGCAGCGTTTCGTCCTGCCCGTATCAGGAGGGCTGGAAAGACAGCTCCGAGGAAGGGAAGGGCCGCGATAAGGAATAGGGACAAGTGCGATACTCCGGTCTGTGCGGTCAAGATGACTGAATTACTAGGGATAATTTATTGACTGCTCGGAAATTGCAAGGTTTTGAAAGGTTCTAAAAGGTACATATTAAATGTGATTTACCTGCGTGATAATGACGCGAACTTGATCCGGGTGTCTGATTTCCCGACAGCGTCGCGATTTGCCCTGTGTTAAAACAAACCGTCACGGCAGAGGGAGGCGGCATGGTGGTCGCACAAAATAGAACCCGCAGATGGGTTTTGCTGGGCGGCGGCGTTGCCATCGCAGCGGGATTTGCCGCCCGTGAGTACCTTTTGACCCCGCAGGATTATGCCGGCGGTCAGTTGCAGGTTGCCGAGGCCCATGCCAAGGCTGTCTCCGGTGAGGTGCTGTTGGTCGATATCCGCACCCCGCGCGAGTGGCGCTCAACCGGCATAGGCGAGGGCGCGCGGCCGCTGGATATGCGCCGCGCGGATTTCGTATCCGCGTTGATGCAACTGACCGGCGGAGATACCTCGGCCCCTGTCGCATTGATCTGTGCGCGCGGCGTGCGCTCGGCCCGGCTGAGCAACCGTCTGACCGAGGCAGGGTTTACAAACATCATCGACGTGCCTGAGGGTATGCTTGGATCGGCTGCAGGGCCGGGGTGGGTGCGCGCCGGGCTTCCGGTCGAAGTTTTCGCTGAGGGTACGTGATGAATAAGCTGTATTGGATGTCTTTCTGTTTGGCGCTTGCGGGGCAACAGGCAGCCGCTGCTTGCGGTCCGGACGAGGGGACCTGTGGGACAGGGTCTGGTGAATATCACATCGAACTGCCTGATGCAGACAACCCGCCCTTGGTGGTGTTCCTGCACGGATATGGTGGCAGTGGCAGCGGCACCATGAACAATCGCCGCATGGTCGATCCGTTACTTGACCGCGGCTATGCCGTTATGGCGCCCGAGGGGCTGGAGCGACCCGACCGGGGCGGCACCAAAAGCTGGAACTTCTATCCGGGCTTCGGCGAGCGTGATGAAACCGCATTTCTAAGCGAAGCGGTCGAAGACGCGGCTGCACGGTTCGGCATCGACAGCGACCGCGTTGTTCTGGGCGGCTTCTCGGCAGGTGGCTTCATGGTCAATTATCTCGCCTGTGAAGCGCCCGAGACCTTCTCGGCCTATGTGCCGGTGTCAGGCGGTTTCTGGCGTCCGCACCCCGAGGATTGCGCAGGACCGGTGCGCATGTTCCACACCCATGGCTGGACCGACAATGTTGTACCACTGGAAGGCCGGCTTTTGGGCGGTGGCCGGTTTCATCAGGGTGATATTTTCGCCGGTCTGGAAATCTGGCGGGTCGCCAATGAATGTGTCGATACCAAACCCAGCGGGTTTTCGACCACAGGTCAGTTTCTGCGGCGTAACTGGATGGGGTGCGCCGAAGGCAGCGCGCTGGAATTCGCGCTGTTCCCCGGCGGACATACTGTGCCGCAGGGGTGGGCTGATATGATGGTGGACTGGTACGAAAGGTTGCCGGGCGGCTGATTACTCGGCCGGGGTGACAATGCCCTTGCCTTCGATCAGGCGCTTCAACTCATCCCGATACCGCCGTGCCGAGCGGGTGATGGCGGGCTCGCTGACATCTTCGCGCATCCCGACCATGCGGCGCGCGGCGCCCGCCGACACACCGCTGAGCGCCGAGAGCGGGATGGCCAGCGCAAGGCTGATTGCAATCGGGGCCAGCCAGACCGAGACCAGACCGGCGAGGATACCAACGCTCAGCGCGACACCGCTGATGGTTTCCAGCGTGTGGCACAGGATCAATGTGCGCAGCCCATAACTGCCGCCATCGCGCGCCTGCGGCGACCAGCCCTTTTGCAGGCCCAAGGCGGTGCGGAACACGGCGATCATCTGCTGCACCATCAGGATCGGGGCATAGAGAATCGACAAAATGACTTCGGACAGGAACGAGGTGAAGAACTTGCGTGTGCCGCCGAAATCAGAATAGCGCACACCGCTGAGGGGCAGGGCCGCCACGCCCAGAACCTTGGGCGCAAGCAGCATCGCGTACATTACCAGAATGATCAGCACATGGCGCGTCTCGGACATCTCGGGCCATTGCGGGAACAGCGGGTTGTCCGGGCTGAAATAGTGCAGGACCGAGGCATCCTCGCCCTGACCGATCAGCGCCCACATCACCAGCAGCGCGAACCACAGCGGCGACATCAGATAGCCGACCGCGCCGTGGAACATATGGAAGCGTGACACAGCGCGGAACCCGGTCGAGCCCAGCAGTTTAAGGTGCTGCAGGTTGCCCTGACACCAGCGGCGGTCGCGCATGGCGTGGTCGATAAGGGTGGGCGGTGTCTCTTCATAGGACCCGCGGATGCGCGGCAGGAAACGCACGGCCCATCCGGCACGGCGCAACAGACCGGCCTCGACAAAATCGTGGCTCATGATCAGCTTGTCCTGCCCGCCCAGCGATCTCAACTTGGGCAGGCCTGCGCTGGAGGCAAAGGCGCGAGTGCGGATGATGGCGTTGTGGCCCCAATAGTTGCCCTCTTGCCCGCACCAACGCGCGAGGCCCTCGGCGAAGGCGATGCCATAGACACCATTGGCGAACTGCTGCATCCGGGCAAAGACCGATTGCGCACCGATCAATTGTGGATAGCTCTGGATCAGGCCTGCGCGAGGATCGCGCGCCAGCGCGTCGGTCAGGCGGCTGATTGCGCGGCCGGTCATCAGGCTGTCGGCATCCAGCACAAGCATCGCATCCCAATCCGCGCCCCAGCGGCTGACCCAATCGGCGATGTTGCCAACTTTGCGGTCCGTGTTCTCAGGACGGCGGCGGTAGTAGAGTTCCAGACCGGGGGCCAACGTGGTTCGCAGCGCCTCGACGCTGGCCTGTTCCTGCGCGGCGATCTCGGGGTCTCGCGTGTCGGACAGGATGAACATGGCATAGTGGTGCTGACCGCCGCGTTTCTGCAGGTCTTCCAGCATCGTGCGGGCGTTGCCCAGCACGTTCCACGGCACCTCGTTGTAGACCGGCGTCAAAAGCGCCACGCGCAGGGGTTGCGGGCGGGTTTCGCGCTTGGGCTGCTCTTGCCGGGACAGCGAGATCATCCCCAGCAGCACAGTGCAGACCGTGAAGGAAATCCAGAAGAAGTTGAACGAGATCAGCGTCAGCAGAATGCCTTCGACCAGATTGATCCCTTCGGCACTGAACCAGTCGGACATGACCCAGAGCAGACCCAGAGCCGCCGCCATTGCGGGCGAAAAGGCCAGCGCACGCCAGAACCCGGACGCGGGCTTACGACCCCCTGCAGGCACCTGGGCATCGCGGAAGCCCTGCGCGAAGTTCTGCGCCGGCATCGCCAGAGGGGCCTCGGGCGGCATGATATGCAGATCGCGGCTCATGTGGTCCAACGGTAAAGCCAGACCTCAGAGGCCGGTTGTTTGTCTTTCAGAAGCTGCGCGCGCAGCTCCACATAGGTGCGGTCCCCCGGCTCGAACGAGAACGCCAGCCGCAGACCGCCGGTATCCGGGTTGCGCTGCAGCACACCGTCAGAGGTTTCGGCATGGGGCGAGTCAACAAAAATGCTGATGGCCTCGGGGTCTTCGAACAATTCGCTGTCTTCGAAATCGATCACGGCCAGACGACCCTCGCCGAACGTATTGTCACCCATGGCGGTGTTGATCACGCGCGGCATCGGCGTGCGCTGAGGTTCCTCGCCCCAGATCAGGCGATAGGACAGGTCAATCTGACTGCCTGCGGCGTAGGGCTCCATCGGGCGCCAATAGGCGACGATGTTGTCATAGATCTCCTGATCCGCAGGGATCTCGACCAACGTGACGGTACCTTTGCCCCAATCGCCATTGGGTTCAACCCAAAGGCCCGGGCGTTTGTGATAATTCGCCTCAAGGTCCGCATAGTCCGAGAACTTGCGTTTCCGCTGCATCAGGCCAAAGCCGCGCGGGTTGGTGTCGACGAAAGACGAGATTTGCAGACGGGTCGGGTTGGCCAACGGTCGCCACAGGACTTCTCCGGCACCGTTGCGGATCAGCAGGCCGTCGCTGTCGTGGACGGCGGGGCGGAAATCGTCGAACCGGCTGTGGTTGGTCTGGTCGAAAAGGAACATTGACGTGCCGGGCGCGATGCCGACATGGGGCAGTTCGGTGCGCGGAAACAGCGTCGCTTCGACATCCATCACGCAGTCTGCTCCGGCGGTGACATTGAAGCGGTAGGCCCCGGTGACGCTGGGGCTGTCCATCAGGGCATGCACGATCATGTTGCGCTGACCCGGTTTGGGACGCTCCAGCCAGAAGCGGATGAATTCGGGGAATTCTTCACCATCCGGGTCGCCGGTTTTAAGCGCCAGACCACGGGCCGATAGGCCATAAACCTCATGCAGACCAATGGCGCGGAAATAGCTGGCCCCTTGCCAGACGCAGAATTCATCGGTCTCACCCGGTCGGTGCATTTCGGTGCGCAGGCGCAGGCCGGAAAAGCCCAGCGTGTCGTCGATCGGCAGCTTGGGCACGTCTTCGGATTTGTCGAACATCGCCAGATCGAAACTGACTGGCGTAGTCACACCATCTTCGACCGTGTGCACCTTGACGGTGCGTGGGAAGTACAGGCCCGGTGTGAAGAAATCGACGTTGAAAGGGGTCTCAGTCTCGTACCAGAGCGCACGGTCCAGCCGGAACCGGATGGATCGGTATTGCTGGTACGTCAGATCCTGCCATTCCTGCGGGACCATCTCACGCTCGGCATAGTCGCGGCTGGCCAGATCGCGGGCCATGGCGATGACGTCATCACGGCTGAACGGGCTCTCTCCGCCTGTTGCATAGGCAGCCGGGGCAAAGGCCAGAGCCGTTGATGAGGCGAGAAATGCGCGGCGGGTAAAATTCATTTCTTCGATTTCCAGGGTTGAGACTTGAACCAAGCGGCCAGATAAGCCACGCCGATGATCATGGCAAAGCCAATCATGTTAGCGACAAAGACACTGGCAACATCCCGCCCACTCAGGTCCAGTCCGACGCCGATAAGCCTTGCTGCTGCCATAGAAAATACGAATACCGCGAGCGATTGCTGACCCACTTTGGTGATCACGGTCAGCAAGCCCTGCCAGACCCGCGCTGCCGCGCCATGGCCGGTGGCGATCAGGCGATGGCCGTGCTCACCGGCGACGACCCAGCCCAGATAGGCCAGTGACAGGAAGTGCAGATACCGGAACAGGCCAAAGTCGGTCTTGTCGCGGAATTCCTTCGTGATTGGCCAGACCTTGCGGATTTCATCCGCCAGATCGGGCGCTGCAGCATTGATCCAGGTGAACACTTTCCACGACCCAAACGGCATCGAGAAGATCAGGAACAGCGCCGCCGCCCAGATCAGGGTTTTCGACACCGGAGGGGCCGGGATCCATCCGCGCATGAAGGCAAAGCCTGTGAAGAACAGCAATTGCCAGCCAAACGGGTTGAAGAACCACTGACGATCCGACCACGGCTCGGCCGGCAGGGCCAATACACCTGTCTGCGCCACCAGCCAGATCGCGACCGAAGCCGCTGCAACAGCCCAGAATCCGATGCGGTAGAGACCCATGAACAGCGGCATCATCGCCAGAACCACCAGATACATCGGCAGGATGTCAAAGTAGTTCGGCACATAGGTCAGGGTGAACAGCCCCACGATCTGCGAGGCCGGATCGTTGAAGAAATGCTGCAAGTTCAGAGAGGCAATATAGTTTTTCTCGAACAACCCGCTTTCGTTCAGCGCAGCCATGGACATGGCAACAAAGAAGAACAGGCAGATATGGGCCCAATAGACCTGCCAGATGCGGAACGTCACGCGGGCGGTGCCCATCCACCATCCCCTGCGCATGAACGCACCGCCAAAGGCAATGGCCGAGGCCATGCCCGAGCAGAACACAAAAATCTCGGTCGCGTCCGAAAACCCGAAACGGGCGGGGATCCACTTGGCCCATGGGTCGTTGGGGATATGAGCGATCAGGATGATGAACATCGCGATGCCGCGATAGAAGTCCAGACGCGGATCGCGCGTACGGGCAGGGGTGGCTGTCGCAGAAGCCACCGGAGCAAAATCAGAAGCGGGCGATGCAGTCGCCATACAGTTCTGTCCTTCTTGGTCTTTTTTGTTGTTATTCGGCTGGGACGCTTTGTGCGTCACCGCTGTCGCGTGCGGCCTCGATCAGAGCGCGGCGGGCGAGGGCATAGTTGTCTTCGCCACCCGCACGCTTGGCGCGGCGGTCATCCAGGATGTGCTCGACCTCATCCAGACGGCCGGCGCGCAGGCCGGAATCAATTGTGATGCGCTCGAATACATCACGTTGGGCGTGGCTGCCACCCGCAAGTTGCATCCCGCCGCGCGCATTCGACAGGAAATCAAAGGCTTGGCCGTACAAACCGTCACCAAAGGCCTCAAGCCCCTTGGCGGCGGCAATGCCCGGGTCGGACATGCGAATGGGCGTGTCGCCCTGATTGCGCTGGGCGTCTTTCTGGATGCGCTGCAACATCTTGCCGGTCGCGTCCGAACGATTGTCGCCGGTCAGGGCCAGCAGGTAATGCAGATCGGCAAAGATCAGGCAGCCATCTTCGGTGCGCGCAGCGCTAAGGTCCGCCAGTTCTTCCCAGCGGTCGCCCACATCCACACCCTCAAGCTCGAGCCGCGACAGCAGCGAGGTGGCATTTGATATATCGCGGTAATCGTCAGTTTTATCCTGACGGATGTGGTGATCATAAAGCGCCATCACCTGATCGACCTGACCCAGGTCCAGGTGCATCAGCGCCTTGTGCCACCAGACGTGATAGCGGAAGTTGTTGCAATGCGCCCAGGCATCCTCGCGCCCCGCCAGCCAGTCCAGACCCAGCTGCGCGTTGCCCGTCATTTCATGCACATGCGCAACGGCGTGCAGGCCCCAAGCGTCGTCCGAGACCATCCACAGCGCCTGACGCCCGGCGATCTCGGCCTTCTCATAAGCGCCGGTTTCCTCAAGCGCGAAGGAATGACAGCCCAGCAGGTAACCGCGACCGGCGTGATCAGGTTCATAGGCGGGCATCACACGTTCAATCGATCGGCGCATCCCCTGCGCGTCGCCCAGAACAAACCGGGTGGCATGGCTGAGCTTCATCGCCAGCGTATCGGTGGGGTGGGCGCGCAGAACCTCTTCGAATTTCTGCACCGCCTGCGAAGGCAGGTCAGCCATATACAGCGCCAGCGCCTCAACATAGAGCCTTTCGCGCGCCGAGACCGGCTGCCGTTCCATCGCCGCATTGGCTGCATTCAGCGCCTCGGTCGCGACTGGGATCATCTCGCGCCGACCCAGCAGAACCATGAACAAACCCTTGACCGCATGACCCAGCGCAAAATCGGGCTCAAGCTCGAGCACCTTACCCAGATGCTGAGGTGTAACAGCCGCGTGCGCCATGAACCCGAGCAGAACACCATTCCAGGCCTCGACACTTGCCGGCAGGCTCAGGGTGTTCATCTGTCCAAAAACGTCTTGTTTCATGCTCGGGTCCAATCTGGTTGCGATTTTTACACTCTACGACTTAGCAGAGAGTGTATGCGGGTCGTAACAGTATCGACCCTGCTCTCGAATTGGTGAAAGCCCGTGTGGGCAAAAAATGAAAAAACCGCCGATTCAAGGGCATGTTTCAGCAACTTGCCGCCGAATTAGGCGGAGTGTTTCAATCCTCGAAGGGATTTTTGGCGTTCAGAACCGCGTCGGTATCGGCCCCGCAGACCGGGGGTGCGCTGCGATATGTTACAGGTGTACGCGACAGGTTCAGAGGATTCCCGACCAGATTGACCGGGCCCGGTTCGGCCTGCATCGAAATCTGCATGTCCCGCGCGGCGACCTGATCGCTGGCAAAGACCTGATCCAGCGTCTGCACCGGCCCGACAGGGACTTTCAGCGTTTCCAGACCGTCGATGACGGTTTCGGTATCCAGCATCTGTACGGCGGGGCGCAGAATAGCGTTCAGGGCATCGCGATGTTCCAATCGCGCCGGGTTGGTGGCGAAACGCGGATCATCGGGCAAATCGGGGCGTTTGATGAAGCCGCAGAAGCGTCTGAACTGACTGTCATTTCCAACGGCCAGAATCACATGCCCATCCGCTGTCTGGTAGACATCATAGGGCACGATGTTCGGGTGCCCGTTTCCGCGCCGCTGAGGCACATCGCCTGACGTCAGATAGTTCACGCCCTCATTGATCAGCCACGCGACCTGCGCGTCGACCAGCGCCAGATCGATCTGCTGACCTTCACCAGTCCGGTCGCGGTGGCGCAGCGCGGCAAGGATTCCAACACAGGCATACATGCCGCACATCACGTCGGCGATGCCGACGCCGACCTTCATCGGCGCTCCATCGGGGTCGCCAGTCAAAGACATGACGCCACCATAGCCTTGCGCCATCAGGTCATAACCGGGCTTGCTGGCATTTGGTCCGGTTTGCCCATAGCCCGATATAGAACAATAGACGAGGCCCGGAAATTCTTGCGAAAGAGTGGCATAGTCGAGCCCATATTTCGCCAACCCGCCGGGTTTGAAATTCTCGATCAGGATATCCGCATGGGCCGCCAACCGCCGGATTTCCGCCTGACCTTCGGAGGTTGCAATGTCCAAGGCCACGGATTTCTTGTTGCGGTTCGAGGACATGAAATAGGCGCTCAGGTCAGATCGGTTGCCGTCTGCGTCCTCGACATAGGGCGGGCCCCATTGCCGCGTATCGTCCCCTCCGGTGGCGGGGTTTTCGATCTTGATGACCGTTGCACCAAGATCGCCCAGCAACTGCGTACAGGTCGGCCCCGCGAGAATACGTGACAGGTCCAGAACCTTGACGCCTTTCAGCGGTCCCTCAGATGCGGCCATCATATCCTCCACGCTCGATCTCTGCTGCAATCACGGTGAATTTGTCCGCTTTTACAGCATCTTCCAGCGCAGAGCGCAACTCGGACCTAGTGCGCACAGTGTGGCCATAGCCGCCAAAGGCGCGGCCCATGGCCGCAAAGTCGTGACGGTCGAAATCCACCCCGCGATTGCCCATCTGGCGCTGGCGTTGCTTTAGCTCGATCAGCGCAAGGCTGGCGTCGACAAAGACCAGAAAGATGGGGTTGCCGCCCAGCTCGGCGGCGGTCGACAACTCTCCGGCGACCATCAGGAACCCGGCATCGCCCGAAAAGCTGATCACGGGGCGGTCGGGTTCGGCCAGTTTCAGACCGATCGCCATCGGCGCCGCGCAGCCCATGGTGCACAGCGCCGAGGACTGGATCAGCCCGCGCTCTTCGGTGCATTGCCACATCTGGCTGAGAAGAATGCGATGCGCGCCACTGTCGGCGGTGGCCAGCGTTTCGGGCGGCAGGGCGGCGCGGGTCTCGGCGATGATCGCTGCTGGTCCCCAGTCTTCATCCGTCGGAAAGGCCTGTGCCAATGCGGCCTTGACCTGCCCAGGTTCGCCGCCCGGCCACGTCGCCCGGGCCGGGTTGCCCTTGGCTATAGCCTCAAGAGTTGCGCCAGTGTCGGCAACCAGATTGAGCCCCGACTGGTGCATATAGTGATCGTTGACCACCGCCGAGATATCGATGACGCGCTTGGTTTCGGGGTCCCAGATCTCGCGCCAGCCGGGGCGCATTTCGATGGGGTCGTAGCCCAGACACAGCACCAGATCGGCCTGTTCGACCAGCGGTACCAGATGTTTGTCGGCCAGCGGTGACAGCCCCGCGCCACCCAGACATAACGGATGATCCTCGGGCACCACGCCTTTGGCCTTGTAGGTGGTCACGAAGGGAATGCTGAAATGTTCCAGAAACGCCTGCACCACCGAGCGCGAGTCGTCATAGAGCACGTCCAGACCGACAATCGCGATGGGCCGCTCGGCCTCGGCCACCCAGCGGCGGGCTTTCTCCAGACATTCACCTTCGGGCGCGACGGGGGCGACTTTGGCCAGACGGCGGCGTTTCACATTCGTCACGCGGGTATCGGCGACTGAAATCGGCACGTCGATATGGACCGGGCCGGGTCGCGGCTGGTTGGCCAGCGATACGGCCTTGTCAGCAATGATATCAGCACCTTCTGCGGTCAGCATGAACGTACCCTTGGTGATCGAGCGATAGACCTGCGCGTGGTCCATTACCTGATGGGTGTAGGTCAGCGCCTCATCCGCGTCGACGCAGCCGGTCAGCACGATCATCGGCACCCGGTCCTGCAGCGCGTTGGCGACCACGTTGATTCCATTCATCGCACCGGGCCCCAGCGTGGCCACCAGAATCGCGGGCGCGCCATCGCGGTGGTGGACGGCCTCGGCCATGAAACCGGCGGAGTTCTCGTGTTTGGCCAGATGGAAGGTGATCCCCGCCTGCTCCAAAGCGTCCACCAACGTCAGAACCTCACCGCCCGGCATGCCAAAGGCATGGCGGCATCCAGCCTCATAGAGGCGTTGCGCCAACAGATCCGCAGCGCGGGGGGACAGGTCCTGCATCACTCAAGCTCCGATCATCACGTTATGCAGCAGATTGCGGAGGACAGGCCCGGACGCAAGCAGGTTCACGTCAGTGTGACTATTTGACTGCGCTTTCCGCGACTGCCTGAAACTTGGCGTCAAGTTCGGCGGCGATCTCGCTCAGCGCTTCTCCGCCTTCATGAGCATAAGGGGCAAAGACGAATCCCGGGGTTTTGTAAGACAGGGTTGCAGTGCCATCGCCATTTTCGGTCACATAAAACCGGATCGGTGCTTCGATCATCGCGTTGGTCGAGGTTTCAAGCACCCGCACCGCATAGTCATTGTTGAACGCCCCGATCACCCGGTTGCCCGGAATGGTAATGCCGCGCGCAGCGGCGGCCTTGGTTGGACCCGCCTGCGTGACGACGATCAGTCCATTTTCCTTAACGGCGGTCTTGGTGTCTTCGACCAGTTGGTCATAGCTTTTGGCGCTGGGATAAACTGCCCACCCGGGAAGAGGCTCGGGGCTGTCGGCCCATGCGGGCAGGGCCAGCAGGGATAGTACGATGCAGAATGCTCTCATGTTCCAGCCTTCCTTCGGTGGTCATCGAAGTGATGGCAGAAAAGCGATGAAATCGCACTCACAATCGCGTGGGCGGCGGCTGGTCAGCTCTGATCCGGGCGTTTTTTCAGCAGATAGATATCCATGATCCATCCGTGATCGGCGCGCGCACGAGCGCGGGTGTCAAGGATTTGCTGCGCCACCTCGGCCAATGGCCCCTTGACCAGCAGCTCTTCGGCCATACCCACATAAGCCCCCCACCAGATGTCATAGCCGTCCATCTCAAGGCTCTGGAATGAGCATTCACCGTCCAGCATCACGGCCACGGTCGAGGCTGCTTCGGGCCAGCCCTCCTCGCGGATGCGCCGCCCGGTGGTGACCACATAGGGCGCGCCCAGATCGTTGATCGGGATCGCATGCGCCGCCGTCAGCGCCTGCAGCGCGGTAATGCCGGGTATCACTTTGGTTTTCGGCTGTGGGCGCAGCCGCGCCGCGATGCGCAGCGAACTGTCATAAAGCGACGGGTCCCCCCAGATCAGCAGCGCCACATGGTGTGCGTCCGGGTTGGCGGCCATCGCTTCTTGCCAGCGCAGAGCTATGGCGTCGTGCCACGCGTCGACCCCGCGCAGATAGCCGTCATCCGAGCGTCGCTTGGGGATGTCGAAATAGGCGATGCGCGGCGTGGCATCAGAGACCCGAGCGATGATCTGTTCGCGCAACCCGGCCAGATCGGCCTTGTTCTCACCCTTGCGGGGGATCAGGATAAGATCGGCGTTTCGGATCGCCTGTGCGCCCTGAAAGGTCACATGATCCGGGTTGCCGGTACCAATACCGATCAGGCTGAGTTCAATCATCATCGAACTCCGCCAACGGGCCATAGAGTATCAATGCCGGAGCCTTCCCGATCTCGGATTGCAGCTTCTCGGCCAGCGCGCCGATGGTCGACCGGTGCAGCGCCTGTTCGGGGGTCGAAACGGATTCAGCCATCAGCGCCGGGGTGTCCAGCGGCAGACCATGGGCATGCAGGGCTTCGACCAACAGCGGAAAGGTCCGCTTGCCCATGAACACAACCGTGGTTGCCCCGGCATCGGCCAAGGCGGGCAGGTTCAGGTCGGAGGGCAGCTTGCCGCTGATATCATGGCCGGTGACAAACTGCACGCGCCGCGCCGTCAGGCGCCGCGTCAGCGGGATACCAGCCGCCGCAGCGGCCGCGATGGCCGAAGGGATGCCCGGAATGATTTCATATTCGATCCCGGCGGCACGCAGTGCGACCAGCTCTTCCTCGAGGCGGCCGAACATACCGCCATCGCCGGATTTCAACCGCACGACGCGTTGCCCGGTCTGTGCATATTCGACCAACAAACGGCTGACATGATCCTGCTTGGGCGAGGGGCGACCCGCGCGCTTGCCAACGCCGACCAGATCGGCATCGTCGCGCGCATGGGTCAGGATCGGCCCGCTGCTGAGGTCGTCAAAAAGCACTGCATCGGCCTTTTGCATCCGGTCCACCGCCTTCAGCGTCAGCAGTTCCGGGTCGCCGGGGCCTGAACCAATGAATGAGACAAACCCGCTCATGCCGAAGCCTCGGCAATCAGGTGGAAGAACGTGCCAGTCACGTGGCCACGAACGGACCCGGTTTGCGGCCCTTCCGCGCCTTCGGCGTCAAACACACGCGCGAGCGGGGCATCGGGTTGCTCGACAATCGACGAATAGTGGAATTCATGCCCGCGCAAGGCGGTCCCTTCGGCAAACCCGGGCATCTTGGAAAGCAGTTCCGCCCGGCGATAGCCCAGATTGAATTTGCGTTTCTGGTACGACGTTACCAGCCCCAGCAGGCCCGCCATCTCATGTCGCACACCCTCTTTGTCGATCAACGCCTGACCTAGCGCCATGTACCCTCCGCATTCCCCATGCACAGGTTTTGTCTCAGCATGTTTGCGCAGCCCGGCCAAAAACGTTCCCGCAGCGGCCAGCGTGCCCGCGTGCAATTCTGGATAACCACCCGGCAACCACACCAGATCGGCATCCTGTGCAGGGGCCTCATCAGCCAACGGTGAGAACGGCAAGATCTCGGCCCCTGCCGTTCGCCAACCTTCCAGCAAATGCGGATAGGTAAACGAAAACGCCGCATCCCGGGCCAACGCGATCCGTTGCGCCGGAGGACGCGGCAGCGCGGCTGACGATGGCCCCGAGGGGCCTGAGGAGGCCGCCCGTTTGATCGCCTCAATATCCACATGCTCGCGCAGAAACGCGGCGTATCCGGCAATCGCGCTTTCCAGATCGGGATGCTCGACCGCCTGTATCAGCCCCAGATGCCGCTCGGGCAGGGTCAAGTCTCCGCGACGGGGCAACACGCCCAGAACCGGCAGGCCCGCGCGCTCCATGCCCAACCGCGTCAGTCGCTCATGCCGGGGACTGGCGCAGCGGTTCAGGATCACGCCGGCAAAGGGCAGGTCGGGATTGTACATCTTGAACCCCAACGCCGTGGCTGCCGCCGATTGCGCCTGGCCGCCCACATCCAGCACCAGAACCACCGGCCAGCCCATACGCAGCGCGGTTTCGGCGCTGGACCCATGACCCAATTCTCCGGGTTTGGCAACGCCGTCAAACAAGCCCATCGAGCCCTCGGCGACGACAATATCCGCGCCGTCAGCCTGCTCGGAAATCGCGGCCAGTAATGGATCGCCCATCGCCCAACTGTCCAGATTGAACGACGCCCGCCCCGCCGCAGCGCGGTGAAAGGCCGGGTCGATGTAGTCCGGCCCACTCTTGAAAGGTTGGACGGTCAACCCATCCTCGGCCAGCGCGCGCAGAAGGCCCAGCATCACGGTGGTCTTGCCGGTCCCTGAAGAGGGGGCCGAAATCAGAAGGCCGGGGGGGTTAGTCATCACCATGGCTCCAGCTTGACCAAGGGCTATCGGCGCTTTGCGGGCGATAGCGCCGGTCGTAATCCTTGGAATACAAGCAGCTTTCGTCGAACCCTTCGCCTGCCAGCGCCGGGCCGACCATAATCAACGCCGTGCGCGAAATGCTGTCGTCCAAAGCATCCTTCAGCGTCGCCAGCGTTGCGCGGATGATCCGCTCATCCGGCCAGCTGGCGCGGTATACCACGGCCACCGGGCAGTCAGCGCCATAGGCCGGGGTCAGGTCAGCGATCACGCGCTCCAGATTGCCAATCGACAGGTGAATGGCCAGCGTTGCGCCGGTGCGGGCGAAATTTTCAAGCGTTTCGCCTTCTGGCATCGAGGACGCACGTCCCGGTGTGCGGGTCAGCACCACCGATTGCGCCAGCCCCGGCAAGGTCAGTTCGGTGCCCAGCGAAGCCGCAGCCGCGGCAAACGAAGGCACACCGGGGGTCACGCTGACCGGGATGCCCATCTCTTTCAGGCGGCGGATTTGTTCACCCATTGCCGACCAGACGGACAGGTCGCCCGAGTGCAACCGCGCTACGTCCTGACCGGCCTGATGCGCGGCGTCGATCTCGGCCATGATCTGATCCAGATCCATCGGCGCGGTGTTGATGATTTTTGCACCTTCGGGGCAGTGGCCAAGGATTTCCTCGGGCACCAGAGAACCCGCGTACAGGCACACAGGGCAGGATGCGATGATATCGCGCCCGCGCAGGGTCAGCAGGTCGGCAGCGCCGGGTCCGGCGCCGATGAAATGAACGGTCATGATTGTCCTCCGATGGCAATGGCGCAGGTGGCCAGCCGGTCGTCCGAGATATGTCTGGGTGAAAGCAGCCGCGCGCCAATCCCGGCGGCAGCCAATGCGGATGCTTCGGCCACGCTGCCGGTGCCATAGGTCGCCCGGCTGCGGTTCGAGCACGTGAGGGTTCGCTGTCCTGCCAGATCGGATGCGGCAACGAAATGCACTGGCACCGGCAGGTCTTCGGCGAAGGCGACAAGGGCGGGGTGCCCTTCTTTGTCCGCCACGCTCGCCAGCGCCTCGACCTCATGTCCTGCCGATGCGGCGCGGTATGCGGCGCGCAGGCTGTCCGCTGTCGCGGCTGAGGAAAATCCGATCCCGGCAACGATCATAGCGTCACGCTCCACTGCACGACCGGATAGGCCGACTTCCAGCCACGGCGGGGCCCCAGAGGCGCGGACTGTGCCAGTTCGATGCGCAATAGGTCTCCGCCCAGTTCTTCGTGCCAGCTGGCCAGTAAGGCCTCGCTTTCCAGAGTCACCGCATTCGCGACCAACCGTGTTCCGGCGGGCAGGGCATCGCGTAGCCATGCGAGCAGGTTGGCGCTGAGCCCACCTCCGATGAACACGACATCCGGCAAGGGAAGACCAGACAGCGCGTCCGGGGCAGTGCCTTGCACGACGTTCAGGCGGTCTTGTCCCAGAGCGTCGGCATTCCGTCGAATACGCTCGGTGCGGTCCTCGCGCGGTTCAATCGTGGTGGCCGTCAGTGTCGGATCACACATCAGCCATTCGATGCTGATTGATCCGGTGCCGCCGCCGATATCCCAAAGATGCTCACCGCGTTGAGGAGCCAGCGCTGACAGGGTCAGCGCGCGGATCGGACGTTTGGTGATCTGGCCGTCGGTTTCAAATATCTCATCCGGCTTTCCGGACGCCTTGGGCAGCGCGCGTCCCTCGCCCGCCACCTCAAGAGCGACGCAGACCGGGTGATCGAACGTACCCAGCAGCGCCTCGGTCAGCGACACCGAGCGGGCGCGTTCGCGGGGGCCGCCGAGGGCCTCAAGTACATGCAGCCTTGTGTCGGCAAAGCCTGTTTCGGTCAGGTAAGACGCAAGTTCGGCGACTGCCGCGCCGTTGCGCAGCAGAATGATCGCGCGTAGGCCGGATGACAGATGCGGGCGCAGGCGGGTCAGGGGGGCTGTGTGCAACCCGAAGGTTTGCGTGCTTTCCAGTGGCCAGCCCAAGCGCGCAGCGGCTAGCGAGAATGTCGACTGACCGGGCAACGCAGTCCATTCCCCCGCCTCGAAATTCCTTGCAATGACGGATCCCGCACCAAACCAGAACGGATCGCCCGAGGCCAGAACTACAGTCGCCCGCCCGCGCTGCTGTTGTAACAGCGGCAAACCGTCCGAGAAGGGCACCGGCCATGCTATTCGCTCGGCCTTGTTTTCGGGCACCAGCGACAGGTGGCGGGGCGGGCCCATGATGACCTCGGCCCGGTCCAGCACTTGACGGCTGGCAGGCGACAGGCCATCAAGCCCATCTTCGCCCAACCCCAGAACGGTCAACCACGGAGCGTCAGCCATGCCAAACCTCCTGATCTCCAATGTGCTTGTTCTGGGCGGCACGACCGAGGCGAACGCGCTGGCCAAAACCCTTGCCGAACAGGGCGTTACGGCGGTCTATTCCTATGCGGGACGTGTGGAGAACCCGCGTCCGCAGCCGCTGCCGACCCGCGTCGGCGGGTTCGGAGGCCCGCAGGGTCTGGTCCGCTATATCTGCGAAAACAGGATCACCCATGTGGTTGATGCCACCCATCCCTTTGCGGCGCAGATGAGCCGGAATGCGATTGAGGCCTGCCGTGAAACGCGCACCCCGCTGGCTGCCCTGACGCGGGCGGCGTGGACCGCAAGGCCCGGCGATGCGTGGCGGCATGTTCCAGATATCGCTGCTGCGGTTCAGGCACTGTCCGGCGACCCTCAGCGCGTGTTTCTTGCCGTGGGGCGCATGCATCTTGAAGACTTCGCCATCCAGCCTCAGCATCACTACCTGCTGCGGCTGGTGGATGAACCCGACGCCTTGCCACTGCCGCATGCAGATGTGGTCGTGGCCCGAGGCCCCTTCACCGAGGCCGATGACCGCGCGCTGATGCAGCGCCACGACACGCAGCTGGTTGTGTCCAAGAACGCAGGCGGCACCGGCGCGCGCGCCAAGCTGGACGCGGCGCGGGCGTTGGGCCTGCCGGTGCTTATGATCGACCGTCCGGTTCTGCCGCAGCGGACCGAAGTGACGAGTGTCGCGCAGGTTCTGGACTGGTTGAATCATTCCGGTGTGAACCTCGGCGTGTAGACGATAGGCGCGCCGTCGCGTTCAATCAGCCGGGTGCGGGACGATCCCAGGATGACCACGGTCTGCATGTCTGCCATGTCCGGAGTGGCCTCGGACAGGGTCGAAATACGGATCGCCTCATCCGCGCGTGAGACGGCGCGGGCGAACAGGATCAGACGCTCAGGCTCGCATTCGTCACGCAGGATTTCCAGTGTCTTTACAAACCCTTCTGGGCGGGACTTCGAGCGAGGGTTGTAGAAGGCCATCGAGAAATCTGCTTGCGCCGCCAGCCGCAGCCGTTTTTCAATCAGCGACCATGGCTTTAGGTTATCGCTGAGGTTGATCGCGCAGAAATCATGCCCCATCGGAGCGCCAACACGGGCGGATGCCGCCAGCATCGCGGTGATGCCCGGCAGAACGTCGATCTGAAGATCACGCCATTCGGTGGGGCCGTTCTCCAGCGCCTCGAACACTGCCGCCGCCATCGCAAACACGCCCGGATCACCCGAGGAGACGACGACCACCCGTTTGCCCTCGGCGGCCATCTGCAACGCGTGTTCAGACCGGTCAATCTCAACCCGGTTGTCACTGGCATGCAGCGTCAGCCCTTCGCGCTCGGCCACGCGGGCGACATAGGGAATGTAGCCGACCACATCGGTCGCCTCGGCCAGTGCCGCCGTGACTTCGGGTGTCACAAGTGCCTCATCGCCCGGCCCAAGCCCCGCGATCTTCACCCAGCCGCTCATGGCCGCCGCCCTTGCCCGTGGACGATGATGATCGAGAAATAGGGGGTGACCTTGTCGCAGGCCTCGGACAGTTTGGTCACTGTCTGGTTGGGCATTTGCGCGAATTCCACGATCCAAGCGCGATCATACAGGCCTGCGGTTTTCAGCGCCCGTTTAACCTTTTCGATATTGCGCCCGATCTTCATCACAACCAAAGCGTCGGTCTGCGCCATCCGCTCGGCCAGAGTATCCTCGGGCAGAGTTCCGACCAGCACCGTCAGCACGTCATCGCCCCAGGTGATGGGGTCTCCAGTGGCTGTCCATGCGCCCGACATGCCGGTGATGGCGGGGATCACATCAACATCAGCTTCGTCTCGTAGTCGGTTGTAAAGATGCATGAAAGAACCGTAGAAAAACGGATCACCCTCGCACAGAACCACGACGTCCTCGCCTTGCTCGGCGAGTGACTTCAGATGCGCCGCGCAGTCCTTGTAGAAGGTCGAAAGCAGTTCATTGTAGCGCGGATCGGTCACAGGGATTTCCGTTGTCACGGGGTATTCCATCGGAAATTCCACCGCACCCTCGGGGATCATTCCGTTGACGATCTTGCGTGCCTGACCGCTGCGCCCCGGCTTGCGAAAGAACGCCACATGCCGCGCGTTGCGCAGCAGCCGGTCGGCCCGGACGCTCATCAGGTCGGGGTCGCCTGGGCCCAGACCTACGCCATATATCGTTCCCATCTTCATTCGGCCCGGCTCGCGATCGCGTTGATGGCGGCGACGGTGATGGCGCTGCCGCCCAGACGGCCCTTGACGATGCAGCACGGCACCGGTTGCGCGGCCCACAGAGCATCCTTCGATTCCACCGCGCCGACAAAGCCCACCGGGCAGCCGATGATGGCGGCCGGGCGCGGGCAGTCGGGATCTTCCAGCATATTCAACAGGTGGAACAGGGCGGTGGGGGCGTTTCCGATTGCAACTACAGCGCCCTGCAGGTGCGGACGCCACAGCTCCAACGCGGCAGCAGAACGGGTGTTGCTCATCTCGGCAGCCAGGGGGCGCACACGTTCGTCATGCAGGGTGCAGATCACCTCATTCTCGGAGGGCAGGCGAAAGCGGGTGACGCCCTCGCTGACCATGCGCGCATCACACAGGATCGGCGCTCCACCTTCCAACGCGGTGCGGGCGGCCTGCACAAAACCGGGTGAGAAATGCACGAACTCTTCCAGCCCGACCATCCCGGCGGCGTGGATCATGCGGACGGCAACCTGCTCTTCATCAGTATCAAACCGGGCCAGATCGGCCTCGGACCGGATGGTGGCAAAGCTTTCCTTATAGATCGCCGCGCCATCGGTTTCGTAAGTATAGGGCATCAGGTGAAGTCCATGGTCATGAGTGTTTCTTCGGTCAGGCCGGTCTGGCAGGGCTCATCCCCTGCGCGGCCCTGTTTGACAAGATCAAATCGTCCATCATGGCCGACCAGAGTGATATCGGCAGCCCCCATGCGCGCGCATCCCTTGGCGCAGCCCGAGACGTGCAACGTGCCGGGGACGCGCGGGGCTAGCGCACGGGCGATGTCGCGGGTCGCCATATGCGCCTGCGGGCAGAACGGTGCGCCGGGGCAGGCGTCGGTGGTCATAAGCGGGTCGGTGCCGTCCGTAACAAAGGCCGGGGCAGGTTTCGCCGCCCCGCCTTCCAGCAGAATTAGCCGCCACGGGGTGACACGCAGGGCAGTCGCCCCACTTTTCTCAATCAACCGGGCAAGCTCACGCGCAGGCAATTGCCCGAACGCCGCGCCGTAAAGTGTCCCTTGTGCGCAACAGCCGGGTTCAAGTGCGGCTCCAACCGGACCGGGCGCGGTGCCTTGCCATTCTGGCGGTAGACCAAGTGCGGCGACGGTCCGTGCCATGCGGCGGGTCTCGGGGGTGTAGTTTTTAGCGAACCATCCGGCCAGCGCGATCAGTCGATCGATGGCTTCAGCCTCCGAGACTTGTCGTCCTGTCTCGACCCCGTCAGCGCGCAGAATCAGGCCATCCGGGCTGGCTTCCAGTCGAATATCCGCCGAATCCGCTGCAAGCAGCCGCTCGGGTCCGGTGTCCACCGCAAACCCGAATTTGGCGGGCAGGGAAGGCAATTCCGACAGGCGGTCAATCAGTTCCTGCGTCAGTCGCGTAGTCAGGTCGTCTGTTTCATAAAGCGGCGAGACCAGAATGTTGCGCCGTACCTCAATGCCGGGTTCGGCGTCCAGCAAGTCCAGCGCGGACAGTTCGGCCAGTAGTGGCTGATGATCCGCCTCGGCCACCCCGCGCAGTTGCAGGTTGGCGCGGTTGGTCAGATCGATGGTGCCATTGCCGAATTGTTCGGCCAGTTCGCACAAGCCCAAGGCCTGCACGGCGTTCAATCGCGCCAGTCGCGGACGAACACGCACCACGAGGCCGTCGCCCGACATCATCGGACGGTGCGCGCCGGGGCACCACCCCTGAACGATGGGGCCGCTCATCCCAGCCCCTCCAGATTGGCGCGGATCGAATTCCGGCGGGTGTCCCACAGACCCGCCTCCAGCAGCGCGCGGAACCGGTCCTGCATGGCCTGATGCGCTTGCGGATTGGATTCCTGCAAAAACGCATCCACCTCGGCATCGCCCAGCGTGGCATCGTGGTAGAGGTCAAACAGATGCGGCGCGACGGTGCCCGACAGATGCGCGAAGGAGGCCATGTGATCCAGCGTCGCGGCGATCTCGGCAGCCCCTCGGAAGCCATGCCGCTGCATCCCGGCGATCCAGCCGGGATTGGCGGCGCGGGCATGGACGACGCGGCTGATCTCTTCGGGCAAAGTGCGGGCGCGTGGGTTTTCGGGGTTGGTATTGTCCAAGTGGTAAAGCTGCGCGGTTCCGCCGGTGATCTTCTTGGCGGCAGCGAACCCGGCCTCATGCGTGGCATAGTCATTGGCCAGCAATAGGTCGGTCTCGGTCAGGTCCTGCAGGTGGACAAAGCTGTCGGCATTGGCGACGCGCTGGGTGATGCCGTCTTTGTCCTGCGCGATATGCTCGCCTTCCAGCGCAAAGGAACTCGCGTTGAGCCATGCTTCACCCGCCTGTGCCCGCGCCTCGTCGGTATAGGTTTCGGACAGGTGGGTCATGTTCAGACCATAGCTGCCGGGGGCCGGGCCATAGACGCGGGCCGCCGGTTCCTGACCGGCATAGGGGTTCCAGTCCGGGGCCTCATCCCGAGCGGACAGGGCGCGAATGGCTTGACCATAGAGCGTCGAGAGCGTCGGGAATACGTCGCGGAACAGGCCCGAGACCCGCAGAGTCACGTCCAGACGCGGGCGGCTAAGGTCGGTGATCGGCAGTACCTCGATGCCCGAAACCCGCTCGGAGCCCTTGTCCCAGACCGGTTTCACGCCCAGCAGGTGCAGCGCCATGGCAAACTCTTCCCCCGCGGTGCGCATGGTGGCCGAGCCCCAGAGATCGACGATCAGACCTTTGGGATAGTCGCCTTCCTCCTGCAAATGCCGCCGCACCAGTTCCTCGGCCAGTTTCACGCCTTGGGTATAGGCCGCGCGGGTCGGGACCGAGCGCGGGTCGGTGGTGTAGAGGTTTCGCCCTGTCGGCAGCACGTCCGAACGCCCGCGATAAGGAGAGCCGGATGGACCAGCCTCGATCCGTTTTCCGGCCAGCGCGTCGATAAGACCCTGCCTTTCGGCATGGGCCGACGGCGCGGGGTCGAAATTGCCAGCCACTTCGGGGACGCGACCAAAGATGTGCAGCCCGTCGCCGAACTGGCTTTCCTTGATGTCACAGACGAAGCGGTCGATGCGGGTGATCGCCTCGGCGGTGCAGGTGGCCTGATCTAGCCCCAGATCGCTTTCCAGCCCAATGGCCTGCGCCTCGTCACGGATGTCTTCTTGCAGCCGGTCGCGGCGCTTGGGGTCGAGCCCATCGGCGTTTGAGAACTCATCCAGCAGCGATTCCAGACGCACCATCCGGTCGGGCGTACCGCTTTCTTTCAACGCGGGGGGGATATGGCCCAGTGTGACGGCTCCGATCCGGCGTTTGGCCTGCGCGGCTTCGCCGGGATCGTTGACGATGAAAGGGTAGATCACCGGTAGGTCGCGGATCAAAGCCTCGGGCCAGCAATCCGCGGACAAAGCGACCGATTTGCCCGGCAGCCATTCCAGCGTGCCATGGGCGCCGATATGGATCAGCGTATCGGCTTTAAGGCTTTTGCGCAGCCACAGGTAAAACGCGACATAGCTGTGGCGCGGGGTGCGAGACAGGTCGTGGTAGTCGTCATCGCGCAGCTCGGGTGTACCGCGCTCCGGCTGCAGAGCGATCAGAGCCTTGCCACGGCGCAGGGCGGTGAAATGGAATGCGCCGTCTGAGAATACCGGGTCATCTTCGGCGTTGCCCCAGACGGTTTGCAGGTCTGCGTGCAGGTTTTCAGGCAATTCGGCCAGCGCGGTCAGATAATCCGCCAGAGGCCATGAAATCCGCGCATCCAGCAGCGTCTCAGCAATCGGCTCAGCAGGCGCGGTGTCATAGCCTTCGTCTTGCAGATCGGCCAGCATCGCCTCGGCCGAGGCCAGTGCGTCCAGACCCACCGCATGAGCCATCTGCCAGTTTTTGCCGGGATAGGTGGACAGCACCAGCGCCGGAACCTGATCTGCTTTGGGTCTGTCCACCAGATTCAGCCAGCCGGTGACGCGGTCGATGATCGACTCGATCCGTTCGGGTTCGGCCCGGTGGGCAAAGCGGGAATATTCCAGATGCGGGTCGCGTTTGCCGGGTTCCTTGAAGGACGCAATGCCTGCCGAAATCCGCCCGTCCACCTCGGGCAGCACCACATGCATGGCAAGGTCGGCGGGGGACAGGCCGCGTTCCGCCTCGGCCCAGGCTTTGCGGCGCGAAGTGGCAAGGGCGACCTGGAACACCGGTACATTGGCAGCGTCCAGAGGGGATGTGCCCGACGCGCCTTTCCCCGAAAAGGAGGTTGCGTTGATGATCGCCGAGGGGGTCAGCGCCACGACCTGTTCGCGTAGCCAATCGGCGGCTGCGGGCGCTTTCAACGAGGGGGCGAACAGGCCCAAGGCCTCATACCCCCGCGCGCGCAGGCTGCGTATCAAGGCTGCGACCGGGGCGGTGTCGGCAGAGGTCAGATAGGCGCGGTAGAACGTCACGAGGATGCGTTTGGCATCGCCGGAGAACGCTGTGTCCACCGGGATCACACCGCGATCCGGGCACCAGGCGCCGCATTCGGGGATCGTTTTGGCCCCCATTACCGGCCCGGCATAGAGACCCGCCGCCAGCGCCATTTGCGCCAGCGCTGCTTGTGCCGCGACTTCACCGCCTGTGTCGCAGAGATGTGCCAAACGGCGGAGGGTCGAGACAGGCAAGGTGGAATAGTCGTCCAGCCGCGTGTCTTCGCGCCCATCGGCAGGCAGGACGGCCAGGGCAATTCCTTTGGCCTGCGCAAGCGCCAGAACCTGCTGCAGCCCGTAGGCCCAATAGGGCACCCCGCCGATCAGGCGGATCAGGATGCCCTTCGCGCCCTCCAATGTCTGTTCGACATAGGTGTCGACGGACAGGGGGTGTTTCAGCGCCGTCAGATTGGCCAGCCGCAGGGTCGGCATGCGCCCATCGGGACCGCCGCCACGATGCCAGCCTGCCGCGAAAGCGCCGAGGTCGCTGTCGGAAAAGGACAGCACCACCAGATCCGCCGGGCTCTGGCCCAGATCGGTCGGGGTCTCGGTTTCTTCGAGCCCGTGGCTTTCGCGGAAGACGACGTGCATGGCTTACTCGGCGGCCTCGGCCACACCCACGAGGATGTCGCGGATTTCGGCTTCCTTGATGTCGTCATGCTCGGCAATGACCACAAGGCGCGAGCGGCGGTCTTCGCCGGGCTCCCAAGGACGGTCGTACTGATGACGTACACGCGCACCCACGGCCTGTACCAACAGGCGCATCGGTTTGCCCTGAACGGCGGCATAGCCTTTGACGCGCAGGATGTTCAGTTCCTTGGCCAGACGTTCGATCTTGGCAACCAGATCCAGCGGGTCAGACTGTTCCGGCAACTCGACGATGATGCTTTCGAAATCGTCATGCTCATGATCGTGGTGGCCGTCGTGATGCGAGGGACGTGCGTCCATGTCATCCTCGGCGGCGGCTTCAAGACCCAGCACGACGCGGACGTCAACGGCACCTTCGGCGACCTCAACCACGGGCAACGGGCGCGGGGCTTCGGCGGCGATAATCTCGCGTGCCTTGGCGACACCTTCGGGACCGGCCAGATCGGGCTTGGTCAGCAGGATGATATCGGCGCAGGAAATCTGATCCTCGAACACTTCGGACAGGGGCGTTTCGTGGTCAATCGAGTCATCGGCCATGCGCTGGGCGTCCACCGCCTCGACATTGGGCGCGAAGCGACCTGCGGCCACGGCTTCGGCATCGGCCAGAGCGATCACGCCATCGACGGTGATTTTCGAACGGATATCGGGCCAGTCGAAGGCTTTCAGCAGCGGTTTGGGCAGGGCGAGGCCAGAGGTTTCAATCAGGATGTGATCGGGGCGCGGCTCCAGCGCCATCAGGGCCTCGATCGTGGGGATGAAATCGTCGGCCACGGTGCAGCAGATGCAACCGTTCGCCAGTTCCATGATGTTTTCCGCCGGGCAATCGGGGATGGCGCAGGATTTCAGGATGTCGCCATCGACGCCCACATCTCCGAATTCGTTGACCACAACAGCCAGACGCTTGCCCTGCGGGTTCTGCATCAGATGGCGCACCAGCGTCGTCTTCCCCGAACCCAGAAAGCCGGTGATCACGGTGACGGGGAGTTTTTCGAGATTGCTCATTTCAGGGCTCCAATCGGGGGAATGCGGGCCGCACAGTTTTTGCGGAAATGTTCAGGGCGTTCGCGCCATTTGACCAGACCGTCCTCGGTCGCGAGGTACTTGGTGGCGCCGTCAACGATCACGTCGACATGGTCGGTTTCGTTCAGGTGTTCGTACACGAAGGTCCAACGATCCGGTCCGCCACGCAGGACGATGGAACAACCCTCGTCACAGTTCGACAGGCATTCGACGGCTTTCAGGGTGATCCCGTCGGGCAGGTCGGCCTGTTCCAGAGCCTTGTGCAACAAGGTGCCGGGGCGTTGCGCATCGTCCTCGACGGGCAGCCCGCGACGGCAGGTGGTACAAACCAGCAATTCGACCGGAGCGGTCTCGGTCATGTCTCTCATCCCCCAAATCCTCTTCGTGGGGGACGGGGTTTCATGCGGGTCCATTGACCCGACACCGGAACACCCCGTCCGGTTTCATCTTCGGGCGCTGGCAGGTCTCCCGGCTTGCGGATGTCAGAGGCGTCCTCTGTCGGATGTCCCGCCTTCCCGGCATTCGCCAGTGGCTTGGGCACCCTCTCCGGTCACGGTCGCGGGGGCGGCTGCGTTTGACGGATGATCCGCTGACGCATTCCCTTTTCATCTGCTGTCGCAGACACCAACGAAAGGGACATGCGGCAGGGTTGCCCCGCTTGTCAAGCGCAACACGCTGATCCGTGATCACGCGGGTAAAAAGCGACCTGTCCGGGTCGCTGGGCGGCATGATCCGGTTGGGCCGACATGCTGGCATGGTTTGCAAAACGCGAACAGGAGGATGCGGCGCATGAAAGTAGGGTTTATCGGGCTGGGCAATGTGGGGGGCAAGCTGTCAGGATCGCTGCTGCGCAACGGGATTGATCTGACGGTGCATGATCTGAACCCCGATCTGGTGGCCGCGTTTGTCACGCAGTGGGCCAAAGCGGCTGAAAGCCCGGCCCAACTGATGCGCGATTGCGATGCGGTGATCACCTGCCTGCCGTCGCCCGCCGCCTCGGATGCGGTGATGCAAGAGATGCTGCCCGAGGTCACTCCCGGCAAAATCTGGATGGAAATGTCGACCACCGACGAAGCCGAGGTCAAACGCCTTGGCGCGATGGTGATCGAGCGGGGCGGGGCTGCGGTGGATTGCCCGGTTTCAGGCGGCTGCCATCGGGCCGCGACGGGCAATATCTCGATCTTCGCGGGCTGTGATCGCGAGACGTTCGAGCGTATCCTTCCCTTCCTGACGACCATGGGGCGACGCATCCTGCATACGGGCGAACTGGGCTCGGCGTCGGTGCTGAAAGTGCTGACCAATTATCTGGCCACTGCCAACCTGATCACCTGCGCCGAGGCTTTGGTGACCGCAAAGGCCGCCGGGATGGACCTTGGCACCACCTATGAGGCGATCAAGATTTCCTCGGGGACATCCTTTGTGCATGAGACGGAAAGTCAGGTCATCCTGAACGGCTCGCGCGATATTTCGTTCACCATGGATCTGGTGAGAAAGGATATCGGCCTGTTTCAGGAGGTCGCCGACCGCGCCGGAGTGCCGCTTGAGATCAACCCGTTGATGATCAAGATTTTCGAAGACGGGATCGCGCGCTATGGCGAGCGCGAGCTGTCGCCGAATATCATCAAACGGCTTGAGGACGCGACGGGGCTTGAAATTCAGGCCCCGGGCTTCCCGCCCGAGATGCAGGACGATGAACCCGAAGAACCGGGCTATGAGGTCGTCCCCCAGAACCGCAGGGTATCATAGACACGTTTGCATCAGGCGCGACCGGTCTGCGGGCTGCAGCACGTGTTTCGGGTTGATTGCCGAGTGGTTTTTGTGCCTTTGTCTGGGCGAATTTGGGAAATACGGAGCGTCCAGTGAAAACCCGCACCCCGCACACCCATCGTGAGCTGGAGCTGCTTGATGTCCTCAGACGTCTTGGCGGCACGGCCCGGAACTCGGAACTGGCCAAGACGCTCGGCGTGTCCGAGGAGACCGTGCGGCGCACGATCAAGTCGCTGGCGTCTTCGGGGGCCGTCGAACGGGTGCATGGTGGTGCCTATCTGGCAGGCACACAAGGCGATCCCAGCTTCTTCCACCGCATTGCGCAGCATTCCGAGGAAAAGCGATTGATTGCCGGGCATGTGGCGGGCCTGATCCGGGACGGTATGACCGTGTTTCTGGATGTCGGATCTACCACCGCCTACGTCGCCGAGGAGTTGCGTCAGTCTGGCAATCTCACCGTCGTGACCAACTCGATCGGGGTCGGGCAGACGCTTGCCGGGACGCCGGGCAACCGTGTGCACCTGCTGGGTGGCGAACTGCAAAGCGATGAGCGCGGCGCTTTCGGCCATGTCACGCATCGGCAGGTGCAGCGCTATGCCTTCGATGTGGCCGTGCTCAGCATCGATGCGATCTCGGCGCGGCGGGGGTTCCTGTACCACAGCTCGGTCGAGGCTGATCTGGCAAGCGTTGTGGCGGGGAATGCGGATCGGCTGCTGGTGGCGGCGGCGCATTTCAAGTTTGGTGAAACCGCGCCATACGTTGGTCCCGAACCGCGCATGATCGATCAGCTTGTCACCGATCAGGCACCCGGCGGAGACGTCGCCAACGCATTGAATCAATGGGGTATTGAGGTCCAGATCGCGGTTGCAAGCGGGGTGCAGGCCGCAGGCTGACGTGGGTGTGTTCGTTGAGGCTGATCTTTGGAAAAATGGCAGCCCGTAGGGGAATCGAACCCCTCTTTCCAGGTTGAAAACCTGGCGTCCTAACCGATAGACGAACGGGCCATTTGGTTCAAACAAGCAAAATGGCAGCCCGTAGGGGAATCGAACCCCTCTTTCCAGGTTGAAAACCTGGCGTCCTAACCGATAGACGAACGGGCCACGCTGGCTTGTGGAGGGCCTTTTACGGTTTACCTTCCCCCCCCGCAAGACGAAAAACGCAAGGCTGCGCAACTTTTTTGGCCGCCTCCGCAGGGCTTTGAAACGGGTATCAGACGGCCTCTGCGGCATCCTCCAACCGCAGCTGCACGCTCTGCCGACCGCCCCAGGAATTCACCTCAAGCCGGCCCGCAAAATGGAAACGCGCCCCGCCGTGATTGGACAAACGATCCCCCAGCGGGCCATCGAAGGCCCCAAATGCGATGGCGTCCAGCCCGCCGGACATGCCATCCGACAGCGAGAGTTTCAGATGGGTCTCGCCCACGCGTTTGGCAAAGCGCACCTGCAGATCGGGCAGGGCATAGCGGGGGGCAGGGGCTCCGGCTCCGAAGGGACCCGCCTTTTCGATCTGTTCGATCAGGTGAACCGTCGCGGCCCCCGACATCAGAGCGCCGTCCAGTTTCAGATCGGCGGGGCCGCTTTGCCCTGCACCCTGTTTGGCAAGCAGTTCCGATAGCCGCGCCATCGCGGGCTCCAATTGATCACGCATTACGGTGAGTCCCGCCGCCATCTTGTGACCGCCGCCCTTGACCAGCAGCCCCTCGGCCGCCAGACGCTGGATCGAGGCACCCAGATCAACACCCGAGACCGAACGGCCCGAGCCCTTGCCCTCATCCCCATCAAACCCGATCACGATGGCGGGGCGGTTTGCGGTCTCTTTCAAGCGTGAGGCAACGATGCCCACGACGCCCGGATGCCAACCATCGCCTGCGGCCCAGACAAGTGGCGCGTCCAGCCCACGGTCTTCGGCCTGCGCTAGCGCGGCTGCGCGCACCGTGTTCTCGATCTCTCGCCGCTCCGCGTTTAGCGCGTCCAGCCGCTCGGACAAAGCTTCGGCCTCGGTCGCCGAGTCGGTGCTCAACAGCCGCGCGCCCAGATCGGCCTGACCAATGCGCCCGCCTGCATTCACGCGCGGTCCCAGCAGGAACCCCAGATGATAGCTGTTGGGCGCGGTATCCATACGCGCCACATCCGACAGCGCCACCAGCCCCGGCCTTTGCCTTTGGGCCATCACCTTCAGACCCTGCCGAACCAGCGCCCTGTTGGCCTCGATCAGAGGCGCGACATCAGCCACCGTGGCCAGAGCCACCAGATCAAGCATCGCCATCAGGTCCGGCCCCTTGGCCCCGGCCTCGCGCAGCTGGCGCCCGGCCTCGACCAGCATCAGAAACACCACCGCAGCGGCACAGAGATAGCCCAGATCGCCGCTTTCATCCTGCCGGTTCGGGTTCACCACGGCCACGCAATCCGGCAGGGTCTCCCCGCCCAGATGGTGATCCAGCACGATCACATCCGCACCCTTGGCCGCCGCGATAGGTTCGTGGCTCAGCGTTCCGCAATCCACGCAGATGATCAGATCATGACTTGCCGCCAGCTCCTGCATGGCGGGCACATTGGGCCCATAGCCCTCGTCAATCCGATCCGGCACATAGAGCGTTGCAGCAATCCCCATCTGGCGCAGCCAAACCAGCAACAGCGCCGCCGAAGACCCGCCATCCACGTCATAATCCGCAAACACCGCAATCTTCTGACGCTTACGCACGGCCTCCAGAAACCGGGCCGCAGCAGCTTCCATATCCTTCATTGCGCGGGGGTCAGGCAGCAGTTCTTTCAGCTTGGGCTCCAGAAATCCCGCGGCCTCCATGGCGGGAACCCCGCGTCGGGCCAGAACCTGGCACAGCGCGCGCGGCAGATCGGTCTGCTGCGCCATCATTTCGGCCGCGCGCTCGACCTCGATTCCCGGTCCAACCCAGCGCCGCCCGCTCAATGATTGCTCAACACCCAGAAACGCCACATCTCACCTCATGCACCAAGGCCGGACCCTTCAGGACCCGGCCTCTTCATCTTTTCACAAATACTCTCGCCGAAGGCAGCGGCGCAAGCCGCTATGCGTCGGTATGCGACCACATCGGCGTGCGGTAGGACATGCGCCGGACCGAGCCTGTCTTGGACCGCATCAACAGCGTCGTCGTCTCGACCCAGCCCGGTTCCCGCTTGATGCGCGGCAGCAGCGACCCGCCCGTCACGCCAGTGGCGGCAAAGATCACATCGGCTGTCACCATCTCATCCCGCGCGTACACGCGGTCCAGATCGGTGATACCTGCCTTGGCAGCACGCCCCCGTTCGTCGTCGTTGCGGAACAACAGCCGGCCAAAGATCTGGCCACCCATGCATTTCAGAGCCGCCGCCGCAAGAACACCCTCAGGCGCGCCGCCCTGACCCATATACATATCGATACCGGTCACTTCGCTTTCGGCGCAATGCATGACACCGGCCACGTCTCCATCGGTGATCAGACGGATCGAGGCACCGGTCTCGCGCACCTCGGCGATCATCGCCTCGTGGCGCGGACGTTCCAGAATGCAGACGGTGATATCGGCAGGTTCGCAGCCTTTGGCCTGGGCCAGCGCCTCGACGCGTTCGCGCGGGGTCATGTCCAGATTGACCACGTTCTCGGGGTAACCCGGACCAACCGCCAACTTGTCCATATAGACATCCGGCGCATGCAGCATCGAGCCGCGCGGGCCCATGGCAATCACGGTCAGCGCGTTGGGCATGTCCTTGGCGGTCAGGGTGGTGCCTTCCAGCGGATCCAGTGCGATATCCACGCCGGGGCCGTTGCCGGTACCGACCTCTTCACCGATATAAAGCATCGGTGCTTCGTCACGCTCGCCTTCGCCGATGACAACAACGCCCGCGATGTCCAGCAGGTTCAGCTGTTCGCGCATGGCGTTCACCGCAGCCTGATCAGCTGCCTTTTCGTCGCCCCGCCCAACCAGAGAGGCCGAGGCCAGTGCGGCCTGTTCTGCAACCCTTGCCAGCCCCAGCGACAGCAGGCGGTCGTTAAAATCGATCTTGGCAGCACTCATATGTTCGTATCCTCAGGTCAACAAAGCCGTTTCTTCCGGCATAGCTTGCGTTTCATGCAGGCTGCAAGCTCAAACCTCTTCAATCCGCAGGGCAACCGGTTCGCCCGCGATCACATCGGTCTCGCGCAAGCCCTCAAGCGCGATGTCCAGTGTGGCGCGTGTGGTTTTGTGGGTGACGATCAGAACCGGCGCGGTGCTTTCGGCGTGGGCATACTGGCGCATCCGGTCGATCGAAACACCGGCATCACCCAAAATGGCGGCGACCTTGGCCAGCGCGCCGGGTTTGTCCATGAGGCCCAGCCGCAGATAATACGGCGCAGGTAGGCCGGTAACGGCGGGCGTAGCGTCTTGCAGCGAGGTGGCGGGGCGTCCAAAGGTCGGGATGTGCAGCCCACGCGCCAGATCGCAGACATCGCCCATCACGGCACTGGCGGTCGGGCCTTCGCCTGCACCGGGGCCGCGCAGAACGATCTGCTCGATCGAGTCGCCATCCAGCACCACCATATTCGTGCCGCCTTCCAGCTGCCCCAAGGGCGAGTCGCTGGGCACCAGACAGGGCTGCATGCGCTGAACCAGACCGCGCGCGGTGCGTTGCGCCACGCCGAGCAGCTTGATCCGATAGCCCATGTCATCGGCCTGATGGATATCATCCAGGCTGATCTGTTGAATGCCCTCAATCTCGATCCCGTCGAAGTTCGGCTTGGTGCCAAAGGCAATTGACGACAGCAGCGCCAGCTTATGCGCCGCATCGATGCCGCCCACGTCCAGATTGGGATCGGCTTCGAGATACCCAAGCTGGGCACATTCCTCGAACAACGCGTTATAGCCCAGTTCCTGTGACTGCATTCGGGTCAGGATGTAGTTGCAGGTGCCGTTCATCACCCCCATGACGCGGGTGATTTCGTTACCCGCCAACCCCTCGGTCAGAGATTTGATGACCGGGATGCCGCCGGCAACAGCGGCCTCGAACCGGATCACGCGACCAGCGGCCTCGGCCTTTTCGGCAAGTTCCTGACCGTGAATGGCCAGCAGTGCCTTGTTGGCGGTGACCACATCCTTACCGCTGGCCAGCGCCGCCTCGACCGAGGCCCTGGCGGGGCCGTTTTCACCACCCATCAGTTCTACAAAAACATCAACGTCGTCGCGCTTGGCCAGCGCGACCGGATCGGTTTCCCACGCATAATCCGACAGGTTCACGCCGCGATCCTTGCCAGCATCACGGGCCGAGACTGCGGTGATTTCGATGGGCCGCCCAGTGCGGGCCTGCAGCAGTTCCGCGTGGCGGCGGACGATCTTGACCACGCCAATACCCACGGTTCCCAAACCGGCAATTCCAAGCCGCAGCGCCTGTGTCATCCCTATGGGTCCTTTCCGCTCGAAACTCCGCCGGTGGCGGGCCATCCATTGCGGGCTGCCTTAGCGGGTTCGGGGCAGGGGTGCAATCCGTCAGAACGCAAAGCGCGCTAGTTTATCTCGGCGTTTTGAAGGGCCTCGGCACGGTTTGCCAGCGCCTCAGCGCGGGCGGTCAGCTCTTCTTCGACCTCTGCAGCCTCGCTGACCGGATCGGTAGGCGCGCCCAAAGCCGCATCCAAAGGGATCAGCTTGGGGTAGGGGGCTTTGCGCAAGGCCTCGGTCTCGCTGTCTTTTAACTCTGGGATATCAACGCAGCCAGCAGCGACGAACAGCAAAAGTACCAGTGGCAGAGGCTTCATGATGATCCTTTGGGTTGCGCCGTGACCTATGTGATGCACCTTTTGTCGAGGCGGTTCAAGCGGGCTTCTATCTGAACGTTTGTTCAGATACGGTCGGATCATGGCACGCACACAAGGCTCTCATTCCGATATAACAGGCCCGCGCATCCGTAGGGCGGCGTTGGGGCTTTTTGCGCGCCACGGCTATGCCGCGGTTTCGATGCGCCAGATCGCGGGGGCAGTCGGGGTGCAGGCGGGTGCGCTTTATAATTACACCCCCGACAAGCAGAGCCTGCTTTACGATCTGATGCGTACCCATATGCAGGACCTATCGGCTGCGTATAGCGATCTCACCCGGTTTGACGATCCAAAAGACGCCCTGCGCCAGTTCGTCGGCTTCCACATCCGCTTTCATCTGGAGCGACCGGATGAGGTCTTCATCGCATATATGGAGCTGCGCAATCTGACGCCCCCCAACTTCGCCGAGATTGAAGCCCTGCGCCGCCAGTACGAGGACTCGCTTGAAAGCATTCTGCGACGTGGCCACGAGACCGGGCAGTTCGCGGTGACCGATACCAAAATCGCCACGCTTGCGGTCATCGCGATGTTGAACGGCGTGATCACCTGGTATCGCAGCGGCGGACGGCTGTCTCTGGATGAGGTCGAGCAGGTCTATTGGGACATGGTGCGCAAGGCCGTATCCGCCTGACCCTTAGTGGGCCGGGCGGATGAACGTCCCGTTGCGCAATTCGCGAAAGGCCTGCTGTAACTCGGCCTGCGTGTTCATGACGATCGGTCCGTGCCATGCGACAGGCTCATTGATCGGAGCGCCCGAGATCAGCAGAAACCGCACGCCCTCGGGCCCGGCCTGAACCGTCACTTCATCGCCCGAGCCAAAGCGGATCAGCGTCCGGTCGCCGGACATATCGCGGATGTTGACCTCATGCCCCGCCACCTCTTTTTCCAGCAGAACGCCAGTGGGCTGCGAGGCATCGGCAAAGGCGGCCTGACCTTCGAATACATAGGCGAACGCGCGGCGATACGTGTCGATGCGAAAGGTCTTTTTCACGCCTGCCGGGATGCTGATGTCCAGATACTGCGGATCGGCTGCAATGCCATCCACAGGGCCTGTACGCCCCCAGAACTCACCCACGATTACCCGCACCGTGGTTCCGTCATCATCGACGATCTCCGGGATGTCCCGGCTTTGAACATCCTGATAGCGCGGCGCAGTCATCTTCTGATCCGAAGGCAAGTTGCCCCAGAGTTGGAACCCATGCATCTGACCGCTGGCGGTACCCTTCGGCATCTCCTGATGCAGAATGCCCGAGCCTGCGGTCATCCATTGCACATCACCCGCCCCCAGCGTCCCGCTGTTGCCCAGCGAGTCGCTGTGATCGACTGTTCCCGACAGAACATAGGTAATCGTCTCGATTCCGCGATGCGGATGCCATGGGAAACCGGCCATGTAGTCCTGCGGGTGTTCGTTCCGAAAGTCATCAAACAGCAGGAACGGGTCCAGTTCCGACGGGTCCTGAAACCCAAAGGCCCGGTGCAGTTTGACACCCGCGCCCTCCATCGTCGGCACGGCTTTGCGGGTTTCCAGAGTAGGTCTGAGCGACATCCAAGCCTCCATCATCGTTGGCTGCAAATCTAAGCCGCATGTCAGTGCAATCAATTCGCGCAGAAACACGCAGTCTGTGCAGGGGTGCTCAGATCCATCCGGGGGCTCTGTCCTTTGCGCGGCAAAGCCGCTAAAGCAGGCGGCAAAGCAGGAGAGACACATGCAAGAAGATGTTCTGGCCACTGTCGCGGCCTCAGCCCCGCGCCGCTGGATGGGGGTGGGGATGCTGACAACGGTCGGCGCGCTGGTGATTTATGTCGCGCTGGCCAGCCCGCCTCAGCTGGGGTGGCAGGTGTTTCTGCTGGTTATCGGTACTGCATCTTTCTGGCTGTCCCAGCGCATGTGGAGCGCGACCGCAGATACGATCGAGTTGACACGATCGACGTTGCGCACCGGGTCAGGGCAGGTCATCTGCACCGTCGATGAGATAGAAGCGATTGACCGGGGTATCTTTGCGTTCAAGCCGTCGAACGGCTTCCTGATCAAAACCGTTGCGCCGGCACCCAATGCCTGGGCACCGGGCCTCTGGTGGCGCTTGGGTCGGCGTGTCGGCATCGGCGGCATGACAGCGGCCGCCGAAGCCAAGTTCATGTCCGAAATGCTATCGGCGATGCTGGCCGAGCGCGGTTCAGGCGCTTAGATCGAGCCAGACTCCTCAGCATCGTCAATATCGTTGCCGACATCTTCCAGATCAATGATCAGGGTTTCAAACTCTGCACCGATCTTGTTTGTGAAGCGGGGCCGGGTGAAAACGAAATTGTCGAACGAGATATCCTTGACGATGTTTTCGTTAAAAATCGGCTGATACTTGTTTGATGTCTCAACAAGGATCAGAGTGTCTTGATTGGGCATCGGAGGCAGAGAAGTGCGAAGATGTTCAACGTTGTCGTTTGTCCATATGAACTGATACCCACGCGCTGTCGACCATTGAACGAGATGGCGATCTTTTTCCTCGTCAAAGACCAACAGCGACACGCGCATCGACAAAGGAGACCCATTGTTGATCATGCGCTTCATCAATTGGTGCAGTGAATTGATGTAAGTGTCATTGATTGTCCCAGTCTCGCGTGAGATGAGGTCGCTTACGGTGTAAGCGGCCTTCAAGTTGGACGCGCTTTGCCGAAAACCGTCGAACCACGTATATGTCCCAGTGGCGGTGAACAAAAGCAGTGGGAACATCAGGACGGCATCCAAAGTCATGGAGCCGGATTCTTTGCGCGTCAGGACTTTCAGATACTTTGAGAGTTTTGCTAGTTGTAACATCGCTTAAATCGGCTCCTGAACAAACGCGGTTGTCGCGGTAAGAGAGTATTGGCCAGACTTGTCGGATATTCCTTCTGCCATCTTCGACGTCGGGAAGATTGGATCAATACGAGCGCAGGCACGCAGGATCATGAGCTCATTCGATTGCCCATTGATGAAGTTTCTGACCGGTTTCACCTCTTCCGAGTTGTCCGTGCAATCTGGTTCTTCTTCAAGGACGATTCCTTCGAATGCACTCTGCTGAATCATCTCAAGCCGCAGGTTATTTGAACAATTTTTGATAAAAGCAGTGCGTTCACAGATGACGTCTTTGATGTCGTCATGCTCAAGGGTTGTCCCTGTACCCAAACGAATGTCTCGCACCGTCATGTCTACGGCTCTCTCAAGCATGGTCTGCTGAGCTGTTATGATTGTCAGCTCCGCGGCAGATAGAGTGAAGAGCATGAAAGCGGGAAATATGATGGCAAATTCAATTGTAGCATTGCCATTCTCCGCCTTGCGAAACCGCCGCGCGAATGAGGAAAACTTACCCATCATTGTGTCAGCCTCAGTTTGCGGATTGACGACGCGATCGACTCAAAGGCGCTTTCAAGATCCAGCCCTTTTACATTGTAGACGTGACTTGACTCAGAGCTGGCGCAATCCTGAAGCAGGCGATACCCGCTCCGAGGAGCTTCGAATGCGATACCGTAGATAATGATACCTTCGTCTTTCGCGGCGTTGCACACGTGCTTCGTACGCTGGTTCTTGGCCGAGGTTTCAACTTTTGAGAAAGCTTTTGAATACCACTCGGCCCAAGCACTGGACTGCCAGTAGAAATTGTATTCAGCATTCCAGGCCAGCGAAACGCGGTTGAACAATTCCGGATACGTCAGGCGTACAGCATCACCAGGTTCGTTGTTCTTGGCGGTTTCGGGTTCCGGGTTGCCGTATGGATGATCAGCCCACTGATTGCGCTGAGGCCAGAAGTAGTTCGGCTTACCTTGCGAGTGAAAGATTGTATAGTCGCCCTCTACATTATGACGTGTACGGCGGCCATAATCGATCCAACTGGTCAGATTTCCAGAGTCGGGATTATACCACACATCCGAGTATCCTTCGCGAAGCGACGGATTCAGCATGTATTGATCGGTGTTCTTCCCGTCGGTCATGACGATAACGACCTTCAGCACATCCGTATTGTAGTCCGTAGGACGTTGGCTGAAATTCGCTGGAACGATGGTTGATGACGAGAACTGCGGGTCCGGATCCGTCTGTTTCGACAGATCATTGACGATGCCACGCATGCTGGGGTCCAGAAGAGCGACACCCCATTTCATACCGATATCGATCGACGTGTTCCCATTGGGCGTCAGCTGGCTGATGTGCTTCAGCAGTTTGTCACGGTTGTTGGTCACAGCGGTAATGGCACTGCCAGCGCGAACAGGACATACCGGAATTCGGATTCCATTCTCTGAGTAGGTGAACGGATCAAAATGCGCGGTGCGTTCAAGTGTGTCACCGCGATGCAGGTCCGAGTCGCTATATTGTTCGGGAATAAAGTTCACGCAATGCGAATAATCGTGCTCTTGAGTGACATTCGTGAACTTATCCAGGAGATCTTCGCCCGCGTTGACCTGGGTGGCGTAGGGGACGATCGAAATCGAAATCTCGCTCTCGCCAGGCTTGTCCAGCATCAGATTAACGAATTCCGTCGCCGAATCCCGCAAAACTGCCATTTTTGAATAGAGCGGATCGGCAGACCGTTCACTCATCGACCCCGAGATGTCCAGAACCAGCGAGATTTCCACCGCGCCGATTGACTCCTCAGCCGTGCTTGCGGCCGGCGCGATCATGGTTTCGACGCCAGACAGGCGCATAAAGTGCGTATTGACGATCGTTTCTGCTGTGGCCGAGACCTTCCGTGAGCCGAAGCCCTCGACAACGGTCACATCTTTCAGCTTGTCGCCAAGACCGGCTTTGTCGAGATAGGCTTCTACAACCGCTTTCGGTGGCTCTTTTTGGTCGAGATCGGCGGCAGCAAGAACCGCGCGATCAAGCGTCGACTGAAGGGCCGCGCGATCACGCTCGTAATTCATCATATCGACGCCAATCCCCGTCGTCGCAATCATGAGCAGGAAAAGAAAGACCGTGAGGATGGTGAACGAACCCTCCTCATTTTTGGGGAATTGACGGACTGTATCAAATTTGTTGTTTGGCTTGATAGAACCAAGACTGGGCAAGTTACTCTTCATATTTGGTGACTCCGCTGAGCAGGCCGATAAAGCCCCCAAGGAAAAATTTACTGTATTACGTTAATTTCCAAACGTGGCGGGAATTGGGCGAAAAAGGCTTAGTTTAGGCTGGTTTGCGGTAATTCCGAAGATAATCCCGCGCTCCGGTGTCGCTCTGTCGTCCTGTCGTGAACAATTGTCTGAGCCCACCATTTACGACGCGACTCAGGCGCGCGACGGCAAGCTGAGTTCTCAAATTGATCAAAAAATATGCAGTTGGTGATTGCAGCCCGAGCGCAGTGGTGCGACAAAACGTCATGACATTCGTCATTTACCGGTACGGAGGATTACATGACGGCAATCAATGAACCCAGCTTTCGCGAAAGTGTAGATCTGATGTTCAACAGGGCGGCATCCTTGATGGACCTGCCGCCGGGGCTCGAAGAAAAGATACGGGTTTGCAACGCCACATATACCGTGCGCTTCGGCGTGCGCCTCCGCGGCAAAATTCAGACATTCACCGGATACCGTTCGGTGCATTCAGAGCATATGGAGCCTGTGAAAGGCGGTATCCGCTATGCGCTTGCGGTAAATCAGGACGAGGTCGAGGCGCTTGCAGCACTGATGACTTATAAATGCGCCCTGGTTGAAACTCCGTTCGGTGGCTCGAAGGGGGGCTTGTGCATCGACCCGCGTCTGTACGAAGAGCACGAGCTTGAGCAGATCACCCGCCGTTTCGCCTATGAACTGGCCAAACGCGACCTGATCAATCCTTCGCAGAACGTGCCCGCCCCCGATATGGGTACGGGTGAGCGCGAGATGGCCTGGATGGCTGATCAATACGCGCGGATGAACACGACAGACATCAACGCGCGCGCCTGTGTGACGGGCAAGCCGCTGAATGCCGGAGGCATCTCAGGTCGTGTCGAAGCGACCGGACGTGGCGTTCAATACGCGCTGCGTGAATTCTTCCGCCATCCCGAGGACATCGCGAAGGCAGGTCTTTCGGGTAAGCTGGACGGCAAGCGCGTGATCGTTCAGGGGCTTGGGAATGTGGGCTACCACGCGGCCAAATTCCTCAGCGAAGAGGATGGCGCGCGCGTCATCGGTGTCATCGAGTGGGACGGCGCGCTTTTCAACCCCGAGGGGATCGATGTCGAGGCGGTACGACAGTGGATCGTCAAGCACGGAGGTGTAAAAGACTATCCTGACGCAAATCACTCGGCTGAAGGATCTGCGGTTCTTGAAGAAGACTGCGATATTCTCATCCCGGCGGCCCTGGAAGGGGTCATCAACCTGTCGAATGCCGACCGTATCAAGGCGCCACTGATTATTGAGGCGGCGAATGGCCCGGTGACCGCGGGCGCGGATGAAATCCTGCGCAAGAAGGGCACGGTGATCATCCCCGATATGTATGCCAACGCTGGCGGTGTGACGGTGTCCTATTTCGAATGGGTCAAGAACCTGAGCCATATCCGTTTTGGCCGCATGCAGCGCCGTCAGGAGGAATCGCGCCACGAGTTGATTGTCAGCGAACTGGAGCGGTTGGACCGTTATCTGGGCGATGCTTGGTCAATGTCGCCGGACTTTAAGGCGAAGTATCTCAAGGGTGCCGATGAGTTGGAACTGGTCCGCTCGGGCCTCGATGACACGATGCGGATTGCTTATCAGGCCATGCGAGAGGTCTGGCACAGTCGTTCGGATGTCGAGGACCTGCGCACAGCAGCTTATATCGTAGCGATCGACCGCGTCTCAAAAAGCTATCGCGCCAAGGGGCTTTGACGCGACACACCCAGACAGAAACCGGACCAATTTCATTGGTCCGGTTGCAACCGCCCATCGTATACATACAAGGTGTCGAGAGGAGCGGAGCCATTGGAATTTTCCATCAGAACAGTTTTCTTGGCAGCATCGCTGTCGCTCAGCGCACCAAGCGCGATGGCGCAGGCTCCGTCAGGCTGGGGGGGCAGTGCCGAAGGCCTGGCGGTCTATCAGGGCAAGGCCGATTTGGATGACGGCGGAGATTTCAGCGCCAATCGCGCGTTCCTGCGTGGGGGCGCGATCAACCGCTTTGACGATGGGTCCTTTGCCGGTGTCCTCGTCAGCTATGGGTTGTTCTCATACGACTTTCAGCGTTCCGAAAATGCGCCGTGGGAGGATATTCGCGACATCCGGGTCACCGCGCCGATGCGCCTTATTCTGGACAATGGTGCCAGCGTGTTCATCTCGCCGCAACTGCGCTGGGATTATGAGCTGGGGGCCGATACGTCCGAAGGGTTCAGCTATGGTGCTTTTGCGGGGATTTCTTGGCAGCTGACGCCGAACCTACGGCTGGGTCCTGCGTTTGGCGTGTTTTCAGAGATTGGCTCGGGTGGCCCCGAGGTGTTTCCGGCGGTGCTTGTGGATTGGGAATTCGCTGACCGTTGGAAGCTGAGCACGGGCGGGGGTTTGGGCGCGACGCAGGGGCCGGGGCTAACCCTAGAGCGCGCGGTCTCTGACGATTTGACGGTTGGCTTGGCCGCGCGGTTCGAGAGTGTTCGCTTCCGGCTGGACGATGACGGAATTGCACCGGGTGGTGTCGGCGAGGACCGCAGTTTTCCGGTCGTGTTGTCCGTTCGATATGCCCCGAACCCCGGCGTAGCGCTGACGGCATTCGCCGGTGCAGAGTTTGGCGGCGAACTGACCCTTGAAGATGAAAATGGTCGCGAGATCAGTCAGCAGGACTATGACACAGCGCCGATCGCGGGCGTTGCTTTTCAGTTGCGCTTCTGACCTGTATTGAAAATTCGCATTCCGCTCATGTTTCGTCGCCCACGGACAAGTTGGTGTCGAAAACAGCGGCGGCGCGCCCTGATGACATTGCTACTGCTGGTCAGAGTTTGTTTGATGCCACTCAGGGCTGCAGGGAGGTCTGAATGCGTTTTTCCGGCTTTAGGATTCTCAGAGAGGGGCTGACCGGTAACAAAGGTTGGGCCCCGCACTGGCGTGATCCGCAGCCCAAGGACGAATATGACATCATCATTATTGGCGGTGGCGGTCATGGCCTGAGTACGGCGTATTATCTGGCCAAAGAACATGGTCTGACCAATGTCGCCGTGCTGGAGAAGGGTTATATCGGCGGCGGCAATGTCGGGCGCAACACGACCATTGTGCGCGCGAACTACTTTCTGCAGGGCAATTCCGAGTTCTATTCGCATTCGCTGAAACTGTGGGAAGGTCTTGAGGAGGACCTGAATTACAACGTCATGCATTCGCAGCGCGGTATCATCAATCTGTTCCACTCGGACGGGCAACGCGATGCAGCCGCGCGGCGGGGGAACATGATGATCAGTCAGGGTGATGACGCCATCCTGCTGAGCCGCGATCAGCTGCGTGAGATGTTGCCTTATCTGAATTACGACGATCTGCGGTTTCCGCTATATGGCGGGTTGTACCATCCGCGTGGCGGCACGGCGCGGCATGATGCGGTGGCATGGGGTTATGCGCGCGGCGCGGATCAGCGCGGGGTGGACCTGATCCAGAATTGCGAGGTGACCGGGATAGATATCGAGAATGGTGCCGTGCGCGGCGTTCAGACCACGCGCGGTGCGATACGGGCCAAGAAGGTTGCCATGGTTGCAGCGGGCCGATCCGGACTGGTGGCGGCGATGGCGGGCATGCGCTTGCCCATTGAAAGCCATGTTCTGCAGGCCTTTGTGACCGAGGGGCTGAAGCCTTGTATCGATCACGTCGTGACCTTTGGCATGGGGCATTTCTACATTAGCCAGTCGGACAAAGGCGGTTTGGTTTTCGGCGGCGATCTGGATTTCTATGCCTCTTATGCGGCGCGGGGGAACCTGCCCACGGTGGAAAGCGTGATGGAGGCCGGGGTCGCCCTGATGCCGATGATCGGCAAGGCAAGGGTGCTGCGATCCTGGGGCGGGATCATGGATATGTCGCCGGATGGCTCTCCGATCATTGATCGCACCGATATCGACGGGCTCTATCTGAATTGCGGCTGGAACTATGGGGGGTTCAAGGCGGTGCCGGGTTCGGGCAACGTGTTTGCGCATCTGATTGCGACGGATCGGTATCATGAGAATGCGACCGGGTTCCGGCTGGATCGCTTTCGGACCGGGCGGGGGATTATTGATGAAGAGGGCAAGGGCTCTCAACACAATCTGCATTGAGGGTGGCGATGTTGGATTTGAGTATTTTTAAAAAGATGAAGCCACGGGTGCGGGTATGAGGGTTACCTGTCCCTATTGCGGTGAGCGTGATCGGCGCGAGTTTTACTATCGTGGCGCGGCGGTGGATCTGGATCGTCCGGCCCCGGATGCGGGGGATGATGCCTGGGATGGTTTCGTACATCTGCGTGACAATCCTGCAGGTGTGACTAGGGAGCTTTGGTATCACGAAGGCGGCTGCGGCGCGTGGATCGTTGTGACGCGCGATACGGTCACGCATGAGATGTTGGGCTCTCAACTGGCGTCCGAGGTGAAGGCATGAGGATTTCGGGCAAGGGACTGGTTGATCGGACGCAAACGGTGCCGTTTGTTTTTGATGGCGTCGGTTACGAAGGGTTTCAGGGGGACACGCTGGCCTCCGCCCTGTTGGCCAATGGCGTGAAGCTTGTGGGTCGGTCGTTCAAGTACCACCGCCCGCGCGGTATTCTGACAGCAGGCAGCGAAGAACCCAACGCGCTGGTGACGGTCGGCCATGGGGGCGGACAGGAACCGAACGTGCGGGCCACAATGCAGGAGATTTACCCCGGGCTTGAGGCGCGCAGCCAGAACCGCTGGCCGAGCCTTGGGTTCGATGTCATGGCGCTTAACGATCTGGCCGCGCCGTTTCTGGGGGCGGGCTTCTACTACAAGACCTTCATGTGGCCGAAAAGCTTCTGGGAAAAGCTTTATGAACCCGTGATCCGCCGTGCTGCAGGGCTGGGCGCGTTGTCCGGCGAGGATAATGCCGACAAGTACGAGAGCGCCTATGCCTTCTGTGATCTGTTGGTCATTGGTGCCGGGCCTGCGGGGTTGATGGCCGCACTTACCGCCGCGCGCGCCGGGGCGGATGTCATTCTGGCGGATGAAAACGCGCGGATGGGCGGGCGGTTGTTGGCCGAAACCTATGAGGTGGATGGCAAGCCGGGCCCTGTCTGGGCGGATGAGGTTCTGGCGGAACTCAGCGGCATGGACAATGTGCGTCTGATGACCCGCACCACGGTCGCGGGTGTCTATGATCAGGGCACCTATGCGGCGCTGGAGCGGGTGTTGCATCATTCGGATCGCCGCCCGAACGGGGCGCCGCTGGAAACGTATTGGCGGATCGTGGCGAAGCGATCTGTTCTGGCCGCAGGCGCGTTGGAGCGCCCGGTCGCCTTCCGCGACAATGACCGTCCGGGGATCATGGCCGCCGGGGCCGTGCGGGCCTATCTGAACCGTTGGGGCGTCAGCCCGGGGCGAAATGTGACGATCTTTGGCAACACCAATGACATTCACCGGACCGCGCGGGATTTGTTGAACGCCGGTGTACATGTCGCCGCAGTGATCGACAGCCGCCATGATGCGCTTTTGTCTGATGAGTACGAAGTGCTGCGCGGTGCTCAGGTCTGTGGCAGTTCCGGTCGCAAGGGGCTGGAATCGATCACGGTGCGGCGTGCCAGCGGTGAGGAGCGTATTCATACCGACTGTCTGGCGATGACCGGCGGATGGAATCCCTCGGTCCACCTGACCTGCCATATGAATGGCCGTCCGACCTGGAAGCGTGAGATCGAAGGGTTTGTGCCCACACCCGGCGCTGTTCCGGGCATGGTGACGGCAGGGGCTTGCAACGGCGCGTTCTCGACCGCGTCCTGCCTGCGGGAAGGGGGTGAGGCGGCTGAAAGCGTACTGGCTGATCTGGGTTTGAAAGCGCCTAAGACCCTTCTTCCGCAGGCCGAGGATACGCCTTATGAGATTACTCAGCTTTGGGCCGTTCCCGGCAAGGGGCGCGCGTGGCTGGATTTTCAGAATGATGTGACGGTGAAAGACGTCAAACAGGCCGCGACCGAGAACTTCCGGTCCGTCGAGCATATGAAGCGTTACACCACGCAAGGTATGGCGACTGATCAGGGCAAGAACTCGAACGTGGCGGCGCTGGCCATTTTGGCCGATGCCACCGGGCGAGGGATACCCGAGACCGGGACCACCACGTTCCGCCCGCCATATTCCCCGATTGCCATTGCGGCGCTGGGCGCTGGTGCGGAAGGAAAGGGGTTCAAACCTCAGCGCTTTACCACATCGCATAAGGCGACCGTGGCGCGGAAGGCGCCTTTGATCGAGGCAGGTCTGTGGTACCGGCCCAGCTATTTCCCGCAGGACGGAGAGACCAACTGGCGGCAATCCTGCGACCGTGAGGTCAATATGGTGCGTCAGGCGGTTGGGGTGTGCGATGTCTCGACGCTTGGCAAGATCGACATTCAGGGGGTCGATGCGGGGGCATTTCTGGATTTAGTCTATACGAACATGTTCTCGACCCTCAAGGTCGGTCGTGCGCGGTATGGCCTGATGCTGCGTGAGGATGGGTTCGTCATGGATGACGGCACCACTGCACGACTGGGCGAGACGCACTACCTGATGACTACGACCACCGCTGCAGCGGGTGAGGTGATGAAACATCTGGAGTTCGTGCATCAGGGCCTGCGTCCCGATCTGGATGTCTCGTTCACCTCGGTGACCGAGCAATGGGCGCAATTCGCTGTGGCCGGGCCGAAATCGCGCGAATTGCTGAACGACCTGCTGGATACTCCGCTGGATGATGAAAACTGGCCGTTCATGGCCTGCGGGGCGGCCTCGGTCCTGGGCGTTCAGGGACGTCTGTTCCGGATCTCATTCTCGGGCGAGCATGCCTATGAAATCGCCGTGCCCGCGCGCTATGGCGCAAGCCTGTTCGACATTCTGACCGAACGGGCCGAGGCGCTGGGCGGAGGCCTTTACGGGATGGAGGCACTGAACGTTCTGCGCATCGAGAAGGGCTTTATCACGCATTCCGAAATCCATGGTCGGACAACCGCATATGATATCGGCATGGGGCGGATGGTGTCGCAGAAGAAAGACTGTATCGGCAAGACCATGTCCGAACGTCCCGGTCTGGAAGAGGCAGGGCGCGAACGGTTGGTTGGGCTGAAACCCATCGGGGAAAGCAAGGAATTGCTGGCCGGAGCGCATCTGTACAACGAAGAGGCCGAGCCGGTGCGCACCAATGATCAGGGCTATCTGACCTCGGTCTGCTATTCGCCCACGCTCGGGACCATGTTGGGGCTTGGTTTCCTTGCGGACGGGCCGGACAGGTACGGGGAAATCGTGAAGATGGTCGATCACCTGCGCGGCGTGACAACCCTGTGTGAAGTGGTGAACCCGGTCTTCTTTGACCCCGAAGGAGGGCGCGTTCGTGGATAGACTGATCGCCAAAACCCCCTGCGACGGGCTGCTGCCGTTGACCGTTGGCTCTGTGACACTCAGCGAAGAGGATGCGGGCGCGATCCACTCGATCTCACCCTACAAAGGCAAGCAAAAGGCGGTGTCGGAAGCGTTGAAAGCTGCGCATGGAATGACTTATCCGTCAGCCAATCGGGCGACGGGAAAGGCTGGTGCGCGGGCGATCTGGTTCGGCCCGTCCCATGCAATGCTAATGGGGCCTGTGCCCGATGCGGTGCTAGGTGAACACGCGGCCGTCGTGGCTCAATCGGATGCGTGGACAGTTGTCCGGTTAGAGGGCGCCGGCGTCGAGGACGTGCTGGCCCGCGTGGTACCTGTTGATCTGCGCAGCGCACAGTTCAAGCGGGGACACACCGCCCGGACTTTGCTGTTTCACATGACAGCTTCGATCACCCGTGTCGGAGGAAACGCATTTCAGATCATGGTCTTCCGGTCCATGGCTGAGACATTGGTTCACGATTTGAAAAGGGCGATGGAAGGCGTCGCCACACGCCGGTAAACTGCCCGGAACGAAACGAATCCTCGGAGAACTTTATGTTGCGTATCGCCATTGTCGCGGCCCTGCTTGCCACCCCGGTAGTTGCTCAGGAAACCAAGGAGCAAAGCTGCAAGTATCAGGCAGAGGTTGTGGCCGCGATCCAGAAGGCGCGCCTTGATCGGGTCAAGGAACGGGACGTGGCGCAGGCCGTCGCTGACAGTGGCCCGACATGGCCCGAGAATTATAACGCGGCGGTCCCGCTGATCACGCCGTGGGTTTATGAACAAAAGATGCGCGACGTGCGAAACAAGGACCTTGGTGCAGCGTGGCTGGAGCTGTGCCTACAGCAGTAATCCACAAGGCGCGCATTTCCTTGTGGACAACCGCGCGCCTTCCCCTTGGCGGGCGTTTTCATTTCTGGCAGGTTTGACCCATGTCTTTGCCCCCCGGATTTCTGGATGAACTGCGCACGCGCCTCAGCCTGTCTCAGGTTGTCGGGCGCAAGGTCATGTGGGACCAGCGCAAGTCCAATCAGGGCAAGGGGGATATGTGGGCGCCGTGCCCGTTTCACCACGAAAAGACAGCCTCGTTCCACGTCGATGACCAAAAGGGGTTCTATTACTGTTTCGGCTGCCATGCCAAAGGCGACGCGATCAGTTTTGTGAAAGAGACCGAGAATGTCTCGTTCATCGAAGCGGTCGAGATTCTGGCGCGTGAGGCCGGGATGCCGATACCCGCGCGTGATCCCAAGGCGCAGCAGAAACAGGACCGCCGCGCGCAACTGGCCGAGGTGATGGAGCAGGCGGTGCAGTTTTTCCGCCTGCAGCTAAAGACCGGGGCAGGGGCGGCGGCACGCGATTATCTGACCCGCCGGGGCTTGAATGCGCAGGGGCTGGACCGGTGGGAGATCGGCTTTGCCCCCGATGGCTGGCAGGCGCTGTGGGATCATCTGACCGGCAAGAACGTGGCCGAGGATCTGATCCTGGGGGCCGGGCTGGCGAAGCCGTCGAACAAGCGTAAGAAGCCCTATGACACCTTCCGCAACCGGATCATGTACCCAATCCGCGATCCGCGCGGGCGGTGCATCGCGTTTGGCGGTCGGGCGATGGACCCCAATGACAACGCCAAATACCTGAACTCGCCCGAGACCGAGCTGTTCGACAAAGGCGGCAGCCTCTATAACCACGGCCCCGCGCGGCAGGCGGCGGGGAAGGGGCAACCGTTGATCGTGGCCGAGGGGTATATGGATGTGATCGCGCTGGCGGAGGCCGGGTTCGGCGCGTCGGTCGCGCCTTTGGGAACGGCGATCACCGAGCATCAGTTGCAACTGCTCTGGCGGATTTCCGATGAGCCGATCATCGCGCTGGACGGCGACACGGCGGGCCTGCGCGCTGCGATGCGGGCGGTCGATCTAGCTTTGCCGTTGTTGGAAGCGGGCAAGTCCCTGCGCTTTGCCCTGATGCCCGAAGGTAAGGACCCTGACGACCTGCTGCGCGCCGAAGGGCCGGGGGCGGTACAGGCCGTTCTGGAAGGCGCAATTCCGATGGTCAAACTGCTGTGGCAGCGCGAGACGGACGGCAAGGTCTTCGACAGTCCCGAGCGTAAGGCGGCGTTGGACAAGTCGCTGCGTGAGAAGATCAAGCTGATCCGCGATCCCTCAATCCGCTCGCATTACGGACAGGAAATTAAGGACCTGCGCTGGCAATTGTTTCGCCCACAGCGACAATCGCCAAATCGTCAATGGCAACCGCGTGGCAAGTGGCAACCGCAGGCGCAGCCCGCGACACCGGGCGCGCGGGCGTCGTTTCTGGCCTCATCCGAGAACGCAGATATTCAACTGCGTGAAGCGGCCATTCTGGCAATTGCCATTCTAAATCCGCAGGTTGTCGTGCAATTCGAAACCCAGCTTGAAGAAATGGAGTGCCACGATCCCGACCACGCGGCGCTGCGTGGGGCGATCCTGCGCCATGCGATTGACGACCCCGAAAACCTGCAGGACCACATCATGCAAACTTTGGGGCCTGAACCCCTTGAAAACCTGCTGACCCTTCGCCATGTGGCAGTGATCCCCTGTGTGTATAAACCGGGCGACGTTGAAAAGGCCGAAATGACGCTGGCCGAGGAACTCGCAAAGATCAAAGCGCTCCGGGGGTTGGATGCTGAGATTGCCGAAGCGGCGGAGGAACTGTCTGATCTGGCCGATGAGGCGCTGACATATCGGCTGGCGCAAGCCGCCGAAGAGCGTAACCGCACAAGCCGCAGCCAGAATGAGGACAGGGCCGTTTTCGACATCGCCGACAATGGTGCGCGAATCAACCGCGACGAGAAAGACGCGTTTGAGGCCATCATGTCTGGTATCAATTTCGAGCGGAAACGCCGGTAAACTGGTGTTTTCGTAAGGCACTGGAAAAGAAAAACAGGTAAACGGGTGGCCGAATCACTTCTACGCGCTAATGATTCGGCTTTAACGAATCACCCATCCCTGCAGGAGCATTGAATGGCCGCCAAGGATACGAACGAAGACCGCAAATCCGACGAGCAGGAACAGGAAATCTCGCTGGACATGAGCCAGGCCCAGGTCAAGAAGATGATCGCCGAGGCCCGCGAGAAAGGCTACATCACATACGACCAGCTCAATCAGGTGCTGCCGCCTGATCAGGTCAGCTCGGAACAGATCGAAGACGTGATGTCGATGCTGTCCGAGATGGGCATCAACATCATCGAAGATGAAGAGGCCGAGGAAGAAGAAAACAAGGGTTCAACGGAACTGGTCACCACGGAAGGCCCGCGCGAGGTTGCGCTGGCCGGTGCCGCGACCGAGAAACTGGACCGTACCGACGACCCCGTGCGCATGTATCTGCGCGAGATGGGATCGGTCGAACTGCTGAGCCGCGAGGGCGAGATTGCCATCGCCAAACGGATTGAGGCGGGGCGGAACACCATGATCGCCGGGCTGTGCGAAAGCCCGCTGACCTTCCAGGCGATCACCATCTGGCATGACGAACTTCTGTCCGAAGACATTCTGCTGCGCGACGTCATCGATCTGGAAACCACCTTTGGCAACCAGATGGACGAAGACGGCGATGTGTCCGAGCCGGTCGTCGATACCTCGGCGGTGCAGGCGGCGAAGCCTGCCAAGGATGAGGGCCCCGAGCTGGATGCCGATGGCAATCCGATTGCCAACGATGACGACGATGATGACGACGATCAGGCCAATATGTCCCTCGCCGCAATGGAAGCGGCGCTGAAGGATCAGGTTCTGACCACGCTTGAGCGAATCTCGACCGATTTTGCCATGTTGTCCGAGATGCAGGACAGCCGGATTTCGGCGACGCTGAACGAAGACGGTTCGTTCAGCGAAAAGGACGAGGACACCTATCAGAAGCTGCGCGCCGAGATTGTCGAGTTGGTGAACGGCCTTCACCTGCACAACAACCGGATCGAGGCGCTGATCGACCAGCTGTATGGCATCAACCGCCGCGTGATGTCGCTGGACAGTTCGATGGTGAAATTGGCCGACCAAGCCCGCATCAACCGGCGTGAGTTCATCGATGCCTATCGTGGCCGTGAGCTTGACCCGAACTGGCTGTCCGAGATGGCCGAAAAGCCGGGCCGGGGTTGGCAGATGTTCATCGAACGCTCGACCGAGAAGGTTGAGGAACTGCGCAACGATATGGCTCAGGTCGGGCAATATGTTGGTCTCGATATCCCTGAATTCCGCCGCATCGTGCAGCAGGTTCAAAAAGGTGAGAAAGAGGCGCGGCAGGCCAAGAAGGAAATGGTCGAAGCCAACCTGCGTCTGGTGATCTCGATTGCCAAGAAGTACACGAACCGCGGCCTGCAATTCCTTGATCTTATTCAGGAAGGCAACATTGGCCTGATGAAGGCGGTTGACAAGTTCGAATACCGCCGCGGTTACAAGTTCTCGACCTATGCGACCTGGTGGATTCGTCAGGCGATCACGCGGTCTATCGCGGATCAGGCGCGGACCATCCGTATTCCGGTGCACATGATCGAAACGATCAACAAGCTGGTTCGGACCGGTCGTCAGATGCTGCACGAAATCGGCCGAGAGCCGACGCCGGAAGAACTGGCCGAAAAGCTGCAGATGCCGCTTGAGAAAGTGCGCAAGGTGATGAAAATCGCCAAAGAGCCGATCTCACTGGAAACGCCCATCGGCGACGAAGAAGACAGCCAACTGGGGGATTTCATCGAGGACAAGAATGCCGTGCTGCCTCTGGACAGCGCCATTCAGGAAAACCTCAAGGAAACCACGACCCGCGTTCTGGCTTCGCTCACCCCGCGTGAGGAACGGGTTCTGAGGATGCGCTTTGGCATCGGCATGAACACCGACCACACTCTGGAAGAGGTTGGTCAGCAGTTCAGCGTGACCCGCGAACGTATCCGCCAGATCGAGGCGAAGGCGCTGCGCAAGCTCAAGCATCCCAGCCGGTCGCGAAAACTGCGATCTTTCCTGGATCAGTAGTCAGGGAGCAGAAGTCTAGTGCCTGAAGAGGACGCCCATTTTCATTGGGCCGAAGGCATGAAATATGTCACTGAGGGGCTTAAGGCGCTGTTTTTGTTAAATGGTGTGGCCACTGTCTCAGTATTGACATTTATTGGCAATGAGAACACCAGCGATAGTCGGTTGGTGTTTTCAATGGCATGCTTTGCACTCGGGGCGCTGTTTAGCATCATGTCGTTCTTTAGCGCGTACATGGCCCAGCTTGGATATGGAAACGACAACCAGGCCTTTGCCGGTAAATGGCACAATTGCACTTACCTTATGGTTTTCTTCTCGATGTTAGCTTTTTTGGCGGGTGTGTGCTTAGCTGGATATGCGTTTCTTAGTTTTGGGTTCGGATCGAATATAATGCCCAAGTAAGCACTGCTACTGGGATCGTTCCTGGATCAGTAAGTCAAAGGCGCCCGGGGCGCCTTTTTCTTTGCCTCGCTCACGCTGTCCAAACTTCAAATCAATTTGGCGAGAACGCGCAAGGATCGCTGCGGGGCCCTCTCTATATCACCGGTGTCCACTCATGGGACAGGCCGGGGCGAGGTGGCAACGCTGATGACCCTCGGCCACCCTCACCTCAGGGGATGGTCGACGCGATTGCGAAATGCACTGGGGGCTTGCCCGGTCCAGCGTTTGAACGCGGTGGAAAAAGCAGCCTGATCGGAATAGCCCAGCGCATAGGAGATTTCGGACAGGGACATGCCGTTCTTGATGAAGGTCTGTGCAAGATCGCAGCGCAAATCCTCGACAATCTCGCGATAGCTGGTGCCCTCATCTGCCAGCCGACGGGCCAAGGTGCGCGGGCTGAGGCCCAGTTGCGCGGCGGCGTCCTCGGCCTGAATGAGACCGCCGGGCATCGACCCGGTGATCAGCCCCTCGACCCTGGCTCGTGTTTTCTGGCGCGGGGATTGCCGCTCGGCCAGCAGGCGTTCGCCATATTCCAGAAGATGGGTGCGCAGGCTGGGATCGTAAGTCGGGATCGGGATCTCCAGCGAGGGTAGGGACAGGATGATCTCCAACCGCTCGGCCCCGAATGTAACGGGGAAACCGCCGATTTTCTCAAACCTGCCAGCGTGTTGCCCGACCTCGTGCTGAAACCGTATTTCAATCGGATGCAGCTGGGTCTGTGTCAACGCTCGCATCCGCGCGATGGCGGCAAACAGCAAGAATTCGGTACGGCGGTGATAGCGGGAAAAGCCGGGGTCCTTCCAATCAGCCTCAAGCGAGGCGGAATTGCCCGAGACGCGCAGGCGGAAGGCCAGAGCTGGATCGATGATGCCATGAAACCGCGCGGTGTTTTCCATGACCTGTTTCAGATCACGCGAGTATTTACTGATATAGGCCGTGATGCTTGACGAGGCGTTGAATCCCAGCCCGGCGCGCGCGCCAAAAGTAATATCGGCCACCGCGTCGCAGGCATGGCGAACAAACTGCGCCTCTTTATGCGCACTGTATAGCGTGGCGGGCGGTGCAATCTGAGAGCGGTCCAGATCGCAGCGACTTAGCACGCGATCAACGACTGAGGTGCCCACCTGTTCCTCAAGCGTGCGTGACAGCAACTGAATTCTCGAAATGTCGACGTCCATCTGAAACCAAACACTGTTAACCCACACAGCCTAACGCCAAATCTGCGCTCAGTGCGAGTCTTTCAGATGTCCAATCCGCACAAGGAGTTGACCGAAATTGCCAAGACATGCCGGTGGATCCCGGCCTAATCTCTAGATGTTGTCGGGTCAGCGCCTCACGGGGAAGAGGTCAGAGCCTGGGCGAATGGTCCACCAAACCGTTTCAACGGGTTCCCCGACACTTCAAACCTTGCGCCCTGCGTGTCGCATTGCCACCGACAGACAGGCGTGCCAAATTCGACAAACATGCTGGCAATCCTTTGAAAAAAGATGCGGGACCTGACGATTTCTGAACCGGATCTGATCGTCTTTGACGGCGAATGCGTGCTCTGTTCGGGGTTCTTTCGATTCATGCTGCACCGCGATACTGAGCATCGCTTTAGATTTGCCACTGCGCAGTCCGCTCTGGGGCAGCGCCTGTATGCGCAGCTTGGCCTGCCAGTTGCCGATTTCGAGACCAACCTTGTGATCGTCGACGGGCGGGTCCATCAGAGGTTGGATGCCTTTGCCGCCGCTATGCGTGTCTTGCCGGGGGCATGGTGGGTGTTGGGTCTGTGCAGGTACCTGCCACGCTGGATGAAAGACCCGCTGTATCATGCGATTGCCAGAAATCGATATACGCTTTTTGGACGTCGCGACAGCTGCCTCGTCCCGAATTTCGAGGTAAGGGCGCGGTTTGCCAGCGATGGATACTGAGCCCGATCCCTTCCTGCAGGCGCTGGGCAAGTCACCCAATCTGCCTGCAGCGATCCGGGCTTTCCATCAAGGCGGGGGTCGGTACCACGGGCGCTGCAGTATCACACGCGGGCGGGGGCGGCTGATCGCATTGGCGCTGTGGGCCGGAGGGTTTCCGCCTGCGGGCGACGATGTTCCAGTGGCGATTACCATTCGCCGCAATGATAAGGATTGGCTGTGGGTGCGCGAGTTTGCCGGTCACCGCACACGATCACACCTGCGTTTTGATGAGCGCCGCGGCTGCGTTCGAGAGCGTATGGGCGCCCTGACCCTCTGGCTGCGCCCGGTGCTGACTCAATCCGGCATTGCGATCGACATCCATCGCGTCAGTGTGCTTGGCATCCCATGCCCAAGGATGCTGCGGCCCAGATCGACCTCTTCCGAAGGTCAGGATGATCAGTCGCGCTTCTACTTCGATATCGGCGCTCATGCGCCGGGTCTTGGGGTGCTGATCCGCTATACGGGGTGGCTGGTGCCGGATGGGGAAAAACAGGGTGTTGCCTGACATGATTGTGGGGCACAGTGATTTGAAAGTGCAATTTACTATTCTAGCTATCAAGTTGAAACTGGAAGATGGTGATGATGAAACAGTTTAGCTCGCTGATGCTTATGATCCTGGTGATGCTGGGCGTGTCTGCCAACCCAAGTGCAGCGCGCAACGGCTATCAGGCGCACGCGCTCAATGGCACCGATTTCGAAGTTACTCCGGGGCCGCGCATGGACTCGGGTGGTTATTGGTGTACCGCAGCTGATTATGCGCGTCGAAACCTGGGCGCAGGCTGGCAAGACAGAATCTATGTGCTGCGCGGTTACGGACCGAGCGTGACGACAGGACGCAAGACCGCCGTGCAATTTTCAATGCAGATGCCAGCAAACGGATCGCAGCAGGGATTTGTTTCAGCCGGGTTCAAACCGGGATACAGCATGTCTGTGCAACGCGCCAATGGTCGATGCAACGGTCGCGCAAACACGCGTTGACCCGTGCGCCAAACCGAATTCACAATCCAGACGAACGGGGCCGGCCTTTATGAGTTCACCGGCCAAGTGCGCGCTTGGCTGCCCTCTACATCAGACGGGCTGCTGACTCTGTTCGTGCGGCACACCTCGTGCTCGCTTCTCATCCAGGAAAACGCCGATCCCGAGGTTCAGACCGATCTGCACGCGTTTTTTGACAGGCTGGTACCGTCGTCTGACCATCCATCCATGGCCTATCTGCGCCACACCTATGAGGGGCCGGATGACATGCCTGCCCATATCAAGGCGGCCATGATTCCGGTGTCGCTGTCGGTCCCGGTCTCGGGCGGGCGGCCTGTTTTGGGCACATGGCAGGGCATCTACCTGTTTGAACACCGCAGCGCACCCCATCAGCGCAAGGTTGCCGCGCATTTTGCGTGACGCTTTATATTGCGGTGAAAATTTCCGACTACCCAAATCCTAGCGGCTGCCCTATAGTTGTGGATAAGTAAGCCGTAGTGCTTACAAAAGAGGCGGAACTAGGGACGAGGAGACGGCGGATGCGCTGCCCGTTTTGCGGAAATATCGACACTCAGGTCAAGGATTCACGCCCTGCAGAGGATCACGTCGCGATCCGCAGGCGTCGGTTCTGCCCCGCATGTGGTGGTCGGTTCACCACCTATGAACGGGTACAACTGCGCGATCTGGTGGTCATCAAAACCAACGGAAAGCGCGAGGATTTCGACCGCGACAAGCTGGAGCGTTCGATCCGCATCTCGATGCAGAAACGACCCATCGAACCGGATCGGATCGACCAGATGATCTCGGGCATCGTACGCCGTTTGGAAAGCATGGGTGAGACGGATATACCGTCCAACAAAATCGGTGAAATCGTCATGGAGGCGCTGGCCCGGATCGACACGGTTGCGTATGTTCGCTTTGCAAGTGTCTACAAGAATTTCCAGGCGGCCGATGATTTCGAGGAGTTCGTCCACGAGTTGCGCCCGCCGCAGCCCACGACGGATGAGTGAGCGAAACAGATAAGCGATTTATGGCGCTGGCCCTGTCTCTGGGGCGGCGCGGTCAGGGGCAATGCTGGCCCAACCCGTCCGTCGGGTGTGTGATTGTGCGCGATGACCGGATTGTCGGTCGGGGCTGGACCCAGCCCGGCGGACGCCCCCACGCCGAGACCGAGGCTCTGGCGCGGGCCGGATCGGCGGCGCAGGGTGCGACCGCGTATGTTTCGCTGGAACCCTGCGCGCATCACGGCAAAACCCCGCCCTGTGCGCAGGCCCTGATCGACGCGGGTGTCGCGCGTGTTGTCTGCGCTGTCGAAGACAGCGACCCGCGCGTGGCCGGGCAGGGCTTTGCCATGTTGCGCGCCGCGGGGATTGAAGTGCAGACCGGTGTCTTGACGTATGAGGCCGAGCAAGACCACGCCGGGTTCTTTCTGAAAACCGAGCAGGGCCGCCCGTTCGTGACGCTTAAGCTGGCCAGCAGCTTTGATGGCCGGATCGCGACCGAGACCGGCCACAGCCAATGGATCACCGGACCAGAGGCACGGCGCGCGGTGCATGCCATGCGCGCCCGTCACGATGCGGTGATGGTTGGTGCCGGGACGGCGCGGGCGGATGATCCGTCGCTGACCGTGCGCGATCTGGGCATCACGCAACAGCCGGTGCGTGTGGTTGTCTCTCGCCATCTGGATTTGCCGCTGATGGGGCATCTGGCCCGCACCGCGACCGAGGTTCCAGTCTGGTTGTGCCATGGTCCGCACCCCGACCCCGAACGCGCCCGCGCGTGGGAGGGGTTGGGCGCCAAACTGATCCCCTGCGCATTGCAGGGGCATCATGTTGATGCCGCTGACCTGTTGCAACAACTGGGTCAGGCAGGATTGACGCGCGTGTTCTGCGAAGGTGGATCGGCGCTGGCCGCCTCGCTGCTGCGAGGTGATCTGGTGGATGAGCTTGCAGGCTTTACCGCCGGTCTGACCATCGGTGCAGAAGGTCTGCCCGCGATCGGAGCCTTGGGCCTGAATACGCTGGACAATGCGCCCCGGTTTGATCTGGTCGAAACGCAGCTTCTGGGCCCAGACGTTTTGCACCGCTGGGTCCGCACAACGCGCTGAAGGTCAGCGCCACAGATGGGCGTAGGTTGCAAACGCGCCTTGCAGTTTTGACAGAATCCGATTGATCGGCCCGGTAAATGCCGGGGCGCCATGCGCCAGCCGCTCGACCGCGATTTCGACCGGGCAGGGCTGCTTGGTGACAGGATCGAAATAGCGCGGGTAGTCGATCAGCGCTGCATGCACCAAACCCGACAGCGAAGGCCGCGCGCCACGCCGCGCCGGAACCGCGCCAAGATCAGTCGTCAGCCCCCAGCCGGCATAGAACGGCGCGCCGAGCGTGGTGACCTGAACGCCGCGCAACAGTGCCTCGAACCCTATCAACGAGGTCATGGTCCAAACCACATCGACTTGCGTCAGTAAAGCGGCCGGATGGGTGTCAGCGGCAACCACGTCGGCCAGACCCTCGGCGTCGATCTGCCCCTCGCGCAGCCCGGCCTCGACATCCGGGTGGGGCTTGTAGATCAGAACCGCATCCGGGTTGGCCGCGCGTGTGGCACGCAGCAGGTCCAGATTGGTGCGGACAGCACCGGTGCCCAGGCGGATAGAGGCGTCATCCTCGACCTGTCCGGGCACCAGAATGCGACGCCCCTGGGGCAGGGGGACGGCGGGATTTCCGGTGTTGTATTTGCTCAGACCCTCGGCCAGCAGCAGGGCCACCAGCCGTTCGGCCCGCTGGTTCTGATCCGGGCGCAGGGTTTCGCGCGCGGCGATCCATTCCTCAAGACGGCTGGGGCGGGTGGGGTCGTAATAGATACCCAGATCATCGGTGACCAGCGACAGAGGAGGCACCAGTTCAGCCCCCAACCCGCGTGAGCGCAGGAACCCATCCTCGATCCGGACCACATCCGGCGCGTCACCGGCGCGGCTGGCCCAACTCATATGCGGCTGTGTTTGCGGTTTCGGGGGCTGGGCGACAAAGCGCAGTTTGCCGTGTTGCCCGAACATTTGCTGTAGGTGACGGCGTTTCCAGACCCGCATGCCGGACGCGGTCCAGCCATTGTGATCCTCACGCCACGCACGGGTTGTGGCCTCGAACGCGTTCAACGCAGTCTCAAAATCGCAAAGACAGTCATGAAACGGATCATACCAGCGGGGATACAGGATCATGGCTGCAGCAAACATCTGAGCCCGCGTGAGGTTGCGCTGACGGCGCTGCACGGGAAACTCATCCTGCGTCAGACCCCAGCCCGCATAGAAGGGCTGGCCAAAGACGCGCGGTTTGTGTCCGGCCAGAATCGCCTCGAACCCCATCTGCGAGGACACAGTGTAAACGCCAATCGCGCCGTCCAGCAGCGACCACGGGTTGATCGGATCGGTCAGAAAGGCTACGCGGTCGTTCTGGTCCACATCCTCGAAGTAGCCATTTCGGTGGCCCGCGGCAGTTTCCGGGTGGGTCTTGATCAGAATGGGCGCACTGGGGTTTTCCTCTTGCGCGACGAACAGCATTTCAAGAAAGCGCGCGCGGTCGGCCCGGCTCGCGGTGACCGAGGCATCGCCCTGCGTCTGGTCGATGACAAGGACATACCCGGGGTCGGGGGGTGGTTGGTTGGGATCAAAGCCCGTGTACTTGCTCAGATGCCCTTCGCGCATCCGGGCCATGCCGTCGCGCGCGCGGTTCAGCAGCGCGGTGTCGTCCAGCGGGTGGGTGGCCAGCAAAACCTCGAGGTCGGACGGGGCGCTGGGGTCGAAATGCAGGCCGGACCGATCCAGCAGCAGTCCCAGCGGCGGTTCGCCTGCGCGCCCGGGTCGAACCGAGCGCAAAAATGCATCCTCGACCCGCAAGACGGGCGCGCCACTCTTGTTGGCAACTTGCAGGCCGCGATGAGCCGTCGGGCTGTTGCCCCAGACGCCGATTAGGTCGCCTGTTTCAGGTCGACCGAGTTTCAGGTCGTAGCCCGCCAAAGACAGAATGCGTCGGACTCTGCGCTGTGTCAGAAACCCGCCGTTGTAAACAAAAAGCCGAGAGCGTGCGCCCCCGGCCGATTGTTCCTGTTCGGGCAGCATGTATCAGCCACCCGTCAGGGTCGCCACGTTCGCGATTGGCGTCAGCCCTCCCGCGATCAGCGAGATCGACTTGGTCCATTGTGCATACGGCGCTTCGGTTACATAGATTGTGTCATCGTCGCGGATGACAAAGTCACGGGCTACGAACAGGCCGTTCGGCGCAGTCAGGTTCAGCAGATAGATCATGCGCTGATCACCCTGCAGGTCTGCCCGGCCCATCACGTTGCGCGCGATGTCTTGTCGTTCTTTGCGCAGCACAAAAATGCCGGTCGGATCCGAGGACAATGATTGCAATCCGCCGACCTGGGCCAAAGCCTCGAGCGCAGAAAGATCCTGGCTTTCGAATGGCACACGCGATTGCCCGCCGGTCGAACCCAGCGCTACAAATGATCGGCTGTCCTGTTCGACCAGAATGCGATCACCGCCGCGCAGCGCAATATCGGTTTCTGGGTTGCGGAACAGATCATTGTACCAGATCGTTCCGCGCTGTTTGCCGCGTATGACGGTCACCAATGCGATGTCGGGCGCGACAGCCACACCACCAGCGCTGGCCAGCATGGTCGACAATGTGCCGGTGGGCCGCTCGATCGGGTAGATGCCCGGCGCGCCAATCGTGCCTGTCAGCGACACGGTGGAGCCATCGCCGGGGGTGCGGCTTACCTGGACCTGAGGATCCGGCGTCTGTTCTTCCAGTTTAGAGGCGATCAGCGTACGCAACTGTTCGGGCGTATTTCCCGCCGCGCGCACGCGTCCGGCATAGGGCACGAATATAAAGCCGTCGCTGTCGACCTGCAGTTCGCTGAGATTGGCGGCGCCGCCCGCGGCCGTGGTCAGCAAGCCATCTTCGACATTTTCCCAGACCGTCAGATTCAGCGTGTCGCCGGGGCGAACAGTATCCGAAGCTATGCTTTCCGCGCCTCGGAAGGATTGCGAGAAACCGAATTGCGGTACGGCGGCTGTGGCACGCGCGACGCGATCATCCACCTCGACAACAAACGCATCGCCGCCGTTTACAGTAGACCCGGCCAGAATTTCAGACTTGCTTGGACCAGCTTTCGGAAGCTGGCATGCCGCCAGCAATCCAAGGGCTGCCACAAAAGAAGCTGCCCGCATCCATCGGGTAGAAAAGCGCTGCACTGCCGGTGTCCCTCAGTCGTCTTTGTTTTGCGTAGATTATCCGGTTGATCGCGAAACTTCCAGCGCGACTTGAGCGGGTTTAGCGAACGAGGCGCAACTGTGGCGCGGCGGTCGCGTCGCGGTCCAGAACGGCCTGATAGGGATCGTGCGGCTGCAGCATCAGGTCGACTGCACGGCGCAGCAGCTGTCGCCGCCCGCGATGCGAATAAAACCCTCCGGCCACCTGACTGGTTTCAAGCAGAAACTGGCGATAGGTGCGATATGCGGCGGCATCCGGGGCCTGCGGGGCTGAAAAAAAGGCTTCGATACCCTGGCCGGATACGAACTCGGGCTTATCGTAGACGGACCTTCCGAACGCCTTGAGCGGGATGCCGCGCCACAAGGCTTGCTGCCCTGCAGTCGAGTTGACGGTGATCGCCGATACGGATTCGGTCAGCAGTTTGGCCAGCTTGCCCCCGGCACATAGTGCACCCGGTCAGCAAGTCCGTGGAGACGGGCAAACTTGCGGGCAAGCTGGCGCAAAGGCTCCCGATGGTTTTCCAGTGGGTGTTCCTTGATAACAAGGTGATGGTGGGCGGGTGCCCCCTTGGCGAATCCGGCAATGACTTGTTCCAGAAACGCGCTCATGCAGGTGAAATCGGAATGCGACTGGACCGAACTGTCATGGCCAAGCTGCAGCAGCACCAGATGATAGGGAAACCCGCCCCATTTGACGCGCGCCGTCGCCAGACCGCGTTGCATACGGTGAAATGGCATCAGTGCCAGGCGTTTGAAATACAGGCGAAATTCTCTTGCGACCGGAAGCTCTCGGTGAGATCGGAAGTTGCGGTAGCGGCGGTTCAGGAACAAAACGAACCAATGGTAGAGTGCGCCATAAAAGATGTGCTGGCGCATATCGCCCCAATGGGAGGGGGGCGGCGGAGTTGGGCCGTCAGATTGCGCCAGCGCTCTCTGCATGTCGGCCACATCCAGGTGCATCAACCGAGAGTTCCCGTTTGATCCGTCGCGCTCGTAGGTGACCCACCATGGACGCAGATAGCCTTCTTCAAAAACGTGAACTGTCAGATGGCGCTGTTTCGCAATGCGCACGGCCTGCGCATGTATCGGACGGGTGTCGCCATACAGCACAATGTCAGTCACATCATGTTCGTCAATCAGATCACAGAACGCCTGCGGCCAGTGTTCGGGCTTGCCCAGATAGGGGATATAGGTGGCTCCATCACGCCAGAAGGCCTGATCGCCCGCGTTGAAGCCGACGCGCAGCGTGCGCGCACCCGTCGCGCGCAGCATCCGGCCAAGCGCGTTGAAGAACGGGCCATGGGGCCCCTGCAAAAACAGAAACACACGCCGGTTCGGGCGAAGGTTGGATGGGCTCATGCGGTGTGCTCGTGCCGTGGTGGAGTGGTGCGTCTTGCTAAAAATATGCCTCTTTGTCACTTTGACGGCAAGGCGGGGCTTGCCGGTTGGGTTATCGGGCTTTACCTGCAGGCTCAACGCTAGGCTCTGAGGGTTACGAATATGTTTACAGGGATCGTTACCGACATCGGTACTGTCTCCGAACTGGATCAACAGGGCGACCTGCGCGCCCGGATCAAGACCGCCTATGACACGGCGGGTATCGATATCGGTGCATCAATCGCCAGCGACGGCGTTTGCCTGACGGTGATCGCGCTGGGGGATGACTGGTACGACGTGCAGATCAGTGCCGAGACGGTGTCGAAAACAAATCTGGACAGCTGGCGTCTGGGCAAACGGGTCAACCTGGAACGTGCGCTGAAAGTGGGTGATGAACTGGGCGGCCATATCGTCTCGGGTCATGTCGATGGCGTAGCCGAGGTCGTAGCCGTCGAGGACGAGGGCGACAGCACTCGCGTCACCCTGCGTGCGCCCGCTGATCTTGCCCGGTTCATCGCGCCCAAAGGCTCGGTTGCGCTGAACGGCACCTCGCTAACGGTGAACGACGTCGACGGGTGCGATTTTGGCATCAACTTCATCCCGCACACCAAAGAGGTTACGACGTGGGGCGATGTGACGGTGGGGGACCGCGTGAACCTCGAAATCGATACGCTGGCGCGGTATGTGGCGCGCCTGGCCGAGATGTCCTGACTTTGCGCTCTGGCCTTTGCGCCCGCTCTGGTCTATTCCGCGCAGCAAACCCGCCATCTGAAAGGCTGCCCCATGAGCTTTGAAACCCCCGGCCCGGTCGAGGCGCAACTGCGCCAGGCGATCAGCCCGATCGAAGACATCATTGAAGACGCCCGCAAGGGTCGGATGTACATCCTGGTCGACCATGAAGATCGCGAGAATGAAGGCGATCTGGTCATTCCCGCCGAATTCGCCGATGCCGAGGCGATCAACTTCATGGCCACTCACGGGCGCGGCCTGATCTGTCTGCCGATGACGGCGGAACGGATCGAGGCGCTGGGTCTGCCGATGATGGCGGTGAACAACTCATCGCGGCACGAGACGGCGTTCACCGTATCGATCGAAGCGCGCGAGGGGGTCTCGACCGGCATTTCCGCCGCTGACCGGGCGTTGACCGTGGCGACGGCGATCAATGAACAGAACACGATGGCAGATATTGCGACACCGGGGCATGTCTTTCCGCTGCGCGCCAAGCGGGGCGGGGTGCTGGTGCGCGCGGGTCATACCGAGGCTGCCGTGGATATCTCGCGCCTTGCGGGGCTGAACCCGGCGGGTGTTATCTGCGAGATCATGAAACCCGACGGCACCATGGCGCGGCTGCCCGATCTGGTGGCCTTTGCCAAAGAGCATGGCATGAAGATCGGCACCATCAGCGACCTGATCACCTACCGCTCGCGCAATGACAATCTGGTTGTCGAAACCTCGCGCGATACCGTGACTTCGGAATATGGTGGCGAATGGGAGATGCGGATTTTCACCGATCAGACCCATGGCATCGAACACGTGGTCATGATCAAGGGCGACATCACCACGCCCGAGCCGGTTCTGACCCGGACCCACGCCCTGCACGAAGCGCCCGACATTCTGGGCCTCGGCCCGAAATCGCCGCAAGAACTGCCCCGCGCGATGCAGATCATCGCCGAGGAAGGCCGCGGCGTGGTGTGCCTGTTCCGGCAGCCGCGCAACTCGCTTTATGCGGTGGATGACGATGGCCCACGCACGATCAAGCAAACCGGTCTGGGCGCGCAGATGCTGTCCAAGATGGGTATTCAGGAACTGGTGCTGCTGACCGACTCGCCCGAAACCGTATATCTGGGGCTCGACGCATTTGGCCTGTCCATCGTCGGCACCCGTTCCATTCTCAAGGAGGGCTGATCGTGGCTGAACAAGACAAACACGGCGTCCTGCCGACCCCGACATTCGATAAACCGGTGAAACTGCTGCTGGTGGTGGCCCCGTTCTATCGTGCCATCGCCGATAACATGGTCGCCGGTGCCAAGGCCGAGATCGAGGCTGCAGGCGGCACGTGTGACGTCGTCGAAGTGCCCGGCGCGCTGGAAATCCCGACCGCTATTGCGATGGCCGACCGTCAGTGCAACTATGACGGCTATGTTGCGCTGGGCTGTGTGATCCGGGGCGAGACCACACATTATGAGACCGTCTGCAATGACTCGAGCCGTGCCATCCAGTTGATGGGCCTACAGGGCCTGCTGATCGGCAACGGCATCCTGACTGTAGAGAATGACGAGCAGGCCGAGGTGCGTGCCAATCCCGAAAAGATGAATAAAGGCGGCGGCGCGGCCGCTGCGGCCTTGCATCTGATCGCACTCAGCCGTAAGTGGGGCTCTTCCAAAAAGGGCGTCGGTTTCAAGCCGCCGTCCGAGTCCATCCTTGTGGCGGGCGACAGCAACGGACCCTCGACAGCATGACAAAGACCGACGCGCCGAAACCGGCCAACCAGAAACGCCTGATGAAATCCGCCGCCCGGCTTTACGCCGTGCAGGCGCTGTTCCAGATGGAGCAATCCGGCCAGACGACCGAGGCGGTCGTGACCGAGTTTCTGGATCATCGGTTTGGTGCGGTCTATGAGGGCGAAGAGATGCTGGACGGTGATATCAGCGTTTTCCGCAAGCTGGTTGATGATGCCGTGAACTATCAGGCCCCCATCGACCAGATGACCGACCGGGCGCTGGTCGCCAAGTGGCCCATCGCGCGCATCGACCCGACCCTGCGCGCCCTGTTCCGCGCTGCAGGCGCAGAACTGACCCAAAGCGACACGCCGCCCAAGGTCGTGATCACCGAATTCGTCGACGTGGCCCGCGCCTTCTTCCCCGAAGGCAAAGAACCCAAATTCGTGAACGCAGTTCTGGACCACATGGCGCGCGAGGCCCAACCCGAGGCGTTCTGACGCCTTTACGCGGCGCGGACATGCACTAGACTCAGGGCATCAGAGCAACGAGGTTCGCCATGCCCAAACTGATCCGCCTTTACATCACACAGGTCGCGTGGGGGTTCGTCATCTCGGCGGTGTTTGTCGGGGTTCTTCTGGCCCTTAACGTGGCTAACCTGCGCCACCTGATCTCCGGCTCCGAGATCGGCCTGATCGCACTTCTGATGATCTGGTTTATGAACGGCATCGTCTTTGCTGGCGTGCAATTCGCTTATGCAATCATGAGCATGGCCGAAAAGCCCAACAAACCGCGCGGGGGCACACCGGTTGCGCATGGGCTGAAACCCGCGTCCGTGAAACAGGAAGCCCGCGCAAGGCGCTGAAATATCTTGGAAAATGTGGCGGGACCACCAGTCAACCGTGCGGTTTGATTCCCGAGGACCTGTATGTACAGGTGGGCGCCAGGTAATCAGGCCAGGACCTGAACAGAGCCAGCCCCCTCGGAATTGCTTAAGGCCACCAGAATGCTACCTGTCACAAGAAGGGCAGAACCCGCCACGGGTTTAACTAGGGTTTGGATGCCCGCAGCGCAAGAGCAAGCTTCTTGATTTTTGTTCACTAATTGTTCACATTTCTCATATGACACTGGACCTGCAACCCGGACAGAGGCTCGCGCGGGGCGTTTCGCGCCACCTGTTGACCCATGGTTATGTTTCAATTGAAGAATTCGTCCCCACGCGTGGGCTGCGGGTCGATGTGATGGGGCTTGGCCCGAAGGGTGAATTATGGGTGGTCGAGTGTAAATCCAGCCGGGCCGACTATCAGTCGGATTCCAAATGGCAGGGCTATCTGGATTGGTGCGACCGATTCTTCTGGGCCGTCGATATCGCGTTCCCGACCGAACTGTTGCCTGCAGAAACAGGGCTGATCATCGCTGATGCCTATGACGCCGAGATCATCCGAATGGGGCCGGAGAGCAAACTGGCCCCGGCGCGGCGCAAGAAGATGGTGCAGAAATTCGCGGTCGACGCGGCCCGCAGATTGCAGGCCCTGCGCGATCCGCGGATTTAGCCTTTGACGGCGCGTGCGGCTTCAGCGGCGGCGCGGATTTCCTCGGCGATTTCTTCCGCCTCTTCGGGGTCGAAATCCATTGGGATCTCGATCCCTGCACCTTCGATGAACAGGCGCACCATGCCCTGATCGGTCGGCCCGATCTGTAGATTCGCTTCGATATCGCGTTCGGTGTTGATGCCCATTTGCGCCTCCGGGAAATGCGATTTGGTGCTAACGTGCGATGGGGCGAGAATCAAGCAGGCTATGCGTTTAGGTGCGACATGGATGACATTACCCTTAGACCGTTTACCGCCGCGGATGCGCCTTGGTTGGTCGAACAGCACGACGTTCTCTATACCCGTGACGAAGGGTTCGACCACAGTTTCGGCAAGCTGGTCGCGCGCATCCTGGATGAATTCATAGCCGATCACGATCCCAGCTGCGAACAAGGTTGGATCGCCGAGCACGCAGGCGAACGCTTGGGCAGTATCTTCTGTGTCAGGGCGGATGACAAAACCGCCAAACTGCGCCTGTTTTTGCTGGTGCCTGAAGCGCGCGGGCAGGGGCTGGGCAAGCGCCTGCTGTCTACCTGTATGGGCTTTGCCCGCGATACCGGGTATCAGGAAATGGTGCTGTGGACCCATGAAAGTCACGCCGCCGCCTGCGCGCTCTATCGCGCCTCAGGGTGGCACCTGATCGACAGCAAGCCGGTGCACTCATTCGGCGTCGATCTGGTGGAACAAAGCTGGCGAATTCAACTTTAATCCCCTTGCAATCCCCGCACGCCTTCGCTAAATCGCCCCTCACGAGTGCCGCCTTAGCTCAGTTGGTTAGAGCGCTGGATTGTGGATCCAGAGGTCCCCTGTTCAAGCCAGGGAGGCGGTACCATTTCCCCAAGATTGAGAACGGTTTGCCGAATGAACCCCTTTCGATACATCCGGTATTTGCTGAAAATTGCATCCTGATGACGTGACCAAGATATGCCGGACGAGAAGCCCAAAGATATCCACAGAAGCGCCCGCCTGAGGGTGGCACCTATGATGAATTTTTGAATCAGGTTTTAGGTATCTGTATTTAAAAGATTTTTTGGGGAATTGGCCTCACCGTCTAGCACATACTTAGAAACTGGTCAGACTTGATCATGAAGCTGCGCTTCAATCAGTTTCTCTAACAAGGTATAAGCGTGCTGGGCAAACGACTGCTTCAACGCAATAAGCGCTGTGTCGCCGGATCGCAGTGAAGTTTGAAGATGAGGTCTAATTAGACGAGGCCAAACCTGATTTTGCGGTGGACGCTCATTCGCCATTCTTTCCGGCGCAGGCTGTTTCTGCCGGGCCCATACCGAAATCCCGAAAAAGCAACTGTACAGCAAAACATCGCCGACTTCATTCATTTTTTTGAATGGCAATCCGCTTCAGATCAGTCAGTTGTCGCGCCATAGTTTCAGACAATCGATCAGCATCATCCTGGTTCTTGCGAAGGTAACGGGCACCATCGGAAAAGGCGAAAGTCTATTGAAAAACTCTTCCTTGATCGAGGCATGAACTGCCGATCCGGATGTTGCTGGTGGGCCATTGCTTCGGTATCTGATCCGAGTGACGGTCGTGCGAAGAGGTACATCTGAACGACCGAGTGCGGGATCATTGGACGTTCTCCAAGAACCGGCACGGTCGGTTCCGCGGTGCATCCAAGAAGGTCTGGTCAGCGCGCAGCGCGTGCCGATTGATGACAGTCAGATCAAAACATATGCCGACCAGCAGAACTGCACACCGAAGGAAGAATTGAAAGCGGAGAGCATCGATCCAGCAGACGCAACCCGAGCGCTCCGGGGGTATCTCGACACACTGGATAAGGCGGCGTTTGGTGGGGGGCAGCGTTCTTTGGCTATTCCGGCAACTGGTTGATCGACACCGATCACGGGGTCATTGTCGATTTCGAGGCGGACCGCTCGACCTTGTAAGCCCAAGTTGGGTTAATACAGACGATGTTAGACCGCGCGACGTTAAAGTTCGATCTGCGTCCAGAACGGCTGATTGCCGATACAGCCTAAGGCACCGGTCCGCTTCTGGTGTGGCTGGTCGATCGCAAGATTGCGCCGCATATTCCAGTGTTCGCTTGATTAGAGCGCAACGACGGAACCTGGAGCTTTACCCACTTCGAATGGGCTGCCGAGAACGATCAATACATCTGCCAGGAGGTCCACGCGCTCAAGCAATTCCGCCGCAACTACTCCGATCCGAACCGGGGTCCGACCGGCAAGGGCAACGCCCATTATGGTGCTTTGAAAGAGATCTGCCAGGTCTTCCCGTCCAAAGCCAGGCGCTGCCTGAACGCCGATGCCCGCAAGGTCAGCCGCGAAGACACGATGATGCCCGACAAGACCCGCGGGCAAGGCATCGCAATGGAGCTCAGGAAGAAGGTGGAAATACTCGTCGCCCACCCCACACGCGTCCTCGGGATGCGACGGCTCTAATTGAGCAGTACCTGCGGTGCGAAAGACGAAATTCTCCTCGCCGCCACCGCCTAGAACCTCCGTAAACTGGCCAAGATTTTTATTGAACTGCAGCAGACATACAGATCCTGATCAGAAAGGCGTCTACGCCGTGTTACGACCATCGCATTCTGCGCCCGCAACGCAGCATTATTCAAAAGAACTAGCGGAAAGCTGGCTTTCTTGGCACCTGCGGAGAGTAGGAGCCGTCGAGGCGAAGCGGACATTTGGTCTGGGACATAACTCATAAAGAAGCTTGAGCTACCAGAAAGGCACGCATTGGCTAGACTTCATGACTTTAGTTAGACTGTGAACAGGAGGGTCCTATGAAGCGCCGACTCGCCGCGATCATGGCTGCCGATGTCGTTGGGTATTCGTCGTTGATGGGCAGCGACGAAGCAGGGGTATTGTCCGCTCTCAAAACTCTGCGTTCAGAGGTTTTTGATCCCGCAATTGCAAGTCATCACGGGCGCCTCGTCAAGGTGATGGGGGATGGTGCTCTTGTCGAGTTTGCTTCGGTTGTCGATGCCGTAAACTGTGGCGTCGAGATCCAGCAGGCAATGTCTGAGGCTGCTCCGGCCCTCGACAACGGGTCGCGGTTGCAACTTCGGATCGGGATAAACCTCGGTGATGTCATGATCGCTGATGGGGACCTCTATGGTGACGGGGTGAATGTTGCCTCCCGCATTGAAAGTTTGGCGGACCCAGGCGGCGTCGCGGTTTCCGAGAGTGTCGCGCATCAGGCTATGGGCAAGGTGGATGTCGGATTTGAGGATCTCGGTCTGAAAAACCTAAAGAACATCGCCGAACCGGTTCGGGTTTTCCTCGTTATGCCCGACAGAGCGCCCGCATTCAAACGGCGATCAAACAAGCTTCCATTGACGGCCGGTGCATTGGTTCTGGTAGGTCTTGGGGCTGTAAGCATATTAACGTGGTGGATCGGCTTTGATCGCGAACCGCCCGATGCCATGACCTTTGATGAAGCTGCTCTGTTGTCAGAGCCAACAGGCCCGACCGTTGCGGTTCTGCCATTTCAAAACCTTAGCAATACGGACGCCCGCGATTTATTGGCTGTTGGCATTGGCGAAGACATCATCGTTGAGCTGGGGAGCTACCAGGACCTCAACGTACTGTCCCGCCAATCCACCCATTCCGTCGGACCGGACGAAAGTGACCCGCGCAGTATCCGGCAGAAATTCGGCGCGGACTATGTGCTGGAGGGCTCAGTCCGGCAGGTTGCAGATCGTCTGCGTGTGACAGCACGACTGATAGACACAGCTTCGGAGCTTCAGGTCTGGTCGGAGGCGTATGACGAAAGCCTCACGACTTCAAGTATTCTGGACGTTCAACTGAACATAACTGAAAAAGTAGCCTCGGCTGTGGGTGACGCGGGCGGGGCGATCAAGCGCATTCACGCAGGTCATGCGCGTGCGAAACCTCCGCAACATCTCTCGTCTTATGAGTGTTCCCTGCTGCGCGTTGGTTTTCTAAACCGACGGGATATGCAAGAGCGTGTCCGCGGCTGTATCCTGCGGGTTGTTGAGGACGAACCCGAGTATTGGCGAGGGTGGGCGCAATTGGCCGAGGCACTGCTTACCGATGTGAAGCTTTTTACCGGGCTGTATCCAGGGACACAGGACGAGAAAATCCAACGCGCGGAAGAGGCCGCGCGGAACGCGGTGTCTCTGAATCCGTATTCTGAGCGCGCACACTTCCTTTTGGCGCTTGTGCTGCAGATTCAGCGCGATCTTGACGGGTTCTTCTCGTCCGCCGAAACAGCGCTTGCGTTGGGGGCAGATCGGTATCTGCAAGGTCAGATCGGCTATGAGTTCATTTGGTCCGGGCGTCTGGAATTGGGCGCCGCTCTTGTCGAAAACGCAACTGCGCTTGACCCAAATGCGGCAGACCCGAACTGGTATCAGGCGCTGGCCGAGTATCATTTCCTGAACGGAGATTATGAAACAGCGCTTAGCACCTATCGCAAGGGGGCACAGCCGGACATCTGGTGGTCGGTGTCCATCGAGGTTGCAATTCTGGCTGAACTGGGTCCGCACGAGGCCGCCATTTCCGCGCGGGACAGGCTCAACAAAATTCGTCCGGGGATAAAAATTGCTGACATTGTCTGGATGTACCGGCGCTTTGCGCGCCCGGATGAACACATCTTGCCTTTTGTCGAAGCCTACAGAGCCGTGGACATGCCCGAGGGACAGTTTGCTCCGCTTCAGGATAGTGCAGGCTGACCGACAGAGGGCGGCAGGCCATAGCGTGGTGCCAAGTTTGGCACCGATTCTCATTTGGCACGTCCGCGATTTGCAAACTTGCCAACCAGATCCGTCGGTTTTCGGGGTGGTTTTTGATCCTGCGAATTGCCTGCGCATCGCCGAAATTGACAGTTTCGGGTCAGTCTCAAGCGCATCTTTGACGGCCTCTTGGGCATCCTCTTACCTGCTCATCTCGGCAAGAGTGGCCGCGCTCAACAGGTGATGAAACAGCCGCCAAGTATTGCTTGTTGCCACCGCGCCCAACTGCCGGGCTGCGTCCAGCGCTACTTCGTAGCGTTCCAGGTGAAACAGGATGTGACCCCGTTAAAAGTACATGTTTTGCAACATCGGATCGCGCGGGCTCAACCGGATCGCAATCTCTATCTCGGGCACTCCTGGCCGACATTGCGTGCGTGATGATCTATTATTCGGAGGCGTTTGCCTTTGGGTTCAGATGCCAAGCTTCGATTGATTTCATGCTCGACTTTCTCTCGGACGGGTGCTTTGGGGATGATCTGGTCGTTATGTGAAACCCTCATGCGAACCTGACCTATTGCCATTCGGTATCGACAATGTTCATGGACTTGATCCGCGAATACAGAGTCGTTGGCCTGACGCCCAGCAACGCTGCGGCGCCGGAAGGGCCGGAAACCAGTCCTTGTGTTTCGCGCAGGGCTGCGATCATGTTTAATCGCGCCAAGTCCTGCATCTGAGCTTCTGTTTTAAAAGAGGCGTTTGTGGGTGCGCCTGGTGACGCGCCCTCAAGCTCGACTACAAGCTTTGTATCATGAGAAACAATTGCGGCACGCTCGATCACGTTGTGGAGTTCGCGGACGTTTCCCGGCCAGTCGTAGCTCTGTAATTGCTTTACCCCATGCTCGGTCAGAACCGGCACAGGCCGGTTCAGCCTGCGGCAGGCGATCTTGAGCAAATGCGTGGCCAGTTGCGGGATATCCTCGGGCCGGTCGCGAAGGGGTGGACAGGTGATCGGAAAGACGTTGAGGAACAGATACAAGTCCTCGCGAATGCGGTCGGCCCTGCGTGCTTGCGCCTCGGTGAGAGAGGTGGCGGCGATGACGCGCAGGTCGATCGGTTTTTCCCGCGTGTCGCCCAACCGTGTCACTACGCCGTTCTGCAAGACCGCCAAAAACTTGCCCTGAATCTCCAGCGGTAAATCTTCCACATCGTCCAGAAACAGCGTGCCACCATGGGCCAGTTCCAGCTTGCCAGGTTTGTCCCGCGTGGCCCCGTTATGGGCACCGCGCACCTGCCCGAACAGCTCGGCCTCAACTTCTTCGCGCGCCACGGAACTGCATTTGAAATGGATCAGCGGACGCCGGGCACGTGGGCTGGCTTTGTGAATTTCGGTCGCTACCAGAGATTTGCCGGTGCCTGTCTCACCCGAGATCAGCACGGTCGCGTCGGTTCCGGCTACGAGGTCGATCCGCGTCACGATCTGCCGGATCGCAGGCGAGGTGCCGATGATATCGTGATGCGCCCGTTCCGAGGTGATCGCCTCTTGCAGATAGGCGTTCTCCTGCTCCAGCCGGTCGCGCAGGGCAGCGACTTCATCCAGAGCGTCGCGCAGCTTGCGTTCGTTTTCCTTGCGCTCAGTGATGTCGCGAAAGATCACCACGGCCCCGGCCAGAACCTGTTGGTCGTAAATTGGGGTCGAGACATATTCGACGCGGATCGGCTTGCCATCCTTGCGCCAGAACACCTCATCCTCAATCCGGTTGACCTGTTCGAACCGGAATGAGCGGTAGATCGGGCATTGCTGAGATGGGTAGACTTCGCCGTTCAGATGATGGTGGTGGATCATTGAATGGATGTCTTTGCCCAACAGATCACGGGTTGTCCAACCCAGCATCTCTTGTGCGGCTCGGTTGACGAAGGTGGTTTTTCCCTCGGCATTGACGCCGTAAATACCTTCACCCGCCGCGTTCAGGATCAGCTGGTTCTGACGTTCCAGTTCGGCAAAGAACCCTTCGGTCCGCTTCCATTCCAGGATACCGGCGCGAAAGGTCTCGGCCATCGCGGTCAACTCGGCCCGGTGGTCCAGCGCGTCCAGATCGGTCAGCGTCATCATCAGCCAGCCCGGTTTGCCCGGCATCTGACGCGCGCGCAGTTCGCAGCGCGTCACCTTTCCATTGGCCGAGGTCAGGGGAATATCACGGGTCCAGCTTTCGCTGCGGTGGTCGACCTCTTCAATAAACACGACGAATTGCGGCAGTGCGGATCGCAGGTAGCGCGAGAAGGGCAAAGGCCGGGTATCAGGCCCTGCACCCAGAAAATCACTTGCACGGTTATTCCATTCGACAATCCGGTCGGCAGAGGTGTCCAGCACCAGCGCCGCCTCGGGCAGCGCGTGCAAAAGGGAATCGGGGGGCAGCAGGGCAAGCGTCATATTCGCAGTCTAGCGCTGCGGCGCGGCATCTGAATTCGAGATTTCGTAATTTACGATTTATCGTAAAATCTGTCAGGCCTCATTTTGAGTAAACTATTATTTTCAATTGATTTTATTCGACGCACAAATTTTGTGCGCCCCCTGTTTTAGCGTCATCTCGGCTGGCACGATTATGTCAACTTCACTGACACAAGGGGAAAACCATGACGATCAAGAGCCTTGGAAATCCGTTTTCCGCAAAGACCGACCTGCGCCACGGGGCCGATTGCGGTTGCGAGGGATGCCTGTCGGGCCACGGCCATGACAAGGACTATGCCGAGCCCGAGGTCATGACCTCGGAACAGATGACCGAACGCGTGGTCGAAAGCGCGATCGTGCGGTCTGTGTTCGGGCAAAGCGACATCAACCGTCGATCGTTCATGGGGATGCTGGGTGGCGGGACCGCTGCGGCGGCGCTGGCCTCGGTCTTTCCGCTTGAACAGGCCAAGGCGGCCATCCTCGACAATCTGGGCACTCCCGAGAAAACCGATCTGAATATCGGCTTTGTTCCGATCACCTGCGCCACGCCGATCATCATGGCGCAACCGATGGGGTTCTACGAACGCTACGGCCTGAATGCTCAGGTCATCAAAACAGCCGGCTGGGCCGTGGCCCGCGACAAATCGCTGTCGGGCGAATACGACGCCAGCCACATGCTGACACCCATGCCATTGGCAATGACCATGGGCGCGGGATCGGTTGCGACGCCTTACATCATGCCTGCCGTCGAGAACATCAACGGGCAGGCCATCGTTCTGTCGAACGAACATCTGGACAAGCGCGACCCGAAGCAGTGGAAAGGATTCACCTTCGGCGTGCCGTTCGAATACTCGATGCACAACTTCCTGCTGCGCTATTACGTGGCCGAATTCGGGCTGGACCCGGACGTCGACATCCAGATCCGCGTTGTGCCGCCGCCAGAAATGGTTGCGAACCTGCGCGCCGGAAACCTCGACGGCTATCTCTCGCCCGACCCGTTCAACCAACGCGCCGTGTGGGAGGGGATCGGCTTTATCCACACCCTGACCAAGGACATCTGGGAAGGCCATCCCTGCTGTGCCTTTGCCGCGCCGCTGAGCTTTGCAACCGAGCTGCCAAATACCTATGGCGCGCTGCTCAAGTCGATCATCGACGCCACGCAATTCGCGTCGAACCCCGATAACCGCAAGGATATCTCGGAAGCGATTGCGCCAACCAACTACCTGAACCAGCCGGTCCCGGTGATTGAGCAGGTTCTGACCGGTACCTATGCCGATGGATTGGGTGAGGTGCAGCAAGTGCCGGACCGGATCGATTTCGACCCGTTCCCCTGGCATTCGATGGGCGTCTGGATCCTGACGCAGATGAAGCGCTGGGGCTATATCGAGGGCGATGTGGATTACAAAGGCGTGGCTGAGCAGGTCTATCTGGCTGCTGATGCCAAGAAGGTCATGACTGATCTGGGCTATGACGCGCCGGACGTGACTTACAAAACCCACACCATTATGGGCAAGACCTTCGATCCGAAAGATCCCGAAGGGTATGTGTCCAGCTTTGCAATCGGGAAAGCGTCGTAAATGTTGGACAACCTCTCGATCAATCAGCGCGCGGCGCTGCTGTCGGTGGTGATGCTGGTGGTCGGCCTTCTGATATGGGAGGCCGCCATTCCCGCCCAGAAAGCCGCCGAAGAGCTGACCGAATACGAACGCCTGACCGGTGGTGGCGCGCAGAAGGCCGGTGTGCCACCCCCAAGTCAGGTCATCGCCAAGGCGTGGGAGCAGCTGTCGAACCCGTTCTACGACGCGGGCCCCAACGACAAGGGGATCGGCATTCAGATCGGCTATTCGATCTATCGTGTTCTGGCCGGGTATTTCATGGCTGCCCTCGTGGCGATCCCGCTGGGTTTTCTGATCGGGATGAGTCAGGTCGCCTACAAGGCGTTCAATCCATTCATTCAGGTGCTGCGGCCCATTTCACCACTGGCGTGGATGCCGCTGGCCCTGTTCATCATTCAGGACAGCGAGGCGAGCGCGATTTTCGTGATCTTCATCTGCTCGATCTGGCCGATGCTGATTAACACAGCCTTCGGCGTCGCCGGTGTCCGGCAGGACTGGGTGAATGTCGCGCGCACGCATGAACTGGGGCCGTTTCGCACCGCCTTTACCGTCATTCTGCCCGCCGCGGCCCCAACCATCATCACGGGCATGCGCATCTCCATCGGCATCGCTTGGCTGGTCATCGTAGCGGCCGAGATGCTCGTGGGCGGCACAGGCATTGGCTATTACGTGTGGAACGAGTGGAACAACCTCGACCTCACTTCGGTGATCTTCTCCATCCTCATGATCGGCGTAGTTGGCATGCTGTTGGATTCGGCTTTTGCCTACCTGCAGCGCGCCGTCGCTTATGCCGAATAAGGAACAACACTCATGGGCAAACCGTTTCTAAGTATCGAATTGTTGACACAGCAATTCCCGGACGGGCAGGGCGGTACGCTGACCGTGTTCGAAAACGCCAGCTTTGGCATCGAAAAGGGTGAATTCGTCTGCATCCTGGGCCATTCCGGCTGTGGTAAGTCGACCATCATGAACATTCTGGCCGGTCTGGCAGAGCCCACGTCAGGCGTGGTCAAGATGGACGGGTTCGAAGTATCCGGCCCCTCGCTGGATCGCGGTGTGGTGTTCCAGAACTATTCGCTGCTGCCGTGGCTGTCGGCGCTCAAGAACGTAACCTTCGGTGTCAAAGCCCGCTATCCCGACTGGCCCGCCGCCAAGGTCGAAGAACACGCGCGCGCTTTTCTAGCCAAGGTGGGGCTTGAGGGCGACGTGGTGCACCGCAAGCCCAGCCAGTTGTCGGGCGGTATGCGGCAGCGCGTGTCGATTGCCCGCGCTTTTGCCAACCAACCCAAGCTGTTGTTGCTGGATGAACCCTTCGGCGCGCTGGATGCGCTAACGCGAGGCACGATTCAGGACGAATTGCTGAAAGTCTGGGGTGAAACCGAACAGACCGTGTTCATGATTACCCATGACATCGACGAAGCGATCCTGCTGGCCGATCGCATCCTGCTGATGACCAATGGCCCGTTTGCACGGGTCGCCGAGTCGGTCGAGATCACTATTCCCCGGCCCCGTACCCGCACCGAGATCGTTGATCACCCCAACTACTACGCGATCCGAAACCATCTGGTGCAGTTCCTTGGCCAGCGCTCAAAGGAACTCGCCGGTCAGGCCAGCGATGGTGCGGCGCAACGGCCTGAGTCGGTTGTGATCGACCTGACAGATTCGGCCCCCGAGGTGCCTGAGACCAACCCTCAACTGCGGGCCGTCAACGACTGAAAGCCCCGCGCACGGACATTCAAATCAGGAGTAACCCAAATGAAAGACACAATCGAAATCCCCGCTATGATGACCAAAGAAGATGTCACCATGATGATCCTGTCAGCCAAGAAACAGGCTGGCCTGACCTGGGAGGGCATCGCCGAGAAAATCGACATGTCGCCGGTATGGACCCATTCGGCCTGCATGGGCATGAACGCTTTCCCCGCCGACAAGGCCGACGCCATGGTCACCCTGATGGGCCTGCCACAAGAGGCCGCAAGCGTACTGGCCGAACCGCCCACAAAGGTCTGGGAACAAAGCGTCCCTACCGACCCCTGCATCTATCGTTTCTACGAAATCGTCGGTGTCTATGGTCCGACCCTCAAGGCGCTGATCGAAGAGAAATTCGGAACCGGCATCATGTCTGCCATCGATTTCGACATGCAGGTCACCCGCGTTCCGCACGAGAAAGGCGACCGCGTCAAAGTCGAGATGTCGGGTAAATACCTGTCCTACAACTCCTGGTAAGTAGATCACCGGACATTGAGCCCTTTGCGGACAGCCTCAGGGCTCAGGCTGTCCGCAAACGGTGGGTTCGGAAACAGCGGGGCATTGGATTCCCAGCGAATGCCTCCTCGGGTAGGCCGCACCTATCATCGAAATTCACTGTTTAAGATCAGCTTTGGGCTATACGAAAACCCTTCAACTACGGCTCAGCGGTTTCTTCATGATCTCAGCGCGGCAGACGATGGATCATGGCCTGCGACCGCTCCTCTGTTAAGGCGAATATACACGATGCTTCAGGCTTGCGTCAGCGGCGGGGATTTACCGTGTGGGCGAGCGCATCGAATGTTGGCGCAAAAGACGGCTCACTGAACCGGCGCCCGTCAGGTGTCAGTACTTCAAGGTCTGGTTCCGCCAGATCGGTCGCTGATCGCAGTTGCAATTTCCTTCCCAAAACAGTGATTTCGGCTAGAATTCTTGGCTCGAACCTATGTCACAGCGTTTATCTCATCAAAGTCTGTTCTTCCGGGTTTGGTACCCCAAATTCCATGGAAGGTCGCATAAAGGACTGGAACAAGGATCATCGTCAGGATTGTGCCGACCGTTAACCCTCCCATGATCGTAACCGCAAGACCGATCCAAAAGACGTCGGGCAGAAGCGGGATAACCCCCAAAACCGTCGTGGCAGCCGCCAGGGTCACGGGACGCAGGCGCGATACACCGGCGTCAATCAACGCGTCGTATGGTGCAAACCCGTCGGAGAGGTTGTCGTTTATCTGATCGATCAGCACGATTGAATTTTTTATCATCATTCCCGCCAGACTCATCGCCCCCAAAAGCGCGACGAAACCAAATGGAGTTCCTGTCAAAAGCAGGCTCGGGGCGATGCCGATCAGAACAAAGGGGATGACTGAAAAAATCACAAGCGGCGGGCGATACGCGTTGAATAGGCCAACGACGATCAACGCGATCAGGGCCACGGCGGGGGCGATACCGGGTATCAAAGATGCCTGTGCTTCGACTGTGTCTTCGTATTCACCTCCCCATTCCATGCGATAACCGACTGGCAACGAAGCGGCGATAGCCTCAAAATCCGTCAGCAGGCTATCGCGATAGCTTGGTTGTGTGATGCCATCGATCGGGTTTGCCTGCACTGTCAGTGTCCGCGCTCGATTGAGACGCTGGATCACCGGGTCTTCTGTTTCCGCTCTGAGATCACTGATGACTTGCGCAAGAGGGATTGTTCCGGGGACTTGCGGATTCTGCACCTGCAAGAGCTGGAAATTGTCTATCGCGGTCAGATCAGCCTCTGGCGGGCGCAGAACAATTGGAAGCAGTTCATCTCCATCGCGGAAAATGCCAATCGTCCGCCCGTCAAATGCCCGCTTGGTGGCATTGCCGAGATCTTCATAGGTGGTCCCGGTCCAACGAGCACTTGCCTGATTGAACTCTGGGACCTGAGTGAGGACTTTGTTGTGCCAGTTGGTGCGCGAAACCTTGGTCCAGGGATGTGCCTCCAAGAGTTGCAGAGCCTGGTCGCCATATTCGCGCAGGACCTCCGGGTCCGCATCTGCCGGACCTACGATCCTTGCCTCAAAGCCCCAGGTTGTTGCAGGACCCACGCCAAACCGCCGCGTGAATGCGGTTGCTTCGGGGTAAGCTTCAGCAAGCCAATCTGTGATCGCTTCTGCGATTTGCGGGATGTCCTTGTGGCTTTCGACATTGACGATCACTTGCGCATAAGCCGGGTTGGTCGGCTCAGGATCAACCGGAAGATAAAACCGGGGCGGGCCCGCGCCGATGAAGGCGGCAGTGCCGGTCACGCCGTCTTCTTCGGACACGCGCGTCTCAATCTCTGCGGCTGCCGCAGCCACGGTTTCGATCCGCGTACCTTCCGGTGCGTAGAAATCGATCATGAACTTGCTCATTGCAGATGTGGGGAAGAACAGCTGCGTGACCGACCCAAAGGCCACAACGGATGCAACCAGAAAGGCAACTGCTATTCCGATCGTCAGGTAACGCAGCCGAACGGCGGTTTCCAACAGCCTACGATATCCGCGAAGGAACACCCCCTCGGTTTGCTCACCTTGTGCCGCGACTTTCAGCATCGCGACACATTGCACAGGTGTCACCGTCATGGACAAAAGCCAGCTTATCAGCAGCGATATGGCAACTACTGAAAACAGGGTTCGACAATATTCACCTGCGCTTTCGACCGATGCAAAGATTGGATAGAACGCCATGATGGCCACGATAGTCGCCCCCAACAGCGGGATAGAGGGACGGGCAGCAGCCTCAACCGCGGCCGTGACGCGATCCATGCCTTTTTGGATACGCACACTTGCGCCTTCTGCAACCACGATGGAGTTGTCCACCATCATGCCCAAAGCAATAATCAAAGCCCCAAGAGACATCCGCTGAAGGTCGATGCCAAACATCGCCAGTGGAATGAACGTGGCAAGGATGGTCAGCAGCAACCCACTGCCGATGATCAGGCCCATGCGAACCCCCATCGCCAGCGTCAGCACCGCTAGAACAATGGCAACGGCCTGAGCCAGACTGATCAGAAAACTACTGACAGCAGTGTCCACGTCATCTGATTGCCAGTGAACTTTCTCGATTTCGATCCCGATGGGCAGCGCAGGCAATAACTCATCCAGCCGCGCATCGACGGCCTGACCAATCTCAACAACATTCGCGCCGGATTGGAACGACAACGCGATTCCAATCGCAGGCTTCCCGTCAAAACGCATCAAGGTCGTTGGAGGATCGACATAGCCTTCCCGCACGTCGCCAATATCACCCAGGCGTATGATTTCGTCGGTGACGACCCCAGTTGTTGTCAGCGCGTCCAGGGCGCTGGGCCGGATGGCAAGATCAGCGATGTCCTCGGGGCTTTTGAAGGCGCCAGTTGGCGCAATTCGTATCCGGTGATCGCCAACGTTGAGACGCCCGGCATCTACAACCGTGTTTTGCGCATCAATCGTCGAAAGCAGAGTTGCGCCAGAAATGCCCAAAGCGGCTAGGGATTCTTCAGTAGCATCTACATAAATCGCGCGGTCCTGAATCCCCCAAAGATCGACGCGTCCGACGCCATCGACAAGCGCCAGTTCTCTCTCCAAATCCTCGGCATACCCACGCAATTCGGTTTGGGAAAATCCGTCCGATGTCAGGGCGATCACCAAGCCCAGTACGTCCCCGAAATCGTCATTGATGATCGGGCGTCCGGCGCCAGGTGGCAACTGCCCTTCAATGTCCCGAACCTTGCGACGCAGCGTATCCCAAATCTGCTGCAGCTCATCTGACCAGTACTGCGCTTTGATATCGACAACAATCGACGACATCCCGGCCCGGCTCTCGCTGGTTATCTGGTCAATCTCTTTGATTTCCTGCAGTTTTCTTTCGATCCGCTCAGTGACTTCCTGCTCGACCTCTTCGGGGCTTGCACCGGGGTATGGCGTTGCGATCACTGCTGTTTTGATTGTGAACTCGGGGTCCTCAAGCTGGCCCAGCGAAAAGAAGGACACGATCCCGCCAAAGCTGAGAAGCACAACCGTGAACCAGGTAAATTTGGCGTTGCGAATTGCGAAATCTGCAAGGTTCATCACTTCGCCTCCTCAAACATGCGCACTTTCTGGCCGGGTCTCAGACTGTTGGCTCCGGCGGCGACCACGATCTCGCCCGGCACGAGGCCATCTTTGACAGCCACACCACGGGAATCCGCAAATCCCAGCTCCACGTCCCGGGCGGACACGGTCATTGTGTCTGCATCAAGGACCCAGACTTGCGTTTGCGTCTGCCCTTCCGGAGTGAAAACGGCGCCAATCGGTACCGAGATCGCGCCTTCCACCACATCGCCATCTTCTGGTTGACCGCGCACACGACCGGTCATGCCCGGAAGGATGCGAGCACCTTCTGGTTGGTCCATGGCCAGGGTGACCGGAAAAGTCCCAGTGGTGGTCGAGGCTTCTTTGCCGATTTCACTGATGCTGGCGGGCCAATCCACTACGCCGACAGCGGGAAAGCTGACCACCAGATCGCCAATCTCTGGCAGGACCGAAATAAACCGTTCCGGCACGTCGATCACCATCTCAATCCGCTGATCATCCAGGATTCTGAGGATTTGTTCCTTGGCTTGGACCTCTTCAAAGACCTCGACGAAATCTGCAGTCACAATACCGGAAAATGGCGCAGAGATTTCGGTGTATGAAAGGTCAAGCTTGGCGTTTTCAAGCGCCGCTGTCACGGACTCGACGGCCGCGCGTGTCGATGCTTCTTGCGCAATGAAGCGGTCCAGGGTCGCCTGTGCCGCAACATCGCGCTCGACAAGCTGGCGCTGCCGATTGGTCTGGGTTTCTGCATTTTCAAACGTGGCCTCAGCGCTGGCGAGTTCTGCGGTCAGGCGATCGACTTCTGTCTGGAATTGCGCCCTGTCCAGACGCGCGACTGGATCGCCTTCCCCTACATCGTCACCAACCGCCACCAAAAGCGCCTCGACCGTGCCCCCGACGCGGAAACTCAAAGTCGCCTGGCGTGCGGCTTGAGCAATGCCTACGAAAAAGCGGTCATGTTCTTCGCTTCGATCACTGATGGTCAGTGTCTTGACCGGACGCACCACCTCTTCTTCGGTTTGCTCACTCAGTTCTTGGGTTTCGGCAACCGTCGCGACCAGAAATGGTACTGCAACAAAGGTTCGAAGCAATCGTCTCATTTGGCTATCCTGTTTCCAAGAAAACGTTCGCGGCGCGAATACGCGCGGCAATTTTCTTTTTAGGAGATCGCTGTCAGAGAGATCGTAGTAGGCATTTTACGGCGTTTTACCGTGAACTCATCTTGAAAACCGCGCCAGACCTAGCTGATCTGATCGAAATTACGAAATATCTCGTCGACATGAGCCGGGTCAAAGAAAAGCTGATTGAGCAGCGGCCTGAGATTGGCATCTGGCCAAGCCCGTTGCATACGTTCCTTCGTATTCCTGGCTTTTTGCGACTGCCCATCTGCCTGATAGGCAGCGGCCAGGACTGCGTGGTTTATGACGCTGATGGGGTCACCCAACGCAGCGGCCCTTTCGAATACTTTCACTGCAGCGCCCGGATCGCCGCCTAGATACAGGGCCACACCAAGTGCGTTTTGCGACGCACCCCGGCGATGAGGCTCAGCGCTTTGTGCGTCCGCCGAACCGGTCACCGCAAAAACCATATCGAAGTCACCGGCAAAAAGTGCAATCAGTGTGTAATAGTCTCGGACATGAGGGTTGCCGGGATCGACTTTCAGCGCACGGTCCAGACGGGCTTTTGCGGACGGATAGTCATTCATCAAATAATCATAGAGCGCGCGCGCCGTCAGGCTCAGTGGATCTGTGGCATCAAGTTCCAGTCCCGCGTCAGCATGGGACTTCGTCAACGCAAGCGAGGCATCCCGGTTTTCACCGGCTGGCGTCAATGCGGTCCTAATACCAGATGCCAAAGCAGACGCTGCGGGGGCGCCGGCGTAAGACGGGTCAAGCGCTGCCGCACGTTGGAACAGGATCATACCCGCCTCAGTTCGAACAGGGTCTGGCGCGGGTAGAAGCATATTCAAACCTTGTTCCACAAGGTTCAACGCCTGCAATCGTTCAGGCGCTTCGTTGAAAAGGATTTCCCGGCGAATAAGCATATCCGCGCGGTCCTCTTCGGCTTGGCTAGCCAACTCTGGAACTGCCGCTTGGTTCTGTTGCAATTGGTAAGCGCGCAAGAATAGCCCACCTGAAACCAACAAAGAAATCAAGGAAACGACCACGACCAATTGCATCCAAAGCGGGGCATCGCGCCAATTCAGTGCTTGTGTCGACCGCTCAGATTCATCTTTGGGTCCTTCCAAGTGGTGCTCGGTTTTTACTTCTACACGCGTTTCATAGCGTGGGACATAGCCGCCGCGATCAATGTGGATCCGAATGGGAACCTGGTCTCCGCTCCCCGCGTAGTAAACGTCCAACCGCCGGCGCAATCGCCCGGCATCAACGCGCACCAGATTTTCTGCATCTGTCTCGCCAGAACCGCGGTGGTATATGTCCATAGCGATGGTTTTCGCGCGTGTCAGATTTGACCGGCCAGCAAGATCTTCCGACACCACGTACCGGAGAAATTCCTTCAGGCGATCGGCACCGGAAAACTCTTTGCTATTTAGGACCGCGTCGAGCGCATTCTCAATCTGGTCTTTATCCAGCTTCGAGTCGCTATTCTGAACAGCGTCGTGTTTCAACGATCGAAGCCCCGCATTGTAACAAACAAACCCATGGATCGTGTCACCGTATCACGCAGTAAATTACCTTACAAACATGGAAGAAATGCGGTTATTCACACGGGCAAAACCTCGGTGAGTCCAGATGCCAGTCTCTGATCCGTTCGAAGACAGTTTTCCGAATGAGCGCGACGCAATCGCAGCGTTGCGCCAGCAAAATCCGACATTTGATGAACTCTGCTCTGACTTTGAAGACCTAAGTTCGCGTATTCCGACGACCGCACGTATTCACGCCCCTGCGATTGAGAGCCTGCAGGCATTGGAACGCGAAATCCGCGATTGGTTGCATAACGAGATACGGTGAGCCGTGATGTGCGAGAGATGTACGTTTCAAGTGCGGAGATGAATGTCCGGTTTTGGCAAAGTGCGTCGCAGCGTTCCTAGGCCTTTTGAACGGAAGCTATGGGCTTTTGGAAAGGTTGTGAAATACGTCCGGTAGCTGTTGCTGGATATGCGCGTAGGTCTGCGAAGAAGCCGACTCGGCCATTGAAGTTTCATAAGAGAGTGGAGCAACCTGTGCCAACACCGCGTGAGGACCTGGCGATGCAAGATTAGTCCGGGAACGTGGTTTGGGCGTCTGCATCCAATTCCTGACTTTCTTGGAACCGCTTGCCTGCGGCATCGAACGCCAAAGAAGCCCTCGCAAGTGAGCTTCCAACGCAACTGCAATAGCCCTTTCAAATTCGGCACATCACTTCGCCTGAAAAATAGGCGTTCTACGGAGGGGTGTTGGCTGATCCTGCCCGTAGCACTTGAATCCGCAGGCATGTCCGTCACACTTCTCGCATGAGCGACTATTTTGACGAAATGTTCAGTGCTGACGGATCTCTGCGAGGGTCTTACGAAGAAATCGGGCGCTGGTTCAATGCAGAGGACGCTTCAAGGCTGAGAGCCAAACAGCGCGAAGCTGAAGAAGTTTTCAGACTGACCGGGATCACATTCAACGTTTACGGCAAAGCAGAAGCGGAAGAACGGTTGATCCCCTTTGATATCGTTCCACGGGTGATCTCCGGGCGGGAATGGCAGCGGCTGGAGCGCGGTATCGAACAGCGCGTCAGGGCGATTAATGCCTTTCTCTACGACATTTACCATCGTCAGGAAATTGTGCGTGCAGGACGGATTCCCGCCGAGATGATCGCTGGCAACGAAGCGTTCCTGCCACAGATGCTCGGCGTAGCGCCGCCCGGTCAGGTTTACACCCATATTGTTGGCGTCGATCTGGTGCGGACCGGGCCGGATGAATTCTATGTTCTGGAGGACAATGCGCGCACGCCATCGGGCGTCAGTTACATGCTTGAAAACCGGGAAACCATGTTGAAGATGTTCCCCGAGTTGTTCAGCGCGACAAATGTGCGGAATGTATCGGACTACCCCAAAAACTTGCGGCGATCGCTTGCCGCCTGTGCGCCCAGCTGCGCTGAAGGAGAGCCAACCGTCGCCGTGCTGACACCCGGCATCTACAACTCTGCCTATTACGAGCATGCCTTTTTGGCAGACCAGATGGCCGTTGAATTGGTCGAGGGGCATGACCTGCGGGTTGTTGATGGTCGCGTCTGCATGCGTACAACGCGAGGCTACAAACCGATCGATGTTCTGTACCGGCGGGTCGATGACGAGTTTCTGGACCCTTTGAACTTTAACCCAGAGAGTGCTTTGGGTGTGCCGGGTATTATGGACGTGTATCGCGCGGGTGGAATCACGATTGCCAATGCACCGGGCACTGGGATTGCTGACGACAAGGCGATTTATTCCTACATGCCCGAAATCGTTGAGTTCTACACGGGTGAGAAGCCGCTTTTGCAGAACGTACCGACATGGAGGTGCAGCGATCCGGACTCTCTGGCCTATGTGCTTGACACCCTGTCAGAGCTTGTCGTGAAAGAAGTGCACGGCTCTGGCGGCTATGGGATGCTGATCGGGCCCACGGCCAGCAAGAAAGAAATCGCAGCGTTCCGCGACAAGCTTAAATCGCGGCCCTCGAACTACATTGCCCAACCGACGCTTTCTTTGTCGACGGTGCCGATTTTCGCAAGATCCGGGCTGGCGCCAAGACATGTTGATCTGCGGCCGTTTGTTTTGGTTTCGCCTGAAGGGATCAAAATCACTCCGGGAGGGTTAACACGCGTAGCACTCAAGAAAGGGTCACTGGTTGTGAATTCCAGCCAGGGCGGCGGGACAAAAGACACCTGGGTTCTGGAGGACTGACATGCTGGGAAAAACGGCTGGCGGGTTGTTCTGGATGGCCCGGTATCTGGAACGTGCGGAAAACACAGCAAGACTGCTGGAAACCGGTCAACGAATGGCTTTGACGCGCACCCACAACTCGGTCGAGGAGTGGGCTTCGGTATTGAAAACAGCGGGCGTTCTGGACGGGTTTCTTGCCAAGTATGAGGAGATAACCAAAGAAAATGCCGTGGACTGGATGCTGAGGGATGGTGAAAACCCCTCATCCATAAAATCGGTCATCAAACAGGCCAGAGATAACGCGCGCCTCGTGCGAACGGCGTTGACCCACGATGTCTGGAGTGCGGTAAATGGCACCTGGATGAAAGTGGACGCGGCAATGAAACGTCGCGTGAATGAGCGGGACCTGCCGGGTACGCTTGAGCTGATCCGTCAGCAGACAGCCCTTGTGCGTGGCGCGACCCTCGGCACGATGCTGCGCAATGACATCTTTGATTTCATGCGCATCGGGAATTTTATCGAACGTGCCGACAATACCGGGCGCATTCTGGACGTTAAGTATTATGTTTTGCTTCCCACGGCGTTTTCGGTCGGGTCGTCGCTGGACAATATCCAGTGGGAGAGCATCCTGCGCTCGGTGGGGGCCGGTGGCGGATACCTGATGACCCACGGGCAAAATACCACGCCTTCGGATATCGCTCAGTTCCTGATCCTGGATCAGCGCATGCCCCGCAGCCTTCATTTCTGTTGCAGGAAGATTCAGGAGAACCTGTCCTATCTCAAGAAAGACTATGGATTCACGGGCCCCTCATGCGAAGCATCCAATCAGCTTTCCGACAAGTATCTCGGCCGACAGATATCAGATATTTTCGACTATGGATTGCACGAGTATATCGAAGATTTTCTTAACGATCTTAGTGCGCTAAGCTACCAGATCGAAATCGACTACCGGTTCTATGAGTAACCCATGAAACTGCGCATCAAACATGAAACCCGATACGATTTCGATGCTCCAATTCCTTTTGGCCTTCAGCAGTTGAGGAAAACGCCCAAGTCTTTTCGCAACCAGCGCATCGAAAGCTGGACGACTAAGGTTAATGGTGGTCGCAAGGAACTGAGCTATGAGGACTATCATCGCAACACGGTGGAACTGATCAGCTTTGATGTGAACACCCAATCTGTTTCCTTGATTTCGGAAGGCGTGGTCGAGGTTGAAGACACGCATGGTGTATTGGGGCGCCATGAAGGCGCGACTCCTCTTTGGCTTTTCAAACGCAGCACGGAAAAGACAAAGCCGGGCAAGGGTGTCAACGAACTGGTCCGGTCCTTGCCGAACGATGAACCCCTGGCCCAAATGCACGCTTTGTCTGAAGCAATCCGAGGCTGCGTTAACTATGAGATCGGGAGCTCGCACCCCGATTGGAGCGCGGAAGATGCGATCGAGGCAGGCAGCGGAGTATGTCAGGATCATACCCATATCTTCATCACCTGTGCGCGCAAGATCGGACTGCCCGCCCGCTATGTCTCCGGCTATCTGATGATGAATGAAACCGAACTTCAGGATGCAACCCACGCCTGGGCCGAGGTGCATCTGGAGGGGCTAGGTTGGGTCGGTTTTGATGTGTCGAACGGGATTTCCCCAGATGATCGTTACGTTCGCGTCGCAACCGGTCTGGACTATACACAGGCTGCCCCGGTAATAGGAAGCCGATTTGGAACGGCGGATGAGCAATTGACGGTACAGTTGCAGATCGCACAGCAATAACGGAGAAGACAATGACCTATGCTGTGGGCATGCGGCTAAGCCGCGGACTTGTTTTCATGTCCGACACACGCACAAACGCTGGCGTCGATAACGTCTCGACCTTCAACAAGATGTTCAACTGGACGGTAGAGGGGGAGCGGTCCATCACTCTGCTGACGGCCGGAAACCTGGCGACGACCCAAGCGACAATCAGCTTGCTTGAAGAACGTACCGAGGTGCCCGAAGAGCGCACGCCATCGATCCTCGAAGCGCCTACGATGTTTCGGGTTGCACAATTGGTGGCGGAAACACTGAACAGTGTGATTGAACAGCATGCGAAATCGGGCCAACAAGCCGACAGCGCCTTTCACGCCACAATGGTGCTGGGTGGACAGATCAAAGGCGGACCATCGCGCCTGTTCCTGATCTATCCGGAAGGCAACTTTATCGAAGCCGGAGATGATACTCCGTTCTTTCAGATCGGAGAAACAAAATACGGTCGTCCCATCCTGGTCCGCGCTTATGACCCCGAGATGAGCTTTCCTGAGGCCGTTAAACTCTTGCTCGTTAGCTTCGATTCCACGATCAAAGCCAACTTGTCCGTCGGGGCGCCGCTGGACCTGCTGCTTTACAACGAAGACAGCCTCGAGGCCGGCAAACGCTCGCGGTTCGAAGCGGATGACGAATACTTCCGCACCGTTTCAGAAGGTTGGGGCGATGCGCTAAAATCAGCTTTGTCCAAAATTCCAGAGTATTCCCGCGCAGGCGAACAAGACCTTTAACTGCCGCCGAGGTGTGCCGGAGATTTGCAAGCGACTCAAGTGCTGTGCAGTTTCGATGGGCAGGATTGGGGTGGGGGCCAATCAACATCCGTTCGAAGTGATCAGGGCGCGTGTATGACAGACTTTCCACACAAGAATGACCGAAGGTCGAATTGCTATTGGTAGGTTTGTCCAACTCCAACATTGGGCCCGCATAACAAGACATCTTTGACTTGATTTGCCCAATCTTCAGAAACAGTCATGTGTCCGACCTGTTTGAACCGCTTTGACCACTGGCCTTACCCAAACATATCCAGGGAATGATGGCCTCTTTCCGGTGGAGCAACGGAGAGAAGGGACAGGGTGTGCCCAGCTCAGAAACCAGCAGTGTTCGGGCCACTGTTTGTGTCCTCTGGATATGCTACACCGTAGCACGCTCGAATCGAAAATCCCCGGAAATCGGATGAAGTCGTGGTATGCGGTATTCAGATGCGAATGAAGTTAACACCATGAAAAAAAACGCACAAAAATCGGCGCGTTTAAGCGTGGCGCCCATGATGGACTGGACCGACAGGAACTGCCGGTATCTGCACCGTCTGCTTAGCTCGGAAACCCTGCTGTATACCGAGATGGTCACTGCACCGGCGCTGGTGCGTGGCGGGGCGTTGCATCTGTTGGACTTTAGCCCACAGGAACATCCGGTGGCGCTGCAGTTGGGGGGCTCAGACCCGCGGGAATTGGCACAGGCGGCCAAACTGGGGGCGGATGCAGGGTATGACGAGGTCAATCTGAACTGCGGCTGCCCCTCGGATCGGGTGCAGTCGGGGACTTTTGGGGCGGTGCTCATGCGATCGCCTGAGAAGGTTGCTGATTGTGTCGCGGCGATGCGCGAGGCGGTGGATGTCGAGGTCACCGTGAAATGCCGCATCGGGGTGGACGAACAGGAGCCCGCCGAGGTTCTGCCCGCCTTCCTTGACCAGATTCACGCGGCGGGGTGCACGCGTGTCACGATCCATGCGCGCAAGGCGTGGTTGCAGGGATTAAGCCCCAAGGAAAACAGGGATATTCCGCCTCTGGATTATGATCTGGTGCATCAGATGAAGGCGTGTTTTCCAGACATGCATGTCTCGATCAATGGCGGCATCACTTCGCTTGCGCAGGCGCAAGAGCATCTGCAGGCGGGGCTGGACGGTGTCATGATCGGGCGCGCAGCGTATCATCAGCCCACTGATATTCTGGCCGCTGCGGATCCACTGATTTTCGGAACCGGAGAGGTCGCCGACCCGATAGACGTGGTGCACAAAATGCTACCCTATGTCGAGGCGCATCTTGCCCAAGGCGGGCGCTTGCACCAGATCACCCGACACATGCTGGGCCTGTTTGCCGGGCGCCCCGGCGCGCGCGGCTGGCGGCGGATGCTGTCTGAGGGTGCGGTGCGCGACAATGCTGGCCCGGATGTGATCCTGCAGGCGCTGGACTCTGTCACCGCGTTGGCGCAGGTGGAACAGGTGGTTTGATACGGCCTCGGGCCGGTTTGGGGGGATGATGCCCGAGACGATGTTGCTGGCCCAGATGTTGGGCCTTTTGCTTGTGATCGGCGCGTTGGCCGGCGTGCTGGCCGGTTTGTTGGGCGTGGGCGGCGGAATTGTTCTTGTGCCCGCGTTCTTCTACGCATTTCAGACACTTGGATATGGTGGGCCGCAATTGATGCAGCTGTGTCTGGCGACATCACTTGCGACGATCATTGTTACGTCTGTCCGCTCGGTTCTGAGCCATAACAAGAAAGGCGCCGTCGATTGGGATATCCTGCGCGGCTGGGGCCCGGGTATAGCCGCAGGGGCCGTGGTCGGCGTATTGGTGGCCTCGGCACTGCGCACCGAACTGCTGCAAGCGTTGTTTGGTGTGCTGGGGATAGTGATCGGCCTTTACCTTGGCCTCGGCAAATCCGAATGGCGGCTGGGGGATGCGATGCCCAAAGGGCTGCGCCGTGCCGCTCTGTCACCCTCGGTTGGATTCCTGTCCGTGCTGATGGGCATCGGCGGAGGTAGCTTTGGGGTGCCGTTGATGAGCCTCTATAACGCGCCCATTCACCGCGCGGTGGCCACGGCGGCCGGGTTTGGCGTGATCATCGCGGTGCCCTCTGTATTTGGCTTTCTGTTCCTGAACATTGCGGCTGAGCATCGTCCTCCGCTGACGATCGGCGCGGTCAATCTGGTGGCCTTTGGCATTGTGGTGGCCATGACCATGATCACCGCGCCCTGGGGGGTGAAGCTGGCCCATGCGATGGACCCGAAACCGCTAAAGCGGGTATTCGCGGTCTTTCTCACTCTGGTCGCGTTGAACATGCTGCGAAAGGCACTGGGATGGTAGAGGCTTTGCACGAACGCGGGTGGGTCAAATTTCCGTTTGATCCGGTTTTGGCGGATTGGGTGGCGCACGCCTTGCCGGCGGCGCAGGCATCGGTGAATGACCCTGCGCATGACGAATGGCTGGACTGCGATGGAACCTGGTTCATCGGGGTTGATGCGCTGGATAATGACGCTCAGGGCAGGGTGGCCGGATCGCCCGTCTTGGCCGGAGCTGCGGTTACGCTGGCGCATCGGCAATTCGGTGCGATCGATCTGCACAAGGGGCAGGTCTCGGTGATTTATCCGGGCTACCCGCAGCCACGGCGCGGCGAGAGTGAGGCGGCGGCGCGCTATCGTGCCCGCCGGGATGCGGCGCATGTGGATGGGCTGAAACCGATGGGACCTGACCGGCGACGGCAGGTCGATGAGCCGCATGCGTGGATATTGGGTATCCCGCTGACCGAAGCAAGCGCTGATGCCGCCCCGATGGTTCTGTGGGACGGCAGTCACAAAATCCTTGGCGATGCGTTTCGCGCGGCACTGCGCGACGTCCCGCCCGACCAACTGGCCAGCGCCGATATCACCGATATCTATCAGGCGGCCCGCCGCGAGGTGTTCGAGACATGCCCGCGCATCGAACTGCCCGCACGACCGGGCGAGGCTTACCTCTTGCACCGCCATTGCCTGCACGGTGTCGCACCCTTCGCGGAACAGGCGCAGGCGGGGCCGGATGGACGTATGATTGCCTATTTCCGCCCTGAATTGCCCGGCGGAGTGGCGCAGTGGCTCGAATCTCCGTAACCTCCTGCCATTCTTTGGTTTCGGAGGATTGGTTCGATGATTACGGTTCATACAAATGCCGATGGTGCGCTGATCGAAGTAGAACTGTCGGGTGAAGTCACCAGCGCCGACTATGCGGCGACGCTGGTTCCTGCGATTGAGGCAGCGTTGGAGGAACATGACGCGGTGCGCCTTCTGGCCATCGTGGGTTCCGAGTTCAAAGGCTATGATCTGGGGGCCGCGTGGGCGGATACAAAGCTGGGCCTCAGCCATTGGCGGGGTTTCGACCGGATCGGCGTTGTTGCGGATCAGGGGTGGGTTCAGACAAGCGCGCGTTTGGCGGCACCGATCCTGCCTTGTCCCGTCCATGTGTTCGAGATGGAAGAACTGGAGGCCGCCCGCCGCTGGATGCGCGAGTCTTTGGGGGCAATCCATGTCACCGATCTGGGCGGTCCGTGCATCCAGATCAGCCTGATGGGCAAGCTCGATTCCGAGGATTATAAACAGGCGCAGACCGATCTGGATGCGCTGCTGCAAAATCGCGAGGGTTTTCGGCTGCTCATCGATCTGCGCGAGTTCGACGGGTGGCAGGGCCTGACCGCGATGGGTGCGCATTTCCGTCTGGCGGCTGGGCATATCGGCCTGCTGGACCGCGCGGCGATTGTCGGGGACAAAAACTGGCAGAAGATGGCGCAACGCATGGCGAGCCATGTGCTGGGTACGCGAACCGAGTATTTCCCGGCCGAGAGTTACGACAGGGCCAAATCCTGGCTTGCGGCCGGATAGCTCTGCCCAGCCCAAAACAGCCCATGCGCCCCGTGACGCGGCGTTACGAATGCGCATCGGATTCGTGGCGTGAAAGCGGCAAATCATTGAACTGTCGCGCAGAAACCCGAACGCGGTCTGGGTTGTGATCTGTCTTGCAGGTTTTTCCCCCTTATTCGGGCCAGGGGCTTCTCTAAATGCGTCCCATTGCTGCTAACAACCCAGACGTGCCGGCGCACCCTTCTGCTAGCCTTACGAGGCAAGCAAACGCTGGTTTTGCTCTGGCCTCGGTGGGGGACAAGGATGATTTTTCAGAAGTTATTCTCTCGGGTGTTCGATGGACCTGTTCGGCCTGCGCCGTTGCGCCATGATCGGACACAGGATCATCCACACCCCAACGACGGCGCGAAGCAGATACAGAAATCCGAAGTTCGGGCCCTGTTTCAGCGTGACTTGTCAGCGACCCCAATTGTCCTGAAGGCTCGTCAACGGCACGATCCCGAGGCGCGCCGATGATCAGTCGCGCGCCATCCGTGTTGCGCGTCCGCCGCGGCGTTTGGCCAAGCGCGGTTTTCGGTCGGGCAGGTCCTGCATGATCTCGGCGCGCTCAGTGCTGTCCATTTTGGACCAGCGCGAGATTTCATCGATAGTACGATAGCACCCGGTGCAGATACGCTCGGTGGGGTGGACAACGCAAATCTGGACGCAAGGGCTTTCGACCTCGTTTCGTTTCCAAACCATGTTTGTCATCTGCGGTTTCCGATCCGTCAAAGAAAGCGCAACCTATCCAGCGCTCCTTGCAAGATATAACCGGCGGCGACGTGATCAATAACCTGTCCGCGACGCTTTCGTGTCGTATCCGCCTCAAGCAGCGCCTTTTCTGCGGCCACGGTGCTGAGGCGTTCGTCCCAGAAGCCGATGGGCAGATCTGTGAGCCGAGTCATATTGCGGGCAAACGCGCGCGTTGACTGGCAGCGGGGGCCTTCGCTGCCATCCATGTTGCGGGGCAGGCCTAGGACGATGCCACCGATCTCACGCTCGGTCACGATCTCGATCAGCCTTGCGGAATCCAGTGTGAATTTCTTGCGTCGCACCGTTTCAAGCGGGGTGGCGACACCGCGCATCCGGTCCGAGACCGCGACGCCGATGGTCTTCTCACCCAAATCCAGCCCCATCAGGGCGGACATCGGGGTCAGCGCCGCTGCGAACTCTTCAAAGACGTCATGGATCATTGCGCGATGCCAGCCTGCAGCGCAGCGGCGTCGATCAGCTGCAACGCTTCACGGTCCCCTGCAAACACCTCCATCGCTTCGTTGCGAATGTCGATTGCGCGCTGACCCTCGCCCAGCACACCCAGAGCGGCGATCAACCGTGCCCATTCTTCCGGGGTGCCACCTTCAGTTGCCAACCTGTCCGAAAGGCCGTCGACCATGCCGCGGATCATCTCTTGCCGCTCTTCCGGTGTCATCGAGGCGGCAGCATCCACATCATCCGCGCTGGGGCCGGGTGCGGCTGAGAAGTCGGGGGCATTGAACACCCCGGCTCGGAAGGCAAGATCATCGATCTGGGCGCGGATCGCCTCGGCCCACGGCGCGCCCGGCGGAGCGTCGTTCAGTGTTTCGACCCAGACGCGATAGGCCATATCGGGACGCCCCGTCTGCGCCAGCATCTGACCCCAGTAATACCGGGCGGGTCCCAGCCTTGGATTACGTTCAAGCGCTTGTCGCAAAGCGGCCTCGGCCTCGGGAGAGACATAGCCGCCCGCGGCCAGAATCATCATCTCGGCCAGATCTGAAAACGCCTCGGCCGGGGCGTTGGCGCCCGATAGCTCGATGACGCGCGACTGTGCTTCGTAGCCCGCTTTGAAATTACCGGCGTTGGTCTCGTGCTGTGCAAGCAGAATATGGCCCTGCAGATCATCAGGACGCTCGGCCACCGTTTCACGCAAGCGCCCGAGCAAAGTGGCATAGCTTTCTTCCAGCGCCGGGGGCTGTACCGGCGTCGCCAGGCCCTCAGCCTCAAGCTGAGAGGGGCGGTTGGTGCGCAGGTCGTCCGCCAGTTCCAGACGCGCCGACAGCGGCATGTCGGGGAAGCCCGCAGCCCCCATCTGACGATACATCGCAAGCGCACCGCCAACGAGTACGACTGCCAGTAAAATCAGGGTAATAGCTGACACAGTGCGCGAGGGCCCTGCGGTGGTTGCCTCGCCGCGCATATGCGTATCTGCGGCAAGAATGCGCCGCGATATTTCGGTTCGCAGGCGTTCTGCATCAGCCTCGGCAATCACGCCTCGCGCAAGGTCCCGGTCAACCCCTGACAGCTGCTCACGATATACCCTCAGGTCATAGGCGGCGGTCGGCTGTTCTTTGCGACGGTTACGCAAGAGTGCCATACCTAGAAATCCGGCAATCAGCAGGGCGACGAGAAATATAAGAACCCAGAACGGCATGGTGTCTCCGAAGATGTTGCCCTGACTTAGACCTCTGCGCCCGCAGACAAAAGGGACAAATGGCCGCGAGGGGCGCTCATGTCGCAATAGTGCATTATTGCGACGTTGCGCGGCGCGGGTAAACTGTCAGGGCACGGCATATCTGCGCCCAATCACCGAACCGGATGGATTCGCTTATGAAACACTATTCAGCCTTTGCTGTGGCGCGTGAAGCGCTGCGCTATCACACCGGATGGGAACGCGCCTGGCGTTCGCCCGAACCCAAGAAGCGCTACGACGTCATCATCGTCGGCGCGGGCGGGCATGGTCTTGCGACGGCCTATTACCTTGGCAAGAACTACGGCATTCAGAATGTCGCCGTGATCGAGAAAGGCTGGCTGGGCGGTGGCAACACCGGTCGGAACACCACCATTATCCGATCGAACTATTTGCAGGACCCTTCGGCGGCCCTGTATGAGAAGGCGCGCAGCCTCTACGAGGATCTGAGTCAGGAGCTGAACTACAACATCATGTTCAGCCCGCGCGGCGTGATCATGCTGGCGCAGACTCAACATGAAATCCGGGGTTACCAACGCACCGCGCATGCGAATGCACTGCAGGGCGTCAAAACCGAGTGGATCACGCCCGAGCGCGTGAAAGAGCTGGTGCCGATCATCAATCTGGACGGCCCGCGCTATCCGGTGCTGGGTGGCCTGTGGCAGGAACGCGGTGGCACTGCACGCCACGATGCGGTGGCCTGGGGGTATGCCCGCGCCTGTTCTGCAATGGGCATGGACATCATCCAGCAATGCGAAGTCACCGGTGTACGTCAGGAAAACGGCCGCGTCGTGGGTGTCGATACCACCAAAGGGGCGATCGACTGTGACAAGCTGGGGATTGTCGTTGCAGGCCATTCCGGTCAGTTGGCCGAGATGGCAGGTTTCCGTCTGCCGCTTGAGGCCGTGGCGCTGCAGGCGCTGGTCTCTGAACCGATCAAGCCCTGCATGGATGTGGTGGTGATGGCCAACACCGTGCACGGATACATGTCCCAGTCCGACAAAGGCGAAATGGTGATTGGCGGCGGCACCGACGGGTTCAACAACTTTACCCAGCGCGGCAGCTTCCATCACATCGAGGAAACCGTGCGAGCACTGGTCGAGACCTTCCCGATGATCTCGCGCCTGAAAATGCTGCGTCAGTGGGGGGGGATCGTGGACATGACGGGCGACCGTTCGCCCATCATGTCGAAAACCCCGCTGCAAGGCTGCTTTATCAACGCGGGTTGGGGCACGGGCGGCTTCAAGGCCATTCCGGGCTCGGGCTGGGGTATGGCGCAGCTGATGGCCACAGGTCATTCCCCGCTGACCGAGGCGTACACGATGGACCGCTTCAAAGAGGGCCGCTTCATCGACGAAAGCGTTGCCGCCGGGGTGGCGCACTGATGAAGATTTTTCGTCGAAAAATCGCGCGCACCTTCTACGTAGATTTTGCAGGACGCTTTGTCTCGCCTGCCGCCGAAAGGATGATCACATGCTGATCCTGAACTGCCCCTGTTGTGGCGTGGATGCCGAAGAAACTGAGCTGGCCGCTGGCGGTGAAGCGCATCTGAAACGGTTTGGTCCCGGCTCTTCGGATGATGAGTTCCACGACTACCTGTTCATGCGCGAGAACCCCAAAGGCGTTCATTTCGAGCGCTGGCGCCACGCCAATGGCTGCGGCAAGTGGTTCCACGCCGCCCGCTGTACACACACGCTCGAGGTCTTTGGCACCTATTCCGCCCAGACCACCGAGCCGCCGCAAGAGATCAAGGATGCCATCACGGCCAAGCGCCCGGGATGGAAATGGAGAGAGTTCTCCTGATGCTTCATCTTTTCCAAAATACTCCCGCCGGAGGCTCCGACGCCTCCACACGCGAAAGGTCCGCACAATGAGCACCCGTCTCGCACAACAAGGCCGGCTGATCGACCGGTCGAAACAGGTTACCTTTACCTTCAACGGCACCTCGATGCAGGGCTACGAGGGTGATACGCTGGCCTCCGCCCTGCTGGCGAATGACCAGATGATGGTCGGCCGGTCGTTCAAGTATCACCGTCCACGCGGCATGGTCGCCAGCGGCGCGGAAGAGCCGAACGCTCTGGTCGGTCTGGGCGAAGGTAACCGGTTCGAGCCGAATCAGCGCGCCACCACAACCGAATTGTTCAACGGCTTGACTTCGGTGTCGCAGAACCACTGGCCGAACCTTGAGTTCGACATTGGCGCGATCAACACGCATCTGTCGCGCTTCTTGCCGGCCGGTTTCTACTACAAGATGTTCATCCATCCGAAACCGTTCTGGAAACACGTCTACGAGCCGTTCATCCGCCAGTCCGCCGGTCTGGGCAAAGCACCCGACAAGGACAGCCGGGATGCTGATACCTATGAACATTTCTATGCCTTCACCGATGTTCTGGTCATCGGCGGGGGTGTCGCGGGTCTGCAAGCCGCAAAAGCGGCTGCGCAATCTGGTGCGAAAGTTCTGCTGATCGAGCAGACGGCGCATTGGGGCGGGCGCGCTCCGGTTGATGGTGGAACCGTCGACGGTGAACCTGTGGATAAGTTCGTGGAGCAATTGGTTTCCGAACTCGAAACAATGGACAACGTCACCATGCGCAATCGTTGCATGGGGGCAGGGGTCTATGACCACGGTTATGTGCTGGGATATGAGCGTCTGACCGACCACAAGCCCGGCACCCAAGGCCCGCGTCATCGCCTGTGGCGCATCCGCGCCAAGCAGGTCGTCACTGCCACCGGTGCGATCGAGCGTCCGCTGTCTTTCGCAGGCAACGATGTTCCGGGCGTCATGCTGGCCTCGGCCATGCGTGACTATGTTGTCAACTGGGGCGTAACACCGGGCGAGCGTGTCATCGTCGCCACGAACAATGACGACGGCTATCGCACCGCGATCATCCTGAAACAGGCTGGCGTGGATGTTCTGCGCGTGATCGACGCGCGTGACAGCGCCGGACCTTTGGCCGAGGAGGCCCGGCAACTGGGCATCCGCGTCGACCCCGGCAAGGCCATCGCCAAAGTCAAAGGCGGTAAACGCGTCAAGAAGGTCGAGCTGTGCAATCAGGACGGCATCGGTGGCGCGCGGGAAGAGGTCGAATGCGATGCGGTCGCCATGTCAGGCGGCTGGTCCCCGGTCGTTCACATGTGGTCGCATTGCGGCGGCAAACTGATCTGGGATGAGGCGAACGCTCATTTCCGCCCCGACCCGTCGCGTCCTCCGCTGGGTGCAGATGGCGAAGGCTTTGTTGTTGCGGCTGGCAGCTCGAACGGTCCGCTGACGCTGGGCGAAGTTTTGACCGACGCACACGCGGCGGGCAAAGCGGCGGCGAAAGCTGCCGGTTTCAAGCCGAAGAACACCAAGGCTCCGGCTGGTGAAACCACCGAGGAGGCGCCGATGGCAGCCGTCTGGCTGATGCCCGCGAATGCGGACATTCAGCTGCGCATGAAATCGTGGTTGGACTTCCAGAACGACGTCAAGGTCTCGGATGTTCAGCTGGCGGCGCGCGAAGGCTATGAAAGCGTCGAACACACCAAGCGTTACACCACACTGGGTATGGCGACCGATCAAGGTAAGTTGAGCAACATCAACGGCTTGGCGATTCTAGCTGATGCGCTGGATTCGGAAATTCCGAAGGTCGGCACCACCACATTCCGCCCACCTTACACGCCCATCTCGATGGCCTCGATTGGCGGTGAAGCGCGTGGTGAGGTGTTCCAGCCGATCCGGCAGACTCCGATGCACAACTGGCATGACAAGAACGGCGCAGACTGGGAGCCCGTGGGCCATTGGCGCCGGACCTATGCTTATGTCCGTCCCGGTGAATCCGTGCATGACGCGGTGAATCGTGAGGTGAAAAACACCCGCGAAAACCTCGGCCTGCTGGACGCCTCGACGCTGGGTAAGCTGATCGTCAAGGGCCCGGATGCGGGCAAGTTCCTGGACATGCTGTACACCAACATGATGTCCACGCTGAAAGTCGGCAAATGCCGCTATGGCCTGATGTGTTCGGAGAACGGCTTCCTGATCGACGACGGTGTTGTCGCCCGTATCGATGAGGACACATGGCTGTGCCACACTACCACAGGCGGGGCCGAGCGTATCCACGGTCACATGGAAGAATGGCTGCAGACCGAATGGTGGGACTGGAAGGTCTATGTCGCCAATGTGACCGAGCAATACGCTCAGGTCGCCGTGGTAGGCCCCAACGCGCGCAAGGTGCTTGAGAAACTGAACGCGCAAGCGGGTGGTGGCATGGACCTGTCGAAAGAAGCGTTGCCCTTCATGGAATGGCGCGACGGCAAGATCGGTGAGTTCGATGCACGGGCCTATCGTATCTCGTTCTCGGGCGAACTGTCTTATGAGATCGCGGTTCCTGCAAGCCAGGGTCAGGCGTTCTGGGATGCTCTGATGGACGCAGGCAAAGAGTTCGGCGTGATGCCTTACGGCACCGAATGTCTGCACATCCTGCGGGCCGAGAAGGGCTTTATCATGATCGGCGACGAGACCGACGGTACCGTGATCCCACAGGATCTGGGGCTGCATTGGGCGCTGTCCAAGAAGAAAGAGGACTACCTCGGCAAACGTGCCCATACACGCAGCCATATGGCCGATCCCGAACGCTGGAAACTGGTCGGTCTTGAGACTGTGGATGGTTCGGTTCTGCCGGACGGTGCCTATGCGGTTGGCGAGGGCGTCAATGCCAACGGCCAGCGCAATATGATCGGGCGTGTGACCTCGACTTATTACTCGGCCAATCTGGGCAAAGGCATCGCCATGGGTCTGATCAAGCATGGTCCCGACCGGATGGGTGAGATTGTCGAGTTCCCCGGAACCGACGGGAAAACCTACAAAGCCAAGATCGTGGACCCGATCTTCTACGACAAGGACGGGGAGAAGCAGAATGTCTGAACCCATCAGCGCACTGAACCACGCAAGCTATGAAGGCATCGCCAAGGTCGAGGAATGCGGCCTGCAGGGCATGATCACTCTGCGCGGTGATCTGTCGGACAAGGTGCTGGCCAAGGCCGTCAAGGACGCAACCGGGCAAAAAGTGCCCGGCCAGCGTGAGGCTTTGGTCAAGGGCGACACTGGCGTATGCTGGATGTCCTCGGACGAATTGCTGGTGCTGGTGCCTTATGCCGAGGTCGAGGCGAAGCTGGCCGATATGGCAGGTGCGCTCAGCGGCACCCACGCCTTGGCCGTAAATGTCTCGGACGCCCGCGCGGTGTTCCGTGTCTCGGGTGGCAGCGCCCGCGAGGTGCTGGGCAAAGTTGCCCCGGTCGAGTTTTCGACCGAGGCTTTCCAGCCCGGTCAGATCCGCCGCTCGCGCCTGGCGCAGGTGGCTGGGGCCTTCTGGATGGACGATGCAGATACCTTCCGCGTCGTCTGCTTCCGCTCGACTGCGGACTATGTGTTCAAGCTGCTCAAGGTTGCGGCGCAGCCAGGGAGCGAGGTTGGGGTTTACTAAAACCCTGATCACTTTTTGAGATGCAGGTGAGGGGGCTTTGCCCCCTCGGCCTGTGGCCTCACCCCCAGGATATTTTTGGCCAGATGAAGCCCAATTGGTCGTGTTTGCCACGCATGTACCGGGTGGGCGTGGATGCGAAACACTTCTGATGTCGCAACATCGGAAGTGCCCTTGGTGTGGCGCGACGGGTGGCCCGAGTACCTTAGGCTGCTGGTCGCAGCATTCGAAAAAAGCGAGCTATCTGGCGAGACTGGGAGGCCATGATCTGATGGTGGATGTTCGTTGGGTGCGGTCGAGCTCAGGGTTTTGTGATCTCGGCCCTTGACCTACGGCCCTTGCCGCAGCATTTAACCTTTGGAACCGCAACACTCATTTTCAACAGGGGGCCGAGATGGCTTTTGAACTTCCTGATCTTCCTTATGCACATGACGCGCTGGCAGCCAAAGGTATGTCCGCCGAAACGCTGGAATATCACCACGACCTGCACCACAAAGCGTATGTCGACAACGGCAACAAGCTGATCGCCGGGACCGAGTGGGATGGCAAGTCGATGGAGGAGATCATCGTCGGCACCTATGACGCCAACGCCGTCGCGCAGAACGGCATCTTCAACAACATCAGCCAGCTTTGGAACCACAACCAGTTCTGGGAGATGATGGGCCCCGGCGACAGCGCCATGCCCGGTGAGTTGGAAAAAGCCCTGACCGAGAGCTTTGGTTCGGTTGACGAATTCAAGTCGCAGTTCAGCGCGGCGGGTGCCGGCCAGTTCGGTTCGGGCTGGGCGTGGCTGGTCAAGAATGCCGATGGCTCGCTGGCCGTGACCAAGACCGAGAACGGCGTGAACCCGCTGTGCTTCGGTCAGACCGCGCTGCTGGGCTGTGATGTGTGGGAGCATTCCTACTACATCGACTTCCGCAACAAGCGCCCGGCTTATCTGACGAACTTCCTCGACAATCTGGTGAACTGGGAAAACGTCGCGTCGCGGATGTGATCGCACCCGCGAAGGTTTTAAAGGGGTCCGCTGGCGGAGACGCTGGCGGGCCTTTTTCGTTGAGGGGTACTGATTTCAAGGTTCAAGCTGTTTGGTTGGTTTGAGTGTCTGATCGGAGCCCTCAGCGGACATGGTTGAACAACGAGAGTGGCACGTTAGGTCGTGGTACCTAGCCTCTCTCATTAGACGTAAGGCCCAGTTTTCCTTGGGGTTTGTAGTACTTGCTCAGGCAGTGAGTTTTCGGCATCAAAAACAAGTACGCGCAATATATGGAAATTTGACCGACAAATTCACTTCCCCTTGCCGCGATAGCCATCAAGAACCTTTTTGCACAATCCATTTGAATTGCTGCCACTTGAATATGCGCACACTACCAGAGATTGTTTGCTTGGAAGTTGGACGAGGTATGAGCAACATGAGAATCGCTGCTGTCACTATGGTGTACAAAGGCTACGCAACACTCGGAAGATGGTGCGCCCACTACGGGCAGCTTGTTGGTTACGAAAATTTATACATAGTATCCCACGGAGATGACCCCAGACACCGAGAGATTGGTGCTGGGTGCAACGTCATAGGGATACCCAGAACTGGGCTCGATCGCTTTGACTACCATCGACACAATGCGCTCAACGGATTAGCTCAGTTTTTGAGAACCTATGTTGACGTGGTGATGCAGGTCGACGTGGACGAGTTCGTTTTCGTCGACCCAAATGAGCATCAGAATCTGGCCGACTGTTTTCAATCGGGTAGCAGCGACGGCTGGTTCTGCGTCGGATTTAATCTCATTGCACGGCATGATGATATGCCGCTTGATCATGAACAGCTTTATTCGGCGCAAAGGCAGCTCGGCATCGTAGACTCAATGTACTCAAAGGCGATCGCAGGACGGAATGGAATCCAGATTGGCTTTCATGGTGCCAAGGATCCCAAAACACATGATGCGAGCCGTATGGCTCTTCCTAGAGGACTATATTTGGCCCATGTGCGTTATGCTGATATTGGCGAACCCGGTGACGCGGACAGTTTCACGGAAATGAGCCGCAGTCGCCGAAAGACTGAGGATCGTTCAAACACCTCGACGGAAACAGTGTCAAATTTTGTTGTAGTTGAGGCCGAAAAAGAGCTCTCAGATAGTTATGAAAGACTAGCGGCCGGATTCCAGCGCAATAGGAAAAAACGACCAGGCGTTTGGTGCGTTCCCAAGTTCAAGCGAAAGGTCGCGTTCGAATTGCCGGACCGGTTTGTAGGGCTATTCTGATCTCTAAACTCAATGTCCATATTCGCGAACGACATTTACAATAAACGGGGCCGACAGCGTGGTCGCCCCGATGTGGGGGTTGTCAGCAGAACCGACCCTGCATCGGCAACGGTATGACACCTTCCGGTGTGCTGGCGATGCCAGATTGCGTCCAAGAAGCAGTGTTTTCTAATCTGCGCATTCTAGCGCGCTGCCGCAGGTAGAAACCTGCCTAAGCGTCAACTTTCGTCGCGCGCGGCATTGTACGCGGCCCCGCAATACCTAGCTATAATATGCGGAGGGAGAGAGCCGCCAACTGATTGAAAACAGACCGCTCAGCGCGCCGCGACATTGCCGGCACGCAACCGATAATCTGTGCCCGAGGGATGGGTAGACCACGTCAATCTTTGCAGGAGACCATAATGGCCGCACTTGAACAGGGAACTTGGGTTATCATTGCCGACGGGGAAAAAGCGCTGGTGATGGAGAATATCACCGACGCGCAGGACCCCAATCTGGTCGTCGTATCCGTCGAGGAACAAGACGCCGCCCCGACCAGACCAGCCGACCGGGCTGGTCGCCGGGCCGATACAGGCCCCAAGCAGAAATCTGCGGTCGAGGAAGAGAGTTGGAAGGCCCATGCGCGATCTCTGTTTGTGCAGGATGTGGCAAACCTGTTGAATCGGAAAGGGCTGAAAGGGGCGTACAAAAGACTCGTACTGGTCGCCAGCCCGCATGTTCTGGGCTTGCTGCGCCGTCGTCTGCACAGTGAGGTTCTGGCCAAGGTGGTGGCCGAGGTCGACAAGACGCTGACCAACCATCCGTTGCACAAGGTCGAGCGTATCCTCAAGACGCGGCTTGCCGCGCCGGCCTGAACGCTCAAGGGCACGGGCGGCACACCGCCAGGTTCCCGCCCGGTCAGTTCAGGAAACTGCGCAGACGGGTCATGGCCTCTTCGGGGGTGCCGACCCAGGTAACAAAATCGGCCAGCGACCCATCGGCAAAACCCTGATCGATCACCTGATCCAGCAGCGTGTGCAGCGCGTCCCAATACCCATCCACATTCAGCACAAGAATGGGCTTGTCATGCAGGCCCAGCTGCCGCCAGGTGAGCGCCTCGAACAGCTCATCCAGCGATCCGGGGCCGCCGGGCAGCACGATCACCGCGTCGGCGTTCATGATCATGACTTTCTTGCGCTCGTGCATCGTCTCGGTCACCACAAATCGTGTCAGATCGGTCTTGCCCACCTCGCGCTGCAGCAGGTGCACGGGGATAACGCCGAACGTGTCGCCTCCGGCAGCCTGCGCGGCACGGGCGACTTCGCCCATCAGGCCCACATCCCCCGCGCCATAAACCAGCCGCCAGCCTTCGTGGGCGAGAAGGGTGCCAAACGATCGGGCTGCCTCAGCATAGGCCGGAGTTGCACCATTGCGTGACCCGCAATACACACAGACGGATTTCTGGGGCATAAGTCGATCTCTCTGCTCTTGTGTTCGGGGTTTTGACCCCTGATAGCGGGATTGATAGGTTGGCTCAACCGCTCCATGTAAGGCTTGGCTGTCAAAGTACTTACGGGGCGGAGTGAAAGGAAAAGAATGGACGCCAATTCGGGAAGCGGAAGCTCGGGCACCTTCATCTGGGGGCTGGTTGCCGGGATCGTCGCAGTTGTGGGCGCGGGCGGGGTGTACCTGTTGGGCGGCTTTGGTGATACGCCAGAGCAAGCTGCACCCGAAGTGGTGGAAGTTGCACAAACGCCTGAGCCGAGTGCCGAAGGTGCGCCCCAGCCCGAGGCGGCACCTGATGCCGAGGCACAGAGCCAGACCGCCGAGGCCGAACCTGAAAGCGATGAAGCCCCGACAGAGGCGACTCAAGCGCCCGTTCTGGATCAGATATTCGTGGAGCCCGATGGCAATGCTGTCCTGTCGGGCAATGCCGAACCCGGGTCTGAGATCAACGTGCTGCTGGATGGGGAAACTGTCCACAGTTTTACTGTCGATCCCAGCGGTCAATTCGCTGAGTTCGTCACGATCCCATTTGCGGATGCTGCGCGAGGGCTGGCTCTGGAGGTGTTGGGCGAAGGAGAGCCTGTGCGTTCGGATGATTACCTGATCGCAGCGTTGCCGGCACCCGAGGAAACGCCTCCGCCGGTTGATGCGCCGGACGTGGCGGCGGCTGAGACAGCCCCGGAACCCGAAGAACCGCAGGTGGAAACTGCTGAGGTCGAGACAGCGCCCGAGCCAGAGGCTCCTGCCGAAAACACTGCTGAGGCCGACCCGTCTGACGAAACGAGCGGCGCACCGCAAGTGGCGGAACAGGCTCAGGCAACACCCGAGCCGCAGCCTGAAGCCACAGAGCCCGAGCCGGTCGAAGCGCAGGACCAGCAGATTGCTGTCCTGCGTTCGGGCGAAGAGGGTGTCGAGCTGGTTCAGCCCCCGACCGTTCGGGATGTGCCGCCCAAGCAGATCGCTCTGGATACGATCGGGTATTCGGACACTGGCGATGTGCAGCTGACCGGGCGGGCGCAGGATGGATCGGCGGTACGCCTCTATCTGAACAACCGCCTGGTCGCTGATCTGCCGCCCGCGCCGGACGGGCAGTGGCGGGGTGAGGTCGAAGGCATCGATCCCGGTGTCTATACCCTGCGTGTGGATGAGGTCGCACCCGATGGCACTGTCGTCAGCCGTCTTGAGACACCGTTCAAGCGCGAACCGGTCGAGGTTCTGCGCGCCGCCGAAGAGACCGGACAAGGCGACACCGCAACCGAAACACCTCCGATCCGGTCGGTTACCGTTCAGCAGGGCGACACGCTCTGGGCCATCTCGCGCGAACGGTTTGGGGATGGCATCCTTTACGTTCGGTTGTTCGAGGCCAATCGGGACTCTATTCGTGATCCTGACCTGATTTTCCCGGGGCAGATTTTCACCATTCCTGAATAACATCCAGTTCTGGCCCGTCCGGGCCGGGCGTATTCTCTGACCGCAGTTAAGGTACGTGATGAGACGATCCTCAGCCCTGCAAGTTGATGCAGAAGAACAGCGCTCAGGCTGGCGCACGATCCGCAAGGTCGCGCCTTACCTGTGGCCCGATGATGAGCCGTGGGTGAAACGCCGCGTCGTGATGGCGCTGGTGATGCTGGTGGTGGCCAAGCTGATCGCTGTCTACACGCCGATCCTTTATAAAGGGGCGGTCGATGGTCTGGCTGGTGAAGGCGTGCCGCCGCTGGCGCTGGGCGCAATCGGGTTGACCGTGGCCTATGGCGTGGCCCGGATGATGACGGTGGGCTTTCAGCAATTGCGCGATGCCTTGTTCGCGCCGGTGGGGCAGCGGGCGCTGCGGGCACTGGCGCTTGAGACGTTTCAGCATATCCACCAGCTTTCGATGCGCTACCACGTCACCCGGCGCACCGGTGGGCTGAGCCGGATCATCGAGCGCGGCGTCAAGGGCGTCGAGTTTCTGCTGCGCTTCCTGCTTTTTTCCATCGGGCCGCTGATATTGGAACTGCTGCTGGTCGCGATCATCCTGATGTGGCTGTTCGACGTCTGGTATCTGGTTGTCGTGGCCGCGACCATCGCGCTCTATATCTGGTTCACCTTCGCCGTGACCGAGTGGCGCGTGAAGCTGCGGCGCGAGATGAACGATCAGGATACTGAGGCCAACCAGCGTGCTATCGACAGCCTGTTGAACTTCGAAACCGTCAAGTATTTCAATGCCGAAACGCGCGAAGCTGAACGCTATGACGTGTCGATGAAAGCCTATGCCAAGGCTGCCTTGAAGACGGCGTACTCGCTGGCTTTCCTGAATTTTGGTCAATCCTTCCTGATCACCTGCGGCCTGATCGGCGTGATGGTTCTGGCCGCCATCGGGGTGCAGAAGGGGCAGTTGACCGTCGGCGATTTCGTGATGGTCAACGCCTACATGATCCAGATCACCGTGCCGCTGAATTTTCTGGGGACGGTCTATCGCGAAATCCGCCAGTCGCTGGTGGATATGGGGCAGATGTTCGACCTGCTGGAACAACCTGCCGAGGTCACCGACAAGCCCTGTGCGCCGAATTTGAAGGTCAACGGGGGCGAGGTCACGCTGGACAATGTGCGCTTTGGCTATGACGCGGATCGCGAAATCCTGAAAGGCGTGTCGCTGACCGTTCCGGCGGGGCAGACCGTGGCCATCGTTGGGGCGACCGGATCGGGCAAGTCCACCATCGGGCGGCTGCTGTTCCGGTTCTACGACGTCACCGGTGGTGCCCTGAAAATCGATGGGCAGGACGTGCGCGATGTCAGCCAGACCAGCCTGCACGCCGCCATTGGTGTCGTGCCGCAGGATACCGTGCTGTTCAACGACACGATCCGCTACAACATCGCCTATGGTCGCGAGGGGGCCACTCAGCAGGATGTCGAGGCCGCCGCGCGCGCGGCCCAGATCCATGACTTCATCGCCAGCCTCCCCGAGGGATATGACACCAAGGTCGGTGAACGCGGCCTGAAGCTCTCGGGCGGTGAGAAGCAGCGGGTGGGCATCGCGCGCACGCTGCTCACGAACCCTCCGATCCTGCTGTTGGATGAGGCGACCTCGGCGCTGGACACCGACACCGAACAGGACATCAAGGATGCTTTGGCCCGTGCCGGTGAGGGGCGTACGGTGATCACCATCGCCCACCGCCTCAGCACCATTGCCGAGGCCGACCGGATCGTGGTTCTGGAAAGCGGTGAGATCATCGAGCAGGGCACCCATGATGAGCTGCTGGCGCGCGAAGGGCGCTATGCTCAGCTGTGGAGCCGCCAGCAATCGGATGCGCAGGCGGCCTGATCCTGCGCGCCTGATATGCTATGATAGGGCATTGATAGTCGGAGGATTTCAGATGCGCAGACGATTGCCCCTTATCGCAGCCTTGCTTTTGGCCCCCGCCTTGGCTGCGGCGGACCCGATCGAAGGGGTCTGGAAGACCGAACCGGATCGCAAGAACCTGACCTCTCACATCAAGATCACGGCCTGCGGAGACAAGTTCTGCGGCCAGATAATGTCAGCCTATGATCCATCGGGCAAAGAGGTGCAGACGCCGAATATCGGCAAGAAGCTTTTTTGGGATGTGGCCAGCGAAGGCGGTGGCAAATACGGCGGGGGTGAGTTCTGGGTGCCTCTGATCAATGTTGACGCTGTGCCGCAGATGACGCTGCAGGGCGACACGCTTCAGGTCAAAGGATGCGAGCATCTGGTCTGCGCGCATCAGACGTGGTCGCGGCTGAAGGGGTAAGAAAAAGGGCCGGAACGACCGGCCCTGATCCTGCTATTCGGCCGCTTTCAGCGGTGGTCCCGGCGGGTGATCCGGGTCCTGCTTGGCCTCGGAGGTGCCATCGTTCCAGACAATCTCGGTGGACTGCATGTCGCGCGCGCTTTGGTCAATCGCCATGTCCTGCGCGATCTTGCTAGAGCGGCCCTGCGTGGCCCGTGCGATCGCCTTGCCTCCCCAGATCACGTAGGTCATCACCCAGACGCGCAGCGCCAGCAGGGATGGCGTCACGATCAATGTCAGCACCGTTGCGGTGCCCAGACCAAACACCACCGCCGTCGCCAGCTGCTTCCACCACAGTGCGGTAGGGCTGTCGATCGAATAGCCGCCATTGATAAAGTCCAGCGACAGCCCGAACATCATGGGCGTCAGGCCTGCCATGGTGGTCAGCGTGGTCAGCAGAACGGGCCGAATACGCGCCTCGGCCGTGCGGACAATCGCTTCGATCCGGGGCATATAGCGGCTGTATTCCTGATAGGTGTCGATCAGAACGATGTTGTTGTTCACCACGATCCCCGCCAGCGCCACGATGCCCGTTCCGGTCATGATGATTGAAAACGGCTGCTGCATCACCATCATCCCGATCAGAACCCCGGTGGTCGACAGCACCACCGCCAACAACACCAGCACCGAGTTGTAGAACGAGTTGAACTGCGCCAGCAGGATCACAAACATCAACCCAAGGGCGGCGAGGAATGCGCTGGACAGGAAAGCCTGGCTTTCGGCCTGATCTTCCTGATCGCCGGTCCATTCCCAACTGATGGCACGGTCGAAGGGATCGGTCTGCAACCATTCGGTCAGCACGGCAATCCGCTCGTTCGGGTTGATCAGCGCAAAGCTGGCACTGCCATCCTCGATGCTTGTTCGCAGTTGGCCGATATTCTCGGCACCGGTCAGTTGTACCAACTCGTATTCACTGCCATTCGGTCCCGTGATGATCGCACTTTCCGAGGTTGCCCCTGCGGCCAGCGGACGTACAACGGCCAGCCGTTGCGGCGTACCATCCGGACCATCGACGACGATCTTGCTGAGGCCGGGCTCAACATCTGCTTTGACATCATAATAGCGCTGCTGATCGACGCGATTGATCTCGGCCAGTTTGGCCACCGGCTGGCGGGTCACGAAGTTCGACAGCGGCACCAGCCCGTCTGGCGTGCGGACTTTGAGCGTATCGAGCGTTGACAACACCCGGTCCTGATCGGGCAGGCGGACGCGGATTTCGATTTCTTCATCGGTCGAGTCCGGGCGCATTTCGCCCAGCAGGATGCCACGGGTGACAAGCTGGACCATCGCGCCGACGGTGGCGACATCGGCCCCGAAGCGCCCCGCCTTGGCGACGTCAACGTCGATCTGCCAGTCGATGCCGGGCAGGGGCAGCGTGTCTTCGATCTTGATCAGCCCAGGCGTTTGTTCGAACACCTCACGCGCCGCCAGAGTGGATGCGGTCAGTTCTTCCCACCCGTCACCCTTGATACGCAGATGGACGGGCTTGGCCGAGGCCGGGCCCTGTTCCAAAGGCAGAATTTCGACGACGAAGCCGGGGATTTGCGCCAGCTCGGCGTTCAACTCGTCCAGAACATAATCGCCGTCATAATCGGGGGCGATGATCTGGCGGTCAAAGAGACCGCCCAATATCGGCTCGGACACGTTGGGGCGGTCTTCCCATGGAATGATCTCGAACTGAACGCGGCCAACGGTATCCGCCGGCTCGCTTGCGCCGCCATTGTTCTGGTTCAGCCCGCCGTCACCCGCGAATGAGAATACATTGATCACCGCCGGGTGGGCGCTGATGATCCGTTCGGCCTCCAGCACCATCTCGTCCTTTTCGGCCAGAGACAGGTTGCCGCGCGCTCGCACATAGGCTGTGGCTTGCTCGGGTTCGCTTTCGACAAAGAACTCGACGCCCCGGTTGTTTTCCCCAAAAGCGGTCATGACGCTGATGACGGCGAAACCAACGACGGCAAGCGACACGACGGGCATGATCGGATTACCGACAAGGAACTTCACCACATAGCCAAACGGCGTATGCTCGTTGGCGGAGTGCACATGATCATCCGGAGCGCGCTGAATCTTGGCCGCACTCAGAGTGACCGAACCGGCAAACGCCCCGAACAGGAACATCAAGGCTCCCGCCGCTGCGCCACCCGGCACCAGATAGCCCGGGTTCAGCATCTGCATCGCGCCGAGGAAGATCATGTACAATGAAGGCGGCACCAACAGCGCGCGCACCCACCAGGGCGCCCGTGCCCTGAGCCAGTTCGAGCTGCGGTCGAAACTGCGGCTCATCCGGCCAGAGACACCGCCCATGACAGGCAGATAGATCAACGCCACGATCAGCGAGGCAGACAGTACGAAGATCAGCGTAACAGGCAGCATGCCCATGAACTCTCCGGGAATGCCGGGCCAGAATAGCATGGGCAGGAAGGCGCACAGCGTGGTCGCGGTCGACGACACGATGGGCCAGAACATTCGCTGCGCCGCTTCGACATAAGCATGCATGGGGCCGACGCCATCCTTGATACGCTTGTCGGCATATTCGACCACCACGATGGCACCATCGACCAACATACCCACAGCCAGGATCAGGCCGAACATCACGATGTTCGAGATGCTGACGCCCATGACCGCAAGGAACGCAAAACACAGCAGGAACGAGGTCGGGATCGCAAACCCGACCAGCAGCGCCGCGCGCGTGCCCAGCGAGGCCAGAACCACGATCATCACAAGTGCAATCGCTGTCAGCACCGAACCTTCAAGCTGACTGACCATCGAACCGACGATGCGGCTTTGGTCATTCGAGGTGCCGACGTCCACGGCGGCCTGCAGCTCGGCAGGCCATTTGGTCTGCGCCTCGGCGATGGTGGTTTTGACCAGCGCCACGGTATCGATCAGGTTGAAACCCTTGCGTTTGACCACCTGCAGCGCGACTGTGGGTTCTCCGTTAAAGCGCGCGGTGCCTTCGCGATCTTCGAACGTGTAGTTGATCTCGGCCAATTCGCCCAAGGTCACGACGCGGTCGCCGTTAACCTTGATGGGCAAACCATAGACATCCTGAGCGGTTTTGAAGGACGAGGGAATCTTGACCGAGAACGTGCCTTGTTCCGTCTCGACTTCGCCAGCGGCGATCAACTGGTTGTTGTTCTGCACCACACTGATCAGTTCGGCGGCGGTGACGTTATAAGCCTCGAGCCGCAGGGGGTCGATCACCACCTCAAGCATTTCGTCACGGTTGCCGGCAATCCCGGCCTCAAGCACCGCATCCAACGACTCAAGCTCGTCCTGAAGGTCTTTGGCGACGCGGGCCATCGTGCGTTCGGGAACAGGGCCGGTCAGGTTGACAATGACGATTGGGAATTCCGAGAAGTTGATCTCGTTCAGCGAGTATTGCTCGGCCCCATCCGGGAAATCGGCCTGCGCGCTGTTCATGGCATCGCGCACATCCGCGGTGATGGCGGTTTTGTCCCAGCCGAAATCAAACTCAAGCGCGATACCGGCATAACCTTCGGCAGCAGTCGCCGTCATCTCTTTCAGACCATCCAAATCCGCCAGTTCGGTTTCCATCGGCTTGATCAGCAGGTTTTCGGAATCCTCGGCGGAGATGCCCGGAAACTGGACCGACACGAACAGAGCAGGGATTTCGATATCCGGTTCGCCCTCTTTCGGAAGGCCCACATATGCGAACCCGCCTATGACCAGCGAAATGGCGATGAAGGCCAGAACCATTCTGGCCCGGCCAGCGGCCCAACTGACGATCCCGGTCATTGTGTGGCTTCCCTATAGGTCGGCGTGACGCTGACGCCGCGGGTGACGAACTCCTGCCCGACCACGATGATGTCGGCGGTTTCCGGCAGACCGCCCACCCAAACACCGTCGGCGGTATCACGCAGCAGGCGAATGGGCACGAAATCCACCACATTGTCTGACACCACGGTGCGTACGCCAAGCTGACCTTCATTGTTCAGGGTCAGCGCCGATTGCGGCAGAAGGTGCGCTTTGACGCCCTCGGCTGCGATCTGGATATTGGCGGTCTGTCCGTCCCGGATCAGAAGTTCAGGGTTGGGAACCGTGATTTCCACTTCGAACGTCCGTGTGGTTTCGTCGGCAGAGCGGCTGAGAAAAGTCACCCGGCCTTCAACCTGCAATCCGGTGACCAGCTGCGCCGACGCCATCGAGCCGACGAGGATCCGGTTCACCTCGGTCTCGGGGACGAAACCCACCAGCTTGATCGGGTCCAGCTGGATGACCGTCGCGCAGAGCGCACCCGGCTGCATCAAGCTTCCGAGCTCGGCTGTATCGCTCTCAAGCAGGCCTTTGAAAGGGGCCTCGATTGTCAGGCGGTCCATCTCGCGTTGGGCGGCGGCGACTTCGGCGGTCGCGGCCTCGATCCCGGCCTGAGTGGCTTCCAGTCCGGCTTCGGCAGACTTGATTCCCGCTTTGGCGGAGCTCATCTCTGCTTCGCTCGATATACGGCGCGTTTCCGAGCCAAAGCCTGTTTCCGAAAGCTTGCGCGCGGCGGTCAGATTGATCTCGGCTTCGGCCAGGCGCGCATGGGCTTCCTGCAGGCGGGCCTCGGCTTCGGGCACGCGGCTTTGTGCCTCAAGCTTTGCGGCCTTGGCCTCGGCAAGACTCGCCGGACGCGTACCGGGATCCAATTCGCACAGCAGATCTCCGGCCTCGACGAAGGTGCCTTTGCGCTTGGGCTCGGACAAAACGGTCGAGGTCGTCTCGGCCAGCACTTCGACCTGCCGGTTGGCTTTGGTTTGCCCGCGCAGCTGCACCGCGCTGCCAATCTCGCGCGCGGTGGATCGGATGGCTACGACGCCGATGGCATCGGCGACCTTCACAGGTTCAGTTTCCGCACCATCGACGGTTGCCTCGGTCTGCGCCTCGCCGCGGCCCGCAAATGCAAAAAGCGCGTCGCGTTCGAACACGAGAAAATACAATGCAACTACAACCAATATGGCGTTGATGAATGAAATCAAACGCATGCGGTGTCTTCTCCAGATATGATCGCCTACACGGCAGCGGTGCTTATGTTTTCAAAATGGGGTCGAGCCCGGTCATTTCCATACTAAACTGAATAGTTCGGTTCACTTTTTTAAGCAAGACCCGGCGACATCCGGGCAAATGTATGAATTCGGGCACTTGGCTTGGCCGGAAGGCCGGGGTATGACATAGCGCTAGAAAACCGGACACCTAAGCCTGGGGGCAGGATGAGCGATACCGACAGTTTTATCGATGAGGTCACCGAAGAGGTGCGCCGGGATCGTATGTACCTGCTTTTGCGTCGCTGGGGCTGGGTTGGCGTGGTTGCCGTTGTAGCGATTGTAGGGGGTGCTGCCTTCAACGAGTTTCGCAAGGCTCGTGATGCAAGTCAGGCCGAGGCGCTGGGTGACGCGATTCTGACCGCGCTGGCCGAGAATGGTTCGGCTGAGCGGGCCGCGCGCCTGCAAACGGTAGACGCACAATCCGTTGGCGGAGATGCGGTGCTGAACATGCTGCTTTCGGCCGCCCAGGTCGAGGCCGGGACCGAGCAGGAGGCCGTCAGCAGTCTCAACGCCATTGCCACGCAGGGTGATCTGCCCGAGATTTATCGCGCCATCGCGGGGTTCAAGGCGCTGTTGCTGCAGACAGACACCATGCCCGCCGCGGATCGCCGTCAACAATTCGAAGCGTTGGCGGCCCCGGGGGCTCCTTTGCGCCTGCTGGCCGAAGAGCAGCTGGCCTTGATTGATGTCGCCGAGGGCGAGACGCAGGCGGCGCTGGATCGTTTGCAGGCGCTGCGTCAGGACGCGGAGGCGAGTATTGATCTGCAACAGCGCGCGGCGCAGCTGATTGTCGCGCTGGGTGGCGCACCTGAACCCGTGTTGGGGCAACAGGGCTAAACCGGCGGCGAAACGGAATTTCACAGACGAGTTCATCAGATCATGGTATCACGTTCTTTCTCACGCTTTGGATTGCCCGCTGCGGCGCTTGCTCTGATCGCCCTGAGCGCGTGTCAGCAGCCCGAGGCGATCCTGCCCGGTGAGCGCGAGGATATCCGCCCGGCGGTCGACAACGAAACGGTTGAGACCCGCGGCGCCAAGCCGATCAGCCTTCCATCGCAAAGCCGAAATGCCAGCTGGTCGCAAAGCCCCGGCACGACTGCGTTTCGTACGACAAACGCGGCGCTCAGCGCGGCGCCGCAACGGATCTGGTCCGCCAATATCGGCGCGGGCGACAGCCGTAAGCAACGGATCACTGCCGATCCTGTGGTCGCGGGTGGCTTGATCTATACGCTTGATTCCGGCGCGAATGTTACGGCGGTTACGCCTCAGGGTCAGGCGGCATGGACCACAAACCTGATTCCCGCCAACGAGAAAGAGGGGGACGCCACTGGGGGTGGTCTCGCCTATGCCGACGGAGTGCTTTATGTGTCGTCCGGCTTTGGCCGTCTGACCGCGCTGGACGCCAAGACCGGCGCGCAGAAATGGCAAAATCGCCTGAACGCCACCGGCAGTGGTGCGCCGTTGGTGAGCGGGGGCATTCTCTATGTCGTCGCCGGCGATGAGACAGGCTGGGCGGTGGATACGAAAGATGGGCGCGTTCTCTGGCAAATTCAGGGCACCCCAAGCGTTGGCAACGTATTGGGTGCACCTGCGCCCGTCATTGCGTCCGAGTTTTCCGTTTTCGCATTTGGATCGGGTGATATCGCCGCGGCTTTCCGTCGTGGCGGGATTCAGCGTTGGAATGCCTCTGTGGCGGGTGGTCGGCGTGGCCGCGCTGCGGCGCAGATCGTTGACGTGACCGCGGGGCCAATGGTGACGGGCAATGCAATTGTGATTGGCAACCATTCCGGTCGCACCGTTTCGTTTGATGTCGATACGGGTGAACGCAACTGGACCGCCCTTGAAGGCGCAATCGACACCGTATGGCCGGTTGGAAACAGCGTTTTCTTGATCAGCGACCGCAGCCAGTTGGTGCGGCTGGATGCAGCGGACGGTTCGACTGTTTGGGCTGTCGACCTTCCGAGCTTTGTCAAAGACCGACCGGGCCGCCGCGGGCCGATTTTTGCCCATTACGGCCCGATCATGGCGGGTGGCCGTGTCATTGTCGCCTCGAATGACGGCTTCCTGCGGTTCTTCAACCCCGTGGACGGGGCGCTGGTGCATCAGGTCGAAGTGCCCGGTGGCGCGACCACGGCCCCGGTCGTGGCGGGGCAGACGCTGTATGTCGTGTCGACCAAGGGCGAACTGCACGCTTTCCGTTGACGAAAAGATGCGTTAAAGGGCGCATCTTGAGTCTTGAAAGATTGGTATCATGTCGCTGACCCTCGCCATCGTGGGGCGCCCGAATGTGGGCAAATCCACCCTGTTCAACCGCCTTGTGGGCAAACGCCTGGCCCTGGTCGACGACCAGCCCGGCGTGACGCGTGACCTGCGCGAAGGCGAAGGGCGGCTGGGCGATCTGCGCTTTACCGTGATCGATACGGCGGGTCTTGAAGACGCGACCGACGACAGCCTGCAAGGCCGGATGCGCCGCCTGACCGAGCGTGCGGTGGATATGGCCGATGTCTGCCTGTTCATGATCGACGCGCGCGTTGGCCTGACGCCGACCGATGAGATGTTCGCCGAAATCCTGCGCAAACGCTCCAAGCATGTGATCTTGGCCGCCAATAAGGCCGAAGGCAACGCAGCGGATGCAGGCGTGCTTGAAGCCTATAATCTGGGCCTTGGCGAACCCGTGCGCCTGTCGGGCGAACACGGCGAAGGGATGACGGACCTCTATGCGCAGTTGATGCCGTTGGCGGATGCGGCCGAGGAACAGGCCGTCGATGATACCCCGCAAACCGATATTGAACTGGATGAGGATGGCGAGGGCGAAGCGCCTCTGATAACCGCCGCCAAGCCCTTGCAGGTCGCTGTGGTGGGTCGTCCGAACGCAGGGAAATCCACGCTGATCAACAAGATCATGGGCGAAGATCGCCTGCTGACCGGGCCTGAGGCCGGGATCACCCGCGATGCGATCAGCCTGCGCATCGATTGGGCCAGCCCCGAGGGCGACAGCACTCCGATGCGGATCTTTGATACCGCCGGGATGCGTAAGAAAGCCAAGGTGCAGGAAAAGCTGGAAAAGCTCTCGGTCTCGGATGGTCTGCGCGCGGTGAAATTTGCCGAGGTTGTGGTGGTCCTTCTGGATGCCGCGATTCCGTTTGAACAACAGGACCTGCGCATCGCCGATCTGGCCGAGCGTGAGGGCCGTGCGGTGGTCGTCGCCGTCAACAAATGGGACGTCGAGGACAACAAGCAGGAAAAGCTGCGCGATCTGAAAGAATCCTTTGAACGGCTGCTGCCGCAATTACGCGGCGCTCCGCTGATCACCGTTTCGGCGAAGACGGGGAGGGGTTTGGAACGCCTGCGCGCCGCGATCCTGCGCGCCCATGACGTCTGGAACCGCCGTGTGCCAACGGCGGCGCTGAACCGCTGGCTGACAGCGATGCTGAAACAGCACCCGCCACCAGCACCACAGGGCCGCCGGATCAAGCTGCGTTATATGACCCAAGCCAAGACCCGCCCGCCGGGGTTCGTGGTGATGTGCTCGCATCCCGACAAGATGCCCGAGAGCTATAACCGCTATCTGGTCAATGGTCTGCGTGAGGATTTTGACATGCCGGGCACCCCGATCCGGCTGACTTTGCGCGGACAGGGCGACAAGAACCCCTACAAGGGGCGGCGCAAGAAAAATGCCGGTGCCTTGGCCAAACATCTCAAGGGACGCGCGTAACCGCGCTAATTTTCAGCATTTTCAGACAGGGGGCGTGACAGCCCCCGTTCCCCGCGCTAGCATTCAACTGCGTGCATTTGTTTTCGCACGCGGCTTGTTTGCGGGCTGCCCGCACATCATTTTGAAACACGACATAACCGGACCACCCTGGGGAGCGGGCGAGATGGATCTGAGGGAATACACCAGACAATACGCGGTACAGGACAACCGGCTGGCCGCGCTCAGCTATTTCGGGACGTTTGCGGTGTATTTTGCATCGCTGACGCTGGCGATCGCCTATGTGGATCGTTGGTATATCATGATCCCGGCGGGGGTCGTTTTTGCCTTCTCTGCCGTGCGTCTTTATGTGCTGCAGCACGATTGCGGGCATCACTCGCTTTTCGAGACGCGGGCGCAGAATGAATGGGCGGGCCACGGCCTGTCGCCGTTCACCTTTGCACCGTTTGAGGTGATGAAGCAGAACCACAATCTGCATCACGCGGGTATCGGCAATCTGGAACATCGCGAAACCGGCGAAATCCACACCATGACGCTGCGCGAATGGAATGAGGCGGATTGGAAAAAGCGTCTGTTTTACAGGCTTTACCGGAACCCGTTTATCCTTGTGCCGGTGGGTGCGCTGTTCACCTACTTCATTCGTTATCGCTGGCCAAAAAACACCGTTCGCTTCGGCGTAAGAGGCGTGTTGCTGCATAATCTGTCGATCATTGTCTTTCTGGGGCTGCTCTATCTGATCGCGGGCAGCACCGGCATTCTGGTCTGGCTGATCTTCTCGTTGCTGGGCGGGATGCTTGGTGTGTTCCTCGTCTACCTTCAGCATAATTTTGAGGATACCTATTGGGATCGCCGCCCCGATCTCGATCCGCAACTGGCGGCGCTGCAGGGATCATCGGCGCTGGATTTTGGCTGGTGGTTCGACAATGCGGTGGCCTGCATCACCCTGCACGACATCCACCATTTCAACGCGCGGATACCGTCCTACCGGCTACGCGCGTGCCACTATAACCTTCCGCCCGAATACACCCCGCGCCGGATCAAATTCCCCGAGGCGGTGGCAGCGCTGAACCTGAAGCTTTGGGATGAAGAGGCCAAGCGTCTGGTGCCGTTCCCGCGGCGGCCACATCGTCAGCGGGTGGCGCAGGCTGGTTAAATGGGGGGCAGTCGGCGCTCTTGTCAGAGTGTATAGGCTGTGCATATACACAAGTAAGGGATGACAGGAAAGGATCCGTGATGACCGCAGTTACCGATGTGCGCGGCGTTGGAGAAGCGTTGGCACAGGCGCTGAGTGCGGGTGGTTTCAAGACCGCCCAGGCCGTGGCGAAAGCCAGCCCTGAGGATCTGATGAAAGTGCCGCGCATCGGCGCCGCACGGGCCACGCGCCTGATCGCAGCTGCGAAAGAGGCGGTCGCCGCTCCGGTCAAACCTCCGGCGCGTCGGGCGCCGAACCGGAAACCTCCGGCGCGTCGGGCACCTGCGCGCAGTACAGCGGCTGCCAAGAAGGCCGAGGCCGAGCGCAAGGCCGCAGAGGCGCGTGAAGCAGCTGAGAAAGCAGCGGCTGAAGCCAAGGCGAAAAAGAAGGCGAAAGCCAAGGCCAAGGCCGAGAAAGCAGCCCGGAAGAAATCCGAGATGGAGGCCGTATTCTCGAAGGCCAAGGAAAAGGTCAAAGAGAAGGCCAAGAAAGACAAGAAGTCCAAAGGCGGCGGCAAGAAAAAGGCCGACAAGAAGAAAGCGGACAAGAAATCCAGCAAGAAAAAGGATAAGAAAAAGGCGAAGAAGTAGACACCTCTTCGCCTCGTTCGATCCAACCGGCACCCATGTGTGCCGGTTTTCTTATGCCAAGGTGCCGTCGGTTTGCAGCGTCAGCTTGCCACCCAGATAGGGGGCCAGAACCTCGGGCAGGGTAACTGTGCCATCCGCATTCTGACCGTTTTCCAGCACCGCAATCAGGCAGCGCCCGACCGCAAGCCCCGAGCCGTTCAGCGTATGCACATATTCCGGCTTGCCGCCACCTTCGGGGCGGAAGCGGGCGTTCATGCGGCGGGCCTGAAAGTCTCCGCAGGTCGAGACCGAGCTGATCTCACGGTACGTATTCTGACCCGGCAGCCATGCCTCGATGTCAAAGGTCCGACGCGCGCCAAAACCCATGTCGCCGGTGCACAGGATCACGGTGCGATAGGGAATGCCCAGCTTTTCCAGAATACCTTCGGCGCAGCGGAGCATACGCTTCTGTTCGTTGTCGGATTTGTCCGGGTGGGTGACCGAGACCATCTCGACCTTTTCAAACTGGTGCTGGCGCAGCATTCCGCGCGTGTCTTTACCCGCCGATCCAGCCTCGGACCGGAAGCAGAGCGAATGCGCGGTATAGCGGCGGGGTAGGTAGCTTTCCTCGATCATGGTGTCGTTGACGATATTGGTCAGCGAAACCTCGGAGGTCGGGATCAGCCACCAGCCTTCGCGGGTCTGATAGCTGTCTTCGCCGAATTTCGGCAATTGGCCGGTGCCCTGCATCATTTCCGACAGAACCAGAACGGGGCCGTTCACCTCGGTCAGTTCGTTCTCGTTGATGTGGGTGTCCAGCATGAACTGCGCCAGCGCGCGGTGGATGCGGGCGACGCCGCCGGACAGCAGCACAAAGCGCGAGCCAGAGAGCTTCGCGGCGGTCTCGAAATCCATGCCATGCTGAACGGCTTCGATCTCGAAATGCTCTTTCGGCGCAAAGTCCAGTGCGCGCGGGGTGCCCCAGCGGCTGACCTCGACATTGTCGGCCTCATCCGCGCCTTCGGGCACATCCTCGGCGGGCAGGTTGGCGATGCGGATCAACTGGTCGGTCAGCAGTGCATCCAGATCCTTGGCCTCATTCTGCATCTGCGCGATCTCGGCCTTTTTCTCGGCGACCAGAGCGCGCAGGCGCTCGAACTCAGCCTCGTCGCCGCGGCCCTTGGCAGCACCTACTTCTTTCGAGGCTTTGTTCTGTTCGGCCTGCGCGGTTTCGGCGGCCAGAATCTTGGCGCGGCGGCTTTCGTCCAGCCGTAGCAGGTCTGACGACACCGGCGCGTCCCCACGGCGCGCGAGGGCGGCGTCGAAGGCGGCAGGGTTTTCGCGAATGGCGCGGATGTCGTGCATGTCTCAGATCCTTGAATGCGTGAATCACTGAAACCGCTTATGCACCATCTGAATGTCAGGGTGTAGCGCCGGTTACGACTTATCGGATTCGTCGTGCGATTCATGTGCCAGATGACCGTCCCAGCCCTCTGCCGGGATCTTCGGTTCAGGCGGGTCGGCGATATACGAGGGCGTCATGATCTGCACATTGTTCTCATTGAACACCGCGACGATATTGCGATGCAAATCCGAGCGGATTTTTGGAATGATACTGCCCCGCGTCGTATAGCCGTTGATCTGATAGTTGATGGCGTAGTCGGCCAAAGCGGTCCACAAAACAAAGGGTTCGGGCTTGGTCTTGATGCCCTTTGTACGCTGGGCGGCCTCGATCAACATCGCCTCGATCTTTTCGGGCGGTTCTTCATAACCGATACCGACAGTGGTGTGCAGCAAAAGCCCGCTGCCATCGGTTTTCTTCGAGAAATTGACCACATCCGAATTCATCAACTGCGCGTTGGGAATTGAGATCAGCTCGTTCTTGATCGATTTCAGATGGGTTTCCATCAGTTTGATCTGCACCACATCGCCGATGTGATCGCCGATCTGGATACGGTCCCCGATCGAAGTTGACCGGCGATAGATCACAAACAACCCCGCCAGCATGTTCGATACGACCGAGTTCGCACCCAGCGACAGCATCGCACCAACCAGAATGGTCAGCCCCTGAAACGCCGCCGAGTCCGAGCCCGGTATATATGGCACCGCAAAGACCAGCGCGATCAGGATGACGACGACACGGGCGATGTTGAAGGTTGGGCTGACCCAGTGTTTCTCAAAATCCCCCAAGTCGAAGGACCCGGCTTCGACGGCGTCGAAGAACACGCGCATGCCCTTGATGACGTACAACGCAACCCATGTAATCAGGCCCAGCATGATCATGTTCGGGATGTAGCTGAGTATGCCCCTGAAGATCAGCAGAACCGGTTCGGTCAGGTATGTCAGCAGAAGTTGCGCAAAGTACCGCGTCTCGGCGAAGGCCAGCAGCACGAAGGAGAGATAGTAATAGAAGCCCAGAAAAAAGACGACCAGCAGAACGAAATTCAAACCGTACCGCACGAGGGCCGCAATCGCTTCGGCCTGAACGCTTTTGGCCGTGGCGGTTTCTACTTCTCGTAGGTGGCGTTTGACGAATCTCAGTGTACGTCTGCGAATCCGTCGGTGCAGCCAAAGGATCAGCACGACGAAGACGACAAAGCCGATTGTCCACGCGGCGGCCTCGATCGCGCCCGAGACGCGCGCCTGTTCGGTGCGATTTGCGCGATAGGATTCGATGGATTGCCGGATCGCATTGCCATGCAGCACGCTGAGAACGCTCAGCTCCATCTGCTCCAACTCCGCGTCTGCATCGGTGACGATGGACACTCTTTCGCCATCCGCCACGATCCAGGTGCCAAATTCGGTGCGTTCATAGGTGATCTCGACCGAAAGCGCGTCTGACGCTTCGGCGATTTCTATGATCTTGTTCTGCACACCTTCCGCACGCTCAGGGGCGGGCAGGGCGCTGGAGCCCCGCAGCTGGAACAAAACATCCCCATCAACGATGACGGGGGCCACGAAGGTCTCGGAGTCATCAACCTCGGACGCGCTGTTTTCGGAAGGCGTTTCCTGCGCCCGAACCGGCTCGGCGACCCAAAGGCCCAAGGCCATCGGGATCAGGAAATATAGCAGCAAAAGGAATGGCTTGAGATACCGTCCCATATGTCCCCCTTGACCCGGACTATACCCGGTATTGCCTGTGTTCCTAGGACATATCTGCAACGTTTGGCTTGTTCTTGCGGTGGTGGGGTCGGGTTCAGGTGTGTTACAGCGCCGCCTTCGCTTGCAAACCCCGGATCAGAGCATAGGTTCCCGCCAACTTTGCAGAGAGCCCTCTGCATCATCAGAACAAAGGAATATCCCATGGAAGGTGGCGCAATCGCCCAGTTTCTCCCGCTGATCCTGATCTTCGCGATCATGTATTTCCTGCTGATCCGTCCGCAGCAGAAAAAGATGAAACAACATCAGGCCATGGTCGAAGCCGTGCGTCGGGGCGATCAGATCGTCACCCAGGGTGGATTGATCGGCAAAGTGTCCAAGGTCAAGGAAGGCGAGAACGAGATCGAGGTCGAACTGGCCGAGAACGTAAAGGTTCGCGTTGTCAAATCGACGATCGCACAGGTTCTGAACAAGACTGAACCGGCGAAGTAACCTCGCGCGACAATTCCTTGAAAAGGCAGGGTAATGCTGCAAATTGATACCTGGAAGCGGGTTCTGATCTGGGCGGTCTGCGTGATCGGCCTGATCCTTGCCCTGCCGAATGCGTTTTACACGCGCGTAGAACAGTCCAACGATGCCAGGGCCGCGATCGAACTTGGCCTCGATACCCCTGAGATGCAGGCCGAGGCCGAGCTGTGGCCCGATTGGTTGCCGTCGTCCTTGGTCAACCTCGGCCTTGATCTGCGCGGTGGTGCGCATCTGCTGGCCGAAGTCAAAGTCGGCGATGTTTACGAATCCCGGATGGAGGCGATGTGGCCCGAAATCCGCGACGCTCTGCGGGATGAGCGTGCCACAGTTGGCACCATCCGCCGCCAGGATTCAGAACCCGACGAGATTCGCGTTCGCATCAGCCAGTCCGAAGGCATGCCGCGCGCCCTTGAGGTCGTCCGCGGGCTTGCGCGTCAGGTGCAAACACTGACCGGCGTGGGCGCAACCGATATCGAGGCCTTTGCAGATGGCGACACCATCGTGGTGCAACTGTCCGAAGCTGAAAAGCTCGCCTCGGACGATCGCACAGTTCGGCAATCTCTGGAAATCATCCGCCGCCGAATTGACGAGGTCGGCACCCGTGAGCCCACCATTCAGCGTCAGGGCGCCGACCGCATCCTGATTCAGGTTCCCGGCATCGGTAGCGCCGGCGAGTTGAAAGAGATCATCGGAACGACAGCTCAGCTGACCTTCAACCCGGTTGTCGGTCGCGGGTCCGACCCCGATGCGACCCCCGGCGTTGGCGAAGAAATCGTGCCCTCGCTGGACGAAGAGGGTGTCTATTACACACTGGAATCCGCACCCGTTGTGACTGGTGAGGAACTCGTTGACGCGCAGCCGTCATTCGATCAGAACGGTCGCCCTGCGGTCAGCTTCCGCTTTAACACATCCGGTGCGCGCAAGTTCGGCGACTACACGCTGGACAACATTGGCGCACCTTTTGCGATCGTACTGGATGATGAGGTCATCTCGGCCCCGGTGATCCAAAGCCATATCCCGGGCGGGTCCGGTATCATCACCGGTAATTTTATGGTTGAAGAAAGCACCAATCTGGCCGTTCTCCTGCGTGCAGGCGCGCTGCCTGCGGGGCTGGAGTTCCTCGAAGAACGCACCATCGGTCCGGAACTGGGGCAGGACAGTATTGATGCGGGCAAGGTTGCGACCATGGTGGCGTTCGCGGCTGTGCTGGTCTTCATGGCGCTCAGCTACGGCTTGTTTGGTCTTTTCGCCAATGTCGCGCTGATCCTGAACGTGGGCTTGTTGTTTGGCCTGCTCTCGCTGATCGGCGCAACGCTGACGCTGCCGGGTATCGCAGGCATCGTTCTGACGGTCGGTATGGCGGTGGACGCCAACGTGCTGATCTTTGAACGTATCCGAGAAGAGCTCAAATCCGCCAAAGGCCCGGCGCGTGCTATCGAACTGGGTTATGAAAAGGCACTGTCGGCCATCCTGGACGCCAACGTGACCACCTTCATCACGGCGACCATCCTGTTTGCCATGGGCAGTGGCCCGGTGCGCGGCTTTGCAATCACACTGGGGCTGGGGATTCTGACCTCGGTCTTCACCGCGATCTTCGTGACGCGCCTGATGGTCGTCATGTGGTTCGAACGCCGCCGCCCGAAAACGATCGAGGTTTGACATGAGACTGAAACTCGTACCCCAAGGCACCTCGTTCGATTTCTTCAGCCGCTGGAAAGTCTGGTTAGGCATTTCCGGCCTGATGATGGTTATTGCGTTCGTGTCGTTCTTGCTGCAGGGCCTGAACTTTGGCATCGACTTCCGGGGTGGCACCACCATCCGAACGGAAAGCACGCAACCGATCGATGTCGGCACCTATCGCGACGCCATCGCGCCGCTGGAGCTGGGTGATATCACGATTACCGAGATCTTCGATCCGACCTTTGGCGAAGATCAGAATGTCGCGATGATCCGCATTCAGGCGCAGGACGACGCCGAGTCGGTGGCTGCAAGCACCATCACTGCCGTCGAAGGCGCGTTGCAGGTTGCCGTGCCGGACATTCAGTTCGTCTCTGTCGAATCCGTAGGACCCAAAGTCTCGGGCGAACTGATCCAAACGGCCGTCATCGCCGTCGCTTTGGCGATCGGCGCGGTGCTCGTCTATATCTGGTTGCGGTTCGAATGGCAGTTTGCTCTCGGGGCCGTGGCCGCCCTGGTTCATGACGTGATCCTGACGATCGGTATTTTTTCGGAACTGCAGATCCGTTTCGATCTGGCCATCATCGCGGCGCTTTTGACCATCGTGGGCTATTCGCTGAACGATACCGTGGTCGTCTTCGACCGGGTGCGCGAGAACTTGAGGAAGTACAAGAAGAAAGACCTGAAAGAGGTTCTGAACATCTCGATCAACGAAACGCTCAGCCGGACGGTCATGACCTCGGTCACCACACTGCTGGCTCTGATCTCACTCTATGTGCTGGGCGGGGACGTCATCCGAGGTTTCGTCTTCGCGATGATCTGGGGTGTGATCGTAGGGACCTATTCGTCGGTCTTCGTCGCCTCGACCATCCTGCTGTGGCTGGGGGTGAAACGCGACTGGTCCAAGCCATCCAACACGGCAGGCAATCAGTTCGCCAATATCGATGCCTGAGTATTTCGGCCAGACCCCAACCGGTCTGGCCGTTCTCATTTCCGCGGCCCTGATCGGCGGCATCGTGCGCGGGTTCTCGGGCTTTGGCACAGCCCTGATCTTCCTGCCTATCGCCAGCCCTTATCTGGGCCCCTTCGGGGCGATCATCGCGCTGACCATCATGGACATCTTCGGCCCGCTGCCCAACCTGCGTCGGGCGTGGGCTGCTGTCGACAAGGCTGATCTGACACGCCTGTTGCTGGGCTGCGCCCTGATCCTACCCGTTGGCCTGTGGCTGCTGACGCGGTCAGACCCTGAAGTGTTCCGCTATCTGGTCAGCCTGATCTCTCTGTCCATGCTGGCGACTCTGATCCTGGGCCTGCGGTACCGTGGCCGGGTTGGGCGCGGTATGGTCACCGCAATTGGCGGCGCGGCAGGCTTTCTCGGGGGCATAGCGGGGATCCCCGGCCCGGCGGTGATTCTGTTTTACATGTCACGCCCGCTGCCTGTTGCCGCTATCCGGGCCACGATTCTCCTGTTCCTGTTTGCCTTCGATTTCCTGATCCTCGGCTACCTCACCGGTATGGGCCGTGTCACTTTTTCGACCGTTGGAATGGGGCTGCTGCTGGCTCTTCCCAACATGGCGGGCAACTGGCTGGGAGGCTGGATGTTCCGGCCCGAACGCGAGAGGCTCTACCGCATAACCGCCTATATCGTGATTGCGGCGGCAGCCTTGTCCGGCCTGCCGGTTTGGGGTTAAAACCGCACCCATGCGCCTGAATGAGATTACCTACACCAACGCCCTGCCCATCGACGGCTATGGCCCGGGATTTTTCCGTATCGGTGGCCAAGTCCACCAAGGCGCGGTTCTGACCGGCCCCACGGGAACCATAGCCTGGGGCGGCTACACCGACGAAAGTCCGCTGCTGGCTTTGTCCGACCAGATCGATGTCCTCTTCATCGGCACCGGCAAAGACCTCTCCCACATCCCGGCCACCCTGCGCACAAAGCTGGAAGAGGCGGGCATCGGCGTTGAAATTATGAACTCCCCCGCCGCCTGCCGCACCTATAATGTGCTCCTCTCCGAAGGCCGCCGTGTCGCGCTCGCCCTGATCCCCGCCTAAGGATCCATTCTTCATCTGGCTAAAAATATCCCGGGAGCCGCCATTGGTGCGCCATTGGTTCAAGCGCCAATGGCGGCGGGCTGGCCCCTCGCTCCAACCTCACCACAAAAAAAGATGCCAGCACTCTGCGGCATTTCCGACCTTTTGCCGACACCCACAATCCGCTAAGCGGGCAACATGACACTGAAAGTAACCGATCTGGCCATCGCCCGCGGCGGCGTTCCCGTGCTCGAAGGGCTAAGCTTCTCGCTCGAACCCGGGCGGGCGCTGATCCTGCGGGGCCCTAACGGCATCGGCAAGACAACCCTGCTGCGTACGCTTGCCGGGCTGCAGCCGCCGCTGACCGGGGAAATCGAAGGCGCAGAGGACCAGATCGCCTATGCCTCGCATTCCGACGGGCTGAAACCAACGCTCACAGTGGTCGAGAACCTCAACTTCTGGGCTTCGGTCTTCGGGACCAACGATATCCAGGCCGCCCTGGATGCGTTCGCCCTGAACGAACTGGCGGATCGCCACGCGGGAAACCTGTCCGCCGGACAAAAACGCCGCCTCGGGCTGGCGCGGATGCTGGTCACCGGTCGCCCGATCTGGATGCTGGACGAACCCACGGTGTCACTGGACAAAACCGCAGTGCAGATGTTCGCGGACGCTGTCCGCGCGCATCTGGGGCAGGGCGGTTCCGCCCTGATCGCGACCCATATCGACCTTGGCCTAGACGGAGAGGTTCTGGATGTCGGCCCCAACAAGGCCAAACCCAAACCCATCGACGATTTCGACGGAGGCTTCCTGTGATCGCCCTTCTGCTGCGAGACCTGAAACTGGCCTTCCGCGCGGGCGGAGGGTTCGGCCTCGGTCTTGCGTTCTTCCTGATCGTCACCGTGCTGGTGCCCTTCTCGGTCGGCCCGCAATCCTCGCTGCTCTCGACCATCGCCCCCGGAGTGCTGTGGCTGGGCGCGCTACTGGCCTGCCTGCTGTCGCTGGACCGCCTGCTGGCGCTGGATTGGGAGGACGGATCGCTCGACCTGCTGGCCACTGCGCCGCTGCCGCTCGAGGCCGTGGTGACCATCAAGGCGCTGGCACATTGGCTGACCACCGGCCTGCCGCTGGTTCTGGCGGCCCCGTTTCTGGGCGTTCTGCTGAACCTGCCCGTTCCCGGCTTTTCATGGCTGGTGGTCTCATTGCTGATCGGCACCCCGGCCATGAGCGTCATCGGCACCTTCGGCGCGGCGCTGACTGTTGGCCTGAAACGCGGCGGCCTGTTGCTGTCGCTGCTGGTCTTGCCGCTTTACGTGCCAACCCTGATCTTCGGGGCCGAGGTCGCCCGCCGTGGCGCCACGGGGATGGAGACGCAAACACCGCTGCTGATGCTGGCCGGGATCACCGCTGCCACGGTCGCGCTGCTGCCCTTCGCCAGTGCCGCCGTTCTGCGTATCAATCTTCGGTGACGGGGAATGAAGATTGACCAAGGTCAATTGAGAACCACACCGACTCGGACTAGATAAGGCCCATGACAATCGCAGCCAAAGCCAATGCCCTCTGGGAATACGCCAACCCACGCAAGTTTCTTGCCACCAGCGAGCGTGTCCTGCCGTTTTTCTGGATCACATCGACGGTTTGCATCGTCGTCGGGCTGATCTGGGGCTTTTTCTTCACCCCGGATGACTACAAGCAGGGCTCGACCGTCAAGATCATATACCTGCACGTTCCCGCCGCGCTGATGGCGATTAATTGCTGGCTGATGATGCTGGCGACATCATTGGTCTGGCTGGTGCGCCGCCACCACGTCAGCGCTTTGGCCGCCCGCGCCGCTGCTCCGATCGGCATTGTCATGACGCTGATCGCATTGGCCACCGGCGCGATCTGGGGCCAGCCCATGTGGGGCACCTGGTGGGCCTGGGACCCGCGCCTGACCTCGTTCCTGATCCTATTCCTGTTCTATCTGGGTTATGTCGCCCTCTGGGAAGCAATCGAAGATCCTGATACGGCGGCTGACTTGACCTCGGTCCTGTGTCTGGTGGGATCGGTCTTTGCTATCCTCAGCCGCTATGCGGTGAATTTCTGGAATCAGGGGCTGCATCAGGGGGCTTCGGTCATGCGCGCTGCAGCGATCACCGGGACCGATACCGAAGAAAAGGTCAGCAACATCTATTTCTATCCGCTGCTGTTGTGCATTATTGGCTTCGTTCTACTTTTTATCGCGCTGGTTTTCTACCGCACGGGCACGGAAATTCGCGCGCGCCGGATCAAGGCGCTGCTGGCACGGGAGAGGGCGAAAGGATGATCCCAGATCTTGGTAAATACGCCGATACGGTTCTGTGGTCCTATGTGGTTTCGATCGTGTTGCTGGTCGCGTTGGTCGTTTTCAGCGTGATCCGGGGCCGCAAGCTGCGGGCCGAGATGGAAAAGGTCGAACAGAGGATGTCGCGCCATGGCTAAAATCTCGCCTCTAATGATTGCGCCGCCTCTGATCTTCGGTGCTTTCGCGGTGCTGGCTGGCATTGGCATGTTTCGCGACGATCCCAACGCGCTACCCTCGGCGCGCGAAGGACAACCCGCGCCGCCGGTCGTACTTACCGAATTCGCGGGCAAACCGGGCTTTGACGACGCCACCCTGCGCGATGGCGAGGTCAAGCTCGTCAACTACTGGGCCAGCTGGTGCGCGCCCTGCCGTGTGGAACATCCCAATCTGCAGGCGCTTTCGGACGAAGGTATCGCGGTCTACGGCATCAACTACAAAGACCAACAAGACAACGCCGAGGCTTTCTTGACCGAACTTGGCGATCCCTACACCGGCATCGGGCGGGATGAACAGGGCCGCATGGGGCTCGACTGGGGTGTCTACGGTGTTCCCGAAACCTATGTGATCGACGGAGAGGGCACAATCATCCTGCGCTTCGCCGGACCGATCACTCAGCGCGTCATCGAAAGCACGATCCGCCCCGCGCTCGAGAAAGCGGCTGGCGGTTCATAACCGATAGCCGCCAGTGACGGCCAGTACCTCTCCGGTGATAAACGACGCGGCATCCGATGCCAAAAACCGCACCGCCTTGGCGATATCCTCGGGCCGCCCGGCCCGGGCGAGGGCTGTGTCCTTCACGAACAATTCTGTCAACTCGTCCGACCGCGGCGCTTCTGGAATGTTGATCGCACCCGGAGCCACCGCATTGACACGTATCCCGTCCGGCCCCAACTCCTTGGCCATGGCACGCGTCCACAGGTTCAGCGCGGCTTTGCTGGCCCCGTAGGTGACCGCGTCGCGCGGTGGCAACACCGCGTTCATCGATGAAATGCTGACAATCGCAGCATCCCTCTTCAGATGTGGCAACGCCGCCGCCAGCAGTGCGGCAGGCACCAGTAGGTTCAGGTCCAGAATGGCGCGATGCGCGTCCACCTGAAACGCCTCTTTCGGCGTTGATCGCACCAGCCCGGCATTGTTGACGATCACATCGATCCGTCCAAACCGTTTCATCACCTGCGCCACCACCGCAGCGGGCTGATCGGCTTCCGTCAAATCCGAACGTATCGCCAAAGCCCTCTCGTGCAGTAATGCGGGCGCGGGTTCCGTGGAAAGCCACGTAAACGCGACCTTATGATCTATACTCAAATCCTCGACGATCGCGCGTCCAATGCCGCGCGCACCCCCTGTCACCAATACCACCTTTTCCATTCCAACCTCCTCAACGGGGATTCCGCACCGCTTCAACTTCATCTTTTCCAAAATACTTCGGAGCGCGAGGCAGAGCCTCGCAAAAGAAAAGGACGCCCGAAGGCGTCCTTTAATACTGTCCCTTTGACGAAACCTTAGCTCGCTTTCGCCAAATTCCGCAGCACGTAATGCAATACGCCTCCGTTTTCGATGTACTCGATCTCGGGTGCGGTATCGATGCGGCACTTCAGGGTGATGGTCTTCTCGGTCCCGTCACCATAGACAATTGTGCAGGGAACCTCCTGCAGCGGCTCAATCGTATCCAGCCCATGGATCGAAACCGTCTCATCCCCCGTCAGACCCAAGGACTTGCGGGTGTCGCCGCCGGTGAATTCGAACGGGATCACGCCCATGCCGACCAGGTTCGAGCGGTGAATACGCTCAAAGCTCTCGGCGATGACGGCCTTAACGCCCAGCAGCGCGGTCCCCTTGGCCGCCCAGTCCCGCGACGAGCCGGCACCATACTGTTCGCCACCAAACACCACCAGCGGAGTGCCCTGTTCCTGATAGGCCATAGACGCCTCATAGACCGAGGTCTGCTGGCCATCGGGACCCTTCGTATAGCCCCCCTCGACACCGTCCAGCATCTCGTTCTTGACGCGGATGTTGGCGAAGGTGCCGCGCATCATGATCTCGTGGTTGCCCCGGCGCGAACCATACGAGTTGAACTCGCGCGGTTGGACCTGACGGTCGGTCAGATACTTGCCTGCGGGTGTGGTGGTCGCAAACGAACCAGCGGGCGAGATATGGTCGGTGGTGATCATATCGCCCAGGATCAGCAGAACCTTCGCCCCGTCAATGTTCGAGATCGTGCCGGGTTCAGCGCCCATACCTTGGAAATAGGGCGGGTTCTGGATATAGGTCGAGGTCGCAGGCCAGTCATAGGTCTCCTGCTGCGGAACATCGACGCCCTGCCACTTCTCATCGCCTTTGAAGACGTCGGCATATTTCGACTGGAATGCCTCACGGGTCACTGTCGCCTCAACCAGTTCAGCAATCTCGCTCTGGGTAGGCCAGATGTCTTTCATGTAGACATCATTGCCATCCTTGTCCTGCCCGATCGGTTCCGAGGTCAGGTCAATATCCAAGGTCCCGGCGAGCGCATAGACGACCACCAGCGGAGGTGAGGCCAGATAATTGGCGCGCACATCCGGAGAAATCCGACCTTCGAAGTTTCGGTTGCCCGACAGGACTGACGTCGCAACCAGATCGCCCTCGGCGATGGCATCGGAAATCTCGGCCTGAATCGGGCCCGAGTTGCCGATACAGGTGGTGCAGCCATAACCCACGAGGTTGAAACCGATCTTGTCCAGGTCTTCCTGCAGGCCCGCAGCCTCAAGATAGGCGGATACGACCTGTGACCCCGGAGCCAGCGAGGTTTTGACCCATGGCTTGCGATCCAGTCCCAAAGCAGCGGCCTTGCGTGCGACCAGACCAGCACCGATCATCACATAAGGGTTCGACGTATTTGTACAGGACGTGATCGACGCGATCACGACCTTGCCCGATTCCATCGTGTAGTCCTCGCCCTTGACCGCGACTTCCTTGCCCATTGGGCGTTTGAACGTCTCGGCCATTTCTTTGGTGAACGCGGCCTTGGCATTGGTCAGTGCGACATAATCCTGCGGACGTTTCGGGCCCGAGATCGCGGGGACGATGGTGCCCATATCCAGTGTCAGCGTGTCCGTGTAGATCGGCGCATAATCCGCGCCACGCCAGAAGCCGTTTTCCTTGGCATAGGCTTCGACCAGTGCAATACGGTCTTCATCCCGTCCGGTGTTGCGCATGTAGCGCAAGGTTTCACCGTCGATCGGGAAGAAACCACAGGTCGCGCCGTATTCGGGGGCCATGTTGGCAATAGTGGCACGGTCAGCCAATGGCAGACGGTCCAGACCCTCGCCGTAGAACTCAACGAATTTGCCGACCACACCTTTTTCGCGCAGCATCTCAACGACCTTCAGAACAAGGTCAGTACCGGTTGTCCCTTCGACCATCGAGCCAGTCAGCTCAAAGCCCACAACCTCGGGGATCAGCATCGAGATCGGCTGCCCCAGCATCGCGGCCTCAGCCTCGATCCCGCCGACGCCCCAGCCCAGAACGGCCATGCCGTTGACCATGGTGGTGTGGCTGTCGGTACCAACCAGCGTGTCGGGGTAGGCGACTTCTTCGCCGCTCTGATCGGTATCGGTCCAGACGGTCTGGGCCAGGTATTCCAGGTTCACCTGATGACAGATGCCGGTGCCGGGCGGCACGACGCGGAAGTTGTTGAACGCGTTCTGGCCCCATTTCAGGAACTGGTAACGCTCCATGTTGCGTTCGTATTCGCGGTCCACGTTCATCTGGAACGCGCGCGGGTTGCCGAACTCGTCAATCATGACCGAGTGGTCGATAACCAGATCAACCGGGTTCAGAGGATTGATCTTCTGCGCGTCGCCGCCCAGACCCTTGATGCCGTCGCGCATCGCCGCAAGGTCCACAACCGCGGGAACACCAGTGAAATCCTGCATCAGAACGCGGGCAGGGCGGTAGGCGATCTCACGCGGGTTCTTACCACCATTCGCGCCCCATTCTGCAAAGGCCTTGATGTCGTCGACCGAGACGGAAAATCCGTCATCCTCGAACCGCAGCATGTTCTCCAGCACCACTTTCAACGCGGCGGGCAGGTTCGAGAAATCACCCAGACCGGCCTCTTGCGCGGCTGGGATGGAATAATAGGAGATGGACTTGCCATTCACGCTCAGGCTGCGGCGTGTCTTGGCGGTATCCTGTCCGACTTTGATGGGCATCTGATGGCCTCCCTCTCAAATGACTTGGAATAGGGGAATCGCTAACGCTTATCTGTATCACGATTGTTGACGGTTCAAGGACCAAGAGGCGATCTGCGTCAATTTTTGTATACCATCGCACACATATTTGCGAAATTCTGCTGCAGAACTCTCAAGAAACCTTGATTGGTGGTTGAGTGCAAACCGGTTTAGACATTTCCCAACGCCGACCAGACCGAGAGATTTCATGCTCAGATCCGCCGCACTCACCGCTATTGCCACACTCTTTGTTACCGCCGCCACGGCCGAGACCGACCCCGTGGTCGTCGAGCTGTTCACCTCGCAGGGCTGTTCATCCTGCCCGCCTGCGGATCGAATCATGGAGCAGCTGGCACAACGCGAGGACGTCATCGGTCTGGCGTTGCATGTGGATTATTGGGACTACATCGGCTGGAAAGACGAATACGCCAAACCGGATCACACCTTGCGCCAGCGCGCCTATGCGCGCGAGGGCGGGCGCTCGATGATCTATACGCCGCAAATGGTGGTGAACGGCCAGCAGGACGTTGTGGGGGCGAAAGCGGGTGAACTGGATCGTTTGATCACCGCCCATCTTACCGCTGCACCCGAGGCAGAGGTCAGTGCCAAACGCACCGGCGATGATCTGGTTGTGGATGTTGCCCCGGTCGAACTGCCTGCGGGCCAGACCTATGAGGTGCGCGTGGTGCAATACTCGCCCATGCGCCACGCATCGATCCGGCGCGGAGAGTTGGCAGGGCACGAACTGGATTATGCCAATGTGGTCGAAAGCTGGCAGATCGCCGGGCACTGGGACGGCGTTGCACCGCAGGAATTCCGGACTTCCCTGACCGGAGATCTTCCCGCTGTCGTGTTGATCCAGCGGGTCGGCCACGGGCCAATCGTGGCCGCGACACGGGTCGAGTGATCAGGGCATGTCCTGAGGCTGAACCCCCAGCTTTTTCCACGCTTTCCAGCGGCGGTGAATCCAGAACCACTGACCCATATTCTGCCGCACCATGGCCTCAAGGTCGTCATTGGTGAACTGGGTCATGGTCTTCGGATCGGTGTGGGGGACGGGGTCGTGCAACACGATCTCGAAATCGATACCGTTGGGCTGACGCACGGCGTAAACCGGGATCAGCACCGCGTTGTACTTGATGGCCAGTTCGGCATTCAGAACCGAGGTGACGGCGGGTTTGCCAAAGAATGTCAGCTCTTCTCCGCCATGGGCGTGCAGGTCTGACACGATCGCAATGATGCCGCCCTTTTTCAGCGACCGGACCATCTCGACCATGCCGCGGCGACCCTGTTCGAACATCGGGGCGCCGGTCTGATAGAAGGCGTCGACATACATTTCGTTGAAATAGGGATTGGCCATGCGCCGATAGAGACACCCGATCGGCTGACCGCTGCGCGCCTGCAGCGCGACGCGTGCAGCCAGATAATGCCCGAAATGCGCGGTGATCATCATCACCGGCTTGCCCTCGGCCACCGCCTTGTCAAACGCCTCAATCCCCGAGCCAGACACTTTGGCCTTGCTCTGCCGGTCGATGAACCCATCGGCCGAGAAATGTTCCATGATGGCACGCCCGGCGTTGTCGGGTACGGCGCGGCAGATACGCTTGACCTCATCCTCGGGCAGATCGGGGCAGGTGAGTTTCAGGTTGCGCCGCACCCGTGTGCTGAACCCCACGACCGGAGCCAGCCAGCGGGTCAAAGCCCCCATCGCACCAATGCGCCGCTCATAGGGCAACAGGCGCATTCCGCCGATCACAGCTTTCAGAAACAGGTTGGCAACGTAGTATTTTCCAAGCTCAAACCGGCTCAGTTCCGACTTTTCGACGGGCATGGGGAGGGACACCTGGGTGTTGTGAACTGCGCGACCAGACATACAGGCCCCGTTGTTTGATCACAAGTGGGGCTAGGCGTCGTCCTCGGCAGTCTCGACAAGCGCAATGGTCCCGTCGTCCAGCAACGCGCGAATGGCCGCTACGATCTGTGCCATGGCCTCTTCTGCCTCGGATTGCTTGACCTTGCCGCGATCCGCCATCTCTTCGCGCAGATTGTCCGCCATGCGCGACGACATGTTCGACAGCATGAATTCGACCGCAGCTGCATCGTCTTCGGTGCTTGCCCCCGCTAGGGCGGTGACCAACGCCGGCTGGTCCACGCCGCGCAGGATCGCCGGAATGTCGCGCGACTGAATGCGGCTGGGGATATGCGCAAAGATAAATATCGACTGCCGCACGCTGCTTGCGAAATCGGCGTCTTCTTCATCCAGCGCGGTCAACAGGCCATCGCGAGTCGCGGCGGCGGATTGGTTGAGAATCGCCCCGACGCGCGCGCCCGGGCCATCGCGAAACGCGGGTGTCGGGCGCTGGTCCAGCTGCGCGGCCAGCGACCAGCCGATGCGTTCCACTGCCTCCGGTGTGACATTCGCGGTTTTCGAGACCGCATAGGTGATACGCCGCGCCGTAGGCCCGGGCAGGTGGCTCAGCAATTGCGCCGCCGAAGCTGTTTCCAGCTTCGAGAGCATCACCGCCGCCACCTCGGTGCTTTCGGCCTTGGCCATTTCAGCGAGTTCTTCGGGTGGAACTTCGCGCAGGCGTTGCCACGGATCGCCGATTTGGCGCACACCAGCCAGCTTGCGCAGCCGAGCGGCGGTGGCTGGTGCAATTTTGCCATTTACAGCATCCAAGGCCCCTGCCAAGCCATGCGGGAAAGACAGTCCCACACCGTCAAGTGCATCCGCGAATTCCTGTGCGACGGCGGCCAGTGTCACCCGGTCAACAAGACCCATCTGGCCCAGTTGGTGGGTCAGCTTTTCTTGCAGGGCATCGGGCAGTTCCTCAAGCGGGATATCCGCGCCTTCGTTCAACAGCAGTCTCACCACGACCGCCGCTTTTTCCCTGCTGCTCAGCGTACGGGGCACGACCCGCGGTGGCCCGTCGTCCCGATCAGCAACAGGGGCCGCAGCCCCCGGTGCCATCTGTACCAATGCGTGTGTATCCTGCATCTGCCTGCAATGCCTAATTCGCGTTGCAGGCAGGATAGGGCGAGTCGGGTAAAGAAACCCTGAAACTCAGTAGCTGTAAGTCAGCCCGGTGCGGATCGCCTCGCGCAGGGACGCCTCGGCCCAGGTGCCTTCGCCGCCACGGGCCTTGATTTCGCGCCACTGGGCGATGGCCAGCTCGGTCTTGCCCTCGGCGACAAAGCCCTGACCCATATAGCTGCGGGCCAGAATGTTGTCGGGGTTGCTGTCGATGGCTTTCTGATAGAAGGCATTGGCCAGTTCAATCTCGCCCATCTTGCGATAGGTGAAGCCCCAATAGGTCTGAACCCGGTCGTCTTCCTGATCCATGATGCGTAGAATACCCTGAGCATTCTCGAACTGCCCGTCATAGGCCAGTTCGCGCACGGCTTCGTACAGCTGATCTTGGGTGAAATTGGATTGGTTCGGCTTCACACACCGGCCAGCAGCTTCGTCGTAGACGCGGCCGAACAGGCATTTCTTCGTGGTGTTGGTCGGCTTGGGCGGGCTGCTGTCGCCGCCGCCTGCGGCATGAACCATGGGGGCGAAAGTAAAGGCCTGAAGGGCAATGGCGGACGCGAGTACGAGGCGCATGGTTGGTCTCCGTTCGTTGAGCTGCTTAGGTGAAGCATAGTGTGTTCTGTACAAAAGCTAACAACTCGCTGATCGCTTTTATTCACAACCGGGCAAATCCCAAAGGAAACGGGTGCTTTTCTACGGAAAAAACAAAGGCCCGCGCAGCGCGATGCAACGCGAGCCATTGCTTTAAAAATTAGCCCTTAGTCACCGAAAACACGAGAGAAAATGGTGTCGACGTGTTTGGTGTGATAGCCCAGATCGAACTTCTCCTCGATCTCTTCGGCGCTCAGCGCGGCGGTCACGTCTGCGTCAGCCAAAAGCTCGGTTTTGAAATCTTTGCCTTCTTCCCAGACCTTCATCGCGTTGCGCTGGACCAGACGGTAAGCGTCTTCGCGGCTGACACCGGCCTGGGTCAGGGCCAGCAGCACGCGCTGGCTCATCACCAGACCGCGGAACTTGTTCATGTTGGCCAGCATGTTTTCAGGGTAAACCACTAGCTTGTCGACCACGCTGGTCAGGCGGGCCAGCGCAAAGTCCAGCGTGATGGTCGCGTCGGGGCCGATGTTGCGTTCGACCGACGAGTGCGAGATGTCACGCTCGTGCCACAGGGCCACATTCTCCATCGCGGGCACGACGGCCATGCGGACCAGACGCGCCAGACCGGTCAGGTTTTCGGTCAGAACCGGGTTGCGCTTGTGCGGCATCGCGGATGAGCCCTTTTGACCTTTCGAGAAGAACTCTTCGGCCTCCAGCACCTCGGTGCGCTGCATGTGGCGCACCTCGATGGCGATGTTTTCGATGCTGCTGGCGATCACGCCCAACGTGGCAAAGAAGGCCGCGTGACGGTCGCGGGGGATGACTTGCGTGCTGATTGGCTCGGGCACCAGCCCCAGCTTGTCGCAGACGTGTTCCTCGACCTGAGGGTCGATATTGGCGAAGGTGCCAACCGCGCCGCTGATCGCGCCGGTGGCGATTTCCGCACGGGCATCGCGCATGCGGGACAGGTTGCGGTCCATCTCGGCGTAGAAACGGGCGAAGGTCAGGCCCATCGTGGTCGGCTCGGCGTGGATGCCGTGGCTGCGGCCGATGCGGACGGTTTCCTTGTGCTCGTAAGCGCGGCGTTTCAGGGCGGCCAGCAGACCTTCGAGATCGGCGATCAGAATGTCGGCGGCGCGGGTCAGCTGCACGTTGAAACAGGTGTCCAGCACATCCGAGCTGGTCATGCCCTGATGCACAAAGCGTGCCTCGTCGCTGCCCACATGCTCGGCCAGATGGGTGAGGAAGGCGATGACGTCATGTTTGGTGACGGCCTCGATCTCGTCGATGCGGGCCACGTCGAACTCAACATCCTTGGCTTTCCAGACGGCCTCGGCATTTTCGCGCGGGATCACGCCCAGATCGGCCATGGCGTCGCAGGCATGCGCCTCAATCTCGTACCAGATGCGGAACTTGGTCTCGGGCGACCAGATGGCGACCATGTCAGGGCGGGAATAGCGGGGAATCATTGGCGGCAGCACCTTTTTGTGATTGGGATGAGGCGTTGGCGCGGGGTTTAGCCGCGCATTCAGATCGGAACAAGGCGCGAGTGCTGTTATGAGACGGTTTGCCCTGATTTTTTCCCGCTCGGACCGGCAAGACGGGCGCTCGGCATGACAGCCCCGGCCCGATTATCAGAATTCGAGGGGCAGTGGGCGCTGACGCGCGTTATAAACGACAGACGCGCGGGGCAGGTGGTTCACGCCGACGGCAGCGCGGTTCTGCGACCTGAGGGCGACGGCTTGATCTATGACGAGACCGTCACGCTGCGTATCCCTGGGCAGCCCGAGATGACGGGAACGCGTCGATACCTGTGGCATCAGGCGGCGGGCCGGATCGCGATACATTTCGACGACGACCGGTATTTTCACGCGCTGCAACTGGGACAGGACCGGGCCGAGGATCATCATGATTGCCCGCCCGACAGCTATGATGCATTATACGACTTCTCGGGATGGCCGCGCTGGACGGTCCGCTGGTCGGTGTCGGGACCGCGAAAATCCTATGAAATGGAGACCAAATATACGCGGCGATAGCGTAATCATCTTGCAGCATCGGCCCGGAACGGGCATTGCTGCACTGCAAATAGGTCCGCAACTGGAGAAAACAAAATGAATGCGAACGTATTGGCCAACGCGATTGGCCCGCGCGAGGGGACGGCGCTGCGCGTCAAACAGGCTGTACTGGTTGTTCTGGGCATCGTTGCCCTGGCCGTTGCCGCCAAGATCAAAGTTCCGATGTGGCCGGTTCCGATCACCATGGGCACCTTTGCAGTGCTGACCATTGGCACCGCCTATGGCGCGCGTCTGGGTCTGGTCACCATGATGGGTTACCTGCTGGTTGGCGCGCTGGGCTTTGACGTGTTCGCAGGCTCTTCGGCTGAGAAATTCGGCCTGACATACATGATGGGCGGCACTGGCGGTTATCTGGTCGGGTATGTCCTCGCCACCTTGGCCCTGGGAACTCTGGCTGCGCGCGGCTGGGACCGTTCGGTTGGAAAACTGGCGCTGGCGCTGGTTCTGGCCAACGTACTGATCTATGTGCCCGGCCTGCTGTGGCTGGGTCAGCTGTATGGCTGGGACAAGCCGATCCTGGAATGGGGCCTGACACCGTTCCTGCTGGGTGATGCGATCAAGCTGGCGCTGGCCGCGCTGCTGATCCCCGCCGTGTGGAAGCTGGTGGGCAACGCCCGCGCCTGATCCACACCGGATCGTGACATCGAAACCCGCATCCGAGATACCTCGGGTGCGGGTTTTTCGTGCCGGTTCAACGTCATGCTGGACAACCGCAACAATGAAGGTTCAATCTGATCCCCGAGACATCATCAGGTTATTGAGATATGCATATTCGATTGTTTTCAACATCTGCTCTTTGCGCAGCGCTTTGGGTTGCGGGTGGCGCCGCAGCAGACACGCCGGTGACCTACACCGACGATGGACGCGCTCTGTTTCGGTTTGAAGTGCCAGATTTCTGGGCCGTCCGCACGGGTGGTCCGCGCGAGATTGAAGATACCGAACTGGGCGATACCCGCGCCGTTACGCGCGTGATGGGGATCAGGCCGTTAACGGATGACAGCGTCTGGATGGGTTTTGTCTCACCCGCCGGGGTGGCCGATATTCAGGGCGGCATTCGGTATCTCGAGGATATCGACAAGTTTCTGGTCAACGCTCCTGCCATCACCAGCACCAGCGAAACCAGTATAGGTGGGCGTCCGGCGCGTGTGATCCGGGGGACTGGCAGGCGCGATGGGCGCGGGGTCAATTTCACCGCTGCTATCATTGATCTGCCAGGCGACCGCGTGGCCGTAGCGGTGTCAATCCTGCGCGACGGGGCTGATCCGGCATATGTAGATGATCTGAACGATGTCTTTGCATCGTTCCGACCCGTGCAGTGACGGAGGTTCGGATGACACGCAAATTGTTCAAACGCTCGGTCATTGCGCTCGGGCTTGGCGTTGCAACCCTTACGCTGAGCGCGTGTGACGGTGTTACGGTCGGGGTCGGATATGGGTATGACCCGTTCTACGACTCGATGCTTTGGAACGACTATTATCATGATCGCAACGTGAACGTTGACGTGGATATCAACCGTCCAGATCGGCCCGACCGCCCAAAGCCGCCGGTTTCGAAGCCGCCCCAGCGGCCAAAGCCGCCGATCGGGAAACCCCCGTCGCGTCCGCGCCCGCCCGTCGCGCGCCCCCCTGCAGCGCGCCCGCCGATCCATCGTCCGACACCCCGGCGACGTTGACCCACAGGGGCTGCATACGCGGCCCTGACCCGGACCCGCCCGCGTGTTTTGAGCGAAAACTACCATCTGTGGTACTATTCCCTATGGGCGGGTCCGGCTGACGACCTGCAGGTTCAGATCAGCGCGTGAACCAGCGGCCCGCTCGATCCCAGTAAGATGGAGTCGACGATGCTGACTGAAGAACAGTTAAGAGCCATAGCCACAGCGTTCTGCGGTATACTTATTGTGCCTAATATCGGGTTTCCCAACCCGTATCGGATCAATCTGACCCCGCAGGCTCTGCCCGAGGATACCGTTGAAGAAATCGAAGAACGCATGGGCGAATTCGGCTTTGCCGGTCGCCCCGGCGGACCTTTCGGTAAAGATATCCGACGCGCGTATATAGAGGTCACCTACGATCAGCGCGGCTGCCATTACAGGATCACCGCCGTGGGACGCGTGAAACGCGGGCTTGGTGCGAATAGTCGTAGAGAGCGCCACCATACCGAATGGAAGGCGCTCTGAGTCGCGCGTTGCAGGGGCTACGACAGCAATTCGGTCGTGATCTGCGCTGATCCTTCCAGAGTGCGATGCACCGGGCATCTGTCGGCGATCTCCAGAAGTTTCGCCTTTTGCTCTGAATCGAGGGGACCTTCGAGCCGGATTTTCCGGCGGAACAGATCAACCTTGCCCGCATTTGCAAGGCCCGCGTCCTGTGCATGTACCTTATCGTGGCAGACATCCACGGCGATCCCGGTCAGGGGCCAGCGTTTGCGACGCGCATACATACGGATCGTCATCGAGGTGCAGGCCCCCAAGCCCGATGACACGAAGCCATAGGGTGACATGCCCCGATCGGTCCCGCCATAAGAGGCAGGTTCATCCGCCACCGCGTGATGACGTGGGCCGGACTGGATGTCCTGCAGAAAACCCGCAGGATCAGCCTCGGTCACCCGGACGACGCCTTCGGGTGCGCCCGGCGGCGGGGCAGGCGGACTGAGTTTGACATAGCGCGACACCCATGCCGCAATGACATCAGCGGCATATTCTGCGTCCGCAGCGCGTGTGATCAGGTGGTCGGCGTCATCAAGTGTAACAAAGCTTTTGGGGTGTTTTGCGGTCAGAAAGATGGTGCTGGCATTGTCGATACTGACGGTCTCATCGCGCGGGGCGTGCAGGATCAGCAGCGCGGCCTTCAACTCGGCGATGGCGGTGTTCAGCGCCGCCTCCGAGATGTCGTCGACAAAGGCTTTGCCGATGCGGAACGGGCGTCCGCCCAGCGAAACCTCGGCGCTGCCTTCGGCCTCGATCTCGGGCAAGGCAGCTTCGAAGTGATGGGATACATGGCCGGGATCAGCAGGAGCACCCAGTGTCACCACGGCCTTGACCGAAGGAATGCCAGCGCGCGCACGCAGCACCGCAGCCCCACCCAGCGAATGCCCGATCAACAAAGCGGGGGCCATATCGCGCCCGGCCAGATACTGCGCCGCCGCGATCAGATCTTCGACATTCGAGGTGAATGTGGTGTTCGCGAACTCCCCTCCAGAATGACCCAGCCCGGTAAAGTCAAAGCGCAGCACAGCGATGCCCATGGCCGCAAGGCGCGCCGAGATGCGCCGTGCCGCCGGGATATCCTTGGAGCAGGTAAAGCAATGTGCAAACAGGGCTGTTGCCAGAACGGGCCCGTCCGGCAGGTCAAGGCGCGCGGCCAATTGGCTGCCGTCGTGACCGGCAAAGGTAATGCGTTCGGTGGCCATGGGTATTCCTTGGTGTTGGGACCGGGCCAATACTGTGTCCTAGCGCAGGTTCTCTCAACCCCTATGTCAGAAGCGTCACGGTAAGGTGAGGATTTGACATTTTAGCTTTGTGGCTGACCGAGAGATTGCAGTTTTTGTATCATGTTTGGTGATGTTAAGTTCAAAAAACATTCATTTTAATAATCTATCGATAGAACTCAAGTTATATTCAGCCAAGAGACGTGAAACGGAGGTTTTCATGGCATACGCACCGAATATATCGTCCAGATCAACACTGCATCCGGGGATCATTGCTGCGCTTTTGCTTGCGGGTGCAGTTGGTTTTGCGCTTGGGCAGAGCTGGCCGGTTATGGAGCTTTCAAGGCGCTGTGACCGCACCAGAGGACTGGCACGGCAATGTCAAACGGTCGGATTGGGGCCGGAACGGTTCGTTTTAGCCCAAGCCCATCAGTTGTGTGTCAAAGGGGTACTTGGTCAGGTTCTCATACCCGTCCTCGGTGATCAGAACCTGATCTTCCAGCTTGATCGAGAAATCCCCACCGACTTCGCCCACGGCGGCTTCGACGCACAGGACCATGCCGGGTTCGAGAGGATAATCATACGCCCCCTCGACGGCCTTGTCGGGATAGGCGACCAGCGGCCATTCATCACACAGGCCCACCCCATGCATCAGGCAACCATATTTCTGAGCCTGAAACTTTTCGTCCAGACGATGTGCATTCGCGGTTAGTTCCGGGATCATGACACCGGGTTTCAACATCTCCATGTTCGTCATGATGTGTTCATGCGCATGCTGCATCGCGTAGATCATGTCCGGGCGCGGCTTCTGATCGCCGATCCACCAGGTGCGTGAGATATCGACGCAAATGCCGTACGAGCCGATCAGATCGGTATCAAAGGCAATAATCTCGTTCTGTCGCGTGATCCGGGGGCCGCATTCCTGAAACCAGGGGTTGGTCCTCGGCCCCGATGCCAGCAGTCGTGTTTCGATCCATTCACCGCCACGCCGGATGTTCTCGGCGTGCAAAACGGCCCAGATGTCATCCTCGGATGTTTTCCCGTCGCCGACATTGGCGCGGGCAAAGCGCTCCATTTCCGCCACGGCCGTTTCGCAAGCGTGGCTGGCGCAGCGCATGGCAAGGATTTCGTCTGGCCCTTTGATGGCGCGGGTTTTTTCGGTGAGTTCTTCACCTTCCATGACGTCGAAGCCCTGCGCCTCGAGCGCGCGCAGCCCGTGCAGCATGATCTTGTCCACGCCCAGCCGCATATTGCCACCGCCATGTTCGTTGATCAGCGCCCGCACCTCGTTCGAGAACACATCAGCGGCGATGTCGATCTTGTCGCCGCGGTCGAAATAGAACAGGTCCGCACCCGAGCGTTGCTCACGTACCAGCGGGTTGAATGTCGTCAGGAAAGGTGAGTTCTTATAATCCCAGATCACCATATATCCGTCGGCACAGACCAGTACCGCCCGAAACGGGTTGTGGGTGTTCCACAGCTGCATATTGGTGCTGTCGGTGGCATAGCGGATGTTCAGCGGGTCAAAAAGCAGTACTCCACCCCAATTCCGATCGACGATGCCCTGCGTCAGTCGTTCCCATCGAAATCTGCGCATCTGCTCCAGGTTCGGAAGCGTCAGCCCGGTGGCCGCCCATTCGCCGAAGGCCAGCTGAGTCGGCCCGATCTCGATCCGGTCATTGTCGTTGGGGTGCCATCCCCAAGGGTGGCGCCTTTGGTCGGGTCGATTTTGCGGCTATCGCGATAGGGGCTGTTCACGGCTGGGCCTTTCTGCATGTCAGACCAGCCTGCAAAGCGCGCAACGCGGCGTCTTGAAAATTTGCGACCGCAAGCGGGTCGCTTTTTGACCGACAGCGCAGGGAGGGGCTGCTATGGCTTGGTCATGACGGTGATTTTACAGCAAGATATCCCTTACGACCCGCTGGCCCCGAACCCTTTGCCGGGTATCCGACCCGCCGACCCTGACACTTGGCTGCACCGGGACGACGCTTTTGCGGCACAGATGCAAAAGCGGGCGGAGCTTCTGGCCAACCGCAAGCCCGAGGTTCTGGCGCAAAGCCCCGCGGCCTTGGAACCGGCGCAAGAGCTGCTGGATCTGGTTCTGAAACAGACCTATCCGGGCGGCTCTGATCTGGTGCGCCGACCCGACGGTGTTCAGGTCACGCTGGACAGGTCGCGGCCGCTGGAAACGCTGTGCCAATTGGTGCAGGAGGATTTCTGTATTCTGCAGAAGCAAGACGACGAGCATATGTTGACGGGTGCAATCCTGTGCTTCCCGGCCAGTTGGTCCTTGTCCGAGAAATTCATGCGCCCGCTGGTTGCGATACATCAGCCGGTGGACACTTACGACGCCAATATCGCGCGGCGGGTGCAACGGTTGTTTGATGGCATCCAGCCCGGTCGCCCGCTGTGGCGGTTCAACGCGTTGTGGTATCACGATGCCGAACTGTTCCAGCCCCGCAGCATGCATCAGCGCCGCGACCCGCGCGACAGGGGCACGGCCCAATATCTGCGCAGCGAGCGCCAGACTCTTCTGCGCTTGCCCGAGACGCGGGCCGTCGTCTTTGCAATCCACACTTATGTTTTGCCGGCCAGCCGCTTCCGAGAAACGGAAGACCCCGCCTGACGGCGGGGCCTCCTAGGAGGGTCTTGGGTCGTTTCTTTAGATGCCAAAGACGCTGGCCACCTCGGCAAAGGCGTTGGTTGAATGCAATCCGAAGATGGCCATGGTGAACGCCAGCACCTGTGTATTCAGGCGAAAGTCCTCTCCGCGGATCAGATTGACAGCCGCCAGAGAGATCGCGATGGGTGCCGAGACACTGGCGACAGCACCTGTCATCCCCCAGCTTGTGAGTCTGAGGATATCGCTGGGCCGTTCGCTGGTTTCGGCAATCTGGTCCGGATCATTCGCGGGCGGTGGCACCTCTGTTTCAGTGCGAAAGGCGATGCTGAGCAGCTGTTCATCGCTCAACTGGATTGGGCGGGCGGCTTGCACTTTGGGGGCGGGCGCGGGTTCATCGAAATCCGAGAGGCTGAGCCCCGCAAACGGACCGCTGATGGCTTCGAAAATCTGCTTGCGATCTCGCGGTTTACGCGGAGCAATTGAATCGAACGCACTCATGAATTGCTCTACTGTCAGAACCGTTTTCGGCGACAACCATTCGACGCGTTGGGTCGAACAGATATCCACCATCCGATAAAGAATGACGACAAGCATCAGTTCAGAGATTTCAGTGTCATCCAGCAGGGAAGAGACCGGGCAGATTGTTATTGCCAACCGGTTTTCTGGCAGCGTTACAACGGGGCGATCCATGGTCTGCAATCCCGCCGCACGGTCCATCCGCTGGTGATGGGACCCTTCAGCTTCGTCCTGGGTCGCGTCCAGTGTCAGACGCACTAGGTACTGGCTGGTGACAATGCTCGTCTCGTTGGCGCTGAGGTCGGTTTTGCGTTCGATCAGGTGGCCGTAGTCCTGAAGCGTTGTGGTAACGACCTCGCAGAACCGTTCGAGCGCGCCGTCTGCAGGGCCATCAAACTGCAGGCCACCATGATACATCAGCTTTGCGGTCACAACGTGTTCCTTTGCCGTAGTCATTCTCAGCCCAGATTAACGGGCGATGTGGGGCAAATTTTGGCAATGCGGGAGAAAAGTCAGAAATTTCCGACATTGATTACGCTTTGGAAACCAAGAAACTAAAGGGTCCGGTTAATGTCTGTGGCAGGAATGTGGCTGAAATCGGGTTCGCCTATGTCAGAGCTTGGGCGCGGTCAGTTGTCGATTCGCCATGCCATGATTGCGATGGATTGCTGATAGACTGACGCGGCGTTCCACTGTTGGATCACCGCGAAATTCGGCTCTCCGGGCTGGTAGCCTTTTCCTGGCTTCCACCCTTTCTTGCGAAGAAAATTTGCGGTCGATGCCAGTGCATCGGTCATGTTGTAAAAGTCGACCTGACGGTCCCCGGTGGCGTCAACGCCATAAGTCAGGGCATTGCCGGGCAGGAACTGCGTGTGGCCCAGCTCGCCATGTTTTGCCCCTTTGTCGCCATTGTGATGCTGCCCCGATCAACCAGTTTCAGCGCCCCGATGGCATGCGGGATAAAGAAGTCGGACCGTCGACAATCATAGGCCAAAGTGGTGATTGCTGAAACAACCGGGCTGTCGCCCATGAAGTTCCCGAACCCGGTTTCCATACCATGGATGGCAATCAGAACGCCGGCGGGCACCCCATATTGGCGTTCGAGCGCCGCGTAGAATTGGGGGTTGCGGGCTTTGCGCTTGCGCCCCTGTGCGACAATCGTATTCGCGCCCCTTACCTGCATGAACTTGTCGAGCGAGTATCTGAAGCTTTTCTGATTGCGATCCGCCGCGATGGTTCGCGTTTCGTATCTGGTCTGAGCCAGCGCCTGCAGCCCTTTCTTTTTCACACCCGCGCGTTTGGCCTGTTTTGCAAAATCCTGTTTCCAGGCATCGAACCCGGCGCTGGTATTGCCGCATGGGGCAGCGATCGCAAGGTTCGGGCTGATCAGTGCGAGTGTAAGAAGGAAAAGGCGAAGCATGATGAGGTCCAACATACAAAAATGAAAGGTTAATAAAGGTCCAATTCCCCAGCGGCTTTCAGGCTTTCGAACCATTCATCCGGGGTTTTGTCGATATTGGCGTGTTTGACCATCATCGCATTCATATTGGGCAGGCCGGAGGAGTCTGGCCAGGCCTCGGGCTGCCACAGGTTCGCGCGGACGACGCATTTGGGGCAGTGCGCAAAGACCGTCTGGACGCGGATCATCAGTGCCAGCTTGGGTGCCTGCGCGTTGACAGCCATCGACTTTAGAAGGTCAGGGTCGGCGCATATCCGGGCGGTGCCCCGCAGACGCAGCGTCTCCATCTTGCCGGGAACAAAGAAAATCACGCTGACTCTCGGGTCCTGCAGAACATTGTGAAACGTATCCACGCGCTTGTTGCCAGGGCGATCCGGGATCGCGATCAAGGTGTCAGAGAGCACCCGAACGAAACCCGCGGGATCACCGCGCGGTGAAATATCAAGGTGTCCGGACGGATTGGCCGATGCAATCAGACAAAATGGCGAGGTCGCGATGAAATCACGACACATCTGATCCAGCGCGGGCACTTCCTTGGCGATGATTTGCGGCAGGGGCGCGCCTGTGATGCGCTCGAGCTCTTCTGTGGTGGTCACGAAGTTCGAGAATTCAGCGTCCATGCGATCTCCTCCTGCGGAGCAGTGTGGAAGATCGTGTCAAATGAAACAAGGGCGTCCGATTGACGCCTTGCAAGAATTTTCGTCGAAAATTCTGGATCAGCAGCTGTAGTACAGACCGTATTCTACAGGGTGCGGAGTGTGCTCGTAGGTTTCGACCTCTTCCATCTTCAGTGCGATGTAGCCGTCGATCTGGTCTTTGGTGAACACGTCGCCCTGCAGCAGGAAGTCGTGATCGGATGCCAGAGCTTCCAGAGCCTCACGCAAGCTGCCGCAAACGGTCGGGATGTCGGCCAGTTCTTCGGCAGGCAGATCGTACAGGTTCTTGTCCATGGCTTCGCCCGGATCGATCTTGTTCTTGATGCCGTCCAGACCTGCCATCAGCAGCGCGGCAAACGCCAGATAGGGGTTCGCTGCCGGATCGGGGAAGCGAGCCTCGACGCGCTTGGCTTTCGGGCTTTCGGTCCACGGAATACGGACACAACCCGAACGGTTGCGGGCCGAGTAGGCGCGCAGAACGGGGGCCTCAAAACCGGGGATCAGACGCTTGTAGCTGTTGGTCGCCGGGTTGGTGAAGGCGTTCAGCGTTTTGGCGTGCTTCAGGATGCCACCGATGAAGTACAGCGCTTCGTCCGACAGATCGGCGTATTTGTCGCCAGCGAACAAAGGCTTGCCATCTTTCCAGATGGACATGTTCACGTGCATGCCGGTGCCGTTGTCACCTGCGATCGGCTTCGGCATGAAAGTAGCCGATTTTCCGTAGGCGTGTGCAACGTTGTGGATGACGTACTTGTACTTCTGCAACTCGTCGGCCTGCTTGGTCAGGCTGTCGAAGATCAGACCCAGTTCGTGCTGACAGGACGCGACCTCGTGGTGGTGTTTGTCCACTTTCATGCCCAGACGCTTCATGGTCGACAGCATTTCCGAACGCAGGTCCTGGCTTTCGTCAATCGGGTTGACCGGGAAGTAGCCGCCCTTGACGCCAGGGCGGTGGCCCATGTTGCCCATTTCGTATTCGGTGTCGGTGTTCCACGACGCGTCGGTCGCATCAACTTCGTAAGATACCTTGTTGATACTGTTCGAGAAACGGACATCATCGAACAGGAAGAACTCGGCCTCGGGGCCCATATAGGCGACGTCGCCGATACCGGACGCTTTCAGGTAGGCTTCGGCCTTCTGCGCTGTACCACGGGGATCGCGCTCGTAGGCCTCGCCGGTGTCGGGCTCAACAACCGAGCAGTGCAGGCAGATGGTTTTTTCTGCGTAGAACGGATCGACATAGGCGCTGTCGGTGTCGGGCATCAACTTCATGTCGGATGCTTCGATCGACTTCCAGCCCGCGATGGACGAGCCGTCGAACATAAAGCCCTCTTCCAGAAAGTCTTCGTCGACCTGATCGGCCATGATCGTCACGTGCTGAAGCTTGCCGCGCGGATCGGTAAAGCGGATGTCGACGTAATCTGCGTCTTCGTCCCGGATCAGCTGAAGAACTGCGTCCTTGCTCATTCTCTTGTTTCCTCTGATTTGAAGATGATACGTTACAGGGCTTCCGAACCGGACTCGCCGGTACGGATGCGAATGGCTTGTTCGACGGGCGAGACAAAGATTTTGCCATCCCCGATCTTGTCGGTCTTTGCGGCACCGACGATGGCCTCGATCGCGGCGTCGACCTGGTCGTCATCCAGCACGACTTCGACCTTCACCTTGGGCAGGAAGTCGACAACATACTCTGCACCACGATACAGTTCGGTGTGACCTTTCTGGCGACCGAAACCCTTCACCTCGATCACGCTGAGGCCCTGAATGCCCACATCCTGCAGCGCCTCTTTCACTTCGTCCAGTTTGAACGGTTTGATGATCGCTTCGATCTTTTTCATTCCGGGTCACCTTGCATGGTTGTCTGGACCGCACTGATCACGTCTGGGATTGTGCAGCAATCCGATTACTGTATTGCTTGGAAAGAGGTGCGCGGAATATGTGCGAAAGATTAATTTTTGAACTCTTTGCATAAATAGTAATCAAAACTGAATCGCGTGAGGATTTGGGATGACAGAATTGCTGACCGCTGCACAGATGCGCGCTTGTGAGCGTGCGGCGATTGACGCGGGCGAGGTGACCGGGCTTGAACTGATGGAACGAGCCGGGCGGGGCGTTTTGGATGCGATTTTCGAGGAATGGCCGGAGCTGGCGCAAAGCGACGGTCGCGCGACGGTGTTGTGCGGGCCGGGGAACAATGGTGGCGACGGTTTCGTCGTGGCGCGCTTGCTGAAAGACCTGGGCTGGGCGGTTGAGGTCATTCTTTACGGTGATCCGGCCAAGCTGCCGCCGGATGCCAGGGTCAACTATGAACGTTGGGCCGGACCCACATTAAACCCGACGGACCCGATTAGCCCGCAGGCGCAGCACCCCGACCTTTCGATCGACGCACTGTTCGGCACTGGTTTGGCGCGGCCAATCGATGACCCGGTGTTGTGGGAGCATCTTTGGCTGCACGATGATGCGGCCGATGCGTGGGACATGCGAGAGAATGGGGCAGGCAATCAGATCACGGCTCCGCGAACGGTGGCCATTGACCTGCCATCGGGGCTGTGCTCGGATTCGGGGAAAGTGCTGGGTGGTGCATTTCCTCAGCACGGGCGCCGATGTGCGCGCTCTGCTTTGACGGTTTCATTTCATGCACGTAAGCTTGGGCATGTCTTGGCGGACGGGCCAGCGATGTGTGGCCGGTTGGTCGTCAAAGACATTGGGCTAAACCATGGCTCGGACGATGCAGAAATTGCGCGCTCTGCCAAACGCCCGACCGGTTCGATCCTCGGCAAGACCGAACACGATCATAAATATGCGCATGGCCACGCGTTCCTCCTTGCGGGGGGTATGGGGAAGACCGGTGCTGCCCGCCTTGCTGCGCGGGGCGCTTTGCGGATCGGGGCGGGCTTGGTGTCGCTTGGCGTGCTGCCTTCGGCGCAGATGGAGGTTGCCAGCCACATCACGGCATTGATGATGCAGCGCGTCGAGGATGCTGACGGCCTTGCAGAGATCTTGGCGGACGCTCGCTTGAATGCGCTTTGCCTGGGACCCGGTCTGGGGCTGGAGCGTGCGCGAACACTGGTTCCGGTCGCCCTGGCCGCGCAGAGGCCCACTGTTCTGGACGCAGATGCATTAACCGCGTTCGCCGACGATCCGCAGAGCTTGTTTGGGCGGTTGCACGCTCTTTGCGTATTAACCCCGCATGCGGGCGAATTCGCGCGCCTATTTCCTGATATTGCGGAAAAGATGAAGGCCGTCGCGGATATCGGGCCGGGGTATTCAAAAGTCGATGCAACCCGCGCCGCGGCGCGGCGCGCAGGGTGCATCGTGCTTTTCAAAGGGGCCGATACGGTCATCGCTGCGCCGGATGGGCGCGTCTTTGTGAATGCCGCCATGTACGAGCGGGCGGCACCGTGGCTTGCCACTGCGGGCTCTGGCGATGTGCTGGCCGGGTTTGTCACGGGTTTACTTGCACGCGGGCAAGCGCCGATCGATGCGGCCACCGCAGCTGCGTGGCTACATGTCGAGTGCGCGCGGCTGTTTGGATCTGGGCTGATCGCGGAAGACCTGCCTGAGCAAATGCCCATATTATTCAAACAACTTGATATTTAATTATTTTGTGAAAAGAATGTTCTGGCACGTAGGGTGCCAAACCACATGTGTGGCTGGTTTGCCCAAGGTGTCTCGCGGCTATCTGCTGGACCAAGGGCGCGGTGGCGAAATCTGTAACAGGTAAGTCGACCGCACGGCGCAGGCCTGACCCTTGACCGACATATGACCGCCTGCATTTCAACTGCCGCGTTTCGGGCCGAGCGCGAAATGCGGAATTTTGATGGTGATCGATATGGCGCACATATTCCAACGTTCTACGGTGGCTACATTTCTGGTCGCGACTACCGCGATGCCGGCTTTGGCCGAACTGAAATATGAAAACAACTCGGGCGGCTATGTGCTGCTGTACGGACAGTTGCACCCGGCGATCGTGTCGGTAGATGACGGAGCCGAGACCGAGACGCGGCTGCTGGACAATGACCTGTCCAACAGTCGGGTGGGTCTTCGATTGATGCAGCCTTATGGTGCCAATGAGTTTATGTTCCGCTTTGAAACCGGCCTGGGTTTGCCGAGCACAGGAACGGCCAATCAGGACGGAACCAACGCGGATGGTTGGTCACGGGAAGACATCCGCCATGTCGATTTCTCTTTGGCGGGTGCATATGGCCGGTTTTCAGCCGGGCAGGGCAGTATGGCCTCGGATGGTGCTGCTGAAACGGATCTGTCTTATGTCGGAACAGCCCTGTATTCCTTCACCAACGACGAAAACGGCGCGTTTTTCTATCGTGGCTCGGATGGTGTGCTGAGCGATATCACGGTGGGCGATTCAGCAAGCAACTTCGATGGTGCGCGCCGCGGGCGCATCCGCTACGATACGCCGGATTTCAATGGGTTCTCGGCAGCGATTGCCTATGGTCAGAACATCCTGTCCAGCAGCGATGACGATGACTACTACGACATCGCTTTGTCGTACGGCAACACTTTCGCCAATGGAGTCGAGTTCGCCGCGAGCCTCGCCTACGCAGTGCGCGACTTTGACGACGGATCGGGCGAGCGGAGGGATACGATCGGGTCGGCCTCGGTCCTCTTGCCAAGCGGTTTCAGCGTCACGGCTGCGTTGGGATCGCGTGATGACACGGCTGCTGGCGCAAGCGATCCGGACTATTGGTATGCGAAACTGGCTTACGAAGCCGACTGGGTGGCCTGGGGCAAGACAGGCATTGGTATCGACTATTTCGATGGGTCGGATTTTGAGAACGCCGGCTCCAGCACCAAGTCATGGGGCATTGCCGTTGTGCAGCGGATCGACAGCATCAACACAGACGCCTATCTGAAATATCGCAACCATGATTTTGACGACACCATCGACTTCGACGAGAACGAGGCGTGGGTTCTGGGCGCGCGCTGGAGGTTCTGAGCCTGCGTCCTCTGCGAAGTTTGCGCATCCTCTGCAGCCGGGGCGTTTTTTGTTCAAATCGGCGGCAAAACAAGACCGATAAGGGCATTGCCCCTTGCACGTAGGGGCTGGGCAAATAGAAGGCGTCAAATTTGCCCGGCGCGCCCGTTTTGCGCGCCCCGAATCCTATGGGGACTACCATAATGCAGGTTACCGAGACGCTGAACGAAGGTCTGAAACGCGGTTACAACATCGTCGTTACCGCAGCCGAGCTGGACGACAAGGTCAACGAGAAACTGACCGAAGCGCAGCCGGAAATCGAAATGAAGGGTTTCCGCAAAGGCAAGGTGCCGATGGCGCTGCTGAAAAAGCAGTTCGGCCAGCGTCTGTTGGGCGAAGCCATGCAGGAAACCATCGACGGTGCGATGAACAAGCACTTTGAAGACAGCGGTGACCGCCCTGCGCTGCAGCCTGAGGTCAAGATGACCAACGAGGACTGGAAAGAAGGCGACGACGTTGAGGTCGCAATGTCCTACGAGGCGCTGCCTGAAATCCCGGAAGTTGACCTGAAATCGGTCGAGCTGGAAAAGCTGGTCGTCAAAGCCGACGATGCAGCCGTCGAAGAAGCGCTGGGCAATCTGGCCGAGACCGCTCAGAACTTCAAATCGCGTCGCAAAGGGTCCAAGGCGAAAGACGGCGACCAGATCGTATTCGACTTTGTGGGCAAGGTTGACGGCGAAGAGTTCGAAGGCGGTTCTGCGGAAGACTATCCGCTGGTTCTGGGCTCGAACAGCTTCATCCCAGGCTTTGAAGAGCAGCTGGTTGGTGTGAAAGCTGAGGAAGAAAAAGACGTCAACGTCACCTTCCCCGAAGAATACGGGGCCGAGCACCTGGCCGGCAAAGACGCCGTATTCACCTGCACCATCAAAGAGGTGAAGGAACCCGTTGCAGCCGAGATCGACGACGAGCTGGCCAAGAAATTTGGCGCCGAGGATCTGGACGGGTTGAAGGCGCAAATTGCTGAACGTCTGGAAGCCGAGTACGCTGGCGCGTCGCGCGCGGTGATGAAGCGCGGCCTGCTGGATGCACTGGATGTGAAAGTAACCTTTGACCTGCCGCCGTCGCTGGTGGAAGCAGAAGCCAAACAGATTGCACACCAGCTGTGGCACGAGGAAAACCCGGATGTGGAAGGCCACGACCACGATCCGATCGAGCCCACCGACGAGCACAACAAACTGGCCGAACGCCGCGTGCGTCTGGGCCTGCTTCTGGCCGAACTTGGTCAGAAGGCAGAAGTTGAAGTGTCGGATGCAGAGATGACGCAGGCGATCATGAACCAGGCACGCCAGTACCCGGGCCAGGAACGCCAGTTCTTTGAGTTCGTGCAGCAGAATGCCCAGATGCAGCAGCAACTGCGCGCACCGATCTTCGAAGACAAGGTCGTCGATTACGTGTTCGAACTGGCGCAGGTCACCGACAAAGAGGTCAGCAAAGACGACCTGCAAAAAGCCGTGGAAGCGCTGGAAGAGGAATAATCCTCTTCCTTCCCCGCAAGGGGGCCACAAAAAAGCGGAGCCGTCTGGAAATAGGACGGCTCCGCATGGGTGGCTTTGTACTATGAGGTGAGGGGGTCAGGCCTCATGAGCAAAAGCACGGGGGTCTGTAACAGAGCGGTCTTTGCTCTGTGGTGAACGTATCTGACAGGGCCTCGATCAGTTTCAGCACTGCCTGCCGTTCTTCTTCCGTTTTTGCCGCACTCATCTGCTCGACAAAGTACTTCTCGAGATCTGTGAGCGGCTTGTGGTCTCGGTTCGCCGGGCTGAGCTTTTCGGCCTTCTTGGCTTCGAACATTTCCAGCGCAGCATCTTCGTCGATAAAGACATCGTGGTGGATGTCTGCAAAATCACGCAATCCGGAAATCCGTTCCTCGCTGCAATCAAGCAGGGCTGCCATGGCCGGAACTTTGCCCATCGGAACGGTCTCGCCGACATAGTCGTACGGCGCACAGTTCGACCGTTTCAGAACACGGTTCATGACCGGGTCGATGACGGTGATGATGTCCTGGATACCTGCGTTGCGGCAATATTCCAGTGATCCGATCATCAACTCACAGGTCGCATAAGAGACCGAGTTTTTCTCTTTCCCGCGTGTCAAGCGCTGCGTGTCGACGCAGAAGCGCGTGGATTCCCACATGGTCGCACTGCGCATCGGCGCCTCGCCGCAAAGAATATCCGAGAACACATCCGATAGCATGTGCGGCCCGGTGGTCTGCAATGCACGTACTGCGGCCACGACGTTCCCCTCATCGTCGAGACCGATTACGTATGCAGGATCCAGATGGTCGAACTGGTCGATTTCTTTGCCGTCTTCAATGTGAACGTCCCATCCAAGACGTCCGCCAAAAACACGGGCGCGCAGTTCGAACATATCGTCAAGAACTTCGGTGAACAGATGTCTGTTCAGCCCATCAACTACCAAAATCATTGTAACCCCCTTCGAGTGATCTGTCTGTGGATAAGACGTTACTCGGATTTCAGGGCGAATCTATTGGGGGTTTCCGTAATCTGGGCTTTTTGGGTCAGATTTTGGCAGAATTTTGCTTTAGCCCGGGTAGATTAGCCCGATTCCAATCGCGCGGCCCACGGCCTGCGGCGTTGTGAGTGCATTAAGCTTTTCGCGCGAAGAGCGCAAGTGGACCTCAACCGTTCGGTGTGAAATCGACAGAATGTCACCAATATCCTGTTGCGATTTGCCTGCAGCGGCCCATTGCAAAATCTCAAGTTCGCGACTTGAGAGCGTCGGGTGGTACAACATCCGACTGATGGTGTCCGATGTCATCACGTTGTCATGAATGTGGACAGCCAGAGACTGCAGATCGCTGATCACATTTGGCACAAGCTTTTTCCATTCCTCGCGGCTGCAATCGCGGGTCGCACTGAGCAAGCCGATGTCACCATATGGGCCGCGTACAGGAATGGTAACGCCCTGATCCGGGATGCCGAAATCATGCGCGTCACGAAACACGCGCTGGAAATCCTTGCCGCGTTCAAGGCGGCTCCAGTCGACGGGCGCGATGCTGCGTTGGCTCATGTGCAGGGTCGGGTCGATCAGGTGCAGGCCTTGCTCCTGATAGTGGTTTTTCCAGTCATCGCCATAGGTCACATGGCCATGGATCGTACCCGCTGCAGGGTTCATGCCAGCATAGGCTGCGTGGTCCATCTCGTATTTGTCACAGACCTGGCGCAGGAACTCATCATAGCGAGAGTCCTGTTCGGGAAGGGTGCTGAGATCAACAATATCCATACGGTAACGACCAGCTAGACCCGAGTGAGCGGGCGGATCCCTTTGGCCAGGAAAAAGGATAGTGCTTTCCCTGACGTCACATAGCACATCACATTTCCCAAATTATGACAAGAAGATGTGGAAATGTCTGCCTTTTAGGGGAAAATGTGCCATTCATGCACATCTATTTTTCCCCCACATAGGGGATTTGTTGGGGTTCGTCTGTGTCAGCCATGGTGTCCGCTGCTGTATTTGAGTGGTTATGTACGAGCTTTAATCATTAAATTCGCGAAAATGATGCCTATTTTGTGGCGGAAACCAGACCTGTTTCGACCAACATGCCGCGTGCTTTCGCCTCAGGGTAGTATCCTTTGGCGTAAAGAAAGATCGCGCGTTTCTGATCTCCGTCCGACAATAGCCAGGCCCCGCGCAGGTATTTTCCCGCAAACTCTAGATTGGTATCCGCGTCCAGCAGGCCTTGCGCATTGCCGGTGTAGCCCATCGACCGGGCGGTGGCGGGTAGAATCTGCAGCAGCCCGTAATAGGGGCGGTTCACGGCCCATGGGCGGTGTGTGCTTTCGCGGATAGCCAGTTTGTGCACCAATTCGCGCGGCAGTTCGTAATGATCTGCCCATTTGTTGATCGAGGCACGCAGCTCAGGCGTTTCGTTGGGATAGAGCGGTGGATCGAAGGTATCCTGACGCGTCGGTGTGTCAGGACCGCCGCAGGCAACGAGGGGGGCTGCAATCATAAGGGCCAGCACTTTACGACGAAGAAGAGGGGGCATAGGGGAAACTCCGGTTTTGCAAGGGCCGATGATATGGATCATGCGACCGATCGCAAGGTCGTGCTGACGTTCGGGGCCGATTTCTGCCGTGCCGGTAGCTATGAAAGAAAAGAGCCACGCAAACGCGTGGCTCTTGCAAAGTGCAAAGCTGTGTCAGATCAGGCTTTAGCTTCGTCTTCCTCAGCCGGTGCTTCTTCTGCAACCAGCTCTTCGTCGTCCGAAGCGGCCGAGCCGATATCGTCGAACAGTTCGGCGATCTCGAATTCAGCAGCGGCTTCTTCTTCAGCAGCCAGTTCCTGAATCGATTTACCCGATGCCTGCAGTTCGGCTTCTTCTTCCGAACGGGCAACGTTCATCTGGATCTCGACCTCGACCTCGGGGTGCAGTTTGACTGCCAGCGAGTGCAGACCCAGTTCCTTGATCGGAGCGATCAGGGCGATCTGTTTCTTGTCGACGGTGAAACCAGCTTCGGTTGCAGCATCTGCCGCGTCACGCGGGGTGACCGAGCCGTACAGAGCGCCGGCATCCGATGCCGAGCGAATCACGATGAACTGCTGGCCGTCCAGCTTTTCAGCCAGTGCTTCAGCTTCTTTCTTGGTTTCCAGGTTGCGGGCCTCAAGCTGTGCTTTCTGGGCTTCGAACGAGGCGATGTTCGACTCGGACGCGCTCAGCGCTTTGCCCTGGGGCAGCAGGAAGTTGCGGGCGTAGCCGGGCTTGACGTCAACGACGTCGCCCATCTGACCCAGTTTCGCAACGCGTTCCAGCAGGATAACTTGCATGTCAGTCTCTCCTTACTTCACGGCGTAGGGCAGCAGGGCGAGGAAGCGGGCGCGCTTGATAGCACGGGCCAGTTCACGCTGCTTTTTCGCCGAAACGGCGGTGATGCGCGAAGGTACGATCTTGCCACGCTCAGAGATGTAGCGCTGCAGCAGACGGGTGTCTTTGTAGTCGATCTTCGGCGCGTTGTCGCCCGAGAACGGGCAGACCTTGCGGCGGCGGAAAAATGGTTTTGCGGCCATGGTTTAAGTCCTTTCGTCAGGCGTTGATCAGCGGCGCTCGCGGCGGCCTTCGCGCTCATCGCGCTTCTGCATCTGGACCGAGGGGCCCTCGGCATGCTCGTCGACCTTGATGGTCAGAACGCGCATGACGTCTTCATGCAGGCGCATCAGGCGCTCCATTTCCTGAACCGCACCCGAGGGGGCATCGGTTTTCAGGAAGGCATAGTGGCCTTTGCGGTTCTTGTTGATCTTGTAAGCCATTGTCTTGACGCCCCAGTACTCGCTGTCGACGACGTTGCCGCCGTTGTCAGCCAGAACGGTGCCGAAATGTTCGACAAGGCTTTCTGCCTGCGCGTTGGACAGATCCTGACGCGCGATCATTACATGCTCATACAGTGGCATGTGCACTCCTGTTTATATCAAGGCGCATTTCAAAGGCGGGGCCATATGGTCCTTCGCGACCCTGCCACGAGAGGCTGCGCGATTCATAACTCCTGCGAAGGATGGCCCCGTATACACGTTTGAGCGGACGGGCAAGCCCGCCACAGATGCCTTTGTGAAGTCGCCCAATTTCCTCTGACGCGCCCAATTCCTGACTTTTTTCGCGGCGAGGTTGTTCCACAAGTCGGGAACACCCGGATGATTGAGAAACCATAGACAGGGCAAGACAATGGCCGTCATGCAAACAAATACTTTTGAAAAGACAGCGCCCGGCGCAGTGTTCGATAAATCCGTTCCCGTTCTGATTACGTTTGCTCCGAACTGGCGTGCCCGGATGGTACTGCTGCGTGTCGCTGGCGCGTTTCTGATCCTCTCGGCTTTTCGATGTGGCTCATGCCCGGCTCAGTCATGAGCGCCGAGGTCTGGCCGCTGAAACTGGTGGCGTCGCTGATGATGCTGATCGTGGGTGTCAGCCTGCTGACCATTCAGGTGATGGACGCGCGCCCCGACGCTTATTTTGACCCGATCCGCCGCGAAGTGCGTATCCTGCAAAAGAACGAAAATGGCCGCCCGCAGACGGTCCTGCGCCGCAGCTACGACTCGCTGGGCGGTGCACGTTTTGCCGATGATCAGGTCGAATTGTTCGACGTGGATGGCAGCCTGCTGATGAAGCTGCCTTTGGAATCGGCGGATGTCGGCGCAGCGCTGAAAGGGCAACTGAGCCAAAACGTAACAATTTTCGCCTGAATTCTATTCTGTTCAAATAGGAACAGAGTTTGTGAATCAAAAAACTTGTCTGCCGCCCTTGGGCGGCACATTTTATTTCATGAGCAACCCACCCGGTTTGCAAAACCAACTTTGCGGAGATTGTTATGAAATCCACCCTTCTCGCCGCCGCTCTGGCTGTATCTGCCACGACCGCCTTCGCCAGCGCTGAAAAATACGTATTGGACCCAAGCCACAGCCAGGTGATCTTCAACTACAATCACCTTGGTTTTTCGACCACCTATGGCATGTTTTCGGGCTTTGAAGGCGAGATCATGTTCGATCAGGAAAACCCAGCCGCTTCCAGCGTGACCGTATCAATGCCGGTGGTCGAGATGTTCACCGGCTGGAAACCGCGCGAAGATCACTTTATGACCGAGGATTTCTTTGGCGTGACCGAAGGCGATCTGATCAGCTTTACCTCGACCAGCATTGAAGTGACTGGCGAGGACACCGCCAACATCACTGGTGATCTGACGATGAACGGCGTGACCAAGTCGGTGGTTCTGGACGCCAAGCTGAACCAGGTGGGTGAGCATCCGATGGCAGG